>JADJVF010000019.1 GCA_016716705.1 Holophagales bacterium
GGAGTAATAGAAGAGCCCGAGCCCGATCCGCGGCTCGAGGTCCTCTCGCAGGAGCCTTCGATCCAACCGGAGGTTGAGAAGGTCCTTCAGCCCGCGCCAGAGTCGTTCGATGAAGGCGATGGAGCCGTGCCGTCCAACGGCTCCGAATCGCGCCTTCATTCCGTGTCGTGCGACCGTCTCCTGGAACTCCGCGGCCGTGAAGCAGGCACCCTTGTCGGTGACGAAGTGGGCGAGGGAGAGGCCGGGGTGGAACCGCCTGGCTCGAGCGACGGCCTCGTCGAGAACGGAGGCCATCTCCTCCGCTGAAGGCTCGCTGTCGAGGAGGCGCCAGGCGAGGGGGAATCTCGAGAAGACGTCGATGACGACGGCGAGGCGGAAGTGGATGCACCCCATCAGCGCCTTGATGAGCGTCACGTCGACCATGAGGACGTGGTTGGGGCGTCGGGCGCGGACAGCGCGCTCGACGAGGCTCGGCCCCCTGCCGGCTTCCGTGGTGGCGGTCGCCCGTTCACCGGAAGCGATGCCTCCTGCAGGGATCCCCGAAGCGCCCGGCGGAGCCGCTGGCTCCGGCATCGTCTCCTTCGTCCATCGCCGCACCGTGCTCCGCGAGAGCCGGATGCCCTCAAGAGCCAGCGTCTGCGCGATTCGCAGCGAGCCGCCGAAACCGGCCAGCGCCATGTTGAGCACCTGCTGGCGGACGAGTGCGGCGTACGTCCGGTCGGGCGGAGCCGGAGCCACGAGCGGGCGGTCGGGCCTTTTCGGAGCGACGGAGTCGATGACCCAGCGGTGGATCGTCGAACGCGTCACGGCGTAGAGGCGGGCCACCTCGCGGCAGGAGAGGTGAAAGACGTCCTTGTGCTGGAGGATTCGCCCGCGGTCGGCTTTCCGGTAGTGCGGCCGATGAGCGGGAGGGACCCGGCCCAGGCGCTCCAGCAGGATGTCGATCGTCTGCCAGGCGAAGGAGAGCTGAAGCTCCAGCTCCTTCGCTCGCGCAAAGGAGCGCTCGACCGGGTCACCCGCTCGCCGCAGCTCGGCGACCTGGAGGAGCAGCGCGGCCCCGAAGAGCTGGTTGGCGCGGCGGAGGGCGGTCATGAAGAAGTCCGCGAGGCGGCTTCTCCCCATCACTGCCGCGAGCGCACGGGTCTCGAGGTCGGAGGGGCAGGCGTGCGGAGGAGTCAGTCGGGACGAGGCGGGGCATCCGGGGAGGATGAGGGCATTCTTCCCCCGTGACGCTGCAGCGCCATCGCGATGCAATGGAGAGACAGGACCTCCGCGCTTGTGAGATGCCGCACGACGCAAGGCGCTGCTACCAGTCGGCGTTCTTCTCGATCACGTGGTGCACTACGGCCACGAAGGCCTCTTCCCGCCCGCGACGGGCTCCCGTTCGTCTATTCCGTTCCGGCGATGAAAGCCAGTCTTCGCCGGAGGAGCGGAAGGCGGTTCTGGCTCGCGGTATCGGAAGGGAGGTGCCCGGGCAACGCCGAGAGGAACCGGTCGTCGCCCAACAGCTTTCCGAGCTGGTCGCGGAAGTAGGCCTGAAGCGCCTCGTCGGAAGCTCTCACGTCCTCTACGATTTCCACGCGGCCATCTACGACGCAGACGAGGTCTTCGATGTCGTGGCTCGCCGCGAAGTCGCCATGGCCGCGTCCGTGAAACGCCTCGAGCTTGGTGGCCAGGAAGCAAGGCGGCGAAACCAGCGAGATCTCCAGCCCAGTCGCGAGTGTGAACTTGAATGATGAGCGGATCGCCTCCGGATACCAGCGGTTGGTGAAACCGAGCAGAGAGGAATCGGTCGGCATGACGTCCACGACCAGGTCGTCGAACGTCCAACGGCAGATGGGTGCCCGCCGGCGTCATGTTCGAAACCGAGCCGGGAGAGGCGCCCCTCGAGCCGATGGTAGGCGGTCCGGCTGGTGGCTTCGACGATCAGGTCGACGTCCCGAGTCGCACGTACGGCTATCGCCGCTGCGTCCGTAACGAGAAAACCCGTTGCGCATCCTCCGAGAAAGACCATCTGCTCGCGAAGGGGACCGAGCGCCGCCGCGACGCGCTCGACCATGAGGGCGTTCGCGTCCCGTCTCATTTCAGCCTTTCCTGAAGCAGGCGGACTGCCAGCTGGCGTTCCCGCGCACGGCCGGTTCGAAGGGCATCGAGGAGGGCCAGGAGCTCATAGAGCGCCGGGTCCCTCGACGCGGCGCCCGGGACCGAAGGGAAGAGCGGGTCGAGCCGCGGACCGCGCGCCGCACCCTCGGGGTGAGGCCAGACCGGGGGAGGCTCGTCGGACTGCGCGATCAGGCCCTTGAGCGGAGAGGCCGCATGGGCGGTCGGCATCCCTCGAGTGAGCCCACCCGGGGACGCCGGGAAAGCGTACCTCGCTCCGTGGACGACGAACTCTCTCAGCGCGTCCGCGTTCGGCCGGGCGTCGAGTCCGCCACCGGCCAGGAGGCCCGCCGCGACCGCACGCTTAACGGAACCATGAGTCTCCGAGACGCTCATTCCCAAAGAGGTTGCGAGCAGGGGGTAGGTCCAGCGCTGGCCCTGAGTGACCCAGAGCTTGAGAGCTACGAGGAGATCCTGCGGTTTCAACGACACGCCGAGAGTCTATTCGGAATTCGCGAAACGCGAAAGCGCGGTCCGTGCCCTCACCCCTCCAGCCCGAAGAACCGCTGGATCCGGTCCAGCAGGCCGTCGGTGATCGCCTGTGGCCCGGCCGCGCCCGCGGCCGGAGCTTCCACGCGCGCCTGCGACCGCGAACGCTCCTCGAGCGCCTCGGAGAGGGCCCGGGCGAGGTGCCCGTCGTCGTGGAGGAGGGTGGAGAAGGCGTCCTTCTCGACGACGACGACCTCGACCTCGCCGACCGCGACGACGGAGGCCGAGCGGGGCTCGCCGGTCAGGAGGCTCATCTCGCCGAAGAAGCTCCCGGGCCCGAGCCGCGCCAGCTCGCGGGGGGACCCGCCACCGTCGGCCTTCTCGACGCGGACGTCGCCGGTGCGGACGACGAAGAGCGAGCGTCCCGCGTCGCCCTGGCGGACGAGCGCTTCGCCGGCGGTGTAGCGCTCGAGGCGCGCGTGGCGGGCGAGGTCCGAGACCTGCTCGTCGGTGAGCGGCCGGAACGTCTCGACGTTGCGGAGGGCGTCGAAGCTCTCGACGCGGCGCCTCTCGAGGCGCTCGTCGTCCCGGGTCTCGGGGACCTGGCGGAGGGCGACCTCCCGCTGCGGGAACGGAATCGCGAGGCCCGCGCGGCGGAGGGCGTACCAGGCGCGGGAGAGGGCCGCGTCGCGGACGGCGGCGACGCCCGCGAGGTCGCGGGTCCAGAAGCGGAGGTCGTACTCGACGGCCGAGTCGGCGAAGCGCGAGACGAGGGCCTCGACGGGCGGGGAGGCGGAGACGCCTCGAGCCCCTGCGACCGCCGCCTCGAGGACGGTCTTCACTTCTCCCGGAGGGTGGGCGTACGCGACACCGATCGTGGCGTGGAGCATCACCGCCGGGCCGGGGCGCGAGAAGTTGACGATGTCCTCGCGGGCGACGCGGGAGTTCGGGAGGACGACGTGGTGGCCGTCACGCGAGCGGAGCGTGAGGCTCCTCCAGTTCATCTGGACGACCTCGCCCTCCTTGTCGCCCACGCGGACCCACTCCCTCGGGGCGAGCGGACTCTCCATCTGGAGCGCGATCCCCGCCATGAGGCTCGAGAGGACGTCCTGGAGCGAGAGGCCGAGGATGGCCGAGAGGACGGTCGACGTGACGAGGAGGCCGGTGAGGTTGAAGGAGTAGAGGACCTTCAGGAGCGTGACGGCGACGCCGGCGAGGACGAGGGCGTTGACGATGTCGAAGAGGAGGCGCGGCACGGAGATGTGCCTCGGCTTGAGGATCCTCTCCCAGACGACGTGGTCGGCGATCTGGAGGACGACGTGAACGGCGACGAGGACGAGCGCCGCGAGCGCGGCCTTCGAGAGCGCCTCCCGGCCCGGGTGAGTGGCCTGGCTCTCGAGGAGGAGGAAGGCGGCGAGGAGGCCGAGGGCGGCGAGGGCGAAGCGGATGCGGGAGACGAGCCCCGACCTGTGCGAGAGCCGGAAGACGGCCACGACGAGGATGGTCACGCCGGCGGCCTCGAGAGCGGAGAGGAGTGCGGGAGACATCGCGGGGAAGATACCAGCGGAGGCAACAGGCTCCCGCCCGGGCACGAGGCCACGCTGCGTCGCGGCATCCTCTGATAACATTTCCCGATGGATACGTCTCACTTGGGAGGTCACGAGGCGGAGCGTGAGCCGTGCGGCCGCCCCGGGCCCCCGCCGACCGGTCTCCTGGGACGGACATGAAAGCCTTCGGTCCCCCGTCTCCCCGGGGCCTCTACGACCCGGCCAACGAGCACGACGCCTGCGGCTTCGGGTTCGTCGTCGACGTGAAGGCCCGCCCCTCCCACGACATCGTCCGCAAGGCGCTGCAGGTCCTCTGCAACCTCGAGCACCGCGGGGCGACGGGAAGCGAGAAGAACACCGGCGACGGCGCCGGGCTCCTCTCGCAGATCCCGCACGCCTTCGTGGCGCGCTGGGCGAAGGCGAGCGGCATCGAGCTGCCGTCGCCCGGCGACTACGGCCTCGGGATGCTCTTTCTCCCGGTGGAGGCGGCGAGCCGCCAGGTCTGCCAGCGGAAGCTCGAGGAGATCGTGGCGGCCGAAGGGCAGCGGGTCCTCTGCTGGAGGGACGTCCCGACCGACAGCGCCTCGCTCGGCGCGACGGCCCGCGCGAGCCAGCCCGTCATCCGGCAGGTGCTCGTTGGCCGGGGCGTGGAGACGGAGGCGGGCGACGCCTTCGAGCGGAAGCTCTTCGTCATCCGCCGTCTCGCGGAGAAGGCGGTCTCGCGGTCGGCCCTCGCGGGGCGCGACTCCTTCTACTTCGCGAGCCTCTCGGCGCGGACCGTCGTCTACAAGGGGATGCTGAACGCCGGACCAGCTCGGGGCCTTCTACCCCGACCTCTCCGAGGAGGCGTTCACGTCGTGCCTCGCGATGGTCCACTCGCGCTTCTCGACGAACACGTTCCCCAGCTGGTCGCGCTCGCACCCTTACCGCTACATCTCGCACAACGGCGAGATCAACACGCTGCGCGGGAACGTGAACTGGATGCAGGCGCGGCAGCGGATGTTCGAGTCGAAGCTCTTCGGCGACGACCTGAAGAAGGTCCTCCCGGTGATCGACACCGACGGCTCCGACTCGTCGATGTTCGACAACGTCCTCGAGCTGCTCGTCCTCGCGGGCCGCTCGCTCCCGCACGCGCTGATGATGATGGTGCCGGAGCCGTGGAGCCGGCACGAGTCGATGAGCGCCGAGCTGAAGGCGTTCTACGAGTTCCACTCCTGCTTCCTCGAGCCGTGGGACGGCCCGGCCTCCATCGCCTTCACGGACGGCACGCGGATCGGCGCGATCCTCGACCGCAACGGCCTGCGGCCCTCGCGATGGGTTTCGACGAAGGACGGCCTCGTCGTCATGGCCTCCGAGGTGGGCGTCCTCGACTTCCCGCCGGAGAAGGTCGAGGCGAAGGGACGCCTGCAGCCGGGCCAGATCTTCCTCGTCGACACCGCGGAGGGAAGGATCGTCCCCGATCGCGAGATCAAGGAGAAGCTCGCGTCCGCCGCCCCCTACGGGGAGTGGCTCCGGGACCACCTCGTCCGCCTGAAGGACCTGCCCGACCCGCCCGGCGTCCGCGAGCCCGACCACGAGACCGTCCTGACGCGCCAGGAGACGTTCGGCTACACGCTCGAGGACGTGCGGATGATCGTCAACCCGATGGCCGCCGCCGGGACGGAGCCGATCGGGTCGATGGGGACGGACATCCCGCTCGCCGTCCTGTCGGAGGCGCCGCAGCTCCTCTCCGACTACTTCAAGCAGCTCTTCGCGCAGGTGACGAACCCGCCGGTCGACGCGGACCGCGAGGCGATCGTCATGGCGGTCGACACGGCGATCGGCCCGGAGGGAAACCTCCTCGAGCCGACGCCCGAGGCGGCGCTCCACTTCGAGCTGCCGACGCCCGTCCTCCTGAACGTCGAGCTCGAGAAGATCCGCTCGCTCGCCGGAGGCCCCGGCTCGCGCGGCTTCCGGTCGATCTCGCTCCCGATCCTCTTCAAGGTGAAGGACGGCGGGAAGGGGCTCCGGAAAGCCATCGAGGAGCTGCGGCGGCGCTGCTCGGAGGCGATCGCCGAGGGGCACAACATCCTGATCCTCTCCGACCGCGGCCACGACGCGACCGACGCGCCGATCCCGGCGCTGCTGGCCCTGTCGTCGGTGCAGCACCACCTGCTGCGCGAGGGCTCGCGGACGCGCGTGGGGCTCGTCCTCGAGTCGGGCGAGCCGCGCGAGGTGCACCACTTCTGCCTCCTCATCGGCTACGGCGCGAGCGCCGTCAACCCCTACCTCGCGTTCGAGACGATCCACGACCAGATCCGGCAGGGGCTCCTCGCGGGCGACCCGGAGGCCGCGGAGAAGAGGTACGTCAAGGCCGTCAACAAGGGGATCGTCAAGGTCATCTCCAAGATGGGGATCTCGACGGTCCAGAGCTACCACGGCGCGCAGGTGTTCGAGGCGCTGGGGCTCTCGCAGGACTTCGTCGACGAGTACTTCAGCGGCACGCCGACGCGGATCGGCGGCATCGGCATCAAGGCGATCGCGCACGAGGTGCGCCTGAGGCACGACTTCGCCTACCCCTCGCGGCCGGTGAAGCACACGACGCTCGGGACGGGAGGGCGCTACCAGTACCGGCGGGACGGCGAGGAGCACCTGAACTCGCCCGAGGCGATCCACCTCCTCCAGAGCGCGTGCCGGACCGGGGACCCCAGGATCTGGAAGCAGTTCAGCGATCTCGTGAACCGGCACGGGAAGCACCCGGTGCGGATCCGCGACCTGATGGACTTCCGGCCGCTCGCCAAGCCGGTTCCCATCGAGGAGGTCGAGCCGGTCGAGAGCATCCTGGCGCGCTTCAAGACGGGCGCGATGTCGTACGGCTCGATCAGCCAGGAGGCGCACGAGGCGCTCGCCGTCGCGATGAACCGGATCGGCGGGAAGAGCAACACGGGCGAAGGGGGAGAGGACCCGGCCCGCTACCAGCCCGACGCGAGCGGCGACTCGAAGAACAGCGCGATCAAGCAGGTGGCTTCGGGTCGGTTCGGGGTGACGAGCCAGTACCTCGTCGAGGCGCGCGAGATCCAGATCAAGATGGCCCAGGGCGCCAAGCCGGGCGAGGGGGGGCAGCTCCCCGGCCCGAAGGTCTACCCGTGGATCGCGAAGGTGCGGCACGCGACGCCGGGCGTCGGCCTCATCTCCCCGCCGCCGCACCACGACATCTATTCGATCGAGGATCTCGCCCAGCTCATCCACGACCTGAAGAACGCGAACGCGGGCGCGCGCATCAGCGTGAAGCTCGTCTCGGAGAACGGCGTCGGGACGATCGCCGCCGGGGTCGCCAAGGCCCACGCCGACGTCATCCTCATCAGCGGCTACGACGGCGGCACGGGCGCCGCGCCCCTCACGAGCATCCGCCACGCCGGCATCCCGTGGGAGATCGGCCTCGCCGAGGCCCACCAGACGCTCGTCCTGAACGACCTCAGGAGCCGCGTCACGCTCGAGACGGACGGACAGCTGAAGACGGGGCGCGACGTCGTCATCGCGGCGCTCCTCGGCGCGGAGGAGTTCGGCTTCGCCACGACGCCGCTCCTGGCCCTGGGCTGCGTGATGATGCGGGCCTGCCACCTGAACACGTGCCCGGTCGGGGTCGCGACGCAGGACCCCGAGCTGCGCAAGCGGTTCACGGGGGACCCGGAGCACGTCGTGAACTTCATGCGCTTCGTGGCGATGGAGGTGCGCGAGCTGATGGCGCACCTCGGCTACCGGGAGTTCTACAAGATGGTGGGGCGCAGCGAGCGTCTCGAGATGCGCCGCGCCGTCGACCACTGGAAGGCGCGGACGCTCGACTTCTCGCGGATCCTCTGGAAGCCGACCGTGCCGCGCGAGGTGAAGCGGACGCAGCGCATCCCGCAGGAGCACGGCCTCGAGGAGGCGCTCGACGCCACGACGCTCATCCCGCTCTGCCGCCCCGCCCTCGAGCACGGGACGCCCGTCACCGCCACGCTTCCGATCCGGAACGGCAACCGCGTCGTCGGGACGATGCTCGGGAGCGAGGTGACGCGCCGCTGGGGCGCCGCGGGACTCCCCGACGACACGATCCGCCTCCGCTTCCAGGGCTCGGCGGGCCAGAGCTTCGGCGCGTTCGTTCCGCACGGAATGACGCTCTCCCTCGAGGGGGACGCGAACGACTACGTCGGCAAGGGGCTCTCGGGGGGTCGCATCGTCGTGGTGCCACCGGCCGGGGCGACCTTCGTCGCCGAGGAGAACGTGCTCATCGGCAACGTCGCTTTCTACGGCGCCACCGCGGGCGAGGCGTTCATCCGGGGAGTTGCCGGGAGAGCGGTTCTGCGTCCGCAACTCGGGCGTCACGGCCGTCGTCGAGGGGATCGGCGACCACGGGTGCGAGTACATGACCGGCGGGCGCGTCGTCGTCCTGGGCCGAGCGGGGCGCAACTTCGCCGCCGGGATGTCGGGAGGGGTCGCGTACGTCCTCGACGAGGCGGGCGACTTCGCAGCGCGATGCAACACGGAGCTCGTGGGTCTTGGCCGCGTGGAGGACGAGGCCGAGGCGGCGGAGCTGAAGGAGCTCGTCCACCGCCACGCCGCCGCGACGAAGAGCGCGCGGGCGGCGGCAATGCTCAAGGCCTGGGGCACCTTCCTGCCGCGCTTCGTTCGCGTGATGCCGAACGACTACCGTCGCGTCCTCGAGGCGCAGGCGCGCATGCGCGAGAAGGGGCTGTCCGAGGACGAGGCCGTCATGGCCGCGTTCACGGAGAACGCGCGGGCCTATACCCGCGCGAGCGGGAGCTGACGATGGGCAGGCCGACGGGTTTCCTCGAGTTCCCGAGGGAGGGCCTCCCGCAGCGGCCCCCCGCCGAGCGGGTGAAGGACTGGGACGAGTCGCACGCGGAGGTCCCGGAGGAGCTCCTCAGGCGCCAGGGCGCCCGCTGCATGGACTGCGGCACGCCGTTCTGCCACACCGGCAAGCTCATCGCCGGGATGGCCTCGGGCTGCCCCATCAACAACCTGATCCCCGACTGGAACGACCTCGTCTACCGCGGGCAGTGGCGCGAGGCGGCGATCCGCCTCCACCAGACGAACAACTTTCCCGAGTTCACCGGCCGCGTCTGTCCCGCCCCGTGCGAGGGGCTCCTGCACGCTCGCGCTCAACGACGACGCCGTGACGATCAAGGCGATCGAGTGCGCCATCGTCGACCGCGCCTTCGACGAGGGGTGGATCTCGCCGGAGGCGCCGGCGACGCGCACGGGCAAGAGCGTGGCGGTGGTCGGGTCGGGCCCGGCGGGCCTCGCCTGCGCCGCGCAGCTGAACAAGGCGGGGCACACCGTCACCGTCTTCGAGCGCGCCGACCGGATCGGCGGACTCCTGATGTACGGCATCCCGAACATGAAGCTCGACAAGCGGCTCGTCGAACGGCGCGTGCGGCTGATGGGGAGCGCCGGGATCCGCTTCGTGACCGGGGTCGAGATCGGGCGGGACGTCCCGTCGGAGAGCCTCCTGACGGACTACGACGCCGCCGTCCTCTGCATCGGCTCCACGGTCGCCCGCGACCTGACGGTCGAGGGGCGGAGCCTCTCCGGGATCCACCTCGCGATGGAGTTCCTTCACGCGAACACGCGGAGCCTTCTCGACTCTGCTCACGCCGACGGCCTCTACATCTCGGCCGCCGGGAAGAACGTCGTCGTCATCGGAGGCGGGGACACGGGGACCGACTGCGTAGGAACCGCCCTGCGCCACGGGGCGGCGCGCGTCGTCCAGCTCGAGATTCTCGGGCGGCCCCCGGACCAGCGCGCTCACGACAACCCCTGGCCGCAGTGGCCGAAGCTCTACAGGCTCGACTACGGCCAGGAGGAGGCGGCGGCGCTGCAGGGCTCCGACCCCCGCCGGTACTCGGTCCTGACGAAGCGCTTCGTCGGCGACGCCGAGGGGCACGTGCGCGAGGTCCAGACGGTCGAGGTGGAGTGGCGGAAGGCGCCGGACGGCCGTCCGCAGCTCCACGAGCTGCCGGGGACCGAGCAGGCCGTTCCGGCGGACCTCGTGCTCCTCGCCCTCGGCTTCCTCGGCCCCGAGCGCCGGGGACCGGTGGAGGAGCTCGGGGTCAAGCTCGACGAGCGGGGGAACGTCGTCACCGACGGCGAGAAGATGACGAGCGTTCCCGGGGTCTTCGCCGCCGGAGACGCGGTGAGGGGCCAGTCGCTCGTCGTCTGGGCGATTCACGAGGGGCGGAAGGCGGCCCGCGGGGTCGACCGGCACCTGATGTACGGCGAGACGTATCTCCCCTGACGGCGGCCCGGTAACCCGATATCATCCACGGTCGGCCCTCCGGGCCCCTTGAAGGAGACCCTTTCATGACTCACGCCCTCTCCGGCCTCGAGCCGCAGCTGCTCTGGGACCACTTCGCCGCCCTCGCCGCGATCCCCCGCGGCTCCAAGAACGAAGCCGCCGCCACGGCCCACGTCGTCGCCGTCGCCGCCCGCCTCGGGCTCCCCGCCAAGGTCGACTCCGTCGGGAACGTCCTCATCACCAAGCCCGGGACGAAGGGGCTCGAGACGAAGCCTCCCGTCCTCCTCCAGGGGCACCTCGACATGGTGTGCGAGAAGAACTCGGGCACCGTGCACGACTTCACGAAGGACCCGATCCGCCTCGTGGTGGCCGGGGACGAGGTGAAGGCCGACGGCACGACGCTCGGCGCCGACAACGGCATCGGCTGCGCCGCGGCGCTCGCGCTCCTCGAGTCGAAGGACCTCGCCCACCCGCCGCTCGAGTGCCTCTTCACGATCGACGAGGAGACCGGGCTGACGGGGGCGAACGCCCTCACGTCCGACTTCCTGTCCGCCACCCGGATGCTCAACCTCGACACCGAGGAAGAGGGCGCCATCTACGTCGGCTGCGCCGGCGGCCTCGACACGATGGCCGCGACGAAGATCGCCCGCGTCGCGCCGGCGGCCGGGGCCTCCCCGTACCGCATCTCCGTCACGGGCCTGCGCGGCGGCCACTCGGGTTGCGACATCCACGAGGGACGCGTGAACGCCCTCAAGGTCCTCGCCCGCGCCGTCTCCGAGGCCGAGGCGTTCGGATTCGCCCCGGCGACGCTCGACGGCGGCAGCAAGCGCAACGCCATCGCCCGCGAGGGCTTCGCGTCGGGATGGGCCGACGCGCTCCGCGAGACGGAGCTCAAGGCCGCCCTCGCCAGGCTCGAGGCCGACGTCCGCTCCGAGTCGGGCCGCTTCGACAACCCCGTTCACATCGGGATCGAGCGCGTCGACGCCGCCCCGAATCCCCTGGCGGCGGGCGACGCGAAGCGGATCGTCGGGTTCCTCCACGCGGCGCCGCACGGCGTCCTCGGCTGGTCGCCCGACATCCCGGGCCTCGTCCAGACCTCCACGAACCTCGCCATCGTCGAGACGAAGGACGACGAGGTCTCGTTCGCCACGAGCCAGCGCAGCTCCGTGGACTCCGCCAAGAAGGACGCCGGGCGCCAGATGGCGACGGCGATGATGCTCGCCGGCCTCGACGTGAAGCAGGGCGACGGCTACCCGGGCTGGAAGCCGAACGTCTCCTCGCCGATCCTCGGCGTCGCCAAGGGCGTCCACGCGGAGGTCTTCGGCCACGAGCCGGAGGTGAAGGCGATCCACGCCGGCCTCGAGTGCGGAATCATCGGCGAGAAGTTCCCCGGCATGGACACCATCTCCTTCGGCCCGACGATCCGGAACGCCCACTCGCCCGACGAGTGCGTCAGCATCCCGTCGGTCCAGAACTTCTGGAAGTACCTCACCGTCCTCCTCCCGAAGATGTAGGCCCGGGAAGGGGTCGGGGGGGGGCGGGTCCGGGGAACGGGGTAACGTTCGCGGATGCCCCGCCCCCTCGGTCGCGACCGGATCGAACCGACCTCTGACGAAACGATCGTCCTACTCTCGCTCCACCCGAAGCCGTGGGTGGGGCGGGAGGAGGTCTCTTCCCGTGCGCCCGTCCTTCCGGGGACGGCCGTGCGGTGGGACGGCGAGCTGTACGAGGTCCTGAGCGTAGAGCCGCGGCCGGGAGGTGGTTGGCGTCACGTCCTGGCATCGTGGGACGACCGGTTCCTCGTCCGGACGCTCGTGGAGTACGGAGGCGCGGGGACAGCGGCCCGCGGCGAAGTGCCTACTGCGGCGTCCGCGGTCCGCCAGGTCCCCGGTTCCGGGGCCCCGCGGTCGCGCCGCCGACCCGCGCAGCCGCTTCGCCGGCGCCCGGCAGCGTCTCCGCGGCGTGGCGCGCCCTCGCGCCGGGCGTCCGGGCGCTCCTGGTGGCCTTCGTGCCGTCGGTCCTCCTCGGCTGGTTCTTCCCGTTTCGCGTCATGGGCGAGGGAATCTCCTTTCTCGTCCACGAGCTGGGGCACACGCTCGTCGCCTGGTTCTTCGGCTGCTCGGCGATGCCGGCGATCGTCATGACGATCGTCTTCGCCCAGAGCCGGGTCTTCGCGGCCCTCGTCTGGGGCGCGCTCGTCTTCTTCGCGGTGAAGTACCGCCACGCGCCCCGCTGGAACATCGGCCTCGCCGCCCTCGCCCTCGCCTACCCGCTCGTCGCCTTCACGCCGGCGCACCTCACGGCGTTCGACCTCGGCGGCCACCTCGCCGAGGTCGCCTTCGCGGCGTGGGCTTTCCGGCGCGCCGTCCGGGGCGAGCGCCCCGAGTGGGAGCTGCCCGTCTGGGCCTTCTTCGCCTTCTACCTCGTCGTGCGGAACGTGAAGCTCTTCGGCGGCGTCGTCCTGAGCGCCGCGGCGCGGACCGACTACCAGACCATCGCCATCACCGGGCAGAACGACATGGTGAAGGTGGCCGCGACGACCGGCCTCTCGCTGACGACGATCGCCGCGTTCACCGCGCTCGTCTTCCTCGTCGTGCCGCTCGGAGCGCTCTTCCTGGCGCTGCGTGCCCCGGCCGGTCTCCCGCGGCCGTCCGTACAATAGAAAATCAAGACCTGACCCCATCGGGGTGACCCCGGGCTCAGCCGCGGGGCGGCAGGACCGGCCTCATCGCCTCCGGCTCTCCCCGGAAGCGGACGACGACCCTCACGTCCTCCGGCACTCCGTAGGCGCGGAGGAGCCAGGACCTCACGAACTCCTCCGCCTGCCGGCGCGCGGTCTCGCGAACGAGGGGGACGTTCTGGCGCGCGCGCTGCCGGAACATCGCGGTGAGGGAGGCGCGCAGCTCTTCCACGACACGATCCTCGTCCCGCAGGATCGAGCTCTCCGCCTTCACGAACGTCAGCTTCGAGACGTCGACGGCCGGCGCGTTCCACGCGAGCGCGGGAGCCAGGACGGTCACCGTCCGGTCCGTCAGGTCGAAGTCCCACGGCCCGTCGAGGTCGAGGACGTAGGTGAACGTGACCGGCGCCCGGGCCGAGACGACGACGTCGGGGAGCGGGACCCCGAAGAACTGCATCGCGTCGCGGCGCTCGACGACCTCCACCTGCGACAGCTCGGCCACCTGCAGGCGGTTCGTCCCGCGGATCTCGGTCGCGGTGCTCGCGAACGTCGTCGTGATGCTCCGCGAGCGGATGGCGGCGGCGAGCTTCGCAAGGCCTTCGGAGACCGCGGCCGACGTCTCGCGGATCGTTCGCGGGATGGCCCCCGCCATCTCGCCGGGGAGCCGCGCGAGCCGCCCCACGAGGATCGACGCCGCGACGAGGATCGCCAGGACGAGCGCCCCGAAGGCGAAGAGAGCGGGGGAGGGGCGGCGGGGCCGGTCCATGACGTCCGCCAGCCTATCCGATTCCCGCCCCCTGCTACTCTCCCGCGGCGTGGCGCGGATCGCGGTTCTCCCGGACGTCCTGGTCGACCAGATCGCCGCGGGCGAGGTGGTCGAGCGGCCGGCGTCGGTCGTCAAGGAGCTCGTCGAGAACGCGCTCGACGCCGGAGCGGCCCGCGTCGACGTGCAGATCGAGGGGGGCGGGATCGCGCGCCTCTCGGTTTCCGACGACGGCAGCGGGATGGACCCCGAGGACGCGCGGATGGCGCTCGAGCGGCACGCGACGTCGAAAGTGCGGACGGCGGAGGATCTCGGGCGGATCGGCAGCCTCGGCTTCCGGGGCGAGGCGCTTCCGTCGATCGCGTCGGTCTCTCGCCTCGTCCTGACGACGTCGCCGGACGGGTCCGGCCTCGGGACCGAGGTCGTGGCGGACCGCGGGGCCGAGCCGGGAGTTCGTCCGGTGCGGCAGACGAAGGGGACGCGGGTCGTCGTGGAGGATCTCTTCGGGAATGTCCCGGCGCGACGGAAGTTCCTCAAGTCCCAGGACGCCGAGCAGCGGGCGATCGTGAAGATCCTGACGGCGCTCGCCCTGTCGCGGCCCGAGGTTGCGTTCACATTGCGCGCGGGGGAGCGGGAGCTGCTGGCGTTGCCGGCGGCGCCCTCGGCCCTCGACCGTTTCGTCGAGGTGATGGGACGCGGCTCGATTCCTGGTGCCCTGCCCGTGTCGTTCTCCCATGCCGGGATGCGGCTGGACGGGGCCGTCTCGCCGCCGGAGACGACGTTCGCGTCGCGGACGTTCCAGTGGCTCTACGTGAACGGGCGCGCGGCGCGCGACGGTTCGGTGGCGCACGCGGCGCGCCTGGCGGCCGAGGAGGCGCTCCTCGGCGAGCGGAACCCGGCGTGGGTCCTCTTCGTGACGTGCCCGCCCGGGAAGGTCGACCCGAACGTCCACCCTCAGAAGAGCGAGGTCCGCTTCCTCGAGCCTTCTTCGGTCCACTCGCTCGTCCACCGGGGGCTGCGCGAGGCGCTGACGGAGGGGAAGTCGGCGACGGCGCTGCCGGCGTCGGTCCTGTCGGAGCCGTTCGCGCGCCCTGCGAGCTGGGGCGACGCCCCCCCGCCGCGACGGCGCTCGCCGAGACGCTCGGCCTGTGGGATGTCGCGGGAGGTGTCGGGGGTGCCGGGGCCCCGGGCGCCTCGTCCACGCCCCTCGCCGCCCATTCGACCCACGCCGCGTGGGAGGCCGCTCCGGCCGCGGCGGCCGTCGCCTCGCCGGCCGGGCAGCTCCGGCTGCTGGGCCAGTACCGCGAGTCGTACCTCGTGGCCGAAGGGGCCGAGGGGCTCGTCCTCGTCGACCAGCACGTCGCGCACGAAAGGGTCCGTTTCGAGCGGATCCGCGACCGGCTGGAGGGGCAGGGGCTCGCCTCGCAGGCGCTCCTGACGCCGGTGACGTTCGAGGCCGCGCCCGAGGAGGCCGACGCCCTCTCGCGCGCCGACGCGGTTCTCTCCTCGGCGGGCTTCTCGGTGTCGGAGCTTTCGGGACGGCTCTTCGTCGTCTCGGCCGCTCCGGCCGACTGCGCGGCGGAGAAGGTGGTCCCCGTCCTGCGCGACCTCCTCGGCCGGCTTTCCGAAACGGCCGAGACGGGCGGAGGCCGGGACGCGGGGAGCGTGTCGAAGATGAAGGACGCCCTCGCCGCCTCGCTCGCCTGCCGAGGGGCGATCACCGTGAACCGGCGCCTCTCCCCCGAAGAGGCCGCCCGCCTCCTGACGGACCTCTCCACCTGCCGCGACCCGTGGACCTGTCCCCACGGGCGCCCGATCCTCCTCACCCTCGCGCACGCCGAGGTGCTCAAGCGCTTCGGAAGGAGCTCCGGATGACCTCGGGCCGCGACCTTTTCGCTCCGAAGCTGGGCCTCACGCTGCCGCTCTGCGGCTTCCACTTCATCTTCTTCTTCCTCTACGTCACCGATCCGAAGAAGGTGGCGGGGCTCTTCGGCTTCTGGCCGCAGCAGGCGCTGACGCAGCCGTGGGGCTTCGTGACGTTCCAGTTCCTCCACTCGGGGCCGATGTCGCTCTTCTTCGGCGCCTTCGCGCTCTACATCCTCGGAAGCGCCCTGGAAGCGGAGTGGGGGACGACGGAGTACACCGTCTTCTGGCTGGTCGCGACGCTCGGCGGGTCGCTCTCGGCCTGGGCGCTCGGGACGCCGCTCGTGAGCGACCCGTTCGTCGTGCCGATCTCCATGCTCTTCGCCTACGCATTCCTCTTTCCCGACACGCAGTTCCTCGTCTTCTTCGTCATACCGGTGAAGGTGAAGTGGATCGCCTTCTTCAGCGCCGGCGTCCTCGGGCTGGCCTTCTTCCGCGATCTCTTCTCGTTCGGCGCGGGGCCGGCGTTCGTGAGGGTCCTGGGCGCCGGGGCGGGCTTCCTCTACTTCTGGGTCCGCCACCACGGCCGCTTCAAGGCGCGAAAGGCGGCGCGAGAGGCGATCGTCGCGGTGAAGACGGCCGGGGCCGTACGCCAGGACGAGGAGCTCGAGAAGCGGAACCGCGAGCTGTTCCCTCGCGTCGAGTCGTTGCGGACCTCCGAGCGGACGGGCGAGGCGCCGGCCGGCGCGGAAGGGCTCCGGAGCGAGCTGACACGCCTCGTCGTCCCCGGGGTGAACATCTGCAAGCCGGTCGACTTCAAGGGGGACAAGGACGGCATCTGCGTGAAGTGCGAGGGCTTCGCCGAGTGCTCGCTCCGCTACCTCGCGGGGCAGCCCACCGAAATCGTCGTGAAGAGGCGCGACGAGTGACCGTGCCGGGTAAACTCCCGCCCCGATGACCTCCCTCCTCACGTTCCTCGCCCTTTTCTGGCTCGCCGAACCTTCCCCGGTCAAGGGCGTCCCTCCGCCTCCCGGCGGAACCTTCGAGACCGAGATCACGAAAGTCGTCTCCGACCGGGCCAGCATAGAGATGCAGGGTCTCCTCGCCGAGCTGGAGAGGATGTCGCAACCGGCCGAGACGAAGGCCGAGATCAAACGCCGCCTCGCCGGTCTGAAGGTTGCCGTCTACACCTCGCCGAAGAGCTGGGACGAGACGGTGGCGTTCTACGAGGGGCCGGCGATGAAAGTCGTCTTTCTCAAGGGAGAGAGAGACATCCTCGCCGACCTGCAGGACTACGCCCGATCCGCCGGGATCGCCGTCGACCCCGCGGTCGAGAAGGCGTGGACGGGGAAGTCCGGCCGGACGGCCCGGTGGACGAAGGACGACGAGACGCTGCAGATCGTCGTCGAAGACCACCTCATCGACCCTCGCGACGGCAAGGTGACGCCGAAGACGGTCGTTCTCGTGACGAAGCTCGGCTCGTAGCGACCTCCGCGGCGAGCCCGTCGGGCGGAGGCCAGAAGCAAAGGGAGGGGCCGAGGCCCCTCCCTTCTTGCTGCTCGCTTCGGAGAGCCCGGGCTTTACGCCTTGAGGACCTCGGACGCCGCGGCTTCGTTCGCGGCTTCCTCGCGCCGCTTCTTGTCCTGGAAGTACGCGAAGACCTGCCAGCCGCCGAAGGCGACGAGGAGGCCGGGCCACCAGTCGAGGAGGAAGGACAGGTCGATCGTGAAGATCCGGTCGGCGAGGAAGAAGAGGCCGATGAGGATGAGGAAGATGCCGAAGGTCAGGCCGCCGTCCGCCTTGAACGGCTTCTCCTCGCCGAAGAAGCCCGGCTCGGGCATTCCCGTGGCGTTGATGGCTCGCGCCTGCCGGACGGCGTCGATGAGGACGAAGACCCACCAGAACGGGATGAGCATCCCGAACGGCCCGTTGTGGGCGCGGTCCGTGATCGCGATGAGGAGGACGAGGATCGCGAAGAAGACGATGCCGCGCTTGTAGAGGCCGAGGTAGACGTGGCCGAGCCCCGGGAAGGCCGACAGGAGCCCTGCGGCCGCCGGGTTCTTGCCGGGCGGCGTCGCGGGGCGCATTGGCACCGCAGGAGGGGCCGGCACGTAGGCGATTGGCGGGGCCGCGGTGGCAGTCGGAGGGGGCGGAGGGAGGCTGGCGTTTTCGTTCATCGGCGTCACCTTCTGGGCTCTTCAGGCTCGCTGGGCTCTGTGGAGCGGGATGTCTTGTCCCGCTCGATCCAAGGAACGCAAACTGGAAGGGTCCGGTTCGCGAGGTGGCGCGGGCCGGGCCGGCTCGGCCTCGACCCGGCTTCCAAAGACGCGGCCGAGGAGGATCTCGGCCCACGCCGTCGTCTTCGCCTTGCCGACCGCGAGCGTCCGGTAGAGGCGGTAGTCGAGCTGCTCCGTCAGGGGTCTCTTGCGGTGGCTCGCGAGAACCGTGTCGAGCTTCTCGCCGGCCGCGTCCCTCGCTTCGGCGAGGGCCCGCTCGCCCGCGGCGGTCATGCCGCTGGCTCCGCTTCGGGCGGCCGAGAGGGGATCGACGCCGAGCACGGCCACGAGGGCGAGGCAGGCGGCGTAGGCGAGCGCGACCACGACCCGCCAGTCGCTTCGCCAGCGGCGGAAGCGGCTCGCTTCGGCCGGGGGTGCGTCGTGCCGGGGATGCCCTGCCGGGAGAGAGAGCAGGCGCCTCAGGAGGGCGGGAGGGGGCTCGGGCGAGGCGAGCGCGCCGGGAGAGAGGAGCGCCATCACCTCGCGCGCGGCGACGCGCGGCGGCTCGGACCTCGAGAGGCCGGCGAGCGAACCGGTCAGCGTGTCGGGTGGCCGGGGAACGGCCAGGGTGCCGAGGAGCCGGTCGTTCTCCTCGCACTCGGCGAGGAGAGGCCCGCAGGTCTCGCAGAACGACGCGTGGCTCGCGACCTCGGGGGGGACCGGAACGCCTCCGGAGAGAAGGGCCGTCTCGACCCGGTGGCAGGGGCCGGCGGAGGCGGTCACGCGCCCCCTCCGGGCTGAGGCGTGAGGGAGTTGAAGAGCGGACCTCGTGCCAGGGGCGCCGCGCCGATCCGCTCCCGGACGATCCGCGCCAGCTCCACCCGGGCCCGGTTGAGCCGCGACTTGACGGTGCCGTCCGGGAGGCCGAGGAGGTCGGCGATCTCTCGGTAGTCGAGGCCGTCGAGGTCGCGCATCTGGACCACCTCGGCGAGCTCGTCGGGGAGCTGGGCGAGGGCGTCGAGGAGGAAGCGGAGCCTCTCGCGGCGGACGGCGTCCGCCGACGGGTCGTCCGAGCCGGGGAGGAGGGTCACGAGGGCGTCGTCGCTGACGAAGCGGAAGCCCTTCTCCCGGCGGCGTTTCCGGTAGTGGTCGATGGACAGGTTGCGGGAGAGCGTGGCGATCCAGGCGAGGAGGGAGGCCTCCGTCGGCTCGTACCGGTCGAGGTTCTCCCAGACCTTCAGGAAGCAGTCCTGGGTCAGCTCCTCGGCTTCGGCCCGGTCGTAGGTGCGGTGGTAGGCGATCCGGTAGACCTTGGCCGAATACCGCTCCACGAGCTCCCGCCACGCGGGATCGTCGCCGTTCAGGCAGCGCGCGACGAGCTCGGCGTCGGGATGGGCAGCGTTCGCCATGAGTCTCCTCGTCTGGTAGGAACGGATGAAAGGGGTGCGAGGTTCCGTCGCGAGTCTATAATTGCAGTTCGTCGATTCTGTCGAGGAGGGGGTGGGATGTCTCCTGATCGGAACGCGAGCGTCATCCGTTACTTTCCGGCGGTCGTCCTGCTCCTGACCGCCGCCGTCGCCTCGGCCCAGGCGCCACCGGCGGGCGAGTGGAAAGTGTTCCAGGAGTTCAACTTCGTAACAGGATCCTGGTCCGGTCCCGTGGAATCGGGGGGACGGGTCGGGGGACGTGTCGTCTCGTTCGGCCTCGAGGTCGACGGGGCGACCCTCGGATACCGTGCGACGACCTATTATCCCGCCAGGGACAACCAGCCCGAGGCGCGCAGTGAAGAGATCGCCAAGATCGTCTACGACGGCGCGAAGGGGAAGTACGTCGCCCTCGTCGTCTTCTCGACGAAAGCCTGGGGAATCTACGACGCCGAGGTCCGTCCGGACGGATCTATCCGTTTCACGGCACGTGAGATAGCGAATCTCGAGGCGGGGCTGAGGTCCCGCTGGACCCTGTCGCGAAAGGCCGACGGCACGGTCCTCGAGGAACTCGACGTGGCTCCTCCCGGCAAGGACTTCTCGCCGTACCTGAGCGCCACCCTGACGAAGAAGTAGCGGAACCCGTTCCGGCCGGTCTGGTACCCTCCCCCTCCCGTGCGTCCTGCGCGGGCAAGGGGAATCCATGGTTGAGATCCGGAACGTCGCCATCATCGCCCACGTAGACCACGGCAAGACCACGCTCGTCGACTGCCTCCTCCGGCAGTCCGGGACGTTCCGCGCCGGGGAGCACACCGAAGAGCGGGTGATGGACTCGAACGACCTCGAGCGCGAGCGCGGGATCACCATCCTCGCCAAGAACACGTCCATCCGGTACCACGGGACGAAGATCAACATCGTCGACACCCCGGGGCACAGCGACTTCGGCGGGGAGGTCGAGCGCGTCCTGAAGCTGGTCGACGCCGTCCTCCTCGTCGTGGACGCCGCCGACGGCCCGATGCCCCAGACCCGGTTCGTCCTCCGCAAGGCGCTCGAGCTCGGCCTGCGGCCGATCATCACGGTGAACAAGGTCGACCGGCCCGAAGCGCGGCCCCACCAGGTGATCGACGAGGTCTTCGACCTGATGGTCGACCTCGGCGCCACCGACCACCAGCTCGACTTCCCGATCGTCTACACCTCCGCCAAGCAGGGGTTCGCGCGCCTCGAGGTGGACCACGCCAACAACGACGTGCGGCCGCTCCTCGACGCGATCCTCGTCGAGGTGCCCCCGCCGGGAGGGGACCCGCTCGCGCCGCTCCAGATCCTCATCGCCTCCCTCGACTACGACAACTATCTCGGGCGCCTCGCGATCGGGCGCGTCGTGAACGGGGTCGTGAAGCCCGGCCAGGACATCATGGTCTGCCGCCACGACGGCTCGTTCGTGAAGGCCCGCGTCGGGAAGGTCATGGTGTTCGAGGGGCTCAGGCGCGTCGACGTGACGGAAGCCCCGGCGGGGGAGATCGTCGTCCTCTCGGGCATCGAGGAGGTCACGATCGGCGAGACGGTGGCCGACGCCGAGTTCCCGGTGGCCCTCGACCCGATCGCCGTCGACGAGCCGACCGTCTCGATGACGTTCCGCGTCAACGATTCGCCCTTCGCCGGCCTCGAGGGGAAGTACGTCACGAGCCGGAACATCTTCGACCGACTCCAGAAGGAGCTCCGGACGAACGTGGCGCTGCGCGTCGAGCCCACCGAAGGGCCCGATGCGTTCAAGGTCTCGGGGCGCGGCGAGCTGCACCTGGCGATCCTCATCGAGACGATGCGGCGAGAAGGGTTCGAGCTCGCGCTCTCTCGCCCGGAGGTCATCGTCAAGGAAGTCGCGGGGGTCGCCAGCGAGCCGATCGAGCAGCTCGTCGTCGACGTCCCGGAGGAGTTCGTCGGGACGGTCATCGAGAAGATCGGCCGCCGGCGCGGCGAGATGACGGCGATGGTCAACAACGGGACGGGCCGGGCCCGGATCGACTTCAAGGTGCCGACGCGCGGCCTCTTCGGCTACCGCAACGAGTTCCTCACCGACACGAAGGGCGAGGGGATGCTCAACCACGTCTTCGCCGGCTACGAGCCGTGGAAGGGCGACGTCGACACGCGCCGCACCGGCGCGCTCATCTGCAAGGAAGGCGGAGACACGACGGCCTACGCCATCGAGCGGCTCGAGACGCGGTCGGTCTTCTTCTTCGGGCCGGGCGTGGCCTGCTACCCCGGAATGATCGTCGGCGAGAACAGCCGCGAGAACGACATGGTCGTCAACCCGTGCGTCAAGAAGCACCTGACGAACATGCGCGCCTCCAACTCCGACATGGCCATCAAGCTCACGCCGCCCCGCGAGATGCCCCTCGAGCTGGCCATCGAGTGGATCGGCGACGACGAGCTCGTCGAGGTGACCCCCCGCTCCGTCCGCCTGAGGAAGCGCGTCCTCGACCACTCCCAGCGCAAGCCCAAGAGGCCGACGGAAGCCGCCTGACACCGGGGGACGAGGGCACCGGGGTGTCCTGACCCGCCCTCCGATCCGCTCGCTGGAGGGACGTCCTCCGCCGTGCGAACATGGCCGGTGCGCCGCTCGGGCGCGGGAGGGGTGTACGTCCGCGAGCAACGTCGGGATCGCCTTCGGGCTGACGATCGCAGCCGGTCTGTCGACGGGGCTCGGGAGCGCCATCGCGTTCTTCGCGAAGCGGACGAACCTGAGGCTCCTCTCCGTGGCGACCGGCTTCTCGGGGGGCGTCATGCTCTGGGTCTCGTTCGTCGAGATCCTCCCGAAAGCGCAGCACGCGCTCGGGGCGGCGCGCGGGGCGCGCGAGGGGGCGTGGCTGGCCGTGGGAGCCTTCTTCCTCGGCACCCTCCTGATCCTCGCCATCGACCGGCTCGTTCCGGGGGACGAGAACCCGCACGAGGTGCGAACCGCCCTGGAGATCGCCTCGCTCGGAGAAGGTGCGGCGATGCCGGCTACCGCACGGCTCCGGCGCACGGGGACGGCGCTGGCCGTCGCCATCGCGATCCACAATTTCCCGGAGGGGCTCGCGACGTTCCTGGCGGCCCTCGAGGATCCTGCGGTGGGAGGGGCGATCGCGATCGCCATCGCTCTTCACAACATCCCGGAGGGCGTCAGCGTCGCCGTGCCGATCTTCTACGCCACGGGGCGCAGGCGGGCCGCGTTCGGCTGGTCGCTTCTCTCGGGCCTCGCCGAGCCGCTGGGGGCCGCGATCGGTTTCCTGCTCCTGGGGCCCTACCTGACGCCCTCTTTCATGGGCCTCCTCTTCGGAGGGGTCGCGGGGATCATGGTGTACATCTCCCTCGACGAGCTCCTCCCGACCTCGCGTGCGTTCGGCCAGGGGCACGACTCGCTCTACGGTCTCCTCGCAGGTATGGGCACCATGGCCCTGAGTCTCCTGCTCCTGATGAAGAGGTAGGGGTCAGCGGAGCTCGCGGAAGCGCCAGAGCTCCGTTCGGAGGCTGACGCCGAGGCCGACGAGGCTCTCGCCGTCGGCCCATCCGGGCGACTGCAGGTCGCCGTCGAAGGTGACCGGGATCCGCTCGACGGCTCCGGTGACGGGATCGAGGAACGCCGGACCCCAGTGCCACGAGCTCCGCGCGGCGACCGTGACGACGACCCTTCCGTCCGGTCCGATTGCGCGGCCCGAGAGGGGGACCGGCGCGAGCCGGAGATCTCCCTGAATCGGGATGCGGAGCTCGTGGCCGCCCGCCACTGGCACGCGGAAGAGATCGACGCCGTTCATGCCGTTGCGCTGGACGAGGAGCTCTTCGCCGTCCGGGAAGGCGGCGATGCCGTGACCTGCGCCGAGCTTCCTGGGCGGCGAGCCCCCGTCCACGTCGATGGACCAGAGGTTGCCGCGGTCGGGGTAGTAGACGGTCCGCCCGTCGGGAGACGCCGCGAGGTCCTGCGGGGCCACCCCCTCGGTGCCCGGAAGCCGCCGGAGGATTCGCCCTTCCTCGATCGATGCGAGGACGAGTCCCGGGGGGGCCCCGAGGGGACCCGCGAGGAAGACCGCGCGGCCGCCGGCCAGCGTCGCGATCGGCGGGGCCGTCTGGTCGGTGGTTTCGACGAGAGGGCGCATCTCGCCGGAGGCGCTCCTGAGGAGGAGCTGGCGCCGGCCGGCGACGAGGCCCGGCAACACGACTCGCCCGTCGGAGAGGATGGCCGGGCTGCTCAATGCACCGCGCGCCGTGCCAAGGCGGTCCGGGATGCCGCCCGACACCGGGAAGCGGAGGACCTCGAGCGAGTTCTCGGACAGGCAGACGTAGTAGCTGCCGTCAGGGCCCGCGGAGATGTTCGAAGGGCGGGTCGTGACCGTGAGGAGGCCGTGGGCCTCGTGTCCGTCGAACGAAACGGAGACGAGACGGAAGAGGTCCCCCACGGCGACGGTGGCGAGGAAGGAGCGTCCGTCCGGCGCCACGGCGAACGGGGGCGCGACCGGGAGTTCCGTGGTGACGGGGTGCGAGGTCCCGGTTGCCAGGTCGAGGATGTGGAGCTGCCTCGACCGTGACGCCGCCCCTTCGCCGGCGAGGCGACCCCAGAAGATGGCTTTCGAGCCGTCCGGGACCGTACGGACGGCGAGGCCCATCGATTCCGCGACGATGGCGGGGCCGAGGGGCGAGACGAGGCCGGTCTCGGGGAAGAACCTGTGGATCCGAAGCGCACCCTGGGTCGAAGTTCTCACTACGAGGAGGCTCCCGTCGGGGAGGGCCTCGGGGTTCTGCGCATCCTGCAGGACGAGACGCTCCGGGCCGCCGACGGCGGGCACGCTGAAGATGCCGTGCGGAACGTCGGTGACGCGGTCGAAGAAGATCCGCGTGCCGTCGTTCGACCAGGCCACCCGGTAGACGGAGCCGGAGTCGGGCCGATTCGTGAGGGCCGACCAGTCGCCCGAGGCCGGCTTCATCACGGCGACCTGGGTGACGCCGCCCGAAGGCGTCACGAACGCGAGCGTCTGGCCGTCGGGTGAGAGGCGGGAGGCGAGGACCTGGGTCGTGTTCCCCAGGACGAGGTCGCCGCCCCAGGTGGCGGCCGCTTCCGTCGTACGGTCCCGCATCCACCACCCGGCGACGGCGCCGCCCCCGAGCAGCACGAGGGCGCCGAGCGCGGAGGCGAGGACCCGGGCAGCCCGGCGCGCGCCGCCCTCCGGGGCCGGGGCGGGCGTGGCGACGGTGGCGGACCGCGAGGGCACGGCGGCGCCCGTCCGTATCGTCGCGGCCCCCTCGACCCGCATGGTCGCGTTCGTCGCGGGGCGAGGAACGCCCTGGGTGAGCCGGCCGAGGTTGTCCCTCACCTGCTTCAGCTCGCGGGCGAGGTCGCGTGTGGCGGCGTACCGGCCGTCGGGCTCCTTCGCGAGGCAGCGCCCCACGATCCAGGCGAGGGGAGGCGGCACCCTGGGGTTGAGGAGCTCGACCGATTGGGGCTCCTCCTCGATGATCGCCGTGAGCGTCTGGACGGCGCTCGCCTTGTCGAACGCCTTCCGACCGGTGAGCAGCTCGTAGAGGATCAGCCCGAGACAGAACTGATCGGAGCGGAAATCGACCGGGCGACCCCGCGCCTGCTCGGGGGCCATGTAGCTCGCAGTCCCGACGACGATGCCCGTCGAGGTCCTTGCGAGGCCCCTGGCGAGATCTCCGGTGGCCGCGGCCCCGAAAGGCTTGGCGAGGCCGAAGTCGAGGATCTTCACGGTCCCGTCGCGGGTGACCATGAGGTTCTCGGGCTTGAGATCGCGGTGGACGAGGCTGGCCTCGTGCGCCGCGGAGAGCCCCTCCGCCACCTGCACGACGAGCTCGAGCGTCCCGCGCAGCGGCAGGAGGCCGCCGGCCGCGTGCTGCCGGAGCGTCTTGCCGTCGATGAGCTCCATGGCGAGGAACGGCTGTCCTTCGGACTGTCCGACCTCGAAGATCGTGACGATGTTGCGGTGGTTCAGGGAAGAGGCGGTTCGCGCCTCGCCGACGAAGCGCCGGAGCTGCTCGGGATCCGAGAGGTACTCCGCACCGAGGACCTTGACCGCGACCTCCCGGCCGAGCCGTTCGTCGAGGGCCCGGTAGACCTCCCCCATCCCGCCGGCCCCGAGGAGGCTGCGTACCTCGAAGGAGCCGAGCCTGGTTCCGGCCGCCAGCACCACGAACGGGAGATTACTTCGGAGGAACGGACGCGTCACGCGGGCGGGAAAGGCTGAGCCCGGGAATTGCTACGCTTGCGCTCGTGAAGCGAGCCACCTCCGCCGCGATCCCGTCCGCCGTTCTTCTCGTCACGCTCCTCGGAGCGTCCGCTCCGCGCGCCGACACGCCTGGCGGCGAAGCGCCCCGGGCCGCCGAGGAGGTCGCCGCGCTCCTGACCGGGACGTTCGATTCGAAGGTGCAGGCCGAGGCGAATCCGGAAGGGTTTCGCGCGGTGCGGCTCGTCTCCGTGAGGGTGCCGAAGAGCCGGCTCGGGTCCGGCGCGCCGGTTCTCTACCTCGAGCAGGCGCTCGTGTCGACCCCCGACAAGCCCTACCGGCAGCGGTTCTACCGGATCGAGGAGACGGCCGACGGCGGCGTCGTGTCGCGCGTCTTCGAGCCGAAGGAACCGGTCGCCGTCTCCGGCAAATGGCGCGACCCGTCCGACCTCGCGCTCTACGGCGCGGGAGACGTCGTCGAGCGGATCGGATGCGCCGTGCGGCTGAAGAAGTCCGCCGAAGGGTGGGCGGGGGGCACCGAGGGGACGAGCTGCCCGTCGGCGCTCTCGGGCGCACGCTACGCCACGTCGCGAGTCCGGCTCGCTCCGGGGCGCATGGAGTCGTGGGACCGCGGGTACGACCTCGAGGACCGCCAGGTCTGGGGTGCGAAGGAGGGTCCCTACGTCTTCGAGCAGCGGTCGTCCGGTCCGCCGTCCGACGCGCCCGGAAGGGACTAGGCCGCTTCGCCCGGGTGCCCGCCCCGGCCGCTCCGCCTCCGGCGTCGGCGGTGCGCGGGACGGTCCGACGGCCGTACGTCGTCGGGAAGGAAGACCTCGTTCGGATCGTGAGTCTCGTGCGGGACGAGCGCCTCGGGGAACGGGATCGCCGCCCGGATGTCCTCGCCGGGGCGCGGGGTTCGCCCTCCCCGGCGAAGGACCTCTTCCCAGGCGACGGCCGCGTCGCGATAGCGCCCGGAGGCGGCTGCGTAGAGCGACAGCAGGCCGACCGCCACCGGGAAATAGCCCTTCGTCACGAGCCGCCGCGCGGCGGCGTCGCCAGGCCCCAGCTCGGCGAGGCGCCCCATCGTGAAGAGGCCCTGCTTGAGGTCGTGGATCGCCGCATTCGGGAGGGAGAGGCGGACCGACGACGGATTGACGACCTCCTCGAGGAGGAGGAGGAGCTTCTGGGCGTCGACCTTTCCGCCCGAGCGCGTCCGGATCGCCGAGAAGAGGAGCGGGAGGAAGACGACGCCGAGGAGGCTCGCGTCGGAGAGGACCTCGCCGCCGGCCCTTCGCCGATCGGTCTCGGCCAGCATTCTCCAGAACAGGCCATTGGCACCGGCCTTCCCGCCCACCTCGCGCTCCAGGTCGGGGAAGATCTCGCCGAGGAGCCCCGTCTCCGACCAGAGCCGGTACGTGGCGGCCCCCCAGCCCCGCCGAAGCGGGTCGAGGAGCTCTTCCGTGACGCGCGGGGCGGCGCTCTTGCGGATCTCCCGGCGGTTTTCGTCGATGGCTGCGCGGACGGCCGGGGTCATCTCGAACCCGAGCCGGGCCGCGAACTCGCACGCCCGCATCATCCGGACGGGGTCTTCGCGGAAGCGGATCTCGGGGTCCCCGATCGTCCGGACGAGATGCCTCTCGAGATCTTCGACGCCTCCGACGTAGTCGATCACGGCGAAGTTCGAGATGTCGTAGAAGAGGCCGTTGATCGTGAAGTCGCGCCGGACGGCGTCCTCGGCGGGGGTGCCGAAGGTGTTGTCGGAGCGGATCAGGAGGTCGACGTCGCCCGTCTGGCCCGGCTCGACCTCCTCCGGCTCGGGGCGCCGCCGGAACGTGGAGACCTCGACGAGCTTTCCCCCGTCGAAGAGGACGTGGGCAAGCCGGAAACGGCGGCCGATGACCCGGCAGTTCCGGAAGAGACGGCGGACGTCCTGCGGGCGGGCGTCGGTCCCGATGTCGAAGTCCTTCGGGGTCCTCCCCGTCAGGAGATCGCGGACGGAGCCGCCGACGAGGTACGCCTTGAACCCGGACCGGTGCAGGCGGTAGAGAACCTTCAGGGCGTCGGGGTCGATGTAGCCGCGCGAGATGGGATGCTCGGCGCGGGGGATGATCCGGGGTTCGGTCATCCCTTCGGGTGGGTCCTCAGAAGCATCGACCCATTCTAGCGCCCCGGGCGCCGGGCTTCCCACCGGATCCCTGCCCGGGCCCGTGCCGATCGTCGACACCCCTAGAATGCCGGTTCCCGATGCCTCTCTCTTCCCAGCCCCGCTCGGGCGAGCCTCCTTTCCTGATCGTGGCGGCGCTCCTGGGCGCCGTCGTCGCGACGCGCTTCCTGGCGATCGCCGTGTCGCCCGGGGAGATCGACGAGGCCGTCTTCGCCGGGGCCGTCACGCGCTTCGACCTGTACGACCTCTCCCCCCAGGCGCCGGGGTTCCCGGTCTGGATCCTGATCGGCCGGGGGCTCCTCCCCTTCATTCCGTCGCCGTTCCTCGCGTTGACCGCGGCCGCGACCCTGCTCTCCTGCATTTCGCTGGCGGCGCTCTATTTCTGGGGTCGAAGGCTCGTCGGCGGCTGGGCCGCGCTCGGCGGCACGGTATTCGCCGCATTCCTTCCGGTGGTTTGGGTGAACGGCGGGCGAGCCTTCTCCGACTCCCCCTCGACGGCCTTCTTCCTGGCTGCCCTTGCGGCGCTCGCGGCCGCGACCGAGCGGGCGAACGACGGGAGGCGGGCCAGGCCGCTCGCCCTCGTCGCGGGCCTGTCCGCCGCGGCGGGAGCGGGGGTCCGCCCGCACCTCGTCCTCGTTTTCGGTCCGCTCCTGCTCTTCGAGACCGTACGCCTCTGGAGAGATCGCCGGGGAAGGCCTGCCGCCGAGACGTTCGTCGCGGCGGGGTTCGTCGGAACGCTCGCCTGGGGGCTCTGGCTCCTCGGCGAGGCCGGGGGCGCGCCGGGGCTCCTCGAGGCCTTCGGCGAGCGGGCGGAATTCCGGGCGCACGCCTTCGCGACGGGGACCTTCGGCACGCTCCTCGATTCCTTTCTCGTGAGGGACTTCCTTTCCTGGCGGCGTGCGCTCGTCGTCGTCCTTCTCGCCGTCGTCGGACTGATCGCCGCGGCCCGCCGCGCCCCGAGGGCCACCGTCGACCTCCTCCTCGTCCTCGTACCGGCTTTCCTCTCCCTCTGGTTTCTCCACAGCCGGGCGATGTCGCGCTACTCCGTGCCGTTCGTCCTCGTTCTCGCCCTCCCCGCGGCGGCCGGGGCGGGAGCGCTCCTCCGGCGTCCGCAGCTCGGCCTGGCCGCGATGCTCGCGGGGGCGGCGCTCTTCGGCCGCCAGGCCTGGCCCGAGGTACGCCACGGGGCCACGGTCGAATCGCCTCCGGCGGCCGCCATCGATCTGATCGCCCGCTATGGCCACCCGGGGCGCGAGACGATCGTCGCGGACGGCGTATTCGCATCGTTCCTGAGGACGGAGATCTGGGAGGGGCGTCTGGCGGTCTGGGGGCTGACGGACGACCTCCTCCTGGAGACCGTCCCGAGCATGAACAAGAGGCTCGTCCGGATCGCCGACTTCACCGACGAGCCCGATCCTCCCGACCGCTCGGACCCCGTCTGGCGCTCCTGGTTTCACGGCGGTCGTGTCGCGGACGCGCTCGGGAACCGCCGCCTCCTCGGCGTCGCCGTTCGAGACCCCGCCCCACCGCTTTTCGGTCCCGGATTCGGGCCTCGCGAACGCGAGCCGGGAGGGCCATCGGTCCGCTGGGCCGGACCCGAGGCCCGGCTGATCATTCCCGGCCTTCAGGGCCCGCCCGTCGCCCTCCTGAAGGGCCTGCGGCAGCACCAGGAGGGGCCGACGACGCTGACGGTCCGGGACGTCGAAACGGGCAGGACGCTCCTGACCCGGCACCTCGAGCCGGGCAATTTCGAGCTGACGATCGTCCCGGCGCCCGTCTACGGACCGCTTCCCCGGCCTCGCGAGGTCGTCATCACGTGCGACCGGCCGCAGGCACTCCTCGAACTGCAAGGTTCCAGGAGGCCGTCCTTCGGCTGCATCCTGTTTCGGGAGGCGACGTCCTCTGCGCCGCCGGAGTCGCTCTGGGAACGACTCGGCGGGGAGCGGATCCTGGATATCGGGAGCCCCCGCGACGCGTGGGGAGGGCTCGAGGGGTTTCACGAGCGCGAGACGGCCCCGCGGAGCGGCTTGACGATGCGCTGGACCTCGGGGAGATCCTCGTTCGTCTGGGTCCCTCAGCCCGGGCTCTCCCCGCGAGAGATCGCGTTTCGAACGAAGGCGCCCGGGGACGCTCCGGTGACGGTCGCCGTCTCGATCGGGGGCGTTCCCTCCGGCAGCGTGAGCGTCCTCCCGGGCGACTTCGCCGAAGCCCGCCTCGCCCTCGACGAGCCGGCGCGTGCGCGCATGGCCGGGGCCGAGCCCGTGAGGGTCGAGCTCGAGTCGCCCGTCTTCGTGCCGAAGGCGGCCGGGCTCGGCGACGACCTGCGAAAGCTGGGAATCGTCCTCGACCGGGTCCTCGTGAGGTAGCCGAGGCCGCTACCTCGGTCTGAGGAAGTCGCGCCAGGCGAGAACGACGCACGGCGCGACGACGGCGAACGCGGCGAGCGCGAAGAGGCGAGCGTCTCCTTCAGAGAGGAGTCCCCGGACCAGCATCGAGGCGCAGAGGACGGTGACGACGGCGAGGAACGCGAGCCGGAGCCGGAGCGCAAGGTCGCGGAGCCTCCCGCGGAAGACGAGGAGGCCTGCCGCGGCGAGGACGGCGAGGACGATGACCGCCGCGCGGCCCGAGCCCCTCACGCGGGCGGAGTCCTCGCGCCCGCCGGGAAGAACGAGCGGAGGATCTCGGCCGGGCCGCAGAGGCGCGGCGTCCCGAACTCCGAGGGGCGTGCATGGGTCAGCAGGTGGAGCGCCCGGGCGGTGAGGTAGTCGAAGTTGTCGCGCGGGTCGTCCCGGTTCCCCTTCCGGTGGTACATCCGGTTCAACGAGTCGAGCTCGCGCGCCAGGGCGCTCTCCGGGTCGGGCCGGGTCGGGACCGGAAGCACCGGCTTCAGCTTCTTCGGCTCGATGGCCAGGCCGGTCGTCTCCCGGATCAGGGCGTCGAGGGCCTTCTCGCCCGCGGGTCGCGTGGTGCACGGCGTGCCCGTCGCGGGGAGAGAGGAGGACGGGGCGCTTGCGGCAGTTGCCGAGGTGGACCTCGTCCGACTTCACGACCCAGCCGAGGTTCGTCAGCGTCATCCGCTCGGAGACCGTGCTCACGAGGTTCTCGACGAAGGGCTTCACCGCCGTGTCGAATGCCTCGTCGACGCCGTTGAAGGCGTTGAGGACGTAGTGGACCCGGAAGTGCTCGACCGTCCGGGCGACCTGGTCGAGGACCGGGTGCGGGCCGAGAGCCGAGGCGAGGTCGACGAGAAACGCGTCGAGGTTCGGGAGACCCTCCTCGTAGACGTCCTCCACCTCGTCGAGAAGCTCGTTGACGAGGAGTCGTCGTCCTCCGAGGGTCCTTCACCTGGGCGTAGAAGGGGCTCGAGGGGGAAAAGACGATCCGGAGCTTCCGGAAGAGGATGGCCTTGACGATGTCCGACGCGGCGAGCGTCGCCGACGGCAGGTGGGGCGTGAATACGAGGATCCCCGAGTTCGACCAGGGAAGGAAGTCGACGACGTTCGAGTCGAGGCCCGCCTTCATGTCGAGGACGACGTAGTCGGCCGGGAGCTCGTTGATCGCCGCGGAGAGGCGCGCCTTCTTCTCGGGGCCGAAGTTCGTGACGTCCTCGATCAGGTGGAGCGGCGCCGCGACGAACCCGAAGCCCGCGTAGAGGCCGTCCGGGTCCCACGAGGAAGGGAGCCGGGTGATGCACTCGTCGAGCCGGAACCCCTTGCGGAAGAAATGGTAGAGGTCGCGGCCGACCGGGACCCCGATCGTGTTGCGGACCGAGGAGGTCCCGGTGTCGAGATCGACGAGGAGCGTCGGGGCATACCGGGAAAGCGAAAGCGCGAAGTTCGTCGCGACGGTCGTCTTTCCGACGCCGCCCTTCCCGGAGGAGACGGGAATGATCCTCTTCGGCATCGAGTCCTCGAGAGGCTAGCACGCCCCCGGCACCGATTAGAATCGCGGAATGAGCGGCACGCCGACACCCGTCCTGTCCGTCGAGGCGATCGGCGAGGAGTTCCGGTCCGGGACGAAGGCCTACGCGAAGCCCGGGCCGATCGACGGCGTCGCGGTCCACCGGCTTCCCCGGTTCGTCGACGATCGGGGGTTCTTCCAGGAGATCTACCGGGCCAATCCCGACCACCCCGGGAGCGAAGGCCTCGCCGCCTTCTTCCAGGGCGTCCCGGTCGCCCAGATGAACTACACGATCGTGGACGTGGAGAACCACATCAAGGGCCTCCACTACCACCTCAAGCAGCAGGACGTCTGGTACTGCCCGCATCCGTCGAAGGCGAAGTTCGTCCTCTTCGACGTCCGGAAGGACTCGCCGACCTACCTGAGGACCCAGGTCCTCGTGGCAGGCGACGGGCAGGACCTCCTCGTGAGGATTCCGGAAGGCGTCGCCCACGGCTACCGGCCGCTCACGAACCCCTGCGCGCTCTTCTACATCGTGACGCGGACGTTCGACGTGAACGATCCCGACGAGTTCCGGATCCCCTGGGATCACCCGGCCGTCCGGGACCTGTGGGACACCCCGAACGGTTGAGCCCGGCACACGCTTCCGGCGCAGCCGGGAGCCAGGAGAAACGATGGAACGGTTGAACCTCGTCCTGACGATCCCTCACGGCTCCGTGATCGCGACGAGCCTCGGCGTGGACGGGCTCGCCCACCACCTCTCGCCGGGGTCGGGGCGGCACTTTCACGGCCGGGCGATCTTCGTCGACCTCGCCCTGTCCGAAGGGGCCGCGGCCTTTTCCTATCTCGAGGAAGGGGGCTGGCGGGATGCGGCCGGGGACACGGCGCGGGCGCTCCAGGAGGTCGTCTCCGGCAAGCGGACGAAGACGGCTCTCTCGAGCAACGCTTTCACGACGACTCCCCTCGACGCATATCGGAAGGTTCTCCTCGTGAAGACGGGAGGCCAGGCCCTCGACATGGGAACGGCGGCGGAGATCGCCCGTTTCGAGGCGGCGCCCTGCAAGGAGAGCATGGCCCCCGGCGAGGTCGCCAAGGCCATCGGCGCCGCCGAGCCGTCCCGGCGCGAGCCCCGGCTCTACTCGATCTTCGCCCCGCTCGAGCTCCTCGTCCTCTCCAACCTGACCCCGATCGAGTACGCCTGGTACGCCACGCACCGTCCGGGGAAGGTCTTCCGGCAGCTCTGCTTCGCCGAGCTGCGGACCGACCAGTCCCAGCTGGCGGCCTCGAGCCGGTACGAGAACGCCCGCAAGGAGATCCGGGAGAACCCGAAGAAGAAGACGAAGACGGTGGCCGTTCAGGATCTCCTGAACGCCGTCGACTTCGAGGAGTGGGTCGGCTACGGCGACTCGACGGCCGGGGGGCTCTACTTCGGGGACCGGACCCGCCTGATGCGGACACCCTTCCCGGTCGAGATCCCGCACGCCTGGGAGAAGGCCGACTAGGACGACGGCGGAGGCGCGCCGGAGACCAGCCGGGGGCCTCTCCGGCGCGCTACTTCCTCTTCTCTCGAACGGTGAGGACCGGCACGGGCGAGAGGCGGAGGACCCGCTCCGCCGTCGAGCCGAGAAGGAGCTTCTCGAGCGCCGACCGGCCGTGCGTCCCGAGGACGATCAGCGTCGCCTTCTGCCTGGCGGCGGTGTCGACGATCGTGTCGGAGGGGCGGCCCCAGCGGATCTCCGCGGTCGTCGTCACGCCCCGCTTCTCGGCCGCCTTCACCTCGCGATCGAGCTTGACGCGGGCGGCCTGCTCCCACTCCTTCCGCACCTCGACGTCGGGATAGGGAAGCGCGGCGGCCACGTCGAGCGCCTGGACCGGCTCGAGGAGGACGTGGACGAGGTGGATCTTCGTTCCGGAGAGCTGCGCGAGCGACACGGCGTGCGCGAGGGCGCGGGCGGCGCAGACGGAGAAGTCGGTCCCGACGACGATGCTCCTGAGCAGGGTGTTCTCACGGGCGGCCATCGTTCACCTCCAGGGGGTTCCCGGTGAGTGTGGGCTCGTCAGGCCCGTCCTTCAAGGGGCGGACTCGGTTCCCGGCGGCCGTTCTTCGCGATCCTCTCGCGGAGGCGGCCCGCGGCGGCCTCGATCTCGCTGGCGGTGGGGGCGAGCCCGCGCCCCGGACGCCGGTCGCGATGAAAGACGACCTCGCCATCGACCCTCGTCTCGACGACGTTTCCACGGTCGAACGCGAAGACGAGCGGCCCGTAAGGGTCGTCGCGCCAGGACGTCGGCCGCGCGAAGCCGGCGGAGGGGTCGAGGAGGACGAAGTCGGCCCTCTTGCCCACCTCGATCGTTCCGCAGACGTCGCCGAGGCCGAGAGCCGCGGCCCCTTCGGCCGTCGCCATCCGGGCGACCTGCCAGGCGGTCAGCGCCGCCGGCCCGGAGGCGACCTTCTGAAGGAGGGCCGCGTGGCGCATCTCCGAGAAGGGGTCCAGCCGGTCGTTGCAGGGGGCGCCGTCGGCACCGAGCGTGACGCGGATCCCGCGGGCGAGGTAGTCGGGGACGGGGCAGATGCCCGAGGCGAGCTTCAGGTTCGACGAGGGGCAGTGCGCGACGGCGGTGCCGTCGGCGGCGAGGAGCTGCCGCTCCTCCTCGTTCGTGTGGATGACGTGGGCGAGCACCGTCGCGGGCCCCGCGATCCCGAGGTCACGCAGGTGCTCGATGTTCGCGCGGCCGCTCCGCGCCCTCACGAGCTCGACCTCGTCGCGGTTCTCGGAGGCGTGCGTGTGGACGAGGACGCCCTGCGCGCGGGCCCGGGAAGCGGACTCCCGGAGGATCCGGTCGGTGCAGGAGACGGCGAAGCGCGGGCACCAGGCGAAGCGGAGCCGCCCGCCGGCCGTGCCGTGCCAGCGCGCGAAGAGCCGCTCTCCCTCGGCGAGCGCCTCCTCCGTCTCGGCGAAGAGCCCGGGAGGGTTCGTCGACGGGTCGTCCATGAGCGCGTTCCCGCTCGTCACCCGGAGGCCCGAGGCCTCCGCCGCGCGGAAGACGGCGTCGGTGTGCCTCACGGTGCCCATGTCGAGGATCGCGGTCGTCCCGCCGGCCGCCAGCTCCGCGAGGCCGAGGCGTGCGGAGAGGAAGAGCGTCTCCTCGTCGTGGGCCGCCTCGCCGGGCCAGACGTGCGTCTTCAGCCACGGAAGGAGCGGGAGGTCGTCGGGGCCGTTGCGAAGGAGCGTCTGGCAGAGGTGGATGTGGGTCTGGACGAATCCCGGGAAGAGCCAGAGGCCCTCCGCGTCGACCCGTTCGACGGGCTCGCCACGTGCGCCGGCGGCCGCGGCGGCGGCCCGCGCCTCCGAGCCGAGGGCGCGGATGATCCCCTCCTCGGCCCAGACGGCGCCGCTCGGGTGAAGGTCGTCGGCCGAGCGCATTCCGGCGACGAGGGCGTTCTCGATCAGGAGGGTGCGCATCCGGCGGAGTATCGGCCCGCGGACCCCGCGCGTCGAGGCGGGAGAGCGGGAGGCGGTGGGCCGGCGGGGAGCCTGCCGCCCGGCGTCAGGGCGCCGGAGGCGGCGGGGGACAGGGGGCGTCCGGCAGGTCGGCGGCCGGGGACCCGTCGAGGCCGAGGGCCGCGGCGATCGGGACCTGCGAGGCGAGGACGAGCGCGATGAGCTCGGGCAGGGGCCGGCCCCACTCCTCGGCGCCCCGCCGCACGTACTCGCGATCGACCTTCTGGGCGAAGGCCTTCTCCTTCAGCCTCTTCAGGACCGACTCCACCGGGACCTCGGAGATCTTCTTCGACGGGCGGACGAGGGCGCAGGCGCCGACGAAGCCCGTCAGCTCGTCGGCCGCGAGGATCGCCTTCTCCATCGGCGTCTCGCGCGGGATGCCGGTGTAGAAGGCGTGCCCGCCGATCGCCTTGACGAGGTCCTCGGGCCATGCGCGCTCCCGGAGGATCTCCATGCCGCGGAAGACGTGGTCCGCCTCGGTGGGGTACTTCTCGTAGTCGAAGTCGTGGAGAAGGCCGACGAGGCCCCAGCGCTCCACCTCCGCCTCGTCCGTCGCGCCGGAGGCGCGGGCGAGGTGGCGCATCGAGGCCTCCACGGCGAGGGCGTGGCGACGGAGCGCCTGTGACGCCGTGAACTCGGTCAGGAGGGACCAGGCGTTCTCGCGGGTGGGAGCGGTCATGGGCGGGAGTATCCCTCCCGTCCGGACCGAAGGGCCTTTAAAAAGGATAGTAACTTATCCGTTTTGAAGAAAACACCCGCTCGATGGACAAGTTTTCAAGAATCTGCTTGACGAAATGGGCGAAGTGCATCAGATTCCGCGCCGTTCCGGCCTGATCCGGAAGAAGGAGCAGCGATGGGAATGAAAGCCGCCGAAATCCTGAAGACCTGTGACAAGGAAGGCGTGAGGTTCCTGCGCCTGCAGTTCACGGACATTCTCGGGATCATCAAGAACGTCGAGGTGCCGCGGTCCCAGTTCGAGAAGGCGCTGGACGGCGAGATCCAGTTCGACGGCTCCTCGATCGAGGGATTCACCCGGATCGAGGAATCGGACATGGGCCTCGTTCCCGATCTCGACACCTTCCGGATCTTTCCGTGGTCTCACACGAACGGGAAGGTGGCGCGGCTCGTCTGCGACGTCATCACGCCCGACGGAAAGGCCTTTGCCGGGTGCCCGCGCCAGACGCTGAAGAGGCAGAAGGAGAAGGCGAAGGACCTCGGCTACAGCCTGATGACGGGCCCCGAGGCGGAGTTCTTCCTCTTCCGGCGCGATGCAACCGGTGACCCGATCGTCGACACGCACGACTCCGGCGGCTACTTCGACCTCACCCCGGTCGACCGCGGCGAGGAAGCCCGGCGCGACATCGTCGTCGCCCTCGAGGCGATGGGCTTCGAGGTCGAGGCGGCCCACCACGAGGTCGCCCCCGGGCAGCACGAGATCGACTTCAAGTACGGCGACGCGGTCGCCACGGCCGACAACGTCACGACCTTCAAGCTGATCGTCAAGAAGGTCGCCATGGACCACGGCCTCCACGCCACCTTCATGCCGAAGCCGATCTTCGGCGTGAACGGCTCGGGGATGCACGTCCACCAGTCGCTCATGACCGGGACCGCCGCGAGCCCGAAGAACGCCTTCTTCGACCCGAAGGCCCCCTTCCAGCTCTCGAAGATCGCGATGTACTACATCGGCGGCGTCCTGAAGCACGCCAAGGCGATCGCCGCGGTGACGAACCCGCTCGTCAACTCCTACAAGCGGCTCGTCCCGGGCTACGAGGCGCCGATCAACGTCGCCTGGTCCGAGCGCAACCGCTCGCCGATGGTCCGCATCCCGGCCCGGCGCGGCATGGGAACGCGCTGCGAGGTCCGGATGCCCGATCCGGCCTGCAACCCCTACCTGGCCTTCGCCGTGATGCTCGCGGCGGGCCTCGACGGCATCAAGAACAAGATCGAGGCCGGCGAGCCGGTGAACGAGAACATCTTCGAGATGTCCGAGCGCGAGAAGAAGCGCCGGAAGATCGAGCAGCTCCCCGCGAACCTCTCCGACGCCCTCGACTGCCTCGAGAAGGACGACGTCGTGAAGAACGCGCTCGGCGAGCACATCCACGAGCACTTCGTCCAGGCCAAGCGGGCCGAGTGGGCGACCTACATCTCCCGGGTCCACCCCTGGGAAGTGGACGAGTACCTGCAGGCGTACTGAAATGGACGGGGGAAACCCGGGCCGCCGGGTTTCCCCCGTGCCCCCTTCCGCGCGGCGAGGCTGCTCGCTCCGCGAGCGTGAGACGAAGGGAAACCCGGGCCGGCCGGCCTTCCTGGCGTCTTCCTCGTCGTCCAGCTCGTCGAAGGCTTCCTCGACGAGGGCGAACGGGATCCGGGCAACCTCGCGGCCGCTGGCATCGAAGAGGGCGACCGGTTCGTCCTCGTCGGCGGATGGCGACGCGAGGGCGGATGCGGCCAGCTCTCGCGCGAGGGCGGAATCGACTCCGGTCTCGTCGACGATCTTCGCCGCGAGGATCTCGAGGAGGCGGGCGGAGGAGCGGGACGAAGCTTCGGTCATCTGTCGGCTCCCCGGCGAACATCGACCCTCGCGATCCGTCCTGTCAACACGGATCGACAGGGCCCGTCCGATGCGCTGACAGGTCGCGGGCCGGCGGGAGGCTCGGACTCCCGACCGGCCATCGATCCTCAGGGCAGGAGCGGAACGTCCCGAGCCGCGATGAAGGTGCCGTCGCCGGAGCGATTGTCGACGGCGATGACGAACGGGAAGACGGGGAGGCGCGCGAAGAAGGTGAGCGAAGCCCCCTCGGTGGCGAATCCCTCGGCGCCCACCTCGCGGTAGACGTCGTTCACCTGGAGCCAGGCGCCGGGCTCGAGGGTGCGCGTGAAGGTGCCGAGCTCGGTGCCGTCGCCGTCGTACAGCCAGAAGACGGCTTCCACCGGGGCGGCGTGGGGGTTGAAGGCACCGGCATTGACCCGGAACGGGCCGGAGGCATCGTCCCGCGCCCCGGAGAGGCCGGGGAAGAGGGCGCTCGTCCTCGCCTCGTCCCGGCGCATCGCCGGGATGCCCGTGCCGTTGCCAGGGCTCTCGGGGTTCACCGTGACGACGCGCGAGGAGACGAGCATCGGCCCGCCTCGGAGGTCGTAGGAGAACTGGAGGGTGCCCGCGGCGTCGCGCTGACCGAGCATCGTCGAGAGGACGTCGGGGAGGTGCCGCGTCTGCTTCGCGCCGACGTGAAGGACGACGGGGGTCGTCGGGCGGCCGTCGCGCCAGAACGGAGCGTGAACATCCTCTCGGCGGGGGCCGGGTTGTGGACCCAGAGATCGGTCTCGAAGCGCTCGCCCTTCGCGCCGCGGACGGACGCGGCGGTCGGGATGAAGAAGTCCTCGTCCTCGACCGAGCGGCGCAGCACGACGTCGTCGACGAAGATCGGGTAGGGCTCTTCTCCGGCGGAACGGGCGATCACGACGACGAGAGCGCTGACGGCGGCCTGGGGCGCCGGAATCCGGCGCCTCTCCTTCACCTGCCACCCGGCGGGCTCGGTGTAGGAGAAGTCGAGCGACGGGGCGCCGCGCAGAGTCGGCCCCTGGCAGCCCGGGTCCGCGTGCCACTGAAGGCGAAGGGAGACACCGCCGGAGTGACCGGGCCACTCCGGCAGACGGGCGGCGGCCGAGAGGTCGTAGAGCCGGTAGCCCTCGACGGCGACGCACTGGAGCATCGCGTCGCTTCCTTCCGGTCGATTCGGGAGCGTGATCCGGGCCGAGCCGGGGCTCGCGGCGCCGCCCGCGCTGTAGGAAACGAGATCGAGGCGCGACCACGAGGAGGTGTTCTCGCGGAAATCGCCGTTGACGAGGAGGTTTTCGGCCCGGACCGCGTGGGCCGGGAGGGCCGACGCGAGGAGGCCGGACAGGATGGTCATCGAAGCTGCGAAAGGTCTCATGGCTGAAAGCTCTCCCTGGGCTCGAGGTAGACGGAGTCGCCCGAGCGGTTGTCGATGGAGATGAGGAAGGGGAAGACGGGGGCCTCGGAGGTGAACGTCACGAAGGAGCCGGGTCGGGCGGAGCCGGCGCCCGCCGCCCCGAAGAGGTCGTTGATCTGGGCCCACGCGCCCGGGCCGACCATCTGGAAGACCGTGTTGAGCGCCTCGCCGCTCTCGGCGTGGACGGTGAAGCCGACGAAGACGGCGGTCGTGGACGGGTTGTAGACGCCGCCGTTCACGCGCGTCCCGCCGTCGCCGGCGCGCCCGTCGGAAAGGCCGACGAACGTCGCGGTCACCCGCGCTGCCGAGGACGGAAGGACGGGGAGGGCCATCCCGTTGCCGGGTCTCTCCGCGTGGACGGTCGCGGCCCGCGCCGAAACGACGATCGGACCTGGTGTCGCCTCGTAGGTCACCTCGAGCGCGCCGGCGCCGCTCTGCTTTCCGAAGATCTCGAGGAGTGCATCGGCGAAGACGCGCGTCTCCCGCGGCGCGAAGAGCAGGCTCACCGCCGCTGTGGAGCAGGGCTGGTCCGCCCGGCAGCGGAGGGCGACGTCGATGCGCCGGGTGGTGGGGGCGGGGTTCGTCAGGACGAGGGTCGTCCGGAAGCGCTCGCCGCGCGCCCCGTCGACGGAGGCCGCGGTCGGCACCGTCAGCGTGACGAACCTCTGCGAGGGGGAGAGCTCCACGTCGTCGACGAACGCCGTGAAGGCGAGCTCCGGCCCCGAGGCCCAGGGGACGATCTGGACCGAGGCGCTCGCCGCCCCGGACGGCGCGCGGAGCCGCTCGAGGCTCCGGCGGGTCCAGCCGCCGGGGCCACGTAGGGAAAGTCGAGGGCGGGGGAGAGGCCGAGGGTCGCTCCCTCGCAGCCGGGCCAGGAGTGCCAGACGACCCGGAAGGAGACGCCGCCCTCCGCCTCGGGGGAGGAAGGGAGAAGCGTCGAGGCGCCGAGGTCGTAGTCGGTGCCCGGCGTCACGGCGGCGCACTGGGAGAGCCTCAGGGCGCCGACGATTCCGGGATTGCCGCGGATCCGAGCGGACCCTGACCCGGGGCCGGCGGCGCCCTCCGGGGCCCATTCGACGGACGGAGTCGCCGCCCATCCTCCGAGTCCCGATCCGAAGCTCCCGTTGTTGAGGATGTTGGCCGCGGCCGAAGGGAGAGCGGCGGAAAGGGCCGCTCCCACGAGGGCCGCGCCGAGGAGGGTCGGTCGCGTTCTGAGGTGCTGTCTCATGGTGCCCCAACCTACGGTCCGGGCCCGGGCGAGTTCCTCAATGGCGTCTCATTTTTCGGCTACGATTCCCTCACAGGATTCCGTGATGTCTGCCAAGTCTCCTGAAGCCAGTGGTTTGTGGGAATTCGGCGAGTTTCGGCTCGATGGGCGGGCGCGCCTGCTCCTGAGGGATGGAATCCCTGTTCCCCTCACGCCAAAGGCCCTCGATGTCCTCTTTCACCTCGTTCGGCATGCCGGAAGGGCTGTCTCCCGTGAGGAGCTCCTGGGGGCGCCGGATGCCGGCCGTTGGACGGGCGGCGAGAAGAGGAAGGGACCTTCACCCGTAGTCCTGGCCGTCTGCGCGGCGGCGGCGCTCGTGGCGGCGGCCGTCGTCCCGATCCTCCTCAGGAGCCCGGCGACGGGGGGATCGGCGAATCGGGCCGAGTCGTCGACACCCTTGCCACTCCTCGCGCTCGATCGCGAGATCGCCGTGCCGCCCGATGCCCTCCGGATCCTCGGAGCCTTCGACGGTACCGTGGTCCTCTCGGCGCCGTCCGCCTACTACCTGCTCCCGGCGGACGGGGCGCTCGCGGCGTCCCGCGTACCGCTCGCGCCGAATGAGGTGGCGGCCGCGCCGCTCGGAGGAGGACGGCTCCTCGTCGTGCGCGGCGGGAGGGTCGTGGCCCGTCACCCGACGAAACCGGAGGAGACCGACCTCGGGGCCCTCCCCGCGGACGCGCCAGGTCCTTCGGAGGGGCGCGTCGTCGCTTCGCGCTCCGGGCGTTTTCTCGTGATCAGGGGAGAGGAGGTGCTCGACCTCTTCGAGCGGACGGAGAAGGGGTGGACGCAGCGGCTGCGGGCGCGCGTCCCGCTGGTCCCGGGCGAGGTGATCGACCTGGGCGAGCGCCTCCTGGCCATCGCTCAGGGGGCCGGGCGCTCCGTCCGGGCCTGGTCGCTTCCGGACGGAGCGGCCGTCCTCGATGCCCCGTTCGCGGAGCGGCAGGTGTTCGCTGTCGCCGTCGACGACGCGAGAGGAGAGGTGGCCGTGGGAGGCCCGTTCGACACGGTCGCGGTCTTCTCGACCACCGGCTCGCCCGGTCCCCGCCTGCTCCCGCGGCGCGGCTGGACCTACGGCCTCGCGTGGGTCTCCGACGCCCCGACCCTCCTCGCGTCCGGGCAGGAGGGCCTCACGGCGTGGCGCAACGGCGCGGAGCCGGTGGCACTGCTCTCGTCGGCCTCACCCGGCGGAGCGCTCTTCCTCGACTCGGACTTCCTCCTGACGCTCGTGCCTCGCAGGCAGAGGCTGGCGATCGTCTCCTACGCAGGGTTCCCGCCATCCGTCCGGGTCCCGGCCGGGGGCCTCGCCCTCTGGGCGGCCGAGCACGACGCGGAGGGGAAGACCGTTTTCACGGGGGGGAGGGACGGTCACCTCTGGTCGCTCGACACACGGACCCTCTCCGTCCGTCGCGAGGAGGTCCACACCGACGGACTCACGTCGCTGGCGCGGGACGGCGACCTCCTGGCCTCGTCTTCGGACGACAAGACCGTCGCCCTCTGGAGGCTGCCGGGACCGACGCTGCGGTCGCGAACGAAGGCGCACGATTTCCTCGTGAACGACCTCGCGGTCGTCGAAGGAGAGAAGGGGCGCGAGCTCGTCACCTCTTCTTCGGACGGGACGGTGCGGCGGTGGAGCTGGCCGGCACTCGACCTTCTCGAGAAGATCGACGTCCAGGCGCTGCTCGGCCGGCCGGTGTCGTTCCACGCGGTCTGGCCCGCGCCCGGCGTCCGGCGAATCCTGGCGGGCACGTGGAACTCGAGTCTCCTCGAGCTGACCTTTCGCGGATGGGAGGTGGCGGGTCCGCGAGTTCCCCGTCGCGTCCCGCTCGATCTACCGTTTCGCCGCAGTGCCCCGCCTCGGGCTCGTCGTCGCGGCCGGCATCCTCCCTGCCGGCCTCCACGTCTTCGACCTCGCGTCCGGGACGCTTCATCCGCTCGACGCGGCCGGGCTCGACGTGATGTGGGCCGTGCCGGTGCCGGGGAAGGACGAGGTCCTGGTCGTCGGTCTCGACGGCGTGTCCCGTTACGCCTTCTCGGCGCTCCTCCCCGATGCGGCCGGCCGGCGAACCCTTTCCTACCGCGTCTGGTCGGGAAGGTGGACGGGCGCAGGATTCCAGACGGCGACGCTTCTTCCCGACCGCGCGATCTGGGCGGGAACGACGAACGGCGAGCTGGTCCGGCACGACAGCCGCCTGCTCGACGGGCCGCCCCTGTTCTCGAGAGGCCTGGAGCTCGGGCCGGCGCGATGAGCGGCGATCCGGCCGATGTCCGGTTCGTCCGGAAGTACGACCGCCGCGCGGGAAGTCCGCGGTTCGGCTAACCTCCGCCTCGTGCGTGCCCGCCTCACCCCCGTCCTTCGCCCGGTTCTCCTCCTCCTCCTCGCCCTCGCGGCGGTCGCCGGGGTCTCGTCGTCCGCCGAGGCCGCGAAGCGCCGCGACCTCGCCCGCGACGAGAAGCGCGGCGGGCACACCCTCTCCCGGCACGTCGGCCTGACCGACGCCGACCTGCGCGAGCGCCTGCGGCGCGACCAGCGAATTTCCGCGGCCTCGACGTACACCGACCGCCCGACGGCCGAGGAGGCGGTGACGTTGGCCCTCCTCGCGAGCAAGAAGAGGGTCGACGGCTGGGTGATGCGCGAGGGCTCCCGCGCGAACCTCGTCATCGACTGGCCGGGGGACGGCCGTATCCTCGGCCGGTCCCTCCTGCGGGGGAAGAAGGATCCGGTACCCTGCACGAGGGCTCTCGTCATCCTGAAGTGGAACAACGAGACCGAGATCTACCATGTCCTGACGTCGTATCCGGAGGCTTCCCGATGACCGCAGCACCCAAGAAGGCGCCTGAAGCGATCGACCCCCGCAACTTTCCGGCCATCCGGGAAGCCTTCCGGGGCTACCTGCACGAGGACTGGACGACCGAGTATGCCGATTCGGCCGACGCGGTCCGCGCCTTTCGCCGCGACGCCGGGGAAGAGGAAGCGAAGGCCGTAGCCGTCGAGGCGAAGAAGCTCCTCGCGGCACTCGCCGGCATGGAAGTCAGGGACCTCAGGAAGCTCCTCGGGGCGGGCTTCGGGTCGGGCTGGAGGCCGTCGACGGCGGCGGAAGCCGACCGGGTCCTCCGTTTCCTGGCCGGCGAGTAGGAAACCGCCGCGAAGGCGGGTCCGGGTAGACTCCCGCGGCATGTCGAGCCGTCGTCTCATTGCCAGTGTCGTTCTCAGCGGAATGCTCGTCGCGGGTTCGGTCGCTTCGGCCGAGCCCCCGTCCGGAGAGTCCGTCCTCGCTGCGGCGGCGAAGGCCGGCAAGCCGGGGAAGAAGAACATCCTCGTCGTCTTCCACGCGTCCTGGTGCGGCTGGTGCCGCAAGCTCGACGCGGTCCTCTCGTCCCCTTCGGCGAAGGAGATCCTCGAGCGCCACTACGAGAACGCAGGGCTGACGGTCCTCGAGCGGGGAGACAAGGAGGCGCTGGAGAACGCCGGCGCCGAGGACCTGCTGATCTCGTACGCCGGAAAGGACGCCGGGCTGCCGTTCACGGCGGTCCTCGACCGGAAGTCTCTTCGTGCGATCGCCACGTCGAACACCTCCGGGCCCGGTACGAACGTCGGGTTCCCGGGGAAGACGGACGAGCTCGACCACTTCGTCTGGATGCTCCGGAAGGGGGCGCCCCGGATGACCGCCGCCGAGGCCGAGACGATCCGGGCCGCGTTTCCGGCGCCGAGGTGAACGAGACGCACCGTTCCCGTCGGTGTGACCGCAGGCGCCCGGCCGCCTGAAGACGGACGGGCGATTCCGCGGCCGGTCAGCGGATGAGCATGGCGTCCCCGTAGGAGAAGAAGCGGTAGCCGTCCGCCACCGCCTCGCGGTAGGCGGCGAGGACGCGCTGGCGCCCTGCGAACGCGCTGACGAGCATCAGGAGCGTCGAACGGGGAAGGTGGAAGTTCGTCAGGAGGGCGTCGACGACGAGGAACTCTGCTCCCGGGACGAGGAACAGGCGCGTCCGGAACGGGCCCGGGACGACCTGCCCGCCGTGCTCGCGAGCGGAAGCCTCGAGCGTCCGGACGCTCGTCGTCCCGACCGCGACGACCCGCCGCCCCTCCGCCTTCGCCCGCCGGATGGCTTCGGCGGTTTCCGCGGGAACGACGCCTCGCTCCGGGTCCATCCGGTGTTCCTCGACCACCTCGGTCTTCACCGGCTTGAACGTGCCGATCCCGACGTGAAGCGTCACGGAGGCGACAGCCACGCCCCTGGCCCGGAGCGCGTCGAGGAGCTCGGAGCTCAGGTGAAGGCCGGCGGTCGGGGCGGCGATGGCGCCCGGCTCACGGGCGTAGACGGTCTGGTAGTCCTCGGCGTCGCGTCCGTCGGCGACGCCCCCTTCGCGGTGGATGTACGGAGGGAGCGGCGTCGTCCCGACCCTCGGCAGGGCCTCCTCGAGGGGAGTCCCCGAGAAGGCGACGCGGTAGTGCCCCGAATCCCCCCTGCCGGTCACGATGCCCGAGAGTCCGTCCCCGAAGTCGAACGTCCGTCCCGGCTTCGCCCTCCGGCCCGGCTTCGCGAGGCAGTCCCACGAGGCGTCCTCCTCCGTCTTCTCGACGAGGAGGAACTCCGTGCGCCGCCCGTCCCCGTCGCGTCCGAAGAGGCGGGCCGGGACGACGCGCGTGTCGTTCACGACGAGGAGGTCACCCGGGAGGAGGAGCGACGGGAGGTCCGCGACGTTCGCGTGTCCGATCGCGCCGCTCGCCCGGTCGAGTGTCATGAGCCGCGACGTGCCGCGGGGCGCCGGGCGCTGGGCGATCGATTCCGGGGGGAGGTCGAAGTCGAAGTCGGAGACGTTCACGGGGGGATTGTGTCCGCTCGGCGGCCGATGGGGAGCGGGGCGCCCGCGTTGACGCCGGGAGTCTTCAACGTGTAGTGTCCCGCCGGTTCGAACGATGGGCGAAGCAAACGGCACCTACCGCAAGCTCAGGCTGATGGATCCGGCCGGCATGTCCCGCGTCATCTCGCGGATGGCGCGCGAGGTCGTCGAAGCGGCGGGGGGCGTCGAGGGGTTCGCTCTCGTCGGCATCCGGACGCGCGGCGTCCCGCTCGCGCGGCGGCTCGGCCTGGAGATCGAGAAGACCGAAGGGGTCCGGGTCCCCGTGGGCCTCCTCGACATCACGCTCTACCGCGACGACCTGACCACCGTCGCCTCGTCGCCCGTCCTGAAGCGAACCGACATCTCCTTCCCGGTGGAGACGAAGACGATCGTCCTCTGCGACGACGTCCTCTACACGGGGCGGACGGTCCGCGCGGCCATCGACGCGATCCTCGACTTCGGGCGGCCTCGCCGGATCGTCCTCGCGGTCCTCGTCGACCGGGGGCGCCGCGAGCTGCCGATCGAAGCGCAGCTCGTCGGAAAGAAGATCGCCACGTCCGCCACGGAAGTCGTCTCGGTCACGTTCAGGGAAACGGACGGCGAAGACGACGTCTGGCTCCTCGACCGGCACCCGGAGAAGATGGCGACCCGGAAGACGGCGCAGAAGGTCGCGAAGAAAGCCCCGGAAAAGATGGCTCCGGTGAAGAAGGCTCCCGCGAAGAAGGCTCCGGAAAAGAAGGCCGCCCGCGGCGCGGCCGGGAAGGCCGCCCCGAAGGGGCGCGGCCGCGGGAAGCGGTGAGCAGGAAGCCCGAAGCTCCGGCCGACCCCGCCTCCTTCACGAAGAAGGATCTCCTCGACATCGAGTCGCTTTCGAAGGCCGAGATCCAGATGATCCTGGACACGGCCGACTCGATGGCCGAGATCAACAAGCGGACGATCAAGAAGGTCCCGACACTTCGCGGCCGGCTCGTCGCGAACCTCTTCTACGAGAATTCGACGCGGACGCGCTTCTCCTTCGAGATCGCCGAGCGGCGCCTCACGGCCGACTCGATCTCCTTCGCCGCGGCCACCTCGTCGGCCTCGAAGGGAGAGACCCTCCTCGACACCTGCCGGAACCTCGAGGCGATGGCCCCCGACGCCATCGTCATCCGGCACCAGGCCTCCGGCGCTCCCCACTTCCTCGCCCGGAACCTGAAGTGCGCGGTGATCAACGCCGGCGACGGAACGCACGCCCACCCGACGCAGGCGCTCCTCGACGCCTTCACGATGCGCAAGGCGAAGGGGAAGCTCGAAGGGCTGCGCGTGGCGATCTGCGGCGACGTCCGCTTCAGCCGCGTCGCCCGCTCGAACCTCGCGCTCCTTCCGAAGATGGGGGCCGAGGTGACGCTCGCCGGGCCCCGCACCCTCCTGCCGCCGGAGATCGAACGGACCGGCGCCCGCGTCACGACGCGGATCGAGGAAGCGATCGACGGCGCCGACGTCGTCATGATGCTCCGCGTCCAGAAGGAGCGGGGAGGCGGCCTCGGCTTCCCGTCCGACCGCGAGTACTACGAGTTCTTCGGCCTGACGCCCCAGCGGCGAAAGCTCGCCCGCAAGGACGCCATCGTCATGCACCCCGGCCCGATGAACCGCGGCGTCGAGATCGACTCCGCCGTCGCCGACGGGCCCGGCTCGGTCATCCTCGACCAGGTCGAGGCGGGCGTGGCGGTCCGGATGGCGGTGCTGTACCTGCTCATCGGAGTGACCGGCGATGAATGAGGCCCCTGTCCTGATCAGCGGCGGACGGGTCGTCGACCCGTCGCGTGGCCTCGACGCCCCGCTCGACGTCCTCCTCGAGGGCGGAGTCGTGGCGAAGGTCGACGAGCGGATCGCGCTTCCCCGCGGCGCCGTCGCCGTCGACGCCACCGGCCTCGTCGTCGCCCCTGGCTTCGTCGACCTCCACGTCCACTTCCGCGAGCCCGGGTTCGAGTGGAAGGAGACGATCGCTTCCGGCTCCGAGGCGGCGGCGGCGGGCGGCTACACGACCGTCTGCTGCATGCCGAACACGGACCCCGTGATCGACGACGCGCCGACGGCGTCGTTCGTCCAGAAGCGGATCCGCGAGACGGCGCGCGTGCGCGTCCTCCCGATCGGCGCCGTCTCGAAGGGGCAGAAGGGCGTCGCGCTCGCCGAGATCGGCCTGATGAAGGCCGAGGGGATCGTCGCGATCTCCGACGACGGCAAGCCGGTCGTCAACGCCGACCTGATGCGGCGGGCGCTCGAGTACGCCTCGATGTTCGACCTGCCGGTCGTCGTCCACGAGGAGGACCCGAACCTCGTGGCGGGCGGGCAGATGCACGAAGGGTGGGCCTCGACGCGCCTCGGCCTGCCCGGCTGGCCTGCGGTCGCCGAGTCGACGATGGTCGCCCGCGACGTCGAGCTCGCGGCGCTGACGGGAGCGCGCCTCCACGTGGCGCACGTCTCCGTGAGGGACAGCCTCGCGGCGATCCGGCGCGCCCGCGCCGCGCACGTTCCCGTGAGCTGCGAGGTGACGCCCCACCACCTGATGCTGACGGACGAGGACCTCGCCCGCTCCAGCTACGACACGCGCTTCAAGATGAACCCCCCGCTCCGCGGCGAGGACGACCGGCAGGCGCTCGTCTCCGCGCTCGCCGACGGCACGATCGACTGCGTCGCGACGGACCACGCCCCGCACCACCACGACGAGAAGGCGATGGAGTTCGCGGCGGCGCCGTTCGGGGTCACCGGCCTCGAGACGGCGTTCTCCGTCCTCCTCGACGGGCTCGTCCTTCCGCGCCTCCTTTCGCTCTCCCGGCTCGTCGAGGCGATGTCCACGGCCCCGGCGCGCCTCTTCGGCCTGCCGTACGGCACGCTCGCGGAAGGGGCGCCCGCCGACGTCGTTCTCTTCTCGACCTCGCGCTCGACGACGTTCTCGTCGTTCCGTTCGCTCTCGGCGAACTCCCCCTGGGCGGGAAAGACCCTTCGCGGGCGCATCGAGAGGACCTTCGTCGGAGGCCTCGAGGTCCACCGGTTCGGGGCGCCTCCCGCGGCCGAGACGGCCGGCTGACGCCGGTCGTCGCCTCGCCTCGCCGCTCCCCTTCACAGCCATGTCCGTTTCCGACCCGTCCGCTGCCCCCCCGATTCCGGCCAAGCGGGTCGTCCTCGTCGACGACTCGCCGGCCTACGCCGCCTCCTGGAGGGGAATCTTCGCGGACCGCTACGGCGAGAAGGTCTCCTTCGAGTCGTACCAGGACCCGGTGGAAGCCCTGTCGCACCTCGGGCCGGACGTCGACCTCCTCCTCGTCGACCTCGAGATGCCGGTCCTCGACGGTCGTTCCGTCGCGCGCTTCGCGAAGGAGCGCGGCGTGAGCGAACGGCGGATCGTCATCGTCTCCGGCCACGACGCCGACGAGCTCCACCGCCTCTTCCCGCAGGGAGCGTGCCTCGCGGTCATCAACAAGACCGAGGCGCAGCAGCAGAGCGCGTTCCTGATGATCCTCGACAGCATCGTCTTCCGGCACTGATGGAGGGCTCGCGCGCCCTCGAGTCCGCCGTCGAGGCCGCCCGCCGGGCCGGCGACCTCCTCCTCGGCTACTTCGGCTCGCTCGACCCGTCGGAGGTCGAGGAGAAGGGGCGCAACGACGTCGTCTCACGCGCCGACCGCGAGAGCGAGGCGCTCGTGAAGGAGATCCTCCTCGGCGCCTTCCCGGGGGATCTCTTCATCGGCGAGGAAGGGGGTGCCGCCGGCTCGGACGCCGACGCTCCCGCCTGGATCGTCGACCCGCTGGACGGCACGGCGAACTTCGTCCGCGGTTTTCCACACTGGGCCGTCTCCATCGGGCGGACGGCCGGCGGCCGGGGTGGCGAGCTCGTTCTCGGCGTCGTCTGGGATCCCGTCAAGAAGGACCTCTTCGTCGCGGAGAAGGGGGCCGGCTCATTCCGGAACGGGCATCGCGTCCGGGTTCCGCGCAGGCCCGGCCTCGCCGGAGCCGCGCTCGCGACGGGGTTCCCGTTCCGGATCCAGGCGCGGATCGACACGTATCTGCGGATCTTCAAGGCGGTCTTCCTCGAGGTGCAGTCGATCCGTCGCGCCGGGAGCGCGGCCCTCGACCTCGCCTACGTCTCCGCCGGCATCTTCGACGGCTTCTTCGAGCTGGGGCTCTCCCCGTGGGACTCGGCCGCGGGCGCGGTCCTCGTCTCCGAATCGGGCGGCGTCGTCACCGACTTCGACGGCGGCGGGGCTTGGCGCGAACGCGGCAACCTGCTCGCCGCAGGGCCCCTCGTCCACGCGGCGCTCGTGAAGCTCGTCGCGGACCTCGGGGTCCGGGATGCCGAGCTCTGACGAGGGCGTAGCATCGCTGCCCGAGGAGTCGAGGACGACGTGAAAGAGCCAGCCGAGCGGTCGAGAGCGGGCGCGTTCCCAGGGGGCACCGGCGGGCCGGAAGCTGCGCCGGGCGGCGAGTTCCTCGCGCGGGCGATCGAGGCGGCGGGCTTCGGAATCCTCGCCCTGGACCGGGCGAGCGGCAGCCTCCGATACGTCAACGAGGCCGGCTCGGAGATCCTCCGTGTCCTCACGGACGCCTTCCGGAACGAGGCGTGGGAGGCCTTCCGGCGGACCCTCCTCGCGGAGGCCGAGGGGAAGGGGCGAGGCGAGACGCTCTCCTCCCGTTCCCTGCCGCTCGGGACGTCCGTCATCGGCTACTCGCTCTACCCGGAGGAGGCCGAGGTCTGGGTCTTCTTCCGGGACGTCTCAGAGAAGGAGCACCTCAGCTCCGTCGCGGAAGCGCTCCGCCTTTCGGACACGCTCCTCGGGGTCTTCACGTCCCTCCGTCACGACCTCGGCAACTCGGTCAACGTCGCGAGGACGTCGCTCGAGGTCCTCCGCAGGGGGACGGGCCGTCCCGACGAGGAGGCGATCCACCGCTACGTCGACAGGGCGCTCGAAGCGCTCTCGCGCATCGGGGAGCTGCTCGGGACCCTCCGCGACTTCAGCTCGACGAGGACGCCGGCGCTGCGTTCGGTGCCGATCCGGGAGGTCGTGGAGAGCGTCGTCCTCGACCGGGGCGGGCCCCTCGCGGAGGCGGGAACGGCCCTGGACGTGGAGGTCGAGCCGAGGTCCGTCGAGGCCCTTGCGGATCCCGCGTCGCTGGAAGACGCGCTCTGCACGCTCGTGGATCGGGCGGCCGTGCGCGCGCGGCAGGGCGCGGGACCCGCCGTCCTCGTCCGCGCGGAGGGGCGGAAGGAGACGGTCGTGATACGGGTCGAACCGCGGGGAGGGGCCGGGGCCGAAACCTCCCCCGACGAGGCAGACCTGGGGCTGCTCGTCGTGCGCCGGCGGGTCTCGCTGATGGAAGGGACGGTCGACACCGAGGGGGGAGCCGCGACCGTCACCCTCAGGCGCGTGAGGGCGTCGGCATGATCAAGCCCGCGAGAACGCTCCTCGTCGTCGACGACGACCGGCTCTTCGGGGAGGCCCTGCGCGCAGACTTCGCGTCGGACGAGCTCGAGGTGGTCCTCGCCACGTCGTGCGCGGAGGCCGTTCAGATCTGTCGCGAGACTCCGCCGGACGTCGTGCTCCTCGACCAGCGCCTGCCGGACGGCGCGGGCGCGTCCCTCTGCCCGGCGATCCTGGCGGCGAACGAGAGGGCGAAGATCGTCTTCGCGACGGCTCACCCGAGCTTCGAGAACGCGCTCGAGGCCGTCCGCGCGGGGGCGGTCGACTACGTCTCGAAGCCGTGCGAGCTCGAGCAGGTCCGGATGATCGTCTCCCGATGCATCCGGCTCCTCGACCTCGAGCGCGCCGAGAGCCGCGAGAGCCGCCGGCGGGAAGTCGAGGCCAGGGAGACGAAGCTCGTGGGCGAGAGCGCCGGCCTCGCCGAGGTCGCGAGGCTGGTGGAGCTCGCCGCGGCGTCGGACGTTCCGGTCCTTCTCACGGGTGAGACCGGAACGGGCAAGAGCCTCGTGGCGCGGGCGATCCACTATCGCAGCGCGAGGAGCCGGGGGGAGTTCGTCTCGCTGAACTGCGCGGCCGTCCCGGAGACCCTCATCGAGGCGGAGCTCTTCGGCCACGAGAAGGGAGCCTTCACGGGGGCTGCGACGTCCCGGGAGGGTCTCTTCGAGCTGGCGGAGAGAGGCTCTCTCTTCCTCGACGAGATCGGCGACATGCCGCCGGCCCTCCAGGGGAGGCTCCTGACGGTCCTCGAGGACCGGCTCGTCCGGAGGGTCGGCGGGCGCGTCGCCCGCAGGGTCGATTTCCGGATCATGGCCGCGACGAACGTCGACGTGGCGGACGCGGTCTCGGCCCGCCGCCTCCGCCAGGACCTCTACTACCGGCTCGACGTCCTCCGCATCGAGGTGCCGCCGCTGCGGCAGCGTCGCGACGACATCCCCGAGCTCGCGCGCCACTTTCTCGCCTCGGCCCCGGGCGGCGCGTCCCTGCCGCCTCTCGCCGCCGGGGAGATCGAGCGGCTGAAGGCGCACGACTGGCCCGGGAACCTCCGGGAGCTGCGGAACGTCCTCGAGCGCGCGGCGCTGGTCCGCCGCTCCGGCGAGCCGCTCCACCCGTCCGTATTCCTTCCTGCGGACCGCGTCCCGCATCCCGCGGCGTCCGGCGCGCCCGTGTCGAGCCTCGCGGACGTGGAGGCGCGCGCGATCCGGGAGGCCGTCGCCGCGACCGAAGGGAACCTGACCCGCGCGGCCCAGCTCCTCGGGGTGTCGGTCTCCACGCTCCGCCGGAAGCTGTCACCGGAGGAGCGCCGGGCGACCCGCTCGAACTGACGGCCCCCGCTCGTTTCGGGCGCTCAATTCGATCGGGTCGCCCGCCCCCTCCGCGGGAAACGACGGCCCGGAGCCGCACGGCGAGCGGGTTCCGCGTCCCCGGGCGCGCCTTCGCACGCTGGCACCGTGGTTGCGACAGGGGGAGTGATGACCACGAACCCCTCCCGCACGGTGCTGATCGCCGACGACGAGACGCTCTTCACGCAGAGCCTCGCGGAAGGCCTGAACGCGCTCGAGTGGGGTCTCGTCGTGCGCACGGCGGCGAACGGCCGGGAGGCCGTGGACGTCCTCCGCCGCGAGAACGTGGACCTCGTCGTCACGGACCTGAAGATGCCGGAGATGGACGGCTTCGAGCTCCTCGCCTGGATGAGCCGGGAGGCGCCGGCCGTCCCCGTCATCGTCATGACGGCCTTCGGAACGCCCGAGATCGCGGAACGGCTGCGGGTGTACGGTCTCGACGGCTTCGTCGAGAAGCCCGTCGGATTCGCGGCTCTCTCGGAGCGGATCGCGGCCGCACTCGACGATGCGGCGCGGGGCTTCGTGACGGGGTTCCCGCTCTCGACGTTCCTCCAGATCCTCGAGATCGAGCGGAGGTCCTGCACGCTCCGCGTCCACGCGGGAGTCCGGAAGGGTCTCCTCCACGTCGTCGGCGGGGCCCCGTGGGACGCCGAGGCGGGCGAGCTGCGCGGCGAGGAGGCCGCCTCCGAGATCGTGACGTGGACCGGGGCCGGCATCGAGATCCTGCCGGCGTGCAAGGGGATCGAGCGGCGCGTCACGAGCTCGCTCGGGCAGCTCCTCCTCGAGGCGTTCCGGATCATCGACGAACAGCGCGAAGCCGGGCCGGCCGATGCCGGCCCCACCGAGTCGGGGACCCGGGAGTCCGGGCCCGTCGAAAACCAGTCCGAACTGAAGGAGGAAACGATCATGTCAGCAGTCGAACTTCTCAAGGAACTCGCGGCCGTCGACGGCTTCGCCGGAGCGGGGGTCTTCACTCCCACCGGTGAAACACTCGCGATCTACACGCCCGGGACCGGTTTCACGAAGGAGATCGGGATCCTGGCGAACAACGTCCTGATGAACGCCCAGAAGGCGTGCCTCGAGATGGGGGCTGGCCGCGGGCAGCAGGTCCACGTCGAGGCCGAGAAGGCGCACATCCTCGCGCGCTGCCTGAACGAGGGGACCGACCCGCTCAAGTCGCAGCCCGGCAAGGCGCACGTCCACATGGTCGTCGCCCTGACGAGCGACGGCAGCATCGGCCTCGCCAAGATGCGTATCAACCAGGTCATCGAGAAGCTCGCAGAGGACTTCCGGATCTGACGCGCGGAATCCGCCCGCTCCCCGTTCCCGGTCGCGGCGGACAGCGCCGCGACCGGGAGTGTTCCCGCTTCTCTTGCCTCGTCCGGCGGAATACGATTCCAGCGCTTCGTCTCGACCCGGGAAGAGGAGGTCCCTGTGACTCTCGCCGCCATCGCGCGAGCCGCCCGTCCGGCCGGGATCCGCGGCGGAACGGGGACGCTGAATGAGAGATAGCGCAAGGGAACCGGCTGTCTCGGGCGAGGTCTGCCGAGTCCTGAGCTGTGCTCCCGTGCTCACGTGGATGGCCGATCGGGCGGGCCAGGTCGTCTTCCTGAGCGCCCACTGGGAGCTCTTCACCGGAGTCCCCGTCGCGAAGCTGCTCGACGGGGGGCTCCTCGAGGTCATCCACCCGGAGGACCTTCCCGGAGCCCGCGCCGCACTGGATGGGGTCGAGGAGGGCGGAGCCCGCGTCGTGCGGGAGTACCGGCTCCGGCGCTCCGACGGGCTCTGGCGCGTCGTCCAGGACACGGCCGTGCACGTCGCTGGCGAGGACGGCTCGGCGGCAGGGTGGGTCGGCCTGTGCGAGGACGTGACGGAGCGGAACGAGTTCCGGGCCGTGATCCGGTTCCAGCGGGCCGTGAGCGACTGCCTCGCGGCCGTCGGGACCCACCCCGCGTCCCTCGAGGAGCTCCTCCGGACGATCTGTGCCGAGGGGGGACTGGACGAGGCGACCCTCTGCCGCGTCTCGCCGGGCTCGCCCACCCGGATGCACGTTCGCACCTCCGCCGACGGCGTCGAGCGCGCCGAGTGCACCTGCTGGAGGGCGAACGATGCCGTCTGGACCTCCACCTTCCGGCCGGCCTGCTCGGGCGTCCGCGTCCCCGTCGTCGGGACCTATCCGATCCGCAGTGAAGGCCGGGTGACGGGCCTCCTCACCCTCGGGAGCCGCAGGGGCTCCGACGTCTTCCTCCCGATGCTCGAGTCGATCAGCGGGACCGCGGCGATCCTGGGTGCCCTGCTCGAGCGGAACGACGCGGAAGAGAAGCTCCGGACGAGCGAGGAGCGGTACCGGGCCCTCCTCGAGCAGTCGTCCGAGGGGATCTTCACGTTCGACCCGGCGACGCACCGCGTCCTCGACGTGAACCGGCAGTTCCTCCGGATCACGGGCTATGCACGCGAGGAGATCGGGGCGCTCACCCTCGAGGACCTCGTCGCCCACGACGCCTCGAGCATCGCCGAGAACGTGTCGAAGGTCGTCGCCGGCGGGGAGAGCATCATCGGTGAGAAGAGCTATCGGCGGCGCGACGGGAGGACGATCCTGGTGGAGGTGTCGGCCTCTCTCGTGACCTGGGCCCAGGAGCAGGTCGTCCTGGTGAACGTCCGGGACGTCAGCGAGGTGCGCGAGGCGGTGGCCGAGCTCGCGGAGCTCTCCCGGCGCCTCCGGCTCATCCTCGACTCGACCTCCGACGGGATCCTCGGCCTCACCTCGGACGGCCGGATCACCTTCGTCAACAAGGCCGCCTCCGCGCTGCTCGGGTGGAGCGTCGGCGAGCTCCTCGGCACGGACTCCCACCGCTGCTGGCACCACACGCGACCCGACGGGTCGGTCCACCCCCCGGCCGACTGCCCGATCCTCGCGTCGATGCGGACGGGGGCACGGGTCTCGGTCTCCGACGACGTCTTCTGCCGAAAGGACGGGAGCCGGTTCCCCGTCCGCTACGAGGCGTCGCCGAAGCGCGAGGAAGGGCGAATCGTCGGATGCGTCGTCGTCTTCCACGACGTCTCCCGCGAGGAGCGCCTCGAGTCGATCGCGGCGGCCGTCGAGTCGATGAACAGCCTGGGCTTCGTCTTCTCCGCGGTGCGTCACGAGCTCGGCAACCCGGTGAACTCCGTGAAGATGGCCCTGTCCGTCCTCCGCAAGAACCTCGACCGCTTCGACCCGGCGACCGTGAGCGGCCTCGTCGACAGGTCCCTCGTCGAGCTGGGGCGCGTCGAGGAGCTCCTTGCGAACCTCAAGACCTACAGCCTCTACGAGGACGTCCAGATCCGGGTGATCGACGCGGCCGCCTTCGTTTCGGAGTTCGCGGCGTTCGTCTCCCGCGACTTCGCGAACCGGGGCGTCGCGATCGCGGTGGAGCCGGCTGAGGGCCCGGCCTTCGCGGCGACGGACGCCCGCGCGCTGCGCCACGTCCTCCTGAACCTCGTCGCGAACGCCGCCGAGGCGATGGAGCCCGCGGGGGGGCGGATCCGCCTCCGGATCACGTCGGAAGGGGAGTGGGTCGGGATCCGGGTCGAGGACGACGGCCCCGGGATGTCGGCCGAGACCCTCGCGAACCTCTTCCGGCCGTTCTACACGACGAAGGCGAGCGGCACCGGCCTCGGCCTCGTGATCGCGAAGAAGATGATGACGAAAATGGGCGGCACCATCGAGGCCGCGAGCAACCCGGGCGGGGGGACGACGATGACCCTTTCCCTCCGCACCGCACAGGCTCCTCCGGCGTGACGGGGACGCCCTGCGCCGCGGCTGCCTGCAGCACGGTCGATGGCCTCGCGCCGGCGAACTATAATCTCTCTGCGTCAGCCGCAAGGCGTTCGAAGGGAGAGCGATGGCGATGAGCTGCAGCGCGCCGCTTTCCGTCCCTGAGCCCTTCGTCGCGCGGTTTCGGAGTCGCGGTCGGTCTCCTGTCCGTGTGCACGATGCGGCGCTGTGAGGAGAAGGGGTGACGCCATGAGCGAAGCGCGGCGGCAGATCCACCTGGGCTTCACCGACGAGCCGTTCCCGGAAGGGACCCACATGTGCCACATCTTCAGCGACGAGGAGGAGCAGGGCGAGGTCATCTCGCGCTACGTCGCCTCCGGCCTCGCCGAAGGTGAGCAGACCTGTTACTTCGCCGACATCAGGTCCGTCGACGAGACGCGGGCGCGCCTCGCCGCACTCGGCGTTCCGGTCCCCGCCGTCGAGGACCGGAAGCTCGTCGTCGCACCCGCCGTCGACATGTACTGTCCCGACGGGACCTTCGTCCCGGACCGGATGCTCGCGAACTTCCCCCTCGTCTACAACGCCGGCCGCGAGGCGGGCTTCGCCGGCGTCCGCGCCACCGGCGAGATGACCTGGGCCCGGCGGGGGATTCCCGGCTCAGAGAGGCTGATCGAGTACGAGTCCCGGATCAACACGATCGTCCGCGAGGTCCCGCTCACCGCGGTCTGCCAGTACGACGCCCGTCAGTTCGACGGAGCGACGCTCTTCGAGGTCCTGATCGTCCATCCGGTGATGATCGTCCGGGGTCGGATCTCCAGGAACCCGTACTACCTCCCGCCGGAGGAGTTCCAGAGGAGGGGGCGTGGTCTCGCGGGAACTCCCACCTGATCGGGCGCCGCTGGGCGCCGACGTCCTGGCGCGCCTGCTCGTCGTCCAGCAGGCTCTCGACGTCCTGCCCGGCGAGGAGGAGGTGGCCTCCTTCCTGAGCCGGGCGCTGGAGCAGGTCCCGGGCGTGGGCGACGCCGTCCTGATCCTCGAGGGGCGGCGGCCGGCGCCGGAGACGGACCTGGGTACGGCGGCGGCGAAGGCCGGGACAGGCGGCGGCGTTCTGCCCGGAGACGCGCTCCCGGGCCTTCCGGGGAGCGCCGCCTTCCCGGTCCGGACGCTCCGCCGCGCGTACGGGCTTCTCGCCCTCGAGCTGAGCGACCGGGAGGCCTTCGCCCCGTACGTTCCCGTCGTCGCGAACGTGGCCGGCTCGGTCGCCACGACCCTCGAGACCCGGGAGCTCCTCCGGATGACGACGGCGGCCCGCTCCCAGCTCGAGGAGCTGGTGGCGACCCGGACGAGCGAGCTCGCGGAGCGGACCGGGCGGCTCGAGGAGGAGATGACGGAGAAGGACCGCGTGCTCGCGGCGCTCGCCGAGAGCGAGGAACGTCTCCGCCTCGTCGCGGCGAACGCCCAGGACGCCATCATCGTCATCGACGAAGCCGGGCGGGTCACGATGTGGAACCCGGCCGCCGAGAGGATCTTCGGCCGGAGCCGCGCGGAGATGATCGGGCAGGAGATCCACGAGGCCATCGCGCCGCCCCGGTCCCTCGAAGCTTTCCGGCGGGGATTCGCCGCGTTCTCCCGCTTCGGGATCGGGCCGTTCGTCGGAAGGTCCATCGAGGTGACGGCCCTGCGGCCGAACGGGGTGGAGTTCCCGGTCGAGATCTCCGTTTCTCCCGTGAAGGTCCGGGGCCATTGGCACGCGATCGGGATCATCCGCGACATCACGGAGCGGAAGCGGGGAGACGCGGTGCGCGACGCGCTCGCCGCGATCGTCCGTTCCACGACCGATGCCGTCGTCGGCAAGACGACGGAAGGCATCGTGACGAGCTGGAACGCCGGGGCCGAGCGCCTGTACGGATACTCCGCCAGAGAGATGATCGGGCGGCCGCTGGCGGACCTCGCCCCCCCCGGGAAGGCTGATGAAGTCCTTCGCCTCACGGAGCTCGCTCGGACGGGGCAGATCGTCGAGGACTACGAAACCCTGCGGGTACACCGGGACGGGCGTCTCCTGGACGTCTCCCTCACGCTCGCACCCATCCGCGACGACGCAGGGCTGGTCGTCGGGGTCTCCACGATCGCGCGCGACATCACGCGGCGCAAGGAGACGGAGCGGGCTCTCCGGGAGAGCGAGGCGCGGCTCGAGGAGGCGCAGCGCATCGCCCACCTCGGGAGCTGGGAGTGGTCGATCGCGGACGGTTCGCTCGGCACGTCTGCGGAGGCGCTCAGGATCTACGGCGTCGAGGACCGCTCCTCCGTCAGGACTTTCGCCTCGTCGCTCGAGAGGATCCACCCCGCGGACCGTCCGGCCGTCGTCGCGGCGGTGCACGGGCTGCTCGAGGGGAAGAGCCCCTCCCCGATCGACTACCGGATCGTCAAACCGGGCGGGGCCGTCCGTCACGTCCTCGGGACGGCGAAGGTCGTCCGCGACTCCGCGGGGCGCCCGGAGCCGGATGATCGGAACCGTCCAGGACGTGACCGAGCGCCGGCTCGCGGAGCTGGCCCTCCAGCGCACGAACCGGTCCTTGCGGACGCTTTCGTCGTGCAACCAGACGCTCGTCCGCGCGACCTCCGAGACGGAGCTCCTGGAGGGGATGTGCACCATCCTCGTCGAGGAGGGCGGGTTCCAGCGTGCCTGGGCCGGCCTGCTGGCGGGGGAGATCCCCGAGCTCGTGCCCGCGGCCTGCCGCGACCGGGACGCGGACGGAAAGGCGTGGGGCTCGGCCGGCGTCCTGAGTCCGGGCTCTGCGGCGCAGGAGGTCGCCTCGATCGCCCTGGGCTCCCGCGAGCCCCGGGTCCATCTCGGAACGCCCCTCGGACAGGGCGTTCCGGAGGGCGCTGCCGAGGGTCCCCTGCCCGGCGCCGCGGCCATTGCCGCGGTGCCGCTCGTCCTGGAGGAGAAGGTCCTCGGCGTGCTCGTTCTCCACGCCGACGACCCCGACACGTTCGACGAGGAGGAGATCCGCCTCGTCTCGGAGCTCGCGGGCGATCTCGCCTTCGGGATCGAGGCGCTGCGGGCCAGGTCCGACAGGAAGGACGCAGCCCGCGAAAAGCAGAAGTACCTCGTCCAGATTCGCCAGAACCTCGAGGAGACCGTCGCGACGATCGCGGCCACGGTCGAGGCGCGCGACCCGTACACCGCCGGTCACCAGCGGCGCGTGGCCGCCTTCGCCGCCGCGATCGCAAGAGGAGCTGGGGCTCGACGAAGAGACCGTGCAGGGTATCCACCTCGCCGGGACCATCCACGACCTGGGGAAGATCAAGGTCCCCGCGGAGATCCTCGCCAGACCTGGCCAGCTCTCCGAGATCGAGGAGCGGATCATCCAGATCCACCCGGAGGCCGGCTGGGAGATCCTGAGAGGGGTCGAGTTCCCCTGGCCCATCGCGGAGATGGTCCTGCAGCACCACGAGCGGCTGGACGGCTCCGGCTATCCGCGGGGACTCAGGGGAGAGCAGATCTCGATGGGGGCGCGCATTCTCGGCGTCGCGGACGTCGTGGAGGCGATGGCCAGTCACCGGCCGTACCGCCCCTCTCGCGGTCTGAAGGCCGCACTCTCGCAGGTCGAGGGTGATCGGGGCATCCTCTTCGACGCCGCCGTCGTGGATGCGTGCCTCGCTCTCTTCCGCGAGAAGGGCTATCGGCTCGAGGAATGAACCCGCTCTCGAGCTGCGCGATCCGCCCGAGACGAAGCCCTCGAAGGAAGGACGGCTCACCATGCCCGAGCTGACCTCGATTCCCGCGGCCCGGCTCACGGAGCTGAGGGCCGGGCTGACCCGGCTCGCCCGGGACCAGGCGCTCAGGACACGGATCGCCCTCCTGATGGACCGCCTGAGGGAGGTCCCGGGGCACGAGACGACCGTCGCGGAGCTGCTTCGGCTCGCGACCGACGACCTCGGCGGCGGAAACGCTGCGATCTTCTGCCGGGTCGACGACGGTCTGTACCGATTGGGAATCCACGGCAGGATTCGGGTCGTCGGAGAGGTCGAGGACAGCCTCGTCCGGTACGTCTTCGAGACCCGCGAGTCCGTCTCCAGGGGGCCCGTCCCCGGTCCGACCGGCGTGACGACGCCCGGGCTCCGGAGAGTCGTGACGCGGGTGATGCCCCTTCTCGTCGGCGCCGAGCTCGTAGGGGTCCTTCGAATCGGCGAGCTTCCCGTCGCGGATCGCGACCTGTGCGATGACGTGCGGCCCCTCCTTCCTTTCCTCGGCGTGGCGCTCCAGAACACGATCTCGGGAGAGGAGGGCGGGATGCGGTCGTCCGACGAGGCGAGCCGCCCGGACCGCGACCGGAACGAAGACGGCTCCGGCCCGCGCGAGTGGGAGGCGGTGCTCGAGCAGGCGAGGGAAGAGCTGGAGCGGCGAGTCGCCGAACGGCGTGCCGAGGTGAGCAGTGCCCTCGATGAGGCGAGCTCCCCGGTCTTCTCCCTGGACCGGGAGTATCGGTACGTCGCCTTCAACCGGAGCCACGCACTGGCGATGCGGGCTCTCTACGGCGCCGAGATCGAGATCGGCCGCAGTCTCCTCGACTACATGACGGTGGACCGGGACCGGGAGACGGCCAGGACGAACCTCGACCGGGCACTGGCTGGCGAGAAACTGCTGGAGTCGGCCCCCTCCGGGGAGGAGCCCGGGTTCAGGAGGCACTACGAGGTCTCGCACGACCCCGTCCTGGCGAGAGACGGTTCGGTCCTCGGCGTCGCCGTCCTCGCCGCCGACGTCACCGAGCGCCGGCGGATCGAAGCGAATCGCCTGGCCCACCTGCGGTTCTTCGAATCCCTGGACCTGGTCAACAGGGCCCTGCAGGGGACGAGCGACCTCGAGCAGATGATGAGCGACGTCCTCGACGCCGTGCTGGAGGTTTTCGGATGCGATCGGGCGTGGCTCGTCTACCCGTGCGACCCGGCGAGCGCCACCTATCGCGTACCGATGGAGCGGACCCGGCCGGAGTTTCCCGGTGCCCTCGCCCGGGGGCTCGAACTGCCCGTGGATCCGGAGACTGCTCGGGTGCTCCAGGCCGTGAGGGCCTCGAGCGGACCCGTGACCTTCGGCCCCGGATTGCAGCAGCCGTTGCCGACAGTCCTGTCGGAGCGATTCCGCGTCCGTTCGCAGATTGCCGTCGCCGTCTATCCGAAGGTGTCCCTGCCCTACGTGTTCGGCCTGCACCAGTGCTCCTTCCGACGCACCTGGACGCCCGACGACGGGAGACTCCTCCAGGAGATCGGCCGGCGCCTGGGCGACGCCCTGACCAGCCTGCGGACGTTCCGCGATCTCGAGGGAAGCGAAAAGAGATACCGGACGCTCATCCAGAGGATTCAGGCCGCCGTCGTCGTGCATGGGGCCGACGCGCAGGTCGTGGCCTCCAACCGCAAGGCGCAGGAGCTGCTCGGCCTGTCGGAAGACCAGCTCATGGGCAAGGCGGTCACGGACCGGGCCTGGCAGTTCTTCCGCCCCGACGGCAGCGCCGTCCCTCCCGAGGAGTACCCGGCCCACCGGGTATGCGTGACCCGCCAGCCGCTGAAGGACCTCGTCGCCCGGATCCACCGTCCCGGGAAGAACGGGGCGAGCGACGTGTGGGTCCTGGTCAACGCCGATCCGGTCCTCGGCAGGGACGGCGAAGTCTCCCAGGTGATCGTGACCTTCAGCGACATCACCGAGCTCAAGCGGGCGGAGGGCCGTCTGCACAGTGAGGCCGAGCGTGGTTCCCTGCTCCTCGACCTCTTCCTCCGCTCCGCGCAGCTGTCGGAAAGCCAAGTCTACGACGGCGTGCTCGAGCTGGCCGTCCGGCTCACCGGCAGCGCGATCGGCTTCCTGCATCGCGTCTCCGAGGACCAGAAAGCCGTCAGCCTGACGAACTGGAACGAGGCGGCGCTCGAGAGCTGCCCGGTGGTGTTCGACTCGCACACCCCGATCGAGAAGGCCGGCAACTGGGTCGACTGTGTCCGGCTGGGCCAGCCCGTGGTCTACAACGACGCCGCCACCTCTCCCAATCAGAAGGGCCTGCTGCCGGGTCACGCGCCGCTGCGGCGGCTCATGAGCGTGCCGGTCGTCGAGGGGGGCGTCGTCCGGGTCGTCTTCGGCGTGGGGAACAAGGACGCGGAGTACGACGAGGACGACGTCTTCCAGGTCCAGCAGATCGCGGGCGAGCTGCAGAAGGTCATCCGGCAGCGGCACGCCGTCGAGCGCGTCGAGTTCCTCGGCCGGCTCTATCGCACCGTCTCGGAGATGAACCAGGTCATCGTGCGGGAGAAGAGCCGCGACCGCCTCTTCGCGGAGGTCTGCCGGATCGGAGTCGAGCACGGCGGATTCGCCATGGTGTGGGCCGGCCTGGCCGACCGGACGAGCGGGACCGTGCGGCCGGCAGGGGTTGCCGGGCTCGAGGCGGGCTACGTCGACGAGCTGGAGATCCGGCTCGACGCACCCTCGGCCGACCTGCGGCCCGCGGCCCGGGCGATCGTCGAGAACCGTGCGGTCGTCGTGGACGACACCGACACCGACCCGGCCTTTGCGCCTTGGCGGGAGGCGGCGCAGAAGCGCGGATTTCGCTCCTGCGCGGCCTTCCCGGTTCGCGCGGACGGGTGCGTGCTCGGCGTGCTCGCGGTCTACGCGGGCGAGGCCGGCGTGTTCCACCGCGAGGTCGTGGCTCTCCTGGGCGAGCTCGCGGCCGACCTCGGCTTCTCGCTCCGTGCCCTCGAGACGGACGAGCTCCGCGACCGGGCCGAGCAGGCGCTGCGCGCCGAGCGCGGGCTTTTCGTGGGCGGTCCCACGGTGGTCTTCAACTGGAAGGCCCGGGAGGGCTGGCCGGTCGAGTACGTGTCGCCCAACGTGAAGGAGCAGCTCGGGTACACCCCGGAGGACTTCACCAGCGGACGGGTCCTTTACGCCGGGATCGTGCACCCGGACGACCTCGCGCGCGTCGGCGCCGAGGTGTCCGCCTTCAGCGAGCAGGGCGTGCCCTCGTTCGAGCAGACATATCGCGTTCGCCGTGCCGACGGCCGTTATCGCTGGATCCACGACTTCACGACGGTTCTGCAGGGGACGGGACGGGACGATCACCCACTACCACGGATACGTTCTGGACATCACCGATCGCCGAAAGGCCGAGGACGCGCTGCGCGAGAGCGAGGAGCGGTATCGCCTCATCGCCGAGAACACCGCCGACACGATCACCGTCATGGATCTCGACCTTCGTCTCACGTACGTCAGCCCGTCTGTCCTGAAGCATCGTGGCTACACGGCCGAAGAGGTGCTGGAGCAGTCGTTGGAGCAGATCATGACGCCGGCGTCGTTGCAGGCGGTCTCGAGACTGCTGGACGAGCAGTTGGCCCTCGAGGCGAGCGGAGGAGCGGACGCGTCGAGATTCGTGTCCATAGAGCTGGAGGAGTACTGCAAGGACGCGTCCACGATCTGGGTCGAGGCCGTGGTCTCGTTCGTGAAGGACGATGCGCTCAGGCCGACCGGAATCCTCGCCGTCACGAGGGACATCACGAAGCGGAAGATGGCGGACCAGCGGCTGATCGAAAGCGAACAGCAGTACCGCTCTCTGGCGGACAGCTCCCCCGATAACATCATCCGCTACGACGCCGACGGCCGCATGGTCTACGTCAACTCGAACCATGGACGGACCGTGGATTTCGACCTCGGCTCGCGTCTCGGGTCGGACTCCGGCGGAGGGCCCCCGCCTTCCCGGACTCCAGCCCTACCTCACGAAGCTGCAGACGGGTGATCCTGTCGGGTGATTCCGACGAGCTGGAGGTCGCCGTCCCGACCCCCGCGGGCGAGCTGCGTACGCACAGCATTCGTTTCGTCGCCGAACGGAACAACGACGGGCGGATCGTCGGCGCGCTGGCGTTCGGTCGCGACATCACCGAGCGGAAGGAGGCGGCCCGCGAGAAGCAGAGGTACCTCGTGCAGCTGCGCCAGAACCTCGAGGATGCCGTCGCGGCGATCGCGGCCACGGTCGAGGCGCGCGACCCCTACACGGCCGGCCACCAGAAGCGCGTGGCCGCGCTCGCCGCCGAGATGGCGAGGGAGCTGGGGCTCGACGAGGAAGCCGTGCAGGGGATCCACCTCGCCGGGACCATCCACGACCTCGGCAAGATCAAGATCCCTGCCGAAATCCTCGCCAGGCCCGGCGGACTCTCCGCTCTGGAGGAACGGCTCATCCGGATTCACCCGGAAGCCGGATGGGAGATCCTCAAGGGCGTCGAGTTCCCCTGGCCGATCGCGGAGATGGTCCTCGAGCACCACGAACGGATGAACGGCTCCGGCTATCCGAACGGGTTGCGCGGCGAGCGGATCTCTCTGGGTGCGCGCATTCTCGCCGTGGCCGACGTCGTCGAGGCGATGGCCAGCCACAGACCCTACCGGCCGTCGCACGGGCTGGCCTACGCCCTGTCCGATATCGAGCAGGACCGGGAAGGCTGCTTCGACCCCGTGGTCGTGAAGGCCTGCCTGACCCTGTTTCGCGACAAGGGCTATCAGCTTCCGGACTGAGGTCCCATTCGAGTCTGCGCCGGCATCCTGCCGGTGCCCGCCTGCGGAATTCCTTACCAGGGCAGCCCGCGCACCTCCCGCGCGCGCCGGTAGACGAGCTCGTAGTCGTTGGCCGAGCGGCCCCAGGAGAAGTCGGCCTTCATGCCGTTCTTCATCAGCCGCGACCAGGAGTCGCGGTGGAAGAAGGCGTTCTGGGCGTGCAGGACCTCGGCGGCGAATGCGTGAGGCGAAGGGTCGTCGAAGTGGAAGCCGGTCGCCCAGTCGAGGTTCTCGCCGTGCAGGCCGATGATCGAGTCGGCGAGGCCCCCGGTCCTGCGGACGACGGGGACGGTGCCGTAGGCGAGCGCGTACATCTGCGTCAGGCCGCACGGCTCGTAGCGGGACGGCATGGCGAGGACGTCGCTCCCGGCCTGGATCTTGTGCGAGAGGGCGTCGTCGTAGCCGATGAACCCCTTGAAGCGGCGCGGATAGTGCGCCTCGAGGAGGCGCATCGAACCCTCGAGGGCCGGCTCGCCGGATCCGAGGACGACGATCCTCACGCCGCGGCGGATCAGCTCGGGAGCCGCCTCGAGGAGGATGTCGTATCCCTTCTGCGGGGCGAGGCGGCCGACGGAGCCGACGATCATCGCCGGGTCTGCCGGCTCGAAGTTCGCGAGACGGCAGAGCTCGGCGCGGCAGTCGAGCTTGCCCCGGAGGTCTTCGAGGCTGTAGTGCGAGGGGAGATGCGGATCGGTCTCCGGGTTCCACTCCTGCCGGTCGATGCCGTTCAGGATGCCGGTGAGCCGGGAGGCCTTGAGCCGGAGGACACCGTCGAGGCCGGCGCCCCCCTCGGGCGTGCGGATCTCCCACGCGTAGGTGGGCGAGACGGTCGTCACCATGTCGGCCGCGACGATCGCTCCCTTGAGCATGTTGATCGCGCCGCCGTGCTCGACGAGGCCGCCGGTCCAGGTCTCGGGCGGCAGGCCGAGGACGGGGAGCTGCTCGGGGCCGTAGATCCCCTGGTAGCCGACGTTGTGGATCGTCAGGACGGACGCGACGTCGTCGAACCACGGGTCGCGCCAGGAGCTCCAGGCGCCGAGCATCGGGGCGAGGCCGGGGTGCCAGTCGTGCGTGTGGAGCACCTGCGGCCGTTCGCCCATCCGCTTCATCGCCTCGAGGGCGGCCCTCACGAAGAGGCTGAAGCGCCAGATGCCGTCGTCGGCGCCGTGCTCGTTCCTGGAATAGAGGCCGCCGGGACGGTGGAAGAGGGAGTCGTGTGCGACGAAGTGGACGGGGACCGTGCTTCCCGGAAGCGTCGAGCGGAGGATGGAGACGCGGTGGGAGGCCCCCATGACCGTGACGTCGAAGGGCTCGATTTCCTGCTCGGGCCACGTCCCGCGACGGCGGAACCACTCGGCGGCCTCGAGGAAGAACGGGACCCACACGTCGACGTCGTGTCCGGTCGCGGCGAGAGCCTTCGGAAGGGAGGAAGCAATGTCGCCGAGGCCGCCCGTCTTGGCGAAGGGCGAGGCCTCGGCCGAAAGGTTCGCAATGCGCATCAACTCTCCATTCCTCCCGCGGTTCCGCGGGATTCCCAAAGTACGGCAGCGTAGCCGACGACCCGGCTCGTGTCCCCGAATGCGTCACCCGAGTCTCCCTGCGCCACGAGACGCGGGTTCGTGGCCGGCAGGTTTCGCAGCGCCTCCAGGAGCGCGGTCGCCGCGAGGACTCCGCACATCGAGATCCGTTCCCTGACGAGGACACGTTCGAAGAGCTCGGCGGGGTCTCCGCCGAGGAGCGCCTCGAGTGCGCGGTCGTCCTTGACGCGGTTTGTTTCGCGGGGCAGGTAGTGGTTCAGGTCGGACGAGACCACGAGGGCGACCCTGTCGCCCCGGGCCTCCAGGCGTGTCACCGCCCGCGCCACCGCGCGCCCGACGCCGAGGCAGACGTCGAGGTCGGGCTCGCCGAGCGAGAGAAACGCGATGGAGACGTCCGGGCGGGCCGCCTGCAGGAAGGGGACGATCACCTCGAGCGAGTGCTCGCGCCGGTGGGCGCGGTCATCGAGGCGGAGGGGCGGCCCTGCCGCGAGAAGCTCGTCGACGAGCGCCCGGGCCACCGGGACGTCGCCGAGCGGCGTCCTCCACGCCGGGGCGTCGCTGAGGGCGACCCCTGCGCCCTCACCGTGATGGTTGGGACCGATCATCAGGACGGTCGACGGAAGCTCGACGGTCCCGACTCCCGCCCCACAGATTCCGCCGGAATAAACGTGCCCGGCATGCGGGACGAGGAGCGCACGCCACGCCGTCGCGGGGAGGCGCAGCGCCCCGGCCGTCGAGAGGTGCCCCTCCACGTCCGCCCGGAGCGCCTGTGCGCCGCTTTCGTAGAAGAGTCCGGCAACCGCGGGGAGCCGGACGGCCTCGCTCAAAACACGATCACCGACACTTCGGCGGTCTTCGAGCCGCAGGCCGCGCGTATGGTGGCCGAGCCGGGCCCGATCGCCAGGACCGTTCCGCCCGAGCAGGTGGCCACCATCGGGTCCGAGGAGGTCCAGGTCGCGCCCACATCGGGGATCGGAGCACCCTGGGGATCGCGGGCAACGAGGTCGACCTTTCCCAGCTCGCCCACCTTGAGCGGTATGTTGAGAGGAGCGGCCTCGAGCGTCTCGATGGTGCGGAAGACGACGACGATGTCGGCCGCGCCGGAGACGTCGCCCACGGTGGCCTTCACGTTGACCTTCCCTTCGCCCACGGACGTCACGATGCCCGAGGGGTCGACCGTCGCGACCGTCGGAGCGGAGGAGGTCCACTCCGCCTTCGACTCGACCACCTCTCCGGTGCTCTTCTTCACCTCGAGCGCGAGGGGGAACGTCGATCCGGCGGGACCGGCGAGCGTCGTTCGCGAGGGAAAGACGTTCACCAGGCCGATGTCGAGGACCTCGAGCGCGACGACGGCCTCGAGAGGCGGGTCGCCGAGCCGGGCCGTGATCTTCGCCTTCCCCTCGCCGACGGTCTTCACGGAGCCCGTCTGCCCGTTGACGGTCGCGACCTTCGGGTTCGAAGACTCCCAGGTCACCATCTTTCCGGGGACGATCTCCCCCTTCTTGTCGACGACGTCGCCACCGACCGAGACGACACGGCCGAGTCCGTAGACCTTCAGCTTCGTGTTCTTGAGGCGGATCTCGGTGGGCTTCTGCCCGCAGGCGAGGACGAGGGCGGCGGCGAGGAGGAGCGCCACGCCGGGGAGGACACGCGTGAAGCGGTTCATTTCGTCGGAATTTTACCGCGCGTCCCCGTTCTCGGCCTCATCGAGCAGGAGCGGCTGGAAGTCGCCCGCCCTCGCCATGCGCGAGAGGATCCGGGCGGCACGCCGGTCGTGCCTCCCGGGGCTGCGCAGGAAGAGGCGTGGGGCCGGGATCATCGCCGCGAGCCACGCCGCCTGCGACCGCGTGAGCGCCGAGGCGGGGACCCCGAAGTACTTCCGGGCCGCCGCCTCGCACCCGTAGACCCTCTCGCCCCACTCGATCGCGGAGAGGTAGTGGACGAGGATCGTCCGCTTTGGGAGGAGCAGCTCCATCGTCAGCGCGATCGCCGCCTCCCGCCCCTTCCTCACCCAGCCCCGGTCGGGGGAGAGCCAGAGGTTCTTGGCGAGCTGCTGGGTGATCGTCGACGCTCCCAGCGGCCTCCGCTTCGGGTAGCGCCGGTTCCTCGCCCGGGCGGCTTTCACCGCGTCCCAGTCGATCCCGTGGTGCTCGAAGAACCGGGCGTCCTCGGCGACGAGGACGGCCGTGACGAGGTGGGGCGAGACCTTCTCGAGGGGGACCGGGCGGCGGTCGATCCGGCCGTCCTTCCCGGCGCCGATGAGGAGCTCCCTCCTCGCCTCCAGGAAGGCGGTCGTCGAGGGCGGGGAATACCGCAGCGCCACGATGCGCGGCACCGGGATGACGACCACGAAGAGGAGGACGAAGAGCCCCGCGGCTACGGCGAAGAGGAGCCTCGCCCGTGGCGAGGCTCCCCGGAGGCGGCTCATGAAGGGGCGGGACTCCCCGTCAGCCGAGGACCTCGGCGAGCGTGGCGCGAAGCCGCTGGACGCCGAGGAGGGCCTCGTCCCTGCCGAGCGTCAGCGCCGGCCGAAGGCGGATGGCGTTCTCGCCGGACGCGAGCCCCATGACGTTGTGCTTCTGGAGCCAGGTCGAGAGGACTTTTCCCCGGGTGGCGCCGTCTGGGAGGTCGAAGGCGAGGAAGAGCCCCTTCCCGCGGACGTTCCCCATCTTCCCGGGGAACTCCCGCGCGAGCTCCTGGAGCCTCTCCATGAGGAACTCGCCGACGACGCGGGCGTTTTCGACGAGCTGCTCCTCCTCGATGATCTCCAGGTACTTCCGGGCCCTCACCATGTCGACGAGGTTGCCCCCCCAGGTCGAGTTGATCCGGGACGAGACCGTGAAGACGTTCTCGCTCTCGTCGAAGATCCTCTCGTTCGAGGCGAAGCCGCAGACCTGCATCTTCTTGCCGAAGGCGAAGAGGTCGGGCTCGACGCCGACCGTCTGGAAACCCCACATCCGGCCGGTGAGGCCGATGCCGGTCTGCACCTCGTCGAGGATGAGGAGCATCTCGTTCTCGTCGCAGAGCTGCCTCAGCGCGGCGAGGAACTCGGTGCGGAAGTGGTTGTCGCCCCCCTCGGCCTGGATCGGCTCGATGATCAGGGCCGCCACGTCGTCGCGGTTGTCGACGAGGGCCTGCTTCACCTGGGCGAGCGCGAGCGCCTCGACCTTCTTCACCCGCTCGACCTCGGCCTCGTCGACGGGGAACCTCAGCTTCGGGTTGACGATGCGCGGCCACGGGAACTTCGGGAAGTACATCGTCTTCCGCGGGTCGGCGGTGTTCGTCAGCGAGAGGGTGTAGCCGGTCCGACCGTGGAAGGCCTGCTCGAAGTGGATGATCTGGTGCCCCACCTCGCGCCGGTAGCCCTTCCGGAAGTTCTTCCTCACCTTCCAGTCGAAGGCGGTCTTCAGCGCGTTCTCGACGCCGACCGAGCCCCCCTCGACGAAGAAGAGGTGGGAGGCGTGGCTCGGCGGGACGGCGACGCGCGCGAAGGTCTCGACGAACCGGGCCATCTCCTGCGTGTAGATGTCGCTGTTGGCGGGCTTGGTGAGGGCGGCCCGCTGCAGCTCCTCGAGGAAGGCGGGCTCCTTCAGCTTCGGGTGGTTGTAGCCGATGGGCACCGTCGCGAAGTGCGAGAAGAGGTCGAGGACCTCGACGCCGTGGAGGCTGTCGTAGATGACGCTTCCGTGGGAACGGTCGAGGTCCATGACGACGTGGTAGCCGTCGACGAGCATGTGACGGCCGAGCGCGTCGAGAACGTTCTCCGGGGCGATCCGGGTGGTGGTCGACATGGCTTCTCCCCCGCATTGCACCTTCCTGGCGAGGCGCAAAGGGGCATGTTAGCAGGGGCGAGGAGGGCCCGGCCCGGAGCGGTCAGGACTTCAGGAGGACGCTCGAGAAAGAGGGCGGCCCGCCCTCGCGGCGGGCGGTGACGACGCAGTTCTTTCCCTGGTCCTTCGCGAGGTAGAGGGCCGCGTCGGCCTTCTTCAGGAGCTCGTTCTTCTGCTCGCTCGGCGGGCGCCCCGGCGTGCAGTGCCGGCGGTAGGACGCGACGCCGAGCGACATCGTGATGACGCCCTTCAGCTTGAGCGCAGGCTCCCCGGGCCCGATCGCCATCGGAAGGAACGTCCAGTCCTGGATCGCGGCGCGGATCCGCTCCGCGACCTCCGCTCCCTGTGCGAGGTTGCAGTCGAGGAGGATCACGGTGAACTCGTCCCCGCCGTAGCGGCAGGGGAGCGAGGTCGTCGCGGCGAGCTGGCGCTGGAGGACGAACGCGACTTCCCTGAGGATCTGGCTCCCGGCCAGGTGCCCGTGCTCGTCGTTGACGGCCTTCAGGTGGTCGCAGTCGAGGAAGAGGAGCGTGAGGTCCCCGTCGGCCCCGCCGGCGAGCCGGTCGATCTCCTGCTGGAGCTTCTTGTGGAAGTAGCGGTCGTTGTAGAGCGCGGTGAGCGAGTCGCGCCGCGCCACCTCGCGGGCGCGCCGCTCGTCGAGGAGATTCTGCAGGGCGAGGGAGAGGGTGTCTCCGAAGAGGGCCATGAGCCGCTCGTCCCGTTCGTCGAAGCCCCCTCCCCGCTGGTTGACCAGTACGAGGGAGCCGCAGACGTGGGACTCGATGACGACCGGAACGCCGAGGGCCGACCTCACCGGCGAGGCGAAGACCCCGTCGGCTTCGAGCGAGAGGGCTCGCGCTCCCTTGACCTCGTTCACGGCCGTTCGCTCGCCGCGCGCGTAGGTGAACCCCGCGATCCCGTCGACGGGCCGTACGCTCAAGCCGACGGCGGTCTCGCGAAACTCGCCGGCGGTGGCGATCACGGTCAGCTCGTTGCGGGAACGGTCGTCTTCCTTGGCGATGGGGTCGTCGAGGAGGAGGACGGCCGCCTCGGCCGGGACGAAGTCGAGCGCCTTCTTCACGAGCGTCATGAGAAACCGCTCGGGCGCGGTGCCGCTCGTCTCGTCGAGGAGGCGATGGCGCTCCATGAAGCGGGCGAGCCTCGCCGGCGCGAGAACCCGGGACGGGACTGTCACGTCCTGATTCTAGGCGCGTCCCGTTGGTCGGACCCTGCCGAGGACGGACCGGGTCTTCTCGCGGAGCCGGGTGATCTCGTCCGCGTAGTCCCCGAGCTGGGGGGCGAACCGAAGGAAATCCGCCTGGGAAAGGAGCTGCCGGAGCTCTTCCCGGAGCGCCGGGGGAACGCCGCGGTCGGCGAGCTCGTCGAGGAGGGCGGAGACCGGGGCCGTCTCGGAGGCCCGGTCCGGCGGGCGAGGTGCTCGCGGATCGCCCGTTCGACCCTCGCCACGGCCCTCTCCTTGGTCTCGCCCGGCTCGGCGACGAGGAGCGCGCCCACGGAGCCGAGGGCGTGAGCCCGGCGCCGGAGGGCCCAGACCGTGCCGGCGGCTGCGACGAGGAGTGCGGGCGCGGCGATGAGTGCCCAGAGGGGAACGGCGATCGTCGCCTGCGCGAGGTCGCGGGCCGAGGGGAATGGAGTGGGAGTGGGCGGGGCGCCGGGGAGACTGGTCGACGCCTCGGAGCCGTTCCCGGCCGCGGCCGGAACCGCTGCGTTCGTTCCCGCGGACGCGGCGGCCAGCGGGGCGGCGGCTTCGACCGCGAGGGTGATCGGCTCGCTGCGCTTCACGACGAGCTTCTTCTCTGCGGTGTCGAAGACCTCGAAGGAAACAGGAGGGATGACGAGCTTTCCGGGATCGGCGGGGACGATGACGAAGTCCCATTCGGCGCTCGTCCCCCCTTTCGCAGCCCCACGGGCGGGGAGGGTGCGGGAGGAGGGAGGGTAGACCTTGACTCCCGGTATCGAGAGTTGAGGCATGTCCGTCGCGGTCCTGAGGTTGCCGCTGCCCGCGAGGCGGACCTTGAGCGTGACCGCCTCGCCGGCAGGAATGCTCCTGCGGTCGACGGTCGTGGTGACGCCGAACTGCCCGACGGGGCCCTTGAAGTCGGGGCGTCCCGGGATCGGAAGGATCTTCAGGGACAGCGCCTTCGTCTCCCGCTCGAGAACGCGCGGCCGGAGCATCGCGAACGGGTCGCCGAAGGGGTCCATGGCGACGCGGACCCCGATCCGGATCTTCGCGGGAGGGATCGTCACCGTCCCGGGGGTGAGGCCGGAGACGGCCTTCTTCAGAACGGTGAAGCGGGCGACCGGGCGTCCTTCCCAGGTGTCCCGCCGCGGTGTCGGGCGCTCGGGCCGCTCGAGGTCCTCGGCCCAGAGTCCGGGGAACTGGGGCGCCTCGACGTATTCGATTCCCTGGACCTCGGCCTGCGTCACGAGCTCGTAGGTGATCGTCACTTCCTCGCCGACGAAGGACGCGTCCTTGCTCGGCGTCGCCACGAAGGCGAGGATCGGTTCCTCCGCGGGGAAGCTGCGCTCGGCCCCGGCGCGCCGGGTTCCGGGTCTCGGAGCCGTCCTGCCGAAGGGATCCTCTTCGGGGGTCGCGGGGCCCGGACCGGCGCCGGACGAACGGCGCGCCGTGCCGACCTCCAGGAGGTAGGCGCCGGCCTTGACGTCCTTGTCGCCGACCTTGAACGTCGTCTCGCCCACCTCGGCCGGGCCGGTCCCTGCGGGCCGGAGGAACCAGGTGAGGCTCGCCTGGCGGGAGAGCTGGCCGTTGATGAAGCTGATCTGCGTGGAGGTGTTCGGTCCGCCGACGACCACGAGGTTCTTCAGCGGCAGCTCGGCCGGCGCCCGGAGGCTCCCTCCGACGCCGGGTCCGGTGAAGGAGTAGGTCAGGCGGACGATGTCGTCGGAGGCGGGCCGGGGGTTGTCGACGAGGACCCGGACCTCGGGCTCCTCCTGCACGGCGGAAAGCGGGGCCGCCAGGAGCGAGAGGAGGGCGGCGACGAGGAGCGTCGCTGCCCGGAGCGGGTTCGCGCCTCACCAGTCTCTCCCGGCGCGCCGCTGCTTCTTCTGCTCGGCGACCTTCTTCCGCTGCTCTTCGAGGTCGTTGCGGGCGATGGCCTGGAGGAGCTGCTCGGCCTTGTCGCGGCTCATCTTCGCCTTCTTCTCGAAATCGTCCTTCTTCGGCGGCGGCGGCGGGCCGCCCTTCTGCTGCTGTTTCTGCTGTTGCTGCTGCTTCTTCTGCTGGTCGAGCCGCCGGAGGGCGAGCTCGTAGTTCCAGGCCGCGTCGGCCTCGCCGGGGCGCGCCCGGAGCGCGTCGCGGTAGGCGGCCGCAGCGGCCTCCCACTGCTTGCCCGAGAGGAGGACGTTGCCGGAGTTGAAGGAGGCGTCGGCGGCGAGATCGCCGCGCGAGGCCCCCTTCGCCTTCTTCAGTGCCGCGAGGGCTTCCTCGCCGCGTCCCGCCGCCGACAGGGCCGTGCCGAGGTTGTAGGCGCCCGCAGGGTCCTTCGGGGCGAGGGCCGCTTCCCGCGCGAAGCGGGAGACGGCCTCGTCCACGCGTTTCTCCTCGAGGGCCTTCTTCCCTGCGATCGCCTCGCCACGAGCCGTGGTGAAGGGGGGGCGCGACAGGATCCGCTCCTTCAGGGAGGACGGTGCGGGAGAGGTCGCCGGAGTCGACGAGGGAGGGGCGAGGCCGAGGCCGGGACAGGGGCGCCCGCAGGAGGGCACCGTCTGCCCGAGGAGCGGAGCCGGATGGCCGACCAGCACGAGAGCGACGAGGGCGACCAGGGCCGCGGCGGCCTTCCGGGGCCGACGGACGAGGAAGCCGAGCGGTCCGACGAGGAGCAGCGCGAGGGCGGCGACGGCGACGCCGAGCGGAAGCTGGAACCGCTCGTGACGGTTCGTGCCGACGGACTCCGAGAGCGGGCGGCGCGCGGCCTTGTCGACCTCGCGGGCGACGCCGTCGAGGTCGGTCCGGCCGGGCTGGACGACGCTGTAGCTGCCTCCCGTCTCCGCCGCGAGGCGTCGCAGGAGCGCGGGGTCGGGACGAGACAGGACGGGCGCCCCGTCTTCCGACTTGAAGCCGGTGGGCCTGCCGGAGAGGTCGACCTCCGGGACGGGCGCGCCACGTCCCTCGGCCCCGACGAAGACGGCGTGGACGACGATTCCCTCTCCCTTGGCTTTCGCGATCGCTTCGTCGACGCCCCCTTCGAGGTCCTCGCCGTCGGAGAGGACGACGACCTGTCGTCCGGCCGACGTGCCGGGGGGCATCAGCTCGGCGGCCGCGGCGAGCCCGGCCGCGAGCGAGGTGCCCGGAAGCGTGCCGATTCCCGGCTCGAGAGCCTCGAGGAAAAGAGCCACGGCGGCGGAGTCGAGCGTGAGGGGGACGAGGACCTGCGCTTCCCCTTCGCACCCGACGAGGGCGAGGCGGTCGCCCGGAAGCTTCTCGACGAGGGAGAGCGCCGCCTGCCGCGCGAGGACGAAGCGCGACGGGGTGACGTCGGTCGCGCGCATGGAGGCGGAGGTGTCGAGGACGATCGCGACGTCGGCCCCGCGGCGCTCCACCGTCTCCGTGACGAGGCCCCAGCGGGGACGCGCGAGGGCGAGTCCCGTGCCGAGGACGACGATCACCGCGAGGGCCGCCGCAATCGGAGTCCAGCGGTCGCGCGAGAGGAGCCCCGCCTTTTCCGCGAGGGCGGGGGCGACGAGACCCTCTCTCCGGCTGCGGGCCCGGCGGGCCGATAGCCACGCGGCGACGATGGCGAGGATCGCGGAACCGAGCGTGGCGCCGACCCAGAAGGGAGAAAGAAAGAGGTCCTTCATCGCGGCGCTACCGGGAAGGCGAAGAGCGCGAGACCGGCGGCCAGCGCGAGCACGCCGGCCGCGGGGACCGCGACGCGGGGGAACGTCTCGCGCCAGCGCGTGTAGGTCGTCGTCTTCACCTCGGTCTTCTCGAGGCGGTCGATCTCGGCGTAGGTCTGCGCGAGGCCGGCGGGGTCGGTGGCGCGGAAGTAGCGCCCACCCGTCGTCTCGGCGATTCGGCCGAGGAGCTTCTCGTCGACGTCGACCTGGGCCATGACCCGCCGCTCGACGACCTGCCCCGTCTCCGGGTCGCGGACCGGCACCGGGATCTCCACGGGGCCGCCGGCCGTGCCGACGCCGACCGTGTAGACGCGGATTCCGAGCCCCTTCGCGACGTTCGCGGCCGTGTCGGGGTCGATCTCTCCCGCGTTGTTCCCGCCGTCGGTCACGAGGACGACGACTTTCGACTTCGCCTTCGAGGCGCCGAGCCGCGCGAGCGAGTTCCCGAGCGCCATGCCGATCGCCGTCCCGTCTCCCTGGTCGCCGAGCTTCAGCTCCGCGAGGCGCGTCAGGAGCATCGCCCGGTCGGTCGTCAGCGGGACGACCGTCCGCGACCGGCCGGCGAAGGCGATGAGGCCGAGGCGATCCTGCGGGCGGCCCTCGACGAAAGTGCGCGTGGCGGCCTTCGCGACGAAGAACCGGTTCTTCGGCTTGAAGTCCTCCGCGGCCATCGAGCCCGAGGCGTCGAGCGCGACGACGATGTCGACGCCCTCGGTCCACGACTCGGTCCGCTCGAGGCCGACGCGCGGCCGGGCGAGGGCGACGACGAGCCCGGCGAAGCCGAGGCAGCCGAGGACGAACGGGACGTGCCGGAACCTCACGCGCCAGCCCGGCCTCACGCGCGCCACGAAGGCGAGCGTCGGGACGACGAGGGCGGAGTCTCCCCGCTGCTCACGGACGATCCGAAGGGCGATGGCGATCGGGATGGCGACGAGGAACAGGAGGAAGAGCGGGTCGCGGAAGGAGAGCCCGGGCGGGAAGAGCGAGGCGGAAGAGCCGCCGGCGGCTCATCGGCCGGCCCCTTCGGCGGCCGGCTTTCCTGCGCCTTTCCAGCGGCCTTTTCCGCCGCCTTCTCGGCCGCCGCCTGCGCGGCCATCCTCACGCGTCCCCACGCCAGGAGATGCCGGGCGTTCTCGAGGGAACGCGCGGCGTCCTCGCGGGTCGATTCCGCCCGGCCGAACTTCACCCGGTCGGCGCCGGTCAGGAGCTCCGGCAGCGCCACCTCGCGCGGCGGCTCGGCGCCGCTCTCCCGGAGGCGGCGGACCGTCTCGAACGTCGTCCACTCCAGGACCGGCTGCCCGAGGTGGCGCTCGAGGAAGCGCTTCGCCGCGTGGGTCAGCTCCGTGTAGAAGGGGCGGGCGTCGCCGTCGAGCGACGCGGCCCGGGCGGCGAGGGATGCGAGCGCGGCCTCCAGCTCGACGTCGGGCGGCGGGGGGGGCGGAGCGCTCTCCTCGACGGTCGCACCCTTCTTCTTTCGCCGTTTCACGAGCCAGGTGACGAGGGCGGCGACGGCGAGGATCGCGGCGGCGATCGAGGCCCAGAACCAGGGGCTTCGCGCGGGAATGCGCACCGGCCGCTCGGGTTTCGGGGCGAGCTGCTCTGGCTCCTGGTCGGCCGGCAGGCGCGACGAGACGGTGAGCGTGATCTCGGGCGGGCGGACGACGGCCTTCGCCCCGTCGGGGCCCTCGTAGGAGAAGACGGGGCCGGGGACGCGCGTCTCGCCCGGGACGAAGGCGGCGAGCCTCACCGTCTGCCGCACGTCGACGAGGCCGTTCCCTTCGCCTTCTCCACGGCGGGAGGGGCCACCGGCTCGAAATCGAGGACGAAGCCCGCGGTGGCGGACTGGCCCTCGGGCCGGGCGGGGGAGACGAGGGACTCGAGCTTCAGCGTGGCCCCTTCCGGGATCCGTGCGGAGTAGACGACCGTCACCCTCTCGCCGACGGCCACCGTCGTCCGGTCGGCCGTCGACGTCACCACGATCGGCGGCGGGATCGTCGCGGGCAGGAGCCCGGCCCGGGGGTCCCCGGGCGCGGCGGACACGGCGATCGAAACGAGAGCCGGCGCCAGGAGGGACGCGAGGAGGAGCCGCCTCATCGGCCTGCCGACCTCCGCCGCTCGCGCTCCTTGAAGAAGCGGACGAGCGCGCGCTCGTACGGGGCGTCGGTCGAGAGCGGGATGGAGTCGACGCCCGAGGAGCGGAAGACCTCGACCGGGTCGGGGAAGGGGCGGCCGCGCTTCTGCCACGCGGCGCGGAACGCGGGGTCGCCGGCGTCGAAGACGCGCGTCAGGCCGGTCTCGGAGTCGCGGAGCCGCACGAGCCCGCGGGCGGGGAGCGCCGTCTCCAGCGGGTCGGTGATCGGCATGGCGACGACGTCGTGCCGGCGGCGCAGGATCTTCAGCGGCTTCTCGTAGTCGGCCGCCAGGAAGTCGGAAAGGACGAAGACGACGGAACGCTGCTTGAGGAGCGAGGCGCCGGTCTTCAGCGCGAGCGCGAGGTCGGTGCGCGTCCCCTTCATCGGCTGGACGAGGACGTCGCGCAGGATGGCGAGGGCGTGGTCGAAGCCCTTGCGCGGGGGGATGAAGCGTTCGAGGCGGTCGGTGAACAGGAGCGCCCCCACGCGGTCGTTGTTCTTCACGGCCGCGAAGGCGAGGAGGCCGGCGAGCTCGGCCATGAGGGCCCGCTTGGTCAGGAAGCGCGAGCCGAAGTCCTGCGAGCGGGAGAGGTCGACGACGAGGAGGGCGGTCAGGTCGCGCTCCTCGACGAACTTCTTCACGTGCGGGACGCCGGTGCGGGCCGTGACGTTCCAGTCGATGGCCCGGACGTCGTCGCCCGGGACGTAGGCGCGGACCTCGGAGAACTCCATGCCGCGCCCGCGGAAGACGGAGTGGTACTCCCCGCCGAGCCCGGCGTCGACGAGCCGGTTCGTCGTGATCCGGATCCTCTGGATCTTCTTGACGATCTCGCGGGGAAGCATGGCGGAAGGACCTCTTAAGGAACTTCGATCCGCTCGAGGATGCGGGAGACGACCTGGTCGCTCGAGACGTTCTCCGCCTCGGCCTCGTACGAGAGGAGGACCCGGTGCCGCAGGACGTCCGGGGCGACTTCCTTCACGTCCTCGGGAATGACGTAGCCGCGGCCCTGGAGGAAGGCGTGAGCCCGGGCGGTCGAGAGGAGCGCGAGCGTGGCGCGCGGGGAGGCGCCGTACTGGACGAAGTCGGCGAGCTCGGGCAGGCCGTAGGCCCGCGGCTCGCGGGTGGCCGCGACGAGCTCGACGAGGTAGCCCTTGATCCGTTCGTCGGCGTAGAGCTCGCGGACGAGCTTCTGGAGCCCCTCGATCTGGGTCGGCGTCAGGACCGCCCGCACCGAGGCGGAGGCGGACGACTCGGTGGCGTCCCCCATCCGGTCGAGGATCTGCCGCTCCTCGGCCTTCGTCGGGTAGCCGACCCTGAGCTTCATCAGGAAGCGGTCGATCTGCGCCTCGGGAAGCGGGTAGGTCCCTTCCTGCTCGATCGGGTTCTGCGTCGCCAGGACGAGGAACGGCTTCGGGAGGGGCATCGTCTCGTCGCCGATCGTGACCTGCCGTTCCTGCATCGCCTCGAGGAGGGCCGACTGGACCTTCGCCGGGGCGCGGTTGATCTCGTCGGCGAGGACGATGTGGGCGAAGACCGGCCCGCGCCGCGCCACGAACTCCTGGGTCTTGGGATTGAAGACGAGCGTGCCGATCAGGTCGGCCGGCAGGAGGTCGGGGGTGAACTGGATGCGGGAGAAGCTCGCGTCGAGCCCGCGGGCGAGCGTCCGGACGGCGAGCGTCTTGGCGAGGCCCGGGACCCCCTCGAGGAGGACGTGGCCGTCGGCCAGGAGGCCGATGACGAGCCGCTCGACCATCTTCGGCTGGCCGACGATGACCTTGCGCACCTCGGCGAGGAGGGCGGAGACGGCGAGGGAGCTTTCCCGGATTCTCTCGGTGAGGGCGGCCGTGTCGGTTGGGTTGATGCTCATCGTTCCTCGGGGCGCGTCAAAGGGACGCGCGGACGGACGTTAGACGGGCGGCGCGCTGCCGTTTCGGCGCGTCAGCGACGACACCCGACCTGTCAGAGCAACGTCGATGCCGCGACGATCCGGCGCGGTCTCGGCTATCCTCGCCCGTCCGATGCGCCGGCCCCCTCCCCACCTCGCCGCCGCGACGCTCCTCCTCCTCGTGCTCCTCCTGCCGGACCCGGCCGAAGGAAAGGCGACGAAGAAGAAGAAGTCCCGAAGCCCCGCCAGGACCCCCACCGCGCGGCCCTACTACGGCCCGCCGGCGCCGACGCCGGAGCCGTACCTGCGCGCCGCCGGGGCCTGCATGGAGTTCACGCCCGGGCAGTACCTCGTCCTGGCGGAAGTCGGCGCGACCGGTCGCGTCTTTCGGCTCGACGCCGACACGCGGGTCGAGGCCGACGTTCGAAAGGGCTCCCGGGTGAGGGTTCTCTACGTCGACGGCCCCGAAGGGCCGGTCGCACGGAAGATCCTGCCGGGCCCGGCTGCGGCGACCCCGCCGCCGCGCACGCCGTAGCGGTAACGCCCCGGAAACGCTGCGGGCCCGCCCCCGGGCAGGCCCGCACGCGGAATCAGGCGACGTACTGCTGGAACTTCTGCTCGAGGGCGGCCTGGGAGGCGAAGCCGATGACGCGCTCGACCACGACGCCGTCCTTGAAGAGCATCAGCGTCGGGATCGACATGATGCTGTACTTCTCGGCGATCGAGGGGTGGTCGTCGACGTTGACCTTGCCGACCTTGACCGTCTCGCCCCACTTTCCGGACAGGGCCTCGACGACCGGGGCCACCTGCCGGCACGGGCCGCACCAGACGGCCCAGAAGTCGACGAGGACCGGCTTGTCGCTCTTGAGCACCACCTGGTCGAAGTTCGCGGCCGTGAACTCCTGAACGTTTCCTGCCATATGGGTTCCTCTCTCTGGGAAGCGTGGCGGCGCCCCTGCGGGCGCCGGCCGGGGGGCATGGTAGGTTGGCACTCGTGAGACCGTCAAGGAGACCCCGGCTCGGCCAGAACTTCCTGTCGAGCCCCCGGACGGCGGGGCGGATCGTCGATGCTCTCGCCGCCGAGCCGGCCAGCTGGGTCCTCGAGATCGGTCCCGGCCGCGGTGCCCTCACCCGGCCGCTGCTGTCGCGCGGGATCCGCGTCCTCGCGGTGGAGATCGACGGACGCCTCGCCGAGCGGCTGACCGCGGAGCTCGGTTGCGATTCGCTTCGGGTCATCGAGGCGGACGCCCTCCGCTTCGATCCGGCGGCCGCGCTCGTCGAGGCCGGCGCCGTGCCGCCGGTCCCGCTGGTCGCGAACCTCCCATACGAGTCGGCGACCCCGATGGTCCGCGCCTTCGCCCGCCGGCCGGACCTCTTCTCGCGGCTCGTGGTGATGGTCCAGCGCGAGGTGGCGGAGCGGATCTGCGGCCGCCCCGGAGACGACGGGTACGGCTTCCTCTCTGTCGACATCGCGCTGCACGCGAAGGCGAGGCGCCTCTTCGACGTCCCGCCGGGGGACTTCACTCCCCGGCCAAAAGTCGTCTCCTCCGTGGTCGAGCTCGTCCCGGCTGCAGCCCCGGACGGGGCCGCGGCGGCGATTGCCGTCGCGTCGGCCGGCTTCGGCGTGCGGCGCAAGACCCTTACGAATGCACTGGGTGCGGCGTGGGGGCGCGAGGCCGCCGCGGCGGCGGTGGCCGAGGCCGGGCTCTCCCCGACGGCACGTGCGGAGGAGCTCGGGCCGGAGGTGTTCCTCTCGCTGGCGCGCCTCCTCGGGCCGCGCCCGGGGGCCGCGCCGGCCCGCTGACGGCGCAGGGCACAGCCCTCCGCCTGCTAGACTTGGTCGATGTCGGTCACGTTCTGGCAGGCGATCCTGCTGGGGGCCTTGCAGGGTCTGACCGAGTTCCTGCCGGTCTCCTCGAGCGCCCACCTCATCCTCGCCCAGAGGTTGCTGCCGGGCTTCTCGCAGCCCGGAATCCTCTTCGACGTGATGCTCCACGTCGGGACGCTCGTCGCCGTCGTCGCCTATTTTCGGGGGAGGATCGTCGGACTCCTGCGCGACGCCGTGTCGCCCGACCCGGCGGCGCGGCGAGCGGCCTGGAGGATGGCGCTCCTTCTCGCGGTCTCCGTCGGGCTCACGGGAGCCGTGACGCTGCCGCTGAAGAGACTCGCTCTGGAGGGGATGGACGACCTCCCGCGGATCGGCCTCGCCCTCCTCGCGACGTCGGCTCTCCTCGCCGCAGCGCAGATCGTAGGCTCGCGGCGCGGCGACGGAGGGCGCACGCTCGAGGAGATGCGTCTCTCCGACGCCGCTGTCATCGGCGCCTTTCAGTCGCTCTCGGCCATCTTCCACGGCCTCTCGCGTTCGGGGAACACGATCACGATGGGCCTCTTCTCCGGCCTCTCGCGCCGCGCGGCGGCCGAGTATTCGTTTCTCCTCTCCGTCCCGACGATTCTCGCCGCGGCCCTCGTCGAGAACGTCAGCGAGTACCGCGAGACCGGACACCTCGTGACGTCCGGCAGTCACTTCGGCGTCTACGCCCTGGGGATGGCGACCGCCGCCGTCGTCGGCTACTTCGCCGTCGCCGCCCTCCTGCGCCTCGTCGTCGCCATGAAGCTCCAGCCGTTCATCATCTACACCGCGCTCCTCGGCACCGCGGTCCTCCTCGCGGGCCTCCTCTGACGCCAATGGCCGAAAGCTCCCGGACGCCCGAAGTCCCGCACCGCCGGCGCGACGAGTTCCTCGGCATCCTCGTCCTGGCGGCCGGTCTCCTTCTCCTCGCGTCGCTCTTCTCCTACGACCCGAACGACCCGTCGATCTTCTCGTCCGTCGCCGACCCCGACGCCCGTCCGGGAAACTGGGCCGGGCGCGTCGGCGCCTCCTTCGCCGACGCGGCGCTCCAGTTCTTCGGTTTCGCCGCGTTCGCCCTGCCGATCGTCGTCCTCGGCCTCGGTGTCGCGCGGTTCCGCTCCCGTACCGTCGGGGCCTGGGGGACGAAGGCGCTCGGTGTCCTCGTAGTCCTCCTCACCAGCGCGCCCCTCCTCCACCTCGCCCTCGGACGCCCGCAACTCTTCGGGGGGAGCCTGGGCGCCGGCGGCTTCGTGGGCGACGTCCTCGCGGGGGCGCTCGTCGCCGGCCTCAACCCGCCCGGCGCGGTCATCGCGCTCTCGGCCGGGCTCCTCATCGGTGTCCTCCTCGTCGCCTCGCTCTCTCTCGGAGAGGCGGTCCGCGGCACGGCCCTGCGCACCACGGCGAGGATCGCGGCCTGGAAGGTCGACCGCGAGAAGGCGAGACAGGTCGAGGAGAAGGAGCGGACGCGACGGGCGGTGGTCCAGAAACACCTCGAGAGAGCGCGAGAGGCTCCGCCGGTCGAGGACGAAGAAGAGGAAGCGGGCGGGGAAGTCGTCACGATCCCCTCCCTCGCGACGCTCCGGGTCCGCGAACGGAGCGGCTCGGGACAGTTCTCCATTCGTCGCACGGCGGGGTCTGCGGTCGCTTCCGGGACCGAAGGGGACGCATCGACGGACTCCCCGCCGCCGTCGGCGCCGGTGCGCCCGGTCACGGTGTCGCGCCCCGCGCAGCTGAAGAAGGTGGAGCCGCCGCCCCAGCGGGTCCTCCCGTTCCCCTCCCCCAAGGAATCGAACGGCTGGATCTTCCCTCCCGAGAAGCTCCTTCGCTCCGCCGTGAAGCGGGACCGGGAGAAGTCGCGCGAGGAGTTCCAGCAGACGATGGAGCTCATCGCCGCCAAGTGCCTCGAGTTCGGGGTCGAGGGCGTCGTCGACAGCTACCGGCCCGGCCCGGTCGTCACGACCTACGAGTTCAAGCCCTCGGCGGGCGTCAAGGTGGCGCAGGTGTCCGGCCTCGAGAACGACCTCGCCCTCGCGCTCGCGGCCGAGAAGGTCCGCATCGAGCGGATCCCGGGCCGGGCCGCGATCGGCATCGAGGTGCCGAACCGGAACCGCGACCTCATCTCGCTGCGCGAGGTGATCGAGAGCGAGAAGTTCAAGAGGTCCCCTTCGCTCCTGACGATCGCCCTCGGCATCGACGTCGAGGGGAATCCCGTCGTCGCCGACCTCGCGCGGATGCCCCACCTCCTCGTCGCCGGCATGACGGGCGCCGGCAAGAGCGTCGGCGTGAACGGGATGATCACGTCGATCCTCTACAAGGCGCGCCCCGACGAGGTGAAGTTCATCTTCGTCGACCCGAAGATGAACGACATGAAGGACTACGACGACCTGCCGCACCTCCTCGTGCCGGTCGTCGTCGACCCGAAGAAGGCGGCGAACGCCCTGAAGTGGGCCGTGGACGAGATGGAAGGGCGCTACAAGCTCCTCTCCGAGTGGCCCGGCGTCCGCAACATCGAGCAGTACAACGCGGCGATCCGCGACCCCGAGGCCCTCGCCGAGGTGAGGGAAAAGATCGGGGAGAAGCTGAAAGCCGACGGGCCCGACGGCACCATCTCGCCGATGCCCTACATCGTCGTCGTCATCGACGAGCTGGCCGACCTGATGATGACCGCACCGAAAGACATCGAGGAATCGGTCGCCCGGCTCGCCCAGAAGGCGCGCGCCGTCGGCATTCACCTCATCCTCGCGACGCAGCGCCCCTCGGTCGACGTCATCACCGGGACGATCAAGGCGAACCTCCCCTGCCGCATCGCCTACACCACCCGGACGAAGATCGACGCGCGGACGATCCTCGACGCCACCGGCGCCGAGGCGCTCCTCCTGATGGGGGACATGCTCTTCCTCCCGCCCGGGACGTCGTACCTGCAGCGCGTCCACGGCGGCTACGTGTCGGGCGAGGAGATCAAGGACATCTGCCGCTTCCTGAAGAAGCAGGCCAAGCCGGTCTACGACGAGTCCGTCACGGCCGAGCGGGAGCCCGTGATGGAAGCCGGCGGCCGGGGCGGAAAGGCGAACCCGGACGACGCCGACCCGATGTACGAGCAGGCGGCGCGCCTCGTCGTCCGAGAGCGGATGGCCTCGATCTCGTTCCTCCAGCGGAGGCTCGAGATCGGCTTCTCCCGCGCGGGCAAGCTCATCGACATGATGCAGCGCGACGGCATCGTCGGTCCTCCGAGCGGCGGCGCCAAGAGCCGCGAGGTGCTGATGCCGCCCGACTACTACGACGACGTCGATCGCCAGCCGCGCTGAGGCGCCGATCCGGACCGGCATGCGCATCGTCTTCTTCGGCTCCCCCGATTTCGCCGTTCCTTCGCTCGAGGCCCTCGTTGCCGCGGGACACGACGTCGTCCTCGCCGTCTCGCAGCCGGCGAAGCCGGTGGGGCGGTCGGCCGAAGTCGCCGACCCTCCGCTCGCGCGGCGCGCCCGCGAGCTCGCGATTCCGGTGTTCCAGCCGCCGACGCTGAAGGACGAAGAGGCCGTCGCGCGTCTCGCGGGGCGGCAGCGGACGTTTTCGTCGTCGTCGCGTACGGGAAGATCCTCGCGCAGCGCGTCCTCGACCTGCCGCGCCTCGGCTGCGTGAACGTCCACGGCTCGGTTCTGCCGCGCTGGCGCGGCGCCTCGCCCGTCCAGGCGGCGCTGCTCGCGGGAGATGCGGAGACGGGCGTCTCGATCATGCGGATGGAGGCGGGGATGGACACGGGTCCGGTCTACGCGGTCTCCCGGACGCCGATCGGCGCGGACGAGGACGCCGGAACGCTCTCCACGCGGCTCGCCAGGGACGGCGCGGCGCTCCTCGTCGACACGCTTCCGCGGATCGCTGCGGGCGAAGCCGAGGGGGTTCGCCAGGACGACGCGCTCGCAACCATCTGCCCGAAGATCCGCCGCGAGGACGGCCGAGCCGATTTCGCCCGACCCGCCATCGACCTCGTCCGCCGGCTCCGCGCCTTCACCCCGTGGCCCGGCCTCTTCGCGTTCCGGGGCGGACGACGGGTCAAGCTCCTGGCGGCCCGCGAGGTGGAAGGCCGGGCGGGGGTCGCGCCGGGCGAGATCCTGGCGGCCGGAGACGAGATCGTCCTCGCGTGCGGCACGGGGGCGCTCTCGGTGACGCGCCTTCAGGCCGAGGGGAGAAAGCCCCTCGACGCCAGGGCGTTCTCGCGGGGAGAGCGGGTCGTGCCGGGAGAGAGCTGGGCGTGACCTCCCTCCGATCGCTCGCCGTCGAGATCCTCGTGCGGGTCGAGCGGGACCGCGCCTTCGCCGCACCCCTCCTCGCCGCGCGCGAAGTGAGCCTTGCGCCGCGAGACCGGCCGCTCCTGCGCACGATCGTCCGGTCGGTCCTGAGGAACCGCTCTCTCCTCGACCACGTTCTCTCCCGGAGCCTCTCGCGCCCGCTCGAAGGGCTCGACCCGGACGTCCGCGCCGCCCTCCGCGCGGGGGCCGCGCAGCTTCTCCTCCTCGACCGGATCCCGGCGCACGCGGCCGTGAGCGAGACGGTCGAGGCCATCTCGACGCGTTCGGCCAGAGCCGCGGGGCTCGTCAACGCCGTCCTCCGCCGCGTGACCCGGGAGGCGAAGCCGCCGCGGATCGTCCTGCCGCCCGGGACCGATCCGGTCGTGCGGTTGTCGCTCGAGACCTCGCACCCCGAGTGGCTCGTGCGGCGCTGGATCGCGGACCTCGGGCTCGCCGCCACCGGGGCGGCACTCCGCGTCGACGACGAGGACGCGCCGGTCGACGTCCTTCTCGACCCGCGGGGAGAGGACGTGGAACGGCTCCGCGAGCGCCTCCGCGAGGAAGGCCTCGAGGGGGAGCCGTCTCCCTGGGCGCCGCTGGCTCTCACCCTCTCCTCGCCGGCGGCAGGAAGTCACCCGGCCATCGCGTCGGGGCGCCTCGCGGTCGTCGACGTCGCGGCGCAGGCGATGTGCGAGCTCGTCGAGGCGGCGGACGTCGTCGTCGACCTGGCGGCCGCACCGGGCGGAAAGACGCGGACCCTTCTCGCCCGCGGGAAGGCGAGACGCGTCGTCGCCCTCGAACGCAACCCCACGCGATCGCGCCGGCTCGCCGCCGGCCTTCTCGCGTCCGGGCGACGGGACGAGGTCCTCGTCGTCCGCGCCGACTCGTCGCGCCCGCCGCTACAGCGCGGTGCGTTCCGGTCCGTCCTTCTCGACGCCCCCTGCTCGGGGACGGGAACGCTCCGGAAGAACCCGGAGATTCGCTGGCGCCTCTCGCCGGACGATCTCCCGGCGCTCGCCCGCGTGCAGCAGGCGCTCCTTCACGCTGCGCTGGACCTCTGCGCGCCCGGAGGGAGCGTGGTCTACGTGACGTGCTCCCTGGAGCCGGAAGAGAACGAGGGCGTCGTCGCGGCCGTCCTGTCCGCTCGCGCGGACGCAGCGCCGGAGCGTCCCGGCGACGACGCGCTCCCCGCGCCGCTTCGGGCTGCCCTTGCGGCCGGACGGGTTCTTCAGGGTCCCTCCGGGCGCCTCGAACGACGGTTTCTCGGCCGTCGTCCTCCGAAAGCGCGGAGGGAACCGCTGATCACGCGGCTTTTCCGTTGACAAGGTGCGGATGGAATCCTACATTTCAGCCGTTCGAACAAACGTGACGCTTTCTGGGGCGTAGACCCGGAGCAAGCACGACAGAGAGAGAAAGAGGAGGAATCCGCACATGGCCGGTAAAGCCGAGATCGTCGAGGCGATTTCCAAGCACACGGAGCTGTCGAAGAAGGACGCGACGGCTGCCTTCGAGGGGTTCGTGGACTCGATCTGCGACAACCTGAAGAAGGGCGAGCGCGTCGCCGTCCCGGGCCTCGGGATCTTCAGTGTGGCCGACAGGAAGGCCCGCGTCGGCATCAACCCGCAGACGAAGGCGAAGATCAAGATCGCCGCGTCGAAGGTTGCCAAGTTCAAGGCCGGCAAGGACCTCAAGACTCTCCTCAACAAGAAGAGGAAGTAGTCCTCCTGGCGAGGAACGCGAGAGGCCGATAGGCCTCTCTGCGTAGGGTCCCCTGCCTCCGCGGCGCCCCGGGTGTCCCCCGGGGCGTTTCGTTTTTCCGAGGGCCGCGGATATCGCCCGTATCATCCCGGCGCCTTGATTCCTCTGCGCGACACGATCCCCACCCGCACCGTCCCGCTCGTCAACGGCGCCCTCATCGCAGCCTGCATCGGCGGCTTCGTCGTGCAGCTCCTTGCCGGAAACGGAGGCGAGGCGCTCGTAAGGGCTTTCGGTTTCGTCCCCGCGCGGCTCTTTCACGCGGGCGAGCTCGGTCCGGGGAGCCTCCCGATGGGCATCCTCGGCCTCTTCAGCTCGATGTTCCTCCACGGCGGATTCCTCCATCTCGCGGGGAACATGCTGTTCCTCTGGATCTTCGGGGACAACGTCGAGGACGCGCTCGGCCACGGCCGATACCTCCTCTTCTATCTCGGGTGCGGCGTCCTCGCGGCCCTGCTCCAGGGCCTCTTCGCCACGGCGTCCCTCGTGCCGATGGTCGGCGCTTCGGGGGCGATCGCGGGCGTCCTCGGCGCCTACTTCGTCCTCTACCCGCACGCCCGGGTCGTCACGCTCGTCCCCCTCTTCTTTCTCTTTCCTCTCGTCGAGGTCCCCGCCTTCCTCTTCCTCCTCCTCTGGTTCCTCCTCCAGTTCTGGCAGGGCTCCGCCGCGCTCGTCACCTCCGGGAAGGCCGGAGCGGCCGCGGGAGGCGTCGCCTGGTGGGCCCACGTCGGCGGCTTCGCGGCGGGCATCGCCCTGCTCGCCTTCCTGAAGCCGAAGCGGCGTCCGGCGCCGAGGTACTGGATTCGCTGAAGGGGGCGCCCTGCCGTATGCTCCTCGCCCGCTATGGAACCGACGATGCCGCTCGCCGTCCCCGTCCCCCTCCTCGACCTCAAGAAGCAGTACGCCACTCTCCGCGACGAGATCCGCTCGGCGACGGACGAGCTCTTCGAGAGCCAGGGCTTCATCCTCGGCCCGAAGGTCGAGGCGTTCGAGAGGGCGATCGCCGAGTACGTCGGCGTCAAGCACGCGATCGGCATGTCTTCCGGCACGGACGCCCAGCTCGCCGCGATGATGGCGCTGGGGATCGGGCCGGGAGACGAGGTCGTCACGTCGCCCTACACGTTCTTCTCCACGGCGGGAGCGGTCGTGAGGCTCGGAGCGCGCCCCGTCTTCTGCGACATCGACCCGGTGACCTGCAACGTCGACCCGGAGAAGCTCGCGAAGGCGATCACGCCGAAGACGAAGGCGATCCAGCCGGTCCACCTCTACGGCCAGTGCGCCGACATGGACCCGATCCTGGCGGTCGCGAAGGCGAAGGGGATCCCGGTCATCGAGGACGCCTGCCAGTCGCTCGGCGCCGCGTACAAGGGGCGCAAGGCGGGCTCGATGGGCGACTTCGGAGCGTTCTCGTTCTTCCCGTCGAAGAACCTGGGCGGCTTCGGAGACGGCGGGATGGTGACGACGAACGACGACGGCTACGCCACCACGCTCCGCGCCCTCCGGATGCACGGCGAGACGAGCCGCTACCACCACAAGCTCGTGGGCGGCAACTTCCGCCTCGACGCGCTCCAGGCGGTCGTCTTGCACGTCAAGCTCCCTCACCTCGACTCCTGGGCCGAGGGCCGGAGGCAGAACGCCGCGGAAATCGAGCGGCGCTTCCTCGAGCACGGAGGCCGGACCTTCGAAGAGGGTGGAATCGCGTTCCCGCGCGAGGCGCCTGGTCAGCACCACGTCTACAACCAGTTCGTCGTCCGGGTCGCCCGGGAACGGCGGGACGCCCTGAAAGAGCGTCTCGTTCAGCTCAAGATCGGCCACGCCGTCTACTACCCGGTTCCGCTCCACCTCCAGGAGTGCTTCGCCGGGCTGGGCGGGAAGCCTGGCGACTTCCCTGAAGCCGAGCGTGCGGCGCTGGAAACCATTGCGCTGCCAGTGTTTCCAGAACTCGCCCCGTCGCAGAAGGCCTTCGTCGCCTACCACCTGGCGCAGTTCTCGAGAGAATAGGGAACCGCGTCCGGAACGGTCTTCCGGGCGCGCGGTCCCGCGCACTTGACAAGAACGCACGCAGGTTATAACTTCTTGGCACTCGCCACCCGCGAGTGCTAACGAACGCTAGCAGAACCTCCAACAGGGGCCGAATGCCCCGAGAGACCCGAAACCCATGAAGGAGCATGAAATGAAGATTCGTCCTCTCTATGACCGGATCCTCGTCAAGAGGATCGAGACCAAGGAACAGGTCCGCGGCGGAATCATCATCCCCGACACCGCCAAGGAAAAGCCGATGGAGGCCACTGTGGAGGCCGTCGGCGAGGGCAAGTTCGACGACAACGGCAAGCGCGTGGCCCTGACCGTCAAGACGGGCGACAAGGTCCTCATCGGCAAGTACGCCGGCACCGAAATCAAGCTCGACGAGCAGGACTTCCTCATCCTCCGTGAGGACGAGGTCCTGGCCATCGTCGACGCGAAGTAAGGCGAGGTTAGAGAAATGGCTGCCAAGAACATCACCTACGGCGAGGACGCTCGCCAGAGCATCCTCCGCGGCGTCAACAAGCTGGCCGACGCCGTCAAGGTCACCCTCGGCCCCAAGGGCCGCAACGTCGTCATCGAGAAGAAGTTCGGCTCGCCCCTGATCACCAAGGACGGCGTCACCGTCGCCAAGGAGATCGAGCTGGCCGACCCGCTCGAGAACATGGGCGCCCAGATGGTCCGTGAGGTCGCTTCCAAGACCTCCGACATCGCCGGCGACGGCACGACGACCGCCACGGTCCTCGCGCAGGCCATCTACCGCGAGGGGATCAAGATGGTCACCTCCGGCCACAACCCGATGGAGCTCAAGCGCGGCATCGAGATCGCCGTCAAGAAGGCCGTCGAGTCGATCGACAAGCTCAAGAAGAGCGTCGACGCCAAGGAGATCGCCTTCGTCGGCACCATCTCCGCCAACGGCGACGAGGAGATCGGCAAGATCATCGCCGAGGCGATGGACAAGGTCGGCAAGGACGGCGTCATCACCGTCGAAGAGGCCAAGGGCCTCGACACGACCCTCGAGGTCGTCGAGGGGATGCAGTTCGACCGCGGCTACCTCTCCCCCTACTTCGTCACGGACGCGGAGAGGATGGAGTCCGTCCTCGAGAACGCCCGGATCCTGATCTTCGAGAAGAAGATCTCCTCGATGAAGGACCTCCTCCCCGTGCTCGAGCAGACCGCCAAGCAGAGCAAGCAGCTCCTCATCATCGCCGAGGACATCGAGGGCGAGGCCCTCGCCACCCTCGTCGTCAACAAGCTCCGCGGCACGCTCCAGGTCTGCGCCGTCAAGGCGCCGGGCTTCGGTGACCGCCGCAAGGCCATGCTCGAGGACATCGCGATCCTCACGGGCGGCAAGATGATCTCCGAGGACCTCGGCATCAAGCTCGAGAACGTCAAGTGGGACGACCTCGGCGAGGCCAAGAAGATCGTCGTCGACAAGGAGAACACCACCATCGTCGTCGACACGACCGAGCGCAAGCGCAAGGAAGCGATCTCGGGCCGCGTGAAGCAGATCCGGGCGCAGATCGAGGAGACCACCTCGGACTACGACCGCGAGAAGCTCCAGGAGCGGCTCGCCAAGATCGTCGGCGGCGTCGCGGTCATCAAGGTCGGCGCGGCCACCGAGACCGAGATGAAGGAGAAGAAGGCCCGCGTCGAGGACGCGATGCACGCCACCAAGGCGGCGGTCGAGGACGGCATCGTCCCCGGCGGCGGCGTGGCGCTCCTTCGCGCGATGGATGCGGTCGGGACGCTCAAGGAAGCGGGCGACATCCAGGTCGGCATCAACATCGTCAAGCGTGCTCTCGAGGAGCCTTCCCGCCAGATCATCGCGAACGCGGGGATCGAGGGCGCGGTCATCCTCAAGGAGCTCAAGGAAAAGGGCGGCAACATCGGCTTCAACGCGGCCACCGAGAAGGTCGAGGACCTGCTCAAGTCGGGGATCATCGACCCGGCCAAGGTCACGAAGTCGGCGCTGCAGAACGCCTCCTCCATCGCCAGCCTCATGCTGACGACCGAGGCCCTCATCTCCGAGATCAAGGAGAAGGACAAGGCCCCCGCGATGCCCGGTGGCGGCGGCGGCATGGGCGGGATGTACTAGGGATTACCTGGGGGAGCCCGGCGTCAGCCGGGCTCCCCGCGAGCCCCCTCCGTGAAGGGAACGAAAAGGCCCGGCATCAGCCGGGCCTTTTCGCGTGTGCGCCGGGCATGGACTTCGGCCGCGCCTGGAGCGGGGCGCCGAAGCCTGGTGACGCGCCCCTTGCAGAGCGGTAGTCGCCTACAGCCCGACCCTTTCGGGGGAGCCGATCCGGAGAATGTCCTCGGAGACGACCACGACCCAACCTGGCCTCGAGACCCTGACGAGGCGCTCCATCTCGGCGATGCAGGGATACGCCCGATCCGACCCGAAGAGGCGAGCATCGTCGACGAGCACGAGGTGCTCCTCGACCGGGTGGCAGACGATCGCGGCGAGCTCGCGGCGAATCGGCGTGTCCTCGTCGCCTCGCGCCGTGCCGTTCCCGGAGTAGTGACCGTCTAGCCAGAAGATGGCGGGCGTCGAGAGCCCCTCGAGAACGTGCGGAAGCTCGATGGAGCTGTCGCCGAGAACGAGCCGCACGTCGACGGCCCCGGCAAACCGGCGCAAGGCCAGCGCGTGGAGCCGCGGGGAGAGCTCGATGGAGACGATGGTGTCGAAGTGGCCACGGACAGCCTCGATCATGTCGCCATAGAAAGTCCCTGTCTCGACGAGCGTCCTGATATGCATGCCGCTGAGCGAGCTCGATAACGATGCGCTGCTTTGTAAGTCGTGGCGCTGGAGGTCTCCCGGTGTGCTGCCAGTCACGCGTCGCCTCGCGCTCGATCCAGCGTCGGAGAAGGGGGTAGAGGAACGTCCCGCGTATGACGTACTCGAGCTTGCTGGGGTTCACCGGGGCACCTGCCGCACGAATACCTTGTCGGCCTCGAGTACCTCGCCGTCTGGAGACTCGAACTCGTGGATGGTCGCGTATTCGCGAAAGCCGCGCGACGCCAGAAGCGACCGGATGGGTTCGTAGGAGCCGTCCGGCGTCGTGCTCACCTCGAGGAGTAGGGCGTCACACCGCTCCCACAGTGCTCCGAGACCTTCGAGCGCAACGAGCTCTGCGCCCTGAAGGTCGAGCTTTACGAGAATCCTGTCGCCGCTCAGGGCGAGGTCGTCCAGCCGGATCGCCTCGACGTCCCACGCGGGGACGCGAGGACCGGCAGCCATCGCGACCCGACCACGGTGCAGGATGTCGTCGCGCTCAGAGGCTGGAAGAGTCGCAGCCGGCCCGGTTCCCTCCAGAGAGCGGCCTCGACGACACGGAATCCATTCCGGCGAAGGATCGCCGCGCAATGTGGGTGCGGCTCCACGCACACGAGGTCAGCCTTCGGAAGGGTCTGGCGCACGAGGTGGGCGAACTCCCCGACGTTCGCGCCGCCGTCGACGATACCGTCGAACGCGAAGCGCGAGAGCATCGAACGGATCCTGGCGTAACGCTGCCATACCAGCGACAGAACGCCCATCGGACGGGAAGCGGGACCCAGACGCTGAGCGAGCCGAATGGCCGCTGCGCCCACCCGGTAGATGCGATCGTCCACGACTTCGCTATCATACGGCCCTGTGCCAACGGTCGAACTGGCCAGGGTAGATCGTGCCAGCGAAGGGACAGGAGCGGCGGAGGGGACGTGGACGAGAGCGTGACGCCCCCCTCGACGCCGCTCAAGCGGTCCCGCTTCCGGTTCGGGACGAAAGCCGAGACTCTAGAGGCCCTTCGACCGTGGGTAACTCGCGCCACGATCCTCGAGGCGATGCACTTCAGCGTGTCGGAATGGCGGGGCGATCCCGGGTCCGTTCTCGAGAGCCTCGGGTCACGTTTCGGGCGGGTGCGTGTGGTCGTCCGCAGCAGCGCGACCGCGGAGGACGGCGCCCAGGACTCCCACGCCGGCCGGTATCGGTCGCTACTGGACGTCGACGGTGCAAGCGAGCGCGCCGTGATCGACGCCGTCGAGCACGTCATCGCCTCTTTCGACGGGAACGCCGCAGATCAAGTACTCGTGCAGCCGATGCTGACCGGGATCGCGGTGAGCGGCGTCATCACCACACGCGTCGTTCAGGACGGCGCCCCTTACTACGTGCTCAACTACGACGATGAATCGGGCAGAACGGACACAATCACCGGGGGTACGGGCGTCAACAAGACGGTACTCGTTCATCGTCGTGCCATTCGGTCGGTCATCCAGTCTCCGCGCGTGGCTCGCTGGGTCGAGCTCGCACGCGAGCTCGAGTTTGTCTGCGGGGAGGACCACCCGCTCGATATCGAGTTCGCCGAGACGCACGACGGTCGACTCTTCATCCTGCAGGTGAGGAGAATCGGGGCCGCCCGCCGTTGGCGCAAGGACGTCGCAACCCGGATATCGGAAGCACAGCAGTACGTGGAGGGTTTCCTAGAGGAGCGGTCGCGAAGGCGGCCGGGGCTCGTCGGCTCACGATCCATCTTCGGCACGATGCCCGACTGGAATCCGGCGGAGATCCTGGGGACCTCGCCGAGGCCCCCCTCGCCATCTCTCTCTATCGGAGACTCGTCACAGACGACGCCTGGCGTCTCGCGCGAGCCGAAATGGGCTACCGCCACCCGCGAGGTGAGGCTTCTCGTCCAGATCGGGGCGCCCATGGCGTCGACGTCCGAAACAGCTTCAACTCGTTCCTTCCGCGAGGCGTGGATGACGACGTCGGAAACCGCCTTGTCGATGCATGGATCGAACGGCTCGACTCTCTCCGGAGCTTCACGACAAGGTGGAGTTCGAGATCGCCTTCACAGTGGCTGACCTCGACCTCGAGGCGGCGTTCCCGCGCCGGTATGACGGCCTCCTCTCGCCTGCCGAGCTCTCGTCGTACCGGCGAAAGCTCATCGACCTTACACGGGGCCTCCTGGACCTCAGCCCGGCGGGCACACTCGCTTCGGCTCTCAGTCGGATCGACATCCTGGCCGAGATCCAGGCGAAGAGGAACGTGCTCTTGCCGCCCCCGGTGTCGGCGGCTGACGCCCTCTATCGCGTGAAGCTCCTCCTCGAGGAGTGCCACGAGCTCGGGACGGTCCCCTTCGCGATTGCCGCGCGCCACGCGTTCGTCGCCGAGGCCCTCCTGCGATCATCCGTGCGTGTTGGGGCGCTGTCAGAACACCGGGTCTGGGAGCTCAAGCAATCCGTTCCGACGGTCACGGGCCAGCTCTATGGCGACTTCCGTGAGGCGCTCCGGGCGGAGGATGAACGGCAGCGATTCCTCATCCGCTACGGGCATTTGAGGCCGGGTACGTACGACATCCTGTCGCTTCGTTACGATCAGAGGTCGGACCTGTTCGATGCCAGTTCCCTTCCGGACCCCATCGGTCCCAATCCGCGGTTCGTTCCCACGGCTGCCGAGAGACGAGCACTCGAGAAGGCACTGGCTGTGGCGGAGCTCGACGTACTCGATGCCGGTGGTCTCATCGACTACGCCCGCCGCGCAATCCAGGCACGGGAGCGAGCAAAACTCATCTTCACGCGTCATCTTTCGGACGCCCTCGAGCTGCTCGCCGTCTTCGGGGAAAAGGTGGAGCTCTCGCGAGAGGACGTCTCGTTCCTCGAACTCGAGCCCCTCCTGACGGGTCTCGAGCGCGTTTGTCCGGGAGGGCTGAGCGGCCACGCCAGGGGGATCTCCGAGAAAGGGCGCGACGCCATGGAGACCGCCGCCTCGTTGCATCTCGGTTACCTGGTCCGCGATGTTCGCGACATCTTCGTGATCCCGCTCCATCGCGGAGCTCCGAACTTCGTCACGGACCGAAAGATCGAGGGCGAAACGGCGTACGTGAGCAGCCGCACGCTCGGTCACAGCGACCTTAGCGGCCGCGTGGTCTGCATCGAAAGTGCGGACCCGGGCTTCGACTGGATCTTCACGCGGGGGATCTCCGGTCTCATTACGAAGTTCGGAGGCGCCAATTCGCACATGGCCATCCGGTGCGCCGAGTTCGGTCTGCCCGCTGCCGTCGGGTGTGGCGAGCAGACCTTCGAGCGACTCGTGGCCGCTGGCCGGGCCGAGCTCGATCAGCGGGCGCGCGTCCTGAGGCCTCTTTATGGGTAGAAGGATCGGGCTCACGATGCGGAAGCGCACGCGCGGAATCCTACGTGGAGGAGCGCGACGCGATCGCACGGGACTGGTACGGGTTCCTCGAGTGGGCGATCCCGGACGCGGACGTTCTCCTCGTCCCGAACGCTGGGATCAGTGTGGTTGGCTGGGCTCGTCGGCTGGGGTTGGACGGGCTGATACTCTCGGGTGGCGACGACCCCGGCTCCGCACCCGAGCGCGATGAGACCGAGCGATCTCTCCTTGCCGACGCGCTGGACCGATCGATTCCGGTCTTGGGCGTGTGCCGAGGTCTCCAGTTCATCCAGCTCTACTTCGGCGGCCGAATCCGGGGGTGCGACCGAAGCCTCCACGTCTCGACGTCTCACGCCGTGACGATCTTGGACGACCACCGGGGGCCTCTCGCAGCCGGCTCGCAGCTGATCGTCAACTCCTACCACACTCTCGCGGCGCCTGCCGACGCCCTCGGCGCCGATCTCGTAGCCTTCGCGGTGGGCCCCGACCGTGGTGCGGAAGGGCTCTTTCACAGGCACCACGCTGTCATGGGTGTGCAGTGGCATCCCGAAAGGACGAAGCCATTCGCCGCGTTCGACCGATGGCTCGTCAGGCATGCCTTGGGAATGGAGGCGGAATGCGAAGCCTGATCCTCGCTGCGGGCCGGGGCTCACGGATGGGAAGCCTGACCGATCCGGGGCCTAAGTGCCTCGTCCGCCTTGGCGGGCGGCCTCTCCTCGAGTGGCAGGTGGCCGCTCTCACGGAGGCAGGCTGCGGGACGATCGCCGTCGTCGGCGGATACCAGGCCGACCGGCTTCGAGACTCTCGTTGGCAGCTCTTCGTGAACGGTCGCTGGTCGGAGACGAATATGGTGGCGTCGCTCCTGTCGGCGGTGCCGTGGATCGACGAAGAGCCAGTGGTCGTCAGCTATTCGGACATTGTCTACGATCCTGATGCCCCACGACGCCTCGCCCTGGCCCCCGGTGACCTCGCGATCACCTACGACAGGCTCTGGAGATCACTGTGGGAGGAGCGCTTTGCGGATCCGCTTCGCGACGCGGAGACCTTCGAGGTCGACACCGAAGGCCGCCTCGTCGAGATCGGCGCGCGCGCGCGGTCCCTCGACGAGGTGAAGGGACAGTACATGGGGCTCCTTCGGTTCACTCCCAAGGCGGTGTCAGCGGTCAGAGACGTGGTGGCCGGTCTTCCCGACGAGCAGGCGCGAAGGCTCGACATGACGTCACTCCTGAGGCGGCTCCTCGCCAAGGGGTTCCCGATCGGTACGGTCCCGGTAGATGGTCGGTGGTGCGAGGTGGACAGCGAGACGGACCTCGCCCTCTACGAAGCGCACCTTGCATCGTCGACCCCTTGGGTGCACGATTTCCGCTGGGCAGGATCGGCTCAGGGGACGGCGGCTACCGTGACCAGCGGGCAGGATGATCCCTCAGAAGCGGCTGGCCGCTGAACGTGGTCGTCTGGATCACAGGTCTCTCGGGGGCAGGTAAGACGACGCTGGCGAAGGCCGTGGCGGCGGGGATAAGGCGTCGGGGGCTTTCGGCTATCCATCTGGACGGGGACGCCGTGAGGAAGGCCATCGACGATCCTCACGTCGGCTACGACAGAGAAAGCCGCATTCGGAACGCAAGACGAATCAGCCACCTCGCCGCCCTTCTCGAGCGGCAGGGCCTTGTCGTGGTGGTGTCGACGATGTCCCTTTTCCATGAGATCCACGACCTGAACAGGAGCCTTTTCGGCGCCTATTTCGAGGTGTTTCTGCAAGTCGACGTCGAAACCCTGAAACGGCGCGACGCTCGCGGCCTTTACAGCCGTGCTGCCAAGGGCCACGAGACGAATGTCGCGGGCGTCGATCTCGCAGCGGAGTTCCCCCGCGAGCCGCACCTCGTCATCAGCAACGACGAGCACCGGGAGTCGTTGTCAGCCTCGCCTCACGTGTGGTGCGGGCCGTGGTACGCCCCCGGAGCCAGGTCGACCGCCGGCCGGCGACGGACGCCAGGGGCACGCCGGTCGCCGGGCAGCCTGCGGAAGGACATCGAAAGAGGCGAGGCTAGCCCGGTTCGGGTGCTTGCCTCCTGGGCGACGCGGAGCACGGCGTCGCGCAAAGCCGGCAGGTGCGTTCGGAAATCGGCCGTCAGGCCCGTCTCGAATTCGGCGGCCATGGACGGCGCGAAGCCAGAATACAGGATGCGGTGTCCGGTGGCGCGCGAGTTCCAGAACTTCGAGGGAAAGACGGCCCCCGGAAAACGGGGATCTCCCGCTACCAGGTGGATTTCGGCGGACCAGTACGAGTGAACGAGCTCCTCGACGCTCTTACACGGAGGTCGGGCGCAAATCCAAGGTGGCAGATGGGCCATTCCGGGGCCGTCTCCCCGTACCGTGACCTCGTAGCTGTTGGCGCGAAGCTCCGCGCAGAGGGCAAGAAAGCTATCGAGGTGATGGATCCACCCGAGATTACCCGAGTAGAGGGCGGTCTTTGGCCGGGATGGGCGTGGAGGTCCGAGGTCGAGCGTCGGCCAGTTCCGCACGACGATGGCGTTTGGGCCGTGGTAGTCGATGTTTGCCGCGGCCTTCACCACGAGGTCCCAGCGCCCGAGCTCATCCGTCCAGAAACGGCGAAGAAGGCGTCGAGCAGCTGCCGGGGCGTTCCAGATGGGACGTATAAGCTCTGGATAGAAGTCCTGTAGCCAGTAGACACCCCTCGCTCCGCGGGCGTGCAGGAGCCGGTGGAAGCGCAAGGTGGTGGGCGGCGCGCTCGAGAGGACCACGGTGTCGCCGGGTCGCAACTCCCGCAGCAGGTAGCCCCTAAAACACCGCCGTACCGCATCGAACTCGGCAGCGACCGACAGGAGGCTGGAGCGGTGCCCGCCCGTGTGCGAGAGGCGTTCGATGGTGGTTCGTGGCGCGGGCCGCGATCCGGGGCGGTACGCCCCCGTGCCCGACACGAGCCGCACGCGCACTCCCTCAGCGGCGATGGCGTCGGCGAGATGCTCGGAGTAGATGCCGGTGGGGGCATCGTCCGGCCAGGCGAATTGAGAGAGGACGTGAATCGTGCCGGTCAGCGGCAGCCTCTCACGCTCATCCCCGAAACTTCCTGAGCTCCACCTGATATGCCTCGCGCCGGTGGCGGAGTGCGGACTCGAGGACGAGGCCGGTGAGAGCCGAGAAGACCGCCAGGTTCATGAGTGCGGCGGCAAGGATCGCCAGAGGGAATCTCCCGACCATTCTCGTGTGGAAGTACTCCCAGACGGGCAGAAAGCCAGCCGCGATCCCGGTGCAGGCAAAGCAGGCCGAAACGATGCTGAAGAAGACGAGAGGTTTGTAATCGCGGAAGAGGACGACGAGCAGACGCAGGATGCGGAAACCGTCGGCCACCGTGCGCAGTTTTGACTCGGAGCCCACCGCACGTGACCGGAACGGGATCGGGATCTCGCGCATCGTGAAGCTCTTGTCCACGGCCTGGATCGTCAGCTCCGTTTCCAGCTCGAAGCCGCGGAAGAGGATCGGGACATTCTTGTAGAACCGCTTCGAGAAGAGGCGCAGGCCGGAAAAGACGTCCTTCGCCTCGTATCCGAACGCGAGGCGAAGGGCGAGCGAGAACGCCGCGCCGCCGAGCTGATGCAGGGGCCGGAAGGTGTCGCGAGGGGCCTGCCGTGTTCCCGTCACCATGTCGGTGGGAGACGTCTCGTAGGCTTCGTACAGGAGGCGCGCGGCGTCGGCGCCGTAGCTGCCGTCCCCGTCCACCATGACGACCAGGTCCTCGTCGATGCGCCCGAGTCCGGTGCAAACGGCCAGGGCCTTACCCCGCCTCGGCTCGGTGACAACTTCTGCTCCCGCCTCGCGCGCCCGCTCGGTCGTCTTGTCCGTGGACCCGTTGTCCACAACGAGGATCCTCGCCCCGGGGAACTCCCTACGGAACTCGGTCACGACGCCTCCGACGCCCAGCTCTTCGTTCAGGCACGGTATGAGAATGCAGAGGCTCGATTTCATTCAGGGCGCTCGGCGGCGGATCCCATGCAGGAATGATAGTCGACGCGCCGCCAGAGGCGCTCCGCCGCGCGTTGGCAGGTGGATCGCAGAACGGTGCTCGGAAGCGCCGCCGAAAGGGACGACGCGCCACGCGCGGAGGGTGTCGGGCTGTCGCCGTCCGTGGGGTCCCGAAGGGCCTGCCGCGGGCCTGCCGCGGGTTCGTCCGGCGGTGCCTGGAGAGGTAGACTCCGGCGGGTGGGCGGCCACTCCTCCGAACTCGATCCAGTGCCTGCCGGTGAGAGGCCGTGACTCCATTCCTGCCGAAAGAGCCGGGCGCACGGCGCGGCCGGGCTGGGTCGCCCTCCTGCAGGCGCCTGCACGGTTCATTGGCGGTGATTCGTGACCATGGTCGAGTGGGACTACACAGCGCTCGCGTCGAGCTATGAAGCTCGGGCCGACTACTCTCCGGATGCGATCGACTGGCTCGTGCGACTCTCGGGCTGCGTCCCGGGGAACGTCGTCGCCGACATCGGAGCGGGGACTGGCAAGCTGACCCGGCCCCTTCTCGATCGAGGGCTTGTCGTTCACGCAGTCGAGCCCAACGAAGCGATGCGCGCGCGCGGCATTGCGGGCACGGCGGACCGGGCCGTCCACTGGAGCGACGGAACGGGCGAGATGACGGGGTTGAGCGCGATGACCTATAGGCTCGTGGCGTTCGGCTCCTCGTTCAACGTCATGGATCGGGCACGGGCGCTTGCGGAGACGAACCGAATCGCAGCCCCTCGCGGGTGGTTCGCCTGCATGTGGAACCACAGGGACCTCAGTGACCCCGTCCAATCCCGTGTGGAGTCGATCATCAGGAAGAGGTGCCCGGCTTCTCGCTCGGCAGCCGACGCGAGGACCAACGACCGGTGCTGGAGAGCTCGGGGTTCTTCGAGAACGTCGAGCACGCCTCGTTCTCCTTCGAGTCGACGGTCAGCGGGGCAGACTTCATCGAGGCTTGGCGCTCTCACGCAACCCTTTCGCGGCAGTCCGGTTCGCGCTTCGACCGCATCATCTCGAGAGTCGCTGAGCTCGTAGGCGACCGACAGAGCCTCGTCGTCCCGTACGCCACCGTCCTGTGGGCGGCGCGTCTGCGATGAGACGCCGCCAAGTCGTGTATCTCCGCGTGTGCCATGGACCGTACCTTCCGGCTCGGACGGAACGCGCGTTCGCGCGCACTGTTCCCGCGCGGCGAGGGGCAAAACGGTGATCGGCGGGGCCGTCCCGATCTTCCCGGCGCCAGGGACGCGATGATTCGCGCCGCCCTCCAGGGGGCCGGTCTGCTTTCTTTCGCGGCCCTCATGCTGGCGGGGCAGCTCCTGATCAAGCAGGGTCTCAAGCAGACGGGGCCGGTTTCCCTCGACGTCGGCGGCCTGTTCAGCCTCGTCCCGCGGATTGTCACGACGCCGATACTCCTAGCCGGTTGCCTCATCGGGTTCCTGACGACCCTGCTCTGGCTGATGATCCTTTCCCGCTTGGAGCTCAGCTATGCGTCCCCAATCCTCACTGCGATCTACTTCGTGCTCCTGCTCGTCTGCTCCAGGCTCGTGCTGCACGAGAGCGTGTCCTCCGGACGGTGGCTCGGCGTGCTTCTGACGATCGTCGGAATCACCCTGATCTCACGGAATGGGTGACAGATCGGTCGCGGAAGTCCCGGTGATTGCGGAGTCCGCGGAGTTCCGGACCCTCTTCATCCTCGCGACGGGCCGCAGTGGATCGATGTTCCTGCATTCCCTCTTCGACTCGCACCCCCAAGTCCTGTCGTACCCGGCAATCCACGGGGTCTACTCGCCTTACTTCCCAGCCGACTGCCTGACGACCGTCGACGACGTCGTCGCAGACCTCCAGGTCCTCACGCGGCTCCATATTCACTTCGAGAACCGATACGACGAGGCTATCGGGCGGCTCGGAGAGAGCGGGTGCGAGAACTTCCACGTGCGGTCCGAGACCTACCTGCCCCTTTTCCGGGAGGAACTCTCGACTCTCGGGCCGCCATTCACACGGCGAAACGTCGTTCTCGCCATTCACAAGGCCTGGGGGCGCTATGTCGGAAGCGCCACGAGCCGGCCCCGCGTCCTGGTCGAGCACGTCCACAACCCGGCGATGCTCGGTGCGGCGCTGACGGACTTCCCGGACGCCTACTGCATTCGTACGGTCCGCGAGCCGTGCGCGGGCTACTACGCCATGATCGATCTCTGCTGGAAGGCCTTCGGGCACTTCAAGTCCGACTTCCACTTCAAGTTCACGAAGAACGTGTTTCTGGATCCCTAGGACGAGATCGGGGCGCCCTCCGCGCCTTTCCTTCCGGGGCGGCACCGCATCCTGAGACTCGAGGACCTGAACGCCCGGGGCGAGCCCATCATGCGCGAGCTTGCCTCGTGGCTCGGCATCGACTACCAGGAGTCGCTCTCCGTGAGCAGCGTCGGGGGGAAGATCTGCGTCGGGAACAGCGGCACGTCCGCGAGAGTCACGGGCTTCGCGGGTCCCGACCGGTCGAAGGACGACCGTCGCACCGTGACGTGGCTCGAGCACCTGCGCGTCGAGACGCTGCTTCGCGGTCCCATGGACGAACTGGGCTATTCGCCCGAGATCCCAGAAACACCGTGGTCGACGTTCGCCGGCTTTCTGGCGCTCTTCGTACCGCTCAGGAGCGAGTTTCGTCCCGCGTTCCGAAGCGTCTACCGCGACACGCAAACCGACCACGCAAGCTTCCCGCTCGATCTGGCGCTGATGTTCCTTCTTCGGCACAGGCACCCCGTTCTCGCGCGGGGCCTCCGCCGACTCGGCTGCGGGAGTCGGGAGACGCTCGTGGGCCGCGCCTTCGCCGCCAGCCTCGTCTGGGGTCTCGCTCTCAGGAGAATTTTCCTCGATCCGCTGTACTTCTACGCGAAACGCGTCGCCCTGTTCGTGACGCGGTTCTCGCGCCTGTCCCGCACGGCACGATCAGGAACCGGGATGCGGTTGTCCGACGAAACGCCAGGCCGGCAGACCGAGTCGCGCGAGCTCTGACGCGCCGACGAAAGAGACTCGTCCCGTGGCTCGTGAGCTGAGTTCGGTCCGCTGCTCGCTCGTCAGTCCCCGCAAACGGA
>JADJVF010000020.1 GCA_016716705.1 Holophagales bacterium
GACACGACGATCCTGAAGGCCGAGTGGGGCAAGCCGATCCTCGCGGACGAAGTGAAGAAGGCCCTCGCGGAGAAGAAGTACCAGATCGTCACCGTCGTCCACAACGAGACCTCGGTCGGGACGATCTCCGACCTGGCGGCCATCTCGAAGGTCGTCCACGAGAACAGCGACGCGCTCCTCTTCGCCGACGTCGTCACGTCCCTCGCCGCCACGCGCGTCGAAGCCGACGAGTGGGGCCTCGACCTCGCCGTCTGCGGCTCGCAGAAGGCGCTCGCTCTCCCGCCCGGCATCGCCGTCTTCTCCGTCTCCGAGAAGGCGCTCGCGGCGGCGCGGCAGAAGAAGTTCCGCGGCATCTACCTCGACCTCCTCGACGTCGAGGCGTTCGGAAAGAAGAAGCAGAACCCGACGACGCCGTCGCTCCCGCTCCTCTACGCCCTCGACGTCCAGCTCGACCACATCCTCGCCGAGGGAATCGAGAACCGCTGGGCCCGCCACCACGCGATGCTCTCGGCCGTCGAGGAATGGGCTCCGAAGGCCGGCTTCCGCTTCCTTCCGGGCGAGGGTGCGCACTCGCCCAGCGTCTCGTCGCTCTTCCCGCCCGAGGGGGTCGGCGCCGAGGAGCTCAACAAGGCGATGAAGTCCGCCGGCTGGGTCCCGGGAGCCGGGTACGGCAAGTTCAAGTCGTCCAACATCCGGATCGGCCACATGGGCGACGTCGACCTCGCTTCGGTGAAGAACGTCCTGGCCGCCTACGAGGAGCAGGCCGCGAGGATCCTGGCCGCAGCCCCGGCCGCGGCGAAGGCGTGAGCCTCCGGACCCCGCGTGGGGTCGTCTTCGGCGGCCCCTCGCGGGAGCACGGAGTCTCCTTCCTCTCCGCCCGCTGCATTCTCCAGAACCTGCCGGCCGACCGGTACGAGGCGCTTCCCGTCTTCGTCGGCAAGGACGGTCTCTGGCACGGGGTCGCCGCGTCCCGCGAGGAGATGCTCCGGTACTTCGCCCGGCCTCCGCGCGAGGCGCTTCTCGACGGCGTCGTTCCCGGCTCGAAGCCGGCCCCCACGGCGGAGACGGTCGCGTCGTTCTCGGACGCATTCCGCGACGGAGCCTGGGACGTCGTCTTCCCGATCGTCCACGGGACCTTCGGGGAGGACGGCGTGCTCCAGGGCCTCTTCGAGGCGATGAACGTCCCGTACGTCGGCTTCGGCGTCGCGGCCTCGGCCGTCGGCATGGACAAGGTCCTGATGAAAGCCGCGTTCGCTGCGGCCGGCCTGTCGCAGGTGCGGTACGTCGCCGTTCCCTCTGCCTCGTGGTCTTCGCCCGGGCTCCGCCCGGCGCTCGTCGCGCGGATAGGAGCCCTGGGCCTGCCCCTCTTCGTCAAGCCGGCCTGCGCCGGCTCTTCGATCGGCATCACGAAGGTGAAGACGCTCGAGGGCCTCGACGCGGCCGTCGAGACCGCCCTGGCCGTCGACGCGACGGCCCTCGTCGAAGCGGCCGTCGACGCGCGCGAGATCGAATGCGCCGTCCTCGAAGGGGACGGGGGCCCGACGGAGGCGTCGCTCCCCGGCGAGATCGTCCCGGCCCACGAGTTCTATGACTACGAGGACAAGTACATCGACGACCGCTCCTACTGCGTCATCCCCGCGGACGTGGCGGAAGGGACGCGCGAGGAGGTGCGCCGGATGGCCTGCGCCGCATTCGACGCCATCGGCGGCGCGGGGTTTGCACGGGTCGATTTCTTCCTGGAGAGATCGACCGGGCGCGTCGTCCTGAACGAGATCAACTCGCTTCCCGGCTTCACGCCGATCTCGATGTTCCCGAAGATGTGGGAAGCGGCGGGCCTGCCGCTCGACGCGCTCCTCGACCGCCTCGTGAAGAGCGCGTTCCGGCGGCCGCTCAGGGGAAGGTAGCGGCCTCGCCCGGCGCGCCGCGGTCCCGGGCCTCCCTACAATGGCGCCCGGCGCCGCCCGGCGGCGCCAGGAGGTGTCTCGTGACGGACGCGCGTGCGGTGCTCGGAGCGACGGAGATTTTCGCGGGCCTTTCGGACGAGGTCCTGGGCCTCCTCGCGGGGGCCGCGTCGCGGCGCGAGCTTCCGGCGGGGACCCTCCTCTGGGCGCAGGGGACGCCGCGGCAGGCGCTCTTCGTCGTTCTGGAGGGGAGCATCGAGATCTCGCGCACGCGGGCGGGCGTCGTCGAACCGCTCTCCATCGAGGGCCGCGGCGAGGCGGTCGGGATCGGCGCGTTTCTCCACACGTCGGACCACACGACCTCGGCCCGCTCCCTCGGACGCACGTCGGTCCTCGAGCTCCCCCGGGAGGCGGTCCGGGAGCGCCTCCTCGGCGACGCGGCGGCCGCGATGGAGGTCCTCTCGCGCGTCGCCGTCGTCATGAACAGGCGGCTCCAGTACCAGAGCTCCCGGGCCGTCGGGACGGAGAAGGGCTACGGGTCGGGGGCGGTGCGGCGCGAGCACGACCTCCTCGGCGAGCGCGACGTTCCGGCCGACGCCCTCTTCGGCGTCCAGACCCTCCGGGCCGTCGAGAACTTCCCGATCACCGGCATCCCGGTCTCGCACTTCCCGACGCTCGTCCGCGCCCTCGCAATGGTGAAGCTCGCCGCCGCGCGCGCCAACGCACGCCTCGGCCTCCTGCCGCCGGCCATCGCCGCCGCCATCGAGCAGGCCTCTCAGGAGGTCATCGACGGGCACCACCACGGGCACTTCGTCGTCGACATGGTCCAGGGGGGCGCGGGGACCTCGACGAACATGAACGCGAACGAGGTCATCGCCAACCGGGCGCTCGAGATCCTCGGGCACGCCAGGGGCGACTACGCGGCCTGCCACCCGAACAACCACGTGAACCTCGCCCAGTCGACGAACGACGTCTACCCGACGGCGCTCCGGATCGCCGCGATCCTGGCGACCCGAGTTCTCGTCGCCGCTCTCGAGAAGCTGCGCGGGGCGCTCGCCGAGAAAGGGGAGGAGTTTCGCGAAGTCCTGAAGATGGGCCGGACGCAGCTTCAGGACGCCGTCCCGATGACGCTCGGCCAGGAGTTCGGCGCCTTCGCGGTGACGACCGGCGAGGACGTCGCCCGCCTGCGCGAGACGGTGAGGCTCTTCCTCGAGGTGAACATGGGGGGGACGGCGATCGGAACCGGGATCAACGCCGACCCGCGCTACCCCGAGCTCGTCGTCGAGGAGCTGCGCCGCGTCACCGGGCTCGACGTCGTCCTGGCGGAGAACCTCGTCGAGGCGACGCCCGACACGGGCGCCTTCGTCATGTTCTCCGGCGTCCTCAAGCGGGTCGCCGTGAAGCTCTCGAAGATGTGCAACGACCTGCGGCTCCCTCTCCTCGGGCCGCGCTGCGGACTGAACGAGATCAACCTCCCGCCGATGCAGCCCGGCTCGAGCATCATGCCGGGGAAGGTGAACCCGGTCATTCCGGAGGTCGTCAACCAGGTCGCCTTCCAGGTCATCGGCAACGATCTGACGATCACCCTCGCGTCGGAGGCCGGCCAGCTCCAGCTCAACGTCATGGAGCCGATCCTGGCATTCAACCTCTTCCAGTCTGTCGACATGCTGACGGCGGCGATCGACACGCTCCGCCTCCGGTGCATCCGCGGGATCACGGCGAACCGCGAGCACTGCCGCGAGATGGTGGACCGCTCGATCGGCATCGTGACGGCCGTCGTCCCGGCTCTCGGCTACGAGCGGGCGAGCGAGGTCGCCAAGGAGGCTCTCGCGACGGGGCGGGCCGTCAGGGACCTGATCCTCGAGAAGGGGTACCTGACTCCCGCCCAGCTCGACGACCTGCTGTCGATCGAGGCGATGACGAAGCCGCGGCCGCTGTCGCTGGGCGACCGGACGGTCTGACGGGGCTCCCTGACTTAACTCCGTCTGCACGCCGCCTTCGTAGGATCTGCCGCCCGGGCGCGGCGGGATAATCGAGTGTCCGGAGGGAGAGACATGTCCAAGCTCATCGGGATCCTGACGTCGGGCGGCGATACGCCCGGCCTGAACGCCGCCCTCCGGGCCGTCGGCAAGGCGGCCGAGCTGCGCCACGGAATGCAGGTCATCGGCTTCCGCGACGGCTTCCGGGGCCTCATGGAGAACCGCACCGTCTGGCTCGACGAGCGGACGCTCTCCGGGATCCTGACGCACGGCGGGACGATCCTCGGCACGAGCCGCGACAAGCCGAACGCGATGCCCGTGGCGGGGAAGGTCCTCGACATGACGGACCTCATCGTCGAGAACTACCAGAAGCACCACCTCGACGCCCTCGTCTGCCTCGGCGGCGGGGGGACGCAGAAGAACGCCTTCCACCTCCAGAAGGCGGGGCTGAACGTCGTCACCCTCCCGAAGACGATCGACAACGACGTCGCGATGACGGACGTGACGTTCGGCTACGACACCGCTCTCGGCATCGCGACCGAGGCGGTGGACCGTCTTCACTCCACGGCCCACAGCCACCACAGGATCATCGTGGTCGAGGTGATGGGCCACAAGGCGGGGTGGCTCGCGCTCGGGGCCGGCGTGGCGGGCGGAGCCGACGTCATCCTGATTCCCGAGATCCCGTACGACGTCGAGTCGGTGGCGAACGCGATCCTGAAGCGGTTCCGGAGCGAGAAGCGCTTCTCCATCGTCGCCGTGGCGGAAGGGGCGCTCTCGAAGGTGCAGGCCGAGGCCGCCGCCGGCATCAAGGAGAAAGAGAAGGCGAGCGAAGGGCGGAAGGGGAAACCCGGGAAGAAGGGAAAGGGGAGCGGGGGCGACGTGGCCGGAGAGGGGCATCGGACCGGACGGGCGCTCGGGCTCGCCGAGCAGCTCGAGAAGCTGACGGGCCTCGAGTCGCGCGTGACGATCCTGGGCCACCTGCAGCGAGGAGGGACGCCGTCGGCGGCGGACCGTTTCCTGGCGACGCGCCTCGGAACGGCCTGTGCCGACCTCGTCGCGAAGAAGAAGTTCGGGGTGATGGTGGCCGCCCGGGGCGAGGGAACGAAACCCGTGCCGCTCGAGGAAGTCGTCGGGAAGCGAAAGACGGTGCCTCTCGACCATCCCTGGGTCGAGGCCGCCCGCGCTCTGGGAACCTGCCTCGGCGACTGACCCCGGAGCACCGGAGAGACGGAGAGGGGGAGAGGGGGAGAGATCCAACCTCCGCCGGGGGGGGGGTTCGACAGGGGCCGGAGCGGGGCGGTACGCCCCGCCCCGCCCGCGGCCGGCGCGCCTTCAGAGATCCGCAGGGAGCAGGGAGACTGGCCCTGGTTTCGATTCCGGGGCGAGAGGCCTTACTTCGCCGTGGTGGAGATCTGCTTCGCCGTGCCGATTCCGATCGGGATCGACTTCGGCTTGGCTTCCTCGCGTTTGGGGAGCTCGATCGTCAGGACTCCGTCGACGAGCGTGGCGTTGATCTTCTCGGGGTTGACGTTGACCGGGAGGGAGAACGCGCGCACGAACCGACCATAGGCCCTCTCGACGCGGTGGTAGGCCTTCTTGTCGTGCTCCTTCTCGAACGTCCGCTCGCCCTCGAGCGTCAGGACGCCGTTCTCGGCACGGAGCTTGAGGTTGTCCTGGGTGAAGCCGGGGAGCTCGACCTGGAAGACGAGAAGGTCGGGCGTTTCGCTGATGTCGACCGGCGGAGCCCAGGCGGCGAGGCTCGGGGCCTCGTCCGCGCTCCGGTTGGCGGGGTAGGACTCCCCGAAGAGGCGGTTGACCTGGTTGCGGAAGGACTCGAGCTCGCGGAAGGGGTCGTTCCAACGGGTGATCATGTTGTTACCTCCGTATAGGTTCTTTGTCTGACCTGGTTCCTCTTGCATTTTCTTCGTCTGTGGCATCAGGTCCATGCGAAATATGTGGATCTGCCTGTGCCATTGTCAAGTATTTTCGAGAAGAAGGACGACCTCTTCCGGTCCAAGAGGCCGGCCGGAGGGGTCCCTCCTGCGTTGCGCTGGAGGTCTAAATTGCTGTGCCGAAGGGTCTTGCGCGCTCGTACGGGCGCGGGCCCGGCATCGGCGTGCCGAGCTCGGCGGAAGCTCGAAGGGCCCACTGGGGCGTGCGGAGCATCTCTCGCCCGAGAAGAACGAGGTCCGCCTGGCCGCTCTGAACGATGTTCGCAGCCTGGCGGGCCGTCGTGATGAGGCCGACGGCGGCCGTGGCGACCCCGGCTTCGGCCCGGATCCGGGCTGCGAACGGAACCTGGTAGCCGGGGCCGACGGGGACGACCGCCCTCGGGTGCATGCCGCCGGAAGAGCAGTCGACGAGGTCGACTCCGAGGGAATGAGCCTGACGGGCGAAGACGACCGCCTCCTCGGGGACGAATCCTCCCTCGACCCAGTCGGTGACCGAGATCCGGATGAAGAGCGGGAGGTCGGAGGGCCACGCGGAACGGACCGCCTCGACGACGCGGAGCGGGAAGCGCATCCGGTTCTCGAGCGCGCCGCCGTATGCGTCGGTCCTCCGGTTCGCGATCGGCGAGAGGAACTGGTGGAGCAGGTAGCCGTGGGCCGCGTGGATCTCGGCGACGTGGAATCCGGCGGCCGCCGCCCGGCGGGTTGCGGAGACGAAATCGTCGACGAGACGGGTCATGCCCGCGGCGTCGAGCGCCTGCGGAAGGTGCCAGCCGTCGTCGAACGGGACCGCGCTCGGCCCCAGGATCGGCGACCAGCCGCCGTCGGCGGGAGTGGCGGGACCACCGCCGTCCCAGGAGCGCTTCGTCGAGGCCTTTCGCCCGGCGTGCGCGAGCTGGATCGCAGGGACTGAGCCCTGGGCCGAGACGAAGGAGGCGATCCGGGCGAGCGGGGCGGTCTGCTCGTCGTTCCAGAGGCCGAGATCCTGCGGGCTGATGCGTCCTTCGGGCGAGACCGCCGCTGCCTCGGTCATCACGAGCCCCGCGCCGCCGACGGCACGCGCCCCCAGGTGGACGAGGTGCCAGTCGTTCGCGAGGCCGTGCTCGGCGGAGTACTGGCACATGGGCGAGACGCCGACCCGGTTCGGGAGGGTGACGGAGCGGAGGGAAAGGGGCGTGAAGAGCGCCATCACCCTAGATTACGGGAACCCGGAGCGGGCGGGGACGTATCAGAAAGCGAGATGTTGAAGCTCCTCCTCTGGCTCCTCCTCCTCGTCGTGTCCTGGCCGCTGGCGATCGTTGCCCTCGTGGCGTACCCCTTCCTCTGGCTCCTCTCGATCCCGTTCCGGATCGTCGGGGTCGTCCTGGAGGGGCTGGTGGAGTTCGTCCGCGCGCTCTTCTTCCTCCCGGCGCGGCTCCTGGGCGGACGCGTCCGGGCCTGACGAGAGAGGGCGCGGCACGGTAACCTCTCCGCCCATGACGGACCCGCGCCACCGGCTCCTCCTCGTCAGCAGCTCCACGATCCACGGGCAGGGCTACCTCGATCACGTGGCCGAGCCCTTTCGGGCCTTCCTCGCCGGCGTGAAGACGGTGACCTTCGTGCCGTATGCCCTCGCGGACCGCGACGGGTACACCGCGAAGGCACGAGAGCGCTTCGCCGGCCTCGGGATCGAGGTCCTGAGCGTCCACCAGGCGCCCGACCCGCGTGCGGCGATCCGCGGCGCAGAGGCCGTCTTCGTCGGCGGCGGGAACACGTTCCGGCTCCTCAAGTGGCTCCAGGACGAGGGGCTCCTCGGGCCGATCCGCGACCGGGCCGGCGAGGGAATGCCATACGTCGGTTCCAGCGCGGGGACGAACGTCGCCGCTCCGTCGATCCGGACGACGAACGACATGCCGATCGTCCAGACGGCGAACCTCCTCGCCCTCGGGCTCGTGCCGTACCAGATCAACCCGCACTACCTCGATCCGGATCCGGCCTCGACGCACAAGGGGGAAACCCGGGAGGAGCGACTGCTGCAGTACCTCGAGGAGAGTCCCGTTCCGGTCGTAGGGCTTCGCGAGGCGGCGTACCTCAGGGTGGAGAACGGCGTCTCGAAGCTTCTCGGCGAAAGGGGCGCCCGCGTCTTCCGGAGAGGTACGCCCCCGTTCGAGATCGAGGCGGGCGCCGAAGTCGAACCGCTCCTTCGCTGACGTTCCCGCGGCCCGCCGTGCGTTGCGGAAGACGACGGTTGCCGGGGCCAGGTCGGCTCAGCGGTGGGGGAGACGTGCCGGCCAGCCGAGGTCGGCGAGGGTCTCGCGGGGCCGCGTCGGCCTCCTCGCGCGAGGAGTAGGGGCCGAACTTGACTCGGGTCAACCCGTCGAACGGCTCTAGCCAGGGCCGGGGGTAGCGTTGGGCGAGGCGGTCCTTCAGCCGTAAGGCGTTCTCCTCGCTCGCGAAGGCGCCGGCCTGGACGGCCCAGGAGGTCGCGGCGGTCTCGTTCCCTGTTCCCTTGAGGTCAAGGGCGGCCCGCCGCCCCGACCCGAGCGTGACGACGGTGAGCGTCACGGGGACGACGCCGTCGACGACGGAGTCGATCTCCTCGGCCGCGGCCTTCGAGAGGTCGACGATCCGACCGGCGATGAAGGGGCCGCGGTCGTTGATCCGCACCCTCACCGTCCGTCCGTTCTTCTCGTTCGTCACGTCGACGACGGTTCCGAGCGGGAGCGCCCGGTGGGCGGCCGAGACGCGGCCCGGCTCGAAGATCTCGCCGCTGGCCGTGGGCAGGCCCGCGAAGTCGGCGCCGTACCACGAGGCGAGGCCCCGCTCGACTCCTTCCCCCGCCAGGTCGCCCGCGCTCTTCACGGCGGGGCGCGAGGAGCAGGAGGGGAGGAGCGCGGAGACGAAGAGGAGGGCCGCGGCCCGGAGTACGCGTGCTCGTCCGGGGCCGCGTCTCAGACCTTCACCTCGACGGCGGCGTCCGAGAGCGCCGAGGCGTGCGCCGCGAGAAGCGGGTCGACCTCGGCCGCGAGGAACTCCTCGACCTGCTCCGGTGCGCGGCCGACGAAGATGCGCGGGTCGGCGGCGGCGGCGACCTCGTCGCGCGTCATCCGGAAGGCCTCGTCGGCGGCGATCCGGTCGAGGAGGTCGTTCTCGCCCCCTTGGGCCTTCAGCCGGTCGCCGGCGGCCTGGGCGTAGACCCGGATCCGCTCGTGCAGCACCTGACGGTCGCCCCCCTTCTTCGCGGCGGCCATCAGGACGTTCTCGGTGGCGAGGAACGGAAGCTCCTCGGCGAGCCTCCGGCGAACGACCGCCGGGTGGACGACGAGGCCCGAGGCGACCGCCTCCCAGAGAACGAGGAGGGCGTCGGCGGCGAGGAACGACTCGGCCAGGGCGAGGCGCCGGTTCGCGGAGTCGTCGAGCGTCCGCTCGAGCCACTGCGTCGCGTGGGTCCAGCTGCCGTTCTCGGCGGTCGTCAGGATCCAGCGCGAGAGGGCGTTCATCCGCTCGCACTTCATCGGGTTTCGCTTGTAGGGCATCGCCGACGAGCCGACCTGCTTCGATCCGAACGGCTCTTCGACCTCCTTCATGTGTTGGAGGAGGCGCAGGTCGTGGGCGAACTTCGAGGCGGAGGCGGCGAGGCCGGAAAGGGCGGAGAGGACGAAGGCGTCCTGCTTGCGCGTGTAGGTCTGCCCGGAGATGAGGAGGCGCTTCGGGAAGCCCGCCTTCCCGGCGACCTTCCGGTCGAGGAGGTCGGCCTTTTCGGCGTCTCCCCCGAAGAGCATGACGAAGGAGGCCTGCGTGCCCGTCGCCCCCTTGCACCCGAGGAACCGGAGCTCGTCGGCGCGCCGCGAAAGCTCGTGAACGTCGAGGACGAGATCCTGGATCCAGAGGCAGGCGCGCTTGCCCACCGTCGTCGGCTGCGCCGCCTGGAAGTGGGTGTAGCCGATGCAGGCGACGTCCTTCTGCTCTCGCGCGAAGGCGGCGAGCCGGGCGACGACGCGGACGGCGCGCTTCTTCACGAGCCCGAGCGCGTCGCGCAGGACGAGGAGGTCGGCGTTGTCGCCGACGAAGGCCGACGTCGCGCCGAGGTGGATGAACGGGCGCGCCTCGGGCGCCACGTCGCCGAGGGCGTGGATCTGCGCCATCACGTCGTGCTTCGTGTCGCGCTCGTAGCGGTCGGCCGCCTCGAGCTCGCCGTCGGTCGGGACGAGGTGCTCCCGGAAGGCGGCGATCGCGGCCTCGGGGATCGGCAGCCCCAGCTCCCTTTCCGCCTCGGCAAGCCAGAGCCAGAGCCGCCGCCACGTCGCGAACTTGTGGCGCGCCGAGAAGAGAGCCGACATCTCCGCCGAGGCGTAACGCCCCGTGAGCGGGTTCTCGTACGCGTCGGCGTTCAACCCTGGTCCTCGATGTCCTCGGCCTCGGGGATGTGGAAGTCCTTCGCCTCGTCGGCCCCGCAGAGCGCGCAGAACGCGGAGGAGATGCCCCCCTTCCGGTCGAGCTCGAAGGAGTAGCAGGGCGACTCGCAGTTGTTGCAGATGACGAACTCGACTTCCTCGCTCATCTTCGCCTCCACTTGTTATTCTGCCGCGGCCGCCACGGGGGTTCCACCATGCCGATCGCCGTCCATTCCGAAATCGGTCGTCTCAGGACCGTCGTCGTCCACCAGCCCGGCCGGGAGATCGACCGGATGACCCCGAGCATGATGCAGGATCTTCTCTTCGACGACATCCTGCACGGCGCCCGGGCGCGGGAGGAGCACCGGCGGTTCCAGCAGGTCCTCCGGCTCTTTGCGGAGGTCCTCGAGGTGCAGGACCTCCTCGAGGAGGTCCTCGCCGACCCGGACCGCCGGAAGCTGGTCCTCGACGATCTCGCCGCGACTCTGCGGCTGGCGCCCGCCGTCGTCGAGCGCCTCGGCGACCTCGACTCGGAGAGGCTGGCGGCGGCCCTGGTAGAGGGGCTCGAGCAGCCGCACCCGGAGATCTCCGGCTCGATCGACTCCCTCTTCCTCCTGCCGCCTATCCCGAACTACTTCTTCCAGCGCGACCCGGTCATCCCGGTCGGCGACCGCCTCGTCCGTGGCTCGATGGCCACGCCCGCCCGGCTTCGGGAGCCCCTCGTCTCGGGCGCTGTTTTCGAGCACCACCCCCGGTTCGCCCGTCCCGACGGGATCTTCTGGTTTCACGAGTTCCGGGCCGCCTGGGGCAAGAACGTCTCCTACGCGAGGATGCGGCCGCACATCGAGGGGGGAGACGTCCTGGTCCTGCGCGAGGACCTTCTCGCCATCGGGTACTCGGAGCGGACCGAGGAGACGACGATCGAACGGCTCTCGGAGGCGCTGAAGAAGGCCGGGTCCGAGGTGCGTCACATCGTCGTCATGGCGATCCCGCACGAGCGTTCCTTCATGCACCTCGACACGATCTTCACCCAGGCGTCCGAGTCGGAGTGCCTCTGCTACGCCCCGATGGTCGTGGCGGGCGGGGCCGAGGAAGCCGACGTCTACTCCATCGACCTGACGCACGACGAGATCACCTGGACGCCCGAGAAGGATTTCCTCTCCGCCCTGAAGAGGCGGGGGCTGGACCTCGAACCGATCCCGTGCGGAGGAAGCGACCCGATTGCCGAGCAGCGCGAGCAGTGGACGGACGGCGCGAACGTCTTCGCCGTCGCGCCCGGGATCATCATCGGCTACGACCGGAACGAGCGGACCGCCGAAGAGCTCGACCGGCACGGCTACGAGATCGTCCGGGACGAGGACCTCCTCCTGGGCCGGCGCGAGGTCGACCCGAAGAGCGGCCGAAAGTACGCCATCCAGCTCTCGACGACCGAGCTGACCCGGGCCCGCGGCGGCCCGCACTGCATGACGATGCCCCTCGTGAGGGAGCGGCTTCGCTGAAACACCGACCTTCCCCGCTCGCCTTCGGTGCCGCCGCGGCCCTTCTCGGGGCGTTCCTTGCAGCCTGTGGCGGCGGGAAGGAGGCCGGACCTTCTGCGGCGCGCGCCAAGGCCGGGTCGGCCTTCGTCTCCCTCTCCCGGGTCCCGATGCGCGCCGAACCGGCGGCGACGGGAGCGATCGTCGCCCTCCTGCCGCGAGGCTCGGAGGTGGAGCTGGACGCCGTCGAGGGGGCCTTCGCCCGAGTCGTGGCGAAGGGCGGACGTTCCGGATGGCTCGAAGTGGGAACGTTCGAGACCGCCCCGGAGCAGGAAGCGCGCGATCGCCGGACGAAGGCCGTGGCCGATTTCGCGACCGTCGAAGGCCGGATCGTCTCGCCCTGCCCCGTCTACCTCGCCCCGGACTACGGCGCGGCGCGGTGGGGCGAGCTCGAGGAAGGTGACCCGGTCGAGGTCGTTCTCGCCGAGCACGATTTCCTCGGGGTGAAGCTCCTCGGAATCCCCCTCGCGTTCGTTCCCGCGCACGCCATTCGGTACCTGGCATCGCCCCTTCCGACGCCGGCGGTCCCGAAGCCAGCTCCCGCGGAATCGCCGGTCTCCGCAGTTCCGGGAAGCGGCGAGACCTCCGCGCCTCCGTCCGGCGGGGGTGCCACGGAGGAGGCCGGGGCCGCCTCGCCAGAGCCGTACGCGGCGCTCCCGTTCGGCGCGGAGCCGCCGGTCCTGAAGACGCGCGTCGAGCCGCAGTACCCCTCCGTGGCCCGGAAAGCCGGGATCGGGGGCGAGGTCGTCCTCCAGATCGTCGTGGAGCGCGACGGGACCATCGGCAGCGCCTTCGCGGTCCAGGAGGCCCCGATGGGGCTCACGGCGGCGGCCACGGATGCCGTTCGCCGCTGGGTCTACTCCCCGGCCCGGCTCGACGGGCGCCCCATCGCCGTGGTCAAGACCGTACGCGTCCGCTTCACCCCCGCGGCACCCTGACGACGGGGCCGGGTGCCCCGGCCCCTATAATCCTTGTGCAACCCTCATGTACGAGCTCGTCTACGAGGTCGAGGGTCGACCCCAGCGCTACCGGATCACCGGACCAGAGGTCTTCCTCGGGAGGTCCAGCGAGAACGAGGTCGTGCTGAACGACTTCTCGGTCTCCCGTCGTCACGCCGTCATCCGGCGCGAGAACGAGCGCTGGGTCATCGTCGACCAGAATTCGACGAACGGCGTCAAGGTCAACGGACGCTTCGTCGCCTCCTCGCCGATCGCGCCGGGCGACGTCCTGACGGTCGGGACCTTCTCCCTCACCGTGCGGGAGGAGGCGCCCGCCGTGAGGCCGAAGCCGCCGGTGCAGGCCGTCGGGGAGTCGTCCTCCACCTTCGTCCGGTCGATCGCCGACTTCAACCGCGACTTCCACCTCGAGGACTACGTCCCCGAGGACGAGGGCGAGCCCCTGACGCAGTCGGGCAAGCGCTCGACCTCGGCCGTGGCGCGGAGCAAGATCTTCGAGATCCTCGTCCAGGTCGCCAAGACGCTCATCCTCGCCCGCGAGGTCCAGGAGATCCTGGGGCGGGTCGTCGACCTCCTCTTCGAGCACCTCCCGGTCGACCGGGCCGTCGTCGTCCTCGTCGGCGACGAGGGCAAGCTCGTCCCGATGCTCTCGCGGCAGCGCGGGAAGGAGTCGGGGGACGCGGGGGAGACCTTCTCCCACACGATCGTCGAGTCGGTCATCCAGAACCGGGTCGCCGTCCTGACCTCCGACGCCCTCGCCGACGGCCGGTTCGAGGCGGGGCAGTCGATCCGGATCCAGCAGATCCGCTCGGCCATGTGCGTCCCCCTCTGGAACCAGGACCGCGTCATCGGCGCCCTTCACGTCGACACGCCTCTGCGGGCCGGGAGCTTCACCGCGGACGACCTCGACCTGCTGACCGCGCTCGGGAACTTCGCCGCCGTCGCGATCGAGCGGGCGCGCCTGCAGAGGCGGATCGAGAAGGAAGAGCGGATCAGGGAGCGTCTCTCGCGCTACCACTCGCCCGGCGTCGTCGAGGAGATCGCCTCCGACGCGAGCGGCGTCATCGACCGCGTGAGGACAAGGAACGTCTCGGTCTTCTTCGCCGACATCGTCGGCTTCACGAGCGCGGCCGAGGGGATGGACCCCGATTCGCTCTCGCGGTTCCTGTCGACGTTCTTCACCTTCGCGGCGGACGCGATCTTCGCGGAGGGGGGGACGCTCGACAAGTTCATCGGCGACGCGGTCATGGCCTTCTTCGGCGCGCCGATCGTCCAGCCCGACCACGCCCGCAGGGCCGTCTCCGCCGCCTCCAAGCTCGTCGAGAACGTCAAGGCGTGGAACCTCGAGCGGGTCGCCCGGGGCGAGCCGCCGGTGGGCGTGCGGATCGGCGTCAACACGGGAAACGCCGTCGTCGGCGACATCGGCTCGGCGCAGCGCGTCGACTACACCGTCCTCGGCAACACCGTGAACGTCGCGGCGCGAATCGAGGAGTACGTCGCCGGACCGAACGAGGTCGCCGTCGGCGAGGAGACGGCCCGCCTCACGTCGGACGACTTCTCCTACGAGCCGCTCGGCGACGTGAAGCTCAAGGGCCTTTCGCGCGGCCTCCCGTGCTACCGGGTCAAGATGGACGCGCGCGGCGTCCCGCTCCCCGCGCCGCGCTGAATGCGCCCGTCGCTCGACAGCCTCGTCTTCCTCACCTCGAACGCGGGGAAGGCCCGCGAGGCGGCGGCGCTCCTCGGGCGCCCCATCGCGGCCCGGACGCTCGAGATTCCCGAGATCCAGTCCCTCGACTTCGCCGAGGTCGTCACGGCCAAGGCGCTCGCGGCTGCGGCGCAGCTCGGCGTACCGGTCCTCGTCGAGGACTCGGGGCTTTCCCTCCCCGCCTGGAAGGGCTATCCGGGTCCGCTGACGAAGTTCGCCGTCGGCGCGGTGGGGGAAGCGGGCTTCGCGCGCCTCGCCTGGGCCTGGGGCGACCCGCGGGCCGATGCGGTCTCGACCTGGGACTCGCCTGGCCCGGCGCACTGGCGGAAGAGGTCGTCGTCGCCTCGGGGCGTGTCGCCGGCTCACTCGCTCCCGAGCCTCGCGGCGCGAACGGTTTCGGCTGGGACGTGATCTTCGTCCCCGAGGGCGAGACGCGGACGTTCGCCGAGATGTCCGCGGAGGAGAAGAACGCCCGCTCCCACCGGGCGAGGGCGTTTGCGGAGCTCGTTCGCCGGCTCTCGGCGCCAGAATGGAAAATCAAGACCTGACCCCACTCCTGAGCCGTGCCGCGAGCTCGTCCACCTTCGCCCTCAGCTCCTCGACGCTCCCGTCGCTGACGAGGACGACGTCGCAGGCGGCGTTGCGGACCTCGTCGGGGAGCTGGGCTCGCATCCGCGCGAGGACCGACTCGCGGGTCGACGACGGGTCGCGGCGGAGGGCTCGGGCGAGACGAGTCTCCTCCGGGGCGGAGACGGCGACCAGGAAGTCGTAGCGCTCGCGGCCACCGTTCTCGACGAGGAGCGTCGCTTCGACGACGGCGACGGCCTCGCCCTCGGAGTCGCGCTCGGCGAGCCAGCGGTCGGTCTCTCTCCTCACGAGCGGGTGGACACGGGCGTTGAGTCGCGCGACGGCGGCCGGGTCGGCGAAGGCGAGGGCGGAGAGGCGCGGGCGGTCCACGGCACCTCGCTCGTCGAGGAGCTCCGGACCGAACTCGTCGGCGACGGCGGCGGCACCGGCGCGACCGGGTTCGTAGAGGTCGCGGACGAGGCGGTCGGCGTCGAGGACCGGAATCCCCAGCTCGCGCAGGCGCGCCGCGACGGTGCTCTTGCCGGAGGCGATTCCGCCGGTGAGGCCGACGCGCCGCATCCTCACAGCCCTCGGCGCGCGCGGCAGAGGTCGACGGTGTTCGCGAGGAGGAGCGCGATCGTGAGGGGGCCGACGCCGCCGGGAACGGGCGTGTAGCGCGAAGCGCGGAGCTTCACGTCGGCCGGGTGGACGTCGCCGACGAGGAGCGAACCCTTCGCCGCGAACGCCGCGGCCTTCGCTTCGTCGCCGGGGAAGCAGCGGAGCACCTCTTCGATGGTGTCGATCCGGTTGATCCCGACGTCGATGACGACGGCCCCCTCGCCGATGAAGTCGGCGGTGACGAACGCCGGCCGGCCGATGGCCGCCACGAGGAGGTCGGCTTCGGCGCAGAGGGCCGGGAGGTCGCGGGTCTTCGAGTGGGCGACGGTGACGGTGGCGTCGGCCTTCGTGAGGAGCGTCGCCATCGGCTTCCCGACGATGTCGCTGCGGCCGAGGACGACCGCGCGCGTCCCGCGCAGAGGGACGCTCTCGCGCTTCAGGAGCTCCATGATCCCGGCGGGGGTGCAGGGAACGGGGGCGCGCTTGCCCTGGACGAGGCGGCCGACGTTGAGCGGGTGGAATCCGTCCACGTCCTTCGCCGGGTCGATCGCCTCGAGGACGCGGGACGTCGCGATGCCGCCCGGGAGCGGGAGCTGGACGAGGATCGCGTCGACCTCCGGGGCGGCGTTCAGGCGCCCGATCTCGGCCAGGAGCATCGCCTCCGTGACGGTCGCGGGGAAGCGGAGGGTCTCGGCGCGGATCCCGGCCTCGCGGGCGAGCTTTTCCTTGTTCCGGACGTAGACCTGGCTCGCGGGGTCTTCCCCCGCGACGATCACGGAGAGGCCGGGGATGGCGCCGCGGGCGGCGAGCTCGGCGACGGATTCGGCCGTCTCGCGGCGGATGTCGGCGGCGACCTTGGCGCCGTCGAGGATCGTGGCGGTCATGGGGCTCCTTTCCGCGCGACGTGGGCGGCGGCGATGCCGAAGGCGAGGAGGTGGATGTCCACGGCGGCGAAGCCGGCGGAGCGCATCCGGGCTGCCAGGGCTTCCGGGGCGGGCCACCGGCCGACGGAGTCGGGGAGGTACTGGTAGGCCGATGCGTCTTTCGAGACGAGGCGGCCGAGGAAGGGGACGAGGGTCTTCACGTGAAAGCGGACGATCGGGGCGAGCGGGCCGGTCGGCTCCGGCGTGAACTCGAGGACGACGAGCCGTCCGCCGGGCTTCAGGACCCGCCAGAGCTCGCCGAGACCGCGGTCGAGGTCCTCGAAGTTCCTCACGCCGAAGGCGGCGGTCGCGCCGTCGAACGTCCGGTCAGGGAAGGGGAGGTGGAGGCCGTCGGCTCCCGTCTCGGGGATCCCGGCGCCCCGGCGGCGGAACTTCTCCTGCCCGATAGCGAGCATTTCGAAAGTGAAGTCGGCGGCGACGACCCGGGCGCGCCCGCCGCTTCGCTTCGCGACCGCGAGGGCCAGGTCGCCGGTTCCGGAGCAGAGGTCCAGGTGAATCTCGCCGGCACGCGGCGACAGAAGGCGGGCAGCCTCGTTTCTCCAGGCGACGTCGGTGCCGCCGGAAAGGAGCCGGTTGAGGAGGTCGTAGCGTGGAGCGATCCGGGAGAACATCGCCTGGATCTTCCCCGCGGCCTTGTCGATTCCCTGCGGAGGGGCCTCGTTCACGGGCCGGCACGGTAGTCTCCGCGGACCGGTCCGTAAAGCCTCCGGGCCGGCGCCGGGACGGCCTCCGGCCCTCCCGTCCTCACTCCCCTCATTTCGCCTGTCCGGTTTCGCTTGACAGGCCGCGAGCGGCATCGTATGTTTCCCGGCCCTGCGCTAGAGAGAACTTGCGCAAGGAGCGTCCTCCCTCGGGAGCCCGGTCTTTCTCAGTGCCCGGCCGGGTCCTGTATTACCGAGACGAGAAGCGTGGCGCGGTGCGCGCTTCGCGAAACACCGACCGGAGAGCTGAGTTTCCGTGAGTTCCCGAACGCCTCTCCCCAAGATGAACGAGCTCCCGCGGCGCTGGATCGTCGTCGATGCCGACGGCAAGGTCCTGGGCCGTCTCGCAACGGCCGTCGCCATGCACCTGACGGGCAAGTCGAAGCCGACCTACACGCCCTTCCTCGACACCGGCGACTTCGTCGTCGTGGTGAACGCGGAGAAGGTCGCGCTGACCGGCGTCAAAGAGACCGCGAAGCTGTACCGGCACCACACCGGCTTCCCGGGCGGCCTCAGGACGACGAGCGCGGACAAGCTCCGCGCGACCCGCCCCGAGAAGCTCGTCGAGGAAGCCGTCCGCGGCATGCTTCCGAAGACGAAGCTCGGCAAGAAGATGTTCAAGAAGCTGAAGGTCTACGCGGGGCCGACCCACCCGCACGTGGCCCAGGCCCCGAAGCCGCTTTGAGGCCTGAGGAGAGATCGTGAGCAACCTGCAGTACCACGCGATCGGCCGGCGGAAGGAGGCGGTCGCCCGCGTCTACCTCCGTCCCGGAAGCGGCGCGTTCGTCGTCAACGACCGCCCCTTCGACCAGTACTTCCCTAACGACGTGCTGAAGATGGTCATCCGCCAGCCCCTCCAGCTGACGGAGTCGACCGAGAAGTTCGACATCATCGCCCGCGTCGCGGGCGGTGGGAGCGCAGGCCAGGCGGGCGCGATCCGCCACGGCGTCTCCCGCGCCCTCTGCCTCTTCAACCTCGAGCTCCGGCCGATGCTGAAGAAGGCGGGCCTCCTCGTGCGCGACTCGCGGATGAAGGAGCGGAAGAAGTACGGCCAGCGCGGCGCCCGCGCCCGGTTCCAGTTCTCGAAGAGGTAGCCATGAGCCAGATCACGATGAAGGAGCTCCTCGAGGCGGGCGTCCACTTCGGGCACCAGACCAAGCGCTGGAACCCGAAGATGAAGAAGTACATCTTCGGGAAGCGCAACGGCATCTACATCATCGACCTGCAGAAGACGCTCAAGTGCTTCCGCGAGGCGGCGGTCTACGTCACGGAGGCCGCTTCCCAGGGCAAGAACGTCCTCTTCGTCGGGACCAAGCGCCAGGCCCAGGACGCCATCTACGAAGAGGCGAACCGCTGCGGGATGTTCTTCGTGAACAACCGCTGGCTCGGCGGCACCCTCACGAACTTCGTGACGATCCGCAAGTCGGTCATGCGCCTCAAGGAGATCGAGGGGATGCTCGCCGACACGTCGGACGCCATCCTCACGAAGAAGGAGCGGATCCGGCTCGAGCGCGAGCGGGCGAAGCTCGCCAAGAACCTCTCCGGCATCACCGAGATGGAAGAGCTTCCGGATCTCCTCTTCGTGATCGACCCGAAGAAGGAGGCGATCGCGGTGCAGGAGGCGAACAAGCTCGGCATCCCGATCGTCGGCATCGTCGACACGAACTGCGACCCCGACCCGATCACCCACGTCGTGCCCGGCAACGACGACGCGATCCGCGCGATCAAGCTCTTCACGGGCAAGATCGCCGACGCCGTTCTCGAGGGCCTGCACGCCCAGGAAGAGCGGTTCGTCGGGAAGGCGGCGGAGGCCGAAGACGAGCCGATGCCCGCGAACTTCGTGGCGGAGGGCGCGGCCGTCGCCGAGGCGATCGTCGCGAAGGACTCCGCGCCGGCCCAGGCCTGAACCTCGACCTGACCTGATCGAGCCGGGCCGGCGGGAGTCGCGAAAGGCGCGCTCCCGCCGGCCCTTTTCGCGTCCGGGTGACCGGGCGCAAGAAACCGAAGAACGACACCGCGACCGGCAGCAGCCGGCGCGCGACGGGAGAGTCCGATGGAGATCACCACCGCAATGATCAAGGAGCTCCGGGAGAAGACCGGAGCCGGCATTCTCGACTGCAAGTCGGCCCTGGCCGAAGCGAACGGGAGCCTCGAGGAGGCCGAGAAGACCCTTCGGAAGAAGGGCCTCGCCGCCGCCGCCAAGAAGGCCGGCCGCGTCGCCGCCGAGGGACTCGTCGGCTACGCCTGCGACGGCTCGATCGCCGCGCTCGTCGAGCTGAACTGCGAGACCGACTTCGTCGCCAAGACGGACGAGTTCAAGGCCGCCCGCGCGGCCCTCGCGGCATTCGTGGCCGCCGAGGCCTCCTTCGGCGACGCCCCCGAGGGAAACGCCGACGCCCTCAAGGCGATGGCCTGCCCGCCGTCCGTCCCCGGCGCCACCGGCTCGATTGCCGAGTGGCTCCAGTTCGCCACGGCGAAGACGGGCGAGAACACCCAGCTCCGCCGGTTCGCCCGGATCGTCGCCGGCGAGGGGAACGCTCTCGCGCTCTACGCCCACCCGGGCGACAAGACCGTCGTCGTCGTCGAGACGAAGGGGTGCGACGCCGAGCTCGGACGCGACCTCGCCATGCAGGTCGCCGCCATGACCCCGCTGTACGCCGTCCGCGAGCAGGTCCCCGAGAAGGCCCTCGCGGATGAGCGCGAGATCGCCAAGGCCAAGGCCGTCGCCGCCGGCAAGCCCGAGGCCGTCGCCGAGAAGATGGTCGAGGGGATGATCGGCAAGTGGTTCGGGGAGGTCGTCCTCGTCGACCAGTCGTTCGTGAAGGACGACTCGAAGAAGGTCTCCCAGGTCGTCGCCGAGCGCGCCGGAAAGGACGCCCGCGTCATCCGCTTCGTCCGCTTCAAGGTGGGTGAAGGGATCGAGAAGAAGCAGTCCGACCTCGCTGCCGAGGTCGCCGAGCTCTCGAAGTAGCGCGGACGAGCCGATGGGCACCGAGACGGGGCGGCCGGTCTACCGCCGGGTCCTCCTGAAGCTCTCCGGGGAAGCCCTCCTCGGAGGGCAGCCCTTCGGCATCGAGCCCGCGATGGTGGCCCGCATCGCCGACGAGGTCGTGGCCGTGGCGCGCATGGGCGTTCAGGTCGCCGTGGTCATCGGTGGCGGGAACATCATCCGGGGCGTCTCGGCCGCCACGCAGGGGATCGACCGGGTGACGGGCGACAACATGGGGATGCTCGCCACGGTCATCAACGCGCTCGCGCTCCAGGACGCCACCGAGCAGCGGGGCGTGCCGACGAGGGTCATGACGGCCTTCGAGGTCCGCTCCGTCGCCGAGCCGTTCATTCGCCGGCGCGCCGACCGCCACCTCGAGAAGGGGCGCGCAGTCATCCTGGCCGGCGGTACCGGGAACCCCTTCTTCACGACCGACTCGGCCGCCGCGCTCCGGGCGAGCGAGCTGCGCGCGGACGCGATCCTCAAGGGGACGAAGGTCGACGGCATCTACACCGCCGACCCGAAGAAGGACCCGTCCGCGGTCCTCCTTCCGCACGTCACGTACCAGGAAGTCCTCGAGAGGCGGCTGGCCGTGATGGACGCGGCTTCCATCGCCCTCTGCCGGGAGAGCCGCATTCCGATCCGCGTCTTCAACCTCCTCGTCCCTGGGAACATCCAGCGTGTCGTCACGGGCGAGCCGATCGGCAGTACCGTGGACGCAGGCGAGCCCGCCAGCTGAACGGGCGCAGAGAACAGAAGCGAAGAACAAGAGAGGAGAGACCCGATGCCCCTCGCCGAGATCCGGAAGGAAACCGAGCGCCGCATGGTGGTTTCGATCGACGCCCTGAAGGCCGAGCTGAAGCACCTTCGGACGGGCCGCGCCTCCGTCGGCCTGCTCGAGGGAGTCCACGTCGAGTACTACGGCACGGCGACGCCGCTCAACCAGGTCGCGAACCTCTCGACCCCCGACGCCACGCTGATCCTGATCCAGCCGTGGGAGGCCCAGCTCTGCCCGGTCATCGAGAAGGCGATCCGCAACAGCGACCTCGGCCTGAACCCCAGCTCCGACGGCCGGGTCGTCCGCGTGCCGGTCCCCTCTCCGACGGAGGAGCGGCGCAAGGAGATCGTCAAGAAGGCCCATACCCTCGCCGAGCAGTCGAAGGTGGAGATCCGTCACCACCGCCACGAGGCCAACGACAAGGTCAAGAAGGAAGGGAAGGCCGCGACCATCTCGGCCGACGAGGAGAAGCGCGCCCTCGACGAGATCCAGAAGCTGACCGACCGGTACGTGGCCGAGGTCGACGCCGTCGTCAAAGCCAAGGAAACCGACATCCTCGCTCGATAGCGTGACCGTCGTCGCGCTCATCCCGGCGGCGGGCTTCGGTGCCCGGTTCCACGACGCGGGGCCGAAGGCCCTCGTCCGGCTCGCGGGGAAGCCCTTCCTCGTCCACGCCCTGGAGCGGCTCGCGGCCTCCGGGCGGGTCGATCGGGCCGTGGTGGCCGTCTCGCCGGGGAGCGAAGGGGCGTTCGCCGAGGCCCTCGCGACCTTCGAGGCGATGCCCGTGGCGACGACGCCAGGCGGCGAAACCCGCCGCGATTCCGTGGTCGCCGCGTGGCGCGCCTCGGGCGCCGGCGACGACGATCTCCTCTGCATTCACGACGCCGCCCGGCCCCTCGTGGAGCCCGCCGACGTCGCGGCCGTCGTCGCGGCCGCGGTGGAGCACGGGGCCGCTCTCGCCGGGAGCCCCGTCACCGACACGATCAAGCGGGTGAAGGGAGGTGTCGTGGTCGAGACGGTGCCGCGCCACGATCTCTTCGCCGCTGCGACGCCGCAGGTCATGCGAGCCGGACTCTTCCGGCAGGCGGTGGAGGCGGGCCTCTTCGAAGCCACCGACGACGTCGAGCTCCTCGAGCGGCGCGGCGTCCTCGTGCGGACGGTCGTCACGTCCCGCTGGAACGTGAAGATCACCTACCCGGAAGACCTCGCCCGGGCCGAGGCGTGGCTCGCGGCGGAGGGTCGGCCGTGAGCCTGCGGATCGGGCAGGGGCTCGACGCCCATCCCCTCGTCGCCGGGCGCCGCTGCGTTCTCGGCGGGGTCGAGATTCCTTCCGACGCGGGGCCGGACGGGCACTCCGACGGCGACGTCGTTCTCCACGCTCTCGCGGACGCCCTCCTCGGGACCGCCGCCGCGGGGGACCTCGGAAGCGTCTTCGGGACGACGGACCCGCAGTGGAAGGACGCGTCGTCGTCCCTGTTCGTCACCGAGGCGCTCGAGCGGGCGGGGCGGCCGGTCGTCCTGAACGTCGACGTCACGCTGATCGCCGAGCGCCCCCGCGTGGGGCCCTACCGGGAGGCCATGCGAGGAACGATCGCCGCGCTCCTCGGGATCCCCCTCGAGCGCGTCTCGGTGAAGGCGTCGAGCGGCAACGGCATGACGGGATTCGGGCGCGGCGAAGGGGTCTTCGCCTCGGCCGTCGTCCTGGTGGAGGTCCCGTGATCGTCGCAGGCTTTCACCCGGTGTCCGCCGCGCTCGCCGAGCGTCCCGAGGCGGTCGAGGCGCTCCTCCTGCAGGAAGGCCGGCGCGACGGCCGTGTCCGGGAGCTGGAGCGGACGGCGCGGGAGAAGGGAATTCCCGTGCGTGTCGTTCCCCGCGAGGAGCTCGACCGAACGGCGGGGAAGGCCCACAACGGCGTCGCGGCCCGGGTGGCGACGCGGGAGTACGACCCGATCGAGGAGGCCCTCGGCGGCGAGCCGGGAAGCCGCCTCGTCCTCTTCCTCGACGAGGTCACCGACCCGGGAAACCTCGGCTCGATCCTGCGCACGGCCGCCGCGGCAGGGGCCGCCGTCGTCCTGCCCGAGCGGCACTCCGCCGGCCTGAACGAATCGGTCTCCAAGGCCAGCGCCGGGGCGCTCGAGCGGGTCAAGGTCGCCCGTGTCGGAAACGCGGCGCGCTTCCTCGAAGACGTGAAGGACGACCGCTTCTGGGTCTACGGCGCCTCGCCCGAAGGCGAGCCGCTCTGGGACGTCGACCTGACCGGGGACGTGGTTTTCTGCCTCGGCGCCGAAGGCCCGGGCCTCCGGCGGCTGACGCGGGAGACGTGCGACCGGCTCGTGGCGATCCCGATGGCGGAGGGGGCCGGCTCGATGAACGTAGGCGTTTCGGCCGCCGTCCTCCTCTTCGAGGCCCTCCGGCAACGCCGGGCGAAGAAACCGGCCTGAACGCCTCCGGGACGCGGTATTCCGTCAACCGGTCCGTCGGCCGGCGGTGCCCCTCGAATCACCGCACCCGGAAGACGTGGACGACGGGCCTCGCCTCGTCGGCGAAGAGCTCGATCAGGTAGAGGAGCCCGTTCTGCCGGTCGAACGCGACGTCGCCGAGACGGAAACGCTGCTGGACTCCGGGACCGACGTCCTCCACGTCGACGTGCGACGGGTTCAGAAAGAGGTACGGGTCGACGTCGAGGAATGCGTAGGGCTGCGGCGCCCAGGGTTCCATCGTCCCGGCGGACACGCGGGCGAGGTCGTCCGGGTCGTAGAGAAGGAGACGTCCCGCGAAGCGGCTGCTCCACCAGCCACGGCTCGACGTGTGCCCCGCGCACTCGACGAGCTCCTCGGCCGGGCAGGGAGCCCCTTCGGCCTTCCGGCAGGTCGTGTACTCGTTCACGAAGTCCCCGGCCACGCACGGGTGGTCGGGTCCGGCGGGGTTGAGGAAGCCGTACCAGAAGCGCTCGCCGACTCCCTTCGTCCCGGCGAAGAGCACCGCCGACTTCCCCGATGCGGTCGTCAGGAACGCCGCGCCCTCCCAGGTGTCGGCGTGCTGGGTGCCGCCGAGGCACTTCTCGATCCGCTCGGTTTCCAGAGTGTTCTGGTAGTGGAGGAGCGTCGTGACGGGAAGGGTGGCGCCGGCGGCGGGGGGCGTTCCCGCTGCGTCGAGCCAGGGGCGGTAGGCGAAGAGCGCCGGACCCATTCCGGCGAGCCCGCCGTCGCGGTAGCGGCCAGTGCCGAGAATGCGCCCGGAGGCGTGGGCGCTCGCCCAGGCCTCCGGGATCTCGAGCATGTAGCCGTTCACCGCATAGGGGGAGAGCTCGTCGAGGAACCAGGCCCCCCGGGGCCGCGGGGCGGAGAGATCGGGCTCGAACCAGGCGTGCGTGGGCCGGTTCGGGGGCGGCGGGAGGTGCTCTCCCCACGCGAGGTGGACGCGGGGACCGGTCTCGGGCCGGTCGAGGTACTGCATCCCGAGGCGGGGAATCTCGTCGATCCCGGCGAAGAGCCCACCGGTGACGTCGGTCAGCGGCTGGATGAGGCGCGCCTGCGGAAGATCCTCGACGTTCCTGGAGACGACCGGCGACGGGATACCGATCTCGGCGACGCGGCTCCCGTCGGGGAGCTCGCCGTAGGGCATCCGGTCGTGCCCCGTGACGAAGAGGGAGCCGGGAAAGCCGTCCGTCCCGCCCTCCGGGTCGCCACCGGGGCGGAAGGTCATGGCGTTTCCGCCGTACTCGAAAGTGAGGGGCCTCAGCCCGCCCAGGGGAAGCCGGAATGCCCCGAGGTACACGATGTCCGCCGGCGCGACCCTCGAGGAAGGAGCCGGCGAGGATTTCAGTGCGGGGACGTACGCGCCGTCCCCCGTCCGCTGCCCCGGGACTCCTCCGTCGTTCAGGACGCCGTAGGCGATCCAGGGTGCGTTCCCCGACGTCCTCCGCAACCTCGCCCAGCCGCTCCTGACGCCGAGAGGCCGGAGAGGGTCGGGAAGCTGGAGCCAGGAGGCTTCGTCGAGCCGGACCGTCGTGGGGGAACCTGCCGGTCTGCCGCCTGCCTCGCCGTCGAAGAGCTGCAGCTCCAGCGTCACCGGCCCCGAGCCGGCGCCGCCGGCGTGGACGAGCGCCAGGTTCGAGCGGACGTCCGCCTCGGCCCGAAGGCCCGATACGAAAGCCTCGGCCGTCGCCTCCTCGCCGGCCGGCACGCCGGGGAGGAAGACGCCGTAGGCGCCACCTCCCGACGAAAGGGAGGAGACTCGGGCGCCCGCGTGAAGTCCGGCCATCCCGGCCGGGCCGGTCACGCGGAGGCGGCCCGCGTACGAGGCCGCACCCGCAGGCCCGATACCGACGCCGAGAGAGCGGAGGTGGGAGAGGGCTTCCGGAACGATCCGCTGCTCGCGCGGTGCGAGCATCAACGTCGTGGTTCCACCCGGTCCGAGCGCCGGGGAGAGCGACTCGCGATAGTCGAGCGTCAGTGTGGCCGCCGCCGCGCCGCGGTTCGCGAGGACCAGCTCCGTTCGGAAGGTCGTCGTCTCGACGAGAGCCGGCACCGTGACGGACGCGGCCGTCGCGGTGTCCGGCAGCGCCTCCAGGAACGAACCGTCGTTCGTCCCGCCGTCGTTGACGACGCCGTAGGCGCCGAAAGTCCCCCCCTCGATCCTCTCGATCACCGCCCAGCCCTGCGCGAGCCCCGCCTTTGCGAGGATCCCGTCGATCTGCCGCCACTCTCCCGCCCCGAGGGAGAGTGCGTCGGCAGAGACGACTTCGACGCCATCCCCGGTTCCGCTCACGGCGGTGACGCGCACCGAGACGGACGACGTACCTGGATTGAAGACGGCGAGGTTCGAGCGCTCCGCCTCGGTCGCCCGGAGGCCGAGGACGACGGCCTGCCCGGCGAACGACGCGGACGAGGAGGCCGCGAGGTAGGCCAGGCCTGCAGCCCCGGCCGGGTGGGGCTCCGAAGTGGGGCTCGTGGTCCTCGCCACGGCGGAGACGTCGCCGACGGCGGCGTCGGGGACGATCACCCGAAGTGTTCCGGCGTGGGGGGCGCCCTCCGGGAGACCGGGGAAGGAGATCCCGTGCCCGGCAAGGAAGCCGATGACGTCGGAGAAGGTCCGCTGCGTCCCGGCGGGGAGGTTCTCGGTTACCATTCCCGAAGCCGCTCCGAGCGAACCCCGGTACACGAGGGTGAGGTCGACGGCGGCGCTTCCCCGGTTCGTCAGGGTCAGTTCCGTGCGGTAGTGCGCCGCTCCGGATCGGACGTCGAGGACGACGGGGACGACGAGGTCGGCTGCGGGGAGTCGGAATCCCCCCAGAACACCCACGACCCCGGTCGCGAGGATGAGGCCAGCGCGCATGTCCGCCTCCGGTAGAACCTCCCGGAATATGAGGTCGACGGGGCGGGATCGCCATTCCCCCCCGGTGAGGCGTTTCGGGCACGAGAATCGCTTGACGGCAGATCCGGGCGCTGATATACACCACGGTTCGCGCCTCTCGGCTTCGGCCGGGTGTCCGGCCGGGGCCTCGGGTGCGACGGGCTGGCGTAGCTCAACTGGCAGAGCAGCTGATTTGTAATCAGCAGGTTGCGGGTTCAAGTCCCATCGCCAGCTCCACGGTCGACTCCGGAGACGGCTCCGGGGCGGTCCGCGGGAAGGAGAGCCTAGAGACGGATCCAAAGAGTGGGTAGGTGGCCGAGTGGTTAATGGCAGCAGACTGTAAATCTGCCGCGCTTAGGCGCTACGGGGGTTCAAATCCCTCCCTGCCCACCAGAAGTTTCTACATCGGTTCCGGCCCCGCGGGGGGTGCGGATCCGCCAGCGGTGACCGGGCCCACGTAGCTCAGTTGGTAGAGCACGTCCTTGGTAAGGACGGGGTCAGCAGTTCAAATCTGCTCGTGGGCTCCAGAAACCTCTCCCGGGCGCCAGGCCCCGCCCGGGAAGGGGAAGACGAAGGGTCGAAAGGACACCGGCGGGAGTAACTCAGGGGTAGAGTCACAGCCTTCCAAGCTGTTGGTCGCGGGTTCGAATCCCGTCTCCCGCTCCAGCCCTCTCCCGGGCAGCGGGGAGGCACGGGAGCCAAGAGAGCCGGGGCGGGCCGCGGGGACGGCAAGGAAGCGGAGAGAGCGATGCCGAGAGACCTGATCAGCCTGGCGTGCGGTGAGTGCAAGCGCCGGAACTACACGACGACGAAGAACAAGAAGACCCACCAGGAAAAGCTGGAGGTCGCCAAGTACTGCCGCTTCTGCAGGAAGCACACGGCGCACAAGGAAGGCAAGGTCTAGGTCCAGGGACGTGCGAAGGGGTGTAGCTCAATTGGCAGAGCAACGGTCTCCAAAACCGTAGGTTCGGAGTTCGAGTCTCCGCACCCCTGCCACTTTTCCCGCCTGGGAGGCGGGCCGGACGCCCCGGAACGGGCGGCGCGGCGCCGAGGGCGCAAGGAAGACGGATCGAATGAACCTCACCGAGCGGTGGAAGACCTTCAGGGAGTTCCTCGTCGACGTCCGGAAGGAGATCGGCAAGGTCAGCTGGCCGGCCAGGGACGAGGTCGTCGGCACGACCACGGTCGTCATCGTCTACACCGTCGTCGTCGGCGTGTTCCTCTTCACGGTGGACGCGGCGATCACGCCGGTCATCAACTGGTTCTTCGCCAGTTTCGGCCAGTGAGCCGAAGAGGCCTCCCGAGATGACCGACTACGACGGCTCCCCGGCCCCCCTCGACGGCGCCCCCGCGGCACCGGCGATGGACTGGTACATCGTCCACACCTACTCGGGGTTCGAGGACCGGGTCGTCCTGGAGCTGACGAACCGGATCAAGGCCCAGGGCATGGAGTCCCAGTTCGGCGAGATCCGGGTGCCGAAGGAAACCGTCGTGGAGATGAAGGCGGGGAAGCGCCGGAACGTCGAGCGCAAGTTCTTCCCGGGGTACGTCCTCGTCCAGATGGAGATGGCGGACGAGACGTGGCACCTCGTGAGGAACACGCCGAAGGTCACCGGCTTCGTCGGCGGCTCGTCCAAGAGCCCCGTCCCGCTGATGCCGGAGGAGGTCGAGGCGATCCTCCACCACACGGCCGAGTCCAAGGAAAAGCCGAAGCCGAAGTACACCTACGAGCGGGGCGAGAAGGTGAAGATCGTCGACGGTCCCTTCAAGGAGTTCACCGGCGACGTCGAGGAGATCAACATCGAACGCTCGACGCTCCGGGTCCTCGTCACCATCTTCGGCCGACCGACCCCGGTCGAGCTCGAGTTCGTCCAGGTTCAGAAGCAGTAACTCCCGAGGGGCCGGCGCGCCGGCGCCCCGAAGAACGCGGGGCCCGCCCCGCCACCGATCGAAGGAACCCACAATGGCCAAGAAAGTCGTCGGGATGGTCAAGCTCCAGATCGAAGCCGCGAAGGCGACCCCCGCGCCGCCCGTCGGCACCGCCCTCGGCCCGCAGGGCGTCAACATCATGGACTTCTGCAAGTCCTTCAACGCGAGGACGGCGAAGGACGCGGGTCTGATCATCCCGGTCGTCGTGACGGTCTACTCGGACCGGTCCTACACCTTCATCACGAAGACCCCTCCGGCCGCCGTCCTGCTGAAGAAAGCGGCGAAGGTCGAGAAGGGGTCCGGCGTCCCGAACAAGAACCGGGTCGGGAAGGTCACGATGAAGCAGGTCGAGGAGATCGCGAAGCTGAAGTTCCAGGACCTCAACGCCGCCGACGTCGAGGCCGCCATGAAGTCGGTCGCGGGAACGGCGCGTTCGATGGGGATCGATGTCGTCGGCTGACGAAAGCCAGGGAAGCCAGGGATGACCAAAGAGAACGAAATCGTCGCGTGACGGTTTCACATTGAGACGGCGAACGGGCCGGCGCCGGCCCTCTCACGGCGCGCGACCTCGCGATGCCCGGGTTGCCTCCCGGGGCTTCTCTTCGCGGGGACGCCGGACGGTCGCCGTTCTCGGAAGAGCGGAAGAGAAATGACGGAAGGCAAGAAGTACACCGCTGCGGCCGCCAAAGTCGACCGGACGAAGCTCTACGACGTCCAGCAGGCCGTCGCGCTCGTCCGCTCGGCGGCGTACGCAAAATTCAACGAGACGCTCGAGGTGGCCATGCGCCTCGGCGTCGACCCGAAGCACGCCGACCAGATGGTCCGCGGCACGGTCGTCCTCCCGCACGGGACGGGCGCGAAGATTCGCGTTGCCGTGGTCGCGTCCGGAGAGAAGGTCCGCGAGGCCGAGGATGCCGGCGCCGACGTCGTCGGGGGGGACGACCTGGTCGCCAGGATCCAGGGGGGGTACCTCGACTTCGAGGCCCTCGTCGCGACGCCCGACATGATGAAGTCGCTCGGACGCCTCGGCAAGGTCCTCGGGCCCCGCGGCCTCATGCCGAACCCGAAGGCCGGCACGGTCACGTTCGACGTCGCCAAGGCCGTCAAGGAGCTGAAGGCGGGCAAGATCGAGTTCCGCGTCGACAAGACCGCCATCATCCACTGCCCGGTCGGCAAGATGTCGTTCGACGACAAGGCCCTCGTGGAGAACGCGGAGGCCCTGATCTCGGCGATCCAGAAGGCCAAGCCCGCGGCGGCGAAGGGGAAGTACGTGAAGTCGATCTTCCTCGGGTCGACCATGGGCCCCGGCATCCCGGTCGACCCGATGGTCGCCGACAAGCTCGTGGGGAGGACCGCGTGAACCGCGCCGAGAAGACCGACGCCATCGCCCGGATGACGGAGGCCATGGGGAAGGCTCCCCACGCGTTCCTCATCGATTTCAAGGGGATCAACGTCCCCGACGTGACCGAGCTTCGCCGCCAGATCCGGGCGACCGGCTCGGAGTACGTCGTCGTCAAGAACACGCTCGCGCTCCGCGCCTTCAAGGACGTCCCGATGGGCGCGCTGGCCGAGCACTTCAGCGGGATGACCGCGGTCGCCTACTCGAAGACCGACATCGTCCAGCTGGCGAAGGTCCTTCACCACTTCGGAAAGACGAACGCGAAGATCAAGGTCAAGGCCGCCCTCGTCGAGGGTATGCCGGTGCCGGCCTCCGCCCTCGAGACCCTCGCGAGCATGCCGACCCGCCAGGAGCTCCTCGGGCGTCTCGTCGGCCTCCTCCAGTCGCCGATGCGCCGCCTCGTGGTCGCCCTTTCGACCCCGCAGCGCAAGCTGGCGATGACGATCTCGGCCGTCGCCGAGCAGAAGGGCGCCGCGGCCTGAGGCCCGGACCCACCCACGACCGAACACCTGATACGCGCACGCGCGAAGAAACTAAGGAGAACGAAATGGCCCTTTCCGTCGAGCAGTTCGTCACCGAAGTCGAGGGGATGTCCGTCCTCGAGCTCAACAACCTCGTCAAGGCCCTCGAAGAGAAGTTCGGCGTCTCGGCCGCGATGATGGCCGCCCCGGCCGCCGCCGCCCCGGCCGCCGCCGCCGCCCCCGTCGAGGAGCAGACCGAGTTCACGGTCACCCTCAAGGAGGCCGGCTCGAACAAGATCAACGTCATCAAGGCGGTCCGCGAGGTCAACTCGTCCCTCGGCCTGAAGGAGGCCAAGGACCTCGTCGAGAACCTGGGGGTCCTCAAGGAGTCCGTCTCGAAGGACGAGGCGGCCGCGATCAAGAAGAAGTTCGAGGAGATCGGCGCCAAGGTCGAGGTCAAGTAGTCGTAGTCCGGCGTGTCCCCAACGGAAGACCGTCTGGTGACGGGCGTCGATTCCCCGAGGGGCCGGTTCATCCGGCCCCCCGGGAATCTCGCCGTCGCGCCGGACGGTGTTTCCCTCTTTTCGCGTCACCCCTCTCTCGGCTGAAGGGAGCCCGCTCGAATGGCTGACCGCATGCTCGCCCCGGGGCAGACCCCCCGCCACGATTTCGGCAAGATCAAGACCTTCCTGCCCCTGCCGAACCTGATCGACGTCCAGAGGAGGTCCTACGAGGACTTCCTCCAGATGGACCTGCTCCCCGTGGAGCGGGCCGATGTCGGTCTCGAAGCCGTTTTCCGCGGTGTCTTCCCCTTCTCCGACTTCCGCGAGACCTGCGCGCTCGAGTACGTGTCGTACCGGATCGGCGACCTGGCCTCGCGGAGCGGGCGGCTCGAGGGAATCCAGCACCTGCGATTCTCCTGCGAGCACTGCGGAGCCACGGTTCGGGTCAAGGACGCGAGGGCCAACCGGGTCGAGTGCCAGGTGTGCGGGCACCCCAACCCGAACAAGGTCACGATCGACGAGGTCTGCGGGACCCCGGTCGAGCTTCGCCTCCCCTTCACCGTGGCCGAGTGCCAGGAGCGCGGGCTCACCTACGCCGTCCCGCTCAAGGTGACGTTCCGGCTGAAGGTCTTCGACAAGGAGAACGCCCCGACGGGGAAGAGCGCCCCGAAGGAGTGGCCGATCCGTGACATCAAGGAGGAGGAGGTCTACTTCGGAGACATCCCCCTCATGACGGACAACGGGACCTTCATCATCAACGGCACGGAGCGCGTCATCGTCTCGCAGCTCCACCGTTCGCCCGGCGTCTTCTTCACCCGCGAGGGGGCGCACACCCTCATCGGCAAGATCATTCCCTACCGCGGCTCCTGGGTGGAGTTCGAGATCGACTCCAAGGGCCTCTTCGGCGTCCGCATCGACCGGAAGCGGAAGTTCCCCGGGACGGTCTTCCTCCGCGCGCTGGGCCTCGAGAGCGACGAGCAGATCCTCAAGAAGTTCTACTCGGCCGTCGGCCTGACGTTCGAGAAGGGGAAGGCGCACCTCGTCCTGCCCCCCGACGTCCTCGCGAAGGAGGAGCTGCGCCTCAAGCACCTCCGCGGCATCAAGAAGGACGGCAAGATCTTCGCCGACGTCAAGCTCACGGCCGACCACAAGGAGAAGCTCGCGGCCGGCACGCCGGTCACCGTCTCCGTCGACCCGGGCAAGCTCGGCCGGATCCTCTTCGCCGTCGACGTCGTCGACCTCGCCTCGGGCGAGGTCCTCTACGAGGCGGGGAGCGAGGTCCCGGACGACCTCGCCACGGTCATGACGGAGAAGCAGGCGACCCCGGTCGAGGTCCTCTTCCCCGACTGGGAGCCGATCGGCGAGACGCTCATCGCCACGCTCCGGAAGGACTCCGTCAAGACGAAGCGCGAGGCGCTCCTCGAGATCTACAAGCGGATGCGCCCCGGCGACCCGCCGACGGACGAGAGCGCCAAGAACCTCTTCGTGGGGATGTTCTTCGACCCGCGCAAGTACGACTTCTCCCGCGTCGGACGCTACAAGTTCAACATCCGGATGGGTCTCTCGACGTCTCTCGTCCAGAAGACGCTCTCCTCCGACGACTTCTTCGTCGTCATCGACGCGCTCCTCAAGCTCAAGCGCGACATCGGCAAGATCGACGACATCGACAACCTCGGCAACCGCCGCGTCCGCTGCGTCGGCGAGCTCCTCGAGAACCAGTTCCGCATCGGCCTCGTGAGGATGGAGCGGGCGATCAAGGAGAAGATGTCCGTCCACCAGGACATCGACTCCGCGATGCCGCACGACCTGATCAACTCCAAGCCGGTCATCGCGGCGATCAAGGAGTTCTTCGGGTCCTCGCAGCTGTCGCAGTTCATGGACCAGACGAACCCGCTCTCCGAGGTGACGCACAAGCGCCGCCTCTCGGCCCTCGGGCCGGGCGGCCTCTCGCGCGAGCGGGCCGGGTTCGAGGTCCGCGACGTCCACGCCACGCACTACGGCCGCATCTGCCCGATCGAGACGCCGGAAGGGCCGAACATCGGCCTCATCTCGTCGCTCTCGACGTACGCCCGGATCTCCGAGTACGGGTTCATCGAAGCGCCCTACAAGAAGGTCCGCGACGGACGCGTTCTCGAGCACTTCGAGGTCGTGACCGAAGGCGACTCGGGCTGGAAGAAGGGGGCCACCGTCGAGGCCTCCGAGCTCGAGGCGACGAACGTCAAGCTCAAGAAGGCGGGCAAGAAGCTCGCCGTCGGGAGGCCGACCGCCTTCTACCTCCCCGCGTGGGAGGAGGAGGACTACAGCATCGCGCAGGCGAACGAGCCGCTCGAGGCGGACGGCCGGTTCCAGAACGACCGGGTCCAGGTCACGCTCCAGGGCGAGTTCAAGGCCGAGCCGCGCGAGAAGGTCCAGTTCATGGACGTCTCGCCGAAGCAGCTCGTCTCGGTGGCCGCCGCGCTCATCCCGTTCCTCGAGCACGACGACGCGAACCGGGCCCTCATGGGCTCGAACATGCAGCGCCAGTCGGTGCCTCTCCTGCGCACCGAGCCGCCGATCGTCGGCACCGGTCTCGAGGGCGTCGTCGCCCGGGACTCCGGGGCCGTCGTCCTCTGCAAGAGGGACGGCATCGTCGACACGGTCGACGCCCGCCGGATCATCGTCCGGGTCGAGGGGATCGGCCCCGACGGCAAGCCCCGCGAGTTCGGCGCCGACATCTACCCGCTCCTGAAGTTCCGGCGCTCGAACCAGAACACCTGCATCAACCAGAAGCCGATCGTCAAGGAAGGCGAGCGGGTCACGGCGGGCCGGGTCCTGGCCGACGGTCCCTGCACCTCGGGCGGCGAGCTCGCCCTCGGGCGGAACATCCTCGTCGCCTTCATGCCGTGGCGCGGCTACAACTTCGAGGACGCGATCCTCATCTCCGAGAAGATGGTCAAGGAGGACTACTACACCTCCATCCACATCGAGGAGTTCGAGATCGAGGCCCGCGAGACCAAGCTCGGCCCCGAGGAGATCACCAAGGACATCCCGAACGTCTCCGAGCACGCGCTCCGCGACCTCGACGAGTCCGGGATCATCCGGATCGGCGCGAACGTGAAGCCGGGCGACATCCTCGTCGGCAAGGTCACGCCCAAGGGCGAGACGCAGCTGACCCCCGAGGAGAAGCTCCTCCGCGCCATCTTCGGCGAGAAGGCCGGCGACGTCCGCGACGCCTCGCTCAAGTGCCCGCCGGGCATCGAGGGCATCGTCGTCGACGTGAAGATCTTCACCCGCAAGGACGACGAGAAGCAGAAGGACGTCCGGGCCAAGCAGATCCTCGACGAGGAGATCGGGTACCTCAACAAGGACGCCGACGACGAGATCCGGATCGTGCGGACCGAGGCGCGCGAGAAGATCGAGCGTCTCCTCGAGGGCCGCGCGGTCCTCGAGGACGTCGTCGACCCGCAGGGGAACGTCCTCGTCGCGTCCGGGCACAAGCTCACGGTCGAGAAGATCGGGATGATGGGCCCGCGCCTCCTCAAGGGGCTGAAGCTCCGCGACGAGGAGATCCGGGACACGGTCCGCCTCGCCCTGCAGCGCGCCGACTCCCAGGTCGACGTCATCCGCAAGGTGGCGGCCGACCGCATCCACCTCCTCTCCAAGGGCGACGAGCTCGCCCCCGGCGTCAACAAGACCGTCAAGGCCTACGTCGCCATGAAGCGCAAGCTCCAGGTCGGCGACAAGATGGCCGGCCGCCACGGGAACAAGGGCGTCATCAGCCGGATCCTCCCCGAGGAGGACATGCCCTACCTGCCGGACGGCACGCCGGTCGAGATCGTCCTCAACCCGCTCGGCGTCCCGTCGCGAATGAACGTCGGGCAGATCCTCGAGACCCACCTCGGCTGGGCGGCCGAGGCGCTCGGCCTGAGCATCGCCACGCCCGTCTTCGACGGGGCGAGCGAGCACGAGATCCGCGCCCTCCTCGAGAAGGCGAACCTGCCGCGCAGCGGCAAGACCGACCTCTACGACGGGATGACGGGCGACCGGTTCGAGCAGAAGGTCACGGTCGGCTACATCTACATGCTCAAGCTGTCGCACCTCGTCGACGACAAGATCCACGCCCGCTCCATCGGCCCCTACTCCCTCATCACGCAGCAGCCCCTCGGCGGCAAGGCGCAGTTCGGCGGCCAGCGGTTCGGCGAGATGGAAGTCTGGGCGCTCGAGGCGTACGGCGCGGCCTACACGCTCCAGGAGCTCCTCACGGTGAAGTCCGACGACGTCGAGGGGCGCTCGCGCGTCTACGAGTCGATCGTCAAGGGCGAGGTGCCCGAGGAGCCGGGGCTGCCGGAATCGTTCAACGTCCTCGTGCGCGAGCTGCAGTCGCTCTGCCTCGACATCGAGCTCCTGAAGGTCTGAGGAGGGAGACATGATCATGGACACCTTCGGCGTTTCCCCCTCGCTCCCGCGGCGCCCGCGTTCCGGGGCACGGGTCCGCGCGACTTCAACGCGATCAAGATCGCCCTGGCGAGCCCCGAGAAGATCCGCTCCTGGTCCTTCGGCGAGGTCACCAAGCCGGAGACGATCAACTACCGGACCTTCAAGCCGGAGCGCGACGGCCTCTTCTGCGCGAAGATCTTCGGGCCCATCACCGACTGGGAATGCCTCTGCGGCAAGTACAAGCGGATGAAGCACCGGGGCGTCGTCTGCGACAAGTGCGGCGTCGAGGTGACGAAGTCCAAGGTCCGCCGCGAGCGGATGGGGCACATCGAGCTCGCCGCGCCCGTCTCGCACGTCTGGTTCTTCAAGGGCCTCCCGAGCCGGATCGGCCACCTCCTCGACCTGACGCTCCGCGACCTCGAGCGGATCCTCTACTTCGAGGCGTACGTCGTCGTCGACCCGGGCCCGCTCGCCGACGAGGAGAACATCCTCGAGAAGGTCCTCATCACAGAGGAGCGCTACCGCGAGTTCAAGGCGAAGTACGGCCCGGACGCGTTCGTCGCCAAGATGGGCGCCGAGGCGATCCAGGAGCTCCTCCAGCGGGTCAACATCGACGACCTCGCCGACGAGCTCCGCCTCATCATGAAGACCGAGACCTCGGCGCTGAAGCGGCTCAAGGCCGCCAAGCGGCTCAAGGTCGTCGACGCGTTCCGCCGCTCGGGCCACCGGCCCGAGTGGATGATCCTGAACGTCATCCCGGTCATCCCGCCCGAGCTGCGGCCCCTCGTGCCGCTCGACGGCGGCCGGTTCGCCACGTCCGACCTGAACGACCTCTACCGCCGCGTCATCAACCGCAACAACCGTCTCAAGAAGCTCCTCGAGCTCCGCGCCCCGGAGGTCATCGTCCGGAACGAGAAGCGGATGCTCCAGGAGGCGGTCGACGCCCTCTTCGACAACGGCCGGCGCGGCCGCGTCCTGAAGGGGACGAACAACCGCCCGCTGAAGTCGCTTTCCGACACCCTCAAGGGCAAGTCGGGCCGCTTCCGCCAGAACCTGCTCGGCAAGCGCGTCGACTACTCGGGCCGGTCCGTCATCGTCGTCGGGCCGGAGCTGAAGCTCCACCAGTGCGGACTCCCGAAGAGGATGGCGCTCGAGCTCTTCAAGCCGTTCATCTACCGCCGCCTCGAGCAGAAGCAGCTCACCTCGACGATCAAGATGAGCAAGGAGCTCGTCGAGCAGGCGCCGAACGAGGTGTGGGACGCCCTCGAGGAAGTCATCAAGGAGCACCCGGTCCTCCTGAACCGGGCGCCGACGCTCCACCGCCTCGGCATCCAGGCCTTCGAGCCGGTCCTCATCGAGGGCAAGGCGATCAAGATCCACCCGCTCGTCTGCGCGGCCTTCAACGCCGACTTCGACGGCGACCAGATGGCGGTCCACGTCCCGCTCTCGCCGAAGGCGCAGGTCGAGGCGCAGGTCCTGATGCTCTCGTCGCACAACATCCTGTCGCCCGCGCACGGCAAGCCGCTCACGGTCCCGTCGCAGGACCTCGTCCTCGGGCTCTACTACCTGACGCGCCGCAAGGAAGGCTGCAAGGGCGAGGGCCGGGTCTTCCCGGGCTTCGACGAGGTGCTCCTCGCCCACGGCGCCGGCGAGCTCGAGACGCACGCCGGGATCACGGTCCGCTACACGGGGAGGCTCATCGATCTCGAGAGCCAGGTGCTCGGCGACCAGGACATCGTCCACGCCGATCCGATCGAGTGCAAGGCGACGAGGATCGAGACGACCGTCGGGCGCGTCCTGATGTCGGCCCACCTCCCCAAGGACATCCCGTTCATCAACGGGACGCTCAAGAAGAAGGGGCTCCAGGACCTCGTCAACTACTGCTTCGTGAACCTCGGGCTCCCCCGGACGGTCGAGATCCTCGACATCGTCAAGACCCTCGGGTTCCAGGTGGCGACCCGCGCGGGGATCTCGATCGGCATCGACGACATGCGGATCCCGGCGAAGAAGACGGTCTTCGTCGACAAGGCCCGCCGGGACGTCCTCGAGGTCGACAACCAGCGCGCCCAGGGCGCCATCACCGACGGCGAGCGCCACAACAAGATCATCGACATCTGGCACCGGGCCACCGAGTCCGTCGCCGAAGAGATGTTCAAGGAGATGAAGGCGGAGGACGCCGCCCCGGGGAACGAGTTCAACCCCATCTACATGATGGCCGACTCCGGCGCCCGAGGCTCGAAGGAGCAGGTGCGGCAGCTCGCCGGGATGCGCGGTCCGATGTCCAAGCCCTCGGGCGAGGTCATGGAGCAGCCGATCATCTCGAACTTCCGCGAGGGGCTCTCCGTCCTCGAGTACTTCATCTCGACCCACGGCGCCCGCAAGGGCCTCGCGGACACGGCGCTGAAGACGGCCGACTCGGGCTACCTGACCCGCCGGCTCGTCGACGTCGCCCAGGACGTCATCATCAACGAGGAAGACTGCGCCACGCTGGACGGCATCACGGTCACGGCGATCGTCGAGGGAGGCGAGATCCTCGAGCCGCTCCGCGACCGCATCGTCGGGCGCTACGTGCAGGAAGACGTCTACGACCCGGCCTCGGACGTCCCGATGGTCGAGGCGAACGAGCTCATTTCGGAAGAGACCGCCACCGCGATCCAGGAGGCGGGCATCGAGCGGGTGAAGATCCGCTCGGTCCTCACGTGCGAGACCCGCCGCGGCGTCTGCCGGAGATGCTACGGCCGCAACCTGGCGACGGGCCGGATGGTCGACATCGGCGAAGCGGTCGGCGTCATCGCCGCCCAGTCGATCGGCGAGCCCGGTACGCAGCTGACGATGCGGACGTTCCACTACGGCGGCACGGCCCGCGTCGCCGAGGCGGCCCGCCACATGGCGAAGAACCCCGGCGTGGCCCGGATCCTCAACGCCCTCACGGTCCGCAAGAACGACGGCACCGAGGTCGTCGTCAACCGCAACTCCAAGCTCGTCATCCAGGACGCCAAGGGGCGCGAGAAGGAGCGCTACTCGCTGGCGTACGGCTCCGTCCTGAAGGTCGTCGATGGCGAAGAGGTGAAGCCGGGCCAGCTCCTCGTGAACTGGGATCCGTTCGCTTCGCCGATCCTCTCGGAGATCGCCGGCAAGGTCGTCTTCAAGGACATCATCGACGGGGAGAACCTGCGCGAGGAGACCGACAAGGTCACCGGCCTCTCGCAGAAGATCGTCGTCGAGACGACCGGGACGACCGAGAAGCGGGCGCCCCAGCTCGTCGTCCTCGGCGTGGACGGGACCGAGCGCCGGTACGCCCTCCCGATTCCGTCGCACCTCATGGTCAGCGACGGGGACACGGTCACCCCGGGCGACGCGCTCGCCAAGAAGCCGGTCGAGAAGAAGCGTACGCGCGACATCGTCGGCGGCCTTCCGCGCGTCGTCGAGCTCTTCGAGGCGCGCCGCCCGAAGGAGCCGGCGGTCATCACCGAGGTTTCCGGCGTCGTGCGGCACGCCGGGACGGTCAAGGGGCAGCAGAAGCTCGTCGTCGAGTCCGAGGACGGGCAGAAGCGCGAGATCCTCGTGCCGCGCGGCGCGCACGTCATGGCCCAGGAAGGGGAGCGCGTCGAGGCGGGGGATTCCCTGACCGAAGGCGATCCTTCCCCGCACGACATTCTCGCCGTCAAGGGCGAGAAGGAGCTGCAGCGGTACATGACCGACAAGATCCAGGAGGTCTACCGGTCGCAGGGCGTCGGCATCAACGACAAGCACATCGAGGTCATCGTCCGCCAGATGATGCGGAGCGTCCGCGTCGAAGAGGTGGGCGACACCGAGTTCCTGATCGACGAGCAGGTCGACAAGTTCCGCTTCCGGGAAGAGAACGACCGGATCGTCGCCGCGGGCGGCAAGCCGGCGCAGGGGCGTCCGCTGCTTCTCGGCATCACGAAGGCGTCCCTGTCGACGGATTCGTTCGTCTCGGCGGCCTCGTTCCAGGAGACGACGAGGGTCCTGACGGAGGCTTCGATCGCCGGACGCATCGACCTCCTCCGGGGCCTCAAGGAGAACGTCATCGTCGGGCGCCTCATCCCGGCAGGGACCGGGATGGAGTACTACCGCAACATCGAGCTGGAAAGGGAGGAGATCCCCGTCCAGCCCGACGAGATCGAGGAGCCCTACTACGACGACGAGCCGCCGGTGGTGGCGGCGGACCTCGACGAAGAAGTCTGAGAAACTCTCGGGGGACCCGGACCGCCGGGTCCCCCGAACCCCTCCGCGCGGTGAGGATGCTCGCTTCGCTCGCGTGGATTTGACGGGGAAACCCGGACCGCCGGGTCCCCCGAAGCCCCTTATACCCCTCGGCCGGGCCGGAAAGACCTGCAGGGTTGACAGGCCGAGGACTTGCACGTAATCTCTGCCGGTTTCGCCCCTCGGACGAAGCCCTTCGGGCTCGCCGGGAGCGCGATCCGACATCGACAAATCCGGAGAGGCACTGGCCCGAAGGGCCGAAAAGTCGTCTCTCCGGCGGGGAAGAGGAACCGAGGAAACCTGATGCCGACGATCAGCCAGCTCGTTCGTAAGGGGCGCGAAGCGGTTCGTTACAAGACGAAGTCGCCCGCCCTCCAGTCCTGCCCGCAACGGCGGGGGGTCTGCACCCAGGTCAAGACAACGACTCCCAAGAAGCCGAACTCGGCGCTCCGAAAGATCGCCCGCGTCCGGCTCACCAACGGCATCGAGGTCACGACCTACATCCCCGGCATCGGGCACAACCTCCAGGAGCACTCCATCGTCATGATCCGCGGCGGCCGCGTGAAGGACCTTCCGGGAGTCCGCTATCACATCATTCGGGGGACTCTGGACGCCGTCGGCGTCGCGAACCGCAAGCAGTCCCGCTCCAAGTACGGCGCCAAGCGCCCGAAGTCTTAAGGGATAGGGGAGAAGAGTCGTGCCGCGCCGTCGTGAAGTTCCCAAGCGCGAGGTCCTTCCGGACCCGCTGTACCAGTCCCAGCTCGTCACCAAGTTCATCAGTTCCGTCATGAAGTGCGGGAAGAAGTCCACCGCCGAGGGGATCTTCTACGGCGCCATGAAGCAGATCGAGGGAAAGACCCAGGACGACCCGCTCAAGACGTTCAAGAAGGCCCTCGAGAACGTCAAGCCGGCCCTCGAGGTCAAGTCCCGCCGCGTCGGCGGCTCGACCTACCAGGTCCCCGTCGAGGTCAAGCCGAATCGCCGGACGTCCCTCGCGATCCGCTGGATCATCAACTACTCGCAGGCCCGCGGCGAGAAGACCATGAAAGACAAGCTCGCGGGCGAGCTCCTGGACGCGGCGAACAACCGCGGGAATTCCGTAAAGAAAAGGGAGGACACCCACAAGATGGCGGAGGCCAATAAAGCCTTCGCGCACTACCGCTGGTAGTCGCCTGCACGGAGAGGGAGGGAGCCGGTTGACGGCATCCTCCCCGGGAAACCCGGAGTCCGTGGAAACCGGCCGCACCCTCTAGGGGACGGCGAGGTCCGCGGAGACAACCGAACCGGGACACGCCTTACAGCGTGCGGAACCCGCCCGAGGTCGCGGAAACGCGAAGCCCGGGAGGGTTCGACGGCGCAGACACGACCGAGGTCGGGAAGCAAAACCTTTATGGCGAGAACGCACGCGCTCGAAAACTGCAGAAACATCGGCATCATGGCTCACATCGATGCCGGTAAGACGACGACTACGGAGAGGATCCTCTTCTACACCGGCGTCAGCTACAAGCTGGGCGAGGTCCACGAGGGCACCGCCACGATGGACTGGATGGTCCAGGAGCAGGAGCGCGGCATCACGATCACCTCGGCCGCGACGACCTGCGCCTGGAAGGGAACCCGGATCAACATCATCGACACGCCGGGGCACGTCGACTTCACCGCCGAGGTGGAGCGCTCGCTCCGCGTGCTCGACGGCGCGGTCGCGGTGTTCGACGCGGTTTCGGGCGTCGAGCCCCAGTCGGAGACGGTCTGGCGTCAGGCCGACAGGTACGGGGTCCCCCGCATCGCGTTCGTCAACAAGATGGACCGCGTCGGGGCGGACTTCGACCGCTGCGTCGAGATGATGATCTCCAAGCTCGGTGCCCGGCCCGTGCCGATCATCCTCCCCTGGGGCTCTGCCGAGACCTTCCGCGGCGTCATCGACCTCCTCGACGAGGTCGCCTACGACTTCAAGGACGAGGCGCTCGGCTCGGAGTTCCAGACGGTCGAGGTCCCGGCCGAGCATCGCGCCGAGCTCGCCGCGTGGCGCGAGAAGGCGATCGAGGCGATCGCAGAGACCGACGACGCCCTCATGCACAAGTACCTCGAAGGGGTCGTCCCGTCGACGGCCGAGCTGAAGGCCGCCCTCCGGCGGGCGACGATCATCGGAAAGCTCCACCCGGTCGTCTGCGGGTCCGCGTTCAAGAACAAGGCGGTCCAGCAGCTCCTCGACGCCGTCATCGCGTACCTTCCTTCGCCGATCGACATCCCCCCGATCAAGGGCATCGACGAAGACGGCCAGGACACGTGGCGCGAGACGAAGGACGACGCCCCGTTCGCGGGCCTCGTCTTCAAGATCATGACCGACCCCTTCGTCGGCCAGCTCGCGTTCTTCCGGGTCTACTCCGGGCACCTCGACGCCGGCTCGGGCGTCTACAACGCCACGAAGCAGACGAACGAGCGCGTCGGACGAATCCTGAAGATGCACGCGAACAAGCGTGAAGAGATCAAGGACGTCTGGGCGGGGGACATCGCCGCCGCCGTGGGCCTCAAGAACGTCGTCACGGGCGACACGATCTGCGAGAAGAAGTCCATCGTCGTCCTCGAGGCGATGAAGTTCCCGGAACCGGTCATCACCCTCTCCATCGAGCCGAAGACGAAGGTCGACCAGGAAAAGATGGGCCTCGCCCTCGCGAAGCTCATGCAGGAAGACCCGACCTTCCGCGTCTCGACCGACAAGGAGACGAACCAGACGATCATCGCCGGGATGGGCGAGCTCCACCTCGAGATCATCGTCGACCGGCTCGTCCGCGAGTTCAACGTCGGCGCGAACGTCGGCAAGCCCCAGGTCGCCTACCGGGAGTCGATCCGCAAGGAAGCCCAGGGCGAGGGGCGCTTCATCCGGCAGACCGGCGGCAAGGGCCAGTACGGCCACGCCAAGATCCGCCTCCGTCCCCATCCCGAGGGGAAGGAGTACGAGTTCGTCAACGCGATCGTCGGCGGCGTCGTCCCGCGCGAGTTCATCAAGCCGATCGACCAGGGGATCCGCGAGGCGATCCTCACGGGCGTCCTCGCCGGCTACCCCACGACCCAGATCCAGGTCGAGCTCTACGACGGCTCCTACCACGACGTGGACTCCTCGGAGATGGCCTTCAAGATCGCCGGCTCCATGGCCTTCCAGGCCGCCGCGAAGAAGGCCGACCCCGTGATCCTCGAGCCGATGATGGCGGTCGAGGTCGTGACCCCCGAGGACTTCATGGGTGACGTCATCGGCGACCTGAACTCGCGTCGCGGCAAGATCAACCACATGGAAGCGCGCGTGAACTTCCAGGTGATCACCGCGAGCGTCCCGCTCTCGGAGATGTTCGGGTACTCCACGACCCTGCGGTCCCTGACCCAGGGCCGGGCCAACTACAGCATGCAGTTCGAGCGCTACTACGAGGTCCCGAAGGCGATCGCCGAGGGAATCATCGCGAAGGTGTCGGCCTGATCGGGCCGGCGCGGACGAGAGAACGAACCGAGAACTACAAACCAGACTTCCCTGAGGTCTGAGACACGACGGACCGAGGAGAGATTCGGAGGAAACGATGGCCAAGGAGAAATTCGCGCGCACCAAGCCCCACGTGAACGTCGGGACCATCGGGCACATCGACCACGGCAAGACGACGCTCACGGCCGCGATCACGAAGGTCCTCTCGACGAAGGGCTTTGCGACCGCCAAGGCGTACGACGACGTGGCCAAGGCCGACGCCAAGACCTTCCGTCGCGACGCGACGAAGATCCTCACCGTCGCCCTCGCGCACGTCGAGTACGAGACGGAGAAGCGCCACTACGCCCACATCGACTGCCCGGGCCACGCCGACTACATCAAGAACATGATCACCGGCGCGGCGCAGATGGACGGCGCGATCCTCGTCGTCGAGGCCCCCAAGGGCCCGATGCCGCAGACGAAGGAGCACGTCCTCCTCGCCAAGCAGGTGAACGTGCCGGCGATGGTCGTCTTCCTCAACAAGTGCGACCTGATGGAAGACCCCGAGCTCCTCGACCTCGTCGAGCTCGAAGTCCGCGACCTCCTCAACAAGTACGAGTTCCCCGGCGACACGATCCCGGTCATCCGCGGGGCGGCCATCAAGGCGCTCAACGACCCGACCGGCCCGGACGCCCAGTGCATCTGGGACCTCGCGAAGGCGCTCGACGACAACATCCCGGACCCGGTCCGCGAGACCGACAAGCCGTTCCTCATGCCGATCGAGGACGTCTTCTCGATCTCCGGCCGCGGCACGGTCGTCACCGGCCGCGTCGAGCGCGGCATCGTGAAGGTCGGCGAGGAGATCGAGATCGTCGGCTTCAAGGACACGGTCAAGAAGGTCGTCACCGGCGTCGAGATGTTCAAGAAGCTCCTCGACCAGGGCCAGGCGGGCGACAACATCGGCGTCCTCCTCCGCGGCGTCGAGCGGACCGACGTCGAGCGCGGACAGGTCCTCTGCAAGCCCGGCACGATCAAGCCCCACACGAAGTTCATGGGCAAGATCTACGTCCTTTCCAAGGAAGAGGGCGGGCGCCACACGCCGTTCTTCAACAACTACCGTCCCCAGTTCTTCATCCGGACGACCGACGTCACCGGCTCGGCCAAGCTCCCCGAGGGCGTGGAGATGGTCATGCCCGGCGACAACGTCGAGCTGGAGATCACCCTCATCGCCCCGATCGCCATCGAGAAGGGGCTGAAGTTCGCAATCCGCGAGGGCGGCCGTACCGTGGGTGCGGGCACCGTCACGGAGATCCTTGCCTAACGAGGGGCCGGTCGTGAAGGGGGGCGTCGAAGGCGCTCCCCGTCCACGGCCGGTCTCCGCCCCCAGGGGCGGAACCACGAGAAAGACGATGGGCAACGACAAGATCCGCATCCGCCTCAAGGGGTACGACTACCGCATCCTCGACCAGTCGACGCTGGAAATCGTCGACACGGCGCGCCGCTCGGGCGCCAAGGTCGCCGGCCCGATCCCCCTGCCGACGACCATCTCGCGGTGGACGGTCAACCGTTCCCCGCACGTCGACAAGAAATCGCGTGAGCAGTTCGAGATGCGGACCCACAAGCGACTCCTCGACATCTTCGAGTGGACGCCGCAGACCGTCGACGCCCTCACCAAGCTCGAACTCCCCGCCGGTGTGGAAGTAGAGATCCGCACCATGGGGAAGTAGCCCGGAGCCGCAACGAGGTTTTTGACCATGATCACAGGGATTCTGGGGCGCAAGATCGGGATGACCCAGCTGTTCGCAGCCGACGGCACCGTGGTGCCGGTGACGGTGGTGGAAGCCGGGCCGTGCCTGGTCGTCCAGCGCAAGACCAAACAGAACGACGGCTACGACGCGGTCCAGCTCGGACTCGTCGGGCCCCGTCCATCGCCCCGCCGCCTGACGAAGGCCGCTCGCGGACACTTCGAGAAGGCCGGCGTCCCCCCCACCCGGACCGTCGGCGAGGTCCGCTGTGAAGAAGGGGACGCGTTCGCCCCGGGCGACAAGGTCCTCTGCGACATCTTCATCCCCGCCGAGCACGTCGACGTCGTCGGCGTCTCGAAGGGGAAGGGGTTCCAGGGGGTCGTAAAGCGCCACGGCTTCGCCGGGGGTGTCGCGACCCACGGTTCGATGTTCCACCGGTTGCCCGGCTCGATCGGCGCTTCGGCGTTCCCCTCCCGCGTCTACCCCGGAACCCGCTCGTCGGGCCGGATGGGCGGGAAGCAGATCACGACGAAGAACCTCGAGGTCGTCAGGATCGACGCCGAGAACCACCTGATCTACCTGCGGGGCGCGGTGCCCGGGGCCCGGAACACGGTCATCAAGATCGTGAAGAAGGCGTCCCGGACGCAGGCGGCGTGAGGAAAGGGACGATGCCGACCACCAGCAAGACGGCTCCCTCCACGAGCCTCACCGTCCCGATCCGGAACCTGAACGCCGACACCGTCGGCGAGGCGAACCTCCCCGAGGAGATCTTCGGGGTTCCGTTCCGCCGCCACATCGTGTGGGAGGTCGTCCGGGCCATCCGCGCGCGTCAGCATGCGGGGACCCACAAGGTCAAGGTCCGCTCCGAGGTCTCCGGCTCCGGCAAGAAGCCCTTCAAGCAGAAGGGAACGGGCCGGGCCCGGCAGGGCGGCGGACGCCCCCCGATCCACCGCCACGGCGGCACGGTCCACGGGCCGGTCCCGCGCTCCTACGACCTTAAGGTCAACGTCGCCACGAAGAAGGCCGCGCTGCGCTGCGTCCTCTCGGAGAAGCTCCGCGAGAACCAGCTCTTCCTCCTCGAGAGCCTCGACCTTCCGACCCACCGGACGAAGGACCTCGCCGCCGTGATCGCCAAGCTCGGCATCACCGGCAAGGCCCTCCTCCTCGACCGCCGCGAGAACGAGAAGCTCGCCAAGGCGGCCAGGAACAACCCGGCCCTCTTCGTCGAGGACGCTCTCGGGCTCGACGCCTATTCCGCCCTCGAAGCGACGACGCTCATCCTGACGGAGCAGGCACTGAAGACGGTCACCGAGGTGCTCGGATGAAGACCGCCCAGTCGATCCTCCTGAAGCCCATCATCACCGAGAAGTCGACGACCCTTCGGGAAACGCAGAACGTCCTGACGTTCAAGGTGGCTGGCGACGCGAACAAGATCGAGATCCGCCGCGCCGTCGAGGTCCTCTTCAGCGTGAAGGTCGATTCCGTCCGCGTTCTGAAGACGACGTCGAAGATCAAGAAGGTCGGGCGCTCCATCGGCCGAACGAGCGAAGGGCGGAAGGCCTACGTGAAGCTGAAGGCGGGCGAGAAGCTGCCGCCGATCTTCGAGGGGGTCTGACATGCCGGTTCGCTCCTACAAACCCACGTCCCCCGGTCTCCGGCAGCGGACGACCAGCGATTTCGCGGAGATCACGCGGAACGCCCCCGAGAAGAGCCTGACGCGCGGGAAGATGAAGACGGGCGGCCGGAACAACCTCGGCCAGCTCACGTCCTGGTGGCGCGGTGGCGGCCACAAGCGCCGGTACCGGGTCATCGACTTCAAGCGCGACAAGACCGGCATTCCCGGCAAGGTCGCCTCCGTCGAATACGACCCGAACCGGTCGGCACGCATCGCGCTGATCCACTACGCGGACGGCGAGAAGCGCTACATCATCGCGCCGAACGGTCTCGAGATCGGCCAGACGGTCGTCGCCGGCCCGACGGCCGACATCCTGACCGGGAACTCGCTGCCGCTGAAGTCGATCCCGCTCGGCACGGTCGTCCACAACGTCGAGCTGACGCCCGGCAAGGGCGGCCAGATGGTCCGGTCCGCCGGCGCGGGCGCCCAGGTCATGGCCAAGGAAGGCGAGCACTGCCTCCTCCGCATGCCCTCCGGCGAGCTCCGCAAGGTCCGCATCGGCTGCTACGCCACGATCGGGCAGGTCGGGAACCTCGAGCACGAGAACATCTCGATCGGCAAGGCGGGCCGGAACCGGTGGCTGGGCTGGAAGCCGCACAACAGAGGCGTCGCAATGAACCCGGTCGACCATCCGATGGGCGGCGGCGAGGGGAAGACGTCGGGCGGACGGCACCCCTGCTCCCCGTGGGGCTGGAAGACCAAGGGGTCGAAGACCCGGAACAACAAGCGCACTGACAACATGATCGTCAAGCGCCGCAAGAAGTAAGGCGGAGCGAAGGAAACCCTGATGTCGCGTTCGACAAAGAAAGGCCCCTTCGTGGACGGGCACCTCCTGGAGAAGATCGTCGCCCTCAACTCGGCAGGGGACAAGCGCGTGGTGAAGACCTGGTCGCGCCGTTCGACGATCATGCCCGAGATGGTCGGTCACACGCTCGCGGTCCATAACGGGAAGAAGTTCATCCCCGTCTACCTCTCCGAGAACATGGTGGGACACAAGCTCGGCGAGTTCTCTCCCACCCGGACCTTCAAGGGCCACTCCGGCCGGAAGGTCGAGAAGGGGGCCACGCCGGCCCCGGCGGCGAAGTAACGGAGGCCCGATGGAAGCCGTCGCCCGCCTCCGCCACTACCGCGGCTCCGCACAGAAGGTGCGGCTCGTCGCGGACCTCATTCGCATGAAGCCCGTCGGCCGTGCGCTCGCGATGCTGCGCGCGACGCCGAAGGGCTGCGCCCCCGACCTGAAGAAGCTGCTGGAGTCGGCCGTCGCCAACGCCCAGCAGAACGGCTCCGGCGTCGACGCCGACGCCCTCGTCGTCTCCCGCATCCTCGTCGACGGCGCCGGGCGCAAGCCGCTTCAGCGGAACGCCATGCTCCGGTCGATCTCCAACTACAAGAAGCGCTTCGCCCGGCCCCGCTTCATGAGCGGCCCGCAGGGCAGGATGTGGCTCGTGACGCGGCCGTTCGTCCACGTGACGGTCCACCTGTCGGACGACCCCGTCGTCCGGCGCAAGGCGGGGCTCACCGCCGAGCCGGCGCGGCCGGTCGCCAAGAAGAAGGGTGGCAAGGTCGCCGCGGCCGTCGCGAAGGCCGGCGCCCGTCCGTCCGCCCCGAAGGGCGCCCCGAAGGCCGACGCCAAGCCGAAGGCCCCCAGGGCGAACAAGAGCGCGAAGGCCTCGGAGCCCGCCGGCGGGCAGGAGTAGCAACGATGGGTCAGAAGGTTCATCCGTACGGGTTCCGCATCGGCTACAACCGGACGTGGCACTCGCGCTGGTACGCGGAGAAGGACTATCTCCGCTTCCTCCACGACGACCTCAAGCTCCGGGCCGAGCTCAAGCGCGACCTCGCGAACGCGGCGGTCTCCGAAGTGGAGATCGAGCGGGGCAACAAGCTCAAGATCAACATCATGACCGCCCGGCCCGGCGTCATCATCGGCAAGAAGGGCGCGGCCGTGGACCAGCTCCGCGACCGCCTCCAGCGCCGGCTCGGCAAGGACATCCACGTCAACATCGTGGAGATCCAGCGCCCCGAGACGGACGCCCAGCTCGTCTCCGAATCGATCGCGATGCAGCTCGAGAGGCGCGTGGCCTTCCGCAGGGCGATGAAGAAGGGGATGGAGTCGGCGTTCCGCTTCGGCGCGCAGGGGATCAAGATCCGCTGCTCCGGCCGCCTCAACGGCGCCGAGATCGCGCGGTCCGAGTGGTACCAGGAGGGGCGCCTGCCGCTCCACACCCTCAAGGCCGACATCGACTACGGCTTCGCCGAGGCCCGCACGACGTACGGGAAGATCGGCGTCAAGTGCTGGATCTACAAGGGCGACCTGCACCGGCTGAAGTCGCGCCGGAAGGTTGCGTAAGGAAGCCCCGCCATGTTGATGCCCTCCAAGGTCAAGTACAGAAAGCAGCAGAAGGGGCGACGGCGCGGCACCGCGCTGCGCGGCGGCACGCTGTCCTTCGGCGAGTTCGGCCTGCAGGCCCTCGAGGCCGGCTGGCTCACGGCGCGGCAGATCGAGGCCGGCCGCGTCGCGATCCAGCGCCACGTCAAGCGGGGCGGCAAGCTCTGGATCCGCGTGTTCCCCGACAAGCCCATCACCAAGAAGCCCGCCGAGACCCGAATGGGCAAGGGGAAGGGTGCGCCGGAGGCCTGGGTCTCCGTCATCAAGCCCGCCCGGATCCTGTTCGAGATGGAAGGCGTCGAAGAGAAGATCGCCCGGGACGCCTTCCGGCTCGCCGCCGACAAGATCGGCATCAAGACCCGGTTCATCTCGCGCGCTTTCGAGGAGGCCGTGCGATGAAAGGGACGACCGTCGAGACGATGAAGGGCTGGTCCGCCGACGAGCGCACCGTCAAGCTCCGCGAGTGGACGCAGGCGCTCTTCAACCTCCGCCTCCAGAAGGCCACGGGCCAGCTGGAAAACCCGATGAAGATCCGCCAGCTGCGCCGCGACATCGCGCGGCTGAAGACGGCCGAGAGGCAGGCCCGATGACCACCGAGACCACACCCGCCGCGGCGAAGCCCGCAGCCCGCAAGAGCCGCAAGGTCGGCACGGTCGTCTCCAACAAGATGGAGAAGACCGTCGTCGTCGAGGTCACCCGCCTCGTCAAGCACGACCGCTACGGAAAGTTCCAGAAGAAGTCCGCCCGGTTCCTCGCGGACGACCGCGTCCTCGCATGCATTCCGGGGGACGTCGTCGAGATCGAGGAGACGCGGCCGCTTTCGGCGCGCAAGCGCTGGCGTGTCCGCGCCATCGTGACCGCGGCGCGGCGCGAAGGGTAAGGGAGGAGAGCCACCATGATTCAGATGGGGACGATCCTCGAGGTCGCGGACAACTCGGGTGCCAAGCGGCTCTTCTGCATCCGTCTCAAGGGGGGATCCGTCGGGCAGTACGGGCACCTGGGGGACGTGATCACCTGCGCGGTGAGGGAGTCTGCTCCGGACGCTCCGGACGCGGTCAAGAAGGGGAAGGTCGTGAAAGCCGTCATCGTGCGGACGCGCCGCGAGCAGCGCCGCCGGGACGGCAGCTACATCCGGTTCGACAACAACGCGGCCGTCCTGATCAACAACGAGAAGGAGCCGATCGGCACCCGTGTGTTCGGGCCGGTCGCGCGGGAGCTCCGCGAGAGGAAGTTCATGAAGATCATCTCGCTCGCTCCCGAGGTGATCTGAGGCGCCCGAGATGAAGAAAAAGCAGCCCGAATACAAGGGAAAGATCTCCGTCCGGAAGGGAGACGACGTCGTCATCCTGACCGGCAAGGACCGGGGGGCGCACGGGAAGGTCCTGCGCGTCGTGCCGGCGAAGGGACGGGTCGTGGTGGAGGGCGTGAACCTCATCAAGCGTGCCACGCGCCCGAACCCTCAGAAGAACATCAAGGGCGGGATCGTCGAGAAGGAAGCGGCGATCGCCGTCTCGAACGTCATGCTCCGCGACCCGGAGACGGGCAAGCCGACGCGGGTCGGCGTGCGCGTCGAGGGGGGCGAGCGCGTCCGCTACGCGCGCCGGAGCAACGCGACGATCTCGTCCGTCGTCAAGAAGGCGGGGGCGTAGGCCATGTCGCGGCTCAACGAGAAGTACCGCAAGGACGTCGTCCCGGTCCTGAAGAAGGAATTCGGGATCGACAACCTCATGGCGGTTCCGAAGATCGAGAAGGTCGTCCTGAACATGGGCGTCGGCGAGGCGATCACGAACGTGAAGATCGTCGAAGCCGCCGCCGAGGAGCTGACCAAGATCGCCGGCCAGCGCGCCGTCATCACGAAGGCGCGCAAGTCGATCGCGACGTTCAAGCTCCGCGCCGGCATGCCGATCGGCTGCCGGGTCACACTGCGCGGCGAGCGGATGTACGACTTCCTCGACCGCCTCCTGAACATCGCCCTTCCGCGGGTTCGTGACTTCCGTGGCGTGCCCACCCGGGCGTTCGACGGCCGCGGGAACTACACGCTCGGCATCAAGGACCACCTCGTCTTCCCGGAGATCGACCCGGGCAAGGTGGACAAGTCGAAGGGCCTCAACGTCACGATCGTGACGACGGCCGGCTCCGACGACAGGGCGAGAGTCCTGCTCCGCGAGCTGGGCATGCCGTTCGGGCGCTAGGAACAAGGGAGAACCGTCGATGGCTCGTCGCTCCTCAATCGTCAAGTCCAACAGGACTCCGAAGTTCGCCGTCCGTGCGAAGAACCGCTGCAAGATCTGCGGCCGGCCCCGCTCGTACATGCGCAAGTTCGGCACCTGCCGCATCTGCTTCCGAAACCTCGCGCTCGCGGGCTACGTCCCGGGCGTGACCAAGGCGTCGTGGTGAGGGGGGGCGCGTGGCTGTACTGACCGACCCGATCGCCGACCTCCTGACTCGTGTGCGCAACGGACTGTCCGCCCGCCACGAGAAGATCGACGTCCCGTCCTCCAGGCTGAAGATCGAGATCGCCCGCATCCTCAAGGACGAGGGCTATCTCAAGAACTTCAAGATCCTGGACGACAAGGGCGCCGGCATGCTTCGCCTCTATCTCAAGTACGACGACGGCGGCAACCCCGTCATTCACGGCCTGACGCGCGTTTCGCGCCCGGGCCGGCGGCTCTACCGCGGCAAGGACGAGCTCCCCCGCGTGCTGGGCGGGCTCGGAATCGCCATCGTCTCGACTTCGCAGGGACTCCTCACCGGCCACGACGCGCGCAAGCGCGGCCTGGGCGGCGAGGTCGTCTGCTCGGTCTGGTAGGACCGGGAGGAAAGACGATGTCTCGAGTAGGAAAGAAGCCGATCACCCTCCCGAAGGGCGTCGAGGTCAAGGTCGACGCCGCGGGAGTCCACGTCAAGGGGCCGAAGGGAACGGTTTCCACGCCGATCCTCGACGGCATCTCCGTCGCCGTGAAGGACGGCCGCGTCGACCTCGTGAGATCCAGCGAGGAGAAGCGGATCCGTGCCTTTCACGGCCTGAACCGGGCGCTCGTCCAGAACGCGGTCGTCGGTGTCGCGGACGGCTACCGTCGCGCCATCGACCTCGTCGGCATCGGCTACAAGGCCGAGAAGAAGGGGGACGTCGTCGTCTTCACGTGCGGCTACTCGCACACCGTCCGGTTCCCCGAGCCGGCGGGCGTGACGATCGAGGTGGCTGCGGACGCGAAGGCCAAGGACGTGACGCACATCGTCGTCACGGGCGTCGACAAGCAGAAGGTCGGCGAGACGGCCACGCGGATCCGCTCCATCAAGCCGCCCGACCCCTACAAGCTCAAGGGCTTCCGCTTCGTCGGCGAGGTCCTGAAGAAGAAGGCCGGAAAGGCCACCGGCAAGTGAGGTCCCCAGGATGAACAGGGCTCAGGCACGCGTCGAGGCGCGCGAGAGGATCCACGAGAGGATCCGCCAGAAGGTCGAAGGGACTTCCCAGAGGCCCCGGCTGGCCGTCCGCAGGACATTGAAGTACATCTACGTCCAGCTCATCGACGACGCGTCCGGTCACACGGTCGCGCAGGCCAGCTCCCGCGAGGCGGCCGTCCTCGGCGGGAAGAAGAGCGCGGCCGGCAAGGCGGCGGCGGTTTCCGTCGGCGCCCTGATCGCCGAGCGGGCGAAGGAGAAGGGGATCGCCGCGGTCGTCTTCGACCGGGGCGGCCACCTCTACCATGGCAACGTCAAGGCTCTCGCCGACTCCGCGCGCGAGAAGGGGTTGAAGTTTTGAGCAGCACACCCACGAACCGTCCCCCCCGCTTCGGCAACCGTCCGGGCGGTCCGGGCCGCGGCCCCGGCGGTCCGAACGCCGCTCCGCAGCGTCCCGCGGGCGCCCTCGGAGAGGGCCGCGCGGGCGCCGACCTGATCGACCACGTCGTGCACATCAACCGTGTCACGAAGGTCGTCAAGGGCGGCAAGAACTTCTCCTTCTCCGCGCTCGTGATCGTCGGTGACGGCAAGGGCCGCGTCGGCTACGGCGCCGGGAAGGCGAAAGAGGTCCCCACGGCCATCAAGAAGGGGATCGAGATGGCCAAGAAGACCATGATCTCCGTCACCCTGAAGGGCAAGACGATCCCGCACGCCGTCACGGGACACTACGGCGCCGGGCGGGTCTTCCTGAAGCCCGCCTCGGAAGGGACCGGTGTCATCGCCGGCGGCGCGGTTCGCGCGATCCTGGAGGCCGTCGGCGTCCAGAACATCCTGACGAAGTCGCTCGGCACGACGAACCCGCACAACGTGGTCAAGGCGACGTTCGACGCTCTTCGGAACCTCCACCTGGCGCAGGCGATCTTCAAGGCCCGCGGCCGCACGTCCGGTTCGCCGGCCGAGGCGGTCGTCCCGGCTGCGGTCGCCGAGCCGGTTCCGGAGGCCGTGGCGGAGACCAAGTGATGGCCGAAAAAGAGAAGAGCCCCAAGAAGAAGGACGTCGACGCCCTCCTGACGGAGGTCGCCTCGGCGGCCGGCGTTCCGAAGAAGTCGGCGAAGAAGCCGGAAAAGACAGAGAAGACAGAGGCCCCGTCCGGAGCCCCGAAGGCGTCCGCGGCCGCTCCGGCGACCTCGGCGAAGGCCGCCGCCCCGGTCGCCGAGAAGAAGATGATCCGGATCCGGCAGATCCGCTCCGGCATCTGCACCCCGGTCGACCAGAAGCAGGCCCTCAAGGGCCTCGGCCTCCGGCGCATCCGCCACGAGGTCGTGAGGGCCGACACGCCCGCCACCCGCGGGCAGATCCTCAAGATCCGCCACCTCGTCGAGGTTGTGGGCGAGTAGCGAGAGGGACGAGACACCATGGCTCACGGACTCCACACACTCGGTCCCCGCAAGGGGGCGACGTCGGCGCGCAAGCGCGTCGGCCGCGGTCCCGGCTCCGGCCTGGGGAAGACCTCGGGCAAGGGCCACAAGGGGCAGCAGTCCCGCAGCGGCTACTCGGGCCAGCTCGGGCGCGAGGGCGGCCAGATGCCGCTGCATCGCCGCCTTCCCAAGCGCGGTTTCAAGAACATCTTCCGCAAGGAATGGAACACCGTTCCGGTCGAGGCGCTCGAGCGCGTCTTCGCGGCCGGCGCCACGGTCGACGCCGAGTCCCTCGGCAAGGCCGGCCTCCTCCACCGCAAGGGTGCGGAGGTGAAGGTCCTCGGCACGGGAGACCTCAACAAGGCCCTGACGGTCGTGGCCCACCAGTTCACGGCGGGGGCACGGAAGAAGATCGAAGCGGCCGGCGGCCGTTGCGAGGAAGTCCCGGCGTGATCATCCTCGAGTCCTTCCGGAACATCTTCGCGGTCCCGGACCTCAGGAAGAGAGTCCTGTTCACTTTCGGGCTGCTGGCGATCTACCGGGTCGGCGCGCACATCCCGACGCCCGGGCTCGACGCCCAGGCGCTCGAGGAGTTCTTCAAGGCGAGCGCCGGCGGGCTCCTCGGGTTCCTGGACATGTTCTCGGGGGGCGCCCTCCGTCGCCTTTCGGTTTTCGCCCTCGGCATCACGCCGTACATCACGGCTTCGATCATCCTGCAGCTCCTGACGGTCGTCTGGCCCTACCTCGAGAAGCTCTCGAAGGAGGGCGAGATGGGCCGCCGGAAGATCACCCAGTACACCCGCTACGGCACCGTCGTCCTGTCGGTCGTCCAGGGAGCTGGAATCGCGCTGTGGCTCTGGGGCTCCACGACGCCGACCGGCAAGTTCCTCGTCCTGCGCGACCCGACCTCGGAGGGCGGGAAGATCCCGTTCGTCCTGATGGCGATCCTCACGCTGACGACGGGCACCGCCTTCGTCATGTGGCTCGGCGAGCAGATGACCGAGCGTGGCATCGGCAACGGCATCTCGCTCATCATCTTCGCGGGCATCGTCGTGGGCCTCCCGACGGGGGTCTGGCAGATGTTCCGGCAGATCCAGCGCGGGCAGATGTCCCTCTTCACGGCGCTGCTCCTGACCATCTTCATGCTCGCCGTCGTGGGCATCATCGTCTTCGTGGAGCGCGCCCAGCGGCGCATCCCGGTCCAGTACGCCAAGCGGGTCGTCGGCCGGCGGGTCTACGGCGGGCAGAACACCTACCTGCCTCTCCGCGTGAACACGGGCGGCGTCATCCCCATCATCTTCGCCGTCTCGATCATCCAGTTCCCGCAGTACCTCGCCTCGGCGTTCAAGAGCGACTTCATGAAGAAGCTGGCGGACCAGCTCGCCATGGGGCAGCCGCTCTACAACCTCTTCTACGCCCTCGCGATCATCTTCTTCTGCTACTTCTACATCTCGATCATCTTCAACCCGACGGACACCGCGGAGAACATGCGGAAGTACGGCGGGTTCATCCCCGGCATCCGGCCGGGCAAGGCGACGTCCGACTACATCGACAGCGTCCTGACGCGAATCACGCTCATCGGCGCCCTCTACCTGACGATCGTTGCCCTGATTCCCGAATTCCTGCTCATGGGCTTCAAGGTCCAGAGCATCCCGGGGATCGGTCCCTGGCTCGACTCGAACCTGCCGAACTTCATCACCCAGGGCCTGGGCGTGCCGTTCTACTTCGGCGGCACGTCGCTTCTCATCGTCGTGGGGGTCGCGATGGACACCGTGCAGCAGATCGAATCCCAGCTCGTGATGCGGAACTACGACGGGTTCCTCAAGAAGGGCCGCATCCGGGGGCGCAGGAGCTAGGGCCGTGCCAGTCGACGTCGTCTTCTTCGGCCCGCCCGGGTCCGGCAAGGGAACGCAGGCCTCGCGCCTGGCGTCCACGCTCGGCATTCCGCAGGTTTCGACGGGGGACCTCCTCCGTGCGAATGTCGCTCGCGGAACGGAGCTCGGGATGATCGCGAAGCCGATCATGGAGTCGGGGGCCCTCGTGCCCGACGACCTCGTGACGCGAATGCTGAAGGAGCGCATCGTGCAGCCGGATGCGGCCGGCGGTGCGCTCTTCGACGGCTATCCGCGGACGGTGCCGCAGGCCGAGGCGCTCGACCGGCTTCTCGAGGAGGAGGGCCGCTCGCTGACGGCGGTCCTCTTCATCGACGTCCCGGACGCCCCGATCGTCGAGCGCCTCGTAAAGCGCGCGATGCTCGAGGGGCGGGCGGACGACACGCCGGAGACCGTGGCGGCACGCCTCAAGGTCTACCGCGAGAAGACCGAGCCGCTCGCGGAGCTCTACAGGACTCACGGGGTGTTTCACCGGATCGACGGGGACCGGCCCGTCGAAGCCGTGGCCGAGGACGTCCTCGCCGCGGTGAAAAAGGCCTCGGGCGGGAAACTCGCGTGATCACCTGCAAGGGACGGACGGAGCTCCTGAAGATGGAGCGTGCGACGAAGATCGTCCAGGAGACCCTGGCCGAGTGCGTCGCGGCGTGCCGCCCCGGCGTGACCACCGAAGAGATCGACCGGATCGCCGCGGACGGCATCCGGAAGCGGGGCGGCAAGGCCGCCTTCCCGGGCTATCGGGGCTACCCGAAAACGATCTGCTCCTCGGTGAACGAGGAAGTCGTCCACGGGATCCCGACGACGAAACGAAAGCTCCGCGACGGCGACATCGTCGGGCTCGATCTCGGGGCCATCGTCGACGGCTACTTCGGCGACGCGGCGCGGACCGCCATCGTCGGTGAGGTTCCCGCGGCCGTGCGTGAACTCGTGAAGGACACCTGGCGCGCGCTCGTAGCCGGCGTCTCCGCCGTGCGGGTGGGGGGACGGATCGGCGACATCGGGGCCGCCGTCGAAGCGGTCGCCAGGGCGAAAGGCTACGGCGTCGTCCGCGAGTACGTCGGCCACGGCATCGGCACGGCGCTCCACGAGGAGCCGCAGGTCCCGAACTACGGGCCCGGGGGCAAGGGAGAGATCATCCGCGAGGGAATGACCCTCGCCATCGAGCCCATGTTCAACCTGGGGACCCCGAAGGTCCGAGTCGGGCCCGACGGCTGGACGGTCCGTACGGCCGACGGCAAGCCCTCCGCACATTTCGAACATACCGTGGTCGCGACGATCGATGGGCCGATCGTCCTCGGTTTCGGCCGGTTCTCGGCCGACGGTCTCGTCACCGGAGTCCCGGACGAGACGGAATACCCGGTTCCGGCGGCGCCGCCGCGTGGGGAACCGGCTGCCCCGGGCGAGGCCCGGGCTTTTTCAGGAGAGGGTTTCGAGGCCTAGATGTCTAAGGAAGACGCCATCGAGGTGACTGCGACGGTCATCGAGCCCCTGCCGAACGCGATGTTCAAGGTGGAGCTCGAGAACAAGCACCAGGTCCTGGCCCACATCTCGGGGAAGATGCGGAAGCACTTCATCCGGATCCTGCCGGGCGACAAGGTGCTCGTGGAGCTTTCTCCCTACGACCTGAACCGGGGTCGCATCATCTATCGGTACAAGTAGTAAACTGTAAGGCTCCGCCGGCTTCCGAGGGGAGGCCGAGGCCGAAACGATCGAGGAACCGTATGAAAGTCCGCGCGTCCGTTAAGAAGATCTGCACGAAATGCAAGGTGATCCGCCGGGCCGGGGTCGTCCGAGTCATCTGCGAGAACCCCAAGCACAAGCAGCGTCAGGGTTAGAGGGAACAGGGAATGGCTCGTATCGCCGGCGTCGATCTCCCCCCGAACAAGCGCGTCGAGATCGGTCTCACCTACATCTTCGGGATCGGCCGCCCTTCGGCGAAGAAGATCCTGAAAGATACGGGGGTAGGCCTCGACACGCGGGTAAAGGACCTTTCCGAAGACGAGGTCACGAAGATCCGCAAGAAGATCCAGGACGAGATGAGGGTCGAAGGCGACCTCCGCAAGGAGACCGCCCAGGACATCAAGCGTCTGATGGACATCGGCTGCTACCGGGGTCTCAGGCACCGGCGCGGCCTGCCCGTGCGCGGTCAGCGGACGCACACCAACGCCCGGACTCGGAAAGGCCCGCGGCGCGGCGCCGTGGCCGGCAAGAAGAAGGCTACGAAGAAGTAATGATGAGGAACGCCGATGGCCGCCGCTGACGCCAAGGGCCGCAAGAAGGGCCCCAAGAAAGAAAAGAAGAACGTACCGCACGCCGTGGCGACGGTCCAGGCGTCGTTCAACAACACGATCGTGGCGATTACCGACCCTTCCGGTAACGTGCTCGCCTGGTCCTCCGCCGGCCGGATCGGCTTCAAGGGCTCGCGCAAGGGAACGCCGTTCGCGGCGCAGCTTGCGGCGGGCAACGCCGCCCAGCTGGCGAAGGAGCACGGTGTCCGCACGCTGGACGTGCGCGTCCAGGGCCCCGGTGCGGGGCGCGAGAGCGCGATTCGGGCGCTGGCCGCGGCCGGGCTGGACATCCGCTCCATCAAGGACGCGACTCCGATTCCCCACAACGGCTGCCGGCCCCGCAAGCGGCGCCGGGTCTGAGTTCCTGATCCGGCCGGGGGAGCGTGGCTCCCCCGCCGGAAACGCGAGAACGGGAGGCCTCCGGGCCTCCCGACCCCCCCGAACAGGGGGAAATTCCGGCCCGCGTCGCGCGTGCCGGCGCCTGTAAACCGGCTCCCGATTCCGGGCCGGGACGAAGGGCGGAACGCAACGACGGAATCGGCCAGGAGGTATCCTTTCCCGTGGCGCGTTATCACGAATCCGTCTGCCGGCTCTGCCGGCGTGAGGCCATGAAGCTCTTCCTGAAGGGCGACCGCTGCTTCACGAACAAGTGCGCCATCGAGCGCCGCAACTTCCCGCCCGGCCAGCACGGCCGGAGGCGGTCGAAGATCCTCGGCTACGGCATTCAGCTTCGCGAGAAGCAGAAGCTCAAGAGGTTCTACGGGCTTCTCGAGGGTCAGTTCCGGCTGACGTTCGAGAGGGCCGAGCGGATGCGCGGCGTCACGGGCGAGAACCTCCTTTCGCTCCTCGAGCGCCGCCTCGACAACGTCGTCCACCGGCTCGGGTTCGCCGCGTCCCGCCAGCAGGCGCGCCAGCTCGTCCGGCACGGCCACGTCGCCATCAACGGGCGGAAGGTCGACGTCCCGAGCTTCACGGTGGGGGCGGGCGCGGTCGTCTCGATCAAGGAGAAGAGCCGCACGAACCCGGGTGTCGTCGCCTCCGTCGACTCGGCCAAGGGCCGCGGCGTGCCCGCCTGGCTCGACCTCGCCGCCGCCGAGTTCAAGGGTACCGTCCGGGCGCTGCCGCGCCGCGAAGACGTCTCCCTGCAGGTCAACGAGAAGCTCATCGTCGAGCTCTACAGCAAGTGACGGGCGGGGCCCCGAGGAGAAGCGAACGATGATGTGGAAGGGCTTCCAGCGACCGAACCGCCTCGAGGTGGACGAGGAGTCGGGGAACTATGGCCGGTTCACCGCCCAGCCGCTCGAGCGTGGCTGGGGAACGACGGTCGGCAACGCGCTCCGGCGCGTCCTCCTCTCGTCGATCGAGGGCGCGGCGATCACCGCCGTCAAGATCGACGGCGTCGAGCACGAGTTCACGGCGATGCCTGGCGTCGTCGAGGACGTCACCGACGTCATCCTGAACCTCAAGAGCCTCGCCATCCGCATGCACGAGGACGGCCCGCGGACGATCGTCCTCGACGCGAAGTCGAAGGGCATCGTGACGGCCGACGTGTTCGAGGACGACGCACAGGTCGAGATCCTGAACTCCGACGCGCCCATCGCGACGCTCGCCGACGGAGGTCGCCTCCGTCTCGAGGCGACGGTCACGAAGGGCCGCGGGTACGTACCGGCGGACCGGAACTTCGACGCCGAGGCCCCGATCGGCACGATCCCGCTCGACTCGGCGCACTCGCCGGTCCGTCGCGTGAACTATCACGTCGAGGCGGCTCGCGTCGGCCAGGCGACCGACTACGACAAGCTCGTCCTCGAGGTCTGGACGAACGGCACGATGACTCCCCGGGACGCCGTCGGGGTCGCGGCCGAGCTCCTGCACGAGCACCTCATCATCTTCCTGAACAAGGAGTCGGACGAGGGCGGGGCCGCGACCGGGCCCGAGATTCCCCAGAGTGAGCTCGACGCTCTCCTCGACACGAACGTCGAGGAGCTCGAGCTCTCCGTCCGAAGCGCGAACTGTCTGAAGAACGCCGGCATCCGGAGCCTTCGCGAGCTCGTGCAGAAGACCGAGAAGGAAATGCTCGAGACGAAGAACTTCGGGCGGAAGAGCCTGAACGAGATCAAGGAGATCCTGCGCGAAAAGGGGCTCGCCTTCGGCATGAAGCTCGAAGCCCCCACGAGCGCGGGTCGCTGAGGACCTGACCGATGCAGCACAACCGGGCCGGACGCAAGCTGGGGCGGACCAGCGCGCACCGAAAGGCCCTCTTCCGCAATCAGCTGACGTCCCTCTTCCTCCACGAGCGGATCCAGACGACGATCTCCAAGGCCAAGGAGCTTCGGCCCCTCGCCGAGAAGCTCGTCACGCTCGGGAAGAGGGGTGGTCTCCATGCCCGCCGCCTCGCATTGCGCGACGTGACTCAGGATGCGGCCAAGCGCCTCTTCGACGAGATCGCGCCGCGCTTCGCGACGAGGCCGGGCGGCTACACGAGGATCCTCAAGCTCGGGCAGCGCCAGGGTGACGCCGCCGAGAAGGCGATCATCGAGTTCGTCGACTTCGACTTCGCGCAGCGGCAGGGCCGAGAAGAAGGCCGCCGACAAGGCCGTGGAGAAGAAGGAGACGCTGCTCGACAAGGCGCGTCGCCTCGTGACCGGGAAGGGTGCGGCCGACAAGGAAGCCGGCAAGGCGGACGAGTCGACCGAAGCCGGCGAGGGCAAGGCCGAGAAGAAGCCCGTGAAGAAGGCCGCCCCGAAGATGACCAAGCCCGCCAAGGACTCCGCTCCGAAGGCCCCGAAGACCCCGAGGGCCAAGGTGGAGAAGAAGGGCGGCTCCACGACCCGCACCCCCCGCAAGGCGGGAGGCGGCTAGACCGACGTTTCCGGGGGCCCTCCGCCTGCGGGCGGAGGGCCGTCCGACGCCGCAGCCCCCGTCGCGGCGAGAACTCCTCCAGGGGGGGGGGGGGGGGGGGGGGGGGGGGGGGGGGGGGGGGGGGGGGGGGGGGGGGGGGGGGGGGGGGGGGGGGGGGGGGGGGGGGGGGGGGGGGGGGGGGGGGCCGGTGGTGGGGGTCGGGCGCCCCGGGGGGGGGGGGGGCGGGGGGGCCCCCCGGCGGCGGGGGGGGGGGGGGGGGGCCGGGGGGGGCGGGGGGGGGGGGGGGGGGGGGGGGGGGGGGGGGGGGGGGGGGGGGGGGGGGGGGGGGGGGGCGGGCCCCCCCCGCCGCCCCGGCGGGGGGGGGGCGCGCCGCCCGCCGCCCGGGGGGGGGGGGGGGGGGGTGGGGAGGACGGCGGCGTCGTCGACGACCAGAGCCGTCCGCGGAGGTTCCCTCTATCGTCCACTCGTCTCGAGTCTACCGGGCTCCGAGGAGAAGGACCACCGACACCGCCTCCCGCCGGCCGTGGGTGATCGTGACGTGAGCGGCGATGACTCCGAGGGCGTCTGCGCGGGCCCGGGCGCGGCCGGTGAGAACGAGCCGCGGCGGGCCTGCCGGCTCGCGAGCGACGGCGATCTCACGGAACGAGACACCCTGCATCCCCGTCCCGAGCGCCTTCATCGCCGCCTCCTTCGCGGCGAAGAGGCCGGCGACGTGCTCGCCGATCCGCCGCGATTCGTAAGGGCGCCTCAGCTCGCCCGGGGCGCAGATCCGGTCGAGGAACCGTCTCCCGTGGCGGCGCAGCGCCTCCTCGACCCTGTCGATCTCGCAGAGGTCGATTCCGAGGCCCAGAACGTGACCGCCGTCGGGATATGCGGCGGCGAGAAGTGCGGCGCGGAGAGATACGTCAGTCGTCATTCGGACCTGACCCGCCGGCCGAGGAGCTCCCGACTGGCGAGGACGACGTGGAGGACTCCGAGCCCGGCTACGAATCCCCGGAAGGAGGTCGACGCGAGGAGCGGCTCGAGCGAGGACGGGGCCGGAACGACGACCCGGTGCATCCAGAGCCGGCTCCACGGGGCCAGGATGAGGAAGAGCCCCGCCTCCAGGAAGTAGAAGCCGAGAACGACCTGCAAAGCCCTGCTGGAACGGCTCTCGGACATCCCGGCATTGTAGGGGGCGAACACGGGGGGGACACGGGTTCAGCCGCGCGGTGAGGAGCTTCTGTGCGGGGCGTCACCCGAGCGGGATGCCGGCGGTGCCGACGAGGGGGAGGACGGGGCGCTGTCGGACCTCGCCGGCGGCTCGGAGCGCGGGGCAGGGGCCGGGCGCGGGGCATCGTAAGAGCGCGGGAGGAGGAGCGACGTAAGGCCTCGCCGGCGGCTCGGAGCGCGGGACAGGGGCCGGGCGCGGGGCATCGTAGGAGCGGGAGGGGGGAACGACGTAGGGCCCGCCGGCGCTTCTGAGCGCGGGGCCGCCGGGGCCGAGGGCGGAACGTCGCCGGGGCGTGGCGGCGTGTCCGCGCCACGCCACCCCTCGTCGCCTCTGAAGCCTGGAGCTTCGCGGCGGGACGGGGAACCCGACGCCGCCACCGGCCGGGTCGGGGTCGTTCCCGAACGCGTCTCGCCATCGGGGGAACGCCAGCCGTCGTCACTCCTCACGTTTCGGTCGCGGCCGAATCCGCCGCCCAGCGGCGCCTCGGCATCTCGGTTCGGTGCGGCGTCCGTCGTGCGCCCCGGGCGGGTCGTGGCGTCAACGCGTCCGTCGCGCCAGGTCTCGCGCGGCGGGGAACCGGCTCCGCGGTTCGGCGCGCCGCCGTCTGCGCCGCGAGGGAGCGGATGTCGATCCGAGGCCGCGGTCGGCTCCTCGCGAGGGTGCACCGGCGGCTGTCCCGGCCGGGAGCTCCCGGCGCGGTGCGGCGATCTGGTCGGCAGAGAGGGGCCGGTATCCCGGATCCTGGCCGGGCGTCACGAACGAGCGCCGGAGAGCCTCCTGCGTCGAAGTCTCGAGCGTCCCCCCGCGCCGGAGGACGGGCGTGATGTCTTCGATGCTGCGGCCTTCGCGAGTTCCGGCGCTGAGCGCCCGGGGCACCCTTCGAACGGCGTCCTGGACGGCCGTCGTCACCGAGCCGCCCTGACCCCGGTCGATCCGGAGCGGGCTCGTCGCCACGATGCCGCGTTCGCCGGCACGGAAGCCGACGCGCTCCTGTCCGAGGACGTCTCGGCGGGAGTCGAAGCGCGTGCCGAGCCTGCTCACCGATGCGTAGCTCCACCCGCGGGGGTCGACCCGGGTGACGTCGACCTGGCCGCGAAGGTGCGGATAGGAGAGTGTGCCTCTCTCGGCGCCGGACCCCTTCCGGTTGGACCTCGCATACGGTCCGGGGTGGCCATCGCCGTTTCCGCCGCCGTGGCCGCCGTAGTGCCCGCCGTAGTAACCGCCGTAGTAACCGATCGGGCACCAGCCGACCCACGAAGGGGTGTAGCTCCAGTAGACCCACGCGGGCGAGTAGGTGGCGCCCGGGCTCCAGTACCAGCCGAAGCCCACGTCCCAGTCCCAGGATCCGTAGTGGTAGGGGAGCCAGCCCCAGGGCTCGTAAGACACCCAGGTCAGGCCGGCGGGTGACCAGCGCCAGTAGCCGTCGACGTAGGGCCGCCAGTCGATCGCGACGGATGGCCGCCAGGCGTAGGAGCCGTTCACGAGGATCCACGACCCGTGCTGATCGAAGTCGGCGACGGCGGAGTCATAGCCGTACTCGGCCGAGACGTACGGTGTGCCGGATCCCTCGCCGGCGAGATTGCGCCGCTCGCCGACGAAGCGGGTGAATCGGTCGCGCGGCTCGTCCATCCAGTCGATCTCGAGCCTGGCGTCTCCGGAGGCGAACGCGTACTGGCCGGCTCGCAGCGTGGCCCGGCCGGAGCGGGCGTAGACCTCGGCCTGGCCGGTGGCCACGTAGATCTCCGTGCCCCGTCGGCCGGTCTCGACCCGCAGCAGCCCCTCATCGGGGAAGACGACCGTGACGTCGTCGGTGTCGATGCGCGTCGCCTGGTCGCGGGAGGTCGACCGCGCGATGCTCGAGCGAGACGGCGCCCCGCTCCAGGAAGATGGAGTTCCGGTCGTCCTCGGCCTCGTACGTGTTCGCGAGCCGGTCGAACCGGAGGTTCGTCTGGACGTCGATCCGGAGGATGTTCCCGTCCGCCAGCACCACTTCGGCGCGCGACGTCGATCCGGTGGAGATCCGGTCTTCCGCGAGGATGGGAGTGTTCAGCCGGGCGGAGGAATCGTCCTCCGCTCTCGATACGAGGGAGACCTCGGCGCCGACGTAGGAAAGGTACGAGTACCCCTCGCGCTGGGCAGCGGCTGTCGTGGCCGGCAGGAGGAAGGCGATTGCGAGTGCGACCCAGGGAGTGCGGGTGGTCATCGGAGCCATCCTTCCGCCGATTTCGATGCGACCCTCGTGCCAGCCGGGGAGTCCACCCTGGGAGACACGAGCCGGTGTGAGCGAGAAGATGACCCGGAGAAAGAGACGCTTGACCCACGCGCTCCGGCAGGTCAACCTTGAGACGTGGTCTTCGAATTCCTCAAGAAGAAGTTTCATGACCTGACGACGTCCGCCGTTTCGCCGGATCCCTCGGCGCCTTCGGCGGCCGCGGGGAGCTACGAGGAGCGTCGTTCGGAAGCCGAGGCGCTCCACGAGAAGGGGGAAACGGCCAGGGCGGTCGAGCTCCTCGAGGGCCTGGCTGCAGACCTCGCAGGGGACGGCAGCTTTCCGCTCGCCGTCGCGGTGAGGCACCAGATCAGCTCGTGGACGGCAGGTCCCCCGCCGGCGCAGACCGCTGCCGAGGATGGCGAGACGATGGTGCGCCAGCGGGAGGTGAGCGGCCGCCTGAAAGTCCCGCACAGGAAGGCCTCGCCTGGCCCTCTCGTGCCGGAGGGGCTCCGGACCTCGCGATTCTTCGCCGACATGACGAGCGAGGAGATCGCCGGGTTCATCGCCTCCACGGCGTGCCGGACGTTTCGAGAAGGGGAAGTGGTCCTCGAGCAGGGCGAGGAGGGGCGGAGCCTCTTCATCGTGACGCGGGGCGTTCTCGGAGTCGAGACGACCGGGGCCGCAGGAGGGGTTCTGCGCATGGGCGTGCTGACCATGGGGGACGTGTTCGGCGAAGTCGCCTTCCTCACAGGCCGTCCGCGCACCGCCACCATCATCGCCGAGACCGGGGCCGAGTGCCTCGAGATCGGGGCCGAGGCCTGGACGGGAATCCTGGGGAAGTACCCGCGCGTTCAGAAGGTCCTGGAAGAGGTCCATCGCGAACGGGCGCGTTTCGCGGCCGACGCCATCCTCGAGGACGTGCGCCGGCGAAGAGAAGACAAAGGGGTCTGAATGGCCATACGGGACATCGTGAAGTATGGCGATCCGCGACTCGTTGCCCGGAACCAGGACGTCACGGATTTCGAGGACCCGTCGCTCCAGGTCGTGATCCGGGACCTTCTGGAGACCGGGTGGGCGGCCCCGGGGCTCGGAATCGCGGCGCCCCAGATCGGCGTCAACAAGCGGATCTGCGTGGTCGACCTGTCGGTCGGCAAGGACCCTTCCCAGGTCCTCGTCCTCGTCAACCCGCGCGTCGTCGACGCTCAGGGGTTCGTGAGGGACGAGGAGGGGTGCCTTTCGTTCCCCGACATCGTCGAGATCATCGAGCGCCCCGAGGCCGTCGCCGTCGAGGCGTACGACGAGAAGGGCGCGAAGCGGGTCCTCGAAGGGGCCGACCTCCTTGCGCGCGCCTTCTGCCACGAGATCGACCACCTCGACTCGCGCCTGTTCACCGAGCGGATGTCCAGCCTGAAGCGGAGCCTGGTCCTGCGCAAGGTCGTCAAGCGCCAGAAGCGCGGCGAGTGGTAGGACGCGCCGGTAGGCGCGGAGACCCGGGCTGAGGAAGCAGGAAGACGCCGAATGTCGCCGGGAGGCTCGTGGCGAACCTCCCGGCGACATTCAGCGGTTACCGCGAAGGGTCTGGATCAGGTCCGCCCGGTGCAGCGTCCGGGCGAGGTGACCGGCGAGCGCGACGAGGTGCTCGAGCTCGGTCGAGTCTCCCGCCGCCGGGAGGCTGCTGTGACGGTGGATCCGTAGCGTCCCGAGGAGCTCCTGGCCGACCCACAGGGGAGCCGCCACGACGATCCAGTCCCCGGCCGGATCGCGCCCCTCGCCTGGCAGCCGGGGAGCCTTCTCGACGCGAGGATCCTCGGAGAGCGCGAGGGCGGCGAGATAGGACGGGGGCGCCCCGCCCGGCCACGTGGGGGAGAGCGTCGTCCGGGTCTCCGGCCGGCCGGGCCGGCGGAAGTGGAGCGTGACGCCGTCGGCGCCGAAGAGCTGGGCGATGCGGTCGAGGATCGGTCCGAGGGCCGTCGCCCGCTTCTCCTCGGTGTCGGCCTCCTCGGCCTCGAGCTTGTCGGTGATCTCCTGCTGCAGCTCCAGGAAACGCGTCCGCGCCCCGAGCGTGTCGAGGAGACTCTTCGTGCGCAGGGCGTTCTTCGTCCGGGCCTTCAGCTCGCGCGCCGAGAACGGCTTCGTCAGGTAGTCGTTCGCGAGCGCCTCGAAGCCCTTCAGGAGGTCCTCTTCCTCGGTCCGCGCCGTCACGAACAGCACCTGCGTGTCGGCCGTCTCCGGGAGCGTCTTGATCCGGCGGCAGACTTCGTACCCGAGAGGTCGTCCATCCTCACGTCGAGCAGGACGACGTCCGGCGCGCGCTGGGCCACCTTCTCGAGGGCCTCGGTGCCCGAAAGGGCGCTTTCGAAGTCGCAGTCGAGCTCTTCAGCGATGTAGGACGCGACCTCCGCCTGGAACGGGTCGTCGTCGACGAGGAGGATGAGCGGCCGGGAGGTGCGTGGGCGAAACATCGGAACGGGCGTTATCCCTCGCCGGGGCGGGGGCGTCAAGGAGATTGCGATGCGCTGCTGTCGCGACGAGAATGCCGCATCGTGAGCCTGCGCCTTTTCGATACTGCGGCCCGTTCCCTGGTCGATTTCGAGCCACTCGTACCCGGTCACGTCGGCCTCTACACCTGCGGACCGACCGTTTACAACCGGGTCCACATCGGCAACCTCCGGACGTTCGTCTGGGAAGACGTGATGTGCCGGGTGTTCCGGAGCCTCGGGCTCTCGGTGACCCAGGTGATGAACCTGACCGACATCGACGACAAGACGATCCGGGGCGCGGTGGCCGAGGGGCTCCCGCTCCGGGAGTTCACCGACCGGCACATCGCGACCTTCTTCGAGGACCTGAAGACCCTCAACGTCGTGCCGGCCGCGGTCTACCCGCGCGCGACGGACCACGTCCCCGAGATGGTCGAGATCGTGAAGAAGCTGACGGAGCGAGGGCACACCTACGAGAGCGACGGGACGATCTGGTTCCGGATCGCGTCGTTCCCCTCCTACGGAAAGCTCTCGCGGGTCGACCTCTCGTCGATGAAACGCGGCGCCCGCGTCGCCGACGACGAGTACGAGAAGGAGGACGTCCGCGACTTCGCCGTCTGGAAGGGGGCGAAGGAAGGGGAGCCCGACTCGGCCCTCTGGGAGACGGATCTCGGGAAGGGCCGGCCCGGCTGGCACCTCGAGTGCTCGGCGATGTCGATGAAGTACCTCGGTGAGACGCTCGACATACACACGGGGGCCGTCGACAACATCTTCCCCCACCACGAGAACGAGATCGCCCAGAGCGAGGGGGCGACGGGGAAGCCGTTCGTGAGGACGTGGCTCCACGCCGAGCACCTGATCGTCGACGGCGAGAAGATGGCGAAGTCGAAGGGGAACTTCTTCACGCTCCCCGACGTCCTCGCGCGCGGCTACTCGCCCCGGGCGATCCGGTACCTGCTCCTCTCGGTTCCCTACCGGCAGAAGCTGAACTTCACGTTCGACGCGCTGCACGGGGCCGCTTCGGCAGTGGAGCGGCTCGAGTCGCTCGACGCCCGCCTCGGCGAGCGCGCCGGCGCGGCGGGGGCCAGGGCCTCGGAGTCGTTCGCGGCGCGGCTCGCGGAAGCCCGTGCCGCCGTGAAGGCGGGCTGGGAAGACGACCTGAACTCCGCGGCGGCCCTCGGCGCTCTCTTCGGCTTCGTGAAGGAGGCGAACACCTCGCTCGAGGCGGGCCAGCTCGCGCCGGAGGACGCGGCGGCCGCCCGCGCCTTCCTGCGGGAAGCGGACGGGGTCCTCGGCGTCCTCCCCGAAGGGGCGGACGCCTCGCTCGAGGCGGAGGTCGAGGCGAAGATCGCCGCGCGCCAGGACGCGCGGAAGCGGCGCGACTTCGCGGCCTCCGACGCGATCCGCGACGAGCTGGCGTCCCGCGGAATCCTCCTCGAGGACACACCCCAGGGGGTCCGGTGGCGTCGGAAGGGTTGACAGGTTCCCGGGGCTCCCTCCAGAATCCCCGCTCGATGACGTTCGCTTCGGTCCTCTGGCACTGGCATCACGCGTAGCGACGACGAGCGACACCCGCTCGTCGGACGCGAGTCGTCCGAGGGCGCGGGGAGACAGAGACAACCGCAATAGACCCCCTCGGACGACCGAGGGGGTCTTGTTTTGGGTCTCACGGCAGAAAGGACGCTTCTCCTCGCCTCGCTGGGCCGCGCGACAAACGCGGGCCTGATCGAGGCCGCGCCCCTCGTCGACCGGCGCATCCCGGCCGTAGAGCTGCGCCTCGACGCGCTTCTGGAGACTCCCGATCTTCCGGCTCTCCGCGCGGCGTTCCGGGGTCGGACCCTTCTCGCGACGCTCCGGTCGAGGGACGAAGGGGGAAGGTTCGAAGGGACGGATGCCGTGGCCGGCGCACTCCTCGGCGCCGCGCTCGACGCCGGCTTCGACCTCGTCGACGTCGAATTCGCGCGCGCGGGCGAGTGACCTCTTCGGCCTCCCGGGCGAGCGCGTCGTCGTCTCGGCGCACGATTCCGGCGGGTTGAAAGCGGACCTCGAAGAGCGCGCGGCGCGGATGCTCGGAACTCGCGCCCGGTACGTGAAAGTCGTCGCCCTGGCCCGCGGGCTCGACGAGGCCCTCCGGCTCCTGCGGCTGCAAGCATCGGGCGAGTGGGGGCGGCTCGCGGCATTCGGGATGGGGGAGGCCGGTCTCGTCACGCGTGCCCTCTCTCCGTATCTAGGCGCCGCGCTCTCGTTCGGTGCGATTCTTCCCGGAGAGGCGACCGCGCCGGGCCAGCTCCTGGCGGCCGATCTCCTCGACGTGTATGGGGTCGGACGCCCCCGGCAGATCGACGGACTTTTCGCCCTTCTCGGGAGTCGCGTCTCGCACTCCTACTCCCCGGCGATCCACAACGCGGCCTTCGAGGCGCTCGGCCTCGCGGCGCTCTACGTCCCCGTCGCTCTCGAATCGCTCGGCAAGGAGCTTCCGCTTCTCCGGGAGGTCCTGGCGGGTTTCGGCCTGCCCCTCCGCGGGGCATCGGTGACGATCCCGTTCAAGGAGGAAGCCTCGGCGCTCGCCGGCGGCCCGGCCGGGAGCGTCGCGAACACGCTCCTCTTCGGCACGGACGGAACCGTGTCGGGCGCGAACACCGACCGGCACGCCCTCCTCGGCGCGATTCCCGCGGCGCCGGAATCGGGCGTCGCTCTCGTCCTCGGGGCGGGTGGCCTGGCGCGTGCCGCCGTCGAGGCGCTCGTGGACCGCGGCTGGGCCGTCGACGTGACGGCCCGGACGCCAGGGCGCGGCGCGGCCCTGGCCGCCGCCTGCGGCGCGCGCGCCGTCGCGAATCCGGCGGCCTCCGGGCTCCCGTACGGAGTGGTCGTGAACGCCACGCCTCTCGGCCTCGACGCGTCCGACCCCCTTCCGTGCGACGCCGCGATCCTGTCTCCGGGCGTTCTCGCCGTCGACGCTCCGTACCGCCCCGGCGGCACCGCGTTCTCGCGCGAGGCGCTCCGCCGCGGCGCGCGTCTCGTCGACGGCTTCACGCTCCTCCTCTCCCAGGCGGCCGGTCAGTCGGCCCTCTTCACCGGCCGCCCGGCCGACGCGGCGACGCTCGCCGCGCGCCTCCCGGCCCGCATCCGCTCCCTCTTCGAGGTGAACCCGTGAGCTCTCCTTCCCCGAATCTCCCGCGCGGCGTCCAGGCGCTTCTCTTCGAGTCTGCGGAGCGCCGCCGGCGGGTCGAGGAGTCCGTCGTCCGGACCCTCTCGGACGCAGGATTCCGCGAGACGATCCTCCCGGTCCTCGACTTCGCCTCGCCGTACGACGGCGTCACGGCGGAAGGTGACGAGCGGCTCTACCGCTTCATGGACCGCGGGGGCGAGCTCCTCGCGCTTCGCGCCGACTTCACGCCGATGGCCGCGCGCGTCGTCGCCCCACGCCTCGCCGGCCTTCCGATGCCGGTGGCGCTCTTCTACCGGGGCGACGTCGTGCGCGACGAACCGTCGGGCCTCGGGCGGCCGCGCGAGTTCGCGCAGGTCGGGGCGGAGCTCTACGGCGACGGCTCGTTCGAGGCGGACCTCCGGATGCTCCGAACCCTTCTTGGCGCTGCGGCCGAGGTGCCGGCCGGGCGGCTCTGCCTGACGCTCGGTTGGGCTGGGCTCCTGCCCGCGATCCTCTCGGCGATTGCGCCGGGTCTCGTGATCCGGAAGAGGAGCACCCTCGAGGAGGCGCTCGCCGATGCCCGGACCCGGCGCGTCGGCCGTCTCGCGGAGCGCCTCCATGCGGGCGGGGCGGACCGGTCGCAGGCGGAAGAGGTCGCCTCCGCTCTCCTCGCGGGCTTCGACCCGGGGTCGTCCCTCTTCGACCTCCCCGTCCTCGCGGACGCCGCGCGGTCGCTCGCCGCCGTGGCGCGGGCGGCGCGCGAGGTCCGTCCCGGAGTCGAGGTCGTCGTCGACCTGGCCGGTACGCCGGAGACCCCCTACTACACGGGCCTCACCTTCACTCTCGACGCGAAGGGGGGCGGCGGGCCCCTGGGCGGCGGTGGACGCTACGATGGTCTCCTCGGGCGGTTCGGGCCGGACGCCCCCGCGGTCGGCTTCTGCATCGGGCTCGAGGCGCTCGCGTTCGCGACCGAGGCGGCGGAGCCGGCCGCAGCGCCGCCGAGGCCCTTCCGGATCGCGACGGGGAAGGGACGACTCCTCCGCAAGACGCTCGATCTCCTCTGCGCGGCCGGCGTCGACTTTCCGGGGGGCGACGGACGGAAGCTCCTGCTGCCCGACCGGAGCGGGCGCTTCGAGCTTCTCCTCCTGAAGGACGACGACGTGCCGACCTACGTCGCCTTCGGCGGCGCCGACGCGGGCGTCGTCGGGAACGACAGGATCGAGGAGTCGGGAGAAGCGGTCTGCGAGCCGCTCGAGCTTCCTTACGGCGCCTGCCGTCTCGCGCTCATCGGACGCGCGGGGGAGGAATTCCGCCCGAACGGCCACCCGGTCCGGGTTGGTACGAAATACCGTCGCGTTGCGGAACGGTTCTTCGACGCGAGAAAGATCCCGCACGAGGTCGTTCCGCTCGCCGGCTCCGTCGAGCTCGCCGCGGCGTTGAAGCTGACGGACGTCGTCGTCGACCTGATCGAGACCGGCTCGACGATGGCCGCCCACGGCCTCGTGGAGCTCGAGACGATTCTCCCGAGCCGGGCGACGTTCATCGTGGGCAGCCGGGCGCTCGTCGAACGGCGCGCCGAGGTGGCCGGACTCGTCTCCCGCCTGTCGGCGGAAGTGGCGAAGGTGGCGCAGGCAGAAAGGGTGGCGGATCCGGCGAAGGAGGCGAAGGCATGCTGAAGGTCGCTTCCGTAGCCACACGCGAGGGCCGGGCCCTCCTCGCCCGCCTGCGCGCACGTCGCCTCTCGCCCGACTTCTCCACGCTGCGCGAGACGCTCCCGATCGTCGAGGCCGTCCTCTCGGGCGGTGCCCCCGCACTCGCCCGGTTCGTCGCCGACCTCGACGGCGAGGAGATCTCCGAGAGGAGGCTCCTCGTCCGGCCGAGGCCGGAGAAGGACGTCGATCCGGGGTTCGCGTCGGCGTTCCGCCTCGCACGTCGGCGGCTCGCCGCCTATCACCGACGGCAGCTGCCGAAGGGCTTCTCCTTCCGCGACGCGCTCGGCGTCTCCTTCGACGAAAGGCCAGTCCCGCACGAGGCCGTCGGCGTCTACGTCCCCGGCGGCCGGGCGTTCTACCCGTCGTCGCTCCTGATGGGCGTCGTCCCGGCCCGGGTCGCCGGGGTGAAGAGGATCGTCGTCGCGACTCCGCCCCGCGCTTTTCGCCAGAGCCGCGAGCTGCGGTGGGCGCTCGCGGAGCTCGGAGTCGAAGAGGTCCTCCTCGCCGGCGGGGCGCACGGTATCGCGGGCCTCGTCTCGGTGGCAGGCTGCACGAAGGTCGTCGGTCCCGGCAATCGCTGGGTCGCGGCGGCCAAGCACCTCGTCTCGGGACTCGTCTCGATCGACATGCCGGCGGGTCCCTCCGAGGTACTGATCCTCGCGTCCGGAGGAGCCGACCCGGAGCGGATCGCGGCCGACCTCCTCGCCCAGGCCGAGCACGACCCCGACGCGGTCTGCCTCCTCTTCACCGACCGGCGCGACCTCGCGAGCGCTGCGGCCGCCGAGGTCGCCCGGCAGCTCGAGGGCCTGCCGACGGCCGCGACGGCGCGGGCCGCGCTCGAGGCGAATGGTCTGACTCTCGTCTTCCCGTCCCTTCCGGCCGCGGCGAAGGAGGGTGTGGACTTCGCTGCCGAGCACGTCGAGCTGATGGGGCGCGCTGCGGAGCGCTACGCCCCGCGCTTCACGGCCACCTCGGGGGCGGTCTTCGTCGGGGCGACACGCCCACCGCCTTCGGCGACTACCTCGCCGGCCCGAACCACGTCCTTCCGACGGGCGGCGCCGCGCGGAGCTTCTCGGGTCTGTCCGTCCGCGATTTCCTCCGCTGGGGACGGAGCGTGACGATTCCGGCCGCGGCGGCGAAGAAGCTCGGCCCCCCGGCCGCGACGCTCGCGCGGTTCGAGGGGCTCGAAGGGCACGCCCGCTCGCTCGACCTGAGGTCCGGGCGATGACGCACGATCCCCTCGCCGCCGTTCGGCCCGAGATCCGCGCCCTCCGCGCCTACCGGTTCGACCCGGTTCCCGCCGGGCTCCGCGCCAAGCTCGACTTCAACGAGAGCCCGGCCGACGTTCCCACCGAAGCGAAGGACGCAGCCCTCGCCGCGCTCCGGGCGCGGCGCTTCGCCTTCTACCCGGAGTTCGGCTCCCTCAGGCTCCGGGCCGCGCTCGCGGCCTCGGTGGGAATTCCCCCCGAACAGGTCGTCCCGGGGAACGGGTCGGGCGAGGCGATCCTCGCCGCCGTTTCGGTCTTTGCCGGGTGCGGCGGCACGCTTCTCCTCGCGCCCCCGGTCTTCTCCCTCTACGTCCAGATGGCCGGAATCGCCGGTGCGGACGTGGCGACCGTGCCCCTCGTCGGGGCCGATTTCCGGCTCGACGAGGAGGCGTTCCTGTCGCGGGCTGCAGGAGGGGAGCGGACGGTGCCGCTCCTCTGCTCGCCGAACAACCCGACGGGCGGAACGGTCTCGCGGGACTTCGTCCGCCGCCTCTGCTCCGTTGCCCCGGTCGTCCTCCTCGACCAGGCCTACGTCGATTTCTCGGAAGAGGAGGACGACCTCCTCCCGCTCCTGGCCGAGCTCCGCAACCTCGTCCTCTTCCGGACCCTCTCGAAGGCGTACGCGATCGCGGGGCTCCGCGTCGGCTACGCCGCGGCGCGGCCGGACGTGGCCGAGGAGATCGCGAAGGCGATCCTCCCGTTCAGCGTCGACATCGGCGCGGAAGAGATCGCCCTCGCCGCCCTCGCGTGCCGCGGGGAAGTCCGGGAGCGCTGCCGCGGGATCGCACGAGAGCGCGAGCGGGTCGCGGCGGCGCTCCGTGCGCTCGGCGCCCGGGTCGCGCCGTCGCGCGCCAACTTCCTCTTCTTCGTCCCGCCGGACGGCGACGGCGCCCGGGTCTTTCGCGACCTGCGCACCCGCGGGGTACTCGTTCGCGACCAGACGGACGCCGTTCCCGGCGCGCTCCGCGTCACGGTGGGAACGCCGGAGGAGAACGACCTGTTCCTGTCGATCCTGAGGGAGGTCCTGTGAGACGCACCGCCGAGGTGAAACGGAAGACGAAGGAAACGGCGATTTCGCTTTCGCTCGACCTGGACGGGTCGGGCGAGGCGCGCGTGACGACGCCGGTCGGGTTCCTGACGCACATGCTCGAGGCCGTCGCGAAACACGCCCGGTTCGACCTCGCCGTCGAGGCCTCGGGAGACGTTCACGTCGACGCCCACCACACCGTCGAGGACGTCGGGCTCGCCCTCGGAGAGGCGCTCGACCGGGCGCTCGGCGACCGGGCCGGGATCGCCCGCTTCGGCCACTCGTACGTTCCGCTCGACGAGGCGCTCGCGCGGAGCGTCGTCGACCTCTCGGGGCGCCCCTACCTCGTCTTCGAGGCGCCGTCGACGCCGGAGCTGCAGTTCGTCACGCGAGACTTCCCGTTCGCCCTCGTCGAGGAGTTCTGGAAGTCGGCCGCGTTCCGCGGGAAGCTGAACCTGCACGTGGACGTCCTGCGCGGCCGGAACGCGCACCACGCCGCCGAGGCCGTCTTCAAGGCGACGGCGCGCGCGCTCCGCCAGGCCGTCGCGCGGACGGAGACGACCGTCCTCTCGACGAAGGGAACGCTCACGGCATGACGCGCGTCGCTCTCCTCGACTACGGCGTCGGAAACGTCGGCTCCGTGAGGCGCGCCTTCGAGCGGCTCGGGGCCGAGGTCGTCCAGACGTCCGACCCGGCTGTCGTCGCCTCCGCGTCGCGCGTCGTCCTGCCGGGCGTCGGCGCGTTCGCGCCGGCGCGCGAGCGGCTCGCGGCTTCGGGCCTCGAGGCGGGGCTGCGGGCCGCGCTCGACGGCGGCGCGCGGCTCCTCGGCCTCTGCCTCGGCTTCCAGCTCCTCTTCGAGGCGAGCGAGGAGTTCGGCACGACGCCGGGCCTCGGCCTCCTGCGGGGCCGGATCGCTCCCTTTCCCCCCGGCGCGCGTGTCCCGCACGTCGGGTGGAACCGGCTCGAGACGGAGGGCGCGGCCGAGGGACCGCTCTTCGCGGGTCTGCCGCGGGGGACCTACGTCTACTTCGTTCACTCGTTCCGTCCCGAGGGAGTCGACGCCGGCGACGTCGCGGCGTGGTGCGACCACGGGGGCCGGTTCGTCGCGGCGGCCCGGCACGGCAACGTCTGGGGCTGCCAGTTCCACCCCGAGAAGTCGTCGTCGGCGGGACGGCGAATCCTCGAGAACTTCCTCTCGGAGGCCGCGTGATCGCGCTCTGGCCGGCCATCGACCTGATGGGAGGGAAGGTCGTCCGCCTCCTCCACGGCGACCCCTCGCAGCGGACGGTCTACCCGGAGCGTGCCGTCGAGGTGGCGATCCGCTTCGCGTCGGAGGGGGCCGACGGGATCCACGTCGTCGACCTCGACGCGGCCTTCGGGACGGGCGGCAACGCCGGTCCGATCTCCGAGATCATCGCGGCCTCGCCCGTTCCGGTCGAGGTCGGCGGCGGCCTGCGGAACCGGGACGCGATCGAGGCGGCGCTCGCGTCTCCCGTTTCCCGCCTCGTCCTCGGGAGCCTCCCGTTTCGCGCCCCCGCGCTCTTCGAGGAGCTCCTGAGAGCCCATGCGGAGCGTCTCGTCGTCGCCCTCGACTGCAAGGAGGGGCGCCCGACGATTCACGGCTGGGTCGAGGACGCCGGAGCGGGAGACGCCGCCGGTGTCGCCCGCCGCTTCGCGGCGCTGGGCGTGCGCACGCTCCTCGTCACCGACGTCGCGCGCGACGGCGCGATGACGGGCCCGAACCTCGACCTGCTCGCCTCCGTCCGTGCCGTCTTCCCCGGCGAGGTCCTCGCCTCGGGCGGGATGCGAGGAGCGGAGGACCTCGCGCCGGTCGCCGCCGTGCTCGCGGGCGGTCCGGCCGGCGCGATCTTCGGTCGGGCCCTCCATTCCGGCGCGACGACGGTCGTTCAGCTCGCCGCGGCCCGCGCCGCCCTCAGGGAGGTGGTCTCGTGAGTCTCGCCGTCCGCGTCATCCCGTGCCTCGACGTCGCCGCGGGGCGCGTCGTGAAGGGCCTGAAGTTCGAGAACCTGCGCGACGCGGGCGACCCGGTCGAGGCCGCCCGCCGCTACGAGGCCGAGGGGGCGGACGAGCTCTGCTTCCTCGACGTCGCCGCCTCGCACGAGGAACGCGGAACGCTCGTCGGCCTGGTCGCGCGTGTCGCAGACGTCCTCTCGATTCCGTTCACCGTCGGGGGCGGCGTCCGCTCCGTCGAGGACGCCGGCGCGCTCCTGGTCGCCGGGGCCGACCGCGTCACCGTGAACACCGCGGCCGTCGCCGACCCGAGGCTCGTCACGCGGCTGGCGGAGCGGTTCGGCTCGCAGTGCGTCGTCGTCGCCGTCGACGCGAAGCGGCTCGGTGAGCGATTCGTCGTCTCGACGCACGGCGGGCGGCGGATCACGGAAATCGAGCTCGCCACCTGGGTCGCCGAGGTGACCGCGCGCGGCGCGGGCGAGATCCTCCTCACCTCGATGGACGCCGACGGCACGCTCGCGGGGTTCGACCTCGCGATGCTGAAGGTGGCGCGCGAGGTGACGTCCGTCCCGATCGTCGCCTCCGGGGGAGCGGGCTCGCTCGCGCACTTCGCCCGGCGGTGCTGGAAGGGGGCGCGGACGCGGTCCTGGCGGCGTCCGTCTTCCACGACCGGACCTTCTCCGTCGGGCAGGTCAAGCGGGCCCTCGCGAAGGCCGGCGTGCCGGTTCGCCCGGCCGTCCCGGCGGGCCTGGAGGGGCTCTCCTTCGACGCAAGGGGTCTCGTTCCCGTCATCGTCCGAAACGAGCGGACGGGAGACGTCCTGACGCTCGCCTGGGCGAACGAGGAGGCGCTTGCGCTCACGGTCGAGACGCGCTTCTCCCACTTCTGGAGCCGCTCGCGCCGCGAGCTCTGGAAGAAGGGGGAGACCTCGGGGAACGTCCAACGCGTCGTCCGGGTCTCGGTCGACTGCGACCGCGACGCCGTCCTCTACGACGTCGAGCCCGCGGGGCCCGCCTGCCACACGGGCGCGGCGAGCTGCTTCTCGCCGGTCGAGGCGATCCCCGCCCGCGTGGCGGCCGCCAGCGGACCGCCGGGGGGCGCCCGGCCGACCCCTTCGGCCTCGGTCCTCTCTTCGAGGTCGTCGCCGCGCGGAAGGCGCATCCCGAGCCGGACTCGTACACGAACCGCCTCCTGGCCAAGGGAATCGAGAAGTGCGCACAGAAGGTCGGCGAAGAGGGGGTCGAGACGGCCCTGGCGGCCGTCACGCGGGACGACGCGGGCCTGGCTGCGGAGATCGCCGACCTGATGTATCACGTCGTCGTCCTGATGGCCGCGCGGGGCTCCCGCCCGGGGCGGTCGCGGCGGAGCTCGCCCAGAGGCGTCAGAAGAGGCGCGGGACGCGCCCCGAGGAGAAGTGATGGCGAAACCAGAGGCCCGGACGCTCGTCGTCCTCGAGCGTCCCGCCGACCTGACGACCCCGGTCTCGGTCATGCGGACGCTCCTCGCGGGCGACGACCCCTGCTTCCTCCTCGAGTCGGTCGAGGGAGGGCGCGCGCGTCGCGCGCTGGTCCTTCCTCGGGACCGCGCCCGAGCGCTCGTTCAGCGGGGCCGACGGCAACCCGTTCGACCTCCTGCGCGGGGTCGTCCGGTCGGAGACGCGCGCCCTTCCGGCGGCGGACGGCTTCGGGGACGACCTTCCGCCCTTCACGGGCGGGGCGGTCGGCTTCGCCGGCTACGACGCCGTGAGGCGGCTCGAGCGCCTCCCGTCGACGAATCCGGATCCCGTCGGCCTCCCGGACGCCTGGTTCGGCGTCTTCGAGACGGTCCTGGCGTTCGACCACGTCCGGCACCGGCTCCTCTTCCTCGGCCACGCGCGCCCGGGAGAGGAGACTGCCGTGAGGATGCGGCTCTCGACCCTGGCGGCACGCGTCGAGGCGGGCCGGGCGCACGGCGGAAAGCCCGCACGGCTGGACGGGCCGTGGGAGGAGTCGCTGCCGCGAAAGGCCTTCGTCGACCGCGTCGAGAAGGCGAAGGAGCACATCCGCGCCGGGGACGTCTTCCAGGTCGTCCTCTCGCGCCGCTGGTCGGCGGCCGTGGAGGGGGACACGTTCTCCATCTACCGGGCCCTCCGGCGCGTCAGCCCGTCGCCGTACCAGTACTACCTCCGGACGCCCGACGCCGTGATCTTCGGCGCCTCGCCCGAGCGGCTCGTGCGCGCCGGCGACGACGACGTCGAGACCATCCCGCTCGCCGGGACGCGCCGCCGCGGCGCGACGCAGGAAGAGGACCTCGCCCTGGCGCGCGAGCTTCTCAACGACGAGAAGGAGCGGGCCGAGCACGTCATGCTCGTCGACCTCGGGCGGAACGACCTCGGGCGGGTCGCCGCCCCCGGCACCGTCCGGGTGCGCGACTTCTTCACCGTCGAGCGCTTCTCCCACGTGATGCACCTGGCCACGCGCGTGACGGGGAAGCTGGCCGAAGGCAAGGACGCCGTCGACGCGCTCGCGGCGACCTTCCCGGCGGGGACGCTCACGGGGGCGCCGAAGATCCGGGCGATGGAGATCATCGAGGACCTCGAGCCGGTGAGGCGGGGCGCCTACGGGGGAGCGGTGGGCTACCTCGACTTCGCGGGGCACCTCGACATGGCGATCGGCATCCGGACGGCCGTCGTGAAGGACGGCGTCCTCCACGTCCAGGCGGGGGCGGGCATCGTCGCCGACTCGCGGCCCGAGGCCGAGGCGGACGAGTGCGAGAGCAAGGCGTGGGCGCTCATGCGCGCCGTCGACGCGGCGAAGGAGTACGAGCCGTGATCCTCGTCGTCGACAACTACGACTCCTTCACCTACAACCTCGTCCAGGTTCTCCAGACGCTCCACGGCGACGTCCGGGTCGTCCGCAACGACACGATGACCGCCGCAGAGGCGCTCGCGCTCGGCCCCTCGCGGATCGTCATCTCGCCGGGACCGGGCCGCCCGGAAGACGCGGGAATCAGCGAGGAGGTCATCCGCCGCAGCGAGGACGTTCCGCTCCTCGGGGTCTGCCTCGGCCACCAGGCGCTCGGACACGTCTTCGGCGCCTCGATCGTGAGGGCGCCGGTCCTCATGCACGGCAAGACGTCGGAGATCCGCCACGACGGAGCGGGGATCTACGCGGGCCTCGGCAACCCCTTCGTCGCCACGCGCTACCACTCCCTCGTCGTCGATCGCGCGAGCGTCCCGGAGTGCCTCGAGGTGACGGCGGAGACGTCCGACGGGCTCGTCATGGGTCTTCGGCACCGGACGCGGCCCCTCGTGGGCGTCCAGTTCCACCCCGAGTCGATCCTGACGCTCGAGGGGGAGCACCTCCTGAAGAACTTCGTCGAGAAGGGCGTCGGGTGAGCGACCTGCAGCGCGCGCTGAAGCTCGTGATGGACGGGCGGACGCTCGAGAGGGACGAGGCGCGCCTCGCCGTCGACGAGATGCTGACCGACGGCTTCTCGGCCGTGAGGGCTGCGGCCCTGCTCGCCGCGATGGCCCGGCGGGGCGAAGCCGCCGAAGAGGTCGCCGGCTTCGTCGACGCGCTCCGCGCACGGGCGGCCCGGGCGCCCGTCCCGGCGGAGCTGGCGGAGCGCTCCGTCGACGTCTGCGGGACGGGAGGCGACGGCCAGGGGACGTTCAACGTCTCGACGACGGCGGCGTTCGTCGTCGCCGGGGCCGGTGTCCCCGTCGCCAAGCACGGGAACCGGGCCGTCTCCTCCGCGAGCGGGTCGGCCGACGTCCTCGCGGCCCTCGGCGTGAGGATCGACATGCCACCGTCCGCCGCCGCGCGCGCCCTCGCCGAGGCGAACGTGACCTTTCTCTTCGCGCCGGCCTACCACCCGGCGATGAAGTCCGTCGGGCCGATGCGGCGCGAGCTCGGGATCCGGACGGCCTTCAACCTCGCCGGGCCGCTCGCGAACCCCTCGGCGTGACGCGCCAGCTCGTCGGCGTCGACCGGCCGCTCCGCGTCCCGGTCCTGGCGCACGCCCTCGCGGCGCTCGGCGCCGAGCACGCGCTCGTCGTCTCCAATTCGGGGGCGGGGGACGAGCTCCTCCCGCACGGCCTGACCATCGTGGCGGAGGTCTTCTACGGAGAGGTCCGCCTCGAGGAGTGGACGGCCGCGACGTTCGGCCTCCCCGAGCGCGACCCGCGCGACATGGCGGGCGGGAACGCGGAGACGAACGCCGGGATCCTCAGGGCCGTCCTCGACGGCGAGAAGGGGCCCCGCCGCGACGCGATCCTGATGAACGCCGCGGCCGCGCTCCTCGTCTCCGGGGTCGCTCTCGACCTCGGCGACGGGATGGCCCGGGCGGCCGCGTCGATCGACTCGGGCGCGGCGCGCCGGGCCCTCGCGGCGCTCGCGACGATCTCGCAGGAGGCGGCGTGAGCGTCCCGTCGATCCTCGCGGAGATCCTCGCGGCGCGTCGGCGCAGGCTCGCCGCCGGGGAGCTGGCACCGCGGGGCACTGCGGCGATCCCGTCCGACGGCGCCCGATTCCTGGCCGCGGTGCGCTCCGGCGGTCCGCGCGTGATCGCCGAAATCAAGCACCGTTCTCCCTCTGCCGGGACGATGCTCTTCGGGGCGTTCCTCGCGGCTCCCCGGACCCACCGACGGCCTCGACGAGGTGAGCTCGGCGATCCGAGCGGTCGCGCGGGCCTACCGCCGCGCGGGGGCCGCCGCCATCTCGGTCGTCACCGAGCCCGACTTCTTCGGCGGCGACCTGGCGTGGCTCCCGGAGGTGAAGCGGATCTCGGGCCTTCCGGTCCTGATGAAGGACTTCGTCGTCGACGAGGTGCAGCTCGACCTCGCGCTGTCGCTCGGGGCCGACGCCGTCCTCCTCATCGTCGCAGCGCTCGACGACGCCACCCTCTCGCGGCTTCACGCCGCGGCCCGGGAGCGCGGGCTCGCCGTCCTCGTCGAGGCGCACGACGAAGCAGAGGTCGGGCGGGCGCTGGCCGCGGGCGCGGAGGTCGTGGGGCTGAATGCGCGGGACCTCCGGACGTTTCAGGTCGATCTCGAACGGATCGTCGCGCTCGGAGCTCGCCTTCCCACCCGCGTCGTCCGCGTCGCCGAGAGCGGCATCCACGCCGCGGCGGACGTGGAGCGCCTCGCGGCGGCCGGCTTCGACGCGTTCCTCGTCGGCGAGTCGCTCCTTCGCTCCGGCGACCCGGCGCGCGCGCTGCGCGCCCTCCGGGGCGAGGGGACGACCGAGGTGAAGGTCTGCGGTGTCACGCGCGAGGAGGACCTCGCCGCCGCCGAGGCGCTCGGCGCGGACTGGATCGGCCTCAACCTCTCGTCCCGCTCGCCGCGGCGCGTGACCGTCGAGAGGGCGCGGGCGCTCCGCGAGGCGAGCCGCTCCGCAAAGGGCGTCGTGGCGGTCGTCGCCGGGAGCTCCGTATCCGAGGCCCAGGCGATCGTCGCCGAGGTTCGGCCCGATGCCCTGCAGTGGCACGACGATTATCGCCGCGCGCTCCGGCCTCGACGTCCCCGTCCCGATCTGGCAGGCCGTGAGGGTTGGAGAGGACTCGCTCGAAGAAGCCGCGTCGTGGCTGGCGGACGTCCTCCTCCTCGACGCGGCGCACGCCTCGCTCGCGGGCGGGACCGGCGAGACGTGGAATTGGAGCCTCCTTTCGCGGTTCCCGGCGACGAGGCCGGTCTTCGTGGCGGGAGGGCTCACGCCTGCGAACGTCGCGAAGGCGATCGCGGAATGCGCGCCGGCGGGGGTCGACGTCGCCTCGGGCGTCGAGAGCACGCCCGGGATCAAGGACAGAACGAAGCTCGCGGCGTTCCTGGCCGCAGTCAGACAGGTAAGGGGAAGAGCGGTGGCTGAGAAGTTCGTGGTTCCCGAGGCCGACGCGGCAGGCCGCTTCGGCGAGTTCGGCGGAAGGTTCGTCCCCGAGACGCTCATGGCGCCCGTCGAGGAGCTGACCCGCGCCTACGCGAAGGCGCGGGCCGACGCCTCGTTCCGGCGCGAGCTGCACGGTCTCCTGACGACCTACGCGGGGCGGCCGACGCCGCTGACCGAGGCGCGTCGCCTTTCGGCCGAGCTCGGCGCGAGGATCTTCCTCAAGCGCGAGGACCTCCTCCACACCGGCGCGCACAAGATCAACAACGCCCTCGGGCAGGTGCTCCTGGCGAAGCGGATGGGGAAGAGCCGCGTCATCGCCGAGACCGGCGCGGGGCAGCACGGCGTCGCGACGGCGACGGCGGCGGCGCTCATGGGCCTCCCCTGCGTCGTCTACATGGGATCGGTCGACATCGAACGGCAGGCGCTGAACGTCTACCGGATGCGCCTCCTCGGAACGAAGGTCGTCGCCGTCGACTCGGGCTCGAAGACCCTGAAGGACGCGATCAACGAGGCGATGCGCGACTGGGTGGCGAACTACGGCGACACGCACTACGTCCTCGGCTCGGTCCTCGGCCCGCACCCCTACCCGCGGATGGTGCGGGACTTCCACGCCGTCATCGGACGCGAGACGCGCGCCCAGGCGAAGAAGGTCCTCGGGGGAAAGCTCCCGGACCTCCTCGTCGCCTGCGTCGGCGGCGGCTCGAACGCGATCGGCCTCTTCCACGCCTTCCTCGCCGATCCGGGGTCGAGCTCGTCGGCGTCGAGGCGGGCGGACGCTCATCCGCCCCCGGCGAGCACGCGGCCCGCTTCGGGCCGGGTCGCGTCGGCGTCCTGCACGGGACGCGGACGCTGCTCCTCGCCGACGACGACGGGCAGATCCTCCCGACGCACTCCGTCTCCGCCGGTCTCGACTACCCTGCCGTCGGCCCCGAGCACGCGAACCTCGCCGCGCTCGGACGGACGCGCTACGAGAGCGTCACCGACGACGAGGCGCTCGCCGCGTTCCACGCGCTTTCGGAGAAGGAGGGGATCATCCCCGCCCTCGAGACCGCGCACGCCGTCGCGTGGGTCCTGCGCGAGGCGCCGAAGCGGCCGGGGTCGACCATCGTCATCGGCCTCTCCGGGCGCGGAGACAAGGACGTCCCGAGCGTGGCACGGCTCGAAGGGCTCGAAGGGGTGGCGTCGTGAGCGGGCGGATCGCACGGGCCTTCACGCGAGCCGCGCGCGAAGGGCGCGCGGCGCTCGTCGTCTTCGTCGAGGCGGGGGACCCGTCGCTCGAGGTCACGCGCAGGCTTCTGCCGGCGCTCGCGGAGGCGGGGGCGGACGTGATCGAGCTCGGGGTTCCGTTCTCCGACCCGATCGCCGACGGGCCCGCGATCCAGCGCGCGAGCGAGCGGGCGCTCGTGGCGGGGACGAGCCTGTCGGGCGTCCTCGACCTCGTCGCGCGCGCCCGCTACGACGGGCTCGACGTTCCCGTCGTCCTCTTCGGCTACGCAAACCCCGTCCTGGCGATGGGAGAAGCGGCCTTCGCCTCGCGCGCCGCGGAGGCAGGCGTCGACGGCGCCCTCGTGACCGACCTTCCCCCGGAAGAGGGGCAGGCGTTCGCGTCGACCCTCCGCGCGACGCGCCTCGACCCGGTCTTTCTCCTCGCGCCCACCTCGCCGCCCCGTCGCGTGAAGATCGTCGGCCGCCTGTCGCGAGGATTCGTCTACGTCGTGTCGCGCCCGGGTGTCACCGGGGTCCGTGCGGACGTCCCCGAGGGGCTGGCGGCGCTCGTCGAGCGCGTAAAGGAAGGGGTAGGACGGCTTCCCGTCGCGGTCGGCTTCGGGATCTCGACGCCCGATCAGGTGGCGGCGGTCGCGCGGATCGCCGACGGCGTCGTGGTGGGAAGCGCCGTCGTTCTCGCGCTGGAAGGTGCGGTGGCCGCGGGGGAGGACCCGGTCGTCGCCGCGGCGGCGCTCGTGAGGAGGCTCGCCGCCGCGACGGGCCGATAATCGGAGCCGTGAACGGGGAGCGTCCGGACGCGGCGGATCGCGCGTCGCTCACGGCCGTGCTGGTGCGGGCCGATCGGGCCGCACTCGCGACCTTTGTTCGCGAGAACGTCTCGCGCCTCTCGGAATCCGACGTCCTGCGCTGCCTGCGCCATCCGTACTCGGGTGAGTCGGTCGTCGGCGAAGTCCTGGCGGCGCCGGGTCTCCTTTCGAGCCGGGAGGTCCGCAAGGCCCTGGCCCTTCACCCGGCCACGCCGCGCGCCGAGGCGCTGCGCCTCCTCGAGGATCTCCCGTGGCGCGACCTCGTCGACGTGGGCCGCGAAGCCAGGACGCCCGCTCCCGTTCGCTATTCGGCGAACCGTCGCATCGTCGAGAAGCTGCCGAAGCTCTCGCTCGGGGAGAAGACCGCCCTCGCCCGGCTTGCCGACCGCGCGCTCGTCGGACCTCTCCTCGACGGCGGGGAGGTGGACGTCCTCGCCGCGCTTCTCGGTAACCCCCGGCTCGTCGAGGAGGACCTGACCGCCTGGCTTCTCGTCCGAAACCCGAAAGAGACCCAGCTCGTCCATCTCGCGTCGAACGATCGCTGGATGGCGCGAACGGCGGTGCGAACGGCCGTGCTGCTCCAGCCGAACACCCCGAGGGCCGTCGCCCTCTCGCTTCTGACATCCTCGGTGCGCCCGGTGTGGGAGAGGCTGGCGATGGACCCCTCCGCCGACCCGCTCCTGGCCGCCTGCGCCCGGACCCTCCTCGACGGGCGCGTGTCAAGGGCTGATTGACAGCCGCGCTGAATATGTAATGTCTTGTGTCCCGGAGGGTTAACGGTTGCCGGTGGAAACTCCCCAGGAATTCGGCGAAGAGCTGCGTCGGGAACGCGAGCTCAGAGAGGTCACCCGCGAACAGCTCGCGGATGTGACGAAGGTCTCCGTTCGCCAGATCGAGGCTCTCGAGGCGGGCCGCTTCGAGCTTCTTCCCTCGCGGGTCTTCGCGAGAGGCTTCGTCCTCGCGCTCGCCCGCCACCTCGGGCTCGACGCCGAAAGGACCGCGGCCGCTTTCAACCATGTCCACGAGGGATGGTCGGCCGATCGGGAGAAGGCCTCCGCCAGCAGCATCGGCTCGTCCTCGTCTTCTCATCGGATCCGGCTCTCGCGACCCCGAAAGAACGTCTCGCTCAACACCACCGCCCTCGGCGTCGGCGTGGCCCTCGTTCTCGCCCTCCTCACCGGTGTCGCCGCCGTCCTGAAGGGAAGGGCGGGCGCGTCGGAGGGCTCCGTGGCCAGAAGCGAAGTCCCGCCCGAGGCCGCAACGCCGATCCCGGACGCCCTCCGCCTCCCGCCGGCCATCGCATCGGCGGCGGTTCCCGTGCCGTCCGAGCAGCCCCTCATCGAGCCGGCCGTCGCGAGGCCCCAGCAGCCCGGCGCCCCGCCGGGCGCCGGCAGGACCCTCACCCTGACTTTCAGCGACGACTGCTGGACCGAGGTGAGCGTCGACGGGCGCGTCATCGCGGCCGAGCTCTTCCGCAAGGGGACGAGGCGCACGTTCGAAGGCGGTCGTACGTTCGTCCTGACGCTCGGCAACGCCGGCGGCGTCGAGGTCGACGTGGACGGCGCCGCGATCGGCGCAGTCGGCCAGCTCGGTCAGGTCGTGAGGAACTTCGTCATCGGCGAAGCGGCCACCGGCGCCGATCGCCAGGGCGGCTGAAGCCCCGCTCTGTCGTAAGCTCCCGCCTGCATGTCTTCGGACGGTCCTGGTCTCGACATCCTCGCCTCGATCGAGAACGGTCAGGCGCCCCGCCGGATCCTCGAGTTTGCCGCGCGCGGTTTCGTCCCCCTCTCCCCGGCGGAGCTCGTTCGGGCCGTCGGGTCGATGCTCGCGCAGGGAGACGCCGAGCTGTCGCCCCTCTGCGAGGAGACGTTCCGCACCTTCGACGTGTCGTCCCTCCTCGGCGCGGTGCAGATGCCGGAGACCCGGCCGGAGCAGCTCGAAGCCATCGCCCTCAGGACCCGCGAACGGAAGGTCCTCGAAGGGGTCCTCCAGCACCGCTCCGTCGCGAACTCGACCCTCGTGCGGCTTGCCCGGCACATCGAGGCCGACCTTCAGGACGTCCTCATCACGAACCAGGCGCGCCTCCTCGCCGCGCCCGAGATCGTGGAGAGCCTCTTCGAGAACCCGGACCTCTCGACGGACATCCGGCGCCGCGCCGACGAGTTCCTCGAGGAATTCTTCCTCAAGAAGGAGCGCGCTCGGGGAGAGGAGGTCGCCGAGGCGGTGGAGGTCGAGGAGCCCGGCTCGCCGGCTCCCGCCCCGGTTGCGGCCGCCACGGCCGGCGGTGCCGCGCCCGCGCCTGCGGACGAAGAGGTCTCGAGGGACGTCGTCGTCCGACTCACCTCGCTCACCGTCTCGCAGCGGATCCGTGTCGCCTTCCGCGGGACCAGGGAGGAGCGCCTCTTCCTCGTCCGCGACCCCAATCGGCTGGTCTCGACGGCCGTCCTGAAGTCGCCCAAGACGAACGAGGCCGACGCCGAGGCGATCGCGAACATGAAGAGCGTCTCGGAGGACGTCCTGCGGTCGGTGGCCCAGCGGCGGGAATGGATGAAGAAGTACGCCCTGATGTCGGCGATCGTGAGGAACCCGCGTTCGCCGATCGACGTGACGCTCCCGCTCGTCCTCCGCCTGTCCCAGAGGGACCAGACCGCCCTCTCCACGGACCGAAACGTCCCCGAGGCGGTTCGTGTCACGGCGAGGCGCATCGTCCAGCGCCGCCAGCTCTAGGAAGGGCCTTTCCGGAGCGAGGCTCCTGGCGGCGCTTGAGTTTCTGCCCGCCATCGTGTGAGAATTTCTCCACTGTCTGCGCAAGGGGGCCCGGAAGGCACGAGCCGACCGGTATGCTGTGACGAACTACTACGAGATTCTCGGTGTGGGCCGTGACGCCTCCGAGGAGGCCATCAAGGTTCGATTTCGGGCCTTGGCCCGCGATGCTCACCCGGACCGGTTCACCGATGCAGCGAAGAAGGCGGAAGCCGAATCCCGGTTCCAGGTCCTCACGGAAGCGATGAACGTCCTGACGAACGTCCAGCGCCGGAAGGCGCACGACTTCGACCTCGACAAGACCCAGGGGGGGGCGGCCTTCGACCCCGCTGCCATCGCGAAAACCTACCTTGCGATGGGAGTCAAGGCGTATCGGGATGGGGACCTCGCCACGGCCTTCAACCAGTTCGACCTCTCCGTTCACCACTGGAAGAAGGACGCCAAGGCGCTCCACTACCTCGCCCTCGTCTGCAGCCGGATACCGGGGAAGGCCAGGCGGGGCGTGGAGGCCGTCGAGGCCGCGCTCAAGCTCGACCCGGAGAACGGGGCCGTCCACCGGGAGGCCTCGCGCCTGTACCTTCAGGTCGGCCTCAGAACCAAGGCGGAACGACACCTTCAGGAGGCCCTCAGCAGGATCCCCGACGACGGCGACGTCCAGAAGCTGGCCACCGAGCTGCGCCCCCCGTCCGAGAACAAGGGATTCCTTGGCGGGCTGTTCGGGCGGAAGGGCTAGAATCCGCTCGTGGCTCTCAATGCATTCGGTCTCACCGACGTCGGCCGGAAGAGGAAGCACAACGAAGACGCCTACCTGCTCGACGCCGAGAGGGGCCTCTTCGTCGTCGCGGATGGCATGGGCGGCCATGCTGCCGGCGAGGTTGCCTCCCGCCTGACGGTCGAATCGATCCAGGAATTCATCTCCGGCACGGAGGACGACCACGACAACACGTGGCCGTTCGGGTACAACAACCGCTACTCCGTCGACGGCAACCGACTCAGCACCGCGGTCGAGCGTGCCAACGAGAAGGTGATGCGCGCGGTCGTGAACCGTCCCGAGCTGAAGGGGATGGGGACGACGGTCGTGGCCGCCCTGTTCGACGAGAAACGCGCGACGCTCGTTCACGTCGGAGACAGCCGCGCCTATCTCATGCGCGAGTCCGAGCTGCGCCGGCTGACCGACGACCACTCGTGGGTCCAGGAGCAGGTCAACGCCGGGATCCTCTCGGAAGAAGAGGCGCGGAGCCACCCGCTCAAGAACGTCGTCACCCGTGCCCTCGGCGGGGGCATGCACGTTGCCGTCGACCTGATCGAGATCCCCGTCGGGGGGGGCGACCGGTTCCTGCTCTGCTCCGACGGACTCACGGGGATGGTCTCGGACGAGGAGATCACGAGCGCCCTCTCCTCGCAGCGGTCCCTGGAGGAAATCGTCCGCGGACTGATCGACCTCGCCAACGAGCGGGGCGGCGTGGACAACATCACGGCGATCGTGGTCGAGGTGAAGGCCGATCGTCCTGCAGAGTCGGCGACGAAGCCGACCGACGCCTCCCGCGAGAAGACCACGGTCTCGCTTCGCGTCTCGACGGTGAGTGACGAGGACGTCACCCCGAGGGACGGGGTCGAGATTCCGGTGGTCGAGACTCCAGTGGTCGAGACTCCGGTGGTCCGGGCGAGCGCGACCGCGCCGGGGGCGGAGACCGGCAGGAGACGCCGACGAGCCTCCGGAGAAGCCAGCCCCGGAAACGCCCGAGATGCAGGACGGTCCCCCGGTGAAGGGGCCGGAGGGGCCGACGCCGCCCGCGACCGGCTAGACGTTGAACCGGACGTGGAGGACGTCTCCGTCCTTCGCGACGTACTCCTTCCCCTCGAGCCTGAGCTTTCCCTTCGTCCGGCAGTCGGCGAGCGAGCCGAGCTCGAGGAGGTCCTCGACGGGGACGACCTCGGCCCGGATGAAGCCGCGGGCGAGATCGGAGTGGATCGTCCCGGCGCACTCGACGGCGGTCGCGCCGACGGGTACCGTCCAGGCCCGGCACTCGTCCTCGCCGGCCGTGAAGAACGACTGGACGCCGAGGAGCCGGTAGGAGGCCCGGAGGATCCGGTCGACGCCGCGCTCGGTCAGGCCGAGGTCGGCGAGGAAGACCGGGACGTCCTCGTCGGGGAGGTCGTTGAGCTCCATCTCGATCTTCGCGGCGGCGCGCGCCACGACGACGCGGGGCTGCGCGGCGAAGCTCTCGAGGCCGAAGCGGGCGACCGGATCGGCGGCCGCGTCGGCGTCGGAGACGTTCACGACGAGGAGGAGAGGCTTCAGCGAGAGGAGCGTGAAGCCGCGAAGGCACTTCTCCTCGGCCGCGGAGAGCCCGGCCGCCCGGAGCGGGGTCGCCGCCTCGAGGGCGGGGAGGCACTTCTCGATGGCGGCCCACTCGGCGTCGAGCTCGGCCGACTTCGTCTTCTTCCGCTCCTTGTCGAGCTTCTCGCGCCGCTTCTCGAGGAGGACGTAGTCGCAGAGGACGAGCTCCTCGTCGAGCATCTTCGCGTCCCGCGCCGGATCGACGCCCCCGTCGTGCGGGAGGTCGGCATCCTCGAAGGCGCGCAGGACGTGGACGAGGGCGTCGACGTTCTTGAGGGCCGAGAAGTCGATCTTCTCCTGCTCCCCCTTCGCGATCCCCGGGACGTCGACGAAGTCGACCGTGGCGGGCGTGTGCTTCTTCGGCTTGAAGAGCGCGGAGAGCCGGTCGAGCCGCGGGTCGGGGACGTGGGCCGTCCCGAGGTGCGTCTCGCGCACGGCTCCGAACTTGTCGACCGACTGGTGCGAGCGGGTCAGGAGGTTGAAGAGCGTGGTCTTTCCGGTCTTCGGCCGGCCGACGATCCCGAGCTTCATGGCTACTTCTTCGCGATCGTGGCGGGCTCGGGCCGGATGCCTGCGAGCTTCTCGGCTTCGGGGAAGAGCGTCAGCGCCTTCTTCAGCTGAACGTCTCCGTCGATCGAGATCCGATAGCCGGCCTCGGGTCCGTGGACGGCGCCGACGATCTCCTCCGCCAGGGCACGGTCGACGGCGTCCTTGTCCTTCTCGTCGGCGAACGCCTTCAGGGCGGGTGTCTCCGGCGCGTTCGGCCGGCCGTCGGCGAACCTGAAGAACTCCTCCCGGATCGCGTCGGTGACCTTGAAGTCGCGAGGGACGTCGGGGTTCTTCGCGCGGTACTGGACCGCCCACTCGAAGAAGACGCCGCGCGCGTAGAGCGTGGCCATCCAGCGTGAGAGCTTCCCGGCCTTCACGGCGACGTCGGGAGTGATGCCTCCGCCCCCGTAGACGGCGCGCCCCCCGGCGGTCCGGAAGACCTCCCGTTTTCCGGGCTCGGCCAGGACGTCGCCCTCGCTCTCCTCCTCGTCGTCCGGAGCGATGTACTCGATGAACTCCTTGTAGTCGCGCTGGATGCAGCGCCCCGACGGCGTGTAGTACTTCGCCGTCGTCAGCGCCAGGCCGGCGCTGTCGGACAGGGTGTAGACCGACTGGACGAGCCCTTTGCCCCAGCTCGTCGTGCCCGCCACCAGCCCGCGGTCCTGGTCCTGGATGGCCCCTGCGACGATCTCGGCGGCCGAGGCCGAGCCCTTGTTGATCAGGACGACGACGGGAATGCGGGCCTTCGTGTTCCGCCCGGGCGCGGTGAAGATCTGCTCCGAGTTCGCCTGGCGACCGCGCGTGATGACGACCTTCTCTCCCTTCCGGAGGAAGAAGTCGGAGACGGCGATCGCCTGGTCGAGGAGGCCGCCCGGGTTCGCCCTCAGGTCGAAGACGAGCTTCTTCATCCCCTGCTTCTCGAGCTTCGCCCACGCCTCCGCGACCTCGGGGGCCGAGGTGTGGGTGAAGTCCTTCAGGCGGATGTAGCCGACCTCCGGCTCGACCATGAAGGCGAAGGAGACCGAGTTCGTCGGGATCTCCGCGCGCGTCACGGTCATCTGGAGGGGCTCGCCGAGGCCGGGCCTCACGATGGTGATCTTCACCGTCGTCCCCTTCGGGCCCTTGAGCTTCTTGACGACGGCGTCGATCGGGAGGTCGTCGATCGGCTCGCCCTCGACGAGGTCGATGATGTCGCCCGCGCGGATTCCGAGGCGCTGGGCGGGGGAGCCCTCGACGGGCGTGATGACCGTGACCCGGCCGTTCCGCTTCGAGATGATGATCCCGAGGCCGTAGAACGAGCCACGCTGCTTCTCCTGCATGGCCCCGTATTCCTCGGGCTCGAGGAAATTCGAGTGCGGGTCGAGGGTGTCGAGCATCCCCGATATCGAGGAGTAGACGAGCTTCTCCGTGCCGAGGTCGTCGGCGTACCACGCCCGCGCCGTCGCGAGGACGTCGGAGTACTCCTTCATCATCGGGTTCGTCGCGTCGGAGACGGCGAGGAGGCGTGGCCCGAGAGTGCCGCCGAGGAGCGTCGTTGCGGCGAGGACGAGGGGTGCGGCGAGCAGCTTCATCGCTCGGGAGCGGGGCGGATTCGGCGTCACGAAGGCCTCCATCGCGGACGGTAGCACGCGGCGTGCCGTCGGCGGGAGGGGCTGAGGATCGGCCGGGTTCGGCCTTGACTCCGGGGAGTGGGCAGCGGACGATTCCGCCGCCATGGGCAACCTCGGAATGCCGGAGCTGATCTTCATCTTCGCTCTGGCCTTGTTGATCTTCGGACCCAAGAAGCTCCCGGAGCTGGGCAAGCAGCTCGGGAAGGGTCTCGGCGAGTTCAAGAGGGCCTCGACCGACCTCAAGCGATCGATCGAGGAGGAAGTGGAGAAGGCGAGCCGCGACGAGGCGGAGAAGCCCGGGCCCGGCCCCGATCCGGGTCCTCTGGCCGTACCGGCCGGAAATACGGTCGCGAGCCCTGCCGCCGAAGAGCGCGGCGACCCGGTCCGGCCCGCGTGACGGAGACTCCCGCCGACGACCTGACGCGGATGACGTTCCTCGAGCACCTCGAGGAGCTCCGCAAGAGGCTCTTCTACTCGGCGATCGCCATCGCGGGGGGCTTCTTTCTCGCCTGGTGGAAGGCGGCGGACCTCTTCCGCATCGCGCAGAGGCCGATTCTCGAGGTTCTCCCCGCGGGGACGAAGCTCGCCTACACCGAGCTGACCGAGCCGTTCATGCTCTACGTGAACATCGCGCTGATCGCGGGGCTCTTCCTCGCGAGCCCGGTGATCCTGCTTCAGGTGTGGCTTTTCGTCGCGCCCGGGCTCTACCGCCACGAAAAGAAGTGGGTCTTCCCCTTCGTCTTCTCGACGACCGTTCTCTTCTGCGCCGGCGGGTGGTTCGGCTACGAGATCGCGTTCCCCATGGTGGCGAAGTTCCTCGTGACGATGGGCGCCGACTTCACCCCCGTCCTGAAGATCGACGACTACCTCGCCATCCTGTCGAAGATCCTCCTCGGGATGGGGCTCGTCTTCCAGACGCCGCTCGCGATCGTCTTCTTCGTGAGGATCGGCGTCGTGACGGAGAAGTGGCTCCTCCAGAAGTTCCGCTACGCCGTCCTCGTCATCTTCGTCATCGCGGCGCTCATCACGCCGACGCCCGACATCCCGACGCAGTGCGCCTTCGCGCTGCCGATGATCGCGCTCTACCTGCTCGGGATCGGCCTCGCCTGGCTCTTCCGCAAGCGCGGCAAGCCCGCGACCGCCTGATTACCCGCGAGACCCGGGGAACTGGACGACGGAACCGTCGGACGACGGCTGCGCGGGACGCACTTCCTGCGGCTTGTCGGCCCGGGCGCCGCGGCGGATCTCGAGGATCAGGTCGCAGAGCTCGCGCACGGCGCCGCTGCCGCCCGGCTTCGTCAGGTGGAGCGCGGCCGCGTCCTTCACGATGGACACGGCGTCCGACGGGCAGGCGCCGACCCCGGCGCGCCGCATCATCCCGAGGTCGGGGAGATCGTCGCCGACCGCGACGGCCTCGTACGACTCCAGGCCCCACCGCCCGACGAGCCGGTCGAAGGCGGCGGCCTTGTCGAGCTCGCCCTGCAGGATGCACTCGTCGGGGATCTTCAGGTCCCGGCAGCGCTGGGCCACGACCTTCGAAGAGCGGCTCGAGATGATCCCGATCCGGTAGCCGAGGTCGCGGAGGAGGACGAGCCCGAGGCCGTCCTTCACGTCGAACGACTTCAGCTCCCGGCCCTCCTCGTCGAAGGTGAGTGTCCCGTCGGTGAGCACTCCGTCCACGTCGAGAACGAGGGCGCGAATGCGGAGGAGCTTCGTCCGGAGGTCGTCGGGGACGATGGGAGCTGCCGGCATGACGGCAGATTATCTGCCAGGACGGCGGTTCGTCATATCGACTCGACGCCCCAGAGGTCGTGGAGGTGGACGATTCCCTTCGGACGCCCGTCCTCTCCGACGATGAAGAGGGACGTGATCTTCCTCTCCTCCATCAGCCGCAGCGCCTCCGTGGCGAAGGCGCCGGCGGCGATCGTCTTCGGCGACTCGGTTCATCGCCCCGGCCGCGTCGGTTCCCCAGGCCTTCTCTCCCTCGCGCTCGAGGAGGCGGCGCAGGTCGCCGTCGGAGACGACGCCGGCGAGGCGGCCGTCGCCGTCGACGACGCCCGTGATCCCGAGGCGCTTCTTCGACATCTCGTAGACGACGTCCTTCATCGGGGCCCCGAGCGGAACGAGAGGCAGGTCGCCGCCCGAGTGCATCAGGTCCGCCACTTTCAGGAAGCGTTTCCCGAGCTTGCCTCCCGGGTGGAGGGCGGCGAAATCCTCCGGGCGGAACCCCTTCTCGACCGACAGGGCCATCGCGAGGGCGTCCCCCATCGCGAGCTGCGCCGCCGTGGAGGCCGTCGGGGCGAGGTTCAGCGGGCAGGCCTCCTCGCGGATCGCCGCCTCGACGACGGCGTCGGCCTCCTTGCCGAGGGTCGACGCGCGCCGTCCCGTCAGGGCGACGAGCTTGGCGCCGCGCCGGCGGACGTGGGGGAGGAGGGCGACGATCTCGGCGCTCTCGCCGGAGTGCGAGAGGGCGAGGACGACGTCCCCCGCGAGGATCATCCCGAGGTCGCCGTGGATCGCCTCGGACGGGTGGAGGAAGAAGGCGGGCGTCCCGGTCGAGGCGAGCGTGGCGGCGATCTTCTGGCCGACGATCCCGCTCTTGCCGATGCCGGTGACGACGACGCGGCCCGTCGTCCCGTGCAGCAGGGCGACGGCCGTGTCGAACCCGTCGTCGAGGCCGGAGGCGAGGGAGCGGATCGCCGCGGCCTCGATCTCGAGGACGCGGCGGGCTTCGCGGCGTGCGGGCGTGGTCACCCGCCGATCTTACTTGCCGGCCGGCCGGCCGCGGGTGAGGGGCGTCTGCGTGCCGGTCGCCGGGTCGTAGAGGACGA
>JADJVF010000021.1 GCA_016716705.1 Holophagales bacterium
CGCTGGATGCGTTCCGGAAGGACTCCGTCCTCTTCGAGAGCGCCTGGTCGCACGTCCCCCTCACGCTTCCGTCCCACGCGTCGCTCTTCACGGGTCTCGAGCCGGGCCGCCACGGGGTCCTCGACAACTCGGGCTACCGGCTCTCCGCGGAAGACCCGACGCTCGCCGAGCTTCTGAAGAAGGCGGGCTACGCCACGGGCGGGGCGATCTCGGCGGCCGTCCTCGCGTCGCAGAGCGGCATCGGACGGGGTTTCGATTTCTACGACGAGCGGGTCCAGGGGCTGGCCCCCGTTTCGATGCTCGATTTCGTGGAGCGCCCCGGGAACGAAACCGCCGGGCTCCTCATCGGGTGGATCCGGCAGCACGCCGCGCGTCCCTTCTTCGCCTTCCTTCACACCTACGAGCCGCACGCGCCGTACAAGGCGCCCGAGCCGTACCGGTCGCGGTACGCCGACGCGTACGACGCGGAGGTCGCGGCCACGGACGGCATCGTCGGCGCATTCCTCGACGAGCTGAAGAAGACGGGGATCTACGACAGGGCGATCGTCCTCTTCCTCTCCGACCACGGCGAGGGGCTCGGAGACCACGGAGAGGAGCAGCACGGCATCTTCCTCTATCGCGAGTCGATCCAGGTGCCCCTCCTCGTCAAGCTGCCGGGTCAGGCCCTCGCCGGGACGTCGGTCGGCGCTCCGGTCCAGCTCACGGACGTCTTCGGCACGATCGGCGGCCTCCTGGGTCTGTCCGGCTTTCCCGAACGCCCGGGCACCGTCTCTCTGGCCGCCCTCGCCGCCGGAGCGCCACCCCCCTCGCGCCGCATCTTCGCGGAGAACTTCAGCCCGCGGATCCGGCTCGGGTGGAGCGAGCTGCGCTCCCTGATCTCGGAGCGGCACCAGTACATCGAGGCCCCGACCCCGGAGTTCTACGACCTCGTGAAGGACCCGGCGGAGAAGGAGAACCTGGCGGGCGGCAAGCCTCCCGAGCTGCGGGCCATGGTCGTCGAGACGGAGAGGCGCCGGACGGCGCTGCGCGCGCCCGCGCCGGTCGATCCGGAGATGGCGAAGAAGCTCGCGGCGCTCGGCTATCTCACCGGGACGCCCCGGGACGAGGCGGGCGCGCGGCCCGACCCGAAGGAGGCCATCGGGAGCCTCGTCCGCCTCCAGCAGGCCACCGAGCTCCACACGGCGGGGAGGAGCGCCGAGGCGGTGCCAATCCTCCTCGAAGTCCTCGCGGCGAACCCGCGCCTCGTCGACGGCTGGGAGGTCCTCTCGAGCGCCCTCGAGAAGACGGGACGCATGGACGAAGCCCTCGCCGCGCTGAAGAAGACGGTGGCGCTCTCGCCGCCGGGCCGATCCAACTACCTCGTCGACGTCGCGAGCCTCGCCCTCCGGGCGGGCCGCCCGGAGGAGGCCCGCCAGCACGCGGAGCTGGCGCGCGACCTGGGCGACCCGCGGGCGTACGCGGTCCTGGGCCGCCTCGCCCTGCGCGAAGGGAAGCTCTCCGAGGCGCTCAAGGTGATCGACGAGGGGCTGAAGAGGTTCGGCGCGCCCCCTCCCGCCGGGCTTCACGTCCTGAAGGCCGAGGTCTTCGGGCGGCAGGAGAAGCTCGCCGAGGCGGAAGCGGAGTATCGCCTGGAGCTCGAGGCTCATCCCCGGAGCCTCGAAGCGCTCTCCGGCCTCGCCATCGTCGCGGCCTCCCGGGGCGACCTCGACGAAGCCTCCCGGCGAATCGACGCGATGGTCCGGACCCTGCCGACCGCGGAGGGGTTCCTGACGGGGTTCGTCAGCCTCAGGAGCTTCGGGCGGGTCGACCAGGCCCGCGCGCTCCTCGCCGAAGGGAGACGCGCGTTCCCCCTCGACCCGCGCCTCGCCCGCGAGGAGAGCGCGCTCGCGAATCCGGGGAGGGCGCGCTGATGCGCCGCCGCCCGTTCACTGTTGCCGTCCTCGCGGCCCCGTCCCTGCTGCTGACCCTCGCATGCTCGCCAGGGACGGGGGGGACGGCCTCGTCTCCCGCGACGCCCGGGGCTCCCGTCGTCCTGATCTCGATCGACACGCTCCGCTCAGACCGCCTCCCGGCATACGGCTACAAGAAGGTGCGCACCCCGCACCTCGACCGCTTCGCGGCCGACGCGTGGCTCTTCGAGAAGGCGTGGGCGCCGACGCCGATGACGCTTCCGTCGCACACGTCGATGCTCACGGGGATGCTCCCGCCCGAGCACGGCGTGAGGAACAACTCGGGGTTCGTCTTCCGGGGCGACCTGCACCCGAGCCTTCCGCGACTCCTGAAGGACCAGGGCTACGCGACCGGGGCGGCCGTCTCGACGTACGTCCTTCGGCGCGAGACGGGGCTCGGGGCGCTCTTCGACTATTACGAGGACTCGGTGTCCGTGACGCCCGGCGTCGCGACGGTCCGCTACCAGCGCCCGGGGGAGAAGACCGCGATCTTCGCGAAGGAGTGGATCGCCGCTCACGCCGGCGCACCGTTCTTCTTCTTCTTCCACATCTTCGAGCCGCACTCCCCGTACGAGCCCGCCGCGCGGTTCCTCGCCGAGTACGGCGCGACGTACGACGCCGAGGTGGCGACGGCCGACGCCATCGTGGGAGACGTCCTCGAGCAGCTGAGGTCGCTCGGCCTCTACGAGAAGGCGATCGTCGTCGTGACGTCGGACCACGGCGAGGGCCTGGGCGAGCACGGCGAGGACCAGCACTCGCTCCTCCTCTATCGCGAGGCCATCCAGGTCCCGCTCCTCGTCAAGCTCCCGGGGAGCCGCGGCGGCGGGACCCGCGTGGCCGCGCCGGTCCAGCTCTCCGACATCCTCCCGACGGTCGCGTCCGCGCTCGGCCTTCCGACGCCCGCGGGGGTGAGCGGCACGTCGCTGTTCGTGGCCGGAGCGAAAGGCGCCGCGGTGCGGCCGATCTACGGCGAGACGCTCTACCCGCGCCTGCAGCTCGGCTGGGCCGACCTGAGGAGCGTCCTGGACGACCGCTGGCACTACATCCACGGACCGCGCCCCGAGCTCTACGACCTCGTGGCCGACCCGGGAGAGAAGAACGACCTGGTGAAGCCGGAACGGGCGACGGCGGCGAACCTCGCGAGAGCCCTGCTCCGTTTCCCGCAGGGGAACGAGAAGCCGGCGCCGGAGGACGAGGAGACGCTCAGGCGGCTCGCGGCCCTCGGCTACATCGGAAGCCTGCGCGACCGGGCCGGCGGAGCGGACCTGCCGAACCCGGTCGACAACATCGCGAATCTCCGCCGGATGGAGGAAGGGTGGCACCTCGCGGCGCTGGGGCAGACGGAGAGGGCCATCGAGCACCTCTCGGCGATGGTGGCGGAGAACCCGGGCATGTCGGACGCGGGGATCAAGCTCGCGGAGCTCCAGGCGGACGCGGGGCGGGACGACGAGGCGGCCGCGACGTACCGGCAGGTGCTCGACCGCTCGCCGGTGCCTCTCCCCGACATCGCGATCGCTCTCGGCCTCGTCGAGCTGCGCCGGAAGCGCTTCGACGAGGCCGAGACGCTCGCGCGCAGCGCGCTCGCAGGCCTCCCGGCCAGGGGACACATCCTCCTTTCCCGGGTCGCGCTCGCAAGGGGTGACCTCGCCTCCGCCGAGCGCGAGGCGAGGGAGGCGGCGGGAGGGCGCGACCCGCAGCCCTCGGCGATCCTCGCACTCGCCGAGGTGAGGCTCCGCGCCGGAAACGGAGCCGAAGCGCTCGCGGACGTCGGGCGGGCGCGGGCGCGGGCACGGGAGCTGCGACTCCCTTCGGTCTACAACCTCGAGTTCCTGCGCGGCGACGCGCTCGCCCGCATGAACCGCATCGACGAGGCGGAGGCGGCGTTCCGGGCCGAGATCGCGGCCTACCCGTCGAACTCGCAGCCGTTCGTGAGCCTCGCCGTCCTGCGCTTCATGAAGGGAGACCGGCCGGAGGTCGACCGTGTGCTCGAGGAGATGTACCGGGCGGCGCCTTCGCCGAGGACGGCCCTCGTCGCCGCGAGCACCCTCGACTCGCTCGGCGAGAAGGGGAAGGCGGCGGCGTGGCGGCGTCGCGCCGAAAAGAACGGCGCCCCGGTCTCCCGGGGCGCCGCGGTCACACCCTGATATCCCGGGGTCAGTGCTTGTCGAACTGCTCCTCTTCCGTGGAGCCCTTGAGCGCCGACGTGGCGACCTCGCCTCCGGCGACCGTCTGCTGGACCTGGTCGAAGTAGCCGGCGCCGACGAAGCGCTGGTGCTTGATCGCCTTGAAGCCCCACTCGCGCTCCATCTGGAACTCTTCTTCCTGGAGGGCGACGAAGGCGCTCATGCCGGTCTTCTCGTAGTTGTAGGCGAGCTTGAACATCGAGGCGTTCAGGGTGTGGAAGCCGGCGAGGGTGATGAACTGGAACTTGTAGCCCATCTCGCCGAGCTCTTCCTGGAAGGTCGCGATCTCGGAGTCGGAGAGCTTCTTCTTCCAGTTGAACGAGGGGGAGCAGTTGTAGGCGAGGATCTTGCCGGGGAACTTCTCGTGGACGCCCTGGGCGAAGGCGCGGGCCTCGCCGATGTCGGGCGTCGAGGTCTCGCACCAGACGACGTCGACGTACGGCGCGTACGCGCAGGCGCGGGCGACGGCGTAGTCGAGGCTTCCCTTGACGATGAAGAAGCCGTCGGCCGTCCGCTCGCCGGTCAGGAACTCCTGGTCGACCTTGTCGATGTCGCCGCGGATGAGGCCCGCGCCGAGGGAGTCGGTCCGGCCGATGAAGACCGTCGGGACGCCGAGGACGTCCGCCGCGAGGCGGGCGGCGATGAGCTTGGAGATGAAGTCGTGGATCGGGACGAGGACCTTGCCGCCCATGTGGCCGCACTTCTTCAGGGAGGAGAGCTGGTCCTCGAGGTGGATGCCGCCGGCGCCCGCCTCGATCATCGACTTGATCAGCTCGAACGTGTTCAGCGGCCCGCCGAAGCCGGCTTCCGCGTCGGCCACGATCGGCGCGAAGTAGTAGATGTCGGACTTGCCTTCCATGTGCTGGATCTGGTCGGCGCGCATGAGGGCGTTCGTGATCCGCCGGATGACGGTGGGGACGCTCGTCACCGGGTAGAGGCTCTGGTCGGGGTACATCGTGAGGGCGTCGTTCGCGTCGCCCGCGACCTGCCAGCCCGACATGTAGATCGCCTTCAGGCCGGCCTGGACCTGCTCCACGGCCTGGTTGCCCGTCAGCGCGCCGAGGGCCGGAACGAACTTCTCCGTGTGGAGGAGGTTCCAGAGACGCTCGGAGCCCATCCGGGCGACCGGGTAGTCGATCTGGATCGTGCCGCGAAGGCGGTCGACGTCGGCGGCGCTGTATGGGCGAACGACCCCGCGCCACCGAAGGTCGTTGGACCAGGACCGCTCGAGCTCCGGGATGGACTGGCTACGGTACATGAAGGCCTCCTCGTCGTAGGTCGACATCGGAGGGACTTTATCCGAGTTCTGCAATGCAGCACAACGGGGAGGAGCTTGTCAAATCCGGAAACGGAACGGGGGCGGGTACGGGCCCGGCAGGAGAGAATGAGCCCGAATGGAGCACTCCGACCCGACGCGGGAGAGCTACGACGCCCTCCCCTACGCACGGCTCGTCCACCGGTTCACCCACCCGGAGCGGATCGCCCGGACGGCCCGGCTCCGCGGATTCGAGCCGGCGCCAGTCTCGACGGCACGGGTCCTCGAGCTGGGCTGCGCGAGCGGCGACAACCTCGTCGGCATGGCGTACGGCCTGCCCGAGGCTTCGTTCGTCGGCGTGGACCTCTCGGACCGGCAGATCGAAGCCGGGCGGCGGCGCGTGTCGGACCTCGGCCTCGAGAACATCTCTCTCGAGTCCGGCGACCTGCGGGACGTCGACGAGAGCTGGGGAGCGTTCGACTACGTCCTCGCGCACGGGGTGCTGTCGTGGGTGCCGGAACCGGTCCGCCTGCGGCTCTTCGAGGTCTGCCGCGAACGGCTCTCGCCTGCGGGCGTCGCCTTCGTCAGCTACAACGCCCTCCCCGGGTGGCGCTTCCGCGGCCTCGTCCGCGACGTCCTTCTCGCCGGCGCCGCCGGCGGGGGAGAGCCCCGCGAGCGGGTGCGGCTGGCCCGGGAACGGCTCGCCCTCGTCGCCGAGAACGTCTTCGACGCCGCGAGCCCGTGGGGCCGCTACCTCGCCGCCCGCCAGAAGGAGCTCGAGAACGAGAGCGACGGAGATCTCCTGCACGAGTTCCTCGAAGACCAGAACGAGGCCTTTTCGCTGCGGAACGTCGCAGACCGGGCCGCCGCGGCCGGTCTCGCGTACCTCGGCGACGCGCAGGAAGCATACGTTCCGGAGGAGCCGGTCGCAGACGAGGTGCGCCTCGCCCTCGAGGCCCTTCCCGGCGAAATCGAGCGCGAGGAGCTCCTCGACGTCCTCCGGCAGAGGACGCTGCGCCAGAGCCTCTTCGTCCACGCGGGCGGCCCGGCGCGCCACCGGGCCGACGCGACCGGCGTCGCAGGTCCTCGCGCGGGGCTCGAGATCACACCCCTTTCGCGCGCGATCCTGCAGTCCCCCCGGCCGCGCGCGAGCGCGCTGGCCCGCCTCCAGGCGACGGAGGGGTCGAGGGTCACGTCCCTCGAGCACCGCAACGTCGCGCTCGACCCGCTCGCCGAAAAGGTCCTCGTCCTCCTCGACGGCTCGAGGACCGTCGAGGAGGTGGCGGCCGCCTGCGGCTGGCCCGTCGCCATCGTCGAGGCGGTGATCGAGGGGCTCTTAAGGGATGCGCTCCTGGAGGGGTGAGAAGCCGGGGCCGTTCTATGTCCCGGCCGCCTCTTCGATGACCGCCCGGACCCGGGGAAGCGCGCTGCGGATGTCGTCGACGGAGACCGACCCGACCGAGATCCGGAACCAGCCGCTCTCTTCCTTCAGGCCGAAGGCCTGGAACGGCACGATGCCGAAGCCCGCCTCCCGGAGGATCAGTTCCCGGACGTCCTCGTTGGTGCGGAGCGGGTTGCCCCGGTGGCTTTTCCCGACGAGACCGATCTTCACCGAGAGGTATATCGCCCCCTGCGGCTCGACCACGTAGACGGGCAGTCCCGCCGCCCTCATCGCCGCGAAGCCGTCGTAGAGAAGGTCGAGACGCTCCTTGATGCCTCGCTTCATTCCGGCCTGGAAGGCTCCGATCGCGTCCGCCCGGCCCAGGAACGCGGCGGTGGCGACCTGCTCGGGCTTCGGGGCCCAGGCCCCGACGTGCCCGAGGATGTCGGCCATCCGGCTCCGGATGACGGGCGGCATGAGCCCCCACCCGACCCTCAGACCCGTCGCGCAGAACGACTTCGAGATGGCGTCGAGGAGGATCGTGTAGGGCGCGAGGTCGGGCAGGAGGCCGACCGGCGTCGCGTGAACGGCGCCTCCGAACGTGAGCGTCCAGTAGACCTGGTCGTAGAGAAGGTAGAGGGGGCGTCTCCCGCGCCACGCGCGGTGGCGGTTCTCTGCGAGGACGAGCTCGCCGAGCTTCTTCAGCTCTTCCGGGGCGATGACGGTCCCGGTCGGGTTGGCGGGCGAATTCAGGACGAGGAGGCGGGCGTTCCCGAGGTGAGGGGCGAGCCGTTCGGCCGTCGGGAAGAAGTTCGACGAGGCGTGGACCGGAATCTCCACGGCCCGCGCGCCGGAGAGGTGGACGTAGTGGTCGTTGTTCCACGACGGGACCGGGTAGAGCACGACGTCGCCCGGGTCCAGAAGGGTCCTGTAGATGCCGTAGAGAAGCGGGCGGGCCCCGGCCGTGACGAGGATGCCGTCGACCGGATAGTCGAGCTGAAGCTCGCGGTGGTAGTAGGCCGAGATCGCCTCGCGCAGCGGGAGGATGCCGTCGGAGGCGGGGTAGTTCGTCTGTCCCGAGGAAAGGGCCTTCCGGATCTCCTCGTCGAGGGATCCGGGAATGGGGAAGAACGCGGGGTCGAAGTCGCCGACCGTCAGGTTGCAGACGTCCTCTCCGCGGGCCTTCATCGCGCGGATCTCGGCCGCGATCTTCAGGATGACGGAGCCCTGGACACCTCGGGCGAGAGCGGAAAGCGCGGCCCCCGACTCGGGCGCCGGCGCGAAGCGCAGCGGTGTGCTCATGATTGCGGCGGAGTGTAAACGAGGGGAAGCCGGGAGGGTTCGGGGGCGGGCCGCCGGACGGGCTCGCGGACCTACGCGTAGCGCCCTTCGATGTACTCGGCGGTCCTCGGGTCCGTCGGGTTGAGGAAGAGGTCCTCGGTGCGGGCGTGCTCGACCATCTTTCCCATGAGCATGAAGATGCACTCGTCGCTCGCGCGCCGCGCCTGCGCCATGTTGTGCGTCACGATGACGATCGTGTACTTCCCGGCCAGCTCGAACATCAGCTCTTCGATGGCGCGCGTCCCGCCGATGTCGAGGGCGGAGGCGGGCTCGTCCATCAGGATGACCTCGGGCTTGAGCGGGAGGAGGCGCGCGAGGCAGAGCTTCTGCTGCTGCTCGAGGAGGAGGCCGGTCGCCTTCGCGTTCAGGCGGTCCTTCAGGTCCTTCCAGAGGCCGACCTCGGTGAGGGCCTTCTCCACCGCCTCGTCGAGGAGGAGCGCTTCAGCTCGGTGCGCGGCGCGTGGACGCGCAGGCCGAAGACGACGTTCTCGTAGACCGAGATGGGGAGCGGGTTCGGTCGCTGGAAGACCATCCCCACGGCGCGGCGCAGCTCGATGAGCGACACGTCGGGGTCGTAGATGCTCTCCCCGAGGATCCGGATCTCCCCGGAGGTTCGCACGTTCCCGTAGCGTTCGTTCACGCGGTTGAAGCAGCGCAGGAGCGTCGTCTTCCCGCAGCCGCTGGGGCCGATGAGGGAGGTGATGATCCCGCTCCGGATGTCGGTCGAGACGTCGAAGAGCGCCTGGAAGCTCCCGTACCAGAGGGAGAGCCCGCGGGTCTCGATGGCGTTCGGGGCGGCGCTCATCCGAACACCCCGTTGACGTAGTCGCGCGTCTTCTCGCTCTTCGCGTCGCCGGAGTAGATGACGTCGGTCGCGTCGATCTCCACGATCTCGCCCTCCAGGAGGAACATCGTCCGGTCGGAGAGGCGGCGGGCCTGCTGCGTCAGGTTCGTGACGAGGATGATGGTGATCTCCTCGCGCAGCTCCTTGAGGACGTCCTCGATCCGCATCGTCGTCACGGGGTCGATCGCGATGGAGAACTCGTCGAGGCAGAGGATCTCGGGCCGGTGCGAGAGCGCGCGGGCGATGGTGAGGCGCTGCTGCTGCCCGCCCGAGAGGGCCGTGCCGAGGCTGTCGAGCCGGTCCTTCACCTCGTCCCAGAGGGCGGCCTGCCGGAGGCACTTCTCGACGACGGGCTCGAGGTCGGCCTTGCGCGTCACGCCCGAGCAGCGGGGGGCGAAGGCGACGTTGTCGTAGATCGACAGCGGAAGGCCCGTCGGCAGCGGCGCGACCATCCCGATCCGGCGGCGGAGGGCGAAGACGTCGCTCATCTTCCGCACGTCCTCGCCGCCGACCTTCACGCTCCCCGAGACCGAGGCCGAAGCGGTGAAGTCGATCGTCCGGTTCAGGCAGCGGAGCATCGAGGTCTTTCCCGACTGCGCCGGCCCGATGACGGCGAGGATCTCGTTGCGGTAGACGTCGAAGGAGATCCCGTGGAGGACCTCCTTCCCGCCGTACGCGAGGCGGAGGCCGGAGACCTCGACCTCCTTCACGATGTCGTTTGCGGAGGGCGTCGGACTCTCCGTCACGGCCTCACCACTTCTTCCGGTTCCGGAGCCAGATCCGCACGAAGATCGCGGTGGCGTTCACGAGGAGCACCGAACCGAGGAGGACGACGGCCGTCGCGTAGGGGAGCGCCTCCTTGACGTTCGGCACCTGGGTCGCGAGCGTGTAGAGGTGCATGGAGAGGGCCATGCACTGGTCGGTGAGGCCGTAGGGAAAGAGGTCGCCCCGCTCGACGGCCTTGAAGAAGACGGCCCCCGTGAACATGACGGGTGCCGTCTCCCCGGCGGCGCGGCTCACCTGGAGGATGACGCCGGTGAGGATGCCGCTGATCGAGTTCGGCAGGACGACCGCGCGGACCGTCTGCCAGCGCGTCGCGCCGACGTTCCAGCACGCCTCGCGGAAGGCCATCGGCACGGAGGCGAGCGCCTCGCGCGTGCTCGCGATGATGACGGGGAGCGTCATGATGGCCAGCGTCAGCGAGGCGGAGAGGATCGAGTAGCCGAAGCGGGCCGCGTAGACGAACGCGCCGAGGCCGAAGAGGGCGTGGACGATGCTCGGGACGCCCGCGAGGTTGATGACGGCGAGGTTCACGAGACGGTTGAACCAGTTGTCCTTCGCGTACTCGTTCAAGTAGATCGCGGCGAGGACCCCGATCGGCGTGGAGACGAGAAGCGAGATGCCGACGAGGTAGAGGGTCCCGACGAAGGCGGGCCAGATGCCGCCGTCCGTCATCCCGCGCTTCGGGACGTCGAGGAGGAATTCCCAGCTGAGCACCGGCCACGCCCGGACGACGAGGTACCCGACGATCAGGACGAGGGGCAGGATCATCGCGGCCGACATGAGGCCGAAGATCCCCCTCGCGATGGATTCCGCGATCTCCTTGCGGGCGACGTGCGGGGTCTTCGCGAAGCGGCCGGCCACGGCTACTTCCTCCGGATCCCGCGGACGACGAAGTCGGCCGTCAGGTTCACGACGAGGGTGATGAGGAAGAGGAGCGTCCCGGTGAGGAAGAGGACGCGGTAGTGGTCGGAGCCGGAAGGCGCCTCGCCGAGCTCGGCGGCGATGTTCGCGGTCAGGGTGCGGACGGAGTCGAGGAGGCTCCCGGGGATGTGGACGGCGTGGCCCGTCGCCATGAGGACCGCCATCGTCTCGCCCACCGCGCGCCCGACGCCGAGAAGAACCGCCGCGAGGAGACCGTTCTTCGCGGCGGGGAGGAGGACCCGGTAGACGAGCTGCCAGCGCGTGGCGCCGAGGGCGACGCCCGCCTCGCGGAAGGAGTCGGGGACGGCCTTCAGGGCGTCCTCGCCGATCGAGACGATGACGGGGACGCTCATCAGGGCGAGGATGATCCCGCCGTTCAGGACGTTCACGCCGACGGGCGCGCCGGTCGCGCTCACGATGAGCTTGCTCATGACGGTGAGGCCGACGAAGCCCCAGACGACGCTCGGGATCGCCGAGAGGAGCTCGATGACGACCTTGAGCGTCTCGCGCACGCGCGGCGAGCAGAACTCCGAGAGGAAGATCGCCGCGCCGAGGCCGAACGGGACGGCGAGGACCATGGCGAGGGCGGTGACGCTCACCGTGCCGACCGTCAGCGCGAACGTGCCGTAGCGGACGTTCGTGGCCGAGGTCGGGTACCACTCGGTGCTGAAGAGGAACTGCTTGAGGGAGAACCCCTCGCTGAAGAGGACCGGCGCGGCCTCCCTGAGGACGAAGAAGAAGATCGCGGCGACGAAGACGATCGCGCTCACGCCGCTCAGGCGGATGACGGCCTCGAGCGCCTTCTCCGCGAGGACGGCGGCTCGCGGCCGCACGGCGCGGGCCGTCCGGGCCCTCGGCTCCGCGCTCATGCTTCGCAGGGCTCCCCGCGGCGAACGGCCGCGGGGATGGGCGTGTCCACTCGCGAGGCCCTCCTCAGGGCTTCGGCGGAGCGGCGGCGACCGGCACGTAGCCGGCGTCCTCGACGACCTTCTGGCCGGCGGGGGAGAGGATCCAGTCGATGTACGCCTTCACGGCCCCCTTGGGCTCGCCGAGGGTGTAGACGTGGAGCGAGCGGGCCAGCGGGTAGCTCTTGTCGTGGACGGCGGCGATCGTCGGGGCGACGGCCGGCGCGCCGGCTTTCGGCGCGACCTTCAGCATCTTCACGGAGGCCGTCGCGTAGCCCATGCCGCTGTAGCCGATCGCGGTCGGGGTCGTGCCGACGAGCTCGACGACCTCCTTGGAGCCGTTCAGGTCGCGGGAGCCGAGCCGGAAATCGCGGTTCCCGAGCGCGTGCTCGCGGAAGAACTCGTAGGTGCCCGAGCTCGACTGGCGGCTCACCCTCACGATCGTGTCGTCCTTGACGCCGGGAATCGTCACGCCGAGCTCCGACCAGCGGGTCACCTTGCCCCCCTCGGCGTAGAGGTCGGTGAGCTGCACGAGCGTGATCTCGGACATCGGGTTGTCCTTGTGGACGTAGACGGCGAGGGCGTCGGCGCCGACGTTGTACCCGGCGGGCAGCTTGCCGGTGTTCTTCACCGCCTGCTCGGCCTCGCTCATCTTCAGGTCCCGGCTGGCATTCGCGATGTCGACCGCACCCTTGAGGAGCGCGGCGATCCCGACGCCCGAACCGCCTCCGGAAACTTCGACTTCGACGTCCGGTGCGGCTTTCCGGTACTCCTCGGCCCAGACCTGGGCGACGTTGACCATCGTGTCGGAACCCTTGTTCTGGATGACGGTCTTCGACGATTTCCCGCCTTTCGCGCCGCCGCCACCGCAGGCGGGGATGGCGAAGGCCGCGGCGATGACGAGGAGGGCCAGCCGACGGGGCGTCGAGGGACGGACTCGGGTCATGAGTTCTCCTGCTCCTGCGGTTCTCGAGGTCTAGTCGAGCGTGACGCCGAGAACGGCGCCGACGAGGTCGCGGACGTTTCGGGAGAGGAAGTCGTACGTCGCCTGGTAGGCGGCGCGAATCTCCTCGGGCGAGCCCTCGACGCGCGAGGGGTCGTCGATGCTCCAGTCCACGTAGACGAGGTTTCGCGGGGAGCGCGGGAAGGCCGCCTGCGCTTCCCTGGCGACCCCGACGATCACGTTGTAGTACTCGAGGTTCGGGACCTGGTCGATCCCCTTCGGCGCCACGTGACTGACGTCGTGCCCCTTCTCCTTCAGGAAGGCGATGGCCCTGGGGTCGATCGCCCTCGGGTCGATGCCGGCGCTGGAGAAGACGAACCGGGGCTGGTCGAGAGACTGCGCGATCGCTTCGGCCATCTGGCTGCGGCAGGCGTTGCGCTCGTCCACGAAGAGGACGCGGAACGTGTCGGCGCCCGGGTGCTTCGCGACCTCGCCGGTGCACATGTAGAGAGTCTCCATGCACACGTTGCGGGCCTGGTCGGCCACGCGCTCGAACCGGCGTCCGATCGTCGAGAGGGTCATGAGCATCTCGGGCGGGATCCGCGATTCCCGGACCGCCTCGACGAGCTCCGTGACGAGCTTGCCGAGGAGGGCGTCGACGGCCGGCTCGCTCACGGCGGCGGTCTTCGCGAGCTCGGCGTCGCGCCTCGCGAACGCCTGGGTCGCGTCGTGGAGCATCGGGATGGCGATGTCGGCCATCTCGACGAGGCGCCTGCGGAGCGCCTCGGGGGCTTCGGGCAGGTCGCCCAGGCGGAGGATCTGCCGGGCGATGCTCTCGGCGTAGTCTCCGACCCTCTCCAGCTCGAGGTTGATCTTGATGGCGCTGTAGGCGAGGCGGAGGTGGAGGCCGACGGGCTGCTGCCGCACGAGGAACTCGAGGCAGAGCCGGTCGATCTCCTTCTCCTTCTCGTCGATGAGCTGGTCGCGCAGGATGACGGCGTAGGCCCGCTGGCGGTTGCCGCCGGTGAGAGCTTCGACGCAGTCGCGCAGCGCCCGCTCGGCGAGGCCGGACATCTCGAGGAGCTGCTGGCGGATCCGGTCGATGTCGCGTTCGAGGGAGAGTTCGAGACGAGTCGGCATCCTCTTCTTGATGGCGAGAGAGGAGGCTGCCTCCCCGCTATCTCCTTGCAGGGACGGACGCTAGCAGATGGGAAAGGGGTGTCAAGGCGAGGAAAAGGGCGGGGAGGAGGGCCGCCGGAACCGCCCCTATCGCCTCACCCGTCCGCTCGCGTCGCCCGCGGCGAGGCGGTCCACCTCGGACGCGCTCACGCGGTTGAAGTCCCCCGGGATCGTCTGCTTGAGGGCGCTCGCGGCGACGGCGAACCGGAGCGCCTCCTCCGGGGGACGTCCCGTGACGAGGCCGAAGATGAGACCCGCGGCGAACGAGTCGCCGCCCCCGATCCGGTCGACGAGGGTGACGTCGTAGCGCGGGCCCTCGTGAAAGCTCGCGGCGTCCGCGTCCCAGAGGACGGCGCTCCAGCCGTTGGAGCTCGCCGACCGGCTTTCCCGGAGCGTGATCGCGACGACCTCGAGCCCGAGGTCTCGCGCCACCCGAACGGCCGCCTCGCGGTAGGCCGCGGGGTCGAGGCCACCGGCGGTCACGTCGGCGCCCCGGACCTCGTATCCGAGGCACGACTGGAGGTCCTCCTCGTTCGCGACAAGGACGTGGGCACGAGCCGCGAGGGGACGCATGACGGCCTGCGCCTCGCTCTCGGTCCAGAGCTTCCTGCGGTAGTTCAGGTCGAGGCTGACCCGCGCGCCGGCCGCCCGCGCGGCCTCGACCGCTTCCATCGTCGCCTCGGCCACCGCGGGGCCCAGGGCGGGCGTGATGCCCGTGACGTGGAACCAGGCCGCCCCTTCGAGGATGCGGGGCCAGTCGAACGTCCCGGCCTTCACCCCGGCGACGGCCGACCCGGCCCGGTCGTAGATCACGTTGCCGGCGCGCTGGCTCGCGCCCGTCTCGGCGAAGTAGATGCCGAGCCTCTCGCCCCCGCGCAGGACTCGGTCGACGTTCACGCCCTCCGCCCTCAGGGCCGAAACGGCGGCATCCCCTGCGGCGTTCGCCGGGACGCGCGACACGTAGCGGCTGTCGAGGCCGAAGTGCGCGAGGCTGACCGCGACGTTCGCCTCGCCGCCTCCGAACGTCGCGGAGAGGAGCGGCGACTGGAAGAGCCGCTCGAAACCTGGCGGCGAGAGCCGCAGCATGATCTCGCCGAAAGTGACGACTCTCTTCATCGCGCGCTCCGCGCCGCGGCGACCGCCGCGACGAACTGACGGGCCCTTTCGGTGATCTCGTCGAAGCGGCGGGCGGCCACCGCTTCGGCGTCGACGAGGGCCGTGCCGACGCCGATCGCCACGGCTCCGGCGCGAATCCAGTCGCCTGCATTCGCGAGCGAGACGCCGCCGGTCGGCATCAGGCGAAGGTGGGGGAACGGACCGCGCAGATCCCGGAAATACCCGGGTCCGAGCGCGGTGGCGGGAAAGACCTTGACGACGTCGGCCCCCGCCTCCCAGGCCCCGAGGATCTCGGTCGGCGTGAAGCAGCCCGGCAGGGCCGCCACGTCGAAGCGGTGGCAGACGCGAAGGACCTCCTCGCGGAAGACGGGGCTGACGACGTACCGGGCCCCCGCCTCGATCGCGGACTGCGCGGTCTCGGCGTCGAGGACGGTCCCCGCGCCGAGGACGACGTCCGGCGGGAGGGACGGCGCGATGTCCCGGATGAGCTCGATCGCTCCCGGGACGGTCATCGTCACCTCGAGGGCGAGGACCCCCCCGGCGGCGAGGGCGTCGACGACGGCGCCCAGGGCCCCGGCGTCCTTCAGGCGGATGACGGCGACGACGCCGCACGCCTCGAGGGCGGCGACGGTCTCGGCGCGCGAGGGCACCGGCCGTTCCCCTACCGCGCCAGCCAGCCGCCGTCGACGGCGAGGACGTGGCCGGTGACGTAGTCGCTGGCGGAAGAGGCGAGGAACACGACGGCCCCGGCGAGGTCCTCCGGCTCGCCCCACCTCCCGGCGGGGATCCGCTCGAGGATCTGCCGGCTCCGGTTCGCGTCGGCGCGGAGGGCGGCGGTGTTGTCGGTCCTCATGTAGCCGGGGGCGATGGCGTTGACGTTGATCCCCTTCGGCGCCCACTCGTTCGCGAGCGCCTTCGTCAGCTGGGCGAGCCCCCCCTTCGCCGCGGCGTAGGACGGGACGAGGATCCCGCCCTGGAAGGAGAGGAGGGAGGCGACGTTCACGATCTTCCCGCGCGCCCCGCGGGCGATGAGCCGCTTCCCGACCTCGCGCGACAGGCGGAACGGGCTCGAGAGGTCGACGGCGAGGACGAGGTCCCAGTCCTCGTCGGAGTGCTCGGCGGCGGGGGCGCGGCGGATCGTCCCGGCGTTGTTGACGAGGATGTCGACCGGGCCGAGGGCGGCCTCGGCCTCGTCGACGAGCCGCAGCGCCGTCGCAGGGAGGCTGAGGTCGCCGACGACCGGCGCGGCGCGCCGCCCGTGGGCGCGGACGGCGGCCATCGTCTCCTCCGGCGGCTCGACGAGCCCGTGACAGACGACGTCGGCGCCGGCGGAGGCGAGGGCCTCGGCCATGGCGCCGCCGAGGCCCGAGGTGGCGCCCGTGACGAGGGCGACGCGGCCTTCGAGGGAGAAGGGGTCGTGCGTGCTCATGGCAGACGATTCTATATGGTCATACCTTTCCTGCGAAAGTGTACGGAGGGAAGGGCGAGAGGGCGGACCGCTGAAGGCCCCTGGAAGGCCGGGCGGCCGGTGGCCCGGGCGGCAACGACCGACTCCGGGAGCCGGAGCGGCGAGGGCCCGGACCGCTCGCGACCCGCTTCGCGCTTGACTCGTCCGGATCCGGGTGCTATCTCTGTCGAGGACCACTTAGGGGACGAAATGAGAAAAGGTCAGACCGCAGAGATCGAGCGACCGAAATCCGAGGGCGCGGTGGGCGCCAAGGTCGTCGAGCACGTACGCCGGCTCATCGAGGCGGGGAGCCTCCACCCGGGAGACCGGCTCCCGGCCGAACGGGACCTCGCCCTGCAGATCAAGGTCAGCCGCCCGTCCCTCCGCTCGGGTCTCCGGACGCTGCAGGCGATGGGGGTCATCGAGGCGCGGCAGGGTTCCGGGACCTACATCGCCGACGGGCCGCCGAAGCTGGGGGACGGGCCGCTCCGCTTCCTCGCGGCGCTCCACGGCTTCACCCGCGACGAGATGTTCGAGGCGCGGCGCGTCCTCGAGGTGGGGACGGCGGGCCTGGCGGCCGAACGGGCGACGCCCGAGCACATCGCCCTGATCGCCGACGAGGTGACGAGCATGTTCGCCTCGCTCGACGACCCCCAGACCTTCCTCGTCCACGACCTCCAGTTCCACCGCGTCGTCGCCGCGGGCTCCGGGAACCCGGTCCTCACGACGCTGATCGACACGCTCGCCGAGCTCGTCTTCGAATACCGGAGGGTGACCGTCGAGCGCGCGAAGGACCTGAAGGAGTCGGCGGAGCTCCACCGCCAGATCTACCGGGCGATCAAGGACCGCGAAGGCGACGAGGCCCGCCGCCTGATGAGCGAGCACCTCAGCCTGGCCCGGCAGGCCCAGGCTTCCGAGGAAGAGCCCGCGCCGCACCACGAGGGGGAGCGGCCGAAGGCCCGGAGGTCGAAGTGAGCCTTGCGAGCCTCTCGCTCGAAGGGCGCGTCGCGGTGGTGATCGGGGGGACCTCGGGGATCGGCCTCACGCTCGCGCGAGGCCTCGCCGAGGCCGGCGCCGACGTCGTCCCGACCGCCCGCCGGCGCGAGCACGTCGAAGCCGCGGCGGCCGAGGTGGAGTCGCTCGGCCGGAGGTCGCTCCGCGTGACCGCCGACGTCACCGATCGCTCTTCGCTCGAGGCGGCGCTCGGCGCGTGCGTCTCACGGCTCGGGAAGGTCGACGTCCTCGTCAACTGCGCCGCCTGCACGAAGCGGACCCCCACGCTCGAGCTTCGCGAGGAGGAGTGGAACCGGATCCTCGACACGAACCTGACAGGGACGCTTCGGGCCTGCCAGGTGTTCGGGCGGCACATGCTCGAACGGGGGAGCGGGAGGATCGTCAACATCGCGTCCCTCGCGTCGGCCGTGGCCCTCCTCGAGGTGGCGGCCTACAACGCGAGCAAGGCGGCGGTCGTCGCCCTGACGAAGTCGCTCGCCCTCGAGTGGGGGCCGCGCGGCGTGAACGTGAACGCCATCGCCCCGGGCGTCTTCCGGACTCCCCTCAACCAGGACCTCATCGACGGCACCGAGAGGGGACGCGAGTTCGTTGCCCGGACGCCCCTGAAGCGGCACGGGCGCATGGAGGAGCTTCAGGGGGCCTGCGTCCTCCTCGCGTCGGACGCCTCCAGCTTCATCAACGGCGAGGTGATCGTCGTCGACGGCGGCTTCCTCGCCGCGGGAGTCCTGAGTTGAGGGTCGGAAGCGTCTCCGTCCGCGACATCCGGTTCCCGACGTCCCGGGAACGGGACGGTTCCGATTCGATGAACGAGGGGGACTACTCCGCGACGTACGTCACCCTCGCGACGGAGGACGGGCTCGAGGGGCACGGCCTCACGTTCACGAACGGGCGAGGGAACGAGCTCTGCGTCGCGGCGGTGAAGGCGCTGGCGCACCACCTCGAGGGCCGCGACCTCGACCCTTTCCCGTCGGGGATGCGGAGCCTCGTCCGGGACCTGACGACCGATTCGCAGCTGCGGTGGCTCGGGCCCGAGAAGGGAATCCTCCAGATGGCGACGGGGGCGCTCGTCAACGCCGCCTGGGACCTCCAGGCCCGCCGCGCCGGCAAGCCCCTCTGGAAGCTCCTCGTCGACCTGCCGCCCGAGGAGCTCGTCGGAGCCCTCGACTTCTCCTACGTCACGGACGCGCTGACGCCGGAGGAGGCGGTCCGTCTTCTCCAGGATCGGGCCGCGGGAAAGCCGAAGCGCGAGAAGGCGCTTCTGCGGGATGGCTTTCCGGCCTACACGACGTCGACCGGCTGGCTCGGCTACTCCGACGAGAAGGTGCAGCGACTCTGCCGGGACGCGGTGGCCGAGGGGTGGACGGCCTTCAAGATGAAGGTCGGCCCGAGCCTCGAGGAGAACGCTCGCCGGGCCGCGCTGATGCGCGAGGAGATCGGCCCCGGCCGCCGGCTCATGCTGGACGCCAACCAGTGCTGGGACGTTCCGGAGGCGATCCGGCAGGTGAAGGCGCTCTCGGGCTTCGACCCGTACTGGATCGAGGAGCCGACGAGCCCCGACGACGTCCTCGGCCACGCGGCGATCGCGCGGGCGGTGGCGCCGGTCGGCGTCGCCACCGGCGAGGTCTGCCAGAACCGGGTCGTCTTCAAGCAGCTCCTCCAGGCGCGGGCCCTCCGGTTCCTCCAGGTCGACGCCTGCCGGATGGCCGGGGTCTCAGAGGCCCTCGTCGTGATCCTCCTGGCCGCGAAGTTCGGAGTCCCGGTCTGCCCGCACGGCGGCGGCGTCGGCCTCTGCGAGTACGTGCAGCACCTCTCGTTCTTCGACGCGATCGCGCTCGGCGGCTCGGGCGACGAGGGGATCTGCGAATACGTCGACCACCTGCACGAGCACTTCCTCGACCCGTGCGTCGTGAAGAGCGCCCGCTACCGCGCTCCCGAGGCCCCGGGGACGAGCATCGCCATGAAACCCGAGTCCCTCGACAGGTACGAGTTCCCGGGCGGCGCCGCCTGGCGGGACTGAGGGTTAGGAGGCAGAGGAGGCAAGGCCATGGGGCCCTTCATCCACGACGACTTCCTTCTATCGTCCGACGTCGCGTCGGACCTCTACCACGGCTTCGCGCGCGACCTGCCGGTCATCGACTACCACTGCCACCTCCCGGTCGCCGAGATCGCCACGGACCACCGGTTCGCGACGATCACCGAGATCTGGCTGAAGGGGGACCACTACAAGTGGCGGGCGATGCGGACGAACGGGGTGCCGGAGCGGTTCTGCACGGGGGACGCCACGGACCGCGAGAAGTTCGAGGCGTTCGCGCGCACGGTTCCGGCGACGCTCCGCAACCCGCTCTACCACTGGACCCACATGGAGCTGAAGCGCCCGTTCGGGGTCGACCTCCTCCTGGACGAGCGGACGGCGGCCGAGGTCTGGGAGCGGACGAACGAGAAGCTCGCGGAACCGGGGTTCACGACGCAGGGCCTGCTGAAGCAGTTCCGGGTGGCCACCGTCTGCACGACGGACGATCCGGTCGACGACCTCGCCCACCACGCCGAGCTGGCGAAACGCCCCGACCCGGACACGGTGGTCCTCCCGACCTTTCGCCCCGACAAGGCGGGCGCCGTCGACGACCCTTCCGCATGGAACGACTGGGTCGACCGGCTCGAGGCGGCCTCGGGGCTCTCCATCGGGAGCTGGCAGGCGTTCCTCGAGGCCCTCGACGGGCGGCATGCGGCTTTCCACGCCGCGGGGTGCCGCGCCTCGGACCACGGCCTGACGCAGGTCGAGGCGGAGGACTGGGACGCGGCCGGGTGCGCGGCGGCGTTCGCGGCCCTCCGGGGCGGGGGAGGGCTCGAGGCGGGCGAGTCGCGCCGCCTCCAGTCGGCCCTGCTCCACGAGCTGGCGCTGATGGACCACGCGCGCGGGTGGGTGCAGCAGTACCACCTCGGCGCCCTCCGGAACAACAACACCCGAATGCGACGGGAGCTGGGGCCCGACACCGGCTTCGACTCCATCGGGGACTTCCCGCAGGCCGAGTCCCTCGCCCGGTTCCTCGACCGGCTCGACGAGGCGGACCGCCTCGCGAAGACGGTCCTCTACAACCTCAATCCGGCCGACAACGAGCTCTTCGCCACGATGATCGGGAACTTCCAGGACGGGACCGTCCCCGGGAAGCTCCAGTACGGGTCGGCCTGGTGGTTCCTCGACCAGAGGGACGGGATGGAGCGTCAGATCGGCGCCCTTTCGAACCTCGGGCTTCTCTCCCGCTTCATCGGGATGGTGACCGATTCGCGGAGCTTCCTCTCCTACTCCCGGCACGACTACTTCCGGCGGCTCCTCTGCGAGATTCTCGGGAGCGACGTGAAGAGGGGGCTCCTTCCCGACGATCGCGCCCTCCTGGGCCGGCTCGTCGAGGACGTGTCGTTCTTCAACGCGAAGGGCTACCTCGGGATCCCCCTCGGCCGGCTCGGCCGGGACGCGGGGTCGCGGGCGGTCTGACCGGGGGTTCCGGCGAGGGAGGGCGGCGGCCCGGAGGAGCCCGTGGCGCCGCCCCGTCCCGCTCCCGGCGGACGTTTCGGTAGGGCAGGCTTCGAGGCGGAATTCCATTCGGTCTGACCACTCGCGAGCCCGCCAGAGGACGCCAGGATGACCCGAAGGCCCCTTGGCGGGCGGGTCTCGACCCGGATTCGGGCCCGGCGCGGAAGGGCCCCGAAGCCCCAGTCGCTTCAAAGAATCTGAAAATTGGTAAAACAACTACTTGACACGCCGATTCCCGTGGTGATACGAATTGCGGTGGCAAAAACCACCAGCATTCAGCGCCGCCCTCGACAAGACCCCACCTCACCGTGACACGGCAACAGGAGGCGACATGAGACCGCGGATCCGCTCCTTCCAACCGATCCTCTGGCTGTTCCTCTTCGGCGTCAGCTCGCTCGCGCTCGCGCAGGACTACCGCGGCACGATCAAGGGGCGGGTCGCGGACAACACGGGCGGCGAGCTGCCCGGAGTGTCCGTCACGATCACGAACGTGGAGACGAACGTCTCCGCGAACGCCGTGACGGACGCCAAGGGGCTTTACCGGGTCCCCTACCTGAACGCCGGCAAGTACGACGTGACGGCGAAGCTGACCGGCCTTCAGCCGGTCGGCCGGAAGGGGATCGTCGTCAACGTCGGGTCCGTCCTGACGGTCGACCTCGTCATGAACATGGGGGTCTCCTCGGAGATCATCGTGACGGGCGGCGCCCCGCTCCTCGACCAGACGTCCCCGGTGACCGGCCAGGTCGTCACGCGGGAGCAGATCAAGGAGCTGCCGCTGGCCGACGGCACGGCGTACATGCTCAGCCGCATCGCGCCCGGCATCGTGGAGACGTCGGACCTCCACTTCTCGCGCCCGGGCGACAACGCGAACCTGGGCGGCGTCGTCGCGAACGGCGTGAGGGGCGGCAACGACTTCACGCTCGACGGCGCCCCGAACATCGTCTCGGACCGGCGCGTCGGCTTCTCCCCGCCGTCGGAGGCGATCTCGGAGTTCAAGGTCGAGACGAACTCCTTCGACGCCCAGTCGGGCCACACGGCGGGCGCCGTCATCAACCTCGCCCTCCGGAGCGGGACGAACCAGTTCCACGGGGCCGCGTCCTACTTCAACCGCTCGAGCAACCGGACGGCCCTCTCCCCGTTCCAGCACAAGCAGGGGGCGGAGAACCCCGAGCGGCAGTACGACCGCTTCGCCGCGATGCTCGCCGGGCCGATCGTCAAGGACTCGACCTTCTTCATGGTCGCGTACGAGAAGCTCGAGGACGCCACCGGTGAGCCCGTGACGTGGTCCGTCCCGACGGAGAAGATGAGGAAGGGCGACTTCTCCGAGCTCCTCTCCCTCGGCATCAAGATCTACGACCCGCTGACGGGGACGTCGAACCGGACGGCGTTCGCCGGGAACATCATCCCGACGAGCCGGCTCAACCCGATCGCCCTCGCGCTCATGAAGTACTACCCGGCGGCGAACCAGGCCGGGAAGTCGGATCAGACGAACAACTACTACTCGCCGCAGGACCGGACGTACGACTACAACTCGGTCATCGGCCGAATCGACCAGAGCCTCTCCGGCGGGCACCAGCTCTTCGCGAACGCCTACTGGAACCAGCGCCTCGAAGACCGGTACAACTGGGCCGGCGTCGTCAACGACTTCGCCGTCACGCAGGGCGTCGACACGCGCGACAACTTCGGCACGACGCTCGGCTACACGGGGACCTTCTCCTCGTCGCTCATCGGTGACCTCCGTCTCTCCTACTCGAAGTTCGGCGAGCGCCGGGCCCCGTCGGACACCTTCGACCCCGCCTCGCTCGGCTTCGACGCGAAGACCGTCGAGCTCTTCCGCGGCTACGACTACCTTCCGCGGTTCGACATCACCGGCTTCGCGACCCTGGGCGCGAACCGGTCCGACTACACGAAGGGCTTCAACCGCCCCTTCTACAACTACGCCGCGGCCCCGTCGGTGACCTGGCTCCTGAAGGACCACACGGTCCGGGCCGGGTACGACTTCCGCTACCAGAAGTGGTGGAGGACGGACGCCGGCTACCTCGCGGGGCGCTACAACTTCACGGGCGCCTACACCCGCGCCAACAACAGCGCCGCCATCCAGCAGGGCCAGGCGCTCGCCCAGTTCCTCCTCGGCCTCCCCACGTCGGGCGGCAACAGCCTCATCGACTGGAACACCTACGGCGACTACAGCCAGATCAACCACGCCCTCTACGCCAACGACGAGTGGCGGGTCGGGAAGAAGCTGACGGTGAACGCGGGCGTTCGCCTCGAGGTCGACAACGGCCTCACGGAGTCGAACGACTGGAACATCTACGGCTTCGACCTGACGAGCTCGAACCCGATCGAGTCGGCGGCCAAGGCGGCCTACGCGACGAACCCGATCCCGGAGATCCCCGCGAGCCAGTTCGCCGTCCGGGGCGGTCTCCTCTACGGCTCGGGCGCCACCTGGGACACGATCACGAAGGTCCTGCCGCGCATCGGCGCCTCGTACCTCCTCACGGAGAAGACGGTCGCACGGGCCGGCATCGGGCTCTTCTCCTTCCCGTACTTCTTCGACAACATCAACCAGACGGGGTTCTCCCAGTCGACGCTCCTCGTCTCGACGGAGAACAACGGCTCGACCTTCATCGCCGACCTCAACAACCCCTTCCCGAACGGCCTCACGCCGCCGACCGGTTCGTCGCTCGGGCTCGCGACCTTCAACGGGCGTGACCTCGTCTCGACGACGGCGTCGCTCATCCAGATGGACCGCAAGAGCCCGACCTACACGCGCTGGTCGGCCGGGGTGCTGCAGGACCTCGGCAAGAACTGGCGTCTCGACGTCGCCTACGTCGGTAGCGTGGGAGAAGACCTCGCCGTGCGCCGCGACATCAACTTCATCCCGCGGGAGTACCTCTCGACGAGCCCGTCCCGCGACGCGGCGGTGGAGGCGTATCTCAGCGCCAACGTCCCGAACCCCTACAAGGGCCTCCTGCCCGGGACGAGCTACAACGGCTCGACGATCCAGCGGCGGCAGCTCCTCAAGCCCTACTCGGAGTTCGGCCGGGTCGCGGTCGAGGAGTACAACGGGTCCGATTCGTACAACGCGCTCCAGACCTCGGTCCAGAAGCAGTTCAAGGACGGTTCGTCGATCCTGGTCACCTACACCTGGTCGAAGCTGATGGACGAGCTGAACTATCTCGATCCGACGGATGCCAAGCCCGAGAAGCGGCTCTCGCCCGACGATCGCCCGCACCGCGCGACGGTCGCCGGGATTCTCAAGCTCCCGTTCGGCAAGGGACGGAAGTGGGGCTCGAACTGGAACGGGATCCTCGACGCGATCTTCGGCGGGTGGCAGCTGACGGCCGCCTACCAGTACCAGGTGGGCCAGCCGATCGTCTGGAGCAACAACCTCTATTTCGACCCGAACTGCAAGCCGGAAGACGTCAAGACGGACTTCTCCAACAAGAACGGTCAGATCGGCGGCTTCGACCGTCCCGCCTTCAACACGTCCTGCTTCTACTTCCCCGACGCCCAGGGGGTCATCACCGACCCGCGCCTCGCCGTCAGCGACGCGAACATCCGGACGTTCCCGACCGTCATCGACAACGCCCGGTACCCGGACCTTCACCTCCTCGACTTCGGCATCTCCAAGACCTTCCGCCTCTACCAGGACGTCACCCTCCAGGTCAGGGCCGAGGCGATCAACGCCCTGAACTACACGGTCTGGTGGAACCCGGACATCAACCCGCGGAGCGCGACCTTCGGCTACTTCCGGGAGCAGCGCAACAACCCGCGCGACTGGCAGCTTGGAGCCCGGCTCAGCTTCTGATGCGTCTCTCCTCCCTCCTTCGGTCCGCGGCGGCGATCGTCGTCGCCGCGGGCCCCCTTTTTGCCGCCGGCCCCCCGACACGGCTGGAGGTTACGAACAGCCTCGACCGCCCCCGCGCGGGCGAAACCGTCGCGGTCCCCTCGGGGACCGCGCCCGGCCTTGCGGCGGCCGAGCTCGCGAAGGTGGCGGTCGTCGACGAGGCGACCGGCAAGCCGGTTCTCTCCCAGGCCGTCGACTCGGACGGCGACGGTGCCCACGACGTCCTCGTCTTCCAGGCCGACTTCGCGGCGGGCGAGACGAAGAAGTTCGTGCTGAAGCCCGGCGAACGCGCCGCGTACCGGAAGGGGGACTTCCGCGTCTACGGCCGGTTCGCGAGGGAGCGATACGACGACTTCGCCTGGGAGAACGACAAGGTCGCCCACCGGATGTACGGGCCGGCGCTCGAGACCTGGCAGGCGGAGCCCCTCACGAGCAGCACCGTCGACGTCTGGTGCAAGAGAACGGCGCGCCTCGTCGTCAACGACTGGTACATGGTCGACGACTACCACCGCGACACCGGCGACGGGGCCGACTTCTACTCGGCCGGGAAGAGCCGGGGCGCGGGCGGGAGCGGCGTCTGGAAGGACGGGCGGCTCTTCGTCGCCAGGAACTTCCGGCACTCGCGAGTCCTCGCCGCCGGGCCGATCCGCCTCGTCTTCGAGCTGACGTACGAGGCCTGGGACGCGGGCGGGGCGAAGGTCTCGGAGGTCAAGCGGGTGACTCTCGACGCCGGCTCCCGCTTCAACCGGTTCGAGAGCTTCTATTCCGTCGACGGCGGGAGTCCCGTCGCGCATGCGCCCGGACTGAAGAAGGCGACGGGGGCCGCGATCCGAGTGGAGAAGGCTGCCGGGACGATCCGATCGTGGGAGCCGATCAAGGGGGACAACGGGAACCTCGGTCTCGCCCTCGTCGTCGAACCGGCGAGCCTCGCCGAAGTCGTGGAGGCGGAGGGAAACGTCCTCGCCGTCGGGAAGCCGACGGCTTCGCGCCCCGCCGTCCACTGGGCCGGCTCCGCGTGGGACCGCGCCGGAGAGGTGAAGAACGTCGAGGAATGGGACCGCGAGATCGCCGGCTTCACGGAACGGTTACGCTCCCCCCTGAAGGTCGAAGTCTCGAAGCCGTGAGGGCTGTCATGGAAAACCGCTACCTCGTCGACTCCGTCCGCGCCGAGAGAATGAGCGCAGCCGAGCTGCGTGCCGCCTTCCTCGTCGAGGGCCTCTTCGCCCCGGGCGAGGTGAAGCTCCTCCACTGGGAAGGCGAGCGGACGATCGTCGGCTCGGCCGTCCCCGCCGGGGCGCCGCTCGCGCTCGAGCCCCCGGCCGAGCTGAAGGCGCCTTTCTTCTGCGCGCGCCGCGAGCTCGGCGTCGTCAACGTCGGCGGGGCCGGACGCGTGACGGTCGACGGGGCCGTATACGCGCTGGGACACCGGGACGCCCTCTACGTCGGTCGCGGCGCGAGGCAGGTCGTCTTCGAGAGCGACGCGGCGGCCGCGCCGGCGCTCTTCTACCTCGTCAGCTACCCGTGCCACGTGGAGCACCCGACGAAGAAGGTGACTCCCGCCGAGGCGCAGACGTTCCGGCTCGGGGAGCCCGCCCGCGCGAACGTGCGGACCCTTCGCCGCTACGTCCACCCGGCCGCGGTTCCGACCGGGCAGCTCGTGATGGGCGTGACGGACCTCGAGACGGGGAGCGTCTGGAACACGATGCCGCCCCACAGGCACGCGCGGCGGACCGAGATCTACCTCTACTTCGACCTCGAGCCCGACGCGGCGGTGTTCCACTTCATGGGGCGGCCCGGCGAGACGCGGCACCTCGTCGTGAGGAACCTCCAGGTCGTCCTCTCTCCCGTCTGGTCGATGCACTTCGCCGCCGCGACGAGCCGCTACGCGTTCGTCTGGGCGATGGGGGGCGAGAACCAGGAGTTCGACGACATGCAGGGCGTCCCGCTGGGCGAGCTGTGAAGACGACGCGCCGGGCGGGTGCCCTCGTGGCGGCGGCCGGGCTCCTCGCCGTCGTCCTTCCGGCTCTCCTCGCGCGGGGGGCCGAGGCGCCTCCCGCGGGGGACCCCTGGGCGCGCCTGCCGGAGATCCTCTCGCGCATCGTCGCCCCCGAGTTCCCGGCGCGGGACTTCGTCGTGACGAAGTTCGGAGCGAAGGGCGACGGGACGAAGGACGCGTCCGCGGCCTTCCGCAAGGCGATCGAAGCCTGCAACCGCGCCGGAGGCGGGCGGGTCGTCGTCCCTTCCGGGACGTTCGTCACGGGGCCGATCCGGCTGAAGAGCCGCGTGAACCTCCACCTCGAGAAGGGAGCCGTCGTCCGCTTCCTGACGGACCCCGCGCTCTATCTTCCGCCCGTCCTCACGCGCTGGGAGGGGATCGAGCTGATGGGCACCTCGCCCCTCGTCTACGCCCTGGACGAAGAGTCGATCGCCGTGACGGGCGAGGGGACGCTCGACGGAAGCGCGGGCCCGGAACACTGGTGGCCCTGGAAAGGGAAGGGACCCCAGAGCCAGAAGGCCGACCGGGACCGCCTCCTCCGGATGGCAGAGGAGGGCGTTCCGGTTGCAGAGCGCGTCTTCGGCGAGGGCAGCCGCCTCCGGCCCCCCTTCATCGAGCCTTACCGCTGCCGGAACGTCCTGATCGAGGGCGTCACGATCACGAACGCCCCGTTCTGGGTCATCCACCCGGTCCTCTCGCAGAACGTCACCGTGCGGAACGTGAAGGTCGTCTCGCACGGCCCGAACAACGACGGCTGCGATCCCGAGTCGTCCTCCGACGTTCTCATCGAGGACTCGCTCTTCGACACGGGGGACGACTGCATCGCCCTCAAATCGGGGCGGAATGCCGACGGGCGCCGGCTCGCAACGCCCGTCGAACGGGTCGTCGTCCGCCGTTGCACGATGAAGGCGGGGCACGGTGGCGTGACGATCGGGAGCGAGATCAGCGGAGGGGCGCGCGACGTGTTCGTCGAGGCGTGCGAGATGTCGAGCCCGGACCTCGAGCGGGGCCTCCGGATCAAGACGAACGCCATGCGCGGCGGCGTCGTCGAGAACGTCTTCGTGAGGGACGTGACGATCGGCGAGGTCGGGAACGCGATCGACATCGACATGCTCTACGAGGAAGGGGCTGCCGGGTCGTTCCCGCCCACGGTGCGAAACGTCCGCGTCGAGCGGATGACGGTGGGGAAGGCGGTCCACGCCCTCTTCCTCCGGGCGCTCGACGGCTCGCCGCTTCGCGGTCTCGTCGTTTCCGACAGCACGTTCCTCGACGTCGCGAAGGGGAACCGGATCGAAGGGACCGTCGACGTCGACCTCCGCAACGTGACGCTCGTCCCCCGTCCAACGCCGCCGAAGTGATCCTGTCCTAGAGCCCGGCGAGGGGAGAGAGGTCGGCGACCTTCACGGACTTCCCCGTCTCCGAGCTCGTCCGGGCCGCAATCCCCGTGAGGCACGACATCGCGCCGGCGCGGGAGTCGGGGACGCGGAGGTGCTCGGGGACCGGCGCACTGCCGAAGACGGCGTCGAGGAGGCGCGGATCTCCTCCCGAGTGGCCGCCGGGAAGCTTCTGGAGCGTGATCCGCTCCACGTCCTTCGCGAAGTTCCGGGCGACGAGGATCTCGGTCTCGTACGGGACTTCCCACGGCTGCCGCTCGTAGTCGCGGACCTCGATGCGGCCCTTCTCGCAGTTGAAGGCGACGCGGAATCCCTCGAACGGCATGAAGGCGTTGAGGGAATAGGTCATCGTCGTGCCGTTCGAGTAGGAGATGACGGCCGACATCGTGTCCCAGGTGTCGCAGTCTTCGCGGAAGACGCAGCCGTCCCGGAGGTAGCCGTCGGCTCCGGCCGGGCCGGCGTAGAGAGCCATCAGGCGCGGAGTCGCGGTCATGTCGAAGAAGAACTCGCACGACGCCTTGTGCGGGCAGGTCCGGCAGTGGGTGTGGCGCACCGCGCCGGCTTTCCCGTACCGGCGGAGACTGGAGACGGCCGAGACCTCGACCGGGTCGGCGCCGAGCCACCAGTTCACGAGGTCGAAATGGTGCGACGCCTTGTGGAGCCAGAGGCTGCCGCCCTGCGCCTTCAGCCGGTGCCAGCGCCGGAAGTAGTCGGCCCCGTGGAAGACGTCGAGGTACCAGGAGAAGTCGATCGACGTGACCTTCCCGAGGCCGGAGGTCCTGAGCAGCGACCAGATCTTCTCGAGCTTGGGCGAGTAGCGGTAGTTGAAGGCCATGGCGACCTTCCGCCGGTTCGTCCGCTCCGCGTCGAGGATCGCGCGGCACTGCGAGAGGCCGGTGACCATCGGCTTCTCGGTGACGACGTCGACGCCGCGGTCGAGGGCCCTCGCGATGACCGCCGAGTGGGTCGAGTCGACCGTGCAGACCGCGATCCGGTCGACCTTCACGGCGTCGAGCATCCGGTCGAGGTCCGGGTAGACCGGCGCCTTCGTTCCCATCAGGGCGTTCGCGGCCTCGGCGCGCTGCGGGTTGACGTCGCAGAGGGCGACGAGGTCGAGCGTGTCGCCGTGTCGCTTCAGGGCCTCGGCGCCCCACATGCCGCTTCCGCGGTGGCCGGTGCCGACGATCGCGTAGCGCGTCCTTCGCGCCGGCTCGGCGGCGGCGCGCGCGGGGAGCGCGGCCGCGGCGGCGGCGGCGCCGGCGGCGTAGAGGAATTCGCGGCGGGAAGGGGAGCCGGCTGCGGTGCGGGTTTCGTCCGTCATCGTGGGGCCTCCATGGCGTGCCTGGCTTTCCAGGCGGGGTAGTCCTTCGTGAGGAGGGCGGCCGGAGCGTCGACGTACCAGGCGTAGCCGGTCCGCCGTTCGTGCTCGATCTCGGCGAGTCTCCACCGGACGACGCCGTCCCGTCCGCAGAAGAGCGGCCTGTTCGTCCCGATCTCGTAGAAGCGGGCCCAGACGGGCGGAGCGGCCGGATCCGGAGTCGCGACGGTGTCGACGCCGTTCGGGAACGACGGGTCGCTTCGGTGCTCGACGCGCAGGCCATCGATCCTCACGGAGCGGAGCCAGGCGACGGCGGCCTCGACGGCGGCGACGACCTCGCGGGACGGCGCCGCGAGCCTCATCAGGAACCGGACGACCCCGACGCTCTCGGCGGACGCGAGGGCGACGGGCTCGAAGGCGCGGGCCGGGCGAGGTGCGAGGGTCTCCGCGTCGTGCTGGGCGCCCCACGCCGTGCGCGCCCCGCCGACGACGACCTGCGAGGCGAGGATCGCCGAGGTTCCGGTCTTCACGGCCCGGGCGGCCCGGGCGCGGCGGTCGGCATCGACGAACCCGAACGGCTCGCGCCCCTCCGAGACATCGAGGAGGAGTGACAGGACCCCGGCCATGGCGCCGTCGTTGAACGTGACGTGCCGGGAGTAGTCGCTGCGGAGCGGGAAGAACTGCGGCCAGCCGCCGTTCGGGTACTGCGCGGCGAGGAGGAAGTCGATCCCGTCGAGCGCCCCCTTCCGGAAGCGCTCGTCCCGCGCGGCGGCGAAGAGGTGGGCGAGGATGCGTACCTGCGTGTACGTCGCCCCGTTGTCGATCGTCGTGTCCACGTCCGCACGGTGACTCAGGAGCGTCTCCCGTTCGCGAGGCGCGAGGACCCGGGTCATGTCGACGTTCTTCGGCCAGCCCCCATTCGACCGCTGGAAGATCAGCAGGCTCTCCCCGATCCGCGCCGCGTCGGCCGTCGAGAACCAGGCGGTGGGACGTTCGAGGAGCGGGAGCAGCGAGCGGACGCCGGCGACGCCCTTCTCTCTCGCGGTCGCGGTGCTTTCGGGAGGGGAGTCGCCGGCTCCTCGCCGGCGCCACGGGGCGGCGGGCGGCTATTCCTGCGGGCAGGTGCGGCGCGCCGTCCGGAAGGCGGCCCGAGGTCGGGGACGACCCGGCCGAGCTCCTCCGCGACGAGGAGCGCCGAAGAGAGCGCTTCCCGCGGGGGAGAGGTGCGTCCGGTCGAGGGTGCCGTCCTCCTTCGGGACGCCGAGCGCGGCGACCTCCGCCGGGCTCATCGTGTCGACCGCCTCGATGGAGAGACGGTGGAGGTCGAGGAGCGGGACGCGGCGCTCGAGGGCGACGGCGCGGACGGCGTCGGCATAGAAGCCGAGATCCGACCGGACGCAGCCCGCTTCGTCGACGGTGCGCCGCGTGAGCGGCGTCAGGAGGACGGGGCGCGTCCCGGCGTCGCGGGCCTCGTCGACCATTCGGGACAGGTTCTCGCGGTAGGTCGTGAAGGCGTCCGTCTCCCGCTCGGGTCCCTTGCCGGGGGCGTCGTTGTGCCCGAACTGGATCAGGACGACGTCGGGGCGTTCGGCGAGGACCCTCTCCCAGTGACCCTCCTCGAGGAAGCTCTTCGTGCTCCGGCCGCCGCGCGCGTGGTTCGCGCACGTGGCACCGGCGCCCATCCGCCGGGCGAAGCCGGTCCCCCAGCCCTGCCGATCGGTGACGGTGGAGTCGCCCGCGAGGGCGATCCGGAACGGGCGGGCGGCGGTCGTGAAGCTCCACGTCTCGCCGCGGACCCTTCCCTCGGTCCCGATCGCGTCGACGCGCCACGCGTAGCGCGTGCCGGCAGCGAGCGGGCCTGTCCTCCAGCTCGTCGTCCCGGCGTCGAGCCGCGTCCCTCGCCCCGGCTCGTCCGCCGGGCCGAAGAAGAGCTCGTATCCCGTCGCCCCGCGCGCAGCGACCCAGCGCAGGAGGGCCCCGAAGGTCGGGATCTCCCTGTCGCCGTCGTGCGGCCGCGGGACCGCGGCGAACGGGAGGACCGCGGGCATCGTCCCCTCCGGGTCCCACTGCCCGCAGAAGGTCCATTCCGGTGTGATCTCGGCAGGAGTCGGCGAGAAGTCGGCGTCCTTCAGGTTGTCGGCGAACCACGGGAGGTCGCCGTCGTCGCGGCGGCAGCCGTGGAAGAAAACGCGCGGCTCCCAGGTGTACGTTTCGGGCGCGGAGGGCCGGAAGATGGGCTGGTCGGCCATCGCGCCGGAAAACGCGCAGTCGAGGAGGGTGAACTGGCCGTCGCGGTTGTTGCGCCCGAGCGGGAAGCCCGGGTCGCCGTCGAAGCGCGAGGAGCGGATGACGAAGCGATGGTCGCGGTCCCTGCTCCCGTCGTGCCAGATCGCGGCGGTGAGGTTGTGAGCAATGAAGCGGCTGTTCGTGACGTAGCTCGTCCCGCGCGGGCAGACGAAGTCGACCCACCCCTCGAAGGTGCAGGAAGCGTGGTACGTCATCCCGGTGAAGGCGTTCCAGAGGCTCACCGTGTCGCCGCCGTCCGCGAGGACGTTCGCGTGGAGGAGGACGATCCGGGTCGCGTTTCCGCCAGACCGGATCGCAAACTGGTGGTCGTGGTCGCCGTGACGCGACCCGAAGTCGTTGCGGATCGTCAGGTTCGCGAGGAGGAGGTCGGTCACGTCGTCGCCGACATTCACGACCGCCGCTCCCCAGTCGTCCGGGTGCGTCGCGCGCCACTCGCGGCGCAGCTGGGCGTACTCGATCCGCGTCGCGTTCGCGATCCTCCCCGACGATCGCGACGCGGCTCTTCGTCACGAACAGCTTCTCGCGGTAGATACCCTTCCTCACGAGGACGACGCGCGTCCGGTCCGCCGCGGCCGGGAGGGCGTCGAGCGCGGCCTGGACGGTCGCGAAGTCGCCGCTCCCGTCCTGCGCGACGACGAGGTCGATGCCGGCGGGGACCCGGCGCGCGGGTGCCGCGACGGGCGGCGCGGGAGGCGCCCCGGCGGCAAACCGAGGCGCCCTGGCTGCGGCCGGCGTCGGGCCGACGACCGAAGGAGAGAGCGCAACTGCCAGGAGGAACGCGTACGCGCGCGTGGAGAGGGGCCATGGAACGTGCATCCGCTTCCTCACTCCACGCGGAACCACTCGACGTCGGTGAAGTCGGCCGAGCCAAGCCTCGGGAGCGGCGCCGTGAAGAATCCGAGCCGCGCTCCGACCCACGCTCCCTCGCGCGCGACAACCTCCCCGCCGATCGGCGTGAAGGTCTTCCCGTCTTCGCTCGTCGCGAAGCCAGGGAGCGCGCCCCGGCGCGACGGTGACACGGAGGAAGACCCTGCCGGACCGGACGGAGCGGCGAGCGACGACTCGCTCTACGCCCTGGTCGAGGACGTCGGAGCCGGACGAGAGGGCCACTTCCCACCCTTCCGCCGTCCGGGCAACGGCAACGAACGCCGCGTCCCGTCCGAGGACGGCGAGGCCGCTCGCGGCTCCCGGGGTCTCTCCGTGGAGCTCGACGAGCGCGGTCGCGACGACCCGCTCGGCCGAAAGGCGCGTCCGGAGGACGTTCGGCTGGTTTGCGATGGAGGCGGGTGCGCCCGCCGCCAGGTGGCCCGGGATGAGTCGGATCGCGCCCGGACGCGCCGCCAGGGAGAACCAGCCGGGAGAGGGATTCGCGTTCCACGCCCACATCGGGCTCAGGGCAGGGCCGTCGAACTCGTCCGAGACCTGGGGCGTCGCGGGAGGCGAGGAGATCGCTCCACGACCGCGTCGGGTGCGGAGTGGACGAGGACCGGCTGCCCCTTCCCGTCCCCGTCGGGGTCCTCGCCGATCACGGGCCAGCCATCCTGCCAGGTCACCGGCTGAAGGTGGGTGATCCGCCCGTACGGGCCGCGGTCCTGGAAGTGGACGAACCACCACTCTCCCGAGGGCGTGTCGACGAGGGCCCCCTGGTGCGGGCCGTTGACGGGCGTACCGCCCTGGTCGAGGACGATCCGCTCCTCGAAGGGCCCGAGGACGCTCTTCGACCGCAGGACCGTCTGCCACCCGCTCTTCACGCCGCCGGCCGGGGCGAAGATGTAGACCCACTCGCCGCGACGGTAGAGCTTCGGCCCCTCGATCGTCGGGTGGCGGGTGCCCCCGTCGAAGACCTTCACCCCGTCGTCGACGACGGAGAGCCCGTCGGTTGAAAGCCGGTGGACCGTCAGGATCCCGTTGAAACCCGCACGGCTCTTCGCCCAGGCGTGGACGAGCCAGAGGGAACCGTCCGCGTCGCGGTACGGGCACGGGTCGATCCACCCGCGCGCGTCCTTCACGAGCCGGAGCGGCTCCCACGGACCGCGTGGGTCGCGGGCGCGGGTGGTGAAGATGCCCAGGTCGGGATCGCCGAACCAGACGTGGAAGAACCCGCCGTCCCAGCGGATCGACGGGGCCCAGACGCCGCCGCCGTGCCGCGGCACGTCGTACCGGGGAGAGGGAAGCCGCGACGCCGCGTGCCCCGCGAGCGTCCAGTGGACGAGGTCTTTCGAGTGGAGGATCGGCAGCCCCGGCACCTCGTGGAAGCTCGAGGCCACGAGCCAGTAGTCGTCGCCGACGCGGACGACGTCGGGGTCGGACCAGTCGGCGAAGAGGATCGGGTTGCGGTAGGTGCGGCCGTCCAGCGATTCCACGGGGACCGGTCTCGCGGCCGGCGACGGCGCAGGCGTCGACTCCTTCGGTGCGTCGGCGAGGAGCGCCAGGGCCGCGCCGAGGAGGAAGCCCGCCGCGACGAAGAAGAGCAGCCGCCGACGGTGGCTTTCCCCGGACGGGAAGGACGCCGACGTGGCCCCGGTGCGCATGGCGAGAGTCTATCAGTGGTAATACCATTGTGCCAACGCAAATCGTAGGCTAGGATCGGCCGGCATGGCCGAACGCACGCCCCCACCTCGAACGACACGAGGATTTTTGGGCATCCTGGGGCACGCAGGCGCGCGTGGCCGGATTCGAGGGTGGTGCTCCGAGGGCGGGACGAGCCGCCGACCCGATCGACCGATTCGAGATGTGGATTGACCATTTCCGGAAGCTGGAGGCCGCAGATGTGCCGTCGTGCTCTCGCCGTTCTCGCCGCCGTCCTCGTCCTCGGCCTGGGCGCCGCGTGCGCCGCGCCTCTCGTCGCCCAGCCCCCGGGCGCGCCCGACCCGGTCGTGACGTCCGGCCGAAGTGAGGCGTCGTTCCAGCAGCCCTCTCTCGCACCGGGCGTGGATTACACGCTCCCGAAGGAAGAGGAGGTCAAGGCGGTCCTCGACCGGGTCCGCGCCCACTTCGAGCAAGCGACGCCATACGCGATCATCGACACCGCGACCGGAGAGAAGGTCACCGACCTCGGGAAGCCTCGGAAGAGCGTCGGGATCGACAACCGGCACGGCGAGTACAACGACTGGACCTACTCGATGGGGGTCGTCCTCGCCGGGATGATCCAGGTGACGGAGGTGACGGGAGACGCCCGGTTCGCCGCCTACACCCTGAAGAACTTCGACTTCATCTTCGACCACCTCCCCTACTTCCGCGCCCAGGCGAAGGAGTTCGGCCCGCAGAGGGATGGCTACCGCCGGCTTCTCGACATGCACGAGCTGGACGACTGCGGCGCGATCGGCGCGGCGCTCGTGCGGGCCTACGCGAGGAAGAAGGACCCGCGCTACCGGGAGGGGATCGACCTCGTCGCCGCTCACATCGCGAAGAAGCAGCCGCGCCTCCCCGACGGGACGCTCTGCCGGCCGAGGCCGCAGCCCGTCTCGCTCTGGATCGACGACGCGTACATGAGCATTCCGTTCCTCGCTCAGATGGGTGCGTTCACGGGCGAGAGGGCCTTCTTCGACGACGCGGCGCGGCAGGTCATCGGGATGTCGGCGCGTCTCTTCCACGCGGACGCCGGGCTCTACGACCACTCCTGGTTCGAGAACGCGCTTCCGGCCGACCCGAAGTTCTACTGGGGGCGCGGTGCCGGCTGGATGCTCATGTCGATGGCCGAGCTCCTCACGGTGCTGCCGGAGGACCATCCCGACCGGCCGAAGGTCCTCGACCAGTACCGGCGCGCGGTCCAGGGGGTCGGCGCGGTCCAGGGAGGGACGGGGCTCTGGCACCAGCTCCTCGACCGGGAGGACAGCTACCTCGAGACGTCGGCCTCTGCGATGTTCACGTTCGCCATCGCCCGCGGAGTGAACCGCGGCTGGCTCTCGACGGCCTGGGCGCCGGTCGCCCAGACCGGCTGGCAGGCCGTCGCGCGGCGGGTGCGCCCCGACGGGCAGATCGAGGGGATCTGCGTCGGCACGACGGCGGCGTACGACGCGGTCTACTACTACAACCGTCCCACCGAGCTCGGCGCGATGCAGGGATACGGGGCGATGCTCATGGCCGGCGCCGAGGTGATGACGATGCTGCGCTCCTTCGACGTGGAGAAGAAGCTGAACACGTTCCACTGGCGGGTGAAGAAGCCCGCGGCGGTGAAACCTTGAAGCTCGAGCACGTCGCCCTCCTCGTCGCCGACCCTCCCGCAATGGCACGCTGGTACGAGGAGCACCTCGGGATGAGGGTCGTGAAGAAGAGCGACGAGGCCCCTGGCTTCGCGCGCTTCCTCGCCGATGCGGCCGGGGAGTCGATCCTCGAGACCTACGCCTCGGACGTCCATCCCGTTCCCGACTACGGGGGCGTCGACCCGGCGCTCCTCCACGTCGCTTTCGCGACGACGGAGATCGCCGCGACGCGCGACCGGCTGATCGCGGCGGCGGCGACACCGGTCGGAGAGATCACGGAGAATGCAGCCGGCGACCGGTTCGCGATGCTCCGCGACCCGTGGGGACTCGCTCTCCAGCTGGCGCAACGCGTCCGGCCGCTCGTCGGCTGACGCACAGGAGGAATGGTCGTGACGAACGGAATCGCGGGAATCGCGGAAACAGCGGACATCGGCCTCGTCGGCCTCGCGGTCATGGGCGAGAACCTCGTGCTCAACATGGAGAGCCGCGGGTTCACCGTCGCGGTCTTCAACCGGAGCGTCGAGAAGGTCGACGCCTTCGTGGAAGGACGCGGCAAGGGGAAGAAGATCGTCGGGACGCATTCGATCGTCGAGCTCGTCGCCTCGCTGAAGCGGCCGCGGCGCGTGATGCTCATGGTCAAGGCGGGGAAGCCGGTCGACGACTTCATCGAGCAGCTCCTGCCGCACCTCGAGCCCGGGGACATCGTCATCGACGGCGGAAACTCGCACTTTCCGGACACGATCCGGCGGACGAAGGCCCTGGAGGCCCGAGGATTCCTCTTCGTCGGGACGGGGGTCTCGGGTGGCGAGGAAGGCGCGCTCAAGGGGCCCTCGATCATGCCCGGCGGTTCTCCGGCTGCCTGGCCACACGTGGCGCCGATCTTCCAGGCGATCGCCGCGAGGGTCGAGGACGGGACGCCCTGCTGCGACTGGGTCGGCGCCGACGGTGCGGGCCACTTCGTGAAGATGGTCCACAACGGGATCGAGTACGGCGACATGCAGCTCATCTGCGAGGCCTACCAGGTCATGTCGCAGCTCCTCGGGATGGGAGCTCCCGAGATGCACGGAGTCTTCGCCCGGTGGAACCAGGGAGACCTCGACAGCTACCTGATCGAGATCACGCGCGACATCCTCGCCTTCCGCGACGAGGACGGGAGCCCGCTCGTCGACTCGATCCTCGACACCGCGGGGCAGAAGGGGACGGGCAAGTGGACGAGCGTGACCGCGCTCGACCTCGGCGTTCCGCTCACGCTCATCAGCGAGGCCGTCTATGGCCGCTGTCTATCGGCCATGAAGGACGAGCGGGTCGCGGCATCGAAGATCCTGGCCGGACCCGGAGTGGCGTTCTCGGGAGACAGGGCCGCCTTCCTCGACGACCTCGAGAAGGCGCTCTACGCCAGCAAGCTCGTCTCGTACGCGCAGGGCTTCGCGCTGATGCGCGCCGCCGCGCACGAGTACGGCTGGAGCCTGAGGTACGGCAGCATCGCCCTCCTCTGGCGCGGCGGCTGCATCATCCGCTCCGCCTTCCTCGGGAAGATCAAGGAGGCGTTCGACGCGTCGCCGGACCTCCCGAACCTCCTCGTCGACCCGTACTTCCGCGGGAAAGTGGAAGAGGCGCAGGCCGCCTGGCGCCGGGTCATCTCGGCCGCCGTCCTGGGAGGCGTCTGGGCCCCGGCGCTCACGACCGCGCTGAACTACTTCGACGGCTACCGGTGCGCGCGGCTCCCCGCGAACCTCCTGCAGGCCCAGCGCGACTACTTCGGCGCCCACCAGTACGAGCGCGTCGACCGCCCCCGCGGCGAGTTCTTCCACACGAACTGGACGGGGCGGGGCGGGGCGACGGCTTCGTCGACGTACGGCGCCTGAAGCGTTTTCCGGGCGGATGGGAAGAGGGGGCCCTCCCGGGCCCCCCTCTTCGTCGCGATGTGCCTTTCCGCCGGGACCGTCGCGATCCGTGCCGCTTTCTGCCCGAGCCTCGCGGCGACGCTACTTCAGCTCCGCCAGCCATCCCGTGGCGAACGTGCGGGCGGCATCACAGGCTTCGCGGCCGGCGCGGTAGCACATCTTCCACGATCTCGGCTTCGACTCGTAGTCGGCCCTCTCGAAGCGGCGCGTTCGCGACGCCGTCTTCGTCTGCGCGGCGAAATCGACGCCCGAGGTTTCGTCGAGAAACGACTTCAGCGCCTTCCTCAGCGAGACCCTCGGATCGGCCGAGAGGGCTCCCGGATCGGGCGGCCGGCTCTTCGCCTCCTCGTAACGCGCCTTCTCCTCGGCGGCCTGCCGGGCGGCGGCCGTGCCGACGGTCGCGAGCTGCTGTTTCAGCTCTGCTCTCACCTGAACCAGGGCGGCCTCGGCCTGTTTCCGCACGTCGCCCTGGAGGTCCTTCACGGCCGCCTCCATCTCGGTCAGCCCCTTCTGCATCTCGGCGCGCATCGACTTCTCGATCTCCGCGGCCGAGCGGGGCGGACGCAGGTCGTCCGGCAGCGACGCCTCGTACTCCTTTCCGTACCTCGCCCTGAATTCGGGTGTGCCGACAAAGGCCTTGGCCGCCGCACCCAGCGCATTGACGACCGCGGCGCGCTGAGCCGGAGGCACGCCCTTCAGCTTCGCCGGCAGGCTCGGCGCGTATGGGACCCCGTCCGCGAGGGAGTTCACGAAGGAGTCGGCCCACGCCTGCCGATCCAGGCCGTACTCCTGGAACACGTCCGTCGCCGCCGCGGCACTCCTGCCGCAGGAATCGCACCACGGCCCGCTGCTGCGAGTTGCCATGTCGTCCTCCGGGAGCCGGGGCTCCCGACCGAAGAGGGCTCCTCAATTTACCGCAGGTCACAGGACCGGGAGATCCGATTCGGGTCGGCTGCGCGGCCCGAGAAGGAAACGCGGGGCGCCTGGAGGCGCCCCGCGTCGAGGACGGGGGGGGGGAAGGCGGTCGGCCTACTGGGCCGTCACCGTCACGTCGTCGAGCGTGATGTTGTTGCCGTAGGCGCTGATGCCGAGGAATCCGAGGTAGACCGTCTGTCCCTTGTAGGCGGAGAGGTCGATCGTCGCCTGGACCCAGCCGTTCGTGGCGCTGTAGCGCGAGATGGCCGTGCCGACGTTCGTCCAGGTGCTGCCGTTCGTGGAGATCTGCACCTGGATCCGGTCGTTGGAGGTCGAGTAGCCGGTGTCGTGGTACATCCAGAACTTGAGCGACACGCTCGTGTAGGAGCTCGCCACCGCGAAGCCGGCGGTGCGATAGACGCGCGTCTGGCTGCCGCTGGCGGCATTGTAGGAGTTGAACTTCGCGAGCTTCGAGCCGCCGTGGGGCATCGTGGTGGGGTGGGTGCCGGAGGTGGCGAACGTCCAGGTGCCCGCCGTGCCGGACGTGTCGACCGACGACCAGCCCGTGGTCTCGAAGCCGTCGGTGAAGAGCGTCGCACCGGTGCCGCAGGACGCCGTGAAGGTGACGCCCGTGACGTTCGCGGACGCGACCGTGACCGACCTCGTGGCCGGCGTGAAGGTGCAGCCGCTCTTGGTCGGCGTCACCGTGTAGGTGCCGTTCGCAAGCCCCGTGATCGTGAAGTTGCTGGAGGCGTCGCTCGTCGCGGTCTTCGTCCCTGCCGTGATCGTCGCGCTCGCGGTGCCGGCATTGCCGGAGACGGTGTACGTCGTGCCGCCGAGCGTGTACGTGCCGGTGACCGTATAGCTGCCCGCTGCGTAGCCGTAAACGCCGAGCCACCAGGTGGCGGCGGCGGGGTTCGTGGCCGAGCAGGTCTCGTTGCCGGAGGAGGAGTACGGCCGGCAGACGTAGGAGGAGGACGTCGGCTTGGCGCCGGACTGCGTGTAGATGTCGACGTCGCCCGTGGCGCTCGTCGTCGCGAGCGTCAGGTTCGTGGCGCCGGAGGGGACGACGATGTAGTAGTACTTCCAGGCGCTCTTGGCGACGCTCTGGCCGGTCACGGCGACGCCGCTCGTCAGCTGGAGGTCCCCGCTGGGGCAGGAGGCGGTGAAGTTGACGCCGGTGACGTTGGCCGAGCTGATCGTGACGGACTGGCTGGCGGGGCTGAAGGTGCAGCCGGACTTGGTCGGCGTCACGGTGTAGGTCCCGGCGGCGAGGCTCGCGATCGTGAAGTTGTTCGACGCGTCACTCGTCGCGGAGGCGGTCCCGGCGGTCACGGTCGCGCCCGAGGTGCCGGCGCTCCCGGAGATGCTGTACGTCGCCACCGCCGTTGCGGTGAAGTTGATGCCGGTGACGTTGGCGCTGCTGATCGTCGCGGACGCGCTGGCCGGGCTGAACGTGTAGCCCGACCTGCTCGGCGTGACGGTGTAGCTCCCCGCGGCGAGGCCCGAGATGGTGTAGGCGCCGGTCGCACTCGTGGTGGCCGAGCCGGAGCCCGCCGTGACGGTCACGCCCGTGAGGCCCGCGCCACCGAGCGTGATCGTGCCCGAGATGCTGTAGGTGGTCCCGCCCCCCGAGTCGGTGACCTTGGCGGTCCAGATCTCTTCCTTGGCGAGGTTGCGGCGGTCGGTCCAGGACGGGAAGAAGACGCCGGCGTAGCCGGAGAGGCCGTTGTAGTCGCCGTACTGGTTGCCGGAGTCGGCGCCGGAGATGGTCTCGTCGGTCTGCGCGGTCGTGACCTTCACCGCGGTGCCCCAGGTGGCGCCGTCGTCGAAGGACGACTGGTAGAAGACGTCGGTCTTCTTCCGGGTCGTGTCGTTGACCGTGTCGTAGTACATGACGCCGATCGCGCCGTTCGTCTCGTCGACCACGAGCCAGGGGTTGAACTGGTCGTTCTTCCCAGCCTGGTTGTTGATCTTGACCGGCGTGCCCCAGGTCGTGCCGCCGTTCGCGGACTTCGCGAACCAGATGCGCGTCTTGCAGGCGGAGGTCGTCGAGGAGCCCGGCTCGCTGGCGGCCGCCGTGCAGCCGGTCTCGCCCGAGAGGTCGGTCCAGACCGCGTAGACCATGTCCTTGCTCGCCGTCCGGTACGCCCCGGCGGTGACGTAGATGAGGATGCGGCGGCCGTTGAAAGCCGGGACGCCGATGTCGTACGAGTCGTAGGTCGTCGCGAGCTTCACCGGGGTCCCGTAGCTGGTGCCGCCGTTGGTCGACTTGGCGACGTAGAGGCCGCGCGAGCCGGTGTCGGGCCACATGCCGAAGACGTCGCCGTAGGAGTTCGTCTTCACGTCAGAGCCGATGCCGGTCCCGGTCGTCTGGCTTCCGCTCACCTGGATGGGCGAGGAGAGCCAGCCGGTCGAGTTCCGCCGGTTCATGTAGACCGGGTTGCCGTTGTGCCAGATGGCGTAGATGTTGTCCTTGTAGGGCGAGGTGGCGCTGTGGTCGACCCAGACCATCTGCTTGTCGGTGTTCGTCTGGGTGCCGGAGATCGTCCCGTCGAACGTCCAGGTCCGCCCCTGGTCCGTAGACTTGAACATCCGGACCATGAGGACTGTGCCGGCGCTGTTGATCCCCATCGTCGAGGACCACGCCGTGCCGTCGGAGGTCCAGTCGACGGTCGGGTCGGAGTTGAAGGCGTCCGTGCTGTAGGCGGGGAGGGTCGTCTGGCCCCAGGTCGTCCCGCCGTCGAGGGAGTAGAACTGGGCCTGGAAGCCGCTACCGCTGATGTTGTTGGAGGCGCCGATGATCTGGTTCGGGTTCCAGTAGTTGATGCGGATGTCGGACTCGCTCCGGGCGGACGACTGGGCGCCGGAGATCCGGTAGTTCGTTCCGATGGAGGTGGCGAGGGCCGAGACTCTGTAGTTCTCGCTCTCCCTGTCCCACTCCCCGATACCGTCCGGGGGGTTCTGGTATCCCGCCTCGAAGTTGGCGTCGGGGAGGCCGGGGCGGAGGTCCTGGTGGGACTGCATCCACTCGACGACTTCCTTCAGGACGAAGGGGTAGCCGCCCGTCGGGTCGTCTGCGGTGTAGTGACCATCCGGGTTCGCCTTCCGCCAGATGACCTTCAGCCAGGGCGGGACCCTTCCGGTGTCTCCCTTCTCGTCGGCGCGGAGGACCGAGAAGTCCTGGTTCTCCTTGATGAGCTGCTCGAAGGCGGTACCGGGACGGGCCCCGGCCTTCTTCAGCTGCTCGGCCAGCGTCGGCACCCGTCCGGCGCTCGCCTGCGCGAACGCCGTCGCGGAGCTGACCATCAGGAGGCCGGAAAAGACGACCGCAAAAGCCCTGGACCACCGCCAATGCGACATGAGAACTCTCCTCATTTGAACGTCTGACTTGATGGTAGTGACGGATGTCACGCCAAAGTGCGTTCAAGACTCGTGCCGTGAGGAAGAGGCCGGAAAACAGCCATTAACCTCCTTCGGTGGGGGCTTTCCTGATCCACTCGAGTGATCCGACGGGTCAACACCTATCGTGGGCGGTCAACTCCTGACCCGCACGGGGCGCCAGGCCGGGGCGGGGGCGGCTTGGGCCGGTGCGTACGGCACGGGCAGGGGCCCAGCTTGTCGGAGTGGCCCGCTTGGGGGCGGGGCGACCTGCATCGCCCGCGGGGCGTCCGCCGCATCCTGGCGGAACGCGTCAGCCGGCGTCGGCCAGGTCGAAGAGCTCGTTGACATGGCCCTGGTAAGCGACCAGGCAGCGACCGGCGTAGGTCTGTTCCCTGAAGACGAAGAGGCTGCTGACCGACAGATCGCCGACCCTGACCATCAGGTCGGCCTGACGCTGGTCGCGCAGAGGCGCAGGCTTTCTCGATGTCAGGGGTGCCGCGGCGATGCCTCGAGAGCGGCCTTCTCGGGGAGCGGCTCCAAGCGCGGGCAGAGCAGGTGGTGGATGGCGAACGCGACGAGGTAGGCCGAGGCGCAGATCGCGAAGAGGATCGTGTACCCCTGCGTGGCCGGCAGCCGGTCGAGGAGCCAGCCCGAGAACCAGGGGAAGAGGATGCCGCCGATCGACCCGGCCATGCCGCCGATGCCGATGATCGTCGCGATGTCCTTCTTGGCGAAGATGTCGGAAACGGTCGTGAAGAGGTTCGCGGACCACGCCTGGTGCGCCGCGCCGGCGAGGCCGATCAGGAGGACGGCCGGCCAGTCGCCGACGCGCGTCGCGAAGAGGATCGGCAGGACGCAGAAGGCGTAGAGGAACATCCCCGCCTTGCGGGCCTTCGTCACGCTCCAGCCGCCCTGGGTCAGCTTCCCGGTCAGCCAGCCGCCCGCGATCGAGAGGACGGTGACGATGGCGTAGATCGTGACGAGGTGGACCCAGCTCTGCTTGATGACGAGCCCGCGGGTCTTCTTGAAGTAGTCGGGGAGCCAGATGAGGAAGAACCACCAGACCGGGTCGGTCATGAACTTCGCGATGATGAACGCCCAGGTCTGCCGGAGGCGGAGCGCGCCGCCCCACCCCATCGGTTTGCCGCCGGGGCGCGCCTCGTCGCGGTCGCCCTGGATGAACGCCAGCTCCTCGGGGGACAGCCCCTTGCGCTTCTCGGGCTCCTCGTAGAACGGGAACCAGAGGAGGAGCCAGAGGAAGCCGATGAGGCCCGCGAAGATGAAGGCCCACCGCCAGCCGAGGTTGATGGCGATGATCGGGATGAGGGCGGGCGCGATGATCGCCCCGACGTTCGTGCCGGAGTTGAAGAGGGCCGTCGCGAAGGCCCGCTCCTTCCTCGGGAACCAGAGGGCGACGGCCTTGATGGCGGAGGGGAAGTTGCCGCCCTCGGCACCGCCGAGCGCCATCCGTGCGACGAAGAAGCCGGCCACCGAGCCGACCGCCGCGTGGCCGATCGCCGCGAGGCTCCAGAGGACGATGGAGACGGCGTATCCGATCTTCGTCCCGTAGCGGTCGACGAACCACCCGAAGAGGAGGAGGCCGACGGCGTAGGCCCCCTGGAAGGCCGAGTTGACCATCCCGAACTGCTCGTTCGTCCAGCCGAGCTCGATGTCGAGGAACTCCTTGACGAGCGCCAGGATCTGCCGGTCGATGTAGTTGATCGTCGTGGCCAGGAAGAGGAGGCCGCAGATGATCCAGCGGACGCGCCCCACAGGCGTGCTGGCGGCAGGTACGGGCGCGGTTTCGGCGTGTGACATCCGGCGGCTCCCTTCGGTTGGTCCTGTCCTAGGTCACGCCACGAGGTCGCGCTCGAAGGCGTCGTGGTCGGGAAGGGCGGCGAGCCGCTCGCGTGCCGCGGCGACCCTCGGAGCGGATGCGAGCCCCGTCGTCTCCGCGAGGAAGAGGATGTACCCCGCGACCCCCTTCGCGTAGAGGAGCCGCGCCTCGTCGCTGGCGCCGTAGAAGCGGGCCCGCTGCGCGTAGCCGGCCGCCCCGTGGTCACCGAGGCGCGACGTGGAGCCGGCCGCGGCGAGGACGTAGAGGAAGTTGTACTCGAAGAAGAACATGTGGTCGGGCGACGGCACGAGGTCTGAAAGGGCGGCCCTGAGCGCCTCGGGCGACGCGAAGGCGCCGTCGGCGCTGCGCCCCTCGTGGGCGAGCGCGTGGAGGACGAACTCGCGCGCGAAGCGCTGCCGCACGGGGTCGGCGGAGAAGGCGCCTTCGATCGCGAGATTCCGGGTGAAGCCGTACCAGTCGTTCCAGAGAGCCGCGTCGCGCGGGTCCGTCGAGCGGGAGAGGGCGACGCCCATCTCGTAGGTGTAGCGGCCCGAGGTCTTGATCTCGAGCCCCTGGCGCGTCACGTCGCCCGCGACCGCGTAGTTTCCGGCCGACTTGCCGCTCCCCGAGTGGAAGCCGATCGAGGAGCCGAACCCGCGGGCCACGGCGGTGAGGCTCTCCACCGTCCGGCGCAGCTCGACGTCGTCCGGGTAGGGGAAGTTCTTCTGGAAGCCGATGGCGGGGGCGACGTAGTGGATCTCGACACCGAGGGCTTCCGCGAGGGCGAGGCAGACGGCGAGCGTTTCGGGGGTCGTGCGTCCCGGCAGCTCGTCGATCGAGAGCTCGCGGAAGTAGCGTCGTCCGATCTCCGTCGTGAAGAGCTCGCGACGGACGCGGGCGTAGGCCTCGTCGCGGCGGACGAGCTTCCTCATGGCGGGGAGGAGCGTCGCGAAGAGCCGCCTCGCGGCGGCCTCGTCGAGCGAGAGGCCGAGCGGGGCGACGCGCGCGAGGACGCGCCGGAAGAGGTCCGCCGCGTCGAGCGCGGCGAAGGCGCGATCGACGTCCTCGGGGGTTTCGGGGGGCGGTGTCGCCGCGAGCTCCGGGGAGAGGTCGAACGTGATGTAGCTCGCGAAGGCGCAGCCCTGGACGAGCTCTTCCTCGATCGCGTCGAAACGCCCGCCGATCGGCTGGTGGTCGGCGTTGAAGCCCCAGGGGATCCGCCGGCGGTGGAAGCCGCACTTCAGGTAGGCCACGACGGCCGCGTGCGACATCCCCTCGACCGACTGCCCCTGGTGCCCCTCCGGGACCGTCCCGCCGATGAACGGGAACGGGACCTCGACGAGCCGGTCCTCGAGCATCGCGTCGACGTCGTAGACGAGCTCGCGCGGGATCGAGTTCTGGTTCGCGGTGAGCGAGAGGCCGAGCTCCTTCATCGCCCACGCGACGGCAGGCCAGTGGAGCGTCGTGAAGCGGGCGCCGATGCCGAGGCTCGACCGCGAGAGGGTCCCGCGCGCCACCGGGAAGACGGTGCAGCCGGGGTCGTCCGCCAGGAGGAGGTTCTTGAGGGGCGCGAGCCCCTCCCAGAGGAGCGGGACGAGCTGCAGCCCGTCCCCGAGCGGGACGGCCGCCGGGAGCGGAATCGGACCGGCACCCTCCGCCAGGAGGCCCGCGTCGCCCGTCGCGCGCTCCTCGACGACGAATACGCGCCACGACCCGACGTGGAGCTCGGAGGCCGGGAAGACGTCGACGAGCCCGAGGCTCCGCCGCATCGATCGGTTCCCGGCGGTCGACTCGCGAAGCAACGAGCGGAGCTGCGGGAGATCCGTCCGGACGGCCTGCTCGAGGGAATGCGGGTCGAGGCAGAGATCGGGCGAGATGGCCGGGTTGTTGCGGATCCTCAGGCCCAGGCCGAGGAGGAAGCGGTTGATGGCCCGTGTGTCTCTCATGTTCACCTCGCCGGTACGTCCTTGCGGCCGCTCAGATGCTCGTGGCGTGGAAGCCCCCGTCGACGACGATCTCGGCGCCGGTGATGAACGAGCCGGCCCGTTCGGAGGCGAGGAGGAGCGTGGCGCCGACGAGCTCGCGCGCCTCGCCGAAACGCCCGGCCGGCGTGTGCCCGAGGATCGAGGCGACGCGGTCGGGCGTCAGGACCTTCCGGTTCTGCTCGGCCGGGAAGAAGCCCGGGACGAGGACGTTCACCCTCACGCCGAGCGGCGCCCACTCGCGGGCCAGGTTCTTCGAGATGTTGTGGACGGCGGCCTTCGACGCGGAGTAGGTGAAGACGCGGGAGAGCGGTGTCAGACCCGACATCGAGCCGACGTTGATGACGCTCGCGCCCGTCCCTTCGGCGCGCGCCCTCTCGACGAAGTACCGGCCGAAGACCTGGCAGGCGAGGAAGACCGCCTTCACGTTGACGGCGAAGATCCGGTCGATCTCCTCCTCGGGAATGTCGAGGAACGGCTTCGGCGAGTTGATCCCGGCGCCGTTCACGAGGATGTCGACGCGGCCCGACCGGGCGAGGACCTCCGCGAGGAGCGCTTCGAGCGCCGTCTTCGAGGTCGCCTCGCAGGAGGCGAATCCGCCGCGGCCTCCGGCGGCTTCGATCCTTCCGAGGCGCGCCTGCGCCTTCGTGGCGTCGCGGCCGACGAGGACGACTTCGGCGCCCGCCGCCGCGAGCCCCTCGGCCATGGCGCCGCAGAGCTCGCCGGTGCCACCGACCACGACCGCCACCTTGCCGGCGAGATCGAACAGGTCGTTCATCGTTCTCCCTCCGGCCCCTCGCCCGGATCCCTGAGCCCCGTGGGAGGAGGAGCGGCGAAATCATAACTGGTAAATCCAATTTATGCACGCCCGATGTATGTGAGCTTACCGAATCTTTCGGCCAGCGAGGAGCCGCCCGGGCTCGCGGAGACCGGCGAACGGTTCCCCTGCGATGGGAACGGGAGCTGATCTCCTGCGGCTCCCGGCGCACTCGCCCGGGAAAGCGGCCGGGGCTGGCTCCGGTCCGGGGCAGGGGTGCGGGGTCCGCCCGCGAGGCCTTTGGCGATCCTCACTTCCTGACCATGTGGCACTCCCTCTTGACAAATGGTCATTCCACTAGCATCTTGAACGGGCCTGCCGGACCATTCCGGAAACCTGGCGAACAGGCCGGCGGGACGGGAGCGCTCGGAATGCGGATCGGATACGGCCACGCGGAACGGCCCCTCTCGACGGAGGAGGTCCGGGCGATCGTCGAGCAGGCGGTCGCGGCCCTCGACAGGCGCTGGCGGCGGATCCTCGTCCTCGTACCGGACGGCACCCGGACGATGCCCCTGGCGCTCCTCGTCGACCTCCTCGAGGCGACGCTCGGCCCCTGCACCGACGCCCTCGACTACCTCGTGGCCCTCGGGACCCACAGGCCCATGAACGACGAGCAGCTCTCGCGCCTCCTGGGCCGCCGCGTGTGGAAACGGCCGGGCCGGTCGGAGCCGCGTCTTCAATCACGACTCCAGCCCCGAATCCCTGACGCGCGTCGGGACGATCTCCGCCGCCGAGGTGGGGGAGATCACCGGGGGGCTCCTGAACGAGGAAGTTCCCGTCCGCGTGAACCGCCTCGTCTACGACTACGACGTCGTCCTCGTCTGCGGTCCGGTCTTTCCGCACGAGGTCGTCGGGTTCTCCGGGGGAAACAAGTACTTCTTCCCCGGCATCGCGGGCCCCGAGGTCATCAACCTGACGCACTGGCTCGGGGCGCTCCTCTCGAGCTACGAGGTCATCGGCTCGGGCTACACGCCGGTGCGCGCCCTCATCGACCGCGCTGCGGCCCTCGTCGACCGGCCGAAGGCCTGCTTCTCGGCCGTCGTCACGCACGAGGGTCTGGCCGGGCTCTTCTTCGGCGACCCGCACGAGGCGTGGCTCGCGGCGTCCGAGCTCTCGGCGCGCGTCCACATCACGTGGGTCGACGCGCCGTATCGGAAGGTCGTCTCGGTGATGCCTCCGATGTACGAGGACCTCTGGACGGCGGCGAAGGGGATGTACAAGGTCGAGCCGGCCGTGGCCGACGGGGGAGAGGTCGTCCTCTACGCGCCGCACCTGTCCGAGGTGAGCTTCACGCACGGTCCCGCGATCGAGGAGGTCGGCTACCACTGCCGCGACTACTTCCTGGCGCAGTGGGACCGGTTCCGGAATCACCCCTGGGGCGTCCTCGCGCACTCGACCCACCTCAAGGGGCTCGGGCGCTACGACGCGGCGACGGGCCTCGAGACGCCGAGGGTCGCGGTGACGCTCGCGACGGCGATTCCCGAGGAGCGCTGCCGGAGGCTGAACCTCGGGTACCTCGACCCGGCCTCGGTCGACCTCGAGGCGCTGAAGGGGCGGGAGGACGAGGGGCTCCTCGTCGTCCCGCGCGCGGGGGAGAGGCTCTACAAGGTCCGGCGGAACGCCGGGGCGTGACGAAAGGACGAAGGTATGACGCATCCCGAGGTCAGGTGTCCCAGGGAGCCCCGATGAGGAACCCGCTCGCGATCCGTCCCGGCGGGGCGTACGACTTCGTCTCCCTCGGCGCCCTCGTCCACCGTCTCGACCCCGGCCTCGTCCCGTTCCGCAAGGCGACCCAGTGCCGCATCCACGTCAGCGGCGGCGAGTTCAACTGCGCCGCGAACCTCGCCGACGCCTTCCGGATGAAGACCGCCGTCGTCTCCGCGATGGTCGACTCCCCGATCGGCGGCCTCATCGAGGAGCGCGTGAGGGCGATGGGGGTCACGGGGATCTGGCGCCGCTTCGAGCACGACGGCGTCACCGGCCCGAACATGGCGGCCGTCTACAGCGACCGGGGCTTCGGCGTCCGGCCGCCGGTCGTCTTCTACAACCGGGCCAACGAGGCCGCCGCGCGTCTCGCTCCGGGCGACGTCGACTGGGACGCCCTCTTCGCCAGCGGCGTGCGGTGGTTCCACAGCGGCGGCATCTTCGCGGCGCTCTCCGAGACGACGGCCGAGCTGATCGTCGAGGGGATGAAGAAGGCCCGCGCGGCCGGGGCCGTCACCTCGTTCGACCTGAACTACCGGGCCAAGCTCTGGAAGATCTCCGGGGGCGAGGCGCGCGCCGTGGACGTGATCCGGCGGATCGTCGAGAACGTCGACGTCCTCGTCGGGAACGAGGAGGACCTGCAGAAGGGGCTCGGCATCGCGGGGCCCGAGGTCGCCGCGGCGTCGAAGCTCGACCCGACCGCGTTCTTCGGGATGATCGACAAGGTCGTCTCACGTCACCCGGGCGTCAAGGTCGTCGCGACGACTCTGCGCGAGGTCCTCTCGACGAACCGTCACCGCTGGAGCGCCGTCGCCTGGGTGGACGGGACGACGATCGCGGCGCCGACGGCCGACCTCGACGTCCTCGACCGCGTCGGCGGCGGGGACGGTTTCGCTTCGGGCTTCTTCTACGGCCTCCTCTCGGGCGAGACGCCGGAGGAGGCGCTGAAGCTCGGCTGGGCGCACGGCGCCCTCCTGACGACCTTCCCCGGCGACACGACGATGGCGACCGTCGAGGACGTGCGGGCGTTCGCGATGGGGGGCTCGGCTCGGATCCAGCGCTGAGAGGGGCCTTCAGGCCCCGGTCTTCAGCACCGCCCGCAGCATCTCGCCCACGCTCCACGCCTGCGCCACGCAGCCCCCCGGGCGGTGCGGCGGGTCGCCGTCGAAGACCTCGGGGAGGAGGCCGAGGCCCGCTCCGAAGAGGTGCTCGACGAGGGGCGCGAGCCACGCAGCCGCCGTCCTCCGGCTGTCGGGGGTGTTCCCGCGGACGGCGAGGTGGGCGTCGACGAGCGGGCCGAGGAGCCAGGGCCAGGCGGTCCCCTGGTGGTAGGCCGCGTCGCGCTCGGCGGGGCCGCCTTCGAAGCGGCCGCGGTAGTCGGGGTGGGCGGGGTCGAGGGTCCGGACGCCGTACGGGGTGAGGAGGCGCCCTTCTACCGCCCGGAGGACGCTCGCCGCGCGGGCGCCCGTGAGGAGCGGGCGGTGGAGGGAGAGGGCGAAGAGCTGGTTGGGGCGGAGCGAGAGGTCGCGCGACCCGTCGGGCGCGACGACGTCGGCGAGGTAGCCGGACTCCTCGTCCCAGAAGAGCGCGGCGAAGCTCTCCCGCGCCTGGTCGGCGAGGGCGAGGAGGCGCGCCGCCGTGAAGGCGTCGCCGAGGTTCGCGGCGTAGAGCGCGACGATGCGCAGGGCGTTGTGCCAGAGCGCCTGGACTTCCACCGGCTTGCCGCTGCGCGGGGTGACGACGAGGCCGTCGACCTTGGCGTCCATCCAGGTCAGCTGCTGCCCCGGCTCGCCCGAGGAGAGGAGGCCGTCGACGTCGGCACGGATGCCGAAGCGGGTCCCCCGAAGGTGACGCTCGACGATCTCGACGAGAAGCGGGTAGACGTGACGGAGGAAGGCCTCGTCGCGGGACGCCTCGTGATACGCGCGCACCGCCTCGACGAACCAGAGCGTCCCGTCGACGTTGTTGTACTCGGGCTCGGTCCCCTCGTCGGGGAAGCGGTTGGGAACCATGCCGCGGTCGACGTGCCGGGAAAAGGTCTCGAGGACCGACCGGGCGACGTCGAACCGGCGCGTGGCGAGGAGGAGGCCGGGGAGGGCGATCATCGCGTCGCGCCCCCAGTCGGTGAACCAGGGGTAGCCGGCGATGATGGTCCACCCATCGCCGCGCTTCACGACGAATCGATCGGCGGCCGCGCGCAGGAGACGCAGGAGGCGACGGTCGGAGCCGGCCCCTTCGACGCGCCGGCGGCGTTTCTCCTCGGCGGCGCAGAGTGCCGGCGCGTCGGCCGCCGAGCGGTTCCCGAGCGTCGCGACGAGCGTCGCCCCGGGGCGGACGGAGAGGTCCCACGAGAAGGCGAGGGGCGAGAAGAGATCCTCGGTGTACTCGAAGCCGCGTTCGCGGTCGAGGTCGTACTCGAGGCCGCGGTACCAGAAGAACGTCTCCGTGACCGACTCCGCGTCGTGAGCCAGGCGCAGGTCGGGGAGATCGACGCAGGGGTGAAGGCGGACCACTCCGTCTTCCCGCCAGACGGCCGGGTCGCACGGCGTGGCGGGGCCGCGCAGCTCGTGGTGGCCGCGGTAGACGAGAAGCGGCCGCACCTCGAGGCGGACCGGTCCCGCGGGCTCGGACGTCAGCTCCCAGCAGACGACCGCGGTTTCCTCCCCGTGGACGAGGAGGAACGTCCGCTTCAGCCGCACGTCCCCGACCTCGAACTCCCAGGTCGGGAACGGGTCGACGCGGAAGGCGCGCAGGTGGAGGTCGCCCCGGGGGTGGAGCCGGCCCGCGTAGCGGTTGACGGAGAGGTCGAACCGCTCTTCGCCGAGGACGAGCGTCTCCTCGAGCTTGCCGAGGAGAACGGCGCGGCCGGTGGGAGGCGAGGTCGCCGCCACGAGGAGGCCGTGATACCGGCGCGCATTGCGGCCCGAGACGGTCGACAGCGCGAAGCCGCCGAGACCGTTCGTCTCGAGCCACTCGGCGTCCGGGAGGAGGGAAGGTCCGTTCATGGTGCGCGACCGCTCAGGAGACGTTACACCGGCAGGCCGGGGAGCGCACCTTCAACGGACCCAGACGGTCGTTCGGAAGGTCCTCTCCGGGGGCGAGTTCCTGGCGGTGGCGTAGGTGGCGACGAGGTCGGTCACGCCCGGCCGGCGCGCATGGAACGGAATCCTCACGCTCGTCCCGCCCGGCTGCTCCTCGGCGGGGCCCTTCCGCTCCAGGACCTTCTCGTCGACCTCGACGACGTACCACTTCGCTTTCGAGCCGGGAGTGACGGCCAGGTCGAGGAGGAGCTCGTCGCCCGTGCGGGCTTCGAGGGTCTTGCCCTGCGAGGCATCGGTCGCGAGCCAGACGCTTCTTCCTTCCCATGGGCACTTGCAGGCGCCGAAGAGGAGCCCGAGGGAGAGCGCGGAGGTGGCGACGATGCGTCTCATGGCTCGAAGTCTAGGCCGCGGGCCGCCTGCCGCGCTATGGTGGAGGTCCGTGACCGCACCTTCCCGCTTCTCCCGCAGCCACCGCGTCGTCGCCGGTGACCCGCCCGGTGCCGCCGACGTCCTTGCCCGCGTGACCGGGCTCTCCAAGGGCGTCGTGAAGGACGCGATGCGCAAGGGGGCCGTCCACGTCGGCCGGTCGGGGCGCTCCCCGAACCGCCTCCGGCGCGAGACGGCGACGGTGAGGCCGGGGGACGTTCTCGAGATCCACTACGACCCCGAGCTGCTCGCCCTCCGACCGCCAGAGGCGACGCTCGTGAAGGACGCCGTCCGCTGGTCCGCCTGGAGCAAGCCGGCGGGGCTCCTCTCCCAGGGAACGGAGTTCGGCGACCACGCCTCGCTCCTGCGGCAGGTCGAGAAGCGGCTCGACCGCCCCGTGTTCCTCGTTCACCGCCTCGACCGCGAGGTCGAGGGGCTCGTCCTCGTGGCCCACGACGCGACCGCGGCCGCGGCGCTCTCGGCCCTCCTGCGCGAAGCGAAGGTCGTGAAGCGCTACCGTGCCGAGGTGATCGGGAACGTGGAGGCCCGCCACGGGAAGGAAGGGTCGATCGATATTCCTCTCGACGACAAGCCGGCCCGCACGCTTTTCCGGGTCGACGAGTACGACCCCCTTCGCGACACGACGACGCTCGACGTGACGATCGAGACCGGCCGGCACCACCAGATCCGGCGCCACCTCGACGCAATCGGGCACCCCGTCCTCGGCGACCCGCGGTACGGCGCCGGAAACAAGAACCGCGAGGGTATTCGCCTCGCGGCCGTGTTTCTCGGGTTCCGGGACCCGTTCACCGGGAAGGACGTCGAGCTGCGCCTCGGCGAGGCGCAGCCCGAGCCGCAGACAGTCTAGAACGCCCCTGAGAGCGACAGGATCGCGCCGCGCCCCGGAGCCAGAATGTTGTTCTCGTCGGCGGAGTCGGCGTAGGCCTTGTCAAAGACGTTACGCGCTGAGACCGTGACGGTGAGGAGATCGGAGAACCGGTACCCCGCGGAGAGGTCGAACCGGCCGTAGCCGGCGACGACGACCTCCGCCGCACCCGGCCTCTCGTCCCGCGCCACAGTGAGCAGCCGCGCCCGCCAGAAGAAGCCGGCGAAGGGCTCGTGGTCGACGATGAGCTGGGCCGTGGGAGGGGCGATGTCCGTGGCCCACGTGCCGTCGTCGAGGATCCGGCCCTGGGCGAGCGCGCCCACGACGCGTACGACGAGCCGCGGCGCGACCCTCACGTCGGCCTCGAGCTCGACGCCCTTGATCTCGGCCTCGCCCCGGTTCCGGAACTCGAAGTTGTCGCCCACCCGGTAGCGCTCGATCAGGTCCTCGATCCGGTAGAGATAGCCCGAGAGGCCGAGGCTGACCGGGCCGGTCCGGCCGCGGACGGAGAGATCCCACTGGTTCGAGGTCTCGGCGACGAGGTCGGGGTTCCCGATGACGAACCCGCGGCCGGAGACGCCGCGGAAATAGCGGTCGGAGAGCGTCGGGTCGCGGTAACCGCTCGAATACTGTGCGGAGGCCTTCCACTCCGGCGCGAACGTCCAGGTGAGCGTCCCGTAGCCCGAGAAGGCGCCGTCCGACGTCGACAGGTCGCCGTAGTAGCCGCCGGTGTTCTGCGTCGAAACGTGGTCGCCGCGAATCCCCGCGGTCAGCATCAGCCGGTCGCCCGCGAGAGGGATGTCGCCCTCGGCGAAAGCCCCCCAGTCGGTCTTGCTCGCGTCCTCGACGGCGACCTCGGTGGTCGTCCCCGTCGGGTTCCCGGCCTTGTCGAAGCTCTCGACGATGTTGAGGGCCTCGAGCCCGGTCCGCCCGTTCACGTCGACGCCGACCCGGAGCCCCACGGGACCGAGCGGGCGGCGGGCGAGGAGCCTCACCGAGAAGTCGTTCGCGTCGACGTCGGAGATGGAGTTCCGCAGCGTCGTCGTCGCGTTCGGCACCCTCTGCCGGTTCGTGGCGATGCCGTAGGAGCCGTAGAACGCGCGCAGCTCGAGCGACGAGAAGCCGATGACGTCGGGAACGTCGAGGCCGAGCGTGAAGCGGGAGGAGTCCTCGTAGGGGTAGAAGGTCCGTGTCGTCGGAAGGTCGGCCTGGGGTTTGCCCATGTCGCGGACCTCGTCGAGCTGAAAGCCTGCCCAGAGCCGGGCCTTGCCCACCGGCACGAGGCCGTGCACGACGAAGCCGCGGTCACGGACGGAAGAGTTGTCCTGCGTTCCCGCGGGCGACTCGTAGTCGCTCTGGCTCCGCTGGTAGAGAGCGAGCGAGAAGGCGGCGGGCCCGGCAGGGATGTTGATCCCGGCTCCGCCCGCGGCCTCCGGCGTACCGCCCGTACCCGCCGCGAGCGTGTACCGGCCGCTCAGCTCGCCGAGCGTCGGCATCGCCGTCTTTGCGTGGATGACGCCGCCGAAGGCGTCGGATCCGTAGGCGACGGAGCCCGGTCCGCGGACGATCTCGACGCTCTCGAGGGCGAAGGGGTTCAGGTACGAGGCGGAGGGCCCGACCCTCCTCTCCGCCGTCACGCGGCCGTCGTCGAGCATCAGGAGCGTCCGCCCGCGCGCGAGGCCGCGGACGACGGGAACGGAGCTCGTGCTCTCGTCGCTCTTCGAGACGCCCGGGAGGGTCTCGACCGTCTCCGAGAGCCGGTTCGGCTGGCGCTCGTCGAGCTCTCGCTTCGAGATCAGGGAGACCGGGTTGGCGGGGGAGCGAGAAGCGAGGCGGCCGTGCCCGCCGAGACGAAGACCTCGGTGCTCCGGGCCGCGGGGAGGACGAGGTCGCGGACGGCATCGCCCTGCGCGCGTGTCTCGACGCGGACGATCCCGAGCCACGCCCCGCTGGGCGCGAAGACGCCGACCTCGAACGGTGCGGCGGGCTCGGCATCGAGCGTCAGCTCGCCTTTCGCATCCGCGGCGACCGAACCGGCGCGGCCCTGGATCGAAACCCGGGCCGCGGGGACCGGCTTTCCGTTCTCGTCGACGACGCGATATCGCGTCGCCTCGAGCGGGAAGGCGAGCAGGAAGAGGAGTGAAACAAAAGGAAAGGCACGAAGAAGCCGGGAAATCCCGGCCCCGGGGAGTGGCCGCTGGGGCATGCGGTGGTCCTTTCTGGCTCAGGCGGAGGAGCGAGACGGCCCGGATCGCGGCGCATCGACGGGAGGGAGCCGCGAGGGCTTCTCCGGCAGGCGGCGCGGTGGGATACGGGTCGCGGGAGCGGCCGCCGTCTCAGTTCCTGAGCGGAGTCGTCGCGCCAGGGAAGGAACGCTCTCGAGCGCCGTCTGGCGTCGCGAGCGGCGCGACTGGCGTTCCTTCAGGGAGACCAGAGGCGAGCTCCAGGGGCGAGGCCGCCGGGACGGGCGGCGACGAGGGCAGGGCCGACGCCTCCTCCGCCGCCGCCGCGTGCGCCGCGGCGACCGGACCTTCCAGGGCGGCCGACGGGCCCTCTATGGAACGTCCGGGCGCTTCCGCCCACCACTCCATGAGGGCTCCTGGAACCGGCCGGGTGGTCGCGGCCCGAACGGGAACGCGGCCCGTCGTCGGAAGTCCGGCGAGGTCGAAACTCGCCGACCTCGCGATGTCGATCTCCCTGTGCTTCCCGCCTCGCTCCTCGTCCCTGCGGCCAGCCCTCACGAGGAAACGAGCTCTCCCTGCGAGAGCGGGCAGAACCACGACGGCCCGGGGGTGGCGCCCGCGGAGCTCGTCTGTGAGCCGCACGCGCGGCCCGCCTTCGACCTCGAGCAGGAGCTCGCTCTCCTCGAAGCCGGGCGGGAGCTGCCAGGAGACCGTGATGCCGGAAGCCGAAGCGTCCATGCCCCGCTCGACGACGATGCCTTCCGACGCCGCCTGCGTCGCAGGAAGAAGGATGGCGAGAAGTGCGAGAACCGAGGGGCGCATCGGAGAAGAGCGAGGATAGAAGACCGAGGAAGGAAAGTCACCGTTCCCGGCGTGCGCCGGGGACGGTCCTTCCGCAGGGGTGCTACTTCTTGGCGACTTCGAGGAGGTCGACGACTTTCTTGACTCCGGGGACGGACTTCACGGCGTCACGGGCGATCTTCAGGCGCGCATCGTCGGGCAGGGTGCCGCGCACGGAGACGGTCCCGCCGACGTTCTCGACCTCGAGGTCCTTCGCGTGCGCGCCGAGCTCCTTCTTGAGGAGGTTCTCGACGGCCAGCTCGAGCTTGCCGTCGGCGGCCTCGTCCCCGATCTTTCCGCCGGTGAGGGACTTCTCTGCCTTGGCCTTGACCTGGTTGTCGACGTTCGCCACGCCCGGGACGCTCTTGGCGACCTCCGCTGCGAGTTCCTGCGTGTCGCGGCCCTTGACCTCGCCGACGAGGACGACCTTCTTGTCGACGACGGCGACCTTGATCGTCTTTGCGTCGTCGCCCAGCTTGTCGACCAGCTTCTGCTGGACGACCGTGTCGAGAGCGTCGGCCGCGAGGGCGGGACCGGCGACCAGGGCCGTGGCGAGCGCGAGGAGGACGAGGGAATTCCTGAGTTTCATCTGCACCTCCTTCGGGGTCTTTCCCCGAAGTATCCCCCCGCGGAGGCCGTGAGGGGCTGCCCTGCCATGCCCCCTTCGGGTAGCCGGCAGGTCAGAACGCGTGGCCGAGGGCGACGTGGAAGACGGTCCGGCTCTCGCCCTCGCGCTTGTCGATCAGGTACCCCGCGTCGATGCGGAGCGGCCCGACCGGCGTCTTGAGCCTGAGGCCGGCCCCCGCGGCCCAGCGGAGGTCCGTGACGTCGATCCGCCCGAGCCAGGCGTTTCCCACGTCGAGGAAGAGCCCTCCCTCGACGGGTCCGAGGAGCGGGGCCCTCAGCTCGACGTTCGCGAGGAGGTACGACTCGCCCCCGAGGCTCGAGCCGTCGTCCCCCTTCGGGCCCAGCTGCATCTCCTTGAATCCGCGATGAGTGCTCGCCCCGCCGACGTAGAACCTCTCGCCGACGGGGAGGGTCGTTCCCCCGTGGGCCTGCGCGTAGCCGAAGCGGAGCGCCCCGGCGGCGACGATCGCGCTCCCGAGGCTGCGGAAATACCGGGAGTCCCCCTCGAGGCGGTCGAAGTCGGCGTCGCCGCCGAGGAACCGGCGGGAGACCTTGTCGCGGACGAGAAAGTAGGTGCCGGTCGTCGTCAGGAACGGGTCGTCACGCTGGTCGAGGGAGACGCTCGGCGTGAGGGAGCCGATCCGCTCCCTGACGGGAACGAGCTCTTCCTCGACGTCCGGCTGAATGTGGAGCGGCAGCTGCTCCTCGAGCTTGTAGACGAGCGTGACGATGTGCTTCCGGTCGTACTCCCACGAGAACCCCGCCTGGACGCCCGTCGTCTGCAGGGAGAAGCCGTCGTAGGTCGTGTCCCAGGTGTACGTCCCCTTCACCGTGCCGAAGAGGCGGGTCCCGAAGAGCGCCGGCTGGCCGATCTCGAGTACGAGGCTCTGCCGCTCTTTCCCCACGAGGGCCGAGAAGGCGCCGTTCGTGGCGTTCCCGAAGAGGTTCCTCTCGCCGACGGTCCCCGCGAGCTCCAGGCCGCGCTGCGTGTTGATGTCGAAGCCGTACTCCACGTATCGCGTCGAGCGTTCGACGACGTCCACCAGGACCGACTTCTCGGCCGGGCTCGACCCCGGGACGGGGGCGCTCGTCACGGAGACCGTGTCGAAGACGCCGAGGCGGGAGAGGTGCGACTGGTGCTCGGCGAGCTGGATGCTGTCGAGCGGCTTGCCGGGGCGCTCGTCGCCGATGGAGAGGATCTTCCTCGTGGTCGTCTTGGTGTTCCCGCGGACGGTGACCGCTCCGAGCCGGTAGGCGGTCCCTTCTGCGATCTCGAAGGCGAGCGGGACCCGGCCCTTCTCGTCCGGCGCGCCGGGACGGGGCGTCACGGTCGCCTCGTCGTAGCCGCGCCGGGAATAGACCTTCCGGATCTCGGCGGCGGCCTCCGCGTCGCGGCTCGGAACGTACGGCTTTCCCTCCTCCAGCTTCGCGACTCGCCGGAGCTCGCCGGCGCCGATCACGCTGGCGCCAGGAAAGGTCAGGCTCCCGATCGTTCGCCGCGGGCCCTCGTTCACGCGGAAGACGACCGTCCTCCGGTCCCCGCTCCCCTCCGTCGCCGCCTCGACGGTCGCCTCCGGGAAGCCCGAGCGGGAGTAGAGGTCGACGAGCGCGAGACGGCTCTCCTCGAGGATCTCCGGACCGGGGTGGGACTTCGAGAGGCCGAAGAGCTGCGGTTCGTGGAGAGGGAGAGCCTTCATGAGCTCCTTCCGGAGAATCGAGACCGCCCCCTCGAAGCGGATCGCCTCGACGGCGAGGCGCAGGCCGTGGCTCGCGGTCAGGACGACGGCCTTCTTCTTCGCGTCCTGCTGTTCGGACGGCGTCACCACCACGTCGACGTAGCCTCGCTCGGCCATCCCCGTCGAGGCGGCCCGGGCGAGGCGGTTGACGACGCCTTCCGAGAGGGGGACGTTCCGCCGCTTCCACGACGCGGTCACCTCCCTCATGACGGGCCTGTCGATCCCCTTCCCCTCGAGGCTCTCGCGGGGACCCAGCTCCAGGGTCACCGCGACGGACCGTGCACCGTCCCCCTCCGGAGGTGCCTCAACGACCTGGAACGTCGCGCCCTTCCACCCCAGGCCCCTCAGGCGTCTCTGCTCCTTCTTCAGTCCCGAGTCGAGGTCCTTCCGGTTGAACCGGGAGAGCTTCGCGTCGAGCTTGAAATAGAGGACCTTGCCGCGCGTGGCGAGGCTGGTGAAGAACGGGAGGCCATCGAGGTCGACGTCGAACGTCTCGAGGCGGGGGAGGGGCGTCTCGACGACGTCGAGCGCCACGTGGACGGCGCCCTTCGCGTCGGGCTTGCCGACCGTGACCGACACCTTCGGCGCCGGCAGTCCGGCCCGTGTGTAGGCCTCTACGACCTGCGCGGGGACGGTGACGGCGGGATCGACGGGAAGGACCCGCCACGTCTTGAGTTCGATCCGGTCGCGCAGGACGCTCCTGCCGAGCTGCTTGACGCCCCGGAGCTCGATCTTCCGCACCCAGGGAGCCGGCGGAGCCTCGGCGGCCGCGCCGTGGGCGAGGAGGAGGAGGGCGAAGGCCGCGGCTGCGGCCCGGACGCTAGTCGAGATCACGCCGGATCCGGAAGCCGCCCGAAAGCGAGCCGTCCTGGTTCTGCCGGAGGCGCCCGCGGGTGCGGGAGCTGATCCGCCATTTCATCTCGAAGACGTCGGTCGTCTCGCCGCTCTCCCCCTTGTAGTAGGTAGCGGAGAGCCCGCCGCCCAGGTCCTTCCCGACCGAGAAGAGGAACTCCTCCCCCTCGGGCGTCGTCGGGAGCGGGACGATCTCGAGGTCGGTCCGGGCGCCGAGCGCGCCGAGAACGGGGGCCGCGGCGCCGCGCATGGCCATCCGGGCCGCCGCGGCGCTCAGCTCGGACGTGCCGCTCCCGCCGGAGCCCCCGAGGAGGACCGAGACGATGTCGGCCTGGCTCCTCCCCTTCGACGAGGTGAGGAGGAGCTGCGCCTTGGACGCCTTCCCGTCGATCCGGACGGTGATCTCCTCGTCGTTCTTCGTCGTCGTCGCGACGATGTCGAGGTCCGGGTCGATGGCGAGCGGGTCGGAGAAGTCGAGGCGGCAGCGGGAGAGGTCGAAGCTCGACCCGAGGAAGTAGAGCTCGCCCCTCGTGGAGGAGATCGAGCCGAGGACGACGGGCTCCCCGACGGTCCCCTTCACTCGGAGGTTCCCGCCGAGCTCCGCGTCGCCCAGGTTCCCCTCGAGGTGGATCGCGTCCCGGGCGATGACCGCGACGTCGAGCGCGAGGTCCCGCCCGAAGGGGGGAAGGGTGCTCTTCGACGCGGTGGTCTTTCGCCCGCGCTCCTTGAACGCTTTGAGGAGCTCGCCGGCGTCGAGGCTGGGGTTGTAGACGACGTCTTCGAGCCGGACCTCGCCGGAGATGACGGGCGCGGGCCACTCCCCCTTCGCCGCGAGGTCGGCGCCCGCCCGTACCTGGACGTCCTTGCCGGCCTCGAGCTCGAGGTCGCGGGCGCGGAGCGTGGCGTCGACGCGGCGGAGCTTCCCCTCCGAGAGGCCGGCGCTGCCCGCGAGGGACACCGTTCCGCCGCCGATGCGGGCCGAGATCCCCTCGCTCCGGATCTCGCCCGGCTCGAAAGTCACCGTCCCGGTGAGCTTCTCGACCGGCGTGGGGAAGTCGGGACCGTCGAGGAGTGCATCCTTCACCTCGACGCTTCCCGTGGCGACGGGCTTCTCGACCGTCCCGCCGACGTCGAGCTTCGCCAGGAGGCGCCCCGAGGCCCGGTCGAGGACGTCGAAGAACGGGAGGAGGACCGCGAGGTCGAGGGACGAGGTAAGCGAGAGGCGGCCGCCCCCGGGGCCCTTGAAGGGGAGGCCTCCGGTCGCCTCGAGCTCGAGGCCGGAGCCCGAGAGCCGGAGCGAGCGAATCTCGACGCGGGAGTGGTCGACGACGAGGCTCATGGGCTCGTCGGCGTGCACGGTCCACTTCGGGTGCGTCGCCTCGAAGGTATCGAGGGTGAGGTCGACCTCGACGCCGCCGAGGTCAGCGACCGTGCCGCGCGCTCGCACCCGCCCCGTCGTCGTCGCCGTGACGTCCGCGGGGATCCCGGCGGCGTGGAGAAACGGCGAGAGGTCGAGCGCATCGAGCGTCGCCGTGGCGTCGAAAGGCCGCGCACCCGCGAGCGAGCCCGTCGCCTTCACTCGGAGCCGGCCTCCGAAAGCATTTCCCTCGGCGGTGAGGGCGTTCCCCGCGAGAAGAGCATCGACGCGTGCGTCCTGGACGCGGTAGGCGCCCCAGGAGAGTCCCTCGAGCTTGACGGCGGCGGCCACCTGGCCCTCGTCCGCCGGCTTCAGTGTGGCGTCGAGCCTCGTGAGCGCCCCTCCGAAAGCGACGAGGTCCCGGACCTTCACGGTCCCCGTGAGCCCGGGGCGTTCGAGATCCCCGGCAATCCGCACGTCCACCGACACGCTTCCACCGAGCGCCGCGGACCCGGGGCCACCGGATGCGGGGTTCGTTCCGACTTCCGTGGAAGCCGGTTTCGATGCGCTTCTCGATTCGGGTGGGAGAAGCGGCTCGAACGCCGAGAGGTCCGGGACCTCGAGACGGACGAGTGCGTCGAGGGCGCTCCCGTCGAAGTTTCCGCGACCCGAGAGGGTGCCGAGGCTTCCGTCGTCACCCTCCAGCTCGAGCCCCGCGAGGTCGATCCGTTCTCCTCGAACGGTCGCCTCGCCTCCCGACGTCGAGATCCGCCGGCCGGCCGCGGCGACGAACGCGTCCCCGAGGCTCAACGTCACCTCGAGCGGGCCGGTGCGGGACCGCTTCGCCGCGAAGTGGCCCGACACCTCGCCGTGGAAATCGGCAAGATGAGAGGGAAGGACTTCCGCCAGGGGGGAGAGGTCGAATCGCTCGAGCGTGGCCTCGACCTCGAAGCCTCCGCGGGCGGGCGCAACGGCCTTCGCCGTCAGCCGGCCGTCGGCCGTGCCGAGGCCCGCCTCGACCGTCGCGCCGAGGGCTGCGTGCGCGTCCACGTCGGGGAGGGGGTGCCCGCGGAAGCGGATGCCGCGGACGCGAAGGTCGATCTCGGGGGACTTCACGCCCGGAAGGGGCAGGCGTCCGTCCGCCTCCATGCCGGCGGTGACGTCGTACGCGGCGGCCGAGCCGTTGAAGACCGTGAAGGTCGCGCCGTTCGCGTTCGCGTCGAGCTCGACGCAGTCGATGCGTGCGCCGGCGACGGTCAGTGCGAGTGCGCGGAGACGGCCGTCCAGGACGGGGCGAGCCACGGGGCCGCCGCCGCTCAGGTGAGCGGTCAGTTGGCCCTTCCCTTCGATTCCGAGCATTGCGAGCCACGGGCCGACGTTCCCGGATTCGACGTCGACGCGACCTTCGAACGTCTGCTGTCGATGGTCGTACCGGCCGCTCAGCTTGGCGGTCGTCTCCCGTTCCGACAGCTCCATCGACTCGGCCATGAGGATCCCGCCGGAGAGGCTCAGCCGGGCGCGGGCGTCCGGAGCGAGCGTGCCACGGGCGGCCGGTCGTGCTCCGGTGAGTGCCAGTTCGGCCGTGGCCGTGATCCCCTCGAGAACCGGGCGTGCGAGGGTTCCATCGACCGTGCCGTCGAGCGTGCCCGCGAGCTTCGGTGCCCCGGTCGGAAGGACGAGGAGCCGCGCGAGGTCGAGCCTCTCCGCCCGAATCGAGAACCGGACGTCTCTCGGTTCGGGCCGGATCGTTCCCGAAGCCTCGGCGTGGAGGCGCCCCCGGCCGGACGACACGTCGAGGCTGCCCTTCCGAAGGAGCGGACCAGCGACGTCTCCCGCGAAGTCGACGCTATCGAACGTTCGGCCGAGCAGCGTGAGCGATTCGGCCTGCGCCGTTGCGGTCGCCGACGGCGGCTCCGTTCCCCTTCCCGAGGCGACGATCCGGGCTTCGATCGTCCCCCCAAGGCCGAGGTCCGGCGCGAGCCTGGCCGCGAGCGGGTCGAGCGTCCCCTCCGTCGTGAAGGTCGCCGTGTAGCTCGGCGTTCCGGAGAGGTCGCGGATCGCGGCGTCGAGCCCCGCCACCAGTCCCGCGTCCTTCGCGACGAGCCGGGCCACGAGGTCGAGCGCGTCCTCGCGCGTCGACCAGCGCGCCGTGAGCGACGAGCCCCGCAGCGGCTCGTGTCCCGCGGCGGAGACGTCGATCTCCCCGAGGGTCAGGGTGCCGGTCGACGCCAGGTGCCGTAGCCCCAGGCGTCCCTCGAGGGCGAGGTCTCTTCCGTCGATGCGCCGGGCGGCCTTGCTGCGGTCGATCAGCTCGAAGGAGCCGTCCGTGAGGCGGAAGCTCCGCACGTCGACGTCGGGCCTCGCGGTCGGCTCCTTGTCCTGAGTGTCCGGGATCCGGTACGGAAAGATGAGCCGGCCCTTCTCGTCGAGCGCGAGCCGCGCGAAGGGACGCTCGACTACGGCGCTCAGGACGACGAGGCGGCCGCGGAGATAGTCGGGCACGGAGAGACGGATATGTGCCCGAGAGACGGAGATCTCCGTCCCGGCCCGTTCCCCCTGTCCCTGTAGGAGAAAGTCCCGTACTTCGAGTGTCCCCGTGAGGGCGTTCCATCGAATCGAGCCAGTGCCGACCGAGCCTTCGAGGATCCGTCCGGCCTCGCGGGCGGCGGCGCGCGACGCCGCCCGCTGGACCGCCGGCAGGTGGAGCAGGCCGAAGAGAAGAGCGGCGAGGCCGAGGAGGACGAGCACGGCCCAGCCGAGCGCCCGCGCGACGCGGCCGATCCACCGGCGGCAAGGCTTCTCGGGGTCGTTCATGGAGTCAGCCGCGAGGCGGCGTTCGCGCAGAGCTTACCGTTCGGCGCGGGCCCCGGCACGGCGCGAGGATTCTCGTCAGGACGGCGACTTCACTTCCTCGGTGGCCTTGGCGATCCCGAAGTCGATGACCTTGGCCCGAGGGCTCGATGCCGCCCTTAACGACAGTCCCCCTGGACCTATTCCCGGGGTGAAGACCCGAAGACCCCAGGCGGCAGCACAGTCGACCCGGACTTTCTTGGCGGCTCACTGAACTTCCGATTCCCGGCGTCCTCTGCTCGTATCCGGTGTGCTCTTCGACGATTCATCGCGAACGAGCAAGGTCTCGCGCGAACGATGTCTCGGCCGGCGCTCCTGAAACCGGCCCGGGGAAGCGAAGGCCAGAGGCTTAACCGCCGCCATTGCCTCGGGCAGGGTCTTGAACCGGCTGTGGCCGGAGCCTCCGGTCCGCGTCCCGGTGGAAATCGGCCAGGATGATCGGCAGGCTTCCACCGAATCGATGCCCAGGAGGTGCAGGACTACCGGTCCGGCAGCCGGGTGATGGTTCCCGGCGGCGGAGGGACGGCTCGCGCCACGACGACGCCTGGATCATCAGGATTGGGCGCGATTCCGCGGGCACATCGCCATCCTGAGGATCGCAGCCTGTCCAGCCCTGCCGCCGTCGTCACGTACCAAACGGGTACCGCGGACCCCGCCGCTACGAGCTGATCCGGTGTCGCACGCCGTACATACGGAACCGGGGATCGCGCGTCCCTTGGCCCCGAAACCGCCTCGAAGACGAGCCTGAAGAGCTCGGAAGAATCGTCCCACACGGTCTCGCCCTCCCCCAGTGCGCGACGGAGTCGCCCAGCTTCGGTCGCGGTGACGGCAAACTCCCGTCGGGTGAGCGAGGCCTCGGGCCACACCGTGAGGAACGGAATCGTCTCCATGAGGACGACGACCGAGCCGGCGAGCGCCGCGAGCGCGACCGGCCGCACCCTGAGCCGGGTCGACGAGGCGAGGATCGCGGCGCCAATAGCCATCCCCGCATAGACGTAGGCAGGGCCGAAGAGCGCGCAGGCGCGCGTCGTCACGGGAGCGGACGCGGGTTTGGAGAAGAGCCCGGCCGCGAGACCCGCAGCCGAGACGAGCAGGAGAAGCCGATTCGCTGGACGGTGCCGCTCCGACCCTCGGAGGGCATGGGCGAAACCCAGGAGGGCTGCAACCGCGACGGGAAGGCTCATCGCAGGACGTCCCTGCAACGCCTGGCGTCCGCAGGGATCGGGCACCCAGAGCAGCATCCCCGAGTAGTGGACGGCGTTGTACGCGAGCCGCACCGGCAACTCGAGCGGGCCACCCGTCCGCGGGACTCCGAGTTGCTTCTCCGGCGCGCCAAGGTGAACGTCGCGCAGGTGTCCACCGATGTCGCCGGGTCGGACAGCGAAATGGACCGCAAACGGCAGGAAGCCCAATCCTGCGGTCACCGCTGCCGTGAAGCAAAGGCGTCGCGACAATCGACCGGCGCGAGCCTCGAGCACCCAGAAGGCCCCGATCGCGCCAGCGACCGCCCACGAGGAGGAGTGGGTATGCAGGAGAAGCCCGGTGGCCGCGCCCGAGACCAGCGCAAACGTGGGGCGCCCGGAGCGGCACGTGGCAAGCGTGGCGGCTACAGCCACCAGCGAGAGAAAGACGAGTGCGATGACGATGAACGACCAGCGGGAAACCGCAAGTGGCCAGAAGGACATCGCCATGAGGAGAGCCGCCCACATCCCTGTCCGCGCGCCAAACGCCTCGCCTCCGAGCCAGCCCACCGCCGGTACCGCCAGGCAACCCGGCACCGCCGACACCGCGACGAAGCCGAGCTCGTTGCGTCCGAACACGCGGAAGATGATCTCGCAGTACCAGATGTAGAGATTCGAGGCGAGCTCTTTCATACCCGATTCGGGGGAGAACGGACTGGCACCCCAGAACGGAAGCGAACCTGGCGCGCGAAGGGCCACCTCGGTCTCGTGCAAGGTGTCGATCCACACGCCGGGAGGTATGAGCGTGGGGGCGATGAACCTCGCCAGGATCGACGCGCAGAAGAGAATGCCGGCGAAAACCGCAACGAGTACTCCCGATGGCCCAGGCTGCCGGGCGCCGAATGAGACCTCGAGCGAATCGAGCATCAGGCCTGCCGCCAGGCCAGAGACGGCGGAGAGAGCCAACAGCCGCATCCAGACCAACGCCAGATAGAGCCCGTCCGCCATCGACCACGAGGAGAGCACGACCCACGACTCGCGCTGTTCGATCAACCACGCCGTCTGCAGAAAGACGAAGCCGGCCAGGAGCTGGCCGGTTCGCGAGATCCGAAGAGCAGTGGGGATCATCCCGTCGGTACCCTCACGGGCGCTCGTTCGTCGGAGCCGTCAGATCGTCGTAGCACTCCCAGGATGCGAGTGCCTCGCGGGTCCGTCCGGAACTCCGAGAAGGTCCGCGCTTCCATTCTTCGGAACATACAGACGATCCCAGGGGATAGGAAGGTCGATTCCGAGGAATCGCGGCTCAGCGAGGTGCTCGAGGATGCGGAGGATGACGCGGTCCTCGGTGATGAATGCGCCCACGCGCATCACGCCGGGGCAGCGTGGAGAGACGAGGGAATCGATCCCGAAGACCCTGCGAATGTGCAAGGCCCCTCCGCGGCGAAGGGCAGTCGACGATGGGGACACCGAGGTGGGTCGCAGCGGAGGGGGAGAGCCGGGTCCCGAGGCGAGGGACTCTGGTCGCTGGGCCTGGCTCTGGGTCTTCGGCTTTCCGCGCACGACGTTCGAGCAGGCGCCGTTCAACGGCATCCGGAGGAGGTCCCTGTCGGCGCGAGCGGGCTGGCGCTGCTCCTCGGGCTGTTGATGGCGTCGACTCCAGGCGAGGAAGCCCCGGTCAGGAGTGCGGCGTTACCTCCGCAACCCAGGGCTCCAATCTGCCGCCGGTGCGGAGGACGATTCCGTAGCGTGGGACCTCGTGGGAGGGCCTTCCGCCCGCGGTCGCCGCGGGCGACGTCCCGCCAGCGCCCGCCGGAAGCGCCTGTCCGGACGCGAGGGCGTCGAGGAGCGCGCGCTTGCCCCGCGGAACCTGGATCTCCTCCACGAGGAGCCGCCGGATCCGTCCCCTGAGGAACGGGGCCGACGACTTGCGGGTCTCTGGGTCCCATGGGCCGGAGGACTCGACCGCGACCACGGCGCGCACGACGAGGACGCGATGCCGGTCGGGGTGACGCGCCCGGAGCGCCCGGGCGTCGAGCGCGGCATCGACGGGGTGGAGGCGCGAGCGCGACGGGATGTCGTTCGGGTATTCGAGGTCCGCCGCCGCCGCTGCCCGGCCGTCGTACTCGAGGGCGAGGAAGACCTCCCGCGCCGGCTGCCAGGCATAGAACCCGGGAGCCCGGGAGTCGCCGGCGGGAAGCCGCGTGTCGAAGCCGAGGGCGGTGAGCTTCGCCCCGTCGAACCAGCCTGGCTCCTTCTGCGTCCACTGCAGGTCCCGGTTCCAGTCGAGCCGGAGGACGGCCCAGCGCCGGCCTTCCCCGAGCGGTACCAGCCGCATCTCCCGCTCGCTGAGGACCAACTCTGCCTCCGGTGTCTGAGCGCGGTTCCGGACCGAGGCGAGGAGGAGGAAGAGCGGTGCGGCAATCGCGACGGCGGCGGCGATCGCGAGAAACGGCGCGCGCTTCACGCGACGCTCGAGGATATTGGCCGCGCGACCGCGCACGTCGCCTTCTCGCCGGACGGCACACGCCTCGCATCGGCCTCGAGCGACGGCACCCTCCGACTCTGGGACCCGGCCTCCGGCGCGAACGTCCTGAACGTCCCCGCCGGAACGACGGTCTACGCGACGGCCTTCAGCCCCGACGGAACCCGGCTGGCGATGATCTCCCTCGACGGAACCGTCGTCCTCCTCGACTCCGTGTCGGCAGCGCGGAGGCTCGCGCGATAGCGCGTTCCGGAAGGAGGGCCCGGCGGAGGGCGGCACGGCCCTCCCCCGCTCGCCGCATTCACCGGGCGGCCCCTCGGAACCGGTCCGCCGAGCGGACCTTCGCCCGGGCCGCCTCCACCTCGCGGTTCCTCGGCTCCGCGCTCGTCACGAGCGACGAGAGGAGCGTCCGGATGTTCCTGCACATGTCGCCTCCGCGCCGCGCGGCCCGGCGGATGGCTGGCCCTCGCAAACGTAGAGTCCTGCCGAAGTGGGCGAACGGCCCGCGTCAGCGCTTCGAAGCCGTCGGCTTCGCTCTTCGTTTCCCTTTTCCCAGCTCGAGCTGCTCCTTCACCCGGAAGCGCACGATCCTGCCGATCAGCGCGAGCGGCATGGGTTCGTCGAGCGGGAACTGGACGGAGCCCTTCGCTCCCTTCCACGCCGAGAGCTCCTTGCTGAACTTCTCGATCGCCGATGGCGCCGGGTAAAAGCCGACGTGCCTGGCGTAGGCGGCGAAATGGACCATGTTGCCGTTCAGGGTGAAGGTCGGCATCCGGTACTTGATTGCCTCGTCCGCGCCCGGCGCCGCCTCCCGAATCGTCTTCCGCACCTCTTCCAGGACCTTTCGGACGCCGGGCGGAAAGGCTGCGATGTACTCGTCGATGCTCTTCGGTTCGGGCGTGTCAGCCTTCACAGCTCTCCTCCATGAAGACCCTCTCGCCGGGCTACGTCTTCCGGTAGACGTCCGTGCTCAGGTACTTGAGGCCCGAGTCGGCCATGAGCGTGACGACCGTCGCGCCGGGCCCGAGGCGCTCGGCGATCTGGAGCGCGGCGGCAACGTTCGCACCGGACGACGTCCCCGCGAAGAGGGCCTCTTCCCGGGCGAGGCGCCTCGTCATGCCCTTCGCGTCCTCCGTCATCACCGGCAGGATCTCGTCCACGAGACCCGGCTCCCAGAGCGGGGGGATGTAGCCGATCCCGACCCCTTCGATCTTGTGGGGACCCGCCGGACCTCCCTGGAGCACCGGGGATTCCCCGGGCTCGACGGCGACGATCCGGACGCCCGGCTTGTGCCGCTTCAGCACCGTTGCGACGCCCCGCAGGGACGCCGCCGTGCCGACACAGTGGACGAACGCGTCGATCTTCCCCTCGGTCTGGTTCCAGATCTCCTCGCCCAGCGGGAAGTAGCCGGCGATGCTGTCCTGGTTGTTCAGCTGGTCGGTCCAGTACGTGCCGGGCTCGTGGCTCAGGCCCCGCGCGACCTCGACCATGTCCAGGATCAGCTTCTTCGTGGTGAGGCCCCCCTCGCTCGGGACGAGCGTCAGCTCCGCGCCGAGAGCGGCCATGTGGTCCCTCTTCTCCTGGCTGAACGCGGCGGAGGTAACGATCCGGACGCGGTAGCCCTGGCGGCGCAGACGAGCGCGAGCGACGTCCCGGTGCTTCACCCGGTGTACTCGAGAACGGTCCCTCCGGGTTTCAGCCGGCCGTCCTCCTCCGCCCGGAGGATCACGGCCCGCGCCATCCGGTCCTTCATGCTCCCGGTGGGGTTCTCCCACTCGAGCTTCGCGAGGACCTGCGCGCCGTTTGACGGAACGACCCTGCGCAGGCGAACCATCGACGTTCTTCCGATGGCGTCGAGGATGTCCATCGTCTGAGCCCTCTCTCTGACGGGCGGCCTTACCGGGAGGGGGAGGCGAAACCGCCGATCCCCGGCCTGTCCTCCACGAGGTAGCGCCTTCCCGGGTACGCAACCAGCGCCCACTCGAGGTCCTTATCCTGAACGGCGGCGACGCATACCCTGAGGGAGCTGGAAGTGCCGCTGGAAGCCATCCCGAGCGCTCACGGGGCCGTCGCGATGGAGTACTCGAAGTCGTAGAAGTGCTTCCCGTCCTCGATCCGGATCGCCATCGTGCCCGAGAGTCCGGTCAGCCTTCCGGTCCCGGAGTCGGGCACGACCGTGACGGCCAGGGACGGGGCACCCCGGGTCATCGTGCCCGTGTGCTGGAGGACGAACGTGCCCTCCTGGCCATGGAGCGTGCCGGTGACGTGCTCGATCGCGACGTACCCGGCCGAGCCCTTCACGCTCGTGCTCGAGGCGAGCATCTCCCCCTTCGACGTCGCCTCGAGCTCCCCGTGGAGCTGCTTGGCGATGGACATGCGGGCGACGCCCGCCCCCGCTTCGGTCGCCTGCGGCGCCAGGACCACCTCGAACGTGCCAGTCGCGCGACGGGTCACTGGACCCTCCTTCCGGGCGGCCGCCGGGGCCGGTGGCTGAGGCTGGGAGAACGCCGGCAAGGCGCCACTTGCGCCGAACGCGATGGCGAGGAGAGACAGGGGCAACGACGGTGAGACTCTCGGCATGGCGGGCTCCTGCCGGGATGGTAACGGCAACCGGCCGTCAGGCGCCCTTGAAGCGGGCCGCGGGCAGCGGGACGCCAGGAGGGACACCACCCTCCCGGAGGACGTCCTTCCCTCAGGACGAGCTCCTCGCGGCCTCGGCCCCGATTCGCGCGAGCGCGTCCTTTCCGTTCCGGTTCTCCGGGTTGAGCTGCACGGATTTCTCGTAGGCCTTTCGGGCCCCCGCGACGTCACCGGTCGCGAGGAGGCCTTCGCCGAGGCTGTCCCAGACGTTCCACGATGCAGGGAAGAGCTCGGCGTTGATCCGGAACATCCTCACGGCCTCGGGGAATCGCTTCTGCTGCTGCAGGAAGAAGTAGCCGCGGCCATTGATCTCCCGCTCGAGGAAGTAGTACTTCGGCGACCTCGAGCCGCGGTCGGCGACGACGGCCCGGACCTGCTCCTCCGGAGCGCCCGCCTCGACGAGGGCGAAGAGCTCCGAGGCCCCGTTGCGGAGCCCCGTCGTCGTGGCCCATATCTCGGAGACGGTCGAGGCGTGGTTGAAGGCGTTGAACCCGGGGCTCTTCGCGAGGTCGGGGAAGCGGGCCTCGAGCGGGAACGCCGCGTGCACCTCCTCGAGGGGCCGACCCTCCTTCGCGAGCCTCCCGACCCCGTCCCAGAGCGCCTCGACGTACTTGAGGCGCGCCTCGAAGCCGGCGAGGGAGAGCTCGCCGTTCCAGTGGCCGGGGAGGATCGTCCGGATCTCGCCCTTGCGGGCGAGAAGGCGGCGCCCGTTCTCGAGGAGGAGCGGAAAGTCGTGGGGCACCCCCTCGCGGGCGACGAACGAGGCGAGGCAGCCGGGCGTGTCGGTGAGCCAGCGGTCGGCCATCGTGTCGCCCGTCATCAGGATTCCGCGCGATGGGACGAAGACCGCGATGTCGCTCGCAGAGTGCAGGCCGCCGATGTACGAGAGCTCGAAAGCCGTGTCGCCCATGTCGAGCGTCAGTCGGTCGGCGAACGTCTTCGTCGGGACGACGAGCTCCGGGTTCGCCGTCCAGGCCTCGTGATTGAGGTGCGCGAAGGCGAGCTGCTCGGCGGCCTTCTTCGCCGCGACGCTCGCCGTCGGGTGTTTCGCCAGGTCCTTTTCGAGGTCGGCGATGTGCTGCCCCTGCCACCTCAGGACCTGCTCGCGGTCGGCGGGGCTGCGCCGCATGCCGGCGGCGCAGCGCTCGTGGGCCACGATGACCGTGTCGGCGTAAACGGAGTTGCCGGCGGTATGGTCGCCGTGCTCGTGCGTGTTGATGAGCATGGCGAAGTCGGAGCGCCCGAGCTCGCGGGCGATCACGCCTCTCAGCTCGCGGTCGATCTTCGGGACGCCGGTCGTGTCGACGACGACGATCCCCTTCGCCGTGGCGAAGCCGATGACGTTCGTCGTCGAGACGTGGTCGCCCACCCAGACGCGGACCGTCTTCGGGTCGAGGCGCTGGACGTGAAGCGGGAGTCCCGCGACCTCTTCGGCGGCGGCAGCGGGAAGGACGAGGAGAAGGAATGCCAAGGGCCAGAAGCGACGAGCAGCTCTCATCGCGATGCTCCTCCTGCGGGCGTCGATGCGTGTCGTGCGTGGGGGCCGGGGGAAGCCCCGGCCCCCGCGGGATCGAGAACGTCTCTCCCGTGCTACGCGGGCCAGCCGTTACGGTTTCCGGACACGCGATGCCGGACTCTCCGGGGGGGCCGTGCCCCGGGCGGCGCGGAGGCAATTCCGGCCGCCGCGGCGGTCAGGCGTCCAGCGAGTCGGCGAGCGCTTCCAGCAGGCGCGCGCCGTCGCCCTGCCACGCGCTCCCGTGCATGCACGCGAGCGTCTTCGGTCGCGTCGCCACGAGCGGGGCGAGGAGCGTGCGGACGTTCCTCGCGTGCGAGAAGTAGTCCATCGGCTTTCGGAAGGCCTCGGACGGCCCGAGGATGTCGGATGTCGTCAGGGGCGGATTGTCTGCGCCTCCCTGGGTGAAGAGGTCTCCACACAGGAGGGTCGCGGTCGTCTCCTCGAAGAGGTAGCCGCACTCCCACGCGTGGGGAAGGTGCGGGGCGTCGATCCACCGGACGCGATGCCGGCCGAGCGAGAGCGTATCGCCGTCCGCCAGGGCTCGGGGAGGCCGGTCGAAGGCGTCGCCGTTGATCATCGCGTTGACCCCGCCGCAGAGCGGCACTGCCGCCGGGGCCGCGTCCAGGAGGGACGGCATGGCCCCGCATTCGTCCGACTCGAAGTGGGAGTAGCCGACGAAGCGGAGCCGCTCCGGCGGGAGGACACTGCCGATCGCCTCGAGGACGAGCGGGAAGATCGTCCTCGGTCCGGTGTGGAAGAGGAGAGGCTCGTCGTCCGCGAGGAGGTACTGGTTGAACGAGAACCCCCCGGGGACGCCGGGGAACGGAGTGCTGATGCGGTAGATGCCTTCCGCCACCTCGTCGACCCGGGTGCCGGAGACGGTGTTCGTCACGCTCATGAGACCTCCTTCTTCCCGCGCCCGGCGCGGGCTGCGTGGTGCCGGGTTCAGGCGGCGCGGGAGCCTCCGCGTGCGGCTGCCCTCACGCCCCGTCGGGGATCTCGGCCTCGACGAGCTTCGCGAGGAGGACGAGCGACTCCTGCCAGCCGAGGTAGCAGGCCTCGGGCGGGATGACGTCGGGGACCCCTTCCTGCGTGATCTCCAGCTCGGTCCCGCAGGAGACCTTCTTCAGCGCGACCGTCACCTGCATCGCGCCCGGGAGGTTCGGGTCGTCGAAGGCGTCCGTGTAGCGGATCCGCTCGCCGGGAACGAGCTCGAGGTACGTCCCGCCGAAGGAGTGGCTCGACCCGGTGGTGAAGTTCGTGAAGGACATCCTGTGCGACCCTCCCACGCGAGCGTCCATCGCGTGCACCTTGCCGGTGAAGCCGTTCGGCGGGATCCACTTGACCATCGCGTCCGGGTCGAGGAACGCCCTGTAGACCCGGTCGGGCGAAGCGCGGAGGACGCGGTGGAGGCGGATGGTGTTCGGCATGTCGGGTCTCCTTTCCGTGGCGGGGGCGCGCCTCAGGGACGAGGCGATCGCTCCAGGATGACGTGCGTCGCGTGCTCGGACGCGACGTGGCGCGTGCAGGCGTAGCCGAGCGCGCGGAGGTCGATCTCCTCGAAGAGCCGCTCGCCGGCGCCGAGGAGGACGGGCGCGATCGCGAGGTGCAGCTCGTCGACGAGCCCCTCGCGCAGGTACTGCCGGATCGTGGCCGGGCCGCCCCCGAGGCGGACGTCGCGCTCCCCGGCGGCGTCGCGCGCCCGCTTCAGCGCCTCGTGGATGCCGCCCGTCACGAAGTGGAACGTCGTTCCGCCCTCCATCGCGAGCGGAGGCCGCGCGTGGTGCGTCAGGACGAAGACCGGGACGTGGTAGGGCGGGTCCTCGCCCCACCAGCCTCTCCAGCTCTCGTCGGGCCACGGGCCGCGGACCGGACCGAACATGTTCCGGCCGAGGATCCAGGCGCCGACGTTCTCGAACCCGCGCGCGACGAAGTCGTCGTCGAGTCCCGTCGTCCCGCCGTCGCTGCCGAAGACCGTCCGCCGGAGCGTCCGGGTCGGGAAGGCCCAGGCGTGGAGCTGGGCGCCTCCGAACCCGAGCGGGTTCTCGAGGCTCTGGTCGGGCCCCGCCCCGAACCCGTCGATCGAGATCGAAAAGCTCGCCACCCTGAGCTTCGACATCGAGGTCACCTCGGGATCCCCGTCCTCTTGCGCCCGGCGATGTCCGCTGGCGAGGGCCGGAACCCGCATTCGAGACGTTTCAT
>JADJVF010000022.1 GCA_016716705.1 Holophagales bacterium
CCACGAGACGTGCGACCCGAGGCCGGGCGGTACGCCGCGCGCCGCGACGAGGAGCGTTCCGCCGAGCGTGTCGCCCGCCTTCGCGGCGGCGTCGACCGCCTGCGTCATCTTCGGCTCGAGGCCTCCGGCGACGGCGCGCAGCGGCGAGGTCTCGTCGACGCCCGCCAGGCTCGCGAACGACCACCCCTCGCGCGGCTCCTCGCTCGCGACCGGGCCGACCGACAGGACGCCGCTCCGCACTTCGACACCGAACGCGCCGAGCAGCTGCCGGCAGACGGCCCCCGCCGCGACGCGGGCGGCCGTCTCTGCGGGCGCTGGCCCGCTCGAGGACGTCGCGCAGGTCGTGGCGGCCGTACTTGAGCCCGCCCGCCAGGTCCGCGTGCCCGGGGCGCGGCGAGGAGAGCCGCCTCTTCGCCGCGGCTTCCGCGTCGACCTCGAGCGGCCCCATCACCGTCCCCCAGACGCCGTGGTCGAGGTTCTCGATCGTCATCGAGAGAGGGGAGCCGAGCGTCTCGCCCCCGCGCAGGCCGCCGGTGAAGCGGACCCGGTCCCGCTCGAGCTTCATCCGCCCGCCGCGCCCGTAGCCGTGCTGGCGTCGCGCGAGGTCGGCGTCGATCGCGGCCACGTCGAGACGGAGGCCCGCCGGGAGGCCTTCGAGGATCGCCGTCAGGAGCGGCCCGTGCGATTCGCCGGCGGTCAGGAAGCGGAGGCGCGACATGGGCGGAGTGTAGCCTCCGGGCGCGAAGCGCGGACGCGGGGACGGGGGCGGCCGGGAGGCGTCGTCAGGCCGCGGACGGCCGGTCCATCCGGGCGAGGACGTGCCCCGCCATCGCGAGCGCGAGCTCGTGCTCGCCCATGAAGACGGTCCCCGCCTTCTCCTCCCGCAGGAGGTCGGCCTCCTCCTCGGTGTGCGTGCGGAGGACGATCTCGATCGCAGGGTTCAGCGTTCGCGCGACCTCGACCATCTTCCGGACCTTGACCGGGTCGGGCGTCGCGACGACGAGCATCGCGGCCGTGGCGACGTGGGCCTGGACGAGGACGGCCGGGTCGGAGGCGTCGCCCGAGACGGCCGGGATCTCCTTCTCGCGGAGCGCCGCGACGGCTTCCCGGCTCATCTCGGCGACCACGAAGGGAATCCTCCGCTCCGCCAGCGCCTCGGCGATCCGCCGCCCGACCCGCCCGTAGCCGACGAGGACGACCTGGCCGACGAGGCGCGACTCGTCGACCGTCGCCGGGAGCGCGGCCGTCTCGTGCTCGAGGGCGGCGAGGCGCCGCGCGAGGGCCGACGTCCGCTTGAGCCACTCCGTCAGCGGCCCGACGGTGGAGAAGACGACCGGGTTGAGGCCGATCGAGATGATCGATCCGACGAGGATCAGGCTGTGCCCCGCGGCGGGCAGGAGGCCCAGGTCCCGCCCGAGGACCGCGATGATGAACGCGAACTCGCCGATCTGAGCGAGCGCTGCGCCGACCGTCAGCGCGGTGTGCAGCGGGTAGCGCATCGCGAGGACGAGCCCCACGGCGCCGAACGTCTTCCCGAGCATGATGATCGCCACGACCATCAGCACCTTCACGGGCTGCTCCACGAGGACCCGCGGGTCGAAGAGCATCCCGACCGAGACGAAGAAGAGGACCGAAAAGGCGTCGCGTAGGGGGAGAGACTCCTCGGCCGCGCGGTGCGCGAACTCCGACTCGCGCATCATCATCCCTGCGAAGAACGCGCCGAGCGCGAACGAGACGTCGAAGAGCTTCGCCGAGCCGAAGGCGACGCCGATGGCCGTCGCGACGACGAAGAGGGTGAAGAGCTCGCGAGAGCCCGTCCTCGCGACCCGGAAGAGGAGCTTCGGGAAGACCCGCTTGCCGACGACGAGCATCAGGACGACGAAGAGGGCGACCTTCCCGAGCGTGACCGCGACCGCGGCGAGGAGGCTCCCGCCGGCCTCATCGCCGGCCGGGGCGTTCCCGCCGAGGAGGGTCGCGAGGGGTGGGAGGAGGACGAGGGCGAGGACGCAGGCGAGGTCCTCGACGACGAGCCAGCCGATCGCGATCCGGCCGTCCTGCGACTCGAGGATCCCCCGGCTCTCGAGGGAGCGGAGGAGGACGACCGTACTCGCCGTCGCGAGCGAGAAGCCGAAGACGAGCGCCGCGCCCATGTTCCAGCCCCAGAGCGTCGCGGCTCCCATTCCGAGGACCGTCGCGAGAGCGATCTGGACGATCGCCCCGGGGACGGCGATCTTCTTGACGGCGAGGAGCTCCCCCATCGAGAGGTGGAGCCCGACGCCGAACATCAGGAGCATCACGCCGATCTCGGCGAGCTGGCTCGCGAGCCCCATGTCGGCGACGAAGCCGGGCGTGGCCGGCCCGATGACCATGCCGGCCACGAGGTAGCCGACGATCGCCGGCACCTTCAGGCGCGAGGCGATCAGGCCGAAGACGAGGGCCAGGCCGAAGCCGGCGGCGAGCGTCGTGATGAGGCTGACTTCGTGAGGCACTTGGCTCCTCTCCTCCGTCGTGCGGGGTCAGTGCATTTTCAAATCAACGTTCTCGCGCCCGGAGAGATTCCCGTAGGCGAAGGGGGCGGCGACCGGGTCGATGGGTGCTCGGAGCCGTCGTTCCGGATCGCGGCGTCACGGTTTCGGCAGAGGTCTCGGCAGCATCACCCGGAACTCGTACAGCCCGTCCTTCCGCTTCTTCATCTCCTCCAGCGCGGGCGTGCAGGCGCACTCGGACTTCAGGCCCTCGATGAGGGGAAGAACGTCTGTGGCGCCCGAGGCTACGCCGGTGACGAGGATCCCGCCCGGCACGTTCTTCCGATCGAGGATGGCCGCGCGGACGGCGGCCGGCGCTGGCACCGGGGTCGCGCCCGGCGGAGGCGTCCAGCCGGGCGGAACGGGAGTCGGCGTCGCCTTCGGCTTCAGGCCCAGGATGCGGACCTCCTTCGTGTCCCCCTCCGCGACGATCACTTTCACGACCTTCGGCTCGAAGCCAGGCTTCTCCACACGCAGCGTGTAGGTCCCTGCTGGGAGGTCCTCGAGGACGAGACCCTGCCTCAGGGCATCGGTCGTCCCGGCCGGCGCGTCGTCGAGGAAGACGGAGAGGCCCGGCGCCGCGACGACGCGGATCGTCGAGAAGCCCTTCGGCCGGGAGATGACGCCCCACTTCGGCAGCTCGGCCGCGCCCGCGCCGGGTGCGAGGGCCAGGGCTGCGAGAAGGGAGCCGAGAAGAAGGGGCGCGCGACGCACGGCGCGACCATCGTATTCGCGCAGAGGCTCCGGGGCGAGTGGATGGGTATCCCCCGGGGGGGGCGGGGCGCGCTCTCCGCAGCTCGAGCGGTTCATCTCGCCGAAGGTGCTGAAGACCGTGGCCGGCGTCGGCTTTCTTGCCATCGGGGCCTGGACTCTCCTCTCGAAATAGCGAGACCGTCTCATGGCGGGCGAAGGAGCCCCGCCTCCGGTACGATTCCGGGTGGGGCGGCCCCCGCGGACGGCGCGGGCAGGGTGGCCCCGTCAAGGAGCCGCGAATCCCTCATGAGAAAGCCCGCTGCCTTCCTCGCCCTCGCGACGGCCCTCGCCGTCGTCGCGCCCGACGCCCTCGCCTGCACGAACATCCTCGTGACGAAGGGGGCCTCGGCCGACGGGTCGACGATGATCACCTACGCCGCCGACAGCCACGAGCTCTACGGCGAGCTCACCTTCACCCCCGCGGCCGTCCACGGCTTCGGCGCGATGCGCGAGATCGTCGAGTGGGACACCGGCAAGACGCTCGGCCGGATCCCGCAGCCCCCGCAGACGTACCAGGTTCTCGGGAACATCAACGAGCACCAGGTCTCGGTCGGCGAGACGACCTGGGGCGGCCGCAAGGAGCTGAAGGGGCCCTCCGGGATCCTCGACTACGGCTCGCTGATGTGGATCTCCCTCGAGCGCAGCCGGACGGCGCGCGAGGCGATCGAGGTCATCGCGAAGCTGACGGACGAGTTCGGCTACGCCTCGACCGGGGAGTCGCTCTCCATCGCGGACCCGAACGAGGTCTGGTTCATGGAGATCATCGGGAAGGGGGAGAAGCAGAAGGGGGCTCTCTGGGTCGCCGTGAAGCTCCCCGACGGGACGATCTCCGGCCACGCGAACCAGCCGCGCGTGAGGCAGTTTCCGCGGAACGACCCGAAGAACGTCCTCTTCTCGAAGGACGTCGTCTCCTTCGCGCGCGAGAAGGGGTGGTTCACGGGGAAAGACGAGGACTTCTCCTTCGCCGACGTCTACTCGCCGCTCCGCGGCGGCACGCTCCGCGGCTGCGACGCACGCGTCTGGAGCGTCTTCCGCCGCGCGGCGCCGTCCCTGAACCTCTCCTCCGACTGGATCCTCGCGGTTCCCGGCGCGAAGCCGATGCCGTTCGCGGTCAAGCCCGACAGGAAGCTGACCGTGAAGGACGTCATGGAGCTGATGCGGGACCACTACGAGGGGACCGAGCTCGACATGACGAAGGACGTCGGCGCCGGGCCGTTCAAGGTCCCGTACCGCTGGCGGCCGATGGGCTTCAAGGTCGACGGCGTCGACTACGTGAACGAACGGGCGATCTCGACCCAGCAGACCGGCTACTCGTTCGTCGCACAGCTCCGTTCGTTCGTCCCGCAGCCGGTCGGCGGCGTCCTCTGGTTCGGCCTCGACGACACCTACTCCACGGTCTACGTCCCGATGTACGCCTCGATCCGCCGGGTGCCGAAGAGCTTCGCCGTCGGGACGGCCGACTTCTCGGCCTTCTCGTGGGACTCGGCCTTCTGGGTCTTCAACTTCGTCTCGAACGTCGCCTACTCGCGCTACAGCGACATGATCCAGGACGTCCGCCGCGTCCAGGGCGAGCTCGAGGGGCGCTTCCTCGCCGAGCAGCCCGAGATCGAGAAGACGGCGCTGAAGCTCGCCGCCGACTCGCCGGCGGCCGCGCGCGACTACCTGACGGACTACTCCGTCGCCGCGGGCGACGAGGTCGTCGCCCGCTGGAAGAAGCTCGGCGAGTTCCTGATGTGGAAATACCTCGACGGGAACGTGCGCGACACGCAGGGGAACGTCACTCACCCGAGGTACACCGACGAGTGGTACCGCGCGATCGCGAAGGACGGTGGCGACCGTCTGAAGGCGCGCACGCTCCCCGACGAGCCGAAGCAGCCGGAGTAGGGGCGCCGCAAAACGGGACGAAACCCCGGGGCCGTCCGTTCGTACCAGAGATCGGGTGACAGCCCGAGGTTCCCTCCTCCTCCTTGCCGGGCTGGCCGTCGCGGCCAGCCCGGCCCTTCGCAGGCCCTCCGGGCGTAGACTTTCGGCAGACGATCCCGGTGTTCCGGATGGAGCCCGCAGCCTCGAGAGGCCGGGGAGGTCGCCATGCTCGCCAGCGAAAGACTCGCCAGGTGCCCGACGTGCAAGGGGACCGGCCTCGGTGGAGCCTGTCTGCGCTGCAGCTCCCTCGGGCGGATGCGGTTCCAGGGCAACGAGGAGCTGTGGATCCTCTGCGGCTTCTGCCGGGGGACCGGCACCGTCGACTGTCCGCGCTGTCACCGCGAAGGGCGCATTCGCTACTTCTCGTTCCACTGCCCCCGCTGCGGCTTCGTCGGTCCCGAGGCCGAGGGGCACCTCGACGACCTCTACGCCGATCTCTGCCCCAAGTGCGGCAACTACTGACGGGAACGGAAGGCCGGTCCCGTCAGGCCCGCGCGAGGACGGCGTCGCCGACGATGTGCGCCGCTTCGTCGATCGGGATCCGGTCGACGTTGATCACGAGGTTGTAGAGGAGCGGGTCGGTCACGTCGACCTGAAAGTAGCGCCGGATGAAGCGTTGGCGCGCCTTGTCTTCCGCCTCGACATAGGCCAGGGCCGCCTTCTTCGACAGGCCGCGAAGCTCGGCTATGTTCAGGACCCGGCTCTCGAGCGACGCCACGAGCCGGACGTGGAAGGCCTGCGGCAGGTGCGCCAGGATGAAGTTCGCCCCGCGTCCGACGAGGACGACGTTTCCCATCTCCGCCAGCCTCAGGATCGTCTCCGTCGTCTCCTGGACGGGCCTCGACGAGGCCCGGTGAAGGCCGAGGAGCTCCTCGATGACGAAGGAGACGCCCGAGAGGTGGTCCTCGGGCGACCAGGAGGCGAGGCGTTCGGGAAGGGCCTCGTCCTCGAGGATCTTGTCGACGAGCTCCTTGTCGACGACGGCCCAGGGCCCGCGGCCCTTCGGCTGGGTCTTTTCGAGGTGACCGCAGAGCGCCTCTCCGAAGGCGTTTCCCCCGGCCCCGGTCTGGCGCGACACGGTGACGACGGGGCGCCGCCGTTCGCGCGCCTTCGGCGGCCCCTTGGGCGAGGCCCCGAGCATCGCGGCGACGAAAGCGAGGGTCTTCTCTTCGGACGAAACGAAGGACATGGCGATCCCCCTTTCCGGCTCTCGAAGATCAGGAGCTGAACCGAAGTCTACGCCGCGGCGTGCGCCGCCGATCGCCGGGATCGTCGGGGAGCTTCGAGTGGTCCCCGGCCCCGCGGTGTACAGAGCGCAGACCCGACCCACAATGGTCGGACATGAGGGGCGGCTCATTTTTCGGTGCTTTTGCTGCGGCGCGGCGGATATGATCACGGACCGATTCGGACCCGATTCCTGACGCACCCGGAAGAAGGAGCAGAGGCGGATGAAGTACGAAGGACGGGCAATTCAGACCTTTCCGCTGGACGGAGGCTTCGTCGAGCTGAAGTTCGACCTGAAGACCGACTCCGTCAACAAGTTCAACGCCCTGACGATGAACGAGCTGAAGGAGGTCGTGGAGGGCCTGACGAAGGCTCCCCCGAAGGGGCTCCTCGTGACGAGCGGCAAGGACGTCTTCATCGTCGGCGCCGACGTCACCGAGTTCCTCGGCCACTTCAAGAGGAGCGAAGAAGAGCTGACGGCCTGGCTGCTTCAGGCCGACGCGGTCTTCAACGGCATCGAGGACCTCCCCTGTCCGTCGGTCGTCGCGCTGAACGGCTTCTGCCTCGGCGGCGGCTTCGAGCTCGCGCTCTCGGCCCACTTCCGGGCCGCCTCGACGGCGGCGAAGGTCGGGGTCCCCGAGACGAAGCTCGGCATCTTCCCCGGCTGGGGCGGCACGGTCCGCCTCTCGAGGATGTGCGGAGCCGACAACGCCATCGAGTGGATCGCGACGGGCGAGCAGTACCCGGCCGAGGAAGGGCTGAAGATCGGCGCGATCGACGCCGTCTGCGAGCCGGCCAAGCTCCGCGAGGTCGCCCTCCGGATGCTCCAGGACGCCGCGGACGGCAAGCTCGACTGGAAGGCCCGCCGCGACGAGAAGAAGGCGCCGCTGCAGCTGAACAAGATCGAGGCGGGGATGGTCTTCGAAGGGGCCAAGGCGTTCGTCGGCGGCAAGGCCGGCCCGAACTACCCGTCCCCGGTCGCCGCGATCGAGGCGATGCAGAAGGGCGCAGGGCTCGGGCGCGACGAGGCGCTGAAGATCGAGGCCGCGACCTTCGCGAAGATCGCGAAGACGCCGACGGCCTACGGCCTCGTCTCGGTCTTCCTCGGCGACCAGCTCGTCAAGAAGATCGGGAAGAAGGCGTCGAAGGGAGCCAGGCCCGTGGAGCGGGCGGCGGTCCTCGGCGCCGGGATCATGGGGGGCGGCATCGCCTACCAGTCCGCGTCGAAGGGGACGCCGATCCTGATGAAGGACATCGCGCCGAAGGCGCTCGAGCTCGGGATGGGCGAGGCGGCCAAGCTCCTCGAGAAGCAGGTCGATCGCGGCAAGATGACGGCCGGGAAGATGGCGCAGGTCCTGGCCGGCATCACGCCGACCCTTTCCTTCGGCGACTTCGGCGCCGTCGACATCGTCGTCGAGGCGGTCGTCGAAAACGAGAAGGTCAAGAAGTCGGTCCTCGCCGAGCTCGAGGCGAGCGTGAAGCCGGGGACGATCCTGGCGTCGAACACCTCGACGATCTCGATCACGCGCCTCGCCGAGGCGCTGAAGGCCCCCGAGAACTTCTGCGGGATGCACTTCTTCAACCCGGTCCCCCGGATGCCCCTCGTCGAGGTGATCCGCGGCGCGAAGTCGAGCCCCGAGGCGATCGCCACGACGGTCGCCTGGGCGCAGGCGATGGGGAAGACCCCGATCGTCGTCGGCGACTGCGCCGGCTTCCTCGTCAACCGCGTCCTCTTCCCCTACTTCTCCGGCTTCGAGCTGTTGCTGAAGGACGGCGTCGACTACAAGCGGATCGACAAGGTGATGGAGAAGTGGGGCTGGCCGATGGGCCCCGCCCTCCTCCTCGACGTCGTCGGGATCGACACCGGCGTCCACGCCGACAAGGTGATGGCGGCCTCGTTCCCCGACCGGATGTCGCACGAGGGAGAGAGCGCCATCGAGAAGATGTTCGCCGCCCAGCGCTTCGGCCAGAAGAACGGCAAGGGCTTCTACACCTGGGAGCCGCAGAAGAAGGGGGCGCCGAAGAAGACGGTCGACCCCTTCGCCGACGAGCTGCTGAAGGCGCACGCCACGGCGTCGCCCGAGGTCACCGACGCCCAGATCGTCGAGCGGATGATGCTGCCGATGCTCCTGGAGTGCTCGCGCTGCCTCGAGGACGGAATCGTCGCCTCACCGACCGAGGTCGACATCGCCCTCGTCTACGGCCTCGGCTTCCCGCCGTTCCGCGGCGGGATCTTCCGCTGGGCCGATTCCACCGGCGCCCCGGCGCTCCTGGCCGCCGCGGAGAAGAACGCAGCGCTCGGCGCCCTCTACGCCCCGACGCAGCAGCTAAGAGACCTCGCCGCCGCCGGCAAGGGCTTCCACGGAGAGTGATGAGATGAGAGACGTCGTCATCGTCGATGCCGTCCGTTCCCCGATGGGCCGCTCCAAGGGCGGCATCTTCCGCAACGTGAGGGCCGAGAACCTGTCGGCCGACGTCGTCAACGCGCTCCTGGCGCGCAACCCGGCGGTGAACCCCGCCGAGGTGGACGACGTGATCTGGGGCTGCGTCCAGCAGACGCTCGAGCAGGCCTACAACGTGGCCCGCTTCATCCAGCTCATGACGCCGATCCCCAAGCAGGTGCCGGCGCAGACGATCAACCGTCTCTGCGGGTCGTCGATGACGGCCCTGCACTCCGCCGCCATGGCGATCATGGCCGGCTACGGCGACCTCTTCGTCGTCGGCGGCGTGGAGCACATGGGGCACGTCCCGATGACCCACGGGGTCGACTTCAACCCGGCCAACTCGAAGCGCAACGCCAAGGCCGCCGGGGCGATGGGCCTCACCGCCGAGTACCTCGCGCGCCTCCACGGGATCACCCGCGAGCAGCAGGACCAGTTCGCGTTCCGTTCTCAGATGCGGGCCACGGAGGCGATGCGCTCCGGCGCCTTCAAGGACGAGATCGTCCCGGTGAACGGTCACGACGAGGACGGCGCCTTGAAGTCGTTCGACTTCGACGAGGCCGTCCGTCCCGAGACGACCCTCGAGGGGCTCGCCAAGCTCAAGCCCGCGTTCGACCCGAAGAGCGGGACGATCACCGCCGGCAACTCCTCGGCGATCTCCGACGGCGCCTCGGCGCTCCTCGTGATGTCGGCCGAGAAGGCCCGGGCGATCGGCGTGACGCCGATGGCGAAGATCCTCTCGATGGCGGCCGCCGGCTGCGACCCGTCGATCATGGGCTACGGACCGGTGCCCGCCACGAAGAAGGCGTTCGCCCGGATCGGGATGAAGTCGGCCGACGTCGACCTCTGGGAGCTGAACGAGGCCTTCGCGGCGCAGTCGCTCCCGGTCATCAAGGACCTCGGCCTCCTCGACGTCGCGGACGGGAAGGTCAACATCCACGGCGGAGCGATCGCCCTCGGGCACCCGCTCGGCTGCTCGGGCGCGCGCATCTGTGCGACGCTCCTCCACGCGATGAAGGCGAAGAAGGCGACGACCGGCGTCGCCACGATGTGCATCGGATTTGGTCAGGGAGTCGCGACGGTTTTCGAAAGGGTCTAGCAGGCGCGGAGAGGCGGCTCCCCGAGAGGAGGGGCCGCCTTTCCCTCACCCGAGCACCACCCGGTCGCGATACGCTCCGGGCTGCAGGCGCCTGCAGAAAGAGGGAGAGGTAAAGCGTCCGCCATGCGGCTCGTCACTCGCGGAGACCTCGACGGACTCACCTGTTCGGTGCTCATCACCTCGGTCGAGCAGGTCGACTCGATCGAGCTCGTCCACCCCCAGGCCCTGACCGACGGGACGTTCGAGGTCCGCGATGGGGATGTTCTCGCGAACCTCCCGTACCACCCGCGCTGCGCTCTCTGGTTCGACCACCACGAGCTCGTCGACGCCAACTTGAGGCCCGCGCAGTCGTTCCACGGGCGGCACGGCCTCGCCCCGTCCACCGCACGGCTCGTCCACGACTACTACTCCGAGATGCGGGGACCGAGGGTCTTCGAGCGGTACGGCGAGCTCCTCGAGGGGACCGACCGGCTGGACTCGGCGAACCTGACCCGCCAGGACGTCCTCAGCCCGCAGCGGGTCCTCCTCCTCGGGTTCACCATAGACTCGCGGACCGGGCTCGGGACGTTCCGCGACTACTTCCTCTTCCTCGGGATGGCGCTCCGGTCGATGCCGCTCGATGCGGTCCTGAAGACCCCGCAGGTCGTCGAGCGGGTGGAACGGATGCGCGCCGAGGACGAGAAATTCCGGGCGACGCTCCTGGCCTGTTCCCGCGTCGAGGCGAACGTCGTCGTCACCGATTTCCGGGGACTGTCCGAGATCCCGGTCGGGAACCGCTTTCTCGTCTACACCCTCTTCCCCGAAGCGACCGTCTCCGTCCGCCTGCAGTGGGGGCCGCGGCGCGAGGTCGTCATGGCCACCGTGGGGCACAACATCTTCGAGCGGTCGAGCTGGAGCGACATCGGGCACACGATGTCCCTCTTCGGCGGTGGCGGGCACCGCGGGGCGGGCTCCTGTCCCCTCCCGCCCGACGACGGCGATGCCACGCTGCAACGCCTCCTCGCCGAGCTGAAACGCCAGGGCTGACGGGCCGCCGCGCGCAGCCCGCCGTCCGTCAGAGCCAGCCCCTCCGCTTGAAGATCCAGTAGGGAGCGATTCCGGACAGGACCATCAGGGCGAGCGCAAACGGGTAGCCGTACGGCCAGGCCAGCTCCGGAAGGACGCGGAAATTCATCCCGTAGATGCTCGCCACGAGCGTCGGCGGGAGGAAGACGACGGCGGCGATCGAGAAGATCTTGATGATCTTGTTCTGCTCGAGGTTGATGAACCCCATCGTCGCATCCATCAGGAACTTGATCTTCTCGAAGACGAACCCCGAGTGGCTCGTGAGCGATTCGATGTCGCGCAGCGCTCCCTTGATGGCGTTGGCTCGGGACGTCGCGCCGACGACGTAGCGCATGAGGAAGGAAAGGCTCCGGCGGAGGTCGAGGAGGACGAGACGCGTCTTTCCCTGGAGGTCCTCTTCGGCGGCGAGCTTCTCGAGGAGGTCTTCGAGGTCGCGGGCCCCTTCCGTCAGGACGGAGCGGCTCACCCGCTCGAGACGGGCGTAAGAGGCTTCCAGGACGTCGGAGAGAACGTCGATCTCCGCCTCGATGACCCCGAGCGGGATGTCGATCGGCTCGCGGACCTCCTCCGGCTGGCTCTGGGCCCGGAGGCGGAAGAGGCGGAACGGGGAGAGCTTCTCGGGGCGGACGGTGAAGAGGCGTCCCCTGTGGAGGTTGAACCAGACGTCTACGGTCCGTGCCGGGCCCGGGTCGGTCACGACGAACGCCGTCAGGAGGTGGAGGCTGTCCTGCTCCTGGTAGCAGCGGGAGCTGGCTTCCAGCTCGCGCATCTCGGAGCGGGACGGGACCTCGATGCCCCAGACCTGCTCGACCCAGGCCTTTTCCTCGGGCTCAGGGTCGAGGAGGTCGACCCAGCCGACGGCGTCCCACTCCGGGCCGGTGGCCTCTCCCCCCACCTCGAGGTGGAGCGCCCGGAGTCCCCCTTCGACGAAGCCGTAGAGCCGGATCACGTCTTCTCCAAGGGGTCGAGGTTACGACGGAACGTCACGGATCGGCGCACCGATTTCCGCCCGTGGATCAGTAGTCGCTCGTCATGATGAACACGGGCTTGTTGTTGAAATTCTCGTAACGAGGCCGCAGGCGGTCGACGACGTAGTGCTTGTCGAGGTCGACCGTCTTCTTGCGGCTCGTGACGACGTCCACCGGGACGTTGTCGTAGCGGCCGTTCCTCACGTTCACGAGGCGTCCGTAGGTCCCCTCCAGGATCAGGTCCATCGCGAGGTTCCCGAAGGCCATCGGGACGATCGAGTCGAGGGCGTCCGGGTCGCCGCAGCGGACGAGGTAGCCGAGCCTCTGGCTGATCGTGTTGATGCGCCGGCCTCCGGCGTGCTTCGGCGAGAGCTGCTTGAGCTTCTCGGCGACGAGGTCGCCGACGCCGCCGAGCTTCTTGTGCCCGTAGGCGTCCTTCTCCTGGTCGGAGAAGACCATCTCGTTCATGCCGGCGATCTTGGCCCCCTCCGAGACGAGGACGACGCTGTAGCGGCTCGGGTTCGACTCCCGGTCGGCGACGAGGAGCTCGGCGAGCCGGTCGATGTCGAAAACGTGCTCGGGGATGACGCAGCGGTTCGCGGCCCCCGCCATCGTCGGCAGGAGGGCCGTGAAGCCGGCGTAGCGCCCGAACACCTCGATGACGAGGAAGCGCTCGTGGCTCCCGGCCGACGTCCTCAGCGCGTGGGTCATCTCGATCGTCCGGGTGACGCAGGTCGAGAAGCCGATGCAGTAGTCGGTTCCGGGGACGTCGTTGTCCATCGTCTTCGGGAGGGCGATGACCTTGACTCCCTCCTTGTGGAGGCGGACGCCGTAGGAGAGCGTGTCGTCGCCGCCGATCGGGATCAGGACGTCGATCCCGAGCTTCCCGATGTTCGAGAGGACCTCGGGAGTCAGGTCGTTCGTCTCTTCGGAATACCGGTCGCGGAGGTGCTCCGGGACGTTCGCCTTCGGGACGTGGGAGGGGCGCGTCCGCGAGGTGTGAAGGAAGGTCCCGCCGGTCCTTCCCACCTTGTTGACGGTCTCTTCCGACAGCTCGATGACGCAGTCGCCGTCGGGACGGTCCCGGTCTCCGTTGAGCTCGATGAGCCCCGCCCAGCCGCGGCGGATGCCGAGGACCCGGTAGCCTTCCCGCAGGGCGCGGACCGTGAGGGCCCGGATGGCGGGGTTGAGACCGGGGACGTCTCCACCTCCCGTCAGGATCGCGATCGTCCCCTTCTTCGTGCGCACGTTCGACATGGTCCTCTGCTCCTTAGATCGAGGGCGAATCATCGCACCGCACCCGGCGTTGGGACAGGGCTTCGACGCGGCCGAGAGCCCTGCGCTCTACGCCTTCGAGCCCCCCGGCCGCACCGGTGGCTCTTCCGCGCTGGAGGATCGCGACGTCTCGTGACGACTCCAGCCCAGCGGCCGGTGGCCCCCATTGGCTGGTGTCCTCCGCCAGCGGTGGGAGTCGATCGATGGCCGTCGATTTGCAGTGCGGGGACAGCTTCAGACCGGCTCGTAGGGCGGGACCGTCGATTCGAGAGGAGACGGACATGAAAGAACGAAGTGACAACAAGACCCACCAGCAGAGATTCCAGGGACGTCACGTCCGTCCGCTGGCGCCTCCCGTGGAGGTGGAGAAGAAGGGCGAGCCCTTCGGACCAAACCTCGAAGGAGAGAGCGGGAACGAGTGGGACAGGAAGAACGTTCCGGTTCGGTCGACGGAGAGGGCAGGATCGAGGTATTCCCGGTCGGCTTTGTAAATTTTTCAGCAGGCCAGGGCCGGGGAACCTCAAGACCTCGATCCCTGAGCCTCGGAGGGAAGAAATGTTCACGCTTTCTCGTCTCGTCAAGCCGGCAGCATCGCTCGCGTTCGTGATCGAGATGATGATCCTGGCGGCTTCTTCGCCATCTGCTGCGCAGGAGGTCTGCCCGGGGTTCGACCGGAAGCACACCATCACCAGGCTGGGGGGCCCCAACGCCCTGGCTCCAGGCGGTGGGCACAACCCGGACCCGGAACGAGCTCCAGAAGTACTTCGCCGCGAACACCGAAACGATCCGCGCCGTACTGGCGAGCCAGGGAATCGGCGAAGAGGTCGCGAGCGCCCTCCTCGACGCCGTCCGCCAGGGCACGGGCATCACCGAGCGCGCCATGCCCGAGGGCGAGCGGTTGAAGTGGATGGCCTATCGGAAGGGTGGCCGTGTCGCCACGATCGAGAACGTGTGCCTCAGCCTGCCCGGCTCCGCCCCGGCCTTCGAGATCACCGTCCCGGTGGTGATCGCCGCCCAGACGGCGCGGGCCGACTGCAGCCTCGACGTCACCACCGACCATCAGCCCGGCGGGACCAGCACGTTCCGGGTTCGGACCGCTCCCGGCGCGCGAGTGACGATGGAGGGGCCGGCCGGCAGGCGGACGATCATCGACGGCGGCGACGCGACCTGGACGGGTCCGTGGGATGACCCGTACGGGGCGGACTACGCCTTCACGGCGACCAACGAGAGAGCGACGACCGAGACGATCACCAGCTACAAGTTTCTCGTGCCGAGGGAGTGCCTGAACCTTGCGCTCGCCGGCCGGACCGAGGAGCAGCGTGCCGGCAAGCCGGAGACCTGCAGCGAGCGCCGCACCGTACCGCGACCCGTGCAGCCCGTGCAGCCCGTACAGCCTCTGCACCCCGTGCCGCCCCCGCCGTCTGTCGAAGTGGGCGGCGCGGACTGGATCGTGCGGCCGTTCGCCGCATATCTCATCGCCAACGGGGAGACGAGCGGAACCGTGAATCCAGGGAGCTGCCCGTGCCCGGCCCGAACGACCTACGGCTACGACGACGGCTTCGGGCTCGGCCTCAGCGTGGAGCGCCTGCTCGGCGAGCGCTTCGGCGTCGAGGCCCGCGTGCTCTACGGGCGGCTCGACGACCGGTTCTGGATCGGGGCGAACGGTATCGGGATCACGGAAAGCGAGAAGCGCGACTACTGGGACCTCAGCCTCGGCCTCAACGTCCATCTCACCCCGAAGGGCGCGGTGGACTGGTACGCGGGACCGTTCGTCGGATACAGCATCGTGGACGGTCACGAGTCCCTCGCGGTCGACCGTTCATTGGAGTACGACGCCAGGGGCGGCCTGACCTGGGGCGCGCAGACGGGTCTCGACTGGCCCTTCCGCCACGGCCCGTGGTCCCTGCACGTCGGCGCCCGCTACACCAGGTACGCGGCAGACCCGACCTATCGCACCACGGACCCCAACGGAGCCGTGTTCGAGCAGCGGAAGTCCATCGACCTCGACCCCGTCACCCTGGAACTCGGTGTGGCCTACCACTTCTAGGAGGAATCCCGTGTATCGAGCACTCTCCGCCTCCGTTGCTCTCGGCTTCCTGCTTGCAACTCCGGCCTTCGCCGATATCCGCGGTGCGCAGTGCACCACCTCGGATCCGTACCTCCCCGGAGGCACAGCCACCATGCGCTGGACCTGCACCAACGGCAGCCCCGCCGCGCCTGATCCCGAGGCTCTCGATCAGATCGCGCTCGGATTCCCCGACGGCTGGACCGTCGCCTGCGGCTCCAGGGACGCGACGGATTCCGGCGGCAGCCCGGTGGCGTTCTCCTGCACGGCCAGCGGTCAGACCGTCACCTACGCCGATACCGACGGGGGGGCGGGTGAGATCCTCCCCGGACGGTCGTGGAGCTTCACCGTCGGCGTCACCGCCCCCGCGACGTCTACCGCGCCGGTGTGCGCGTTCTACACCCTCTCCGGTGACGGCTCGGGCGGCGAGCCGCACGAGGTCATCGACTGCGGCACGTGCCTGCCCGCGAAGGGATCGGTGACGATCGTCAAGCAGACGGCCCCGCAGGACGCCGGCGGTCAGATGTTCGCCTTTGCGGGCAGTCTCGGCGCCTTCTCGCTGACGGGGGGGCAGAGCCGCACTATTTCCAGCCTGGTTCCAGGCACCTACGACGTCACGGAGACCCTGCCGTCGGGCTGGAAGCTGACCCAGATCACATGCATCGACCCGGACGGCGGATCCACCTTCAATCTCGCGACCTCTTCCGCCAGGATCGACGTCGACGCGGGCGAGCACGTCACCTGCACCTTCCTCAACACTGCGCAAGGCTCGGTGACGATCGTCAAGCAGACGGCCCCGCAGGACACCGGCGGTCAGATGTTCGCCTTTGCGGGAGGTCTCGGCGCCTTCTCGCTGACGGGGGGACAGAGCAGAACGACTTCCAACCTGGGGCCTGGAACCTACGACGTCACCGAGAATCTGCCTGCGGGCTGGAAACTGAGCCAGATCACGTGCGTCGACCCGGACGGCGGATCCACCTTCAACCTCGCGACCTCCACCGCCAGCATCGACGTCGACGCGGGCGAGCACGTTACCTGCACCTTCCTCAACACTGCGCAAGGCTCGGTGACGATCGTCAAACAGACGGTCCCGCAGGACACTGGCGGTCAGACGTTCGCCTTTGCGGGCGGTCTCGGCGCCTTCTCGCTGACGGGGGGGCGGAGCAGAACGACTTCCAACCTGGGGCCGGGGACCTACGACGTCACCGAGAATCTGCCTGCGGGCTGGAAACTGAGCCAGATCACGTGCGTCGACCCGGACGGCGGATCCACCTTCAACCTCGCGACTTCCACCGCCAGCATCGACCTCGACGCGGGCGAGCACGTCACCTGCACCTTCCTCAACACCGCCCAGGGCTCGGTGACGATCGTCAAGCAGACGGTCCCGCAGGACGCTCGCGGGCAGACGTTCGCTTTCGCGGGCGGTCTCGGCGCCTTCTCGCTGACGGGGGGGCAGAGCAGCACGATACCCAACCTGGGGCCGGGCACCTACGCCGTCACCGAGGTCCTGCCGCCCGGTTGGGAACTGACCCAGATCACGTGCGTCGACCCGGACGGCGGATCCACCTTCAATCTCGCCACCTCTTCCGCCAGCATTGACCTCGACGCGGGCGAGCACGTCACCTGCACCTTCCTCAACACCGCCCAGGGCTCGGTGACGATCGTCAAGCAGACGATCCCGCAGGACGCCGGCGGGCAGACGTTCGCCTTCGCGGGCGGTCTCGGCGCCTTCTCGCTGACGGGGGGGCAGAGCCGCACGATTCCCAACCTGGGGCCGGGCACCTACGCCGTCACCGAGGGGGCTCTCCCGCCGGGCTGGCACCTGACCGCCATCACGTGCGTCGACCCGGACGGCGGGTCCACCTTCAATCTCCCGACGTCTACCGCCAGCATCGAGGTCGACGCGGGCGAGCGCGTCACCTGCACCTTCCTCAACACCCTCGACACCGTCCAGAGCTCGGTGACGATCGTCAAGCAGACGCTGCCGCCGGACGCCGGCGGTCAGATGTTCGCCTTTGCGGGCGGTCTCGGCGCCTTCGCGCTGACGGGAGGGCAGAGCAACACGATTTCCAACGCCGGGCCGGGCACCTACGCCATCACCGAAGGGGCTCTCCCGCCGGGTTGGCACCTGACCGACATCACGTGCGTCGACCCGGACGGCGGATCCACCTTCAACCTCGCGACGTCCACCGCCAGCATCGACCTCGACGCGGGCGAGCACGTCACCTGCACCTTCCTCAACCGATCGGACGACTACGTACCCCCAACCCCGCCCCCCTCCGACATCCCGACGCTGTCGACCTGGATGCTCATGCTGCTGGCCGGGCTCCTGTCCGTCACCGGTTTCCTGGCGATCCGGAGTCGGATGGCGGGCTAGTCTGGAGTTCCCGAAGGCCCGATCATGGTCGTGAACGCGAAGGCACGCGGCAGACCGCGCTAACACGCCAGGCTTCGATCTTTCCTTTCTGGGGGCGGGTTCCTAGAATCCCGCTCCCAGGGGGGAGCCGTTCATGCCCAGCTCGCACGCGTCGGTTTACGCACGGTCGATGGAGGACCCAGAGGGCTTCTGGGCCCGGGCGGCGGAGGATCTTTACTGGGAGAAGCGCTGGGACAGGGTCCTCGACGACTCCCGCGCCCCCTTCTACAGCTGGTTTGCCGGGGGCGTTCTCAACACCTGCTACAACGCGCTCGACTTCCACATCGAACGCGGGCGCGGGCGGCAGATCGCCCTGATCTACGACAGCCCCGTCACCGGCACCCTCCGGAAGCTGACCTACGAGGAGCTGAGGGACGAGGTCGCCCACTGCGCCGGTGCGCTCCGGCGGATCGGCGTCGAGAAGGGCGACCGGGTGATCCTCTACATGCCGATGGTCCCGGAGGCGGTCGTCGCGATGCTCGCCTGCGCCCGGCTCGGGGCCGTCCACTCGGTCGTCTTCGGCGGTTTCGCGCCCAAGGAGCTCGCGACCAGGATCGACGACGCGAAGCCGAAGGTCATGCTCCTGGCCTCCTGCGGGATCGAGCCCGGGCGGGTGATCGCCTACAAGCCGATGCTCGACCAGGCGATCGAGCTCGCGAGCCACAAGCCCGAGAAGTGCGTGGTGCTCCAGCGGCCCCAGGAGAGGGCGGAGCTCCTCCCGGGACGCGACCTGGACTGGTTCGACTTCCTCGCCGGGGCCGAGCCCGCCGCCTGCGTTCCGGTGGCGGCGACCGACCCGCTCTACATCCTCTACACCTCGGGGACGACCGGCATCCCGAAGGGCGTCGTGCGCGACAACGGCGGGCACGCGGTCGCCCTGAAGTGGAGCATGGAGAACGTCTACGGCGTCGGGGCCGGGGAGGTCTTCTGGGCAGCCTCGGACATCGGCTGGGTCGTCGGCCACTCGTACATCGTCTACGGGCCGCTCCTGAAGGGGTGCACGACGATCCTCTACGAGGGCAAGCCGGTCGGTACCCCCGACCCGGGCGCGTTCTGGCGCGTCGCCTCGCAGCACGGCGTCAACGTCCTCTTCACGGCGCCGACCGCGTTCCGGGCGATCAAGAGGGACGACCCGACCGGGAGCCACATCTCCCGCTACGACCTCTCGCGCTTCCGCACGCTCTTCCTCGCCGGGGAGCGGTGCGACCCCGACACGCTCCACTGGGCGGAGCGGAACCTCGGCGTTCCCGTGATCGACCACTGGTGGCAGACCGAGACGGGCTGGCCGATCGCCGCGAACTGCGTCGGCCTCGGGATGCTCCCGGTCAAGCCGGGCTCGCCGACGAAGGCCGTCCCCGGCTACGACGTCCGGATCCTCGGGCTCGACCAGGTGGAGCGTCCGCGGGGAGAGATCGGGACGATCGTCGTGAAGCTCCCGCTTCCTCCCGGCTGTCTCCCGACCCTGTGGAACAACGACGCCGGCTACGAGCGCTCCTACCTCTCGTCCCACCCCGGCTACTACCTGACCGCCGACGCCGGCTACCAGGACGAGGACGGCTACCTCTACATCATGAGCCGCGTCGACGACATCATCAACGTGGCGGGCCACCGTCTCTCCACCGGCGGGATGGAGGAGGTCCTCGCCTCGCACCCCGACGTGGCCGAGTGCGCCGTCGTCGGCGTCCACGACGAGCTGAAGGGCGAGATCCCGGTCGGCTTCGTGGTCACGAAGGCGGGCGTCACGCGGAGCCAGGACGAGATCGTCGCCGAGCTGACGCAGAAGGTCCGCGACACGATCGGCGCCGTCGCGGCGTTCAAGATCGCGGTCGTCGTCAAGCGGCTCCCCAAGACGCGCTCCGGAAAGATCCTCCGCGGGACGATCAAGAAGATTGCCGACGGAACCGCCTACACGGCGCCCGCGACGATCGACGACCCGGCGATCCTCGGCGAGATCACCGAGGCGCTCCTGGCGCTGGGGTACCCGAAGGCGGCCGGATAGCGCGGGGCCGGCGGGCACGCTCCGGGCCCGAGGTCTTCTTCCTGACGTCCGCCGCCGCGCCGGAGGGCTCCCCGGTGACCCGTTCGAGCTCCTCGACGAGCCGCTTGCGCTCCTCGGGCGACCCCGCCGTGCCCGGGAAGACGGCGGCCGGGTGCCGTTCGCGGTCGAGCCACAGGGCGCCGCTCGCGAGGGCCCCCTCGGGTGCGGCGGCGAGCCAGACGATCGTATCGGCCCCCTCGCCGGCGCTCCTGAGGAACGGCCTCGTCAGCCGGAAGAAGCCCGGGAGCGAGCGCGCGACTCCGGGCGTCTCCGCCCAGCCGGGATGCATGGCATTGACGGCGACGCCGCGCGGGTGAACCTCGTCGGACCATAGCTCGGTGAGCACCGTCAGCGCCCGCTTGTGCCGCGCATAGGCGAGCGCGCCGTCCCACTTCCCCACGGATTCTCCGAAGCACTCGGGCCCGAGGCCCGCGAGGTACATGCCGCCGGAGACGACGTTGATGACGCGCGCCGGGGAGGATTCGACGAGGCGCGGCAGGAGCCGCCGCGTCAGGACGTACGGGGCGAGGAGGTTCGTGGCGAGAGAGATCTCGTGGCCCTCCGGCGTCGTCCTTCGCTCGTTCTCGAGGACGCCCGCGTTGTTCACGAGGACGTGGAGGGCCTTCTCCTTCGCGAGGAGGCGCTCCGCGAGACCCCGCACGTCCGATAGAAGCGAGAGGTCGGCCACCTCGACGCCGAGGTCGTCGTTCCCGGTCGCGGCGCGGATCTCGTCGCGCGCCCGCGCGGTTTTCCGCCGGTCCCGGCCCACGAGGACGACGCGCGCCCCGAGCCGGGCGAGACCGGCGGCGGCCTCCCGGCCGAGGCCCGACGTCGCCCCGGTCACGACCGCGGTCCGCCCGCCCAGCGAGGCGGCGAGCGGGGCGAAGGAGCCCTTGCGGGCGCGGTAGCCGAGCCGCGTGAAGCGCAGGAGCCCCGGCAGGACGAGGTGGTCGAGGGCGGCGGTGACGAAGGACAGCGCCGGGATCTCCGGCGGGCGCGAGAGGGCGTCCCGGGGAATCTCGACGGCCTCGCGGTGGCGGATCACGCGGGCTTTCTCCCTCCCACTCGCGCGAGGAGAGTGCGGAGGGGCTTCCTCGTCGACCAGTCGTCGAAGAGGCTGTAGGCGACCGGCGTCCCGACGAGAGTGAGGACGAGCGCGAGAGTCTGCCCGCCGATGATGACGCTCGCAATCGCCCGGTTCGTCCCCGAGCCGACGCCGGAGGAGACGACGAGCGGGAGCATGCCGGCGACGAACGCGAGCGTCGTCATCAGGATCGGCCGGAGCCGGTCGCGATTTGCGCGGCGGATCGCCTCTTCCCGCTCGACCCCCTGGTTTCTCAGGGAAATCATGTTGTCGATCTGGAGGATGCCGTTCTTCTTCACGATGCCGAAGAGGACGAGGATGCCGAGCGACGAGAAGATGTTGATCGACTGGTTCAGGACGACGATCGACAGGAGCGCGAACGGCACGGTGAGCGGCAGCGCGAGGAGGATCGAGACGGGGTGGACCCAGCTCTCGAACTGCGCCGCGAGGATGAGGTACATGAAGATGATCGAGAGGACGAAGGCGGTCAGGAACGCCGACGCCGCCTTCCCCTGCTCGCGAGAGCGGCCGGTGAGCCCCGACGTGTAGCCGGCGGGCATCTTCAGCTCCTTCGCCTTGCCCGTGAGCGCGTCGATGACCGCCTGCGAGGAGAAGCCGGGCTTCACGTTCGCCGTCAGGAGGACCTGCCGCTGCCGGGCGATCCGGTTGACGAGGGACGGCCCGGTCCCCTCCTCGAGCGTCACGACGTCGCGCAGGGCGACGGTCCCCTTCGCCGCGGGGACGCGGGCCTGGGAGAGGGCCGCGGCCGAGGAGCGGTCGCGCTCTTCCGCGCGGGCGCGCACCTCGTACTGCTCGCCCCCCTCGTAGTAGTCGGAAACCTTCTGGCCGCCGACGAGGACGTTCAGCGTCGTGGCGACGTCCTGGACGTTCACGCCGAGGTCGGCCGCCTTGGCGCGGTCGATCCGCGCCCCGAGCTCGGGCTTGCCCTCGATGAGGTTCGTGTCGACGTCGACGACGCCGGGGACGGACCTCATCGTCTCGAGGAGAGCCTTCGAGTACTCGCCGAGCTGCTTCAGGTCGGGGCCGCCGATCCAGAACTGGATCTCGGCGTTCGACCCGCCGCGGAACGCGTTCACGGGCGTCACCTGCGAGCGGAGGTTCAGCCGCGCGTACTGCGGCAGCACCTCGTTGCGGACCCGGTCCATGATCGCGAACTGGTCTTCCTTCCGGTCGTGGACGGGCGCGAGCTTCACGTAGACCGACCCGAGGTTCTGCGTCCGCTGCGGGTCGTCCCCGATCGTCAGGAGGGTCGCGGCGACGCCCGGGATCGGACGGATCCGCGCCGCGATCGACTCCAGGATCGTCCGGGTCGTCTCGACGCTCGACCCCTCGGGGGCCCGGACGATGACGTCGAACTGCCCCTCGTCGTCCACGGGGAGGAAGTTCTTGTTGGCGACGATGCCGAGCGGAATGGTCGAGGCCAGGACGAGGGCCATCACGACGACGACGGCCCAGCGGTGGGCCATCGACCACTCGAGGATCGTCATGTACGCCTTCTCGACCATCGGGTAGAAGCCGCGCTGCCGCGAGCTCTCTTCCCCTTCGACGTCTTCGTGCTTCAGCCAGCGGGAGGCGAGCATCGGCGTCAGCGTGAAGGCGACGACGATCGAGACGCCGATGGCGAAAGCCATCGTCACGCCGAACGACGCCATGAAGCGCCCGACGATTCCCCCCATGAAGGCGACGGGGAGGAAGACGGCGATGAGCGAGAGGCTCATCGCCACGACCGCCATGCCGATCTCCCGCGTCCCCTCGATCGCCGCCTGCACGGGGCCGACCCCCTTCTCCTCCATGTGCCGGAAGATGATCTCGAGGACGACGACGGCGTCGTCGACGACGATGCCGACGGCGAGCGTCAGCGCCAGGAGCGTGATGACGTTCAGCGAGTAGCCCATCGCGTCGATGGCGGCGAACGTGGCGATGAGCGAGGCGGGGATCGAGACCGCCGCGATGAGCGTGGGGCGGAGCTTGCGGAGAAAGGCCCAGACGACGAGGGCGGCGAAGATCGACCCGAGGACGAGGTGCTCCTTGACGGCGTCGACGGCCGCGACGACGTACTCGGACTGGTCCCTCACGAGGTCGGTCTTCCACCCCTTCGGAAGCTGCGCGGCCAGGGCGTCGATCCGTTCCTTCAGCCGTTCGACGACCTCGATCGTGTTCGTCCCGGACTGCTTGCGGACCTGGAGGACGACGGCGGGCGTGCCGTTCAGGCTCGCGAGCGTCTCGACCTCGGCCTCGGTGTCGCGGATCGTCGCCACGTCGGCGACGCGCACCGGCTCGCCGTTCCGGACGGCGACGGGAATCGACCCGAGCTCGCCGGGAGTCGAGACGCGGCCGTAGGTCCGGAGCGTGAAGTCCTTCACCCCCTGCTCCACCTTGCCGCCCGGCACCTGGACGTTCTGGGTCTGGAGCGCGCGGACGACGTCGGCCACCGTCAGGTCGAGACCCGAAAGGCGGTTCGAGTCGACGACGACGTTCACCTGCCGGGCGCGGCCGCCGATGACGCGGACCTGGCCGACCCCGAGGACCGACTCGAGGGCGCGGCGGTACTTCTTGTCGGCGAACTCGGTCAGGTCGCGGATCGGGGCCGGGCCGGAGAGGACGACGGAGAGGACGGGGGTGGCGTCGGGGTCGATCTTCTCGATGACGGGCGGGTCGGCGTCGCGCGGGAGGTCGGCGAGGACGGCGTTGACGCGGTCGCGCACTTCCTGCGCGGCGACGTCGCCGTCCTTCTCGAGGACGAACTGGACGGTGACGACCGAGACCCCCTCGGCCGAGACCGAGAGGAGCTGGTCGATGCCGCTGATCGTGTTGACCGCCTCCTCGATCTTCTCCGTCACCTCCGTCTCGATCTCCTCGGGCGCGGCGCCGACGAGGCGGGTCGAGATGGTGACGAACGGGAAGTCGATGTTGGGGAAGCGATCGACGCCGAGGCGGCGGTAGGAGAAGAGCCCGATGACGACGAGGGCGAGGACGATGACGGCCGCGAAGACGGGCCGCTTGACGCAGAGCTCGGCGAGCTTGTTCACGAGGCGGACCTCACCGGCGCGCCGGCGCCCGCTCGAGCTCGACGCGCGCGAAGAGCCCGGGGCGGAGCCGCCCGTCGCGGTTCGGGAAGAGGGCCTCGACCGCGAACGTCCGGCTCGCCGGGTCGAGGGCGGGGACGACGACCGAGACGGTGCCGTCGAAGGTCTCTCCCGGGTACGGGTCGACGGTGGCGCGGACCTTCGCCCCGCGATCGGCGGTGCCGAGGAAGCGCTCGGGGACCCGGAAGCGGAGCTTGAGCGGCGCGGTCTGGACGACGACGAACGTCACCGTTCCCTCGCTCAGCCGCTCGCCGACGTCGACCCGCTTCTCGAGGACGACACCGTCGATCGGGGAGCGCAGGACGGCGTCGGAGAGGCGCTGCTTCGCGAGGTCGAGGCCCGCCTGCGCGCCGAGGCGGGACGCTTTCGCTCCTTCGAAGGCGGCCTGGGAGCGCTCGAAGGCGGCCGGGGCGACCGACTCCTTCCCGACGAGCTCCTTCTTTCTCGCGAAGTCCCGTTCGGCATCGGCGAGGACGGCGGCCGCACGGGCCGTCTCGGCCTCGGCGCGGGAGACGTCGATCTTCAGGTAGTCGGTCTCGAGCGTCAGCATCGGCTGGCCCTCGGCAACCCGGGCCCCCTCGTCGACGAGGACTTTCGCCACGCGCCCGGTGACGCGGGCGACGAGCTCGGATCGGACGAGCGGGATGAACTCGCCCGTGGCGAGGAGGACGCGTTCGTCCGCGGTGGCGGCCGCCGGACCCGCGGCGGGCGGGGGCGCGAGGGCGGATTCGAGCGGCTTCACGTCGTCGGGGAGCGCGGCGGGTGAGGCGGCCTCCTTCGGCGCGGCCTCGGGGGCCTTCGGGCCGCAGGCGGCCAGGACGAGGACGAAGGGAAGGGCCGCCAGCGTGGCGGTGCGGGTTCTCGGGCTCATCGGGCGGTCTCCTTGCGCGTGGCGGGGGCGAGGTCGCCGGCCGCGTGGAGCGTGCGGACCTCGGCGAGGAACAGGCCGAGCCGGGCACCGATCCGGCCTCGGCGCGCCTCGGCCAGCGACGTCTCGGCGGACTGGACGTCGAGGGTCGTCAGAAGCTGATTCCGGTATTGCTCGAAGGTCTGGTCGTAGTCGGCCTGGGCGGCCGTGAGCCGTTCGTCGGCGAGCTTCACGCGGGAGCGTGCGGCCTCGACGGCCAGGAGGGCGACGTGGACCTCCTCCTTCACCTCGCGGCGGAGCTCCTCGAGGGCGAGGCGGGCCTGCGTCTCGCGCTCGCGGGCCGCGGCCACCCGGGCGGACGTCTCGCCGCCGCGGAAGAGGGGGACGGAGAAGCGCAGAGCCCCGTAGCCGTATTCGTCGACCGGGAACGCCCGCTTCTGTTTCACGTATCCCGCCTCGGCGAAGAGGACGGGGAGGTACGCGCCCCACTGCTTCTTCACCTCGAGCGACGCGGTCGACAGGGCGAGCTCGGCCTGCTTCACGTCGGGGCGGGCGAGCGCGAGGGCGACGAGCTCGTCCTCCGGGGCGAGGGGCGGCAGGAGGGCGGAACCGGCGTCGACGTCGATCGGCCCGTCGAGGGCGAGGGCGACGCGGAGACGGCCGAGCGCCTCCTCGAGGTACTGGCGGGCCGAGACGAGGCGCTCTTCGGCGGCCTTGCCGTCGGCCTCGGCCCGGAGGAGGTCGACGCGGGTCGTCTCGCCCGCCTCGAACAGGTCCTTCGCCTGCCGGCTCCGCCGCGTGACGAGCTCGACGTTTCGGGTCTCCACCTCGACGAGCGCCTCGCTGCCGGCCGCCGCGGCGAACGCCGATGCGACGGCGAGGAGCACGTCCTCCTCCGCCCTGCGCCCCGTCTCACGCGCGCCCTCGACCGCCAGCTTCGACTGGTCGTAGGCGCGCTTCTCGCGTAGACCTGCGAAGAGGGGCTGGGTGGCGACGACGCGATAGTCCCAGTCCCGTTTCGGCAGGATCGTCCGGTCGTCCGGAGGTTCGCCGAAGGAGACCTCCGTGCTGTTGAGCCCGAGGTTCGCGAAGGCTGCGACGTTCGGGAGGAGCGCGGCGAACACCGCCTTCCTCTGGGCGTCGGCGGCGGGCAGCTCGCGCCGCGCCTTCTCGAGCGAGAGGTTCGACGAGATCGCCCGCGCGAAGGCGTCGGCGAGCGTCAGCCCCTCGGCGCGAGCGGGTGGCGTGGAGGGAAGGAGAAGCAGGGCCGCGGCGAGCGCGCCCAGCGGCGTCCTCATGGGTTCCTCCTGGCGTTGATCCCGCCGGTGAGCGTGTCGACGACGAGCCGCACGTCCTCCTCGACGGGGGGCGGGTCGGTTTCCCCGAGCCTTCGCAGGATCAGGCCCGCGATCCCCTCGGAGACGAAGAGGGCGAGCCGGTCGGGGGGAAAGGGACGGATCTCCTCGCGGGCCTGGCCCTGGGCGAAGAAGGAGGCGAGGCGGTCGAGGTAGGCGCGGTAGAGCGGGTTGCAGCTGCGGGAATGCCGAGCGGAGCGCTCGACGCCGGGGCCGGGGTGGGCGACGGAAAGGAAGAGGCGGAAGAAGTCCCGCCGGCGCTCGAAGAACTCGACGTGGGTGAGTACCGCGGCCGCGAGCCGCTCGGGGAAGGCGACGTCCCGGGCAAGCGCCTCTGCCACCGCGACCTGGAGCTCTTCGAACGCCGACTCGGCCACGTGGAGAACGAGCTCATCGCGGCTGTCGAAATAGAGGTAGAGGGTTCCCTTCGCGAGGCCCGCCTCGTCGGCGATCTCCTGCATCGTCGTCCGCTCGAGCCCCTTGCGCGAAACGACCCGCAGGGCGGCGTCCCCGATCTCGCGGATCCGGACTGGCTCGAGGAGCTCTCGCAGATTCCTGTGTGTGCCTACCATGAAGTCATTTCTCTGACCGTTCGGTCAGCGGAGAGTACGCAGGATTTCGCGACACGGTTTCAACGTCTTGCCTGGCGATGCCTATGTGTCTGCGAGGAAAAGGGTTCCGGCCGTGGCACGGAAGGCCTGCCGGCGGCGTCGCCGGGGATTCGGAGAAGCGAAGTGAGCGCTCGCCGGGCCGCCGGGCCCCGGGTTGCGGTAGTCTTCTTCGTCACTCACGCTCGCTCAACAGCTCTTTACATGAGGAGGAAGACCATGACCCACGGGACCACCGCGACGCGCGTCGCCTTCGCAGGGATCCTCGCCGCCGCGCTCGCCCTCGGAGGCTGCGGCTGGAAGAAGGAGATCGAGCAGCTCAAGACCGACAACCAGAAGCTCTCGCAGGAGAAGCAGCAGCTCGAGGGGCAGCTGACGTCGGCCGGCGTCGAGAGCACCGAGATGCAGACGACGCTCGACGAGGTCGCCACGAGCCTCGAGGAGCTCCGCGCCAAGGAGCTCCAGATCGTCCGCAGCTCGATCGAGGTCGTCCAGGAAGGCAAGCCGCGCAGCACCCGGCGCGACGAGCTGAAGACCGAGATCGAGGCGATCCGCAAGGCGATCAAGGAGAACCTCGAGAAGCTCGCGAAGCTCGAGCAGGAGAAGAAGGACGCCCTCGCGAAGGCGAAGGCCTCCGGCAAGAAGGTCACCGAGCTCGAAGGGCAGGTCACCTCGATGGAGCGCCTCGTCGGCGAGATGAAGAAGTCCCTCGAGGAGAAGGAGACGATGATCGCCGAGCTCGAGACGAAGGTCCTCGGGCTGACGCAGAAGGTCGAGGAGCAGACGACGACGATCGCGGAGAAGGAAACGGTCATCGAGACGCAGACGAAGACGATCAACACCGCTCACGTCGCGATCGCCGGCCAGAAGGAGCTGCAGGCCGCGGGCGTCATCGAGAAGAAGGGCGCCTTCCTCGGCATGCGCGGCAGCTGGGTTCAGACCGGGAAGTTCGACACCGACCTCTTCAAGGAGATCGACGTCACCAAGGAGACCGAGTTCGCCATCGCCGCCCCGATCAAGAAGGTCCAGGTCCTCTCCTCGCACCCGCAGGGGAGCTACGAGCTCGTCGCGGCCGACGAGAAGAACTCGACCCTCAAGATCCTCGACGCGGCGAAGTTCTGGTCCGGCGAGAAGTTCCTCGTCGTCAAGTACAAGGACTGAAGACCCGCCTTCACCGGGTTGAACGGAAGGCCCGCCGGGGGAAACCCCGGCGGGCCTTTTTGACCTCTCCGGTCCGCAGGCGTGTCAGCGGCCGCCGCCGTTCCCGGAACCGTTCCCGGTGCCGCCGCCCGCGGTGCTCCCCGAGCCCGTGCCGTCGCAGGTCCCCGAGCCGCTGCCCGCTCCCGGGCCGTTCGAGCTTCCCTGGCCCGCCGCGGGTCCCATGGGTCCCTGGCCGGCAGCAGCCCCCAGCCCGTCGCACGGACCAGCGGGGATCCCTTCGACGGGGAGGCCGGCCGCGTCGTAGACGACGTGCCGTTCAGCCGGCGTCGAGATGACCCCGGCGTACTCCTCCGCGCTCAGGAACTGGGGCACGTAGGTCGCGCCGGAGGCGGTGAGGAGGGCGACGAAGGAGCGGAGATGGTTGCGCGAGCCCTTCGCGAGGTTCTGCATCACCGTGTCGACGTCGAGGTTGTCGGCGTCCGCGATCAGCTCTTCGACGTCGGCGAGGTCGAGGTCCTCGATCGTCGCCCCGACGACGAAGGCTTCGACGAGGCTGACGGACCCCTTCTCGACGAGGCTCACGTAGAGCGCCTGGAGCCGCGCATTCGCGAACACGCCGGGAGCCTTTCCGGCAGCCGGGTCGGCCAGCTGGTAGCGCGTGAGGAGGAAGGCCACGGCGTCCATGTGCTGCTGCTCGGCGGCGGCGATCGCCGTGAAGGCGCGCTGGCCCCACTTCGCGGCGAGGGCGGTGTAGACGTCGCGGGCCAGCTTCTCCTCCTCGCGGGTGAAGAGGAGCCCTTCCTTCTCGACGTCGGAGAGGGGCGCGACGGGGAGCGTCGCCATGTAGGTGGAGAGACCGTCGCACGGCGGGTCGGTCGGCTTGCCGGGGCCGGCGGCGGCGAGCGGCGCGGAGACGGCGAAGGAAGCGAGGAGGGCGAAGGTCGAGAGGGCGGACGTTTTCATGGCTTTCTCCTTGCGGGCTCTTGGTCCCGTTCGTTTCTCGTGCGTCTGGAGCGGCTTGATCGGATTGGCGAGGAGCGGTCCCGATCCTCTCGGGACCGCTCCGGGTGCGTTGCAGGGGTTCGTTACGGCCGGGCGGTCAGCCGCGGCCGCCGCGCCCGCCGCCGGAACGGCGCTGGCCCGACCCGGAGCTTCCGCCCTGCGAGCCGGAGCTTCCCCGGGGGCCGGCGCCGGTTCCGTCGCAGGTGCCGCTCCCGGAGCCCTTCCCGCTGGTCCTGCCGTAGCCGGTGCCGTCCTTCGGAGCGGGGGCAGGGGCGGTGCCGTCGCCGGGACCGTTCCCCCGACCGGCGCCCTGGCCGGTCTGTGTGCCGGGGCCAGCCTGTGTGCCGGGGCCGGTCGCCGGTCCCTGCTGCGCGCCGGCGGGGAGGGCGAGCATTCCGGTCAGGAAGAGGGCGCCCACGAGGAGGGTCGAGAGCTTCTTGGTGCTGTTCATCGTCGTGCTCCTTTTCGTCTCTGCCGGGTGGTCTCGTCGGCTCCCGGTTCGGACTCCTCCATTCCAAGAGCCGTGCCAGGTTCGCGCGAATGGCGTGGCAAACCGGAGAACCCGCATTCTCAGGGGGGTTGGAGCGATTTCGAGAAGCGGGAGTGCGCCTTCGCAGACTGCAGGTCCTGCAGTGCGGGGTGAAAGGACGCAGCCCGGAGGGTCAGAGGGACTCGGGGTCGTCCCCGTCCGGGTCGCCCGTGCCCCACGCCTTCAGCTTGCGCGAGAGGGTCTTGCGCTCGATGCCGAGAATCCGAGCCGCCGCAGATCGGTTTCCTCCCGTGGCGGAGAGGACCGCGAGGATGTGCCGGCGCTCCACGTCGTCGAGGCTCGAGAGCGTTTCGGCAGGACCGGAGGTGGCGGGGGCCTGCGGTTCCGAGGCGTGGGACTCTTCCGGCGTCGTCCGCTTCGCGGCCCGCCCCGACGACGCGAGGAATCGCTCCGCGGCCGCGGCGTCGGAGAGCGCCCCTGTGTCGATCAGGAGCCGCCGCACGACCTGCTCCAGCTCGCGGACGTTGCCGGGCCAGGAGTGCGCCGCCAGGGCGGCGAGGAGGGCGGAGGAGGCGGAGGACGTCTCGGGAAGGCCCATCTCCCGCACGGCTCCGGCGCGGAAGTGCTCGACGAGGAGCGGCAGGTCCGAGAGGCGCTCGCGCAGTGCCGGAAGGCGCACCTCGTAACCGGCGAGGCGGAAGTAGAGATCCTGGCGGAAGCTTCCGGCGGCCGAGAGGGCGGCGAGGTCGCGGTGCGTCGCGGCGACCACCCGTACGTCCACCGGCTCGGAGCGCTCCGCGCCGACCGGCCGGACCGTCTTCTCCTGGAGGAACCGGAGGAGCTTCGTCTGGAAGGAGGGGGAGACGTCGCCGATCTCGTCGAGGAAGACGGTGCCGTGCTGCGCCTCGCGCAGCGCGCCACGGCGGTCGCGGTCCGCGCCGGTGAAGGCGCCGCGGACGTGCCCGAAGAGCTCGCTCTCCAGGAGCGTGTCGGGGATGGCGCCGCAGTGGACGGCGACGAACGGGCCGTCGGGGTGCGCGCCGAACTGGTGGAGGGCGCGGGCGACGAGCTCCTTGCCGGTGCCGGTCTCGCCGAGGACGAGAACCGTCACGGGCAGGCGCGCGACGCGGGCGACGGCGTTGTAGACCTCGACCATCGAGGGGTGCGAGCCGACGATGAGGCTTCGTGGCCCTTCCGGGTCCACGGGCTCTCCTCCCGCCGCGGGCGGTGCGAGGGCGGCCGCGATCCGCCCGAGGAGCTGCGCGAGGTCGAAGGGCTTGGCGACGTAGTCCGTCACGCCGAGGCGGGCGGCGATCGTCGCGGTCTCTACCGTTCCCCGCGCCGTCATCAGGACGATCTTCGGGGGCTTCGGTCCTTCCCGCAGGCGGGAGAGGAGCGAGAGGCCGTCCTCGCCGGGCATGTAGATGTCGGAGAGGACGAGATCGACCGGCCGCTGCGCCAGCAGGGACATCGCCTCGGCGACGCTCGCGGCGCGGCGGACGGCGTACCCCGCCTTCTCGAGGGCGAGGGCGGCGGTTTCGCGGATGGCGGTGTCGTCGTCAACGACCAGGATCGTGGCCAGTGTCCGGCTCCTCGTTGCTGTGCACTTCGCGGAGGGCGGGAAGGACGACCTCGAAAACGCTTCCCGTCCCTTCGGCGCCCCTCACCGAGACGCGCCCGCGGTGCCAAGTTACCACCTCGTGAACGAGCGAGAGGCCGAGGCCGAGCCCTTCGGCGCCCCCGGCCCCGCTGCCGCGGATGAACCTCCCGAAGACCCGCTCCCGCTCGACCTCGGGAATCCCCGGCCCCTCGTCGGCCACGGTGAGGAGCGCGTCTCCTTCCCGGAGTGCGACGGCGATCCGGACCCGCGAGGAAGGCGGCGAGAACTTCAGCGCGTTGGAGACGAGGTTGTCGAAGACGCGGGCGAGGAAGGCCTCGTCCCCGAGGACGAAGACGCCTTCGCCGGCCTCGACCGAGACGCGACCGGGCGCTCCCGCTCCGATTGCCGCGGCCCGACGCGCGGCGAGCGCGCCCAGGTCGACGGGGCGGGCCGTCGCGTCGAAGCTCGCGAGGCGCATCTTCTCCACCGCGTTCAGCGACTCGATCATCCCGCCGAGCCGCTCCGTCTCCTCGCCCACCATCCCGACGACGCGCGCGCGCTCGGCCGGAGAGAGGTCGAAACCGGAGAGGAGCTGCGTGAGACCCCGGACGGCCGTGAGGGGAGTCTTCATCTCGTGGACCGCGACGCGTCTCGCCTCGAGCTCTTCGGTCCTGAGAGCGGCGCCGCGGGCCGCCTCCCGCTCGCCGAGGCGCGCGGCGCGCGCTTCCACCGCGAGGAGCACGAGGAGCGTGGCGCCGGTCAGCGTGGCGACCGGAAGCTCGAGCCCCGCCGCCAGCAGCGGCGCGCCGAGGCCGAGCGGCAGGAGCGCGAGGCCGCCGAGGAAGAGGCGGCGGTGCCGGGGCCGGCTTCGTCCCGCCAGGAGGGCCAGCCCGGTCATCGCCGAGGCGAGAAGTCCGGAGGCGAACGGCGGGACGGATCTGAGAAGACCGCCCGCCAGGAGGCACGAGGCCGTGGCCGCGTGGACGAGGACGCCCGGCTCGGGCGTCCCCGGTGGGGAGCCGGGAGTGACGAACCGGTCGCCGAGCCCGGCCGCGGTCACACCCAGGAAGACGACGCGGCCGCGGAGGGTCCCGTCGGCGCGCCCTGCCAGGAGATCGGCCGCGCCGACGACGGGAACGCCCGCCGGGCGATGACGGAAATCGGGAACGAGGACGCGGCCCACCGGGACGGGCCGTCCCGGATCGGTCGCGAGAGACGCCGCGGCGACGGAGAGGGCGGGGAGGGAAACTCCGTCCCGCTGCTTCGTCGCGCTCATGCGGCGCATCACGCCGTCGTGGTCGACGTCGAAGGAGGTCTCTGCCAGCCGTCCGGCGCCGCGAAGGGTCGGCGCCGGGAGGAGCCACCCCGCCTTCGCGTCGAGGCCCGCGGCGAGGACCGACGGCATCGCCGCCAGGCTCGCGGCAAGGACGTCGTCCCCTTCGCCGGGCGCGACGAGGAGGAGATCGAGCGCGAGGACCCGGGCTCCGGCCTCGCGCGCCGCCACGGCGATCGCGGCGAGCCGGGCGCGGGGCCAGGGCCACGGTCCCTCCGTTGCGAGCGAGGCTTCGTCGATGGCGACGACCGCCACGTCCTCCACAGGGCGCGAAGGGAGCGCGCGGAGAAGGGTGTCCCTCACCGGCAGGTCGAGAGTCGCCGGAAGGCCCGTGGCGAGCGCGACGGAGACGACGAAGAAGGCCGCGACGAGGACGGCGGTTTCGAATGCGACGGGACGGAGCGAATGGGCCGGGACCACGGCTCCCCAGTATCCTCGTTTCAGACTCACGGTGCCCCGCCGGGGCGTCGAGCCACGCTGGCCCGCCGCTTGCGAAGGCCGCCGGGAAGGAGGCGCACATGAACAGGAAATCGGCGCTTCTCGGCGCGCTCCTCGCCGCGACGGGTCTCGGTCTCGCCCAGGCCCCGTCCGGGGAACGTCTCGTGTACCGGTTCGAAGAGGTGAAGAGCAAGGTCCTGCGGTCGCCCGGCGGAGACGAGACACGGGACGTGCGCGTGGCGGCCGGCGACCCGGCGGAAGCGGGCGACGTCGTGAAGACAGGTTTCTTCGGCAGGACGGTCCTCGCCGTTCCCGATCGTGCCGCGCGGTTCGAGGTCTTCTCTTCCACTCGTGTCCGGTTGGCCGGCGGCGAGCCGGGAATCCTCCTCGTTCTCGAGAAGGGGCGCCTCAAGGCCGCGTTCGACGCGTTCACCGGGGCGTCCGAGGCGCGGCGCGTCGCGGCGCCCGGGGCCCTCCTGGCCGTCCGTGGAACGCGGTACGGCCTCGAGACCGGACCGGGAGGCGACAGCGTCCTGGCGGTCTTCGAAGGGACGGTCGAGGTCTTTCCCGCCGGCGGCGCACCGAGCCTCCGGGTGGAGCGCGACGAGTACTGCGCCTTCGGACCGAAGACCCCGCCGAGAAAGGACGAGATGGTCCGCGCGGGGATGAGCGAGAAGTCCTGGGGCTCGCGAGGTTCGGGGATGACGGACGGGAAGCCGGGAAAACCTGCCGAGGGTACCCAGGGTCCTGCCAGTCCGGGTTCCCAGGGGCGTCCGGCCGGCTCCGGCGGGGGACACGGAGGGCACTGAGCGAGACGGGCGCCCCGGGCCATGTCTGCCCGGGGCGCCGTCCCTTCTCGACCCGGCCCGGGTGATTACTACCCGGCGGGGTACTACCTTTGCGCCCTACTTCGGCAGCAGCGTCCGCGGGTCGTTCGTCTTCGCGTCGATGACGGAGGCATAGGCGGCGAAGGCGCCTCCCGCCGTCGGCGTCGAGACGACGAGCCGCGCCCCCGAGACGTCTGCCGAGACCCCGAGCTCGCGGACGACGCGCGACACCTGCGTCATCCCGAGAGGGAGAAGCGGCCAGCGGCGCGAGCCGAGCACGATGCCGGTCTCGGCGACGAGCGAGACGTCCACGTCGGCCGGCGCTCCGGTGCCATTCGCGAGGATCAGGTTCGTCCGGAACGAGCCGTCCTCGCGCACCGCCGGAATCGTCCGCGTCGTGCCGCTCCGGATCAGCTCCGTCTCGGAGACGAGCGGCACCGACTGCCCGAACGTCCCTCCGCCGCCCGGCGTCCAGGTCTGGCTCGTGGCGACGAGCGAGGGGCTCGCGGAGCGAAGCTGGACGGCGCCCCACGCCTCGCCGGACCCGAAGAGCCCGAGGACGTCGGCGTACGTCGCCGAGCGCCCGGCCGCGAGGAGGAACGAGCGGTCGGCTCCGCTTCGCCCGTCGGCGTCGTGGCCGAGGAACCTCACGAAGAGCCTCGCCTCGGTGACGCCGGTATTCACGACCGTCAGGTCGGTCGTGTAGAACGCGCCCCCTTCGCCGCCGATGCGCGCGCTGGATGGAAGGAGCCACTCGTTGCAGGACGGCCCCGGCCCGCTTTCGCACGGGTCGGTGGGGAGGCCCGTCGGCTGCCAGCCGAGCTGCACGACCTCGAAGTCCCCGACCTTCAGGCTCGCGAACGCGGGGTTCAGGACGTCGTTGTCCCAGCGGGTGTCGTACGTCCCCTGGACGTACATGTCCGAGCCGTTGTCGGCGAGGATCAGGCCGTGGGTCTTCATCGCCTGGAAGATCCGCTGGACCGGTGCGGGAAAGCCCGACAGGTCGCGCGACGCTTTCAATCGCAGCCGGGTCCCCATCGGCGGGGCGCCGTTCGTGTTTCCGGCCCGGTGGGAAGCGGGGTAGACGTACCCGTTCGTCGCCCGCACCGTGAAGCGCAGGGCGTGCCGGATCGGTCCGCTCCCGAACGCCTCGTCGTAGCGGACGAGGCCGGGCAGCACCGCGAGCCCCGCGGCGTCGGCGCTCGTCCAGCCGTCGGGACGGCGAAGGTTCGAGTCGAGCGGGAAGACGGCGCCCGAGCCCGCGCGCCAGGTGCACGAGGGCGAGCCCTGCGGCTCGCAGCGGGTGTTCCACGTCTCGAAGAGAAGGCGGTTGTCGCGGTCGACGATCAGGAGGTGCTTGTCGCCGCCCGCGCCGGAGTTCCCCGGATACCCGCCCTCGAGCCACTTCGCCTGCGTCTTCACCTCGACGGGGATCGGGTAGCCCGCAGGCCGGCCCGGCGCGCCGTCGTCGCTCTCGTCGGCGTAGTCGAAGGCGACCGGCTCGAGCGGCTGCGAGCCGGGGACGACGAGGTAGGGCATGCCGTAGATGTCGGGACCCGACTCCGAGGCGTCACCTCCGAAGTCGGGGTGGAGCCCCTTGCTCGCGCCGATGAAGGCGAGGATCGCCGCCTCGTTCGCGTCCCGCGGCGCCGCGCTCACGTCTGCGTTCCACCAGTTGTCGGACGGGAAGAGGGGGAGGGGCTCGGGCAGCGCTCCGTTCCGCACCGGCTGGCCCTGGGCACCGAGGGCTCCGAGGAGCAGCGGGACGATCAGGGTGGCACGGGCGACGGTCGAGGCGAGGCCGGGGACCAGGGGTCGGCCATTCGTTCTCATGGGGCCTCCGGTAGGGAGTGTCGGGAGGCAACGCGGGGGGCCTGCGAAGGACCGACAAAGGCGAGGCCGCCTCCGTAGAATCCCCACGTAATGACGAAGTCCCTTCTCCCCCTCGCCGTCGTCGCCCTGTTCGCGCTCCCCGCTTCCGCCCTGCCCGGACCCGGAGCCACCTCCGTCCCGCAGCAGAAGCCGACCGTCGCTCCTGTACCGGCCGGGTCCGGCGTCCGCCACGGAATGGGTGCCCCGGCCCCCGCGATGCCGCCCTCCCAACCCGGGCCGGGTGTCGCGGCCGCCCCCGCGCCGACGAAGTCCTCGACACCGCCGGTCTACGACGAGGACGCCGACGCGAAGACCGACGTCGTCGTCGCCGTGGCAAAGGCGAAGAAGGAGAAGAAGAGGGTCCTCGTGACCCTCGGCGCCAACTGGTGCGGCTGGTGCCGCGCCCTCGACGGCACCTTCACGAAGGACGAGAAGGTCGCGGCGGCGATCGCGAAGTCCTACGTCCCCCTCAAGGTCGACGTCGGCCGGATGAACAGGAACCTCGACCTCACCGCCTCCTGGGGCGCGGACGTGAAGAAGGGCGTTCCCCTCCTCGTCGTCCTCGACGGAAAGGGCAAGGTCGTGAAGGTCCAGGACACGGCAGCCCTCGAGGCGGGCAAGGGGCACGACCCGGAGAAGGTCCTCGCTTTCCTCGCCGCGAACGTCGGGCGCTGAGGGGCGCCGCTCCTGCGATCATCGGGCGTGCTCCTCGCCTCGAAGATCGCGGCCGCGCTCGTCCTCCCGCTGAACCTCTCGATCCTCCTCGGCCTCGTCGCGCTCGTGATGGCGCGGCGGCGCCGGGGAGGTCTCGCCGCTGCGTTCGGGCTTCTCGCGCTCGCGATCCTCGTCACGGCGTCTCTTCCCGTCGTGAGCGACGCCCTCGTGTTCTCGCTCGAGCGCGAGTACCCGCCGGCCGATCCGGGCGCCGCTCCCACGGCCGGGGCCATCGTCGTCCTGGGCGGGAGCCTCGCGCCGGGGGTCCCTCCGAGGCGCGGCCCCGAGCTCGTCGACTCTTCGGACCGGATCCTCCACGCGTCGCGCCTCTACCGCGCCGGGAAGGCGCCGCTCGTCGTCCCGAGCGGCGGGAGGCTCCCGTGGTCCGTCGCGGCGCGGTCCGAGGCGGCCGAGATCGCGGACCTCCTCGTCGAGTGGGGCGTCCCGCGTGCGGCGATCGTCGAGGAACCGAACGCCCGGACGACCTCCGAGAACGCGGTCGAGCTGGTGAAGCTCCTCCGGGCCCGCGGCGTCCGGCGGGTCCTTCTCGTCACCTCGTCGCTCCACATGCGGCGGGCCCTCGCCTCGTTCCGGGCCGAGGGGCTCGAGGCGATCCCGTCGCCCTGCGACGCCCTCGTCGTGAGCCCGAAGCCGAGGGAAGCCCTCGACTGGATCCCGCGCCCGGTTGCGCTCGAGCAGACGCACGCTGCCCTGTGGGAGTACCTCGGGCTCGCGTACTACCGGGTCACCGGGAGGGCGTGAGGAAGGCTACTTCAGCCACCTCGCGAGCCAGCCGAGCACCTCGCCGTACCAGTGCTTCGCGTTCGTCCCCTTGAGGACCCAGTGGTTCTCGTCGGGGTAGGCGACGAGGCGCGCGGGGACCCCCTTGGCCGTCAGGACGCCGTAGAGCTCGAGCCCCTGCGTGATCGGCACGCGGAAGTCCTTCTCGCCGTGGACGACGAGCATCGGCGTCTTCAGGTTCGCCGCGTTGCGGTTCGGGGTCCAGCGCTCGACGTTCGCGAGGGCGGTGAACGGGTATCCGCCGTACGAGTGGTGCCGCCCGAACGTCACGTCAGAGCCGAACTGCCCGAGGAGGCTGTAGATCCCCGCGTGGCTCACGAGCGCCGCGAAGCGGTCGGTCTGGCCGGCGATCCAGTTCACGAGGTAGCCGCCGTACGAGCCGCCCGCCGCCGCCATCCGCTTCGGGTCGACCGACCCTTCGGCGATCAGGAAGTCCGTCGCGGCCATCACGTCCTGGAACGGCTTGTCGCCCGGCGCGCCGAGGATCGACTCGACGAACGCCTGCCCGAAGCTGGACGAGCCGTGGAAGTTCACCATCGCCACCACGTAACCCGGCGCGGCGAACGCGTGGGCGTTCCAGCGCGCGTGGAACTCGTCGCCCGACGTCCCGATGGGGCCGCCGTGGATCACGTGGACGAGCGGGTACTTTTTTCCCTTCTCGAACCCCGGCGGGTTGATGACCCACATCTGCACCTCGTCGCCGCCGGCCCCCCTGAAGACGACCTCGCGCTCCTCGCCGAAGGCGATTCCGGCCATCAGCGCGTCGTTCCAGGTCGTCAGCGTGCGGAACGCCGTGCCGTCGAGCTTCGCCGTCGCCAGCTCCGTCGGGCGGCGAAACGAGGTCGCGCCGAAGACGAGGTCGGAGGCTCCGGCCACGGCGAGGCTCGTGGCGCGGCCCCCCTTCCAGACGAGGCGCGGCGTGCCCCCCGCGATCGGCAGCGCGTAGACGTTCGTTCGCGCCCTGGCCTCCGCGCGCAGAACGAGAGACTTCCCGTCGGGAGTGAAGCTCCAGTCCTCTGGAACGGCGTCCCACTCCTCCGTGAGGACCCGCGTCTTCCCCGTCGGGAGGTCGAGGAGGGCGAGGCGGGTCCGGTCGGGCCATCCGTCTGCCTTCGTCTCGCGCCCGTAAGCGATCGTCCTGCCGTCCGGTGAGAAGACGGGGCTGCCGTCCTCTGCCGGGTTGTCGGCCGTGAGGTTCCTCGGCGCGCCGCCGCCGGCCGGCACGAGGAAGAGGTCGGTGTTCGTCGTCCGGTACGGAGGATCGGTGGAGTTCGCGGCGAAGACGACCGAGCCGTCGCGCGCGACGTCGAACGCGAGCCCGCCGTCGTCGAGCTTCCCGATCCGCTTCATCCCGGGCGTCAGGTCGGTGACCGTGCGCGTCTCGACGTCGAGAGCGAAGAGGTGGGCCCACTGCTCCGTCTCGAGCCAGTGGTCCCAGTACCTCACGAGGCGGTTCTCGGAGACCGTCGCCTTCACCCTCGTCTTCTCTTCCTTCTCGCGCCGTGCCAGCTCCGTCTTCGTCGTCTCCAGGCTCTCGCCGAGGACCGGCGACACGAAAACGATCCGCTTCCCGTCCGCCGTCCACTTCGGCGACTGGACGCCCATCGGCATCTCCGTCCACCGCTCCGCCTCGCCGCCGTCGAGGCGCAGCACGTAGAGCTGGGCTTCCTTGTCACCGTCGCGCTTGCTCACGAACGCCAGGCGCGTTCCGTCGGGGGAGAACGCCGGGGCCGACTCGCCCGCCTCGTGCGAAGTGAGCCGTCGCCCCGGTCCCCCGGCGAGCGGCTGGAGCCAGAGGTCGGTGAGGTTCCGGTTCCTCTCTGCCTCCCAGGTCGTCCGCGGGTAGACCACCGACCGTCCATCGGGCGAGACGACCGGCCGCCCGACACGCACGACGGCCCAGATGTCGTCGACGGTCAGCGGGTGCTTCGCAGGAGGCTCGGCGGCGGAAAGGGCGAACGCGGCGAAGAAGCGGAACGGCGAGCAGGGCGCGAAGACGCATCGGGACCTCCGGGGGAATGGTACGGGAGGGGAGGTCGAGGGCCGGGCGGAGCGCCGCCGGAGAGGCGGACGGCCCGCCCTCGCCTGTCTCGACACCGAACGCTCGGTCGGCTTTCGCTCGACTCGAAACACACCCTGCACAGGTCGGATGGACCGGGCGTCGAATGCCGACACCCCTATCTAAGCTCCGCGAGGAGCCTCCTTTTACAACAGCCCCGCGAGGAATTGGTTCAACCGCACCAGATCCGGTCCAAGCGGGTCCGGATGGGCAGAAGCGCGGGTCATCCTCTCCAGGCCCCCTGCAGCCAATGTGGCAGCGGGTCCCGGCGGCAAGCTACGACGCGGATGAGCGAAGCGCGTTCGAATTGGTCTGGTGCAATTCCACCAAATCATTCCGCCGGCCGGAATTGGCTTGACCGTGCCGACGGCCACCGCTGACGATGCCGGTCACGTCAAAGACGAGTCGAGCCGCCGCGCAAGCAGGAGTCTCCACGTGCATCTACCTCTTCCGCCCGTGCCTGCGTAGCGCTCAGATGAGGATCGAGCCTTGAAACCTGTCCGATTCGCGCCTGGCCTTCGACCGCTGCTCATCGCCGTACTTCTCGTCTGCCTTCCCGTAGGGGCGCAGAACCTCTCGTCGGTCTCGCTCAGCCCGACGAGCATCGTCGGCGGCGTGACCCCGGCTCCTACCGGAACCGTCACGCTCAGCGCGAACGCGCCGGCGGGCGGAAAGGTCGTCACCCTGTCCAGCGGCAACACGGGTGCCGCGACCGTCCCCACCTCGGTCACGGTCGTTTCGGGGACGAAGACGAAGACGTTTGCCGTCACGACGATGCCCCAGCCGGCCAATGCCAGCGCGGTCATCACGGCGGTCCTCGGCACGGTCACCAAGACGGCAACGCTGACGGTGAAGGCTCCGGCGATGAGCGCGGCGAGCGTCTCGCCGACGAGCGTGAAGGGCGGAACCGGTGCGACCCTGACCGTCACCCTCACGGGGAACGCCCCGGCGGGAGGAACCGGCGTCACCCTGACGAGCTCCAATACCCAGGCGGCCACGCTCCCCGCCACCGTGACGGTCCTTGCAGGAGCGAAGACCGTGACGGCGCCCGTCACGACGGTTGGCGTCGACGCGAACGCAACGGTCACGCTGACCGCGACGGCGGGCGGGGTCGCGAAGACGGCGTCGCTCACCGTTTCGAAGCCCGCGCTGACGACTCTCGCGATCTCCCCGTCGACGATTCCCGGCGGCGGGGCGTCCACCGGAACCCTGACCCTCAACGGGCCTGCGGGGCCCTCTGGGGCCACGGTCACCCTCTCGTCGAACAAGACGAACGTGGCGACGGTTCCGGCGAGCAAGCTGATCGCGGCGGGCCAGGCGACTGCCACTTTCCCGGTGACGGGCACGAGTCTTCCGGCGGGGGGGACCGCCACGATCACCGCGACCTGGAGCGGCATCTCGAAGACGGCGAACGTGACACTCCAGCCGTCCGCGTCGTTGCAGGCGGTCGGGCTGGCAGCCTCGAGCATCCGAGGGGGCCAGCCGGTAGCCGGGACGGTGACCCTCAGCGCGTCGGCCCCGTCGGGCGGGGTCGTCGTGAACCTCACGAGCAGCGACACCGCCGCTGCCACGGTTCCAGCCACCGTCACGGTTCTGCAGGGACAGGCGACGACCGGGTTCATCGTGACGACGGTCGGGGTCGGCTCCGCGGCGCCGGTGACGATCACCGGGATCTCTTCCGGAGTGTCGAAGACCACCGCACTGACTGTCGAGCCCGCGGTTCTGACCGGGCTGACCATCACGCCTCAGGGCATTCCAGGTGGAACGACAGCCACGGGAACAGTGGCGCTCGACGGTCCCGCGGGCCCGTCGGGGGCCACGATCGGGCTGGCCTCGGACGACACGAACGTGGCGACCGTCCCCGCGAGCACCCTCATCGCGGCGGGCCAGGCGACGGGGACCTTCACCATTACAGGCGTTTCCGTCACGGGCGACTCCGCCACGACGATCAGGGCGACGCTCGCTTCTGAGACTCACGCGGCCGACATCAGCGTCACTCGGACGATCGGGACCCTGACCGGGACGGTGAAAGACGCATCGACGGGGTTCACGCTCCCCTCCGCCCACGTCGTTCTCTCGGCGGACCCGGCGAGAGAAACCTGGACGGACGGGAACGGCCAGTATCAGCTCGGCGACGTCCCCGCCGGGCTGCACACGGTCGAAGTGAGCTACGAGAGGTTCTCCTCAGAGACGAGCGGCGCGGTGACGGTGACGAACGGGCAGACCGTGACGGTGCCGCCGGTATCGCTCACGCCGAACCCCGGGACGATCGCCGGCACGATCCTGGACCGTGGCAACGGCGACCAGCCGCTCGCAGGCGCTCTCGTAACGGAAGCGACGGGGCGCCATACGGCCACGACGGACGGGAACGGGCACTACGAGCTGACCGGTCTCACTCCGGGGTTCACGTACCTCGTGATCCACAAGAGCGGGTACCGACCGGTGGCAACCGCCGAGCTGAGCGTCGATGCCGGATATACGCTGGAAGCGAACGTCGCGGTCACGCCCGTTTCGGAAGAAGACCGTCCCGGAGAGATCGAAGGTGTGGTCCGGGACACAGCGGGAGTCCCCGTCAGCGGAGCCACGGTCTCTGTCGTCGGGGTGTCCGGAGTCAGTGCGACCACGGGGCCGGACGGAAGGTACTCCCTGGACATGCCGGCGGCGGAGGCATTCCTTCTCGAGGTGCAGAAGCCGGGACATGGCCTCGCCCTTTCGAGGAATCTGCGTGCCTCCGCGGGAAGCCGTCCTTTCCACGTCGCGCACGACGTCATCCTGCCTCTCGCGGATGTGACGGGCACGATCGATCTCCGGACGTTCGACCCGGTCTCGCGAAACCCATTCCGATCCGACCTCTGGTTCCGGACGTCCGAGGGTCTCTGGCACGCCCCGGTTTCCGAATCGGGAGTCAGGACGATCACCGGCGTTCCCGCCGGTCTCGTCTGGGGTTGTGCCGGACCGCGGCTCCTCCCCGCGGGCGGGACTTTGACGATGCGTTGCCCGGGTGAAGCGGTCGTTCCTGCGGGGTCGCCCCGATGGGCGGCGGCGGGCGTCGTCATGAACCGCTATTCGTCCGAGCCGATCGCAGACGCCTCCGCGACGTTCGTCAGCGGCTCGACGGTCGTTTCGACGACCACGGACGCGAACGGGCTCTTCAGCACCCACTCCGGTCCGGAAGGCGAGTACTCGATCACGGTGGCCGCCGAGGGCTTCCTTCAGACCGAGCCGTGGGTATTCAACGCGACCGGCAATCAGGAGTACGGCAGCTTCTACGGCGCGTGGATTTGGCCGGAGATGCCGGGCGGAAGCGTGAGCATCACGGCGCCGGCGGAAGGGGCGCTGCTGACGTCCTCTTCGATCCAGGTCGAGGTCGCATTCGCACCGGCCCGGCCCGGCGACCAGCTGCTTTGGGCGTGGGCGTGGCCGTCGGCAGGGAACGTGACGAGCGTGACGCCGGTCTATTTGGCCGACGGGATGAGCGCCGTAGTCACGATCGAGGGGACCTTCCCGAACGGACCCCTCACGATCAGCGTGGACGCCGCAACCCAGACCGGGGCGGGACTGACGGCCCAGAGGAACCTGACCGTGGACCTCCCGACCCATCCCACGAGTCTGAGCGTGGCGCCCTCGACGGTCCCGGGCGGGAGCGTCGCGACGGGGACGATGACGGTCGATCCTCCGGCTCCCGCCGGCGGCGCGTTCGTGAACCTCTCGAGCAGCAGCCCGGTCGTGACGGTGCCGCCGTCGGTGTCGTTCGCCGAGGGGGAGACTTCCAGGACCTTCGAGATCGTCGCCGCCACGGTCGCCTCGCAGACATCAGCGACCATCTCCGCCTCGGTGGGCCCCTTCACGGCTTCGGCGACCCTGACGGTGAATCCGACCGTGCCCCCGCCCCTCGGCACCGACTTCGTCGAAGGAGAGCTCTCGGCGTGGCAGGCCTTCGCCGATCCGCCCTCCGTCGCGACCGTCGCCGTCGAGACGACGCGAGTCAAGGCTGGTGCCGCCTCGCTGAAGTTCGTCACCGACAGCGGCTTCGACTGCGGAGTTCGCTACATCGTGCCCGGCGGCGCGCACTGGGACCTGCGTGGCGTGAGGTTCCTGACCTTCTGGTCCTTCGGCGACAACACCGAAGCGTTCCAGGGCGAACAGCCGGTCGTCATCCTTCGGGGACCGGGCGGCTCGATCCGGCTCCAGCCTCCGACGGTCCAGACGTTCAACGGCGAATGGAGGTTCCACCGGGTTCCCCTCGGCAGCGCGAGCGACTGGATCGTGACCACGGAAGGTGAACCCTCGCTCGGGGACATCACCTCGTTCGAGATCCACCAGGACATCTGGGGAGGGGGGATGACCGTTTTCTACGACAGCGTCGCCTTCGTCTCCGACATCCCCGAGGACCTTGCCGAGGGAACGGCCGCGCTCTGGGGAACGTTCGCCTCGGACAACGCGACCGCGTCCGTCGTCGACGACGCAACCGACGTGAGGAGCGGATCGTCGGCGCTTCGTTTCGACACGGCGAGCGGCTTCGACACCGGCCTCGTCTTTCCGAAGGCCGGCGCTGGCCAGACCCATTGGGATCTCTCCGACGTACGTAGTGTTGCGGTCTGGCTTCGACCTGAGAATGCGCAGGGCTTCCAGGGGAACCAGCCGGTCCTCGTTCTTCGGAGCCCCTCGGGTTCCGTCCGATACGAACCGGGCGATGTCCTCGTCAACACGCCAGGGTGGCGGTTTTACGAGATTCCGCTCGACGGGGCCTTTCCGTGGACCAGAACGCAGACCGGCACACCCGACATCTCGGACGTCACGGCGATCGAGCTCCACGGTGACACCTGGGGCTCAGGCTTCCGTTTCCACGTGGACGGGTTCAGCGTGGGTCGCCCCCTTCCGCTGGTGACGCTCCCTTCGGCCTCGACTCCAGGGGGGAGCACGGTCACGGCCTCTGTCTTCCTCAGCGATGCGGCCCCCGTCGGCGGGCGCCCCGTCCTCGTCTCCAGCTCGGACTCCGGCATCGCGTCGGTTCCCCCGTCCGTCGTAATTCCGGAGGGGGCGAGATCCGTGACGTTCCCCGTCACCACGAGCCCTGTGACGATGGGAACGCCCGTCTCGATCACGGTCACGGACCGCGGCTATTCTGCGCACACGGACCTGCGCGTCGACCCCGTCGTCGACGTTACGAGCCTCACGCTCGAAGCGGTAACGGGCTTCGAAGGATTGCTCGTCTCCGGCGCCGTGACGATCGGCGTTTCGGCCTCGGCCGGTGGAACGACGGTAGCGCTTGCTTCGTCGAACCCGGATGTGGCGACTGTACCCTCAACTGTCGTCGTCCCACAGGGCGCGAACACTACTGTTTTCAGCGTTACGCCGAAAGCGGTTCTCTCCGACACGCTGGTGACGATCTCCGGGAACGCCGGTGCCGCGACGGCAACGGTCAGCCTCACGGTGGTTCCAACGCCGCCTGTCGAGCTCGCGTCCGTCTCCACGTCTCCCAACGCTGTTACCGCGGGTGGCTCGCTGCCCGTGACGTGCACATTGAGGGCCCCTGCTCCGCCCGGAGGCAGGCTGATCACGCTGTCCTCGTCGATGCCGGAGATCCTCAACGTACCTGCGACCGTCCTCGTGACTGCCGGTGCGATGGCGGGCACTGTGAACGCTACGACGCCTTCGACGGCTGGCGATTCGAGCGTGACGATCACGGCCACGGACGGGGCGATTCAGAAGACAGCGACGGTCGTCGTCCTGCCCGCCGCCCGCATCTCTACTCTCTCGTTCGCAGCCTCTGGTGGGTTCCCGGGCGAGTCCGTGACCGGGACTCTCACCCTTACGGCCGCGGCTCCAGTCGGCGGCTACTCAATCAACCTGGTTTCATCCCGACCGGACGTCATCTCCGTTCCCGCCACAGCGGTTGTCCCGGCGGGCGAACTCTTCGCGACGTTCCCGGCCGCGGTCGTCGCCGGTGGGCCTGGAAGCTCAGCCACGGTCTCCGCGACGCAGCATGGGGTGACGAAACAGGCAACCGTCGCGAGCGTCGCATACTCATCTCTTCAGGTGTCGCCGGCCGTTGCGGGCCCCGGCGTCCTGGTTCAGGTCCGGGTGAATCTCACTACCTCGGTTCCCACCGGGCGAGTGGTCGACCTGGTCCTTTCGTCCTCGAATTCGGCGCTGGCATCCGTTCCTGCAACGGCGCAGATTTTGGCGAACACCAGCTACCTGTATGTCCCGGTGACCCGAGCCGAGGTAACTGCAGACACCTCCGTCGAGTTCTCGGTGACCGCTCTCGGCGTTACTCGAACTGCAACCGTGGTTCTCGAGCCGCTGAAGGTCCGCTCCATAACGCAGGCTAACGGCAGAACCTCCATCCACGCATGCCGGACTGACACGCTGACGGCCCAACTGAACTTCGACGCGCCGGCGGGCGGAGCGCTGGTAGACGTCTCGGTCTCGGGAGGGGAAGTCACGAATGGATCACCCGTCGACGGCTCGTCGCCGCCTGTCCGCAGGTTTACGGTGCCACCGGGCGGCTCGTCATTCTACGTAGGCGTACGCGCCGACTGGACGGGGGTTCCCTCTTCTCTTGAGTTGACTGCGCGGCTCGGCTCTTCCGCGACATCGGGCTCGCTTTCGGTCATCCCTGGTACCCCGTCGCTCGGCGCACTGACAAGGAGTCCACGACGTGGGACGGTCCTGGATCTTCGGCTCGGTCTCAATGACCTTGCGAGTTGCTCGTACTTCTGGGACATCTCTGCGGAGGTCACGTCAAGCGATCCATCGATCCTTCCCGTCACTTCGCCGTTGGAGTTCAAGGTATCCGAGTGGGAGGGTTGGGGGGCGACACAATGGCGCGCGCTCATTCCAGTGCCGCCGACGGCCCCGTCCGGAACGACCCGAATCACCGTGAAAGCCGAAGGCACCACGTCATGGATTGACATCACGGTGCCCCCATCGGCCATTGCGAGCCTCAGCGTGAATCCGACGGCCGCTCCGGGTGGAGCGGAGATCACGGGGGCCGTGAATCTCGACTCGCCGGCTCCCGAAGGAGGCTTGAGCGTGCTCCTGGAGACCTCGGACCCCTCCAGGGCCGTGGTTCCCAGCAGCGTGTTCGTTCCAGCAGGCACCTCTTCGGTGGTCTTCCCCATTTCGATCGCCGGGTCAGCCGCGGACTCCGTAACGGTCACTGCGACCTATCTCGGCGCGGTCCGATCGGCGAACGTGAAAGTACTGTCCCCCGATGCGGGACGAGCGTTCGGGCGAGTCGTCGAGGAATGGTGGTGGGACTACGTTCCCGGAATGAAGTCGGCGGCCGTCAGAGATTCTTCCGGAACGATCCTGGTGACCTCTGCCGAAGACGGGACGTTCTCGGCATGGCTCGAGCCAGGGTCGACGACACTGACTGTCGAGAAGCCCGGCTTCGCATCGCGCCCCCTGGGGCCCTTCAACCTCGCCGCCCAGGGAACGATGGATCTCGGAGTCAGGGGACTGGATAAGGTCGTGGGCGGCGGTTGCCAAGTGTACGGCCGTGTCATTGACACTGACGGACAACCCGTTGAAGGTGCGGCTCTCAAGCTGGTTGGATACGATCTGAACTTGACGACAGCGGCAGACGGCGGCTTTGCATTCAACGCGCCTCTTCTGTATCGATACCGCTTCCGGGCTTCCAAGGAGGGCTTCGCCACAATCGTCTACGACGTCCCCTGGGCAGACGCGTTCGGAGTCTGCAATGAACTCAACAGGCTCGAACTCGTCGATCTCACGCTTCCTCATGCCGAGTTGCCCGAGGTGACCGCATTCTGGGCTTGGCCACCCGTTCTTGAACGCGGGCAGACCGCCACGCTCAGGGGTCGAATCTCGGAAGCGGTGCCTGCGTACGACTTCTATGGCTCCTGGTTACATCTCAGCGACAGTATCGCCAGCGGTGGATACCAGGCAGGTCCGGTAGTTGGTGTCAATCTACTTGCGGATGATGTGGAATTCGCCCTTCCCCCCCTTTGGTGGATGCCCCTCAAGAACGACAACACCTCATCAACGGCTGTCATACAGCAGCACGCATTCTTCTACGGCGGAGTGACGAAGGCGACTTCGATCACGTACCTGCCGGACGGGCAGAAGGCGTTCTATCTTGCGTGCTGGCCACCGTCGGTCAAGGGAGCGCGCAGTACCTCTTGTAGCGTCCACATCGGGAGCGACCTCGCGCCTTCGGGCGGCCTTACCATCGCTCTCGTCTCCTCCTCGCCGTTGGTCACAGTCCCGTCGTCCGTCGTCATTCCGTACGGTGGAACGAGGGTCTTCTTCGGAGCTTCGGGAAGCGCCGTGCCGGTGCTATGCCCAGTGACCATCACGGCGACCGAGGGCGTTCGCATGACATCCATCGTCATCGAGGTGGCTCCGCCCGCGATCTCGAAATTGCAGGTAACACCCTCCCGGGTCATCGGCGGCGGACAGGTAGCGGGGACCGTGTCCCTGGATTCCGTCGCTCCGGCCATGGGCGTCGTCGTCGCGCTGGCACCTTCCTCGCCAAGTGTCGTGGTCCCTGCGACAGTAGTGATCCCGGCCGGGGAGATGTCTGCGTCCTTCGAAGTCTCGGTGTCACCGTCGGTCTCGGCGGGTCAGGTGACCCTTCGGGCATCGGCGTTGGGCCGCTCGCGTATCGCCACTCTCGACATCGGGCCACCGCGAATCGCAGGATTCGGCGTGTCCCCGGCGAGCCTTCCGGCAGGCGCATCGGCCCTGGGCCGCATCGACCTGGACGTGGCCGCACCGGACGGAGGGACCCCGATCGGTCTGGTCTCCTCCGACATCGCTGTCGCGCAGGTACCCACCATCGTCGAGGTCTCGGCGGGCGCGGCCCATGCGACCTTCACCGTCACGACCAGTCCTGTGTCCACGACGAAATCCGTCACCATTTCCGCGTCGATCAGCGGCTCCTCGAAGTCCGCGATTCTCGAGGTCCGCGTCGCGCCGCCGACTATCAACGGCGCCGCTCCGGGAGTCGCGCTCCCTGGCGCGTCCGGGATCGTCGTCTACGGGACAGGCCTCGGCGTGGCCACGAGCGTCCTCCTCTCCGGCCCGGTCTACTCGATCGGTGGAACCACCCCCGTCTGCAACATCCGCGGATCGCAGGGCCCGTTCTGCCCCGAAGTCGTCGTCGCGGCAACTCCCAGCGCGGACGGCAAGTCCCTGACCTTCTCGCTTCCGTCGAACGCCTCGACAGGCACCTACTTGCTGGAGGTCAAAGCCGGAACGCTCTTCTCGACGAACGGGGTTCCGTTCCTCGTCGAGGAGGTCGCGCCGGCATTCGAGGTCGTGACACCGGAAGACCACAAGCTCGCTCAGCGCATTCACCCGGGCCAGACCGTCCTCGGCGTTCTGGCCGGCAACGCCCCGAACTGCCCCTACGGAGCGACGGACTACAACCAGTACTTCTTCTTCGGGACGGCCGGCTCGCGGATCAACGTCCGCATGGAGCGCGTCGACACCTCCGTGCCGTGGTCCGACCCCTCCAGCCTCGATCCCCAGATCGAGGTGGTCGCGCCCGACGGTTTCATCTACGGCAATCTCGCTCGATTCAACGATCGACCCGGCGTCGACTTCGACGCCACGATCTCGAATGCGACCCTTCCCCAGACGGGGCTCTACATCATCCTGGCGGAGACGGCTCGCGGCAGCGGGGAATATCGGCTCAGCCTTTCCTTCTCGTCCCTCGCTCCGGCGCCGCCTGAGAAGCGGGTGATACCGGTCGTTGGGAACCACGTCACGGGGCACGTCGGCGACGTGATCACGTCCTGGGCGGCAATCCTCGACCCGAGAGGGCACCCGCTGTCCGGGGCGAACACCACCTTCCAGAGAGTGATTGAGCCCGGCGACACCGGGACCATCCAGTTCACGTCAGGCGCGAACACCCAGTCGTCGAGCACTGGCACGGCGGCCGTGAGCGCGATCCTGTCGTCGTTCGGGCGCGTACGATTCGAGCCCGTCCTTCAGCAGACCTTCACCGCTCCTGCGGCCACCGAGCCCCACGCTCTGGCCCTGACGGCTTTGGCGACCTCTGACGGGAGCATTCCGCTCTATCCCGCAGTGGCTATGAGGCCGTTCTCCGTGGGCCACTTCGATGGGCAGCTGCTGGGCGTCGACAGCACTCGGTTCGAGAGGTTCCCGCTGCGGGCCCCGGCCGCGCCGTCAGGTCCCTTCGAAGAGCCGGCCTCGGGGGCCCGGCAGCGCGCCCTTGACGCGAACGCGGCTTCCACAATCGCGCCACAGCCGTACGGCCCCGAGGAAGAGGCCCGGGGAGAGGTCCCCGTCGCCCGGCTCGAAGCCGCCAATCTGGCGGCGGCTTCCTGCCAGGACGGTCTGCGCTTCCACACCTTCGCCGTCCTTCCTTCCGCGCAGATCAACGCGCCGCTGACCGTGACCCTTGAGGACCTCACGCCCTCGACGGGCGGGTCGACGCCGAACGGGCCGGTAGGAGACAAGGGTATCTACGGCCACCGAGTCGAAAAGGAGATCCGCCTCCGGATCAGCGTTCGCGACGCCAACGGAAACGAGCCCGACTACCCGGTCCTGGTTTCTGTTTACGTCGGAGGCTGGGCGTCCGGCCAGATCATCCTGGACCCGGATGGCTCGCGTATCGAATGCCCTTCAGCGACCTTCGTCTGGCACGAGCGCGACGTGAACGGCGCAATCGTCGCTCTCAACGAAGTTGTCGGCTATCGGCTCGGCACGTACTCGGACTTCGTCGGGTTGGACCTGTCCCTGAAACCGGTCTGGAACTGGACGGAGCTCTTCGAGGTCAAGACGTTCACGCCTGGCCAGGAGGAGCCGTCTCTCCAGGTGTTCGGAGTCCATCCCGAACCGGGGAAGCCCGACCAGATCCTCTGCAAGAAGCCAGACGGCGAGAGCTGCGGCGAGGTCCACAAACACTGGACGGGCTATCTCGCTCACGAGAGCGGCAGGAAGCCGGATGGCACTCCGCGGTACTTCTCCGGTGTCCACGCGACGCTGACCGCCTACCGGCTCGTCGACGAGTTCGAGAACGACACCTTCGGGTATTTCAACACCTCCGTCGCGGAGGCCATTCCCTCCACCGACGTGGAGTTCGTCCCGCATGTCCCTGGCGAGGTCCGTACGGATCAGCTCCAGACCTACAAGCTGAGGGTCAGCTGGACGAACGATCCCGCCTGGCCCAACGGCTCCCACCCGGCAACACTCTCGGTTCACTACCCTACCGACCCCGACTGGCCTGCTGGCGATGTGACGAAGGAAGTCTCCTTCGCTTTCGAGACCGGCCAGTCCCACGCGATCGCGAGGCACCTGAGCTACGACCTGATTCGTCCCGATGGGACTCGGGGAGTCGACGACGGCTCCTTCCCGATCCGCGCGTACTCGAAGGCCACAGCGGCCTTCCTTCCGAAGACCGAAGCCGGCGACGGCGTTCGGCTGGTCCTCCTGGCGTACCGCGGCGAGGTCGTTCCGGGCGAGCTGCCGGTTCCCGAGCCGACCGAGACGGGGCTCCGCATGTGGCAACCGGAAGGGAGTCATTGGCGGATCGCGGAGACTCGGACCAGCTCGTTCCTCGAGACCAACGGCCCGAGCGCCTTCCGATTCACGCTCATCGACTCGTCGTTCAACGTCATCCCGGACGGAGCCTTCGTCGTCCACCGCTGCCCGCGATTCGACCATTCAGCTCCCGGCGCCGTCCGCCCGTGCGAGCTGCCTCCGGTCGCCAGCGTGAGCGGACATATCAGCAGCCTTCTCCTCAACCCGGCCGGCCCTGGGGCCGCTGACAGCCGTGGCTATTTCGGCCTCGAGCTGACTCGCGCCCCCGAGGGCCTCGGTGCCTACTACGTTATGGTCGATTCCCTCTCGCAGGAATACCGCCTTCGGAGGCAGTCCGACCTGATGTCGACGTCGGACGTCGCGAACGGCGAGTTCCAGGGCGCATTCAAGCTGGTCGACGTCGGCGACTACCCCTGCCCCGACGCCCGCTGCGGGACCGGCGGGTGCAACCAGTGCACCGGCTCTCCAAACTACGTCTCCACCGGCACCTACACCACAGCGGCCACCGACATGGTCGTCCCGACGACCGGACCGGCGATGACGATCTCGCGTAATTACGTCTCGACCCCCTCCTTCGACGGCGTCGTCGGACCGGGCTGGACGAGTAGCCTCGAATCGCGCGTCTACCTCGCTCCCAATATCTCCGGCGGGGCCCGTCTCGGTACAGAAGCCAACGTCGTTCTCCCCTCGGGCCTGCGCTACAAGTTCCGCCTCAACTCCGTCACGGGCTACTACGACCCGCCCGCCGGCCGAAACGACGACCTTCTTCGAAACGCCGACGGCTCCTTCGACTTCTTCCTCGAGAGAGGCAGCGGTTCGGTCTACCGCTTCGACAAGCATGGGAGATTCGTCTCCGAGACCGACGAGTTCGGAAACGTCGTCTCGTGGGAGAGAGACGCCGAAGGGCGCGTCACCCGCATGGCCGACCTCTCCGGCACGGGGCGCTCCGTAACCATCGGCTGGACGGGCGCGGGCAAAGTCCACACCCTCACCGACTCCGCAGGCCGCGTGGTCACGTACGACTACGACGCCGACAGCCGCCTGACGGGAATCACCGACCCCGCCGGCCGGCGGACGCAGTACGACTACTCCCGCGGCCGCTATTCCACGGCCCTCCTGACGAGGATCTCCGATCCGTGGGGCCGGGCGATCACCGACATTACCTACGACAACTACGACCGGACGAAGGGCTACACCGAGCAGGGGGCTACCTACACATACACCTACGCCGCCTCGAATCGGACGACGAAGGTGGACGACTCGGGCCATTCGACCGAGAACACGTTCGACCCGGAGTCCGGCGTCATCACCTCCCGCTCGGATCCGGGCGACGCCTTCAACAAGGTCTTCGACTCCGAGGGGCGGCCCGTCCAGGTGACGGATGCAGCCGGGATCCTCACCACCTACAGCTACGACGGCGAAGGGCACGTCCTCACCGTCACGCGCAATGCCAGCCAGCCCGGCGCCGTCCGCTACGACTACACCTACGACCCGGACTTCCCCGACAAGGTCGCGAGCGTCACGCCGATGAACCCGACCACGAACGTCCTAGACCCCTCCTGGCAGGGCTGGCGCTACGAGTACCACCCCGCCGGCTCCACGCGTCCCGGCGGCCTGAAGAAGGTGTACCGCGTCGCCACGGACGGCACGACGGCGGACTCCGTCAGCGAGTACGAATACGACGGCCAGGGGCGCGTCAGGCGCCAGACGACGGCAGGTGGCGCGCAGACCGACTACGACTACGACGGTTCGGGCAACCTCCAGACGGTCACCGGCCCTGCCGGCTCCGGCGCCCGCCCCATCACCACCTACCAGCACGATGCCCTCGGCCGCGTCACCGACGTCACCGACCCGCTGGGCAAGGTAACGCACTACACCTACGACGCCCTCGGCCGGGTGCTGACCGTCACCCTCCCGTCGACCGGAGGCCGGACCTTCACCACGACCTACAGCTACGACCACGTCGACGTTCCCTCTGGCCTTCTCTACACCGAGATCACCGACCCCAACGGCCGCCTTACCCGCCTCGGCTACGACGTGGACGGACGGCTGCGCCGGTCGGTCGATGCCGCCGGAGGCGCGACGACTTACGGCTACACGGGTCGCCTCCTCACCACCATCACCGACCCCAACGGCAATGTCACTACCTACGGCTACGACGCCGCGAAGCGTCTCGCCTCCACCTCCTTCCCCGACGGCGGCCAGGAGACGTATACCTACTGGAACGACGGTCTCCTGAAGACGAAGACCGACCGCCGCGGGACCACGGTCAACTATGCCTACGACGCCTTCAAGCGTCTCAAGACGAAGAGCTACTCAACTGGCGGCTCGGTCACGTACAACTACGAGGGGCAGAAGCTCCTCACCGTAGTCGACGCCACCGTCACCCCCGCCGAGACCCACACCTTTGGCTACGACGACCGCTACCGTCTCGCCAGTGCCGCTCAGGCCGGCCGCGGCGCAGTGGGCTACACCTACACCGCCGACGACCGGGTCGAGAGCCTCACGCTCCCAGGCGGCGTCGCTTCCACCTGGGGCTACCACGCCGACGGCAGCCTTCAGAGCGCGCTGTGGAGCCCAGTTGCGGGCAGTTTCGCGTGGGACTACACCCTCCGTGGCCAGTACGACACCGTCACCTTCCCAAACGGCCAGGAGCGCGCCTACGGCTACGACGAACAGGGGCGCCTGACCACCCTGTCCAACACCCTCGGCGCCGCAACCCTCGCCGCCTTCGCGTACGGCTACGACGTCGACCTCGCTGGCCAGCCAACGCTGCTGGGGCAGCGGACGAGCCAGACGGCGACCCTCCCGGCGCAAGGCCTCACGGGCGCTCTCACCCGCTACGGCTACGACCCGCTCTACCAGCTCGTCCGGGCGGAGTACCCGGCAGCGGCGCCGTTCAACTCCGAGGTTCATACTTGGACGTACGACGGCATCGGCAATCGAGAAACGCAGGGGGTGGGCGCGAACGTGCAGACGTACACGTACCTCAAGGCAGCGGGCAACCCACTGAACGGGCAGAGGCTCACCGGCGATGGCGCCGACGCCTTCGGCTACGACCCTGCGGGCAACGTCACGGGCCGCCAGGGCCCCGGAGGCGCCTTCACCTTCGGCTACGACCCGGAGAACCGCCTGAACACGATCACCGGCCCCGAGAACGTGACCTACACCTACGACTACCAGGGGCGTCGGACGAGCAAGACGGTCAACGGTGCGACGACGACCTACCTCTACGACGGTCTCAACCTCGTCTCGGAGACGACGAACGGTCAGACGACCTACTTCCTGAACGGCCCCGGCATCGATGAGCCGCTCGCGATGTCGAAGGGCGGGGCCGTGAGCTACTTCAGCGTGGATGGCCTCGGCTCGGTCGTCGCCACGAACGACCCCTCAGGAACCGTGACGCACTCGGTGGTGTTCGATGCGTGGGGGAGCGTGACGGCGGAGACGGGGACGCGCAACCACCCCTTCACGTACACGGGGCGTGAAGTCGGCGAGGCCGGCTTCCACTTCTACCGCGCTAGGTTCTATCAGCCCAGCATCGGACGCTTCTCAGGAAGATCCGATCGGATTCGCCGGCGGCATTAACTTCTTCGAGGTACGTTGGCGGGAACCCGGCGAAGCGGATAGATCCTCTCGGTGCTTGCGGCCCGGCGACTGCTGGGATATCCAGTCGACTGTGGACTTCTATGACTCTGTCGCGAGGGACCCCTCAGCGAACCTCCTCGAAAGGGCGGTTCGCTC
>JADJVF010000023.1 GCA_016716705.1 Holophagales bacterium
GACTTCCTGCCGGTAGTTCGGGGATTCCTTCGTGATGATGACGTCGTGGACGTGGCTCTCCTTGAGCCCGGCCGACGTGATCCTCACGAACTTCGCCCTCTTCCGGAGCTCCGGCAGCGTCCTCGCACCTGAAAGGCCCATGCCGGCCCGGACGCCGCCGACGATCTGCCCGAGGAGGACGGAGAGGGAGCCCTTGTGGGGGACCATCCCCTCGATCCCCTCGGGGACCATCTTTCGCGGCTCGTCGTCGGCGTCCTGGAAATAGCGGTCGGCCGAGCCCTTCGCCATCGCGCCGAGGGAGCCCATGCCGCGGTAGGCCTTGAACGTGCGCCCCTGGTAGAGGATCGTCTCGCCCGGCGCCTCGTCGGTCCCGGCGAAGAGGCTTCCGATCATCACGGCCTGCGCGCCGAAGGCGAGGGCCTTCGTCACGTCGCCGGAGAACTTGATCCCTCCGTCGGCGATGAGGGGGACCTTCGACTTTCCCTTCCCTTCACGCACTCGAGGATCGCGTAGATCTGCGGGACGCCGACGCCGGTGACGACCCGGGTCGTGCAGATGGAGCCGGGGCCGATGCCGATCTTGACCGCGTCGGCACCGAGGCGGATCAGGTCGCGCGTCGCCTCCGCGGTCCCGACGTTGCCCGCGATGACGGGGGTCGAGGGGAACGTCTTCTTGAGGGTCTTCAGCGCCGCCAGGACCCCTTCGCTGTGGCCGTGCGAGGAGTCGAGACAGAGGATGTCGACCTTGGCGGCGATCAGCTCGCGTGCGCGGTCGACGAGGTCGGCGCCCGCGCCGACCGCCGCCCCGACCCGGAGCCGGCCGAGCGAGTCCTTGCAGGCGTTCGGGTACTTGATCTGCTTCTGGATGTCCTTGACGGTGATCAGGCCCTTCAGCGCCCCCGCCTTGTCGACGACGAGGAGCTTCTCGATCCGGTGCTCGTGCAGGAGCTGCTTGGCCTGCTCGAGCGTCGTCCCCGGGGAGCAGGTGACGAGGTTCTCCTTCGTCATCCGGGTGGAGATCGGAAGGTCCATCCGGGTCTCGAACCGCAGGTCGCGGTTCGTCAGGATTCCGACGAGCTTGCCCGCGGAGTCGACGACCGGGACCCCCGAGATCCGGAAGCTGGCCATCACGGCGAGCGCCTCCGAGATCTTCTGGTCGGGAAGGCAGGTGACCGGGTCGACGATCATGCCGCTCTCCGACCGTTTCACCTTGTCGACCTCGGCCGCCTGGTTCCCGACGCTGAGGTTCTTGTGGACGATGCCGAGCCCGCCGTTCTGGGCGATCGCGATCGCGAGCCGCGCCTCGGTGACGGTGTCCATCGCCGCGGAGATCACCGGGACGTTCAGCGAGATGTCCGCGGTGAGCTGGGTCTTCAGGTCGGCCATCGAGGGGTGGACCTCGGAGCGCGACGGAACGAGCAGGACGTCGTCGAAGGTGAGGGCGAGGGGGATGACCGGGACGGAAGACGCCATACCGATTCATAGCACGACAAGGGCCGCGCTATCGAGCGCGGCCCTCGTCCAGGAACGAAAAGGGAGGGAAATCGGGTTTCAGGCGGTCGAGGACGCCCCGTGGCACTTCTTGTACTTCTTGCCCGAGCCGCAGGGGCAGGGGTCGTTCCGGCCGACCTTCGGTCCGGCGGTCTTCACCGTGTCGACCCGGAAGTCACCCCCGGACGTGGGGTCCGAGGTCCCCTGGAACGTCAGCTCGCGCCGCTGCTTCTGTGCCCGCCTCTCCAGCTCGGCGGAGGCCCGGATCGAGAGGGACGGCGCCGAAACGCCTCCTGACGGCGGGGCGGACTCTTCGTCCTCGGCGGGCGGGGCAGGCGGAGCGAATCGGGCGTCGGCCTCCTCCTGCCGCACCACCTCGAAGCGGAACAGGTTCTGGAGGATCTGCTCCTCGATCGCCTCCTTCATCGCCTCGAAGAGCTGGAACGACTCCTTCTTGTACTCGACGAGGGGGTCTCGCTGGCCGTAGCCGCGGAGGCCGATCCCTTCCTTGAGGTGGTCGAGGGCGAGGAGGTGGTCCTTCCAGAGGGCGTCGACGGTCTGGAGCATGAAGAACTTCTCGAAGTCCTTCATCGAGTCGGCCCCGATCGTCGCCGTCTTCTCCGCGTAGGCGCTCCGGAGGGCGGCCTTCAGCTTCTCCTTGAGGGCGGCGTTGTTGTCCTGGTCCGGCGACATCCCCGCCTCCTCCGGCGACACGCCGAAGGACTCGCGGAGGATCGACGACAGGGCCTTCCAGTCCCACTCCGAGTGGTCCTTGTTCGCCGGGCAGTGGCGGTCGACGTAGTCGTCGGCGACGTCCTCGGCCAGGTTCACGACGTAGTCGTGGGACAGCGAGCCCGTGAGGACCTCCTTGCGCAGGCGGTAGATCTCCTCGCGCTGCTTGTTCATGACGTCGTCGTACTCGAGGAGGTGCTTGCGGGTGTCGAAGTTCCGGGCCTCGACCTGCTTCTGGGCGCGCTCGATCGAGTTGGTCACCCAGCGGTGCTCGATCGGGACCCCCTCCTCCATGCCGAGCCTCTTCATCAGGCCCGACAGGCGGTCGGATCCGAAGATCCGCATCAGGTCGTCCTCGAGGGAGAGGTAGAAGCGGGAGGAGCCGGGGTCGCCCTGCCGGCCGGCGCGGCCACGGAGCTGGTTGTCGATGCGGCGCGACTCGTGGCGCTCGGTGCCGATGATGTGGAGGCCTCCGGCGGCGATGACTTCCTCGTGCGCCGCGGCGCACTCGGCCTTCGCCTCCTCGAGGAGCTTCGCGTACTCCTCCGGCGTCTTCCCCTTGCTCCGCTGCTTGGCGAGGTACTCGGGGTTGCCGCCGAGGAGGATGTCGGTGCCGCGGCCCGCCATGTTCGTGGCGATCGTCATGCGCCCCGGCTGTCCCGCCTGGGCGACGATCGTCGCCTCCTGCTCGTGGTACTTGGCGTTCAGGACGACGTGGGGGACCCCCCGCTTCTTCAGGAGCTGCCCGAGGTACTCGGACTTCTCGATGGAGATCGTCCCGACGAGGGCCGGCTGCTTCTTCTCGTACAGCTCGACGATCTCCTCGACGACGGCGTCGAACTTCTCGCGCTCGGTCCGGTAGATGACGTCGTGCTCGTCCTTGCGGATCATGTCGCGGTTCGTCGGGATGACGACGACGTCGAGCTTGTAGATCTTGTCGAACTCGGCCGCCTCGGTGTCGGCGGTGCCGGTCATGCCCGCCAGCTTGTCGTACATCCGGAAGTAGTTCTGGAGGGTGACCGTCGCGAGGGTCTGGTTCTCGCGCTCGATCTTCACGCCCTCGCTCGCTTCGACGGCCTGGTGGAGGCCGTCCGACCAGCGCCGGCCCGGCATGAGCCGGCCCGTGAACTCGTCGACGATGATGACCTGGCCGTCCTTGACGACGTAGTTCACGTCGCGCTTGTAGAGGGTGTGGGCCCGGAGGGCCTGCTGGCAGGCGTGGAGGACGTCGATGTTCGTCGGGTCGTAGAGGTTCTCGACGCCGAGGAGCCGCTCGCACTTGGAGACGCCCTCCTCGGTGAGGGCCGCCGTGTGGGCCTTCTCGTCGACGAGGTAGTCGCCCGTCGTCGTCTTGTTGCCGTACTTGTCCTTGACCTCCTCGCCCCGGACGAGCTTCGGGACGATCCGGTCGCACCGGTAGTAGATGTCGACGTCGCCTTCCGACGGACCGGAGATGATGAGCGGCGTCCGCGCCTCGTCGATGAGGATCGAGTCGACCTCGTCGACGAGCGCGAACGCGTGCCCCCGCTGGACCATCTGCGTGAGCTCGAACTTCATGTTGTCGCGCAGGTAGTCGAAGCCGAACTCGTTGTTCGTGCCGTACGTGATGTCGCAGCGGTACGCCTCCCGGCGGGCCGCGTCGTCCATGTCGTGCTGGATGCACCCGATGGAGAGGCCGAGGGCGGTGTAGATCTGACCCATCCACTCGGCGTCGCGCCGGGCGAGGTAGTCGTTGACCGTGACGACGTGGGCGCCCCGGCCGGTGAGCGCATTGAGAGTGACGGGAAGGGTCGCGACGAGCGTCTTTCCCTCTCCCGTCCGCATCTCGGAGATCTTTCCCTGGTGGAGGACGGCGCCGCCCCGGAGCTGGGCGTCGTAGTGGCGCTGCCCGAGGGTCCGCTTGCCGGTCTCCCTCACGAGGGCGAAGACGCGTGGAAGGAAGGGGTCGACGACCGCTCGGACCCTGGAGCGTCGCGCCTCGAGATCGGAAGGGAGGCTCTTCAGCTCCGATTCGATCCGTTCCCGGATCTCTCCGATCCGCGACTTCAGGCCGTCGAGCGGGAGGTCCACCAGCTCGGGCTCGAGCCGGCCGATCTCCTCGACGAGCGGGGTGAGGGCCTTCATGTCGCGGTCGTGCTTCGTCCCGAAGATCTTGGAGAGTGCCTTGTCGATGATCATCTTTCGTCCATGGGCACCCCGTGGGGGCGCGAACCAGAGATCCTAGCAGAGGGGGCGGAGGCAGCGCCTGCCGCCTCGCGGACTCGTTCAGAAGGCGTTCAGGACGTAGTCGAGGGGGTTTACCGGCCTGCCGCCGACCTGGACCTCGTAGTGAAGGTGCGGACCCGTCGAACGGCCCGTGGAGCCGACGGAGCCGACGAGGTCGCCCCTGCGAACGCGCTGGCCCTCGGCGACCCTGGTCGTCTCGAGGTGCGCGTAGAGAGTCCGGATTCCGAACCCGTGGGCGATCTCGACGATCCGCCCGTAGCTGTTGCTCCACCCGACCCGGACGACGGTGCCGTTGGCGGGGGAGACGACCTTTCCGCCCGTCGGCGAGGAGACGTCGATTCCGGTGTGGAACTCCTGCGCCCCCGTGAACGGGTCCGATCTGTGTCCGAAACCGGCTGTCAGGACGCCGACGGCGGGGGCGAGGGTCGGGGTGAGGGCGAGCTGATCGGCCTGGAAGGAGAGCTTCTTCTCGATCGTTCCGAGGCGGCCGGAAAGGAGGACACCCCTGCGGGACGTCTCTTCGAGGACCGCCTGCATGTGGCTGGAGCTGTCCACGGGCATCGTCGTGAGGCCGCCCACGCCTCCCGTTCCGGGGTCGTGGACGCCGGAGAGGCCGGCCACGACGGATAGCCGGCGGGTACGCTCCTCGAAGTCGGCCAGGAGCTTCTCGAGCGATTCGAGCTTTGCGTTCAGGGTCTTGGTCCGTCCCCGGAGATCCTGGTTCTCGGCCGCGAGCGTGGAGACCTCGCGATTCTTTCGCACGGACTGGATCCAGAGAACCCCGAAGACGACGCCGAGTACGAGCGAAAGCGAGACGGCCGTCGCGACACTCCAGAGAAGCCGGGACGTCACCTGGAACTGGCGGAATCTCGCGCGCGCGTGCGGAACGACGATGATCGTGTGTTGCTTTCGCGTCAACGGTCTCTCCGGACGTTCCGGGGCCGGGATTCCCCGAGGGTGTGATCAGCCGCCCGGAAGTCTAACGGCCCGAGATCTCCCGTCAAGGGAAAGATTCCCTGCGCATAAACACGAGTATTGCAGTGCTTTGCGTCGGTTCACGGGAGTTGCGTGGAGGCCGTCGGCCGATACCGGAGGGCTTCGGCGACGTGAGACGGGCCGGTGGTCGTCGCGCCTTCGAGGTCGGCGATGGTCCGCGCTACCCGGACGACCCGCTGGTGGGAACGCGCCGAGAGGGCAAGCCGATCCATCGCCCTGGCCAGCAGGGTCGCGGCTTCCGGGTGGAGGGACACTGTCGCCCGGAGCCGGGCCGGAGAGAGCGCTGCGTTGGTCAGGCGGCCATCTCCCGTCCGGGAAGCCTGCCTCGCGCGCGCCTGGAGGACCCGTTCCCTGACGTGTCGCGAGGATTCCGGCGCGACGTCCGTGGTGAGGTCGCTGGAAGGAAGGGCCGGCACCTCGACATGGAGGTCGATTCGATCCAGGAGGGGACCCGAGACTTTCCGGCGGTATCGCGACACGTCGTGCTCGGAGCAGGTGCACGCCCTTCGGGGGTCTCCCCGGAAACCGCACGGGCACGGGTTCATCGCCGCCACGAGAAGGAACCGGGCCGGGAAGGAGCGACTCCCGGAGGCACGCGTCACGCGGACGACCCCCTCTTCCAGCGGCTCGCGGAGGGCTTCCAGCGCGTCGCGACGGAATTCGGGGAGCTCGTCGAGAAAGAGCACTCCGTGATGGGCCAGGGAGAGCTCGCCTGGGCGCGGGTCGGATCCGCCGCCAGAGAGGGCGGGAGCCGAGGCGCCGTGGTGGGGGGAGCGGAACGGGCGGACCCTGAGGAGCCCCGATCCGGTGGGAAGCCTCCCGGCCGCGCTCCAGATCCTGGTCGTCTCGAGGGCCTCCTCCGGCGAGAGAAGAGGCAGGATGCCGGGGAGTCGCCTCGCGAGCATCGTCTTTCCCGAGCCTGGCGGTCCGGAAAGAAGGAGATTGTGCCCGCCCGCGGCGGCGATCTCGAGCGCCCTTCTGGAGAGCGCCTGGCCGCGGACCTCTCCGAGGTCCGGAGCATCCGGGACCGTTTCCGCCTCGGCCGGGGGAGCGTCGTACGGGGCGAGGAGCTCCCGGCCGGCCACGTGGGCCACCACGGCTCCGAGGTGCTGTGCCGGCAGGACGACGATGCCGGGTACGGCGGCGGCCTCGGCGGCGTTTCCCGGCGCAACCACGAGGAAGAGCCTTCCGTGCGCCCTGGAAGCTTCGGCGATCGACAGTACGCCCGGCACCGCTCGCACCTCCCCGTCGAGGGCCAGCTCGCCGACGAGGGTCATCCCGTCGAGGCCTTCCGCCGGGACGTCCCCGTTGGCCGCCAGGATCGCCATCGCCACGGCGAGGTCGAATCCGGTCCCGCTCTTCGGAAGGTCGGCCGGAGCGAGGTTCACGACGAGATTTCGCCCGGGCAGCGGAAGGCCGATGTGGCGAAGAGCCGACCGGATCCGCTCGCGGCTCTCCCGGACGGCCGCGTCGGGCAGGCCCACGACCGTGAGGCCCGGGAGGCCCGAGCCGAGCGCCGCCTCGACGACGACCGGCAGGGCTTCGAGCCCGACGAGGGCAGCACTCCAGGCCCTCGCGACGGTCATACGGGCGCGCTCAGCGGCCGGCAGATTGAGGGACGGAGAGACGCTGGCCGACCCGGATGGAGCCCTTTCGCCCGATCCGGTTCTCCGCCCGCAGGGCCTCGACGCTGACGCCGTAACGGTTCGCGATCCGGTACAGAGTGTCCCCTTTCCGGACCGTGTGGGAACCGCGGCGCGCCGAGGCGCTCGACTTCGCGGTGGGCTTCCGGCTGGCCGAAACGCTCCGCGCGGGCGATTCGAAACCGCTGGCGGGAATCTCGACGCGCGACGGGAGGGGAGCGGGCGTTCGCGGCGCCTCCGGGACCACCGTGAAGCCGTTTCCGAGCGAAGCGGCGTCGACCACGGCAGCCGACGGGGTCGGGAGCGCGCGGATCTCGCCGCGAAGCGGTTCACCGATGGCGGCGGACGCGTCTGCCGCCTCCGCCAGGACCGCGGCGGCGGGGCCCGGCCCTGAACCCGGACCGGCACGACGAGGACCATGCCCTTCCGGAGCTTCGCCTTCGCGCCGAGGTCATTCGCGGCGCAGATCTCGGCCACGCTCACCTTGTTGCGGGCGGCGAACCGGGCGAGGCTCTCTCCCTTGCGCACGGTGACCCGGCGTTCCCGGTACTCGGGTGCGGCGGGAATGCTCGACAGCCGGGCGGCGAGGACGGGCCCCGCCCCTTTCGGGAGCCTCAGCGGGTAGGCCGAGACACCGCGGGGGGTAGACCGGCCGCGGAGCTCGCCGTTCAGAGACCTCAACGTTTCTGTGCTGACGCCCAGCTCCCGAGCGATCCGGGCCAGCTCGACCGGGCGAGGGACCTCGACCAGGTCGAATTCGAGCGGCGGGTCGGGGATGACCTCGAACCCGAAGCGGGCCGGGTCCTTCGCGATCAGGGCCGTCGCGATGAAGAACGGGACGTAGTCGCGTGTTTCCCGGTGCAGGGCGTTGTTGTCGCGCAGCTCCCAGTAGGTCCTCGCCCCCGTTCGCTGGAGACCCCGCAGGACACGACCTTCTCCGGCGTTGTACGCCGCCATCGCGAGGTGCCAGTCTCCGAAGATCTCGTAGAGGTCGCGGAAGTAGGCGGCTGCCGCCCGGGTCGACTTCACGGGATCACTCCGCTCGTCGAAGTCGCGCGTCGTCTTCAGGCCGTAACGACTCCCGGTGCCGGAGATGAACTGCCAGTAGCCCCTCGCGGCCGCCCTCGAGTGCGCCTGCGACTTGAAGGCCGATTCGATCATCGCAATGTAGACGAGGTCTTCCGGCAGGCCGTTCTCACGGAGGATCTCCCGCATCAGGGGGAGGTACCGCCCGCTTCTCTGGAGGGCTGCGGCGAATGCCTTCGGCGTCCGGAACTGGTAGAAGGCGACGGCGTTGAGAACGGCTTCGTTGACGACGATCGGGATGTCGAAAGCGAGGCTGGTACCCGCTTCTTCGATCTCCCGGCGGGCTACGGCGAGCTCGTCGGCGGTCGACGCGGTGGCTTCCTGGGCGAGGAGCCCGTCCCTTTGCCCGGAGTCGGGAGCGGCCTCTTCTTCGCCCCCGGCGGACACGGCTTCGTAGAGCGTCACGCTGTCCCAGAGCTGGCCGGCAAAGGCGAGGTCCGCCGGGTTCCCGGGCCGCATCGAGGTCCGGAATCCGTCGAGAGCCGCCTCGAACTCGAGCCGGGCGCAGGCCACGTCTCCCGCGATGGCGTGGGTCTTTCCGCGGTGGAAGCGGTCGCTCGCCTCCTGCCGGGGGTCCGGTGCCGGACAGTCCGGCGCGGTGTCCGCGGCCGCAGCAGCCGAGGAGGACGAAGAGACCGAAGAGCTCTTCGTGGACGAGCAGCCGGCCGGGAGGAGGGGGGCGAGGAGACCGAGGGCGAGGAGCCGTCCGCAAGAGTGGATTCGCGGGTGGGCCCGTCCGTTCGTCTTTGCCGTCACTTTGATCGCTACTCCGCCTGGACGTTGAAGCGGAGGGAGAGCAGGAGCTTCTGCAGGTCGACCGAGCTCGAAAGGTCGATGGAGAAGCGGCTGTCGGTCAGGAGCGGGCTGCCGGTCCCGTCGGAGAATTTCAGCTCGATCGTCACCTGTCGGCTCCTTCCCAGCACCTGGCGCGGGATCGTGAGGTCGAAGGACCGGGTGACGTCCTTCTTGTGATTCAGATTGGAGGCGAGGAGGTCGTCGATGGATGCGCCCGAGGCGCGGGGGCGCCCCGATTCGGAGCGATGAGCGGGCCCCGATCCGGCGGAGGCCTTCTGGGTCGAGATCTTTCGGAGCTTGTCGAGCTCCGAGAGGATGTCGACGCTCGAACGGACCTTGACGTGCTTGACGGCCGGTTCGGCCGGCGCCGGAGCGGAAGAGGCCGATTCGCCAAAGCTGATCTCCGCCGCCGCTTCATCCGAAGCGGGGCCCGTCGCCGGCGCGGGCTCGGGCCGGGGCTCGGCCTCGGCCGCAGTCGCGACCGGGGGCGCCACGAGGGTCGCCGGTTCGGCGTCGGGCACCGGGACGGACGACTCGCTCGAGGCGACGCCTGGCGTCGCGGTCAGCTCGGCCGCCTGCTGACGCGCCAGCTCGGAGAACCTCGAGAGGCGATCGAGAGTCGCGGAGGAGGGGGGGGCGGAGCGGGGCTCCGGGGTCGCGTGGACCGGGATGACGCCGGAAGGGGCGCTCGCCGCCACCCCGGCGGGCGCGGCAAGGCTCGGCGAGGGGGTCGCCGGCGCGGCGAAGACCGCTGGCCGGCGGACGTCTCCGGACATCCGGGAACGAAGGGCCCTGAGCGTCAGCTTGGAGATCCCCTTCAGCGTCTCGAATACTCCAGTCCCGTTCGCTGCCGAGGACTCGAAGGACTCGAACACCCCGTCGGGATTCAGAGCGGCGTTGAGCTCCTCGACCGTGAGGATGTTGGCGAGGTCGCGCTTGTTGTACTGGAGGACGAGAGGCACTTCCTCGACGCGGACGCCGATCTCGGCGAGGTTCTCGCGCAGGTTCCGGAAGCTTTCCTTGTTCGGCTCCAGCATCGGACGCTGGGAGTCGGCCACGAAAACGATGCCGTCGACCCCCTTGAGGACGAGCTTCCGCGTGGTGTTGTAGAAGACCTGCCCGGGAACGGTATAGAGCTGCAGGCGGGTCTTGAAGCCGCCGATGACACCGACGTCGATCGGAAGGAGGTCGAAGAAGAGGGTCCGGTCGGTTTCGGTCTCGAGGGAGACCATCTCGCCCCGGGCGGTGGGGGCGGTGCGCCCGTAGATGACGTGGAGGTTGGTCGTCTTCCCGCACAGGCCAGGACCGTAATAGACGATCTTGGCGGCCATCTGCATGGTGGCGTAATTGAAGAAAACCATTCTCTAGGTCGTTGGCCGACCAAGCCTCCTCGTCAGTGAACGAAGGATTTTAGCATTCCGACCCTCCCGGGCCGCGACCCGCAAGTCTTCGCTGCTCCCGGAGTAGGGCCTCGAGGAGGGCCGCACGTGAGGCGTCCCAGGCGAAAAGGGCCCGCCGGTGGAGTTCGAGGGTCGTTTCGTCGCCCCGGGCGACAGGGCCGGTGAGGGCGGCCTCGGGCCCGCGGCGGAGGGCCTCCTCGAGGGCCGTCCGCAGGAGCGGCGCGAGGGCCTCGAGGGCCTCTCCTGGAGGAAGCCCGGCTCCGGTCAACGCGTCCCTGGACGCCGCGACGAGTCCCGTCAGGCCATTGGCGCCGAGCGACGCCGCGAGGTGGTACAGCGCGCGATTCCGGGCCTCGATGGCCACGGGTCGGCCTCCGAGGGCGAGGGCCAGATTCTCGGCTGCGGTCCGGCCGGCCCCCGATCCGTCGATGGCGAAGGTGATCCCCTGAAATCGCCCTGCGTCGGCAGACGAGCCGGTGAAGGTCTGGAGGGGATGGCAGGATCCTGTCGACAGCCCCTTCGCTTCGAGAGGGGCGAGGACCTCGGCTCCGTGTGAGCCCGAGTGGTGGAGGACGACGGTCCCTCGCGGGAAACCCTGGAACGCGTCGGAGAGGTCGGCGACGAGACCTTCGAGAGCGTCGTCGCGGACGGCGAGAAGGAGAACGGCCTCGGGGCCTGCCTGAAGGGTTGCCCGGAGAATCGCTTCCACGCGGGCCGCCCCGTCCCTTCCAGCAACGACGGCCGGCGGGGGTCCGGTCAGGCCGAGGGCGGAAGCCAGGGCCCTGCCGAGACGACCTTTCCCGACGACGACCGCGCGGGGTGGGATGGGTCTGACTGCTATCATCTCGCGTCGCTGGCGTGCAGGCCCGGGTCACCCGTGAGGGTGCGGGACTGCGTGGGCCTTGCTGGGCTTACGTTAGCGCAGGAGGAGGGATTTGACGGCATGATCGGCGCCTGGAGCCAGCTCGACCAGCGGTCGCGAGAAGTCCTCGCTTCCGTGGTCGGAGCCTACATCCTGAGCGCGGCACCCGTCTCGTCCCGCCTGCTGACGAAGAGCGGCGGCTTCTCCCTCTCCTCGGCGTCCCTGCGGAACGCGATGGCCGAGCTCGAGGATCTCGGCTACCTGACGCACCCCCATGCCTCGGCGGGGCGGGTTCCGACCGACCTCGGGTACCGGACCTACGTGAAGGAGCTGATGACGGCGCGGCCGCCGGGGCTGGCGGAGAAGGCGAAGATCGCGAGCGGCCTCGGATCGGAGACGTTCGAGCTGGAGCGATTCCTCCACGCCACCTCTCGCGTTCTGTCCGAGCTGACCGGCGAGGTCGCCGTCGTCGCCGCGCCCGACTCGGCCCACGTCGTCCTCCGTTCCGTCCACTTCACGCGGGTCGCCGAGAGGAAGGTGGTCGTCGTCACGGTCTCGGGAGAAGGGCTCGTCGGAAGCCGGCTGATCGAGACGCGGGAGGACTTCTCGTCCGACGCGCTCCAGGCCGCCTCGAACCGTCTCACCGCCGAGTACGCGGGCCGGACGCTCCTCGAGATCCGGACCCGGCTCGTCGCGGCCCTCCAGGAGGAGAAGGTGCGGTTCGACGCGGAGATCGCCCGCGCCCTCGAGCTGGCGCGCCAGGCCTTCGTCGACGAGCGGACCGGGGGAGAGACGCTCGTCGTGGAGGGGGCCGGGACGATTCTCGAGAAGCCCGAGTTCCAGAACGACGTCGAGTCGCTCCGGCGTATGTACCGGGCTCTCGAGGAGGAAGCGCGTCTCGTCGACCTTCTCACCGACTGTCTCGCCAGCGGCAGCCAGCCGACCGTTCTGATCGGCTCTGATTCCGCGTTCACGGAAGAGACCCGGACGGCGGTCGTCGTGACGGCCTACAGGAGCGGTGACCGGATCCTCGGCGCTCTCGGAATCATCGGCCCGCGACGAATGGAATATCCTCGCGTCGTCCCGCTCGTGGAGGAGCTCGGGCGCTATGTGACGATGCGCCTGTCGGAGGGTGTGTGATGGCCGAGAACGACGGACGCCCGGTCCCGCCGGAAGACGAGGTCGTCTACCTGGACGAGGACGGGGGCCCGGAGGACGTGGCGAGCGCCCTCGAGGCGGCGGAGCGGGCCGTCACCGCGGTCGAGGAGCGCCACAAGACGGCCCCCCACGGCATCCGGCCGGTCTCCCCGGAGTTCCCCGCACCCGGTCCGGAGGCCGTTCGCCCGCCCGCCCCCGCCGGGCGTCTGGAGGAGGAGCAGGAGCGTGCGCTCCTCGCCGAGGAAGAGACCGGGCGCCTCAGGGAGGCTCTCCTTCGCAAGGTGGCCGACTTCGAGAACCTCAAGAAACGCGCGGAGCGCGACAGGAACGACTACGTCAAGTACGCGCTCACGGAGACGATGCGCGATCTCCTCGGCGTCATCGACAACCTCGAACGGGCACTCTCCCACGCTTCGGCGGCGGGCAGCGAGGACTTCCGGGCGGGAGTCGAGATGATCGCGCGCCAGCTTTCGGAGGTCGTCCGGAAGTACGGCGTGACCGAGATCCCGGCGCTCGGAACGCCGTTCGATCCGCAGTTCCACGAGGCGATGATGCGGGGAGACTCAGCCGACGTTCCGCCCGGAACGGTCATCGAGGTCTTCCAGAAGGGCTACGTCCTGAACGACAGGCTGCTCCGCCCCGCCATGGTCAAGGTGTCGGCGGTCCCGGCCGCTCCCGCCGACGAGGCGTGAGCGTGAGCCGGATGGGGAGGTAGAGAGTGGGAAAGGTCATCGGCATCGACCTCGGGACGACCAACTCGTGCGCGGCCGTCATCGAGCTCGGGGCGCCGCAGGTCATACCGAACAGGGAAGGGGCTCGGACCACCCCCTCGATCGTCGCCTTCACCGAGGACGGGGAGCGGCTCGTCGGCCAGATCGCCAAGCGACAGGCGATCACCAACCCGACGCAGACGATCTACGCGGTCAAGAGGCTCATCGGCCGCAAGTGGGACGACGCGGAGATCCGGCACGCCCGCGAGCACCTTTCCTACCCGATCGTCCCCGCCCCGAACGGCGACGTGAAGATCCGGGTGAGGGACCGCGACTACGCCTCCGAGGAAATCGTCGCCTTCGTCCTGCGCGAGATCAAGGAGTTCTGCGAGGAGGCGGTGGGGGAGGAGGTCCGGGAGGCGATCATCACCGTCCCGGCCTACTTCGACGACTCGCAGCGGCAGGCGACGCGCGACGCCGGCCGGGTCGCCGGGCTCGAGGTCCTCCGGATCATCAACGAGCCGACGGCCGCCTCGCTCGCCTACGGCCTCGAGCGGGGACGGAAGAACGAGACGATCGCCGTCTACGACCTCGGCGGCGGCACGTTCGACATCTCGATCCTCAAGATCGACCAGGGAATGTTCGAGGTCCTTTCGACCTCGGGCGACACCTACCTCGGCGGCGAGGATTTCGACCGGGCCATCATGGACTGGCTCCTCGCGGACTTCCTCGTCCAGACGGGCATCGACCTCCGCCAGGACCGCCTCGCCCTCCAGCGCCTCAAGGAGGCGGCCGAGAAGGCCAAGTGCGAGCTCTCGACGACGCAGGAGACGACGATCGGCCTGCCGTTCATCGCTTCCGACGCGGGCGGGCCGAAGCACATCAACCGGGTCCTGACGCGCGACCAGTTCGAGGCGCTCGTGACCGAGCTGGTCGAGCGGACGGCCGGCCCCTGCCGCAACGCGCTCGAGGCGGCGGGGCTGTCGCCCGACCAGATCGAGAACGTCATCCTCGTCGGCGGCCAGACCCGGACGCCGAAGGTGCAGCAGATGGTCGAGTCGATCTTCGGCAAGCCGCCGAATCGCTCGATCAACCCCGACGAGGTCGTCGCCATCGGCGCGGCGATCCAGGCGGGAGTCCTGCAGGGCGAGATCAAGGACGTCGTCCTCCTCGACGTGACGCCGCTCTCCCTCGGCGTCGAGACGCACGGAGGCATCTTCGTCAAGGTCATCGAGAGGAACTCGACGATCCCGACGAAGAACTCGATGGTCTTCACGACCGTCAGCGACAACCAGTCGACGGTCGAGATCCACGTCCTGCAGGGCGAGCGCGAGATCGCCCGCGAGAACAAGTCCCTCGGGAAGTTCGATCTCGTCGGCATCCCCCCGGCCGCCCGGGGCGTCCCCCAGATCGAGGTGACGTTCGCCATCGACTCGTCGGGCATCGTGAACGTCTCTGCCCGCGACATGGCCACGGGCCGGGCCCAGGGAGTCCAGATCAACCCCGCGGGAGGCCTCTCGCAGGGGGAGATCGACCAGATCATCCAGGAGGCCGAAGAGAACAAGAACACCGACCAGAAACGCAAGGTGGTCCGCCAGCTCAAGAACAAGCTCGAGGGGCAGATCACCGGAAACGAGCGGGTCTTCCGCGAGTTCGGCAAGCTTCTCAACAACGACGAGCGGGACCGGATCGCCCGAACCCTCCAGCACGCCCGCGAGGTGCTGACCGCGGAGGAGCGGGGTGAGATCGACAACGCCCTCCTCGACATGCAGGGTGTCTCGCGGATCCTGACCGCGGCGATGCTCTACAAGAGCGACAAGCCCGAGAAGGAATAGCCTCGAGAGGCCCCAGGTGACCACGAACTCCCACGATCTCTACGAGGTCCTCGGCGTCGCCCGCGACGCCACGGCGGACCAGATCAAGTCGGCGTATCGCAAGCTGGCGCTCAACCACCACCCCGACCGCAATCCCGGCAATACCGAGGCGGAGCAGCGGTTTCGGGAGGCGGCGGAGGCCTATTCGATCCTCTCCGACCCCGAGAAGCGATCCCGCTACGACCGGTACGGGCACGAGGGGACCAGGGGGACCGGCGGATTCGACCCGAACGCCTTCGTCGACTTCGCCGACATCCTCGGCGACTTCTTCGGGATGGGGGCGGGCGGCGGGCGCCGCGGGCGCAGGAGCGCCGGCGAGGACCTGCGCGCCGACCTGTCGCTGACCTTCGAAGAGGCGGCCTTCGGCATCGAGAAGAGCCTGCCGATGCGGCGCTTCGAGCGTTGCGGCGCCTGCCACGGAACCGGCGGAAAAGGGGGGAGCGGAACGGTCTCCTGCGGAGTCTGCCGGGGGCGGGGCCGCGTCCAGTTCCGCCAGGGATTCTTCGCCATGGAGAGGCCCTGTCCCGAGTGCCAGGGAGCGGGCGAGAAGCTCAAGGACCCCTGCCACGACTGTCAGGGGGAGGGCCGCACCCTCCGCGAGCGGACCCTCACGATCGCGATTCCGGCCGGCGTCGACACGGGCGCCCGGCTTCGGCTCACGGGCGAAGGGAATCACGGACGCGCCGGTGGGGCTGCCGGAGACCTCTACGTCGTCCTGTCGGTGGAGGCGCACGAGCAGTTCCGGCGGGAGGGCACCGACGTCGTCCTGACCTGGGCCGTTCCCTACCCGGTGGCCGTCCTCGGCGGAACGTGCACCGTCCCGACGCTCCACGGCGACGAGGAGCTCGAGATCCCCGCGGGGACGGCCGCCGGCCGGGCCTTCAATCTCCGCGGAAAGGGGATCCCGCGCGTCGACGGCCGCGGGCGAGGCGACCAGCACGTCGTCGTCACCATCCGGGTCCCGAAGAAGCTCTCGTCGGAGCAGAAGAAGGCGGTCCAGAAGCTGGCCGACGTGATGAAGGAAGAGGCGGGCAGCCCGACGCGCGAGGAAAAGGGCTTCCTCGAGAAGCTCCGGGACCTCTTCTCCGCCTGAGGCGGCGATGCCGGACGCCGTTCGGTTCACGCTCGCCCCCTCCTCCGAGCCGGCCCTGGAAGAGGCTCTCTCCGAGCTTTTCGTCTCGTGGAGCATCCGCGCCGGAGCTCTTTCCGTCTGGGTCTCGGAGGAGGAGGCCGACGAGGCGGCGGCACGGCTGGAGGCGGCCGGACTCGAGATCCTCGGCCGGGACGTCGAAGCCGAGCGGGACTGGGTGGCCGAGGCGGCCGCGCTCCAGCGGCCCGTTGCGGTCGGCGGTCTCGTCCTCGATCCCCACGATCCCGCCTCGGCAGATCCCGGCGGGCGCCGCCGGCTCCTTCTCCCGGCGGAAAGAGCCTTCGGGACCGGCTCGCACGAGTCGACCCGCCTCGCGCTCCGGCTGCTCGTGTCCTCGGTCCCCGCAGGGGGATCCGTGCTCGACGTCGGTTGCGGCGCGGGAACGCTCGCGCTGGCCGCGCGTGCCGCGGGTGCCAGGCGGGCGGTCGGATTCGATCTCGACCTGGAAGCGCCGCTGGCCTCCCGCGTGAACGCCCGCAGGAACGGCATCGACGGATGCGCGTTCTGGGGAGGGCTTCTCGAGAGCCTTTCGCCCGGCGCGAGGTTCGACGTCGTCGTCGCGAACATGCTTCACGAAGAGGTCGGCCCGCTCCTGCCCGGCCTCGCCGCCCTCGTCCGCCCGGGCGGCCTTCTCGTGACCGCCGGGCAGCTCGTGGCGCGGGAGGACGAGTTCCTTCGGCTCCTCGAGGGCGCGGGGCTCCGTCCGCGGCGGCTCGCCTCGGAAGGCGAGTGGCTCGGCACGCTCTCGGTCCGGCCATGAGCTCGCCCCCGCGGGTTCTCGTCCCCGGAGCCCGCCTTCAGGAGGGAGAGAGGGTCGTCCTCCCGGACGCGGAGGCTCGCCACCTCAGAGTCTCCAGGGTGAGCCCGGGCGGGAAGGTCGTGCTTCTCGACGGAGCTGGCGTTCGCGCGGAAGCTCTCCTCTCGGCGGACGGTCGGGAAGCCGTCGTGAGCGGGCTCGCTCCGGTGCGGGGCGAACCGCAGCGCCGCGTGACCGTCCTCCTCGGAGTGGGAGAGCTGGCCCGGGTGGAGTGGGCCGTGGAGAAGGGAACCGAGTGCGGCGCCGCGCGGTTCGCTCTCGTGGCGGCCGTCCGCTCCCAGCGCGCCCACGTCGCCGCGGCGGCGGCGAAGCTCGACCGGCTCCGGCGGATCGCCGCCGAAGCGGCCAAGCAGTGCGACCGGAGCCTCGTCCCGGACGTCCTCGCCCCGCTGCCTCTCGCCGCCGGCGTCGCGCTCTACGGCCGTCCGCTCTTCGTCGCTCGCCCGGGCGCCCCCCGGCTCGCCCCCGGTGCCCGGGGCTTCGACGTCGCCGTCGCCGTCGGGCCCGAGGGGGGCTTCGACGCCGCAGAGGAGCGCCTCCTCGACGAGGCCGGCGCGGTGCCGTTCAGCCTGGGGGGCCGGATCCTTCGCCTCGAGACGGCGGTGGTCGCCGCGCTCGTGCTCCTGGTCGACGACGACGCTCCCTGAGCCGATTCTCCGGACCCGGGCGGATATCATGCCGCGCAGGAGGAGTCGATGGCCTTCGAGGACGTCAAGAAGATCTGGATGAACGGCAAGCTGGTGGACTTCGCCGATGCGAAGGTCCACGTGTTCACGCACGCGCTCCACTACGGCTCGGGGGTGTTCGAGGGGATCCGGTGCTACCGCACGGCGCGGGGACCCGAGGTCTTCCGTCTCGACGAGCACCTCGACCGCCTCTTCTGGTCCGGGAAGATGTACCGGATGGAGATTCCCTGGACGCTCGACCAGCTCAAGGCCGCCACCCTCGAGACGATCCGGGCCAACGATTTCGAGGCGTGCTACATCCGGCCCCTCGCGTACCGGGGCTTCGGCATGCTCGGCGTGAACCCGTTCCCGAACCCGGTCGACGTGATGATCGGGTGCTACCCGTGGGGCAAGTACCTCGGCCCCGAGGCGATGGAGAAGGGCGTCGACGTCTGCTGCTCGTCGTGGACCCGTCTCGGCGCCAACACGATGCCGGCGATGGCCAAGTCGACGGCGAACTACGCCAACAGCCAGCTCATCAAGATGGAGGCCATCGTCAACGGCTACGAGGAGGGAATCGCCCTCGACGACACCGGGCGCGTCTCGGAGGGTTCGGGCGAGAACCTCTTCGTCGTCTGGAAGGACCGCGTCTACACGCCGCCGTTCTCGTCGTCGGCCCTCCCGGGCATCACCCGCAACTCGGTCATCCGGCTCGCGGCCGAGATGGGGATCACGGTCGAGGAGAGGGCTCTCCCCAGGGAGATGCTCTACGCGGCCGACGAGCTCTTCTTCACGGGCACGGCTGCCGAGATCACGCCGATCCGCTCCGTCGACCGGATCGTCGTCGGGGCCGGCCGCCGTGGTCCGCTCACGGCAAGGGTCCAGCAGGCCTTCTTCGACATCGTGGAAGGGAAGGTGGACGACCGGTTCGGCTGGCTCACGCCGGTCGGAAAGGCCGTTCCGGCCTGACCTCCGGAACACCGGGGGGCGGGGCGGCGGGGGCGGGGGGGGGGGGGGGGGCGGCGGGGGCCCCCGGGCCCGGCCGGGGGGGGGGGGGGGGGGGGGGGGGGCCCCCGGGGGGGGGGGGGGGGGTATACGGCTCGCGATCCGGGCCGGAGTGGCGGAACGGCAGACGCAGGGGCCTTAAAAGCCCCAGGCCCGTAAGGGCCGTGAGGGTTCGAGTCCCTCCTCCGGCAATGACTCGCGAGAACGGAGGCGAAGCGGCACATGAGTCTCGTCCGAACCGAATTCCGGGACCACGTCGGGGGGGGGGGGGGGGGGGGGCGGCGGGGGGGGGGGGGGGGGGCGGGGGGGGGGGGGGGGGGGGGGGGGGGGGGGGGGGGGGGGGGGGGGGGGGGGGGGGGGGGGGGGGGGGGGGGGGGGGGGGGGGGGGGGGGGGGGGGGGGGGGGGGGGGGGGGGGGGGGGGGGGGGGGGGGGGGGGGGGGGGGGGGGGGGGGGGGGGGGGGGGGGGGGGGGGGGGGGGGGGGGGGGGGGGGGGGGGGGGGGGGGGGGGGGGGGGGGGGGGGGGGGGGGGGGGGGGGGGGGGGGGGGGGGGGGGGGGGGGGGGGGGGGGGGGGGGGGGGGGGGGGGGGGGGGGGGGGGGGGGGGGGGGGGGGGGGGGGGGGGGGGGGGGGGGGGGGGGGGGGGGGGGGGGGGGGGGGGGGGAAGACCGCCGATGACACGCGACGAGCAGCTGACGTATTTCGAGGAAGCCCTCGGCTATCGGTTCCAGGACCGGGCGCTCCTCGAACGGGCCCTCACCCACTCCTCGTATGCGAACGAAGCGCCGCGGTCGGAGGCGGTCAAGGACAACGAGACGCTCGAGTTCCTCGGCGACAGCATCCTCGGGTTCCTCGTGGCCGAGATGCTCTTCGAGGCGTTTCCGGACTTCCGGGAGGGGCAGCTCTCGAAGGCGCGCTCCCACCTCGTCTCGGAACCGAGCTTTGCGAGGCTCGCCAGGGACCTGGGCGTCGGCGAGGCGCTGCTGCTGGCGGCCGGGGAGAGCCGGTCGGGGGGGCGCGTGAGGGAGTCGCTCCTGGCCGACGCGTTCGAGGCGGTCTTCGCGGCGATCACGCTCGATGCCGGTCTCGACACCGCGCGGGAGGTCGCACGGAGGCTCTTCGCCGATGCCGTCGCGGAGCTCGACCCGGGAGAGCTCTCGTTTCACGACTACAAGACGGCGCTGCAGGAGCTCGCGCAAGGGGAGGGAAAGCCGCTTCCGTCCTACCGGCTCCTGTCGGAAAGCGGACCGGACCACCTGAAGGAGTTCGTGTTCGAGGTGATCTACGACGAGGAGATCTCGGCGACGGGCTCGGGCGCGACGAAGAAGGAAGCGCAGCGGCGGGCCGCGAAGGCGGCGCTGGCCATCAAGCTGGGACGCACGACGAGGGCCTGAACGCACGTCCGGGGAGCGCCGGGCGGCACTCCCCGGAGGAAGCTCACTTCGGGAATCGCGACAGGAAGGCGGCCGGCTTCTCGAACTGGACGACGCGGGGCTTCGATTCCTTCCCGTCCGGCCCGAGGAAGACGATCGTCGGCACGCCCTGGATGTTCCACTTCGTCCGGAGCGCGGCGACCTCGGGAGAAGCGCTCTTCGTCAAGTCCGCTTTCAGCAGGACCCAGCCTTCGAGCGCCTTCCGGACGCCGGCGTCGGTGAAGGTGAACTTCTCGAGCTCCTTGCACGGGAGGCACCAGTCCGCGAAGAAGTCGATGACGACCGGCTTGCCCGCCGCGGCCGCCGCGGCGAGGGCGGCGTCGGAGTAGGGCTGGAAGGCGAGGGACTCGCCCTTCTTCGCGGGGAGGACGAACGGAACGGCCGCGGCCAGGAGCGCGATGCCGACGACGCGCTTCGTCCAGCGGAACCAGCCGAGCGAGGAGCCGGACTTCTCGAAGAAGAGGAACCAGGCGCCGCCGGCGATCAGCGGGATCGCGACGGCGAAGTCGAAGACGCGCTCGGGGAGGAGCGGGCGGAGGAACCAGGCCGCGAGTGCGACGAGGAGGAATCCGAAGACCTTGCGGACGGCGATCATCCACTCGCCCGACCGCGGCAGCGCCTTGAGGCTGCCGGAAACGGTGCCGAGGACGAGGTAGGGAAGGCCGAGGCCCATCGCGAGGGTGAAGAAGAGGCCGAAGCCGAGCGCGGCCGAGCCCTGCTGGGCGACGTAGGTCAGGAGTGACAGGACGAACGGCCCGATGCAGGGTGCCGCGACGAAGCCGACGAAGAGGCCCATCGTGAGCGCACCGGCGACGCCGGCCTTGCTCCCGGTCCGGTCGGTGATGAAGTGGGGAGCCTGGATCTCGTAGAGCCCGAACATCGAGAGGGCGAGCGCGAGGACGATGAGGGCGATGACGACGAGGACGGCGGGCTTCTGCAGCCAGGAGCCGAAGAGGGAGCCCGAGAGCGCCGCGAAGACCCCGAGCGCCGAGTAGGTGACGCTCATCCCGAGGACGTACGCGAGGGCGAGGCCGAAGGTGCGGCTCGTCTTCCCCTCGCTCTGGCGCGAGAAGAAGCCGACGGTGATCGGGATGAGCGGGTAGACGCAGGGCGTGAGATTGAGTGCGAGGCCCGCGAGGAAGACGAGGCCGAGGATGGCGGGGAGGGAGCGGCCGGCGAAGGGGCCCGAGTCGGCCGGCGGGGAGGGCGCGGTTCCCCCGGCTCCCGGTGCGGCGCCGTCGGCGGCGCGGGCACCGGCCAGCGGGAAGAGCGCGGCATTTGCCGCGGCGACGGCCGTCCCGGCCGGCGCGACCTCGATCTCGAGCCTCGCCTCGACCCGGGCCGGGGCGAGGCACTGGGCGTCGTTACAGGGCTGGAAATCGAGGGTGGCGAGGAGGGTCCTCGGGCCGGTGACGGCATCGGCAGAAGCCGTCCCTTCGACGACGATGACGGTCTCGCCGTCGAAGAGGGCGAGAGGCTTCTCGGAGAAGGGGAGCTTCTTCTCCCTGTGGGCGGGGTAGGCGGGGGCCGCGAACGACAGCCCTTCGACCGGTGCGACGGCCGCTTCGGTCGGGATGAGGTAGTCCTCGAGGGGCTTGTCGGAGTTGACGTGCCATCCCGGCGCGATCGTGGCGACGATGGCGAGCCGGAAGGGCTGACCCGCGACGAGCTTCTCGGAACCCGACGCGAGACGGACCGAAACGACGGAGGGGGCGTCGAGGCCCTGGGCCGAAAGGGGCGCGGCGGAAAGCGCGAGGAGAGCAACGGTTGCGGCCAGCCGCTGCAGGATTCGAGGCGTCATCTCTGGTTCTCTCATCACTTCGCGGCGCCGAGGGCTTTGAGGAGCTCCTCGGCCTGAGGCCGGAGAGGAGATTCCGGGTGCTCGACGAGGAAGGCTTTGAGGCGCTCCGCCGCCTTCAATCGATCGCCCCGGCCGAGGTCGACGTCCGCGAGGCGGAGCTCGGCCTTCTCCCTCAGGACCGGGTCCTTCGTGGTGGCGAGGATCTTCTTCAGGTCGGTCTCGGCTTCGTCGATTCGCCGAGCTTCGAGGGCGATCGATGCGAGGTAGGAGAGGGCTCTTTCCCGGAGGTCGTTCGGAGCATTCGGGGCATCGGCGACACGACGGAAGCGCTCTTCGGCCATCGCGTCGCCGAAGCGGCGAAAGGCCTCTTCACCGACGGCGAGCGACGCGGCGAGATCGCCCGGAGAGGCCTTCTCCCTGGCGAGCTTCTGCCGGAAGAGGGCCCAGTCGCGCTCGGCTGCGATGAACCGGTCGAACCAGGTCGACTGGTTCGAAGCCCCCTCCTGCTTGCCGGCGAGGAGGAGGTCCGGCGTCAGGACGAGCCACGCCGGGCTGAGGCGGACTCCGAAGCGCTCGGAGAGCCGGGCGCCGTCGGGTGAACCGCGAAGGAGGCTGACGGGGACCTTGTCCTTGATGAAGGCTCGAAAGTCGGCCGAGGGGTACACGAGGCTGGCCATCCGTTCGCACTGGGGGCACGGGTCGTCGAGCAGCTCGACGAAAACGCGCCCGTCCGGCATCGATCGGGCGCGGTCGACGGCCTCGGCGAAGGACGTGGCCCAGATGGGCTCGGGATCCTGCGGCCTGTAGGCCGTCGGGTGTGTCACATCCTCCTGGCCGAGAAGGGACGGCGAGGCGAGGAGGAGGGGGGCGAGGAGGAGCCACAGCTTTCGCTTCATTTCGTCTCTTTCGGGGAGCGCGGCGCAACCGTCCGCGTTGACTATTCTAGCGGCCGCCGGTATAACGCCGGGCGTCGCGTCGGGGGTCCGTCCGCAAGGAACATGCCGCGGCGCGCCGGGTGCCCAGGTAGCTCAGCTGGTAGAGCACGCGCCTGAAAAGTGCGGTGTCGACGGTTCAACTCCGCCCCTGGGCACCATCTCTTTCCCCTCGCGAACGGCCACCCCGGGCCGTCGTGTGTTCGTGTCCGGGGTTGGGGGCCCTAGAATTCCGCTTCGGGAGGGCGACTTGGCGATTCTCAAGGTCATGAAGCTCGGCGCGGACGTCCTCCGCCGCCCGGCCACGGAGATCGAGCCGAAGGACCTGAAGAGGGGTCGCTTCCGGGGACTTTTCGAGGACCTGCGCGAGACGATGGTCGAGTACGCCGGGACGGGGCTGGCCGCACCGCAGGTCGCGGCGCCGGTCCGGGCCCTTCTCTACATGGTCGAGCCGACCGGAAAGCGTGGCTCGGGGGATCGAGGTTCCCCAGACGATTCTCGTCAATCCCTCCTTCGAGGTGCTCGACCCGAAGGAGGTCGAGGACTGGGAGGGGTGCCTCTCCGTGCCGTTTCTTGCCGCCCGGGTCCCCAGGGCGAAGAAGGTCCGGGTCCGTGCCCTCTCGGAGACGGGAAAGCTGCTCGATTTCGTCGCGGAGGATTTCCACGCCCGGGTGGTCCTCCACGAGAGCGATCACCTCGACGGCGTGATCTATCTGGACCGGGTGAAGGACCGCGCCTCCATCCGCTACACGGTCGACTTCTGACGCCCGTGGACGACGCCCCCGTCTCCGAGAAGCACGCACGGATCCTGCTGAAGTACAAGCCCGTCTGCATCTGCAACGCGATCAAGCACCCCCGCGTGGCCGAGGCCATCGCCAGGGGTGCGCGGAGCGTGGAGGACGTGGCGCGGGAGACCGGTTGCACGTCCGGCTCCTGCCACGGGGAGCGGTGCGTCCCCGTCATCCTCGAGATGCTCGACGGAAAGCGCTGAGGCGCCTTTACAATCGACCTCGTGAACGGTTTCACAAGCACCGGGGGGTCTTGATGAGCGACAAGAACGTATCTCTTCCGGTGGCGCGGATCGCGCCGCCGATTGCGCCCGGAGTGCCGTCGACCGTGGGGACGGACTTCCTCACGACGAAGCTCGACGCGCTCGTCCAGTGGGCCCAGAAGAACTCCCTCTGGCCGATGCCGTTCGGTACGGCCTGCTGCGCCATCGAGTTCATGTCGTCGGTCTCGTCCCACTACGACCTCGCTCGATTCGGGGCCGAGGTCGTGAGGTTCTCGCCGCGCCAGGCCGACCTGATGATCATCGCCGGCACCGTCACCGACAAGCAGGCGCCGATCCTCAGGAAGATCTACGACCAGATGCCCGAGCCGAAGTGGGTCATCTCGATGGGCGTCTGCGCCTGCACGGGCGGCTTCTACCGCGCCTACCACGTGGTCCAGGGCGTCGACGAGATCGTCCCGGTCGACGTCTACGTCGCGGGGTGCCCGCCGACGCCGGAGAACCTGATTCACGGGCTCATCGAGCTGCAGAAACGGATCCAGTCGGGCGAGCTGGCGCGGCACCGCGAGGCGAAGACCTACGTACCGATCCGTGTCGGGACCGACCCGCAGGTCGAGTCGATTCCCGCGTACTCGAAGTCCGTCATGGCGCCAGGCCGCGCCCACGGGCACGAGCTCCCCGAGATGGCCGATTCGGCCGAAGCCGAGGCGGCGAAGGGAGGCAAGGCGTGAGCGCGACCCTCTCCCCGGCCAGCGGCGTCTCCTTCGCCCCGGTCCTCGAACGGAAGTTTCCCGACGGCTCGGTTCACGTGGAGAGGCGCCCCGCAACGGACGTGCCTACCGTCGTCGCGACGCCCGAGACCTGCATCGAGGCGGCGGGATTCCTGCGCGACGACCCGGCGGCGGCGTACGACCTCCTCCTCGACCTCGTCGCGGTCGACAGGCTGAAGCTCGACGGCCCGGCCTCCTTCCGCGGGGACGAGCGGTTCCAGCTGAACGCCCTCCTCTATTCGACGAAACGCAACGAGCACCTGCGCCTGCGCGTCGCGCTCCCGGCGTCCGACCCGCGCCTCCCGACCCTGACGGAAATCTGGCCCGCGTCGAACTGGTTCGAGCGCGAGGCCTGGGACCTCATGGGGATCCGGTTCGACGGGCACCCGAACCTCACCCGTCTCCTGACGCACAACGGCTTCGTCGGGCACGCCCTGCGCAAGGACTACGAGGCGGGGCAGCGGTGGCTCTGCACCGACGAGGACGTCCTCCAGACCGCTCTCGCCGCGAAGACCGATCTCCCGGAGGACGTCTTCGAGACGATGACGCTCAACTTCGGGCCGTCGCACCCCTCGACGCACGGCACCCTCCGGATCGTCCTGCGCGTCGACGGCGAGCGGATCGTGGCGGCCGAGAGCGAGTGCGGATACCTCCACCGCTGTTTCGAGAAGATGTCGGAGACGCACACGTACACGCAGGTGATCCCCTACACGGACCGCCTGAACTACTGCTCCCCGATGATCAACGGCAACGGGTACGCCCGCGCCGTCGAGCAGATGCTCGGGATCGAGATCCCGGCCCGGGCGAAGGCGGTCCGCGTCGTCCTGTCGGAGTTCTCCAGGATCATGGACCACATGGTCTGCATCGGGGCGAACCTGGTCGACCTCGGCGGCCTGACGACGTTCTGGTACTCCTACCAGGCCAGGGAAGAGATCTACTCCCTTCTCGAGGCATGCTGCGGGGCGCGGCTCACGTCGAGCTACGCGCGCATCGGCGGGCTCTCCCTCGACGTGCCCGACAACTTCGTCGAATGGTGCCGGACGCTCAGCAAGAGCGTGACGACGCACATCGGCGAGGTGAACACCCTCCTGACGAAGAACCGGATCGTCCAGAAGCGGATGAGCGGAACCGGCGTCGTGACGAAGGAGCAGGCGATCGCCTGGGGCTTCACGGGGCCCTGCCTCCGCGCGTCGGGCGTCGGCTACGACGTCCGCAAGGACAAGCCGTACGACGGCTACGACGAGGTCGACTTCGACGTCCCCGTGACGACGGCCGGCGACAACTACTCGCGCTACCTCGTCCGGATGGAGGAGATGCGGCAGTCGCTCCGGATCATCGAGCAGGTGATCGCACGGCTTCCGGGCGGACCGGTCGTCTCCAACGACTACCGCGTCGTCCTGCCGCCGAAGGAGATGGTCTACAACGAGATGGAAGGGCTCATCTTCCACTTCAAGAACGTCTTCGAGGGAATCCAGGTCCCGGCGGGGGAGATCTACTCGTACACCGAGGGGGCGAACGGCGAGCTCGGCTACTCGATCGTCTCCGACGGAAGCGGGAACCCCTACCGCGTCAAGGTGCGCCCCCCCTGCTTCCCGCTCTTCGCGGCTTTCGAGAAGATCATCATCGGCGGCATGGTCTCCGACGCGGTGGCCACGCTCGGGACGCTCAACATCATCGCCGGCGAGCTGGACCGGTAGGAGAGGGAGACGACATGCCCGGAAAGGTCGTCATCATTCATCCCCAGGAGCCGACGCTCGCCGTCCGGCTCTACCTTCCCCTGCTGCAGGGAATGGCCCTGACGCTCCGGAAGTTCCTCGCGAACGTCTTCACGCCGAGCGTGAGACCGACGATCGAGTACCCCGAGCAGCGGCGCGAGTATTCCGACCGCTACCGGGGCCGGCACATCCTGAAGTCCCGCGAGGACGGCTCGCTGAAGTGCGTCGCCTGCTACATGTGCGCGACGGCGTGCCCGGCCGACTGCATCAACATCGTCGCGGGCGAGCACCCGAACCTCGCGTACGAGAAGTACCCGACCGTCTTCGAGATCGACCTCCTCCGCTGCGTCATGTGCGGCTTCTGCGTCGACGCCTGCCCGAAGGACGCCATCTGGATGACGAAGGACTACGAGATGTCGTACTTCTCGCGGAAGGACGCCATCTACGGGATTCCCGAGCTGACGGAGAAGCCGTCGGATACCGGCGTGGGTGGCCCGGGCTACGGCTATCGGCCCTACTACGGTGCGAGCCCTGCGAAGAAGGCCGGGCAGTTCGAGCCCTCGGGCCTCTCGCTCCTCCCGATGACCCTGGCGCGCAACGCCGCGATCAACCGGGTCCCGCCGCCGCCGCCGAAGCCCCCGGCTCCGGCGCCGGCGAAGCCTGCCGTCTAGGCGCGGCAACCCTGCCAGGACGACACCGACGCCCCGGAAACCCCGGGGCGTCTCCGTCTCTGCCTCCTACCAGATGATGCGGGCGCCGAGACGCAGCTGGTAGGGACGGCCGGACGAGTCGATCGGCTTCCAGTCGCCGCCCGAGCGCGGCCGGGTGTCGTTCGACTCGACCTTCGGGTCTGGAGCGAGGACCCTCAGGATGGCCTCGTTCACCTCGACGGCCAGGCGGACACGCGGTTCGCCCGAGGGACCAGGGCCGCCGAGGGTGAAGACCGAGTCGGAATCGCCGGGAAGCCGGACGAGGCTCTCTCCCTTCGTCGGGTCGAACCCTGCGAGAGGCGCCTGAGCATCGAGAGCCGGAGGCGCGGCAAAGAGCCGGAAGTGCTGCGGGGTTCCGGACGGCAGCTCGATCCGAGGCTGGGCGATGGCGGCAGCGGCGCCGGCGAGGCAAAAAACACTGCCAGGGGCCGATGCCTCCGAGTCACGCCGGAATTCTCCTCCTTTCACGGGGAAACCGCACTTCTTCCCGGCGTCGACGGTCGGAGCCCGTCGCGCGAACCGGCCCGGAAGGCCGGCCGTCAGTGGAGGAACGAGCCGCCATTGAGGCCCAGGGCCGTGCCGTTGGAGTAGGAGGCGAGCGGGGAAAGAAAGAAGAGGATCGCCCTCGCGCAGTCCTCGGGCGTAGCGATCCTGCCGAGCGGAATCTCCGCCTCGATCTCGGCCTTGCGCGCGGCGACGTCGGGGCGGGCCATGGCGGTGTCGACCCAGCCCGGGCAGATCGAGTTCGCGGTGATGCCGCGCGGTCCCTCATTGCGGGCCAGGCAGCGCGCGAGGCTGACCATTCCCGCCTTCGACACGGCGTAGCTCGCCGCGTCGGTCTCGGCGCGGAAGGCGGCTCGCGAAGCGACCATGACGATTCGCCCGAACCGGGCGGTGCGCATCGCCGGTAGCGCGAGGAGAGTCAGGTGTGCCGCCGACTCGAGGTTCACGGACTGGGTCGTCCTCCACCGGGACAGGAAGGCGTCGTCGTCGGTCTCCTCGAAGGGGTTCCTCACGTAGATTCCGGCGTTGTGGACGAGGAGCAGGGGGTTTCCGAGGGAATCGACGACTTCCCGATGGAGGCGCCGGCGCTCGTCGTCGCTGCCGAGACCGGCCTGGAAGACGGCCGCCGGAGGCCCCCCGGCCTGCGCGATGTCGCTCGCAACCTCCTCGGCCTCCGCGCGGCTCTTGCCGTAGTGAATCGCCACGCGGGCGTTGCACCGCCCGAGGAGCCTCGCGGTGGCGGCGCCGATGCCGCGAGAGGCGCCGGTGACGAGGGCGACACGGCCCTCGAGGTCGAGGAGCGGGGAGAGGGCTGCCGTCGGTGCGTCCATCCGCGGAGTCTCGCACCGCGGCTCCGAAGCGTCAGCCCCCGGGCCGGACGCGCGCCAGGGCTCCGATCGCGCCCGTGAACTCGCCGAGCGGAAGGAAGGAGGCCTGCGCCCCGACCAGGGCCGTCACGCCGCCGAGAATCTCGACGAGGAGGGGGTTGTTCCGGAGAGTGGAGCCCGCGTAGAGGACTTCGGGCCGCCGGCGGGCCGAGCTTCCGTCACCGGACGAGGCGAGGGCGACGGCGATCTGCCCGGCGAGGAGGGCGACGTTCTCGCCCACGAGGCCGAGGAGGGCGTGCGCGACGTCGTCGGCCCGTGGCTCGAAGGCCTTCCCGAAATTCGCCGCGGTCAGATCGGGCACCAGGGCGATGCCTCCGGGCCTGTAAAGGTCGCCCACGAGGAGGTCGACGTGCCGCCGGTCGCCGGTCGCGGCGAGGGCGACGAGGCGGTCGTGGTCGTCGGTTTCCGAGGAGAAGGCGTCCCAGGCCCCGGAGCGTCCCGCCGCCGAGCGCAGTCCCTCCGACGCGGGCCACGGTGCCGTCTTCTTCCATCCGGAGGATCGACGTCCCCGTTCCGAGGCTGACGAGGAGGTGAGGGTAGGCCGGGGCGAGTCCGGCGCGTCCCGTCAGTATCGGTTCGCCGGCGCCCCACGACGCGAACTCGTCGACGACGAGGACGGGGCGGGCGGGGGCGAGCCGGTCCGCCAGGCTGGCGGCGCCCCCGCCCGTGGCGGCGACGAGACGCAGCGAGTGACGAAGAAGGAAGGCGTCGAGAAGGCGTTCGTCTCCCGCCGGAGCCACGAACGTCTCGAACGAGGGGAGCGGCCGGTCGACGGGGACCGCCACGGCCTTCACGAGCGTGGCGCCCAGGTCGACGCCGGCATCCCAGATGCTCATCGTGGGGGATTGTCCCCCAGAGGGTCGAGGCTGTGTCAGCCGCCTGCCTTCGGCTCGATGTAGTCGAACGTCGCGGCCTCGCCCGAGTTGATGAAAATGTGCTCGGCCCTGAAGCGGCCGCGAAGCGCCGAGGTCGTCGGAGTCCCACTTGGTGGCCGCCGCCACGATCTTCGTCGGCGCGTTCGCGTCGCCCTCGTCGAGCGCGGCCTCGATGTGTTTCGTCGTGACCGCCGTTCCCTCGGCGAGGGTCCCGAGCTTCTTCTCCCAACCGAGCGACATCTCGCTGAGAGAGTCCCAGGCCTTGTCGATGTGCGCCAGCTCGTGCGCGACGAGGTGGTCCCGACAGGCCCTGAGCGCCTTGAGCCGCTTCGCCGCTTCGGGCTTGTCCTTCTTCGCTTCGGCCGCCTTGATCTGGGCATCCGTGACGTCGAGCTCCTTCGGGATCCGGATCACGGTCGTCTTCAGGGCTGCCCGGCCCGAGAAGTAGCCGGCCGCCTCCGCCTTCGGGTTCGAGACGAGCGCCGACTCGAAAGTGGAGTCGGTGAAGCCGAGCTGATTGGCGTCCTTCGTCTCTTCCCGGATCTTCCGGAGGGTCCACGAGAAGTCGGGCTTTGGCGCAGCCACCCGGCAGAGCAGGAGCTGCGCCTTCCCTCCCAGCCAGGAGTAGGCCTTCTTGTCTGTCGTGTCCTTGTACTCGGCCACCGCCGGAGGGAGCGCCTGCGCCGCGTTGGAACCAGCTTCAAGCCCGACCGGTCCCCTCGGGTTACGCTCGCCCACCCCTGGGCCCCGCAGTCTTGTTTCCGGCCATGGGTCCACCTCCGTGGCACGGCCGAAACGACTCCGCAAGCCCGTGTCGAACGGGAGGGCCGAGGGTTTCGTTCCGGACGTGTGCGGGGCGGATTATGACCTGGGCGGCCGTCGCCGCGACGAGGACGGCGGCCTCCAGCCGACCGGACCGCACGGGCGGGCTAAAATCATCGGCTCGCCGGCCGGCCCGCAGCGCGCGGGTACCGACGCGGGGCCCGGATCGGGTGGAAGCGGCCGGGGTAAAGGGAGATCCGAATGCACGACGCCGTCCTCGACGCCCTCTCCGAATCCTTCGGTGACAACGCCGGATTCGCACTCGAGCTCTACGCACAGTACCGGCTGAACCCGGGGAGCGTGGGTGAAGACTGGCGGAGGACGTTCGAACAGTTCGAGAAGCGCATCCGCGCGGGTGGCGGGGTGCGGACCGACTCGTCGGCCCTCCCGGCAGGGACGCCCGACCTCCAGCCCCCGGCACCTCCCGCTTCCGGCGCTGCAGTTCCCGGCGGAGTTCAGGCCCCCCCTGCCCGGGCTGCGGCCCCGACGCTGCGGCCGGGAGAGAAGCTCCTGCCCCTCGTCGGCGGCTCCGCGACGATTGCACGCAACATGGACGCCTCTCTCACCGTCCCGACCGCGACCTCCCAGCGGGTCATCCCGGTCAAGGCGATGGAGGAGAACCGGCGGATCCTGAACCACCACCGCGAGGCGGTGCGCCAGTCGAAGATCTCCTTCACCCACCTCGTCGCCTGGGCGATCGTCAGGGCCCTCGAGAAGCACCCCGGTCTGAACGACGCCTACGCGGAGGCGGAGGGGCGCCCGCAGCGCGTCCGGAAGCCGCACGTCAACCTCGGCGTCGCGGTCGACGTGACGAAGAAGGACGGATCCCGGACCCTCCTCGTCCCGAACATCAAGCTCGCCGAGGAGCTCGACTTCGCCGAGTTCGTCGCCACGTTCGACAACCTCGTCGGCAAGGCGCGGCGGGGGACGATCGAGCCCGAGGCCTTCCTCGGGACCTCGATCTCGCTGACGAATCCCGGCACGCTCGGGACGACCTCCTCGGCCCCGCGCCTCATGCCTGGCCAGGGGTGCATCGTCGCCACCGGGGCGATGGGCTACCCGCCCGAGTACCAGGCGATGCCCGAGGAGATCGTCGCGAGCCTCGGGATCTCCCGGACCATGGCGGTCACCTCGACGTACGACCACCGGATCGTCCAGGGGGCCGAGTCGGGGGCGTTCCTGGCGACGCTGCAGGAGCTCCTTCTCGGCGTCGGTGGCTTCTACGAGAGGATCTTCAAGGACCTGAAGGTGCCGCACCGGCCCGTCGCCTGGGAGCCGGACCGCAACCCCCCGCTCCTCGGGGGCTCCTCGCGCCTCGAGACCGTGGAGAAGCAGGCGCGGATCCTGCCGCTCATCAACTTCTACCGCGTCCGGGGGCACCTGCTGTCCGACCTCGACCCGCTCGGCGTCGACACCCCCCCGTACCACGGCGAGCTCGACCCGGCGACGTTCGGCTACACGCTCTGGGACCTCGACCGGAAGTTCGTCACGAACGGCCTCGCCGGCCGCGACCACGCGACGCTGAGGGAGATCCTGGAGGTCCTTCGCCAGACCTACTGCGGCAAGATCGGCGCCGAGTTCATGAACATCCAGGACCCCGAGCAGAAGAAGTGGCTCATGGACCGCATGGAGTCCTGCCGGAACCTCGCGACGCTCTCGGTCGAAGACAAGACGAGGGCGCTCGCCAAGCTCGTCGAAGCGGAGAGCTTCGAGAAGTTCCTCCACGCCAAGTACGTCGGCCACAAGCGCTTCTCCCTCGAGGGAGGCGAGGCGGCCATTCCGCTGATGACGCGGCTTCTCGACCGGGCCGCCGGGTTCGGGATCGAGGAAGCCGTCATCGGGATGTCCCACCGCGGCCGCCTCACGCTCCTGACGAGCGTCGTCGGGAAGCCGGTGTCGCAGATCTTCGCGGAGTTCGAGGACGTCCTCGACCCGCAGTCGATCCAGGGCTCAGGGGACGTCAAGTACCACCTCGGCGCCGTCGGGACGCACGAGGCGCCGGACGGCACGCGGGTGAGGGTCGGCCTCGCACCGAACCCGAGCCACCTCGAGGCCGTCGATCCGGTCGTGGAGGGGATGGTCCGTGCCAAGCAGGAGCGGGCGGGAGACGCGGCGCGCGAGCGGATCCTCCCGATCCTTCTCCACGGGGACGCCGCGTTCGCGGGCCAGGGGCTCGTCGCCGAGACCTTGAACATGTGCCAGCTCGACGGATACCGGACGGGCGGGACGATCCACGTCATCGTGAACAACCAGATCGGGTTCACGACGAACCCGAAGGACGCCCGCTCCTCGCCGTACTGCACCGACGTGGCCAAGATGGTCCAGGCCCCGATCTTCCACGTGAACGGCGACGATCCGGAGGCGGTCCTCCACGTGGTCGACCTCGCGATGGAGTACCGGAAGACCTTCCGCCACGACGCCGTGATCGACATGGTCTGCTACCGGCGCTACGGCCACAACGAGGGGGACGAGCCGAGCTACACGCAGCCGCTCCTCTACCAGAAGATCCGCAACCACTCGTCCGTCGCGCGCCTCTACGGCGACGCCCTCGTCCGCGACGGCGTCCTGACGGCCGGCGAGGTCGAGCAGCTCTGGGTCGAGGCGAAGCAGAGGCTCGAGAGGGCGTACGACGCACCGGCCGGGAGCCGGACCCGCGGCGCCTTCTCCGACTCGCTCGTCGCGCCGGCGGCTCCGCGTTACGAGCCCGGGGGAGACGTCCGCGAGAAGCTCGCGCGCGTCGTGAAGGCCGTCTCGACCCTCCCTGCCGGCTTCGACGTCCACCCCAAGCTGCGGCCGCTGCTGAAGAAGCGTGCGGACTATGCCAGCGGCCGCCCCGAGATCGACTGGGCCGGAGGCGAGATGCTCGCCTTCGGGATGCTCCTCCTCGAGGGGACGCCCGTGCGCCTCTCCGGGCAGGACTCGGGGCGCGGCACGTTCAGCCATCGCCACTCCGTTCTCGCCGACCCGAAGACGGGCGCCGAGTTCGTCCCGCTGAACGCGATCGCCGAGCCTCAGGCCCGGTTCGAGGTCATCGACTCGTTCCTGTCGGAGGCCGGAGTCATGGGGTTCGAGTTCGGCTACGCGGTCGCCGACCCGTCGACGCTCGTCCTCTGGGAGGCCCAGTTCGGCGACTTCGCGAACGGGGCACAGGTGATCATCGACCAGTTCATCGCCGGCTCCGAGCAGAAGTGGAGCCAGACGTGCGACCTGGTCCTCCTGCTCCCGCACGGGCAGGAAGGGCAGGGGCCCGAGCACTCCTCGGCCCGTCTCGAGAGGTTCCTGACGCTCTGCGCCGAGAACAACATGAGCGTCGCGAACGTGACGACGCCCGCGCAGTACTACCACCTCCTGATGCGCCAGATGCGCGACGACGTGAGGCGACCGCTGATCGTCATGTCGCCGAAGAGCCTCCTGCGCCACCCGAAGGCGGTCTCGACGTTCGACGAGATCGCGGGCGGGTCGTTTCAGCCCGTTCTCGACGACGCGGCCTTCGCCGCCGGTGGCGCGGACGGAGTGCGGCGAATCGTCCTCGCGAGCGGAAAGCTCGTCTACGAGCTTCTCGCGGCGCGCGAGAAGGCGGCGCGCCCGGACGTCGCGATCGTCCGCCTCGAGGAGCTCTACCCGTTCCCGGGCGAGGCGCTGGGAAGGGTCCTCGCGCGCTACCCGCAGGACGCGACCCTGGTTTTCGCGCAGGAAGAGCCGAAGAACATGGGCGCCTGGCGTTTCGTCCGCGAGCAGTTCCTCGAGGGCGCCGTCCCGGGCGCGGGCCCGGGCCGGCCTCTGAACTACGCCGGCCGGCGCTTCTCGGCGAGCCCGGCACCCGGCTCGCACCACATCTTCGCGATGGAGCAGGAAGGTCTCGTCGCCGACGCCCTGGGCGTCGAAGCGGAGGTCCCGGCGAGCGCCTGAGGCGGAGGGGGCGGGGAGGCCACCCGTCCCCTTCCCCGGCGGGCGCCTTCCTACTTCTTCTCGGCGCCTGCCGGCCGGATCTCCCGCGCGAGTCGCCGGGCCGCGTCGTCGATCGCGGCCCCGAGGGTCTGGGACTGGACCGCGACCGAGTCGGGGCGCTCCTGGCGGGGGCTGTCCGTGCGTCCGGTCTGCTGCACCGTCGCGAGGACCTTTCCGGTCGCGTCGAAGGCGGTCACCTCCGGAGCGCACTCGCCCCGGAAGAAGTAGACCGTGACCTGGTTCTGCCCGCGGAACTCTTTCTCCGTCATCGGTCGCGCCTCGCAGCCGTAGACGCGGACGGCGAGGTAGGCGTCGGCCGGAACGTCGCGGCGGAGGGCCTCGGTCCTCGCCGAGCTCTTCCCGAGGTCGGCGAACCTCGCACCCCGGTTGCGGGCATCTACGACCACGTACCGCTGCTCCTTCCCGAGCTCCCTCAGGAAGGCCTGGGCGAACCGGGCCGTCGACGGCTCTTCGCCCGGTTGCAGGCCGACGGCCCTGAAGCCCTCCGGGTACTCGACGGAAGCGAGGGCAATCGTGCGGCCCGGGACGACCGTCGCGGAAGTGGCGCATCCCGTGGCGATGAGCGCGAGAACGAGCGGAGCGATTCCGGAGAGGAGTCTCGTGAGTCGTCGATTCATGCCTTCATTATCGGCCCGCGGCGCCCCCCGGGTCACCGGTACCGCTCCAGAATCGCCGCGAGCATCCCGGGGGAAGGGCGGAGACGGTCCTCGCCGAGGGTCGTCAGCGGCTCCTCGACGGTGTTGAGCAGGCTCGCAAAGCTCGGCTTCTCCGGCTCGAGGTAGAGGATCCCGGTGAGGAACTCCTTCGCCGTCCGGCTCCGGTGGAGGGTCGCGAGGACCTGGTCCTTGTCGGTCGGGTCGTAGTCGCGTCCGACCGAGTGGAACCGGACCACGCTTCCGTCGGGGAAGGGGACGTCCATCACCTCGCCAGGGGGTATCTCGGCGACCGTGTCGTCGAAGTACGGGACGAATCCGATCTCGTGGAGCGGCTCCTCGTGGTCCTTGGCGTACTTGTAGCTCTTCGTCGAGCCCTCGTGGTCGTTGAACGTCACGCAGGGAGAGATGACGTCGATGACCGCGGTGCCCCGGTGCGCGATCGCGGCCTGCAGGATCGACTGGAGCTGCTTCATGTCGCCGGAGAAGGAGCGGGCGACGAAGCCGCAGCCGAGCTCGATGGCGAGGCCGCAGAGGTCGATCGGGACGAGGTCGTTCGCCCCGCCCCCCTTCAACGTGGAGCCGACGTCGGCGGTCGCGGAGAACTGCCCCTTGGTGAGGCCGTAGACGCCGTTGTTCTCGACGACGTAGACGAGCGGCATGTTCCGCCGCACGAGGTGGACGAACTGCCCGATGCCGATCGAGGCGGTGTCGCCGTCGCCCGAGACGCCGATGCCGATCAGCTCGGGGTTCGCGAGGAGCGCTCCCGTGGCGACGGAGGGCATCCGGCCGTGGACGGCGTTGACGCCCCACGCGCGGTTCAGGAAGTACGCGGGGGTCTTGGACGAGCAGCCGATGCCCGAGAACTTCGCCACCCGCCGCGGCTCGATGCCGAGCTCCCAGAAGGCGGTGACGATCTGCTTCGTGACGACGTCGTGGCCGCAGCCGAGGCAGAGGGTCGACTTCGCCCCTTCGTAGTCGGCCTTCGGGAGGCCGATCCGGTTCGTCTTCGGGGCGGCGGGAAGAGTGGCGCTCATCGGGCACCTCCGGTGCGTCCGCGGTGGGAAAGGACGCCGTCGACGACCGTCGTGGCGTCGAGCGGCAGGCCGTCGTACTGGAGGACGGAGACGAAGCGGGCGGCGCAGGCGGGCATCTCGTCGCGCAGGAGCGCTGCGAGCTGGGCGTCGCGGTTCTGCTCGACGACGTAGACGACGTCGTGACGCTCGATCCACTCCCTCGCCTCCCGGGCGATCGGCAGCGCCCGGAGCCTGAGGTAGTCGAGCGGGAGGTCGTGGTCGTGCTCGAGGAGGTCGCGGCCCTCGGTCGTCCCGTAGTGCGAGGTGCCGAAGGCCAGGAGCCCCGCCGTGGCGCCAGGGCGCTCTTCGACCGCCGGCTTCGGGAGCATTTCGCGCGCGGTCTCGAGCTTCCTCGCTAGCCGTTCCACGTTCTCGACGTAGTCGCGGGCCTTCTCGGAGTAGCCCGCCAGCTCGGTGTGCCCCGAACCGCGAGTGAAGTAGGCCGCCTTCGGATGGGGCGTGCCGGGAAGCGTCCGCCACGGGATGCCGTCGCCGTCGAGGTCCCGGTAGCGGCCCCAGGTCTCCTTGAGCCGCTCGACGCCTTCGGCGTCGAGGACCTTGCCGCGGTCGAACGGCGCCTCGGGGAACGGGAAGGAATCGGCCATCCAGTTGTTCATTCCGAGGTCGAGGTCGGAGAGGACGAAGACGGGCGTCTGGAGCCGCTCGGCCAGGTCGAAGGCCGCCTGCGCCATCGTGAAGCACTCTTCCGGCGAGGCCGGAAAGAGGACCGGGTGCTTTCCGTCGCCGTGGGAGTTCGTGTGGCAGATGAGGACGTCGCCCTGCATCGTCCGGGTCGGGAGCCCGGTCGACGGGCCGACGCGCTGCACGTCGAAGATCACCGCCGGAATCTCGGTGTAGTAGCCGTAGCCGATCAGCTCGGACATGAGGGAGATGCCGGGGCCGGAGGTGGCCGTGAAGGCGCGCGCCCCCGCCCACCCGGCGCCGAGGACCATGCCGATGGAGGCGATCTCGTCCTCGGCCTGGACGATCGCGGCCAGGGCACGGCCCGTGCCGGGGTCGACCCGGTGCTCGGCACAGAGGTCGATGAAGGTCTCGCAGAGCGAGGAGGAGGGCGTGATCGGATACCAGGTGCAGACCGTGGCGCCCCCGAAGAGGCAGCCGAGAGCCGAGGCGGTGTTCCCGTCGATGATGAGCTTGCCCGTCGTCGCGTCCATCCGCTCGACGCGGTGCGGGAGCTTGGTCTGGAACGCCGCGGCCGAGTGATCGATCCCGAGGCGCATCGCCGCGAGGTTCAGGTCGATCGCCTTCGCCTTGCCTTCGAGCTGCCGGCGGATCGACGCCTCGATCTCGGCCGGGTCGATCCCCATCAGGTCGGAGAGGACGCCCACGTAGATCATGTTCACGAGGAGGCGGCGGAGCTTCGCCTGGTCGGGAGGGAGCGGAAGCTTTCCCGCCAGCTCGGAGAACGGGACCGGGAAGAGCCGAAGGTCGTCGCGCAGCTTCTCGACGGCGAGCTTCTTCTCGTAGACGACCGACGTGCCGGGCGCCGCCGCGAGGGCGTCCTCCGCCGCGGTCTCGGGGTTCATCAGGACGAGGACGTCCAGCTCGCGCTTGCGCCCGATGTAACCGTGGCGGCTCGCGCGGATCGTGAACCAGGTGGGGAGCCCCTGGATGTTCGACGGGAAGAGGTTCTTCCCGGAGACGGGGATACCCATCCGGAAGATCGACCTGAGGAGGACGTTGTTGGCCGTCTGGGAGCCGGAGCCGTTCGCCGTGGCGACCTGAAGGGAGAAGTCGTTGACGACGACGCCGGTCGGCGCCGTCGCCGTGGTGGAAGGGGCATTCGACATCCGGGTACACCTCCTCCCGTGAGCCGCCTGGCGCTGGCGCGGACGGAAACGGGCAAACCCACTATGTTAGCCGCAAAATCCGCGCTCTGGATCTCCCCGTGCGAACCGCCGCAGGGAGAGGAGGTCCCCGACACGTCCGTTCCGGTCGGCCCTCCCGTCGGTTCGACGGAGGACGCCGGCTCGTTCGGGGCGGCCCTTCCCGGCCCTCCGGGGCGGGGTGTCCGGGAGGGCCCCGGCGCCGTGACGCGCCGTCCCCGGGGGTATCCTTGAAGGACGGAGGTCACGCGAACATGGCCCAGAAGAAGCCGAAGAAGCCGGCCCGTCCGGCGCCTGCAAAGAAGGGCGCCGCCGCCCGCAAGCCTGCCCCCGCGAAGAGCCGCGCCGCGCGCCCCGTCGCGAAGAAGACCCCTCCCGTCGCGAAGAAGCTCGCGCCCGCGAGGAAGGCCGCTGCGGTCGCCGCGAAGAGGCCGGCACCGGTCGATCCGTTCGGCGAGAAGGCCCTCGTCGCCACCTTCACCGAACTCGTTCGCCGTGCCGCGACCACGATGCCCCCGGACGTCCTCGCGGCCATCGAGGTGGCCCGCGATCGCGAGGCCGAGGGTTCCGTCGCCCGCGAGACGCTCGGCGTCCTTCTCGAGAACTCGAGGATCGCCGCCGCGATCTCACGCCCCGTCTGCCAGGACACCGGGATGCCGCTCTTCGAGGTCGCGGCGCCGCGGGGCGTCTCGATCCGCGCGATCGAGAAGGCCGCGGCGAAGGCGACGGAGGTCGCGACGGCCAGCGGCTATCTTCGTCCCAACTCGGTCGACACCCTGAGCGGGAAGAACACGGGGAATGCCCCGGGGCGCGGGATGCCGATCGTCCACGTGCACGAGCACTCCCGGGCCGGCCTCAGGGCCGACCTGATCCTGAAGGGAGGGGGCTGCGAGAACGTCGGGTCGCAGTACTCGCTTCCGAACTCGGAGCTCGGCGCGGACCGCGACCTCGACGGGGTGAAGCGGATCGTCCTGGACGCCGTCTTCCAGGCGCAGGGGAAGGGCTGCTCGCCGGGGATCCTCGGGGTCTGCATGGGAGGGGACCGCGCGAGCGGAATGGCCGAGGCGAAGCGGCAGCTCTTCCGCAAGCTCGGCGACCGGAGCCCCGAGCCCGCGCTGGCCGCGGCGGAGGAGGAGCTCCTCGAGAAGGGGAACCTCCTCGGAGTCGGCCCGATGGGCTTCGGCGGCAAGACGACGCTCCTCGGCGTGAAGATGTCGCACCTCGCGCGCCTTCCGGCTTCGTATTTCGTCTCCGTCAGCTACATGTGCTGGGCGACGCGGCGGGCCTCCGTCGAGGTCTCGCCCTCCGGAAAGGCGGTGTACGCGCAATGAGCCAGGCGAGAAAGCTGACGACGCCTCTCACACCCGAGGTCGCCCGCTCGCTGAAGAGGGGCGACGCGGTGGAGGTCTCGGGACTCATGGTCACGGGCCGGGACGCCCTCCACAAGCTCTGGGTCAAGACGTGGCCGGAGTACCCCGACCTCGACCTTCGGGGCTCGATCCTCTACCACTGCGGTCCGGTCATGCGGAAGGAGAAGGACGGGTCGTGGAGCGTCCTGGCCGCGGGTCCGACGACGTCGATCCGCGAGGAGCCCTACCAGGCCGCGGTGATCGCGAAATACGGATTCGGCGGCGTGGTGGGCAAGGGCGGCATGGGCCTGAAGACGCTCGCCGCCCTCAAGGAGCACGGCGCCGTCTACCTCCACGCCATCGGCGGCGCGGCGCAGGTCCTCGCGCAGAGGGTCGTGCGGGTCCTGGGGGTGAAGCACCTCGAGGAGCTCGGCGTCCCCGAGGCGATGTGGATCTACGAGGTGAAGGACTTCCCCCTGATCGTGACGATGGACGCGCACGGCGACTCCCTCCACGAGGAGGTGAAGAAGGGCTCCAAGGAGGTCCTCGACGAGCTGCTCGGGAGGAAGAAGCCGGCCGCCTGATGCGGATCGTCTCTCTCTGTCCGTCGATCACGGAGAGCCTGGTCGCGCTGGGCCTGGCCGGGAGCCTCGTGGGGGTGACGCGCTACTGCGTCCACCCACGCGAGGCGCTCGAGGGAGTCCCGCGCGTCGGCGGAACGAAGAACCCCGACTTCGAGGCGATCGCATCGCTGGCCCCGGATCTCGTCTTCTGCAACGCAGAGGAGAACCGCGACGCCGACGTCGCGGAGCTCTCGGCGCGGCACCGGGTCGACGTGAGCCACCCGACGCGGGTCGCGGACGTCCCGCCGCTTCTCCGGCGCCTGGGCGAGCTGGCGGGAACCCGGGACGCGGCGGAAGGATGGGCGCGGGCCGTCGAGGAAAAGCTCGCGTCCGCCCGGCCGGGCCGGCCGGTCCGGTTCGCCTACCTGATCTGGAAGGGGCCCTGGATGGCCGCCGCGGCGGGGACTTATATCTCCGATCTTCTCGAGACGTTCGGAGGCGTCAACGTCTTCCCGGCCGGACGCGGCCCGTGGCCCGGGACGGGCGACGAAGAGCTCGCGGCTCTCGGGCCGGAGCTTCTGGTCCTGCCCGACGAGCCTTTTCCGTTCGGCGACGCCGACCGGGCGTACTGGGAAAGGCTCCTCCCGTCGACGCGCGTCGCGCTCGTGCCTGGAGAGGACTTCTGCTGGCACGGAGTGCGTACGCTCCGGGGCCTCGACGCCGCGGGCGCGCTCCTGGCGGAGGTCGCTTGAGAACTGCCCTCGTCCTCGTCCTGGCGCTGTCCGGTCCGGTTCCCACCCCGCCCGGAGCGCCCGGAACGGCAGACGCTCCCCCTGGCCGTCCGTGGGTCCTCGTCCAGGCCGACGGGACGCGCGTGACGTTCGAAGCGCCGCCGCAGGAACGCTCCGGGAGGCTCATCGGGCGCCTCCACGGCTCCGGGACCCTCGTTTCGATCCCGACGGCGCGTGTCGACGGGAAGGCCACCGAGCGCGCGAATGCGCCCGGCGCGGACGCCGCCACGCTCGCCGTTCCGACGGTCCGGCCGACACCGGGCCCGTTCGCGACTCCTCCTCTCGGGGACCGTGCCCGGATGAGGACGAGCGCGGAGGAGGCCCGACGGATTCTCGAGAACGCGAGGATGGGGACGCCGGCCCCGACGGCCCAGCCCGGCACGACGCCCACCGTCGTCCCTGTTCCGGAAGAGAAAGCCCCGACCGACAACCAGGGTCGCGGTGAAGCCTACTGGCGGGAAAGGGCCGGGGCGGCTCGCGGCGTCTTCGACGAGGCGGAACGCAATCTCGCCGCGGCCGAGGCGCAGCTGCAGGCGGCCGAGAGGTCGTACCTGGGGGTCGGCGAGGCGGAGCGCAACGGGTTCGTCGTCCGGGTCATCGAGGCGCGGGATATCGCGGAGAAGGCCCGCGCCGAGCACCGCAGCGCCAAAGGCCGATGGGAGGCCCTCCTCGAGGAAGCGCGAAAGGCGGACGCCTTTCCGGGCTGGCTCAGATGACGCCCGGGTTCATCCCGGTCGTCTGAGAAGGTCGCCCCCCAAACCGATCAAGAATTTCACCCGCAAGATCCAGGAATTCCTCCCGCACGGCCTTCTGCTTGAAGACGCCGCGAATCGCCGAGGTCACGGTGACGGAGCCGGGTTTGCGGACTCCACGCATCTCGACGCAGAGATGCCGGGCCTCGATGACGACCATGACGCCGAGCGGCTTCAGCTCTTCCTCGAGGACACCCGCGACCTGCTCGGTGAGACGTTCCTGGAGCTGGGGACGCTTTGCGAAGAAATCGAGGAGGCGGGGGAGCTTCGACAGCCCGACGATCCTCTCGTTCGGGATGTAGGCGATGTGTCCGTGCCCGTAGAACGGCACGAAGTGATGGGTGCACATCGAGTAGAAAGGGATCTCCTTCTCCATGACCATCGCCGTGTAGTGCTCGTCGTTCGGGAAGGTCGTCAGCTTCGGGCGGGTCCCCTCGTCGAGGCCCGAGAAGATCTCGAGGTACATCTTCGCCACGCGGCGGTCGGTGCCGGTCAGGTTCGGGTCGGTCTCGGGCGAGAGGCCGAGGATCCGGATGATCTCCTTCACGTGGGGCGCGATGCCGTCGATTCGCGGATCGCCCGGCCCGGGGGCGTCGAGGGGCTCGGGCCGGGCGGCGAGCGGGGATTCCGGTTTCGAACTCATGGGGAGATCATACGGTTCACAGGAGGATCCGGATGGCCAAGACGACGCGGGAACCTCGCGCCACGAAGATCGTCGCGACGATCGGACCCCGGGCCGAGAGGGAGGGCGAGCTCGTCCGCCTCCTCTCGGCGGGCGTCGACGTCGTTCGCCTGAACGGGGCCCACTGTGCGCCGGGAGACATCGCCCGCCGCGTGGCCCTCGTGCGCGACGCCGAGAAGGTGGTGGGCCGCCCCGTGGGTGTCCTCCTCGACCTCGGCGGGCCGAAGATCCGGGTCGGCCCCATCGAGGGAGACACGACCGTCTGGAAGGACGGGGACCTCGTCGAGATCCTTCCGGGGCAGCGCCGCGGCGCGGGAAAGCAGATCTCCGTGACGTACCCGGCGCTCCTCTCCGAGGTCGAGCCGGGTGCCGAGATCCGGATCGCCGACGGGCTGATCCGGCTGAAGGTCGAGAGCCGGGGGAGCGGCTCGCTGAAGGCCCGGGTCCTCGCCGGTGGGACCGTGAGGAAAGGGGCCGGCGTGAACCTTCCGAGCTCGGCGCTCTCGGCCCCCGCCGTGACGGCGAAGGACCGCCGCGACCTGCGCGAGGGGCTCGAGGCCGGAATCCAGTTCGTCGGCCTCTCCTTCGTGCGGACCGTGGAGCACGTGAAGACGCTCAGGCGCCTGATCGCCGAGGCCCCCGCGGAGCGCCGTCCGTGGATCGTCTCCAAGATCGAACGGATCGAAGCGGTGCGTGCCCTCCGGGAGATCGCCGCCGCGTCGGACGTGCTGATGGTGGCGCGCGGGGACCTCGGCGTCGAGATCGGCCTCGCGGCCGTCCCCGGGGCGCAGCGGGCGATCCTGAGGGTGGGGCACGAGAAGTCCGTTCCCGTCATCGTGGCCACGCAGATGCTCGAGTCGATGGTCGAGCACCCGGTTCCGACGCGCGCCGAGGTGTCGGACGTCGCCGGGGCGGTGAACGACGGCGCGGACGCCGTGATGCTCTCGGGCGAGACGGCCGTCGGGGCCTTTCCCGTCGAGGCGGTCCGGACGATGGACGAGATCGCGCGGGTGGCCGAGGCGCAGAGGCCGATGCCGGTCGAGCCTCCTCATCGGATCTCCGACGGGGAAGACCACACGCCGGTCGTCTGCGACATGGCCGTCGTCGCGGCGCGGCGCGCGGGGGCGCAGGCGATGGTCGTCTACACGGCGTCGGGCCGGACCGCGCGCCTTCTCTCGAAGGAGGATTCCCGGATTCCCATAGTGGCGATCACGAGCTCCGAGGAGGTTCGGCGCCGGCTCACCCTCCTCAGGAACGTCGTCTCGTACTGCATCCCGCCGTCCACTTCGGTGGAGGGGATGATCGCGAGCGGAGACGCCGTCCTCCGGGCGCACGGTCTCGCCCAGGCGACGGTCGTCGAAGTCTCGGGCGCTGCGGCCCTCGAAGGGGCGACGAACACCGTTCGGATCCGTACGCTCAGACCCGCGCGAAAGTGATGCCGTTCGGCGGGGCCGATCTCCACTTCCACTCGAACGTCTCGGACGGCGTCGAATCTCCCGCTGAGCTCGTCCGGCGCGCGGTGGCGGCCGGGCTCTCCGTCGCCGCCCTGACCGATCACGACGCCGTCCACGGCATTCCGGCGTTCGAGGCGGCGGCCGCGGGAACGGGGCTCATCGCCGCCGGAGGCGCGGAGCTTTCCGTCGATGACGGCGGAGAGGACGTTCACCTCCTGGGGCTCTTCCTCGATCCGGAGGAGCCTGCCCTGGTGGAGAAGCTCAGGTGGTTCCGGCAGGTGAGGGATCAGCGCGGCGCCGCGATCGTCGAGAGGCTCGCGCGGCTCGGGGTGATGCTCGACCTCGCGGCACTCCGCTCGGACGTCGGAGCCGGCGCGTTCGGGCGGCCGCACGTCGCCCGCGCCCTCGTCGAGAGGGGGATCGTTCGGAGCGTCGGGGAAGCCTTCGACCGGTACCTCGGTGACGGCGGCCCGGCGTTCGTTCCCAAGGCGAAGTGGGGACTCGAAGAGGCGATCGGGGCGGTCCGCCGGGCCGGCGGCCTCGCGGTCCTGGCCCATCCGGTCTGGTACCGCACTCCGGTCGAGATCCTCCGGAGGGGGCGCGACCTGGGTCTCGACGGAGTGGAGGTCTTCCATCCCGACAACGAGGGACGCGAGGAGGAGTTCGGCTCGGCCGCCGACGCGCTCGGCCTCCTCGTGACGGCCGGTTCCGACTTCCATGCCTCCCCGGACGGTGAGCGGAGTCTCGGCGCGCGGCGGCTGTCGGGACCTCTCTGGGAGCGGCTCGCCGAGGCGGCCGCGGCGCGGCGGCGCGAAGAGGGCCGGCCGGCCCTCGACCTCTCCCCCCGCTGACCCGTCCGGCCCGCGGATGGTGTAGAACAGGCGACCCATGGCTCCCGTCGTTCCCGCCGAACCCGAGACCCTGCCCTCGCGCCCGGAGGTGGAGCGGAGCCTCCTCGGCGCGCTCCTGATCGACGGCAGTCTCCTCACGCGCGTGATGGAGCACGTCGTCCCGGAGGACTTCGCCTCCGAGCCGCACCGGCTCGTGTACGAGGCGTGCCTCGCCCTCTCCGACCGGAAGGAAGCGGTCGACCTCGTGATGGTCGAGTCCGAGCTCGAGCGGAACGGGCGGCTCGCGAGGGCCGGCGGGACGGCCTATCTCGCGAGCCTTCTCGACAACGTTCCCGACGTCGAGAGCGTCGACAGCTACGCGCGGCTCGTCCGCGAGGCCGCGCTGCGCCGCCAGCTGATCCTCCAGTCGCGCCGCGCGGCGCGCGCCGCGGTCGACGCCCCCGACGCGCAGGCCGTCCTGGAGGTCGCCCAGCAGGAGCTCGTCGACATCGCCAAGGGGAGCCTGCGGGGCGGGTTCGTGCGCCTCTCGCACATCGCGGAGAAGAACGAGGAGGAGATCCAGAAGATCCAGGCCCGCGGCTCGATGCTGACGGGCCTGCCGACGGGCTTCTCGCGGTTCAACGCCCTGACGCAGGGCCTGCAGAAGACCGACCTCATCGTCCTGGCCGCCCGGCCCGGCATGGGGAAGACGGCCTTCGCCCTCAACATCGCCTCGCACCTCACGATCCACAACGGGTACTGCGTCGCCTTCTTCTCCCTCGAGATGAGCGCGCCCCAGCTGGGATTCCGGATCCAGTGCGCCGAGGCGCGCGTGAACCTCCAGCGGCTGCGCGAGGGGCGCCTGTCGAAGGAAGAGAAGAAGTTCCTCTTCTACACGACGCAGCAGATGCGCGACGCGCGGTTCTTCATCGACGACCAGCCGTCGATCTCCCTCCTCGAGATGCGGGCCCGGGCGCTGCAGCTCAAGCAGGCGCAGAAGGGGCTCGACGCGATCTTCGTCGACTACCTCCAGATCATGGGCTCGCGGCAGAAGTACGAGAACCGGACGCAGGAGGTCGGCGCCTACTCGCGCGGGCTGAAGGCCCTCGCCAAGGAGCTCGACGTCCCCGTCATCGCCCTCGCGCAGCTCTCGCGACGCACGGAGCAGCGCGGGTCGGAGAAGGAGCCGCAGCTCTCGGACCTGCGCGAGTCGGGGGCCATCGAGCAGGACGCCGACCTCGTCATCTTCCTCTCGAGGCCCGAGTACTACGACAAGGACACGCCGGACAAGAACGTCTGCGAGGTCATCATCGCCAAGCAGAGGAACGGACCCACGGGACGCTTCTCCGTCGGGTGGTCGGGCGAGACGACCCGGTTCTCCGACCTCGCCCAGGTGCCCGAAGGCGCCGGGATGTGAACGGGCGGATCGCGCCGGGTATCATCGGCTGCAGAGAGCCTCTCTTGACCCGAACGCTTCCCGACGCACCTTTCGACAGGAGGTCCGATGGGCTTCCTTGAACCCGTCGGCAGGCTCGCTCTCGACGCCCTCGAGTTCCACGGCCGCTGCGTCACGCTCCTCGGCCTGACGGTGCGGGGCCTCTTCCGGAAGCCCTTCGACGGCCGGGCCCTCGCCACGCAGGTCGTTCGGGTCGGCGTCGACGGGCTTCCGGTCGTTCTCCTGACGGCCGTCTTCACGGGTGCGGTTCTGGCCCTCCAGACCTACGTCGGGTTCAAGCGCTTCCACGCGGAGGCGTGGGTCGGCTCCGTCGTCGCCCTCTCTATGCTCCGCGAGCTGGCGCCGGTCCTCACGGGCCTGATGGTCACCGGCAGGTCGGGGAGCGCGATGGCCGCCGAGATCGGCTCGATGCGCGTGACGGAGCAGATCGACGCCCTCGTCTCCCTGGCGACCGACCCGGTCCAGTATCTCTTCGTCCCCAGGATCCTGGCGGGGATCATCGTCGTCCCGATGCTCGTCGTCCTGGCGAACGCTCTCGGGATCACGGGCGGCTATCTCGTCGCCGTACGACTGCTCGGCGCGAACCCGGTCGTCTACGTCCAGAACACGTTCCAGTTCCTGGACCTGAACGACCTCTGGTCGGGCCTCGTCAAGGCGGGCGTCTTCGGCTTCCTCCTGACGCTCATCGGCTGCCAGCAGGGCTTCGACACGACGAACGGTGCGGAAGGGGTGGGCCGCGCGACGACGGCGGCCGTCGTCCTCGGGTCGCTCGCCATCCTCGTCTCCGACTTCTTCCTGACGAAGGTGCTCTTCTGAGCGCGGCCGCGCCGTGCCCGGTTCAGGAGGTCTTCCCGAGATCCGGCTGACGGCCCTCTCGAAGCGCTTCGGTCCGAAGGTCGTCCTCGACGGGCTCGACCTGGCCATCGCCAAGGGGGAGTCGATCGTCATCCTCGGCAAGTCGGGGACGGGGAAGAGCGTCCTGCTCAAGCACATGATCGGGCTCCTGACGCCCGACGCCGGGACGGTGGAGGTCGAGGGCGAGGACCTGTGGGGCGCCTCCCGCTCCCGGCGCGACGAGATCCGCCGCCGCTTCGGGATGTCGTTCCAGGAGGGGGCCCTCTTCGACTCGATGAGCGTCGGCGAGAACATCGCCTTTCCCCTGAAGCGTCACACGAAGATGACTCCGGGGGAGGTGAGCGCGCGCGTGGCCGAGTGTCTCTCGCTCGTGAAGCTCCACGGCATCGAGGGGAAGCGGCCCTCGGAGCTCTCGGGCGGGATGCGGCGGCGCGTCGGGTTCGCGCGGGCCATCGCGCTGAAGCCGGAAGTGCTCCTCTTCGACGAGCCGACGACCGGCCTCGACCCGATCACGACGGACGTCCTCGCCCGCGTGATGATCGACCTGAGAGACCGGATGAACCCGACGATGGTGACGATCACCCACGACCTGAAGGTCGCGTTCGAGGTCGCCGAGCGTGTCGCTCTCCTCGACCGCGGGAAGATCCTCGTCGACCTCCCGCCGCGGGAGTTCGAGGCCTCGGACGACCCGCGGGTGAGGGCGTTCGTCCAGGGTGACGGGAGCGAGGACGCGGAGTCCGGTTCTCCCGAGGAGGCAGCTGTATGAACGCGACGGCCAAGATCGGCCTCTTCGCCCTGGCGGTCCTGCTCGCGCTCGCCGTCCTCGTCCTGAAGATCGAGGACCTGCCGTTTCCCGGAAAGGCGCGGGCGGCCTCGGCGGAGGTCACGTTCGCGGACGTGGCCGGGCTCGACGACAAGTCGGCCGTGCGGATCGCGGGCGTGAGGGTCGGGAAGGTCGACGGCATCCGCCTCCTCCCGGACGGCACGGCGGTGGCGCGGCTCGTCTTCGACGGCGACGTCGAGCTGCGCGACGGGGCCTGGGGCCAGGTGAAGAACCTCGGCCTGCTCGGCGACAAGTACGTCGACCTCTTCGCGGGGGACCCGATGAAGCCCCGCCTGCCGGCAGGCGCCCGGATTCCCGGGCGCGTGCCCGTGGAGTTCGACGAGCTGACGAAGCTCGCGAGCGAGATCGGCAAGGACGTGAAGGAGCTGACGGGGGCCCTCTCGGGCTCGCTGGGAGGCGAAACGGGGGAGGCGAAGATCAACCGGATCGTCGACAACGTCGGCGCGCTCGCCGAGCAGCTGAAGAACCTCGTCGAGGCGAACCGGCAGAACGTCGACGTGACGATGGCGAACCTGCGCGAGTTCTCCTCGTCGATCCGCGAGACGCTCGCCCGCCTCGACCGGATCCTCGCCGAGAACCGGTCGGGCGTGAAGGGCTCCGTCGACAACATCGAAGAGCTCTCGGGAAAGCTGAAGATCTCGGCCGACAACCTCAACTCGATCACGGGGAAGATCGACAGCGGCGAGGGGACGATCGGCAAGCTCGTGAACGACGACGAGACGTCCAGGAACCTCAACGAGGCGCTCACGTCGGTGAAGAACGGCGTCGAGGAGCTCCGGACGACGCTGACGCGGATCAACCGGATCGAGCTCGACCTCGGCTTCTACGGGGAGTACGCCACACGGACCGAAGGGTGGAAGGGCGCCTTCCGGGTCGACGTGACGCCGCGCGAGAACAAGTTCTACCGCTTCGAGGTGATCGGCCTCCCGGACGGCCGTCGGTACGACGAGACGTACAACTACGAGACGTCCATAGACGGGGGCCCGCCAACGACGGTGACGACGACGGTGAGCCGTACCGAGGACGCGTTCGCCCTCTCGGCCCAGCTCGGGTACCGCTTCAAGAACACGACTCTCCGCGCCGGAATCATCGAATCGCGGGGAGGCGTCGCGATCGACCAGCAGATCCTGAAGGACCGGCTGCAGCTCAGCGGCGAGGCCTGGGACTTCGGCCGGCCGTACGGCAACGCGCAGGTGAAGCTCTTCGGCCAGTGGCAGACGCGCGGCGCGGTCTTTCTCCGGGGCGGCGTCACCGACGTCATCAACCCCTCGGGCCGCTCGTTCTTCTTCGGCGCGGGGATTCGCTGGAAGGACGAGGACATCAAGACGCTCCTGCCGGCCGCCCTCAGCGCGTTCTGATGGCCAGGCGACCGGGGCGCGTCTTCACCTGCACGGCGTGCGACGCGCAGAGCCCGCGCTGGCTCGGGCGCTGCCCCGAGTGCGGCGGCTGGAACACCTTCGTCGAGGGAGAGCCGGAGCGGCCCGCCCGCCCGGGCGAGCGGATGGCCGTCGCGGCACGCTCGCCGATCCTCCGGATGCAGGACGTGGACGCGACGGACTCGCCGCGCCTCCTGACGGGGCTCGCCGACGTCGACCGGGTCCTCGGCGGCGGCCTCGTTCCCGGTTCCGTCGTCCTTCTCGGAGGGGAGCCAGGCATCGGCAAGTCGACGCTTCTCCTCCAGGTCGCGGCCCGGCTCGTCGCGCACTCGGGGCAGGTCCTCTACGTCTCGGCGGAGGAGTCTGCCCGCCAGGTGAGGCTCAGGGCCGACCGGCTCGGGGCCGTCGTGGACGGCCTTCACCTTCTGGCCGAGACCTCGGTCGACAGGATCCTCGAAGCCGCCGCCGAGCGGCCCTGGACGGCTCTCGTCGTCGACTCGATCCAGACGGTCGCCTCGCCCGACCTCCCCTCCACGCCCGGGTCGGTCTCGCAGGTGCGGGACGCGGCGGCGCGGCTCTCCGTCCACGCCAAGACCGGCGGGACGCCGGTGATCCTCGTCGGGCACGTCACGAAGGACGGGACGCTCGCCGGGCCGAAGACGCTCGAGCACCTCGTCGACGCCGTCCTGTCGTTCGAGGGGGAGCGGTTTCCAGGCTCACCGCGTCCTGAGGGCGTTGAAGAACCGCTTCGGGCCGGTCCACGAGCTCGGCGTCTTCGAGATGACCGGCACCGGCCTCGTCGAGGTGACGAACCCCTCCGCGCTCTACCTCGGCGGACGGACCGGGGGCCGACCGGGCTCGGCGATCCTCGCGGCGGTCGAGGGGACGCGGCCCCTCCTCCTCGAGGTACAGGCGCTGACGGTCCCGGTGAAGTACGGGACGCCGCGGCGCACTGCCATCGGCTTCGACGGGACGCGTCTCGCCCTCCTGCTCGCGGTCCTCGAGCGGCACGGGGGGCTCGCGCTCTCCGGCCACGACGTCTTCCTGAACATCGCAGGGGGTGCCGAGAGCGAAGAGCCGGCGGCCGATCTCGCCGTCCTCGCCGCCGTGGCGGGGAGCGTCCGGGAGACGGCGCTGCCGAAGGGGGCCGTCGCTTTCGGAGAGGTGGGGCTGCTCGGAGAGGTGCGGGCCGTGACGGACGCGACGCTCCGGCTCAAGGAGGCGGTCAGTCTCGGCTTCACGGAGGCGTTCCTTCCCGCCGGGAACGCCGCGGAAGCGGCGGAGTTCCCGGATCTCGCGATCACCCCGGTCGCGAGCGTCGAGGAGCTCCTCGCGCGGACCGCGGCGTCCTTCAGGCCGGAAGGACCGGTTCGGCGCCCGTGAGGACGCGGAAGGCTTCTACGTAGCGGGCGAGCGTCCCGGCAACGACGCCTTCGGGGAGGACCGGCGCCGGAGGGGTCTTGTCCCAGCCTGTCGTCTCGAGCCAGTCCCTCACGAACTGCTTGTCGAAGGAGGGGGCGGGGAGCCCCCCTCGTGCCACGACGGTGCGGGCCAGAAACGGGAGGAGTCCGGGGTGAGCGCCTCGTCGATCCAGACGACGGAGCCGTCCTCGTCGAGGCCGAACTCGAACTTCGTGTCGGCGACGATCACGCCTCTCGAGACGGCGTACGCGGCCGCCTCGGAGTAGATCGCAAGCGTGAGGTCGCGCAGGCGCGTCGCGAGGTCGTTCCCGATCGCGCTGGCCATCGTCTCGAACGAGACGTTCTCGTCGTGCCCCGATTCGGCCTTCGTGGCGGGCGTGAAGATCGGTTCCGGGAGTCGCGACGCTTCTCGGAGCCCCGCGGGGAGAGGAACGCCGCAGACGGCCCCGGTCTTCCGGTAGTCCTTCCAGCCGGAGCCGGCGAGGTAGCCGCGGGCGACGCACTCGAACGGGACGACGCGGCACTTCTTCACGAGGACGGCGCGCCCGGCGAGGAGGCCCGCGTGCGACGAGAGCTCGCCGGGGAAGGCGGCCGCGTCCGTCTCGACGAGGTGGTTCGGCACGAGTCCGCCGAACTTGCGGAACCAGAAGGTCGAGAGCTGGGTCAGGACCGCGCCCTTGCCGGGGATGCCCGGAGAGAGTACGACGTCGAAGGCGGAGATCCGGTCGGTGGCGACGACGAGGAGCCGGTCCCCGAGGTCGTAGACGTCGCGGACCTTCCCCCGGCGGGGCGGCGGTAGGCCAGGCAGGGAAGTTGCGTCGAGGGCGGCAGGCGGCATTCCTGGATTCTATTCGGGCTCGGCTAGACTCCCCGGGCTGTATGCCACGGAGGAGTCACGCTTGAAGCTCGAGATCGTTTCCCCCGCCGAGAAGAAGAAGGGCGCCCGCCGAGACGCCGTCGTCGCCTTCGTCGCCCGGCCCGAGAAGAAGGGGCCCGCCCGCTTCGAGACCGTACCCGACGAGCTCCGTGAAGCGGCCCGCGCGGGCGCGCCCCCGGATGCCGGCAGCGACGGATCGGTCTGGACGGTCCCGCTCGACGCGGACGGACCTGCGAACCGCCTCTACGTCTTCGGTACCGGCACGGGCGAAGAGATGGCTCCGCGCAAGGCGCGGGGTCTGTTGCGCGCTGCGGTCCGCACCCTCGAGAAGAACGGCGAGACGTCCGCTCTCGTCGACTTTCCCTTCTCGCTCCTGAGGATGAGCCCGCCCGAGGCGCGGGACTTCGTCGCCCGAAACCTCCTCGTGGCTGGCTACGCCTTCCCGCGCTACAAGAGCGCCGGGAACGGCCCGGGCAAGCTCGTCGAGATGGCTCTCCCGGCGGGTCGTGGCGTCTTCGCCGGTGCCTCGCCGAAGGAGCTCCGGGAGGGGTGCGTCGAGGCCTCGAAGGTGGCCGCGATGGCGGCGTTCGTGCGCGATCTCGGGAACACACCGTCGAACGACATGGTCCCGAGGATGTTCGCCGACGCCGTGAAGGCGGCCGCGAAGAAGCGCGGCGTGAAGGCGACGGTCCTCGGAAGGAAGCAGATCGAGTTCGAGCGGATGGGAGGCCTTCTCGCCGTCAACCGCGGCGCCGCAGAGGAGCCCCGGTTCGTCATCCTGGAGCACCGGGGAGGGAAGAAGGGAGAGAAGCCCGTCGTCCTCGTCGGCAAGGGGGTCACGTTCGACTCGGGCGGCATCTCGATCAAGCCGTCCGACAAGATGGGCGACATGAAGTGGGACATGATGGGCGCGGCCACGGCGTGCGGGGCCGTCCTCGCGGCCGCAGAGCTCGGGCTGCCCGTGAACGTCGTCGCCCTCGCTCCGCTCACCGAGAACATGCCGTCGGGCTCTGCGTACAAGCCGGGCGACATCGTGACGTTCCGCAACGGCAAGACGGCCGAGATCGACAACACCGACGCGGAGGGGCGAGTCGTCCTCGCCGACGCCCTCGACTACGCGAAGGAGTTCTCGCCTTCCGTCATCGTCGACTACGCCACGCTCACGGGCGCGGCCGTGGTGGCCCTCGGCCTGGAGGCGTCCGTCCTCTTCACCGACCACGAGGATCTCGCCGCCGCCCTGGTCTCCGCCGGGGAGCGGACCGACGAGCGGCTCTGGCGTCTTCCGCTCTGGGACGACTACAAGGAGAACATCCGCTCCGACTGGGCCGACTTCAAGAACACCGGCGGACGGTACGGCGGCTCCATCAACGGAGCGATCTTCCTGAAGGAGTTCGTCGACCCGAAGACCCCGTGGGCCCACGTGGACATCGCTCCGACGGCCTACTTCGAACGCGAGCACGCGGGCTACGCGACGGGCGCAACGGCGATCGGCCTCGCGATGACGCTCCGCTGGCTGAAGGACCGAGTTTCCCGGTAAGGCCGTGCTCTGTACGCTCCGTGTCCGGGACCTGGCCGTCCTCGAGGACGTCGACGTCGCGCTCGACACCGGCCTGACGGTCCTGACGGGCGAGACCGGAGCGGGGAAGTCCCTCGTCGTCGACGCGCTCTCCCTCCTCTCGGGGGAGAGGTCCGACGCGACGCTCGTTCGCGGCGGCGCCGAGCGCCTCGTCGTCGAGGGGTCGTTCGAGACGGACGACCCGGCCGTGGTGACCTCTCTCGCCGCCGCGGGCCTGCGCGAGGCGGGCGCCCGCGGACCGGCCGAGGTCGTCGTGAGGCGCGAGGTCTCCTCCAGCGGGAAGGGGCGCCTCTACATCGACGGCTCGCCGGCCGCGCTGCGGACGCTCGCCGAGCTGGCGCCGCGCCTCCTCGTCCTCTACGGCCAGGCCGAGGCGAGGGAGCTCCTCGACCCCGCGGCACCGCGCGAGCTCCTGGACCGGTTCGGCGCCCTCTCGGAGAGGACGGAGACCGTCGAGCGGCTCCACGCGTCCTGGAAGGAGAAGGATGCCGACCGCGAACGGATCGCTGCGCTCGGAAAGGACGGCCCCGCACGCCTCGAGGTCCTCGAATTCCGGATCGCGGAGATCGACCGCGCCGCACCCGTGGCCGACGAAGAGGACCTCCTGCAGCGTGAGAAGGCGGGGCTCTCGAGCGTCGAGAAGCGCGGGCGGCTCCTGACGGACGCCGTGGCGGCGCTCGAGTCGGACGAGGGAGGCGCCCTGCCGGCGCTGACCGCCCTGAGACGGACCTTCGCGGCCCTCGCCGAAGTCGACCCGGACGCCACGGGACGCCTCGCGATCGTCGACGAGCTCATCGAACGCGTCTCCGACGTGGCGGCGTCGACCTCCCGCGAGCTCGAGAGGCTCGAGGCCGACCCGGCGCGGCTCGCGGCCGTCGTCGAACGGCTCGACGTCCTCGCGAAGCTGAAGCGGAAGTACGGCGCGACGCTCGACGAGGTCCTCGCGTACCGCGAGGCCGTCGGCCGGGAGCGGGACGAGCTGGCCGACCTGGAGGGCGCGCTTCGAAAGGCGGAGAAGGCCGCCACCGAGGCGTTCGCCGTCTTCGCGACGGCGGCCCTCGAGCTTTCCGCCGCCCGGACGGCCGCCGCGCCGCGGCTCGGGAAGGCGGTTGAGAAGCAGCTCTCCGACCTGGCGTTCCTCTCTTCGTCGTTCCGTGTCGACGTGTCGCGGAAGGGGATGCCCGACAGCCCGTTCCTCGCGGGAGAGGAGCGCATCGCCTTCGGCCCGCACGGGGTCGACGTCGTCACGCTCTCGTTCGCCCCCAACCCGGGGGAGCCCCATCGCTCCCTCGCGAAGATCGCGTCCGGTGGCGAGCTCTCCCGCGTCCAGCTCGCCGTGGCGGCCGCGCTCGCGGACGCGGAGGCGGCGCGCGAGGGCAGGCGCGGCAGCCGGCGCGGAGGCCCCGTGCGGACCTTCGTCTTCGACGAGGTCGACGCGGGGGTCTCCGGCGCGACGGCCGAGGCCGTCGGGCGCAAGCTGAAGACCCTCGCCGCGCACGAGCAGATCCTCGTCGTGACCCACCTGCCCCAGGTCGCAGCCGCGGGGGATCGTCACCTCGCGGTCCGGAAGGAAGTCTCGGGCGGGCGGACCCGGACGGTGGTGACGGATCTCGACGAAAAGGGGCGCGTCGAGGCGATTGCCGCTCTCCTGGCGGGCGCCTCCCTCACCGACGCCGCCCGGCGCCAGGCGAGACAGCTCCTGGCCGCTGCAGCTGAACCGTCGCGGGCGCGCGGCTGACGCAGCCGTCGCAAGTCGGCTCGTCCCCGGGGAGTCCCGTCTCATGGCGTCCCGGAATCGCGTGAAGAAGGCCTCCGCCTTCGAGTCAAAGAGCGTGCCCGCGGCAACGCAGCGTGTTCACAGAGTGATCGCCGAGATGAAGACAACGTGAAGGATTGCAGAGGGGCTGAGGAAAACCCTGTGCGTTCCTCCCCTCGTCGAACGGGAACTCCGTGCCGCTTCCACCTTCCGCCCACGGTGCACAGGTTTCGGTGCACCGTCCTTCCATCTGGTATCGTCCCCGGCCCGTGAGGAATCGATGATCATCCGGCCGTACAAGGGAGCCCGTCCGGTCATCGGCGAGAGGGTCTTTCTCGCCGAGACGGCCGCAATCGTCGGGGACGTCGTCCTCGGCGACGACGTCTCCATCTGGTACGGTTCGGTCGTGCGCGGAGACTGCTGCTCGATCCGGATCGGCGCGCGGACGAACGTGCAGGACAACTCGACGCTTCACGTGACGAGGGACGTCGGACCGCTCCTCCTGGAAGAGGAAGTGACGCTCGGTCACAACTGCGTCGTCCACGCGTGCACGATCCGCCGGGGCGCGCTCGTCGGGATGAACGCGACGGTCCTCGACGGCGCCGACATCGGAGAGCGGGCTCTCGTCGCGGCAGGGGCCGTCGTCCTCGGCGGTACGGTCGTCGCGCCCCGGACGCTCTGGGCCGGAAGCCCTGCGCGATACCGGCGGGACCTGACGGAAGCCGAGGCGCTGGGTCTCGACTTCTACTGGAAGAACTACCTCGACTACAAGGAGGAGTACCTCCGAGAGGACGAACGGCGCGGGCGGGCTCTGCCCGTCGCTGTGCCGGTCCTCTGACGGAAGGTCACCCCCGATGATCACGAGCGTCAAGGGGATGCGGGACCTGCTCCCGCCCGAAACCCGTGTCTGGAACCGCCTCGAGGAGACGACCCGGACCGTCTTCTCCCTCTACGGCTACGACGAGATCCGCACGCCGTCCCTCGAGTCGACCGAGCTCTTCGTGAGGGGCGTGGGCGAGGCGTCGGACATCGTCCACAAGGAGATGTACTCCTTCACCGACCGCGGCGGGCGCGAGGTCTCCCTCAGGCCCGAGAACACGGCGGGCGTGGCGCGCGCCTTCATCGAGCACGGGATGCCTCAGGCGGGCGGCGTGAAGAAGCTCTACTACGTCGGCCCGCAGTACCGCTACGAGCGTCCGCAGAAGGGGCGCTACCGCGAGTTCCGGCAGATCGGCGCCGAGGTGCTCGGCGCGGCGGACCCGGCGACGGACGCCGAGCTCCTCGTCATGCTCTTCGACCTGCTCGGCCGGCTCGGCTTCACGGGGCTCTCCGTCTCGCTCAACAGCGTCGGAAGCGAGGACTCCCGGCCGGCGTACGTCGAAGCGCTCCGCGCGTACCTCCTCGGGCACGAGGACGAGATGGGCGAGGACGACCGGCGGCGGCTTCGCGAGAACCCGCTCCGCGTTCTCGACACGAAGGACCGCTCGCTGGCGGAGGTCCTCGCCGCGGCGCCGCGCGTCCTGGACCACCTCGACCCCGCCTCGCTCGCGCACCACGAGGAGCTCCTCGCGCTCCTCGACGTCGAGCGCATTCCGTATCGCGTCGAGCCGAGGCTCGTCCGCGGCCTCGACTACTACACGCGCACCGTCTTCGAGGTGACCGCGCAGGGGCTCGGGGCGCAGGACGCGCTCCTCGGCGGCGGGCGGTACGACCGCCTCGTCTCCGACCTCGGCGGCCCGAAGACGCCCGGCATCGGCTTCGCCATCGGCGAGGATCGTCTCGTCGACGTCCTCCCCGAAGCGTTCCGCCGGGCGGCGATCGAGGGGTTCGCCCCGGTCGCCCTCGTTTCCATCGAGCCGTCCGACCGCGCCGCGGCGCTCGCGCTCGCCGGCCAGCTGCGCCGTGCCGGAATCGCGGTCGACTTCGACCCTGCCGGAAAGGGCCCGGGCGCCGGGCTCAAGGCCGCTTCGAAAAGGGGCTGCCGGACGGCGGTCCTCGTCGGCGGGCGGGAGCGCGAGTCGGGCATCGCCATCGTGAAGGACCTCGTCGAGAGGTCGCAGAGGGAGGTCCCGCTCGCGGACCTGCCGCTCGTCCTGAAGGGAGAGACCCCGTGACCGCTTCCGCACCTCGCGTCCCCGCCGGTACCCTCCGAAGCGAACACGCCGGACAGACCGTCCTCGTCAAGGGCTGGGTCCACCGCCGCCGCGACCACGGCGAGCTCGTCTTCATCGACCTGCGCGACCGCTCGGGCGTTCTGCAGATCGTCTTCGACGCGGAGTTCCTCCCGTCGCCGGAGCTGCTGGCGCGCGCCAAGGAGCTGCGCGGCGAGTTCGTCCTCGCCGTGACGGGCGAGGTCCTCCTTCGCGAGGGGTCGGCGAAGAACGCGGAGATGCCGACGGGCGAGGTGGAGCTGCGTGCCACCGCGCTCGAGGTCCTGAACCGGGCCGAGACGCCGCCCTTCCCGATCGAGGACGGCGTGAAGGCCTCCGAGGACATCCGGCTGAAGTACCGCTACCTCGACCTTCGCCGGCCGGAGATGACGGCGAACCTCGTGAAGCGCAGCGACGTGACGTTCCGGATCCGCCAGGTCCTCCACGAGGAGGGGTTCCTCGAGGTGGAGACGCCGATCCTGACGAAGTCGACCCCCGAGGGGGCCCGCGACTTCCTCGTCCCGTCGCGCGTCCACCCGGGCGAGTTCTACGCCCTTCCGCAGTCGCCGCAGCTCTTCAAGCAGCTCCTGATGGTCGCGGGCGTGGAGCGCTACTACCAGATGGCCCGGTGCTTCCGCGACGAGGACCTGCGCGCCGACCGGCAGCCCGAGTTCACCCAGGTCGACCTCGAGCTCTCCTTCCCCGACGAGGAGACGATCTACGCCCTCATCGAGAAGATCTTCGCGGCGGTCTTTCCGGCCTACGGAATCCCCTGCCCGGCGCGCTTCCCGAGGATGACGTACGCGGAGGCGGTGGAACGGTTCGGTATCGACAGGCCCGACACGCGCTACGGGCTCGAGCTGAAGACGCTCGACTTCTCGGCCTCGCCGTCGGAGATCCTCCGCTCGGCCGAGAGGGTGAAGGGGATCGCCATCCCCGGCGGCGCCGCCTTCGCCAGGAAGCGCCTCGACGACCTCGAGGTCGCGGCGAAGCAGCTCGGCGCCTCGGGTCTCGTCTGGATCAAGCTCCAGGCGGACCTCCCGGGCGGCTGGAACTCGAACGGCAAGAAGCTCCTCGACGACGCGACGGTCGCCGCCGCGCGAGAGGCGCTCGCGGCCGCCGACGGCGACCTCCTCCTCGTCGTGGCCGGGAAGACGTCGACCGTCAACGACGTCCTCGGGAGCCTCCGCGTGAAGCTCGCGCGCGAGGAGAAGCTGATTCCCGAGGGACGCTACGAGTTCCTCTGGGTGACGGACTTCCCGCTCCTCGAGTGGCACGCGGAGGACGCCCGCTGGTACGCGATGCACCACCCGTTCACGGCGCCCCGGCCGGAGGACGTGCCGTTCCTCGATTCCGACCCCGGGAAGGTCCACGCCCGGGCCTACGACGTCGTCCTGAACGGAATGGAGCTCGGCGGCGGGTCGATCCGGATCCACCAGCCCGAGGTCCAGTCGAAGGTCTTCGCCACGCTCGGCATCGGACCGGAAGAGGCGAGGACGAAGTTCGGCTTCCTGCTGGACGCGTTCCGCTTCGGGGCACCGCCCCACGGCGGTCTCGCTCTCGGCCTCGACCGGATGCTGATGATCCTGACCCGATCCTCGTCGATCCGCGACGTGATCGCGTTCCCGAAGACCGCCTCGGGGAGCTGTCTCATGACGGATTCGCCCGGCCCGGTCTCGGACGCGCAGCTCGTGGAGCTGGGGATCCGGCGTGCCGTGGATGTCGTACCGAAGCCGTCCTGACGCGCGCGGAACAGGGGCGTTCCGTTTCGCCGCTGCCGGCGTCACCTGCGAGGTCTCCGTGGGGCCGGGAGCTCTCTCGCGCCTTCCCCTGGCGCTCGGGCGGATCGCTCCCGGGCGCTGGCTCGTCGTCTCGTCGACACCCGTCCTGTCGGAGCAGGGACGCCGCCTGTCGGAAGCGCTCCGGGGCGCTTCGTCGCTCGACCCGGAACCGCTTCTGGTTCCGGATGGCGAGGCCGCCAAGAGCTGGACCGTTCTCGGGAGGCTCCTCTCCGAGATGGCCCGGCGGGGGCTGGCGCGAGACGGGGGCGTCGTCGCGTTCGGCGGAGGGACCGTCGGAGACGTGGCGGGGCTCGCGGCGTCGCTTGCCCTCCGGGGCGTCCCGGTCGTCCAGGTCCCGACGACGCTCCTCGCCGCCGCCGACAGCGCGCTCGGGGGGAAGACGGCGGTAAACCTCCCGGCGGGGAAGAACCTCGCGGGAACGTTCCATCACCCCCGTCTCGTCTGCGTCGACCCACGGCTCCTTTCCTCGCTCTCCGAACGGGACCACCGCTCGGGGCTCGCGGAGGTCGTCAAGAGCGCCCTCCTTTCGGCGTCGTTCTGGCGGCGTCTTCCCGGGCTCGTCGACGGCCTCGGGGAGCGGAGGAGTCCGCCCTGGCCGAGGCGGTCGAGCGGTCGCTGCGCGTGAAGGCGGACGTCGTCTCCCGGGATCCCGACGAGGCGCTGGGTCTTCGCCACACGCTGAACCTCGGGCACACGGTCGCTCATGCGCTCGAAGGGGCCTCGGGATACCGCATGCGGCACGGCGAGGCTGTCGCATGGGGCCTGCTGGCCGCCCTGCGGCTCTCGGCGGTCCGCGGGTTCCTTCCCGAGCGGACGGCGATCCGGATCGAGGGCCTCGTCAGGGGTCTCCTGAAGCCTCCGCCGCTCCCCGGAGCGGTCCGTCGGGGCTGGCCCGCTCTCCTCGGGGCCGACAAGAAGCGGAATCGCGGAGGGTTGCGGGACGTCCTTCTCGAGGGACCGGGGCGTCCACGCCTCGAGCGGGTAACGGCCGAGGAGCTGGTCGCGAGCCTTCCGGACGAGGGTGGCAGCTAGAATCCGCTGGTGATCCCGATTCCCCGAAGGCCCCGGCTGCGGATCGTCACCGCCCTGATCGCGACCCTCGTCGTCGTGTCGATCGTGCCCCTCGCCTTCTCGGCGATGCGGCTGGTGTCGATCAACCGCGAGGCGCTCGAGACGGCCGAGAAGCAGTACCTGACCCGGAGCGCCGTGACGCTCTCGGACGGGATCGAAGGCTTCCTCCGGCGGATGCTCGTCCAGGTCACGAAGATCGGCGACGGCCTCGAGCTGGCCCGGGCCGTGGCGCCGGACACGGACCCGTTCGCCTTCGTCGGCCGGACGGCCCTCATCGCGCGCTACCGGGACGCCGAGCCGAGCTTCCTCGTCCTCCGGGCGCTCGACGCCGACCGTCTCGGAGGCGTCATCCAGCCCGCGCAGATCGACGCCGTGCTCGAAGAAGAGCTGACCCGGGCGTTCGAAGCCGCGTTGCGCGGCTCGGTGTACGTCGGCGAGGCCCTGCGCGCCCCGTCCCTGCCCGATCCGGGGATTGTCATGGCGGTGCCGGTGTCCGCGCCCGACGGGGGGGTCGTCGGAGTCGTCGAGGCGTTCGTCTCTCTGGCCCCGATCCGGGTGCTCCTGGAGATGGAGAAGAATCGCGACCTCGTCGCCTACGTCGTCGACCGGAGGGGGAACCTCGTCCTCGCGAGCGATGCCGCGGCCGTGAGCGGCAAGGAGCCCCTCCTGAAGGTGGAGCTCGTCTCCGAGTTCGTCCAGCATCCGGTTCGCCTCACGCGGACCTATACCCGCGGAGAGGGAGCGGCGGCCCACCGGGTCCTCGGTACCGTCTCGCCCGTGGGACCCGCGCCGAATCTGCCGGACTGGGGCGTCCTCGTCGAGAAGGACGTCGCGCGCGCCTTCGCGGCCGCGACGCAGATGACGCAGACGTCGTGGCTGGTGGCGGCCCTCGCGGTCGCTTTCGCCGTGGTGGTGGCGATTCTCGCGGCCAACGCGCTTTCGCGGCCCGTGCGCGCGCTGGCCGACTCTGTCCGCAAGATGTCCGAGGGGGACCTCTCCCAGCGCGTCGAGATTCCCGGCACCTTCGAGCTGGCCGAGCTGGCGGAAGGATTCAACCAGATGGGGGGCGCGCTCGAGACGTCGATCGAGAAGCTGAAGCTCGCGGCCCGCGAGAACCAGGAGCTCTTCCTGAACTCGATCCGCGCGCTCGCCGCGGCCGTCGACGCGAAGGACCCCTACACGCGCGGCCACTCGGAGCGCGTCGCCCGTTACTCCGTCGCGATCTCGCGGCACCTCGGGCTGCCGGCGGACGAGGTGCGGAAGGTGCGCATCGCCGCGCTCCTGCACGACGTCGGCAAGATCGGCATCGACGACCGGATCCTGCGCAAGCCGACGGCGCTGACCGACGAAGAGTTCGAGGTCATGAAGCTCCATCCCGTGAAGGGCGCCCTGATCATGGGGCAGATCCCGCAGCTGAAGTGGATCATCCCGGGAATGAAGTACCACCACGAGAAATGGGACGGGACCGGGTACCCGGAAGGGCTCGCGGCCGAGGAGATCCCGATGCTCGCAAGAATCATCTCCGTGGCCGACACGTTCGACGCCATGACGACGTCGCGCCCCTACCAGAAGGCGATGAAGAGCGACTACGTCGTCTCCCGCATCAAGACGTTCGCCGGAACCCGGTACGACACACGGGTGACCGACGCGCTCGAGCAGGCGCTCGCCACCCACGATCTCGAGGTCGTGGGCGAGGCGGCCCGTCAGGCGGTCTCGTGAGGCGGTGGCCTCTCGTCGCAGCTCTCGCTGCGGTCCTGCTGTCCTCCGGCTGCAGGAGCGCGCTGGAAGCGGATAAGACGGCCCGCGAGCCCAGCGCGCTCACGGCCGACCTCGTGGACTTCCGCCAGGGGCTCATCCTGCTGCGCGAGGGGCGCGTCGACGAGGCGATCCTCATGCTCAACCAGGCCCGGGCGGCCTACCCGAGAAACGCAGAGGTCGCGAACGCCCTCGGGCTCGCCCTCCTCTACAAGAAGGATTACCGCAACGCGACGAAGCTCTTCACCGAGGCGATCGGGCTGGACCCGAACCTCGTCGAGCCGCTCAACAACCGCGGCGTCGCGGCGATGGAGGCGGGCAACCTCGAGGACGCCGAGAAGGACTTCGAGGCCGTCCTCGCGCGTCCGAAGTCCGCTGAGCACGTCAACGCACGCTTCAACCTGGCGCTTCTCCGGGGAAAGCAGCTTCGCTGGGCGGACTCGGAGCGGGAGCTGACGACGGTCCTCGCGGATGATCCCGGCTACACGAAGGCGGTCCGGGAGCGGGGCCTCGCCCGGATGAAGCTGGAGGATTTCCGGGGCGCCCTCGAGGACTTCCTGCTCATCCTGCGAGAGGATCCGAAGGACCCGGTGGCGAACTACAACGCGGCGCTCTGCCTCCTGACGACCGACCGGCGCGACCTGGCCGTCCGCTACATGGAGCGGACGGTACAGTCGGCACCGGACAGCGACGAGGCGAAGAAGGCCCGGCGCTTCCTCGGCGGGGAGGCGGGCCTGACAGGAAGGGACCGATGAACTTCGACGACGTTCTCCGCCCGGTTCTCGGCGCGCCCGAAGCCCGGGCCGTCGCCTTCCTCGACCCGCAGGGGCAGGAAGTCGCCAGCGTCGGCGACCGGGAGCTCCTCGAGACGTTCGGGGCGTACCACTCGGTCTGGACGACGGAGCTCGGACGGGCCGCGGCCGCCGGCGGCCTCGGAGAGGTGACCGAGGTCGACTTCGACTTCGAGGCCGGCCGGGTACTGGCGACCTCCATCAAGGACGGCTATTTCATCCTCGCCCTGTTCGGACGTGACGGGATTCCGTCGGTGGCGCGGCCGCTGCTCGCCGCTGCGCGCGAGAAGCTCTTCGCCGAGATCGGCTGAGAGCGCGAACGCCGTGGCCGAGGTCTCCAAGCCGTCGCTGATGGCCCGCTTGAAGCGCGGGCTCTTCATGACCCACACCGAGCTCGTCGCGCGGGTCGGCGACGCGATCAAGGCCCGCTTCTCACCTGACCCGAAGGCCCTCGTCGCACTCGAGGATGCGCTGCTGGCCGCCGACGTCGGTCCGGCGACGGCCGCCGAGCTCGTGGAGGCCGTGAGGGTGGAGGCGGGCCGGCGGGACGCCGGGGAGTCCGACGTCGTCCGCCGGGTCCTGAAGGCCGAGATCGAGCGGCGCCTCTCGGTGCCGGGGCCCCCGATCGGGTCCCCGGCGCCCGGCCAGCCGCGCGTCATCCTCATGGTGGGTGTGAACGGGACGGGAAAGACGACGACCGCCGCCAAGCTCGCCGCGCGTGCGGCGGCGGCCGGCGGAAAGCCGGTGCTCGCCGCGGCCGACACGTTCCGCGCCGCCGCGATCGACCAGCTCGAGGTCTGGGCCGAGCGGATCGGGATTCCGCTCGTCAAGCATCGTCCGGGCGCCGACCCGGCCGCCGTCGTCTTCGACGCCTGCGCCATCGCCAAGGCCCGCGGCGCGGACCTGCTTCTCATCGACACGGCGGGTCGGCTCCACACCAAGCACAACCTCATGGAGGAGCTCTCGAAGATCCGGCGGATCGCGGGGCGTGAGATCGAAGGGGCGCCTCACGAGGTCCTCCTGGTCCTCGACGCGGTCACCGGAATGAACGGGCTCGCGCAGGCGCGCGAGTTCCTGAAGGCCGCGGGCGTCACGGGCCTCGTCCTGACGAAGATGGACGGGACGGCGAAGGGGGGCGTCATCCTCGCGATCGTCCGCGAGCTGGCGATCCCGGTCCGGTACGTCGGTGTCGGCGAGACGGTCGACGACCTTCTCGACTTCGACCCGGCCAGCTTCGCCTCGGCCCTCATCGATGACTGACCTCGACGCCGCCTTCGAGCGGGTCTTCGAGCTCGCCGAGAGAGGGCGGTATTCGACGTCTCCGAACCCGCGCGTCGGTGCGGTCGTCGTCGCCTCGGGAGGCGAGATCGTCGGAGAGGGCTGGCATGACCGCGCGGGAGGTCCGCACGCCGAGGTCGTCGCCCTCGCCGAAGCGGGAAGCCGGGCCCGGGGCGCGACCGTCGTCCTGAACCTGGAGCCGTGCGCCCACGAGGGACGGACGCCGCCCTGTGCCGGTGCGCTCGTCGCCGCCGGCGTCGCCCGCGTCGTCTTCTCCACGCTCGATCCTGACCCGCGGACGGCGGGGAAGGGCAGAGAATGGCTGCGATCCGCCGGAGTCGCCACCCGGACGGGCCCGTTTTCGGAGAGAGCCGAGCGGCTCAACGAGCCGTTCCTCGTCTCGGTCCGCACGGGGCGCCCATTCGTCCATCTCAAGTGGGCCGCGAGCCTCGACGGGAAGATCGGGACGGCGACGGGAGAGAGCCGGTGGATCACCGGCGAAGAGGCCCGGGCCGACGGGATGCGCCTTCGCGAGGAGTGCGACGCCATCCTCGTCGGAGCCGGTACCGTCCTTGCGGACGACCCCGCACTGACACGCCGTACCGGCCTGAACCGTTCCATCCTCCCGCATCGCCGGATCGTCGTGGACGGGCGCCTGCGGGTCGGCGCACAGGGGCGGGTCTTCTCGCCGGAGGCTCCGGGCGAAGCCTGGCTCGCGACGGCCATCGATGAGAGCGACCCGAGGGTCGCCCCCTTCCGCGAGCGCGGTGTCCGCGTCCTGTCGCTCCCGGCCGCCGAAGCCGGCCGCGTAGACCTTCCCGCGCTGCTGGCCGAGCTGGCCCGGCTCGGGGTCCGGTCTCTCCTCGTGGAGGGAGGCGGCGAGACGGCGTGGGGATTCCTGGCGGCACGTCTCGCCGACAGGGTCACGGGCTATCACGCCCCGCTCCTCCTCGGTGGGCGGGCGGCTCCATCCGCCCTGTCCGGCGTCGGCTACGCAATCCTGACCGAGGCCCCGCGTCTCGCTGGCCTCGAGCTGGCTTCCCTCGGGGACGGCTTCCGCGTCACCGGTCGCCTGGCCTGGCCGGGAGCGGCGTAGGATCCGGGCGTGTTCACGGGACTCGTCGAGGCGGCGGCCGCGGTTCGGGCACTCCGGCGACAGGCCGGCGGAGCCCTCCTGGATCTGGAAGCTCCGGCGGACTGGGGCGACGTTGCGCGCGGCGAGAGCATCTGCGTCTCCGGCGTCTGCCTCACCGTGGTCGCCGGCGGAGGCGCGGGCTCCCTCCGGTTCGACGTCTCCGGCGAGACCCTCGAACGCACGACGCTCGGGTCCCTCCGCCCGGGCGACGCGGTGAACCTCGAACGGGCGCTGGCGGTGGGAGCCCGGATGGGCGGGCACGTCGTCCAGGGCCACGTCGACGCCACGGCCTCCGTGAACCGCCTCGAGAGCTCGGGCGCCTTCTGGACCCTTGGCATCCGGATCGGCGAGGGGTGGTCGCGGTACGTCGTCGAGAAGGGGTCGATCGCCCTCGACGGGATCTCCCTCACGGTTTCCTCGGTCGACGCCGATGAGCTGCGCGTGGCCGTCATCCCCGAGACGTTTCACGCCACGACCCTTTCCCGGCGCCGGCCGGGAGACCGCATGAACGTCGAGGTCGACGTCCTGGCGAAGTACGTGGAACGGCTCCTCGGAGCCGCCGCGGCCCCGTCTCGCGACGACCGGCTCCGCTCCCTTCTCGGCTCGTGACGGGCCGTCCCGGCGCCTACGTCCACGTCCCCTACTGTGCCCACCGCTGCACGTACTGCTCGTTCGTCGCCGTCACGGGGCGGGAGACGGAGCAGCCGTACTTCGACGCGGTCGTCCGGGAGGCCCGGTCTCGAGCGGGGGAGGTCGTGGGTCCCTTCGACACGGTCTACTTCGGCGGCGGGACGCCGTCCTATGCCGAGCCCTCGAATCTCGCCCGGGTCCTCGCAGCCCTCCGGGAGGCGTTCGGGGTTGCGGCTGGAGCCGAGGTGACCGCCGAGGCGAACCCCGACGACCTCGACGACCGGCGCCTCTCGGCCCTCGTCGACCTCGGCGTGAACCGGCTGTCGATCGGCGTCCAGTCGCTCAGCGACGGCGAGCTCGAGCCGCTGGAGAGGCGCCACGACGCTTCAGGAGCGCTCGGCGCGCTCCGCCGGGCCGTGGCGCGCGGTCTCCGGGTCTCGGCCGACCTGATGATCGGGATACCCGGCCAGTCGAGAGAGAGCCTCAGGCGGAGCCTCGGCACGATCCTCGCCGCGGGTGTCCGCCACGTCTCGGTCTACCTGCTCGAGATAGAGAAGGCCCCCCGGCTCGTCGCGATGAGGGAGGCGTCCCCGGGAATGTTCGCGGGGGACGAGGAGATGGTCGCCCGGTGGGAGCTGGTCGACGACCTCTGCACCTCCGAGGGGCTGACGCGCTACGAGACCTCCAACTGGGCCAGGGACGGCGAGGAGAGTCGGCATAACCTGAAGTACTGGCGACGAGAGCCCGTCGTCGCCCTCGGGGTCTCCGCCTCCTCGTTCGACGGCGTCACTCGGCGGACGAACAGCGGGTCGATCCCTGCGTACCTGCAGGCCGTCGGGACGACCGGAACCGCATTCGTGTCGGAGGAGACGCTCCCTGTCGCCGAGGCACTGCGCGAATCCGTCTTCCTCGGTCTCCGAGAGTCCGCCGGCGTGACGGAAGCGGACTTCGAAAGAGCCGTGGAGACTCTGTCCGGCTCCGACCGGGCCCGCCTGGAAGATGCCTTCGCGGCGGGCCTCCTTTGCCGCTGGGGGGGACGCGTGAGGCTGACCCGCCCCGGAGTCCTCATGTCGAACGAGGTCTTCTCGGCCCTCCTCTGAAGGCCCTGGACGTTGCCTCTGCCGAGGTACCTCGGTGGGCGCGAGCGCACGGACCGCGGCGACCCGGAACGGAGAAGGCCGCCCCGGAGGGCGGCCTTCATCGGGGGCGTACGGGGCGCCGGCGGGAGGACCCCCGCCACCCACGGCTAGAGGAAGAGGGGTGCCAGGACGAGCGTGATCGTCGCGAGGAGCTTGATGAGGACGTGAAGGGACGGTCCGGCGGTGTCCTTGAACGGATCCCCGACCGTGTCGCCGACGACAGCGGCCTTGTGCGCCTCGGAGCGCTTCCCGACGATCCGGCCGTCGACGACGAATTCGCCCGTCTCGATGAACTTCTTGGCGTTGTCCCAGGCCCCTCCGCCGTTGTTGAGGAAGGTCGCCATCAGGATGCCCGCGATCGTCCCGACCATCAGCATCGCCGCGACCGCTTCGGCCGCGATCGTCCGGTCGCCGTCGTGGATGAACATCCGGAACACGAGGCCGACGGCGATCGGCGCGCCGACCGCGACGATTCCGGGAAGGACCATCTGGCGGAGAGCACTGGCGGTGACGAGGTCGACGCACCGCGCGTAGTCGGGCTTCTCGGTCCCTTCCATGATGCCGGGCTTCTCCCGGAACTGGGCACGAACGTCCTCGATGACGGCCTGGGCGGCCCGGCCGACCGCCTTGATGGCGAGTGCCGAGAAGAAGAAGACGAGCATCGCGCCGAGGAGCCCGCCGACGAAGATCTCGGGCTTGGCGATGTCGACCGACTGGAAGACCTTCGAGCCCTCCTCCGCCCCGAGGTAGAGGCGGACCTCGTCCATGTAGGCCGAGAAGAGGAGGAAGGCCGCGAGGGCCGCCGAGCCGATCGCGTAGCCCTTCGTGAGCGCCTTCGTGGTGTTACCGACGGAGTCGAGCCGGTCGGTCTTCTTGCGGATCTCCTCTGGCTGCCCCGACATCTCGACGATGCCGCCGGCGTTGTCGGTGATCGGCCCGAACGTGTCCATGGCCAGGATGTAGGCCGCCGTGCCGAGCATCCCCATGGTGGCGACGGCCGTCCCGAAGAGCCCGCCGTGGGCGATCGCCGCCCCGCCGAGCTTGTAGGAGGAAAGGATGGCCACGGAGATCGTCAACGTCGGGAGGAGCGTGCACTCGAGGCCGATGGCGATCCCCGAGATGATGTTCGTGGCCGGGCCCGTGAGCGAAGCCTGGGCGATCTCGCGAACCGGGCGGTAGCGGTACTCGGTGTAGTACTGCGTGATCCAGACGAAGGCCCAGGATGTCAGGACGCCGATGACGCCGCAGAGGAAGAACATCCACCAGGCGTTCGGGGCGGCCGGGTTGGCGAGGAGCCAGTGCGTGGAGACGCCGAATCCGGCGATGGCGAGGATCGCCGTCACGGCGTAACCCCGGTTCAGGGCGGCCATCGGGTCGCCGTCCTCGGTGGTCTTCACCATGAGGATGCCGACGATTGCGGCGAGCAGGCCGAAGGCGCGGGCGACGAGCGGGAAGAGCATGACGCCGACGATGCCCGCCGAGAACGGCATGCTGGCCTTCTCGGCGAGCATCGCGAGCGTGGCGCCGAGGATCATCGCGCCGATGTTCTCGGCCGCCGTCGACTCGAAGAGGTCCGCGCCGCGGCCGGCGCAGTCGCCGACGTTGTCGCCGACGAGGTCCGCGATGACGGCCGGGTTCCGCGGGTCGTCCTCGGGGATGCCGGCTTCGACCTTTCCGACGAGGTCGGCTCCGACGTCCGCCGCCTTCGTGTAGATGCCGCCGCCGAGCTGGGCGAAGAGCGCGACGAACGAGGCGCCGAAGCCGTAGCCGACGATCAGGAGCGGGATCTTTCCGGGCGGGACCCGGGTGAAGTACTGGACGATCGTGTAGAGCCCGCCGACGCCGAGCAGGGACATCGCGACGACGAACAGGCCCGAGACGGCCCCGCCTCGGAGTGCGATCCGGAGCGCGTCGTTCAGGGAGGTCCGGGCAGCCGATGCCGTCCGGATGTTCGTCCGGATCGAGACCCACATCCCGACGTAGCCCGCGATGACCGAGCAGGCGGCACCCAGGACGAAGGAGAACGTGATCCAGAAGGCCATCGCGAGCCTGGAGTCGACCGGGTCGAACTCGTGGTGGCCTCGCACGAAGCCGTAGAGGAGGAAGATGACCGCGGCGAGGGCGGTCGCCAGGACGATGATCGTTCGGTTCTGCCGCCTCAGGAAGGCCTCGGCGCCCTCCTTGATGGCGTCGGAGATCGCCTGCATCTCCTTCGTGCCGGTGTCCTTGGCGAGGACCCACCTCGCGAGCCAGCCGGCGACTGCAAGCGAAACGACGGAAATTCCAATGATCAGGGGTATGAGCTGGGACTGCATCGGCTTCGGGACCTCTCCTTCGCAATGAGACCGGGGCGCGCCGGACGATACCGCATGAAGGGGGCTTCGGCGTTGTCGGGGGAGAAGTGAAAATCCCCGGCGCGGGCCGGGGATTTCGGGGTCCTGTATGGAGCAGCCCCGCCGCGCGGGGGAGGGAAATCAGCCGGCCGTGGGCGGGATGACGGCCTCGAGGGGGTTGACCCAGTCCATGACGATCCCGACGTTCTTGGCGCCGTTGTTTCGCACGATGTCCATGATCTCCATGGCCTTGTCGTACTTGACGGCGTCCTCGCAGGAGAAGAAGACCGGCTTGTTGCCGCGGTTCCGGAGGACTTCCTGGAGCCGGATCGGCAGCTGGGCGCGGTCGACGCGCTCCTTGTTGAGGTAGATCTCGTTGTTCGTCGTCAGGGGAGACGATGATCTGGTCCGTGTTCGCCTGCTGCGGAGTGTCCGAAGGCTGGTTCGGAGGCACGTTCACTTCGTAGCCCATCTGGAGCATCGGCTGCAGGACCATGAAGATGATGAGGAGAACCAGCATCACGTCCACGAGGGGCGTGACGTTGATCTCCGACTTCGGGCCGCTATCGTGACCACCTACGTCCATACCCATAGCGTGCCCTCCTAGTTCTCTGCCTTACGTTCGGTGATGAGGCCGATCTTCTCGAATCCGCCTTCCTTGATCATCCGCATGACTTTCCTGACGTCGCCGTAGTCGAGCTGCCTGTCCGCCTTGATCAGGACGTCCTTGCTGGCGGCGCGCTCGCCGAACTCTTTCATCTTCGCGGCGAACTCCGGCTCGGGATACCACTTGGATTCGATGAAGATCATCTTGTCGGACTGGACGCTGATCAGCAGCTCCTTGTCCGTCTCGGGCTTCTTGTCGGGGCGTTCCGTCTGCGGCAGCGAGACGGCCTTGCCCTTCTGCAGCATGGGCGTGATGACCATGAAGATAATGAGGAGGACGAGCATGACGTCGACGAGAGGAGTGACGTTGATCTCGCTCTTCGTCTCGTGCCGGCCCCCGAAGTTTTCCATTCCCATCGTCGTGTCCTCCGTTCAGTACCGAGGGGGGCTTGCCGGGAGAGCCCGGCCAGCCCTCCTCAGGCCGCCCGGGAGCCCATGCGCTTGATGAAGTAGTCGACGAGCTCCGAGGCGGAGTTCGACATCTCGATGTTGAAGCGCTCGATCTTGTTGATGAAGTAGTTGTAGAGCCACACGGCCGGGATGGCGACGAAGAGGCCGAGCGCGGTGCCGATGAGGGCTTCGGCGATACCCGCCGAGACCGCGCCGAGGCCGCCCGTGCCGGAGGTCGCCATGCCCTGGAACGCGCGGATGATCCCGACGACCGTCGCGAGGAGGCCGACGAAGACGGACGTCGTGGCGATCGTGGCGAGGCCGCCGAGGCCCTTGCGCATGTCCGCTGCCGTCATCATGGCCGCGCGGGCGATGGCACGCTCGGCCGCTGCCACGACGTCGTGACCGGCGACGCTTCCGCCGTGGGCTTCATAGGCGAACTCGAGAAGGCCGGGGGAGACGACCCTGGCGACGTGGCTGACCTTGTACTTCTTCGCGAGGTCGATCGCTTCCTTCAGCTTCTCCTGCTTGAGGAGCGGCCCGATCTCGAGGGCGAACTTCACGGACTGCTTCTTCGCGTTCCGGAAGGTCCACCAGCGCTCGAGCGAGACGCCGAGCGAGTAGACCGACATGAACACGAGAATGGCCATGATGATCTTGACGAAGATCGACATCTGCCCCCAGATGTGTGCGAAGTCCATATTCATGGTGCGAGATCCTCCTTAGTTTTCTTTCAGCGTCGCTTGGAATCGCGTTCGCGTTTGGTTACTGGAGCCTGAAGGTCACGGTCACGGTCAGGTAGACCGGGACCGGTCGTCCGTTGAAAGTCGCGGGCCTGTACTTCCACTGCTGGACGGCGCGCATCGCGGCGTTGTCGAGAAGTGGATTGATCCCACGGAGGACGCGGACCGACTCGACGTTCCCGTCCTTCGTGATGATCGCCTCGAGGATGACGATGCCCTGGAGACGGGCCTTGCGGGCCGCCTCGGGGTAGATCGGCTGCACGCGGGAGATTTCGACCGGCTCCTTGACGTCTCCGCCGACCCGGAGGGGCTCTTCGACCTGGGCCGCGCCGCCGAGGACGCCACCCTTCACGCCGCCGAGGACGCCACCCATGACACCGCCTTCGACACCGCCTTCGACGCCGCCCTCGACGCCACCCTCGGTTCCGGAGGACTCGTCAGGCGCCGCCGGGGCGACCGGGAGGACGTCGGGGATCATCACTGGAGACGCGTTCGACGAGGGCCTGACCTGCTCGACCTTGGGAGCAGCCTTCGGGGCCGCCTTCGGCGGCGGAGGCGGCGGCGGGGGAGGCGGAGCGGCCTCGGAATAGAACGTGATCGGAATGGGCGGCTCCGGGATGTCCTCGATGAACCACATCGAAGCGGCCAGAACGCTCCCGCCGATGACGATGTGCAGGAAGACGGACATCGGAACAGAGAGCCAGCGGTTGCCGGTTCCCTGCTGCTTCTTGGACTCGATGAGGGAGGTTTCGAACATGTTAGCGGTCCTCTCGCCCGGGCCCGTCAGATCGCCTCGAGCGGGTTCTTCCTTGCCGCTTCCTCGCGTTCCTTCTGCTTCACGCGGTCGCGAGCGGCAAGGGCCTTCTTCTGCCACTCCGTGGCCTTGGCGAGGAGCTCCTCCTTCTTGAGCGGGTCGTTCTCGAGCTTGGCGTACTCCCGGTAGAGGAGATTCACGTACAGCATGGACTCGAAGTAGTCCTCGCGCTGCGCGTTGGCCTTCTCGAGCGCGACCATTCCGCGGTCGATCAGAGCTTTGCGCGCTTCGCCGTCCATCTGGTCCATCGGAGTGTTGTAAGACTTGTCCCAGCAGGTGACGCCGATCGTGTAGAAGACCTCGGCGTTCGTCGGGTCGAGCTTGGCGAGGTTGTCCTGCCATTCCATCGACTGGTCGAAGTCGCCCTTCTTGGCGTACAGCATGGCGATGGTCTGTACGGCCTGCTTGTCGTCGGCGTGCACCTTCAACCAGTCCTTGAAGTACTGGATGGCGTCGTCGTAGCGACGGGAGTTCATGTAGGTGGTGACGAGGAACTTCGCCGCGTTCTGGTCCTCGGGCATCACGGCCAGGTACTCCTTGAAGTACTTGATCGAGGTCTCGAGGGCGGCGAGGTCCTTGGGGTGTTGCGATCCCGGGTTGTAGATCGCCATGTTGCCCATCGCGACGAACTTCTTGATCCGGATCTCGGTCGGATCGAGCTTCATCGCCTCTTCGTACTGCTTCAGGGCGTCCTCGTAGAGCTGCTGCTTGAAGTAGGCGTTCCCCTTCCGGATGACCTGCTTCGCTTTGAACTGGTCGACGACTTTCTGGCACCCTGTCGCCGTCGTCCCCAGCAGGATCAGCCCTCCGACCGCCATCACTCGGCGAAGCCGGCTCCGGAGGCTCGTCCGGGCGCCTTTCCCCGTACTGGTTCCGGTCATCGGCCCTCTCTCCTTTCGCGCACCCACGGTGCCCGCGGTCATGAGACCCGGGAGATCACCGTTTCGTTCCCGGTCAGACATATCTTTCGTTGCTCCCCGTCGCCCGCTTTCCTCGGTATGCCCACGGTTGTCGTTCCGAAAAGGTGTCGAGGGGAGGAGCGAGCCGACCCGTCACCGGAAGCCCCTCGCAGAAGGGGTGCCCGCGCCGACGGACGCTCTTGACGAAGAAGGCGAGCAGCCCGGTGAAGTCCGCGTTCGCGCGCGCCCCGCCGTTCTCTCTCTCCGCGTCCGTTCCCAGCTGCGGCTTGTTCAGCCCAGACCTCCGGATCTTCCCTCGACCTCTCGGAACGTCCGCGCGCCCACCGGGCCCGAGGCGGCCGTCATTCGAGGCGGGTATTCTCATTGAGCGCGGATGGAAGTGCAAGCGGAAAACTCCACTGAAACGTGCGCCGATCGGGGACCACGGCAGTCCTCTCTCGGGCGGTCTGAGCAACCTCATCGCCGGCATCCGTAGAATGCGGTCATGGTGCTTTCCAGGCCGTCTCCGCCCGCCGTCGCGACCGCGCTCCTCGCGGCCCTTCCAGCCCTCGCCCTGTCGGCGGCGCCGCAGGTCCCGGGACCGACGCCGCGACCCGGCCCCCTCGTGAGGAACGTCGACGTCACGGTGACGAACATCGACGTCGTGGTCACCGACTCCAAGGGCAACCGGGTTCGGAGCCTGACGAAGGACGACTTCGACGTCTACGAGGACGGAATACTCCAGCCGTTGACGAACTTCTACGCCGTCGACGGCGGCAAGGTCGTCTACTTCGGCGACGAGGCGGTTCCGGGGGCGGCACCGGCATCCGCGGCGGCTCCGGCGGCGACGCCCATGGCCGCTCCGCCGGCTCCTCCGGCGCCCGCCCAGCCCGAGGCGTCCCCGCTCCCCGTCCCGCGGACCCGGATCGTCATCTTCATCGACAACCTGAGCCTTCAGCCATTCAATCGGAATCGGGTTCTCAGGGGCGTCCAGACGTGGGTCCGCGAGAACGTCAGGGACAACGTCGAAGCGATGGTCGTCACGTGGGACCGCTCGCTCAAGGTCCGCCGGAAGTTCACGAACGACGGCCGCGAGATTTCCGACATCCTCAAGCAGCAGGAGGACCTCTCGACACTCGGCCAGACCCGCCTGAGCGAGCGTGCGGACATCATCCGGCGGATCGACGACGCCAAGAGCGAGACGGAGGCCTTGGCGGAGGCGCGGCAGTACGCCCTCTCCTACAAGAACGACATCGACTTCACCGTCGATGCCCTGAAGAAGACGATCGACCAGCTCGCGGGCGTCGAGGGCCGGAAGATCCTGCTCCACGTCTCCGAGGGCCTGCCCCAGTCGCCGGGTGCCGAGCTCTGGAAGTACGTCCAGGACAAGTTCCGGACCCAGACCGGGGGCCTCTCCCAATTCGAGTTCGACAAGACCGCCGCGTACCTCGGAGTCATCCGCGCCGCAAATGCCGCGGGGGTTTCGATGTACATGGTCGACGCCTCCGGCCTCTCCGTCGACTCCGGCATCAGCGCGGAGAACCGGACCACCGCGGCCAAGATCGACCCCTTCGTGGAGCGGACGAACCTGCAGGGGATGATCCAGCTGATGGCCGAGGAGACGGGGGGGCGGGCGATCCTGAACCGCAACGACGTCACGGTTCCGCTGAACGAGATGCGGGGCGACTACACCTCCTACTACTCCGTCGGGTACCGGAGCCTGAAGTCAGGCGGCGAACGCCCGCGCAAGGTGCAGGTGACGATGAAGAAGAAGGGCCTCAAGGCGCGCTCGCGGCGGAGCTACGTCGAGAAGGGACTCGAGACGCGGATCACCGAGGCGGTCACCTCGGCCCTCTACTTCGCGAGAGAGGACAACCCTCTCGCCGTCGGCGTCGAGGTCGGCCAGGCCGCCCCCGCCGACGCGCAGAACTACCTCGTCCCGATCCGGATCCGGGTGCCGTTCAGCCGGATCACCCTCCTCCCGGAGGGGCCGGTCGCACGCGGGCGCGTCATCCTCTACTTCATCGTCGTCGACTCCGAGGGCAAGCAGTCGGAGCTCGCGAACCAGATCGTCCCGGTCGAGATCGACGCAAAGGAGCTCGGGAACCTCTCCCGGCGGGATTTCGTCTACGACGTGCGCCTCCTGATGATCCCGGGCGGGCAGCGGCTCTCGCTGGCGGTCCGCGACGAGCCGACGAATACCGTCAGCTACGTCCAGCAGTCGATCTTCGTATCGGTCCTCCCGCCGGAGGCGGCTCCGGCGGCGAAGTGACTCCGGCGATGGGGGCCGCGTGAGGGTCCTCGGTGCGGCCCAGGCCCGGGAGGCGGACGCGAGGACGATCGCCGCCGGGACACCCGGAATCGTCCTGATGGAGCGCGCATCGGAGGCCGTCGCCCGGGAATGCGTCCGCGCGATCGGGGCCTCTCCGCTCCGCGGCGAGCGGGTCGTCGTCCTGTGTGGCACCGGGAACAACGGCGGCGACGGCTTTGGCGCGGCCCGGTTGCTTCGCCACAGCCCCGCCACGGGCGAGGTGGTCGTCCTCCTCGTCGGGGAACGGGGAAGGGTCTCGGGTGATGCCGCCGAGATGCTTCGCCGCCTCGAGAACGAGGGAGGGACCGTCGCCGAGGTCGGCGGCGAAGAGGGCCTCGAGCCGCTCCGCGGTGCCACGCTCGTCGTCGACGCCCTCTTCGGCACAGGCCTTTCGCGCCCCGTGGAGGTGACATCCCTTCCCGCCCTCGCCTTCCGCCTCGCCGCCTCCCGCCGGGCGTTCGTCGTCGCGGTCGACGTCCCGTCCGGTCTCGATTCCGGCTCGGATCGCGCGGATGTCCCTCACGTGCGCGCCGACCTGACGGTCACTTTCGGATTCCCGAAGCTCGCTCACCTCCTGTCGCCGGCGGCCGGCTCCTGCGGGCGCGTCGTCGTGGCCGACATCGGCCTCCTGTCCGACGAAGGGGACGTCCACGCCCCGGAGGCGGTCACGGCCCGCGACGTTGCGCCGTTCTTTCCGCGGCGGCCGGCCGCCGCGCACAAGGGGACGTTCGGGACGCTCGGCATCGTCGGCGGCGCTCGGGGAATGGCGGGTGCCGCGGCTCTGGCGGCCCGCTCCGCGTTCCGATGTGGAGCGGGGAAGGTCGTGGTCATTGCCGAGGAGGCGAGCCGCAACGCGATTCATGCCCTGGTGGCGGAAGCCACGACGTCGTCCGTCCTCGCTCCCTCCGGGCTGACGGCTCTCGCCGTCGGGCCGGGGCTCGGAACGTCGCCCGCCTCCCGCGCGCTTCTCAGTGCGGCGCTCGACAGCGCTCTCCCGGCCGTGCTCGACGCCGACGCCCTGAACCTCCTGGCGGGCCAGCCAGAGCTCCTTCGGGGCCGAGGCGGTCCCACGGTCCTGACGCCTCACCCCGGGGAAGCATCGCGTCTGCTCGGCATCACGACCGCCGCCATCGTCGGCGATGTCGAAGAGGCCGCGAGGCGGCTCGCAGAGCGATCGGGGGCCACGGTCGTCCTCAAGGGCTTCCGGTCGGTCCTCGCGACACCGGAAGGGGCCGTGACCCGGATCCTCTCCGGGAATCCCGGCATGGCCTCGGGCGGAGCCGGTGACGTGCTGACGGGTGTCGTCGGGGCGCTCCTGGCGCGCGGCCTCGCCGCCCGGGACGCGGCCCGGGCGGGCGCCTTCGTTCATGGCCTCGCGGGGGATCTGGCGTGCGAGCGGACAGGGGAGGAGGCGCTCGTCGCCTCCGATGTCGTCGAGGCCCTCGGTGAAGCGATCCGGGTCGTGTGCGAGTCGACCAGGTCTTGAGCCTCCTGCCGATCGAGGTCGTCACCCGTTCAGCCGGCGAGACCCGCGACGTCGGACGCCGCCTTGCGCCGCTCCTGCCGCCCGGAAGCCTCGTCCTCCTTTCGGGACCCCTCGGCGCGGGGAAGACCGAGCTCGTTCGGGGCATCGCGGAGGGCCTCGGCGCCGACGCCGGCGAAGTCGCGTCGCCAACCTTCGCGCTCGTTCACGAGTACGGGACCGCCGGGTCGCCGCCGATCCTCGTCCATGCCGACCTCTACCGGCTCCTCGGGAATGCCCTCGGTTCCGCCGCAACCGATGATCTCGGACTCGCCGAGGCGCGGGACAGGGGCTCGGTCGTGGTCGTGGAGTGGCCAGAAGGGTTCGGCCGGGACAGAGACGCCGTCGAGGTCGAGATCTTCCTCGAAGACGACGAAGCCCGGCGGATCGTCGTCCGTCGGGCTTCCTGAAAACGTCTCCAGAAGGGGAGATCGCGGGTCAGAAGGCGAACACGACTCCCGCGGTCGCCTCGCCGGTCACGTACCACTGGCTGTCGCCGTAGTAGTACCCGTCGCAGTAGTCGTCGCACTCCCAGTAGTCGTCCCCGCTGTTGATGTAGGTCGTCCGGCCCTTCCCTTCGAACCGGAAGCCGAAGTTCGGGGTGACGAAAGCCTTCAGGCCGAAGCCCATCGACCCCGTGGCTCGGGAGTCGGTGGAGGCGGAATAGCCGGGGAGGACCGGGTGGAACGTATGCACGCCGCCGCCGATCGTGAAGTAGGGGCGAACCTTGCCGCTGCCCCACGGGACGAGGAAGTTGAGCTCGTAGAAGCGCATCTCCATCTTCCCGATTTCCTGCGAATGGCCGCCGATGGCTCCACCGCCTTCGATGGTCAGCTTCGGGTCCGACTGCAGGTAGCTCGCCTCGATCTGGAAGTGGTTCGAGACGTTGAAGCCGAGCCGGAGGCCGTAGGCGATCTCGGTGTCCGTCTTCGCCTCGCCGTCGTAGAAGGCGAGGGTCCCGGGGTCGAAGGTTCCCCCGAAGGTGCCTCCAATGACGGGAGTGATCTCGACGCTGCCTTGGCGGTCCTGGGCGACGGCCGGTGCGGCGACGGCCAGCGCCGCCGTGAGGGTGAGCAGGGCGAAACGCGGGGCCAGTTTCATCTCTATGTTCCTCCAGGTGTCCCGCGTCCTCCTTTTTGGCCTCCAGGCCCGGCGCGGGACGACTATTCTGTACCCAAGCAACCTGCGTACCGCAATCCGAAGGGTTCCCGGACGGTGTCGCAGGTCACCATTCGAGAGGTTTCGAACTCGCGGCGGTCGGTATGGCGGCGTTCCGGTAAGCTCGCGACGATGACTCCCGGTCGATCCCCTTTCCCTCCGCCCGGTGCGGCTGGCTCGCTCGCCGAGGGCGGCTGCCGCGAAAGCGGGCTGCGACGGCGGCGCCCGCGAGCCCTCCCGGCGCCGTCGGGGGGGGTTGCGGCGAAATGGAAGCGCCTCGTCATAGGGAAGGGGACGCAGGGTTTTCTCCTCTTCGCCTACACGGCGGCGGTCCTGGCAGGTACGCTCCTCGTCGAGGGGCGGCCCGGAGTCGTCACGAACCTCGTTCCCTTCGACGACCTCGTTCGACTTCGGGCGAGCGCGGGAAAGGCGGGGGTTCTCTCGAACCGCTTCGTTCTAGGCCTCCTCGGGCTCGTCGGCAACCTCGTCATGTTCGCCGTCTGGGGCTTCCTCGCCTGGAAGTTCGTCGACGGGAGGGGAAGGGCGCGGTGGAGGAATCACGCCGAGGTCGTCTTTTTCGGCCTCGTCTTCAGCGTCGGGATCGAAACCGTCCAGTTCTTCCTCCCGACCCGCGCGGCCGACGTGAACGACGTCTTCTGGAACGCGCTGGGAGCCGGTCTCGGCGCGCTCCTGGGACACCTCCACGCGTCGGTCCGGCTCGACTGGGCCTGACCCGACGCTGCTAGACTCCCCGCCCGGGCCGGAGTGGCGGAATGGCAGACGCAGGGGACTCAAAATCCCCCGATCGCAAGGTCGTGCGGGTTCGACTCCCGCCTCCGGCACCATCGAGGAAAGCTGCCCCATCAAGCCGGGCTCATGGGCGCATCCGACAGGGAAAGCGTGTCGTCGTTCCCACGGCCCCGACCTCCCATTGACCCCCGCCTCCTTGCCGCGTAACCTAGCAAGTCCGATAGCGCAGGAGGCCGATCCGGTGGTTTTCAACATCGGCGATAAGCTCGTTTACCCGAACCACGGTGTGGGAGTCGTCGAGACCGTCGAGGATTCGCTCTTCGACGGCCGCGCCCACGCCTGCTACCAGGTCCGGCTCCTCGCCAACAACTCGCGGGTCGTGGTGCCGGTGGGCAACTCCGATCGGGTCGGGCTTCGGCCCCTGACCAGGCGCCAGGACGTGGGCGTCGTCTTCAAGGTCCTGGAAGATGGCAGCTTCCAGTCGAACGGAGACTGGAAGGGGCGCTTCAAGCAGAACCTCGACAAGATGCGCTCCGGCGCCCTGTCGGACATCGCCGACGTCCTGAAGAACCTCAACTGGGTTCAGAAGCAGAAGACGCTCTCCTTCCGCGAGAAGAAGATGTACGAACGGGCCCGGTATCTCATCGTCTCCGAGATCGCCCAGGTGAGCGGTACGGCCGAGGCGGAGGTCGACCTGGACGTCGAGCGGGCACTCGACCGGTCGGTCGCCCGGCGCCGCAGCCTCGGCCCGTCGCCGCGCTGAGTCCCGGGGAGAGCGACGCCGGCCCCGTCGCTCCCGTATAGTTGTCACGATGTCGTACCGAGCGCCGGCCGGCCTCTTTCTGACCCTCTTCCTGAGCCTGCCTATCGCGGTTCATGCCGCGAAGCCGGACCCGTCTCTGGAGAGCCTGCTCGTGGCGCTGGACCTCGAGCGAAAGGCCCGGGTCTTCGATCTGCTGGAAGTCGACCGGCTCACGGCGTCGGCGTCGCGCAGCGACGCGGCGGCCGCATCCTCCCGGCAGCGGCTGCTCGACGCCCTGCGCGCCGACGAGGCAGAGATCGGCGACCTGCGGGACGACGAGGAACGGGTCGTGGAGGCTGAAGCCAAGGCGCGAGCCGCCCAGGAGATCCGGAGAGCGGCCGTGTCGCGTCTGCTCGACCGGATGCAGCGGATCGGGATGCTCCAGGAGGAGATCGCCAAGAGGCGCTCCGCCTCCCGCCGGCCGAACGACCCCGTGACGGGGCGGTGGCAGACCGTCATCGACCCGGGCGGGCGCCGGGGCGTCTACCGGCTCGTCCTGGACGGAACGCTGCTCTCCGGGGACTACGTCCTCGATGGCGGGTTCCGCGGGTCGCTCCGCGGGACGTTCATCGGAGACAAAGTGTCGATCCAGAGGGTCGACTCCGAGCGCGGTTTCGACGCGACGTTCTACGGGCGCGTCCAGCCGCTGTCGAAACGGATTGCAGGAACGTGGGAAGCGACGGCCATCGCGCCGGCGATCGGACCGGTCGCGGGCACCTGGTCGGCCACGCTGCTTCCCGACGAAGAAGACGACGGAGGACCCCCGTGAGCCACGACGATCACCTTCCCCCTCCGCCCCAGGAGCGCCCAGCTTCCCGGGGCGAGGGGCGAAAGAAGCGAGAGGCCGGCAACGCCGCCTCCACGGGACCCCGCTGGGGCGACCGGATTCTCTTCGCCGCACTCGGGGCGCTCGTCGGTTTCGCCGGCGCCTGGGTCTCCCTCGAGGGCCGGCACACGGTGGCGACTCCCGCTCCCGCAATGGGGGCCGACCCGAACGCCGGAGTTCCCGGGGCTCCGCCGATGAACGGCCCGGCGGCCGCGATGCCTGCCGGCATGCCTGCGGTGGAGCCCGCGGCCCGGCAGCGGCTGCAGGATGCGCTGGCCGTCGCTGCCGCGAAGCCGGGCGACTACGACGCCCTCGTCCAGCTCGGAAACGCGGCCTACGACGTCCGCGAGTTTGCGCAGGCCGCCGACGCGTACGAAAGGGCGTTGAAGCTCCACCCGGACGACGCGAACGTCATGACGGACCTCGGGACCGCCTACAGGAACGAGGGGCAGTTCGACAAGGCCCTGGAGCTCTTCCGGAAGGCTCGCGCGTCCGACCCGAAGCACTGGCAGTCGCTCTACAACGAGGTCATCGTCCTGGCGATGGACAAGCACGACCACGAGGGGGCCGACGCGGCGCTCGCGCGCCTGAAGAAGGAGCATCCCGGGCTCCCGGCGCTCGCGGGTCTCGAGCAGCAGATCGGCGCCGTCCACGCAGAGAAGTGAAGCCGCGTAGCGGCGACCTCTTCGGCGAGTTTCTCCCGGACCGGCCGGCGGTGCTCTCGGTGGCGCCGCTGGCCGAACGTGTCCGGCCGCTCGACCTCTCCGAGATGCGCCTGCCGGACTCGGTCGCCGGCCCCGCTTCTCTGCTCGGGCGGGCGATCGCGGCCGATCGCGTGCCGTCCCTCGTCCTCTGGGGCCCGCCCGGGACCGGCAAGACGACGCTCGCCCGAATCATCGCCGCCCGGACGAAGTCCCGTTTCCTCGCCTTCTCCGCCGTCGTGGCGGGGGTGAAGGAGATCCGGGAGGTCCTCGAGGACTCGCAGCGCCTCGCCGCCCGCGGCGAGCGAACGCTCCTCTTCGTCGACGAGATCCATCGCTTCAACCGTGCCCAGCAGGACGTCTTCCTGCCGTACGTGGAGTCGGGGGCCGCCACGCTCGTCGGCGCGACGACGGAGAACCCGTCGTTCGAGCTGAACGGCGCTCTCCTTTCGCGGATGCGGGTCGTCGTCCTCCCGCCCCTTTCGAGGGACGACCTCGCGGGCATTCTCCGCCGCGCCGCCGAGGAGCCTGAGCGCGGTCTGGGCGGGCGGGTGTCGCTGGGGGAAGGGGCCGTCGACTGGCTCGTCTCCTTCTCGGACGGAGACGCCCGGCGCGCGCTGAACGCCCTCGAGACCGCCGCCGACCACGCCGGGGAGGGGGCCGTCCTCACGGCGCCGCTCCTCGCGGAGATCTACTCGCGCAAGTCGCTCCTCTTCGACAAGTCGGGGGAAGAGCACTACAACCTCGTCTCGGCGCTCCACAAATCGATCCGCGACTCCGACGCCGACGCCTCGCTCTATTGGCTCGCGCGGATGCTCGAGGCGGGGGAGGACCCGCTCTTCGTGGCCCGACGGCTCGTGCGGGCCTCCACGGAGGACGTCGGCCTCGCCGACCCGAACGCGCTGCGCCTCGCGATGGCCGCGCGCGACGCGGTCCACTTCCTCGGGATGCCGGAGGGAGCGCTCGCCCTCGCCGAAGCGGCGGTCTACCTCGCGCTCGCCCCCAAGTCGAACGCGCTCTACACGGCCTATTCCGCCGCGGCGAAGGACGTGGCCGAGCGGCCGAACGAGCCGCCACCGAAGGCGATCCTGAATGCCCCGACCACGATGATGAAGGCCGAAGGGTACGGGAAGGGGTACGTCTACGCGCACGACACGGCGGAGGGGACGGCGGGCCTGACGTGCCTTCCCGACGCCGTCGCGGGCCGCCGGTACTACGAGCCGAAGGGCGCGGGACGCGAGGCCGACATGAAGAGGCGGCTCGAGG
>JADJVF010000024.1 GCA_016716705.1 Holophagales bacterium
ACAACGTGACGAACGATCCGCGGACCCTGCTGCCCGGACCCTGAGGAGGAGTGGTTCCGCGGGTTACTCTCGCCGGGTTCGTGAGGTACCCGATGAGACGTCCGTCCCTCTTCTCCTCCCTGCCGGCCGTGGCCGCGGTCGCGGTCGCCTCGCTGGCCGGCGCGGCCGAACCTCAACGGGAGCCGGCCTCCGGCACGGTCTACGACCTCGTGCTGGCGGGGGGCCGCGTCGTGGACGGGACCGGAGCGCCGTGGTTCCGGGCCGACGTCGGCGTGATCCGGGACCGGATCGCCGCGGTCGGCGACCTGAAGAGGGCGGCGTCGAAGCGGCGGATCGACGCGAGCGGGCTCGTCGTGGCGCCCGGCTTCATCGACATGCTCGGACAGTCGGAGTACGAGGTCCTCGTCGACAACCGGGCTGCCAGCAAGATCACGCAGGGGATCACGACCGAGATCACCGGCGAAGGGTCGGCCATCGCCCCGCTGAATGCGCGGATGATCGCGGACGGCACGGACACCTGGCAGCGCTACGGCGTCACGCCCGACTGGACGACCCTCGACGGCTACTGGAAGGCGTTCCGGAGGGCGCGCCCCGCGATCAACCTCGGTACGTTCGTCGGGGCGGGCGGGGTCCGCAACCTCGCGATGGGGCAGGACGACCGGCCCCCGACGGCCGCCGAGCTGGAGGCGATGAAGGCGGCGGTCGCGGAAGCGATGGAGGACGGGGCGCTCGGCCTGTCGAGCTCGCTCGTCTACGTGCCGGACCGCTTTGCATCGACCGAGGAGATCATCGCCCTGGCACGGGTGGTGGCGGGGTACGGCGGGAGCTACATCACGCACCAGCGGAGCGAGGACTCGACGATCGACGCGAGCCTCGACGAGGTCTTCCGGATCGCGCGGGAGGCGGACGTCCAGACCGAGATCTACCACCTGAAAGTGGCCGGCCGGAGGCAGTGGGGAAAAATGCCCGCCGTCCTGGCCCACATCGAGGCCGCCCGAACCGGCGGGCTCGACGTGACCGCCGACGCCTACCCGTGGAGCGCCAGCTCGAACGGACTCGACGCGAGCCTGCCGGGCTGGGTGCGCGAGGGAGGCGACGAGAAGATGGTCGAGCGCCTGAAGGACCCGGCCACGCGGGCCCGCGCGCGGGCCGACTTCCTGAAGGAGGACCCCGAGTGGCCCGACGGCGGCGCGGCCGGCATCCTCCTCACGCAGCTCTACGAGCCCGGCCTGAAGAAGTACGAGGGGAAGACGCTCGCCGAGATCGGACGGGAGGAGAAGAAGGATCCGCTCGACGTCCTGATCGACCTCGTGATCGCGGACCGGGGCAACACCGGCCGCGTCACCTTCAGCATGAGCGAGCCCGACGTGAAGGCGGCGCTCGCCCACCCGCTCGTTTCGATCTGCACCGACTCGAGCGCCCAGGCGGAGGACGGCATCCTCTCGAAACAGCGGTCGCACCCGCGCGCCTGGGCCTCGACGGCCCGAATCCTCGGAAAGTACGTCCGCGAGGAGAAGCTGCTCACCCTCGAGGAGGCGGTCCGTAAGATGACCTCCCTCCCCGCCTCCCGGATGCGGCTGCACGACCGCGGGATCCTCCGGCCGGGAATGATGGCGGACCTCGTCGCGTTCGATCCGGGGACTGTGGCGGAACGCTCGACCTACGCCGACCCGCTCCACTACAGCGCGGGAATCCCGTACGTCGCCGTCAACGGGGAGCTCGTCGTGGACGGCGGCCGCATCACCGGGGCGAGGCCCGGGCGTCCGATCCTCGGCCCGGGCTACCGGCCACGGAGCGCGTCCGCGAAGTAGCGAGACGCCCGGGACTGCGCCGCCTCACCCCGGCAGGGGGACGAACTCGATCCCGTCTCCGGGCACGCGCGGGAATCGGCCTTCCTTCCAGTCCCGCTTCGCCCTCTCGATCCGCTCGCGCGAGCCCGATACGAAGTTCCAGTCGATGAGCGGCGGGCGCTCGAGGGGCGCGCCGCCGATCAGGACGGCCCGCGCCGGCGCCTCGGCCCGGAGGACGACCCCGCCGCCCGGCGCGAAGACGAGCAGGCTCCCCGGCCCGCTCCGCTCGGCGCCGGCGGCGATCGACCCCTCGACGACGTAGACGGCCCGTTCCTCGTGCTCGACGGGGAGCGGCAGCTCGCTGCCGGCGGCCATCGCGACGTCGACGTAGAAGAGCGGGGAGCGGACCTTCACGGGCGACGTCGCGCCGTAGGCCGAGCTGGCGAGGACCCGGAGCCGGACCCCGTCCCGGTCGACCTCGGGGAGCGTCGCGCCCGGGTGGTGGACGAACGCGGGCTCCGTCTCCTCGGCGTCCGGCGGAAGAGCGACCCAGAGCTGAAGACCGTGGAGGGTCGCTCCCGCCGCGCGTACGTCCGGAGGGGTCCGCTCGGAGTGGACGATGCCGCGGCCGGCCGTCATCCAGTTGACGTCGCCCGGGCGAATCAGCTGCCGCGACCCGAGGCTGTCGCGGTGGAGGAGCTCCCCGCCGTAGAGGTAGGTCACCGTCTCGAGGCCGATGTGCGGGTGCGGCAGGACGTCGAGCCCGGAGCCCGGCTCGAAGCTCACCGGACCCATCTCGTCGAAGTAGACGAAGGGACCGACGAGGCGCCGCAGTCTGAAAGGAAGCAGGCGGCGGACGGCGAATCCGCCGATGTCCCGCCTCCTCGCGTCGATGACGGAGACGACGGGACTGGCCGGAGAGTGCGGGCGAGGGGAAGGCGTCGTGCGTTCGGGAGTCGTCATCGGTCCCCCGTTCAGTCGAGCTGGACCGAGCGCTTCGTGAAAGCCCCGTCCATCCACCAGCCGGTGATGGGGAACGTCACGCGCGGCCGGCCGTCCGCGGCGGCGCCGGCGGCAACGAGGAGGGGCGCGTAGTGTTCCCAGGTCGGGAGCGCCGTCCGGGCCGCGGGGGCGCGATTCTCGAAATCGAGGAGCGCGTCGACGTCGAAGCGCGAGAGGGAGTCCTCCGCCCAGGCGTCGAACTCCGTCGCCCACTGCGGGGTTCCCGGTCGGAACGCGTAGCGCATGTTGTGGGTGAGGAATCCGCTGCCGAAGACGAGGACCCCCTCGTCGCGGAGCGGGGCGAGCGCGAGGCCGAGCGCGAAGAGCTCCGCCGGGTCGAGGCGCGGCATCGAGAGCTGGAGGACGGGCACATCGGCCTCCGGGTACATCGCGACGAGCGGCACGTAGGCCCCGTGGTCGAGGCCGCGCGTGGGGTCGTCGGTGGAGGCGATGCTCCTCGACTTCAGGAGGCCGCGGACGCGCTCGGCGAGCGCGGGCGCGCCGGGCGAGGGGTAGACCGTCCGGTAGTACTTCTCGGGGAAGCCGTAGAAGTCGTGGACGAGCGGAACCGGCGTCGTTGCCCCGAGCGACGTCGGGCGCGCCTCCCAGTGGGCCGAGATCATGAGGATGCTCTTCGGCCTCGACATTGCGCGGGCCCACGTCGCGAGCTCTCCCATCCAGGCGGCGTCGTCGAGGAGGACGGGCGCGCCGTGCGCCGCGAAGATCGCGGGCATCCGATCGTCCGAGTCGGCGTTCATTCCGTCCCTCCCCTACCGTTCCGGTGTCGCGACCTTCACCCGAGCCGTCCGTCCCGGTAGTCGCTGACCGCCTGGTGGATCTCCTCTTCGGTGTTCATGACGAACGGGCCGTACTGCGCGATCGGCTCGCCGAGCGGCCGCCCCGCGACGAGAAGAGCCCGCATGCCGTCCTTCGCCTCGATGACGACTCCGTCCGCCGCCGGGTCGTTCGAAAGGAGCGCGAGCTTCCCCGGCGTGACGTCCCGTCCCCCGATCGCCGCCGCACCTCGGTAGACGACGACGAAGGCGTTGTGCCCGGGAGGAAGCGGCTGCTCGAACCGGGCGCCCGCCTCGAGGTGGAGGTCGAGGACGAGCGGCTCCGTTGCCTCGCGCGTCACCGCCCCGGCCACGCCGTGGCTCTCGCCCGCGATGACGACGGCCGTGACTCCGCCGGACGTGAACCGCGGGAGGTCCGCCGCGCCGAAGTCGCGGTACCAGGGGGCCTTCATCTTGTCGCGGCCGGGGAGGTTCAGCCAGAGCTGGAAGCCCTCCATCACCCCCTCTTCCTGCTGCGGGATCTCGGAGTGGACGACGCCGCGCCCGGCCGTCATCCACTGCACGCCGCCGTTCTCGAGGAGACCCTCGTGCCCCGCGCTGTCCCGGTGCTTCATCCGGCCCGCGATCATGTAGGTCACCGTCTCGAAGCCGCGGTGCGGGTGGTCGGGGAAGCCGGCGATGTAGTCGTCCGGGTCGTCGCTCCCGAAGGCGTCGAGCATCAGGAACGGGTCGAGCCGCCGCTGGAGCGGCTGCGAGAGAAGGCGCGTGAGCTTCACGCCCGCGCCGTCGGAAGTCGCCGTGCCGGCGACGAGGCGCTCGACGGAGCGGGACGAGAGGACTCTCTCCGCGCGGAGAGCGGGGGTCGGTGTGGTCGTCGTGGTGGTGGCCGTGGTCATGTCCGCTTCTCCGTGGCGGCCGAGCCGCCCTTCCTGCCCTCGTTCCGGGCGCTCGCGTTGATCTGGAGGATCTTCATTGGGTTCTCCCTGGGACCGCGGTCCGTTCCCGAGAAAGAAGATGAGCGTCCTGCAGACGGAAGAGAAGAGGCGAAATCGGATATCATTGTTCCACCAGTGCAACAATTCGAGCCGAACGACCTCCTGATCTTCGCCCGGGTAGCCGACTCGGGGAGCTTCAGCCGCGCCGCCGAACGCCTGGGCCTGCCGAAGTCGACGGTCTCGAGGCGGATCTCGATCCTCGAGGAGCGGCTCGGCGAGCGGCTCATGGTCCGGACGACGCGGCGCCTCCGCCTCACGGAACTCGGCGAGAAGCTCCTCGCCCCCGCCCGGCGCGTCGCCACGGAGGTCGACGACGTCGCCGCCCTCGCCGAGAACCGGAAGGAGGCGCCGGTCGGCCGCCTTCGCGTCGCGATGCCGAGCGACCTCGCCATCCTCCTCTTCTCCGAAGCGCTCGCCGCGTTCATAGCGATGCACCCGGCGGTGTCGCTCGAGCTCGACCTCTCCGCGCGGCGCGTCGACCTGCTCGGGGAGAACGTCGACCTCGCCGTCCAGATCGGCTCGCCGCCCGAAGACAGCCTTCTCGCCGCGCGCCGCGTCGCGGTCTTCCCGATCGGCCTCTACGCCGCACCGTCCTATCTCGCCGGGCGTGGAGACCCCGCCTCGCCCGACGACCTCGCGCGGCACGACGCCCTCCGGCTTCTCGGGCGCGACGGGGAGCCGGCCCGCTGGACGCTCACCCGGGGCGAGGAGCGCTGGCAGGGCGTGCCGAACGGACGGGCGAGCGCGAACTCGCCCGAGCTCCTGCTCCGCCTCGCCCGCGCGGGAGCGGGAATCGCCGCCGTCCCCGACCTCCTCGCCGCGCCCTACGTGCGGCGGGGCGAGCTGCGCCGCGTGCTCCCCGCGTGGTGCCTCAGCCCGCGCACGGCGTGGGCCGTCTTCCCGGGCCGCCGTCTCATGCCGGGGAAGGTGCGCGCCTTCCTCGACATGCTCGTGACGGCGCTCCCCGGCGGGACGGCGTCACCGGCCTGACGGAGCGGAGGCGCTCGATCGGCATCCTCGTCCCCGCGGACGATCTCTCCGGTCCCCTACGCCGCCTGCTCCGCCGGCCGGTCGCTCACGATCCGCCCGTCGCGGATCTCGACGATCCGGCTCGCGCGGCGGGCGAGCGCCATGTCGTGCGTGATGACGACGAGCGTCGAGCCCTGCTTCCAGAGGTCGAGGAAGACTCCCATGATGTCGGTCCCCGAGGTCGTGTCGAGGTTCCCGGTCGGCTCGTCGGCGAGGACGATGTCGGGGTCCATCGCGAGGGCGCGGGCGATCGCGACGCGCTGCATCTGGCCGCCCGAGAGCTCCGTCGGCTTGTGGTCCATCCGGTCGCCGAGGCCGACCCTCTCGAGGAGCTCGGCCACCTTCGCCCGCCGCACCTTCGGCGGCACGCCCCCGAAGACGAGCGGCATCTCGACGTTCTCGAACGCCGAGATCTGCGGCAGGAGATTGAACGCCTGGAAGACGAAGCCGACGCGGCGGTTCCTCACGTCGGCGAGCTGGTCGCGCGAGAGCCCGGCCACCTTTTCGCCGCCGATGAAGTAGTCGCCCCCGCTCGGCGTGTCGAGGCAGCCGACGAGGTTCATCAGGGTCGACTTGCCGGAGCCCGAGGGACCGACGATGGCGACGAACTCCCCCTTCTCGATCCTCAGGTCGACGCCTTTGAGCGCCTCCACCTGCACCTTGCCCGTGTCGTAGACCTTCCGGATGCCGACCATCTCGATGATCGGACGTCCGCTGGCGGGAGGAGTCGTCTCTCTCGTCATTTCCTGGCGGCTCGACATGGCGGGCTCCTACTCGTAGCGGAGGGTTGCGGCGGGGTCGATGGAGGCGGCGCGGCGCGCCGGGAAGTACCCGGCGAGGAGACCGATGACGCCGAGAATCGAGGCGGTGGCGACCCCGATCGGGAGCGAGAGCTTCGGCGTCCCCAGGAACTCCATCACCTTGTTCCCGTCGGTCGGGATGAAGCTCATGCCGAGGACGAGGAGCGTTGCGATCAGCATTCCGGCCGCGCCCCCGACGAGGGTGTACGAGAGCCCCTCGAGGACGAACGGCCCGGTGATCCACCCCGCCTTCGCGCCGAGGGCCATCTTCACCCCGATCTCGCGCGTCCGCTCCTTGACGACGGCGTACATGATGTTCGCGACGCCGACGCCGCCGATCAGGAGCGTCAGAGCGCCGATGATCCCGAGGAACACCTGGATTCCGGTGCTGACGTTCTGGTTGATCTTCTGCGACTCGACCGTGTCCCACGTCGGCAGGGCCCGCTCGTCCGACGGGTCGAAGCCGTACTTGGCAGCGATGACCTCGCGCGTGCGGGCGATCGCGTCCTTCATCTTCGATCCGTCGCGGACGCGGATCACGAGGTTGTTCACCGTGGGCCGCCCGAAGAGCGCCTTCCAGGTCGAGATCGGGACGATGGAGTGGTCCTTGTCCATCCCGGCGTAGGCCCCCATCTGCGTCTTCTTCTGCATCACGCCGATCACCGTGAACGGCGCGTTCGCCACGAGGAGGGTCTGCCCCACGGGGTCGTCCCTGCCGAAGAGGTCCTCGGCCAGCTCGTTGCCCAGGAAGATGACGCGGCGGCGCTCCGCCTCGTCGAGCGGCGAGAGGAACCGCCCTCCGGCGACCGGGTACTGCTTGCGCGCCTCGCCGTACGGGTAGTTCACCCCTTTCACGCGCCCCGCGACCGTCTTCTTGCCGGCCGTCAGGTTCGTCCGCCACTGGATCGCCTCGCCGATGAGCGACTCGAGCTCGGGAAGGCGCGACGCGAGGAGCGGGATGTCGTCGATCCGCACGCGGATCGGACGGCCGGGGTTCATCCCCTTCCACGCCTTCGTCGTCTCGCTCATCCACATCACGCCGATGTTCTCGCCCATCGCGCGCGAGTTCTTCCCGAGCTGCTGCTTGAGCCCTTCCCCGAACGAGAGGAGGAGGAGGATCGCGACGGTGCCCCACGCGATCGCGGCGATCGTCAGGAACGCGCGCTTGCGGCCGAGAGTGGCGGACTGGAGGAAGAGGTGGAAGACGACCTTCACGGCTCTCCTCCTACATCTTCATCGCCACGACCGGGTCGAGGCGGGAGGCGCTGCGCGCAGGGAAGAAGCCGGCGAGGAAGCCGATGACTCCGAGGATGCCGGTGGTGATCAGGGCGACGGCGGGAGAGACCTCGGGCTTTCCGACGAATTCCTGGAGGCTCGAGGGGAAGACGGCGCAGATGCCGAGCGAGATCGCGAACCCGACCGCCCCGCCGATCGCCGTCACGATCATCGTCTCGACGACGAACTGCCGCAGGATCGCCCCCGACTTCGCGCCGAGCGCCATCTTCACGCCGATCTCCTTCGTCCTCTCGTCGACGATGACGTTCATGATGTTCGAGACGCCGATCCCGCCGACGACGAGCGTCAGCGACCCGACGATCCCGAGGAAGAGCGAGAAGGCGAGCATGAAGACCTCGAAGAACTGGAACTGCTCGGTCGTGTCCCACACCGAGAAGGCCTCCTTGTCCGCGGGATCGAACTTCAGCCGGCGCGACAGCGCGGCGCGCAGGCTCTCCGTGACGGCCTTCGATTCCAGCGCCGAGGCCGGCTGGAACACGAAATTCGAGAGGTACTTCCTGCCCGTCAGCGCCCGGAACGTCGTCCCGGGAATCCACGCCAGGTCGCTGTCGCGGCTGTTGTAGCTCGAGTCCTGCTGCTTGGCCGTCAGGACGCCGATGACGAGAAACGGCGAGCCGTTGAAGAGGACCGTCTTTCCCACCGGGTCGGTCCCCTTGCCGAAGATGTCCTCGGCCACCTTGTTGCCGAGGAAGACGACCCGACGCTGGTGGCTCACGTCGAGCGGGTTCAGGAACCGCCCGCCGGGCACCGGGATGAGGTTGCGCATCTCCGCGAACTCGGGCGAGACGCCGGAGACGTCGACCGGGTAGGTCTTCAGGTTGTAGACCATCTTCCAGCCGTCGGTGTACTCGCTCGACATCCGCTTCAGGCCGTCGACACGGGGCCTCACCGTCTCGAGGTCTTCGTCGGTGATCCGGACCCGCCGTCCCTTGCCGAGCCCCTGGTAGGGAATGGAGGTGAGGCCGGGCCAGGAGATGCAGATCCGGTCGCCGAGCCCGGCCGTCTGCTTGATGAGGTTCTTCTTCAGGCCCGCTCCGAAGGCGAGGAGGAGCGTCACGGCCACCGTCCCCCAGACGAGCCCGAAGACCGTCAGGAGCGTCCGGAGCTTCTGGCTCTTCAGGTCCCGGTGGAGCTGCAGCAGCGCGTCGCGGAGCATCGTTGGTCCTTCCTCGTTCTCTGTCCTTCTCCGGGTTCTCTCGCCTTCGGCCGCGGAGGGGGTCCGGGGGAAACCGGGCCCGGGTTCCCCCGGAACGCTTCAGCTGATCTGCTTCGGCGGCCGCTGGACGAGCTGGTCGCCCTTCTTCACTCCGCTCGTCACTTCGATGTTCAGTCCATCGGAGATACCGGTCGTGATCTCGACCTTCCTCGGCTCGTCCTTCGGGTTCTTGCCCGGCAGCTCGACGAACGCCTTCTTGCCACCATCCTCGAACGTGACGAGACGCTCGGGAATCGTCACGACGTCCTTCTTCTCGCGGATGACGAGATCGGCATTGGCCGAGTAGCCGGCGCGGAGGACGATCTTCTGCCCCGGGTCGAGCTCTATCTCGACGTCGAAGAGCGTGGCCCCGTCCTTCTGCTGGGCCTGGGGTGCGATCCGCGCGACCTTTCCCGTGACGACGTCGCTCGGCAGCGCGCCGACCTTGATGCGCGCCACCAGGCCGACGTGGAGCTTGCCGACGTCGATCTCGTCGACCGTCCCCTTGAAGATCAGGTCGGTCATGTCGGCGATCGTCGCCAGCTCGGTCCCCGGCTGGTACGACGTGAGCGGGACGACCGGGTCGCCCGGGTTCACGGCCCGGGTCAGGATCGTTCCCGCGGCGGGAGCGCGGATGATCGAGTCGATTCCGGACACGATCGACGTGATCTTCCCGCTGCGGGTGAGCTCGCGGTCCTGGTCGGCCTTGGCGACGGCGATCTTGGCGAGCTCGAACGCCTCGCGCTTGACGTCCACCTCGGACCGGGCCGTGACCCCCTGCTGGAAGAGCTCCTTCGCCCGGTCGTATTCGGACTTGGCGCGCGCGAACGAAGCGTTCGCCGACTCGACCCTGCGGTCCACCTCGGTCACCTCGAGGGGCGTCGGGTCAGGCTGGATCTCGAGGATCGGGTCCCCGGCCCTGACGGTCTGACCGACTTCGACCCGGCAGCCCTTCACGATCCCGGAGATCTTCGACTTGACCGAGAACTTCTGGCGCGGCTGGATCTGGCCGACCGCGAGGGCCTTCTCTGTGATCGACCCCGACTCGGCGACGACGATCTTCATCCCGTCGTCGCCCTTCTTCCCCGAGCTCGCGAGGGCGTAGATGCCGGTGACGACGCCGCCCAGGACGATCAGCCCGAGGAGCACCTTGAAGAGCTTGCCCATTCCCGACCTCCAGGACCCCGCGACGGGGCGATTCGTCTCGCCGGCCGGCTCCGCTTCAGGGGTCATGCCCGCAGGTACGGAAGAGGAGGCGGAAGGTTCCTCAGGAAGAGAGGGTGCGACAGGATGTCTCGGTATGTCGCCCCGCCGAGGTTCGGCGACGGCCGGCGGTCCCGGACTACCGGCAGACGACCCGGTTGCGTCCCGCCTGCTTGGCCTCGTAGAGGGCCGCATCGGCGCGCTTCAGGAGTTCTGCGAGACCACGGTCCGCGTCCGAGAGTGAAGCGACGCCGACGCTGACGGTCGCACGCTCGCCCGGTACCTGCCCGCCCGCCGAGGCGGAGGGCCGCACCTCCGAAACCGCCCGGCGGAGACGTTCTCCGACGACGAACGTCCCCTCGGGCCCGGTCATCGGGAAGACGGCGAGGAACTCCTCTCCGCCGTACCGGCCGACCGCGTCTTCGGTCCGGAGGCACTCGGACATCCGCTGCGCCCCTTCGGCGAGGAGCCGGTCGCCTTCGGCGTGCCCGAAAGCGTCGTTGAACTCCTTGAAATGGTCGAAGTCGATCATGGCCACCGAAAGCGGCAGGGAGCGCCGCCGGGCAAGCGAGAATGCCTCTTCCGCCGAGTCGAGGATCGACCGGCGGTTCGGGAGGCCCGTCAGGGCGTCTGTGATGGCGAGCTCGGAAAGCTGTTCGTTCAGCCGGCGAAGCTCGTCGGTTCGCTCGGAGACGGTCTCTTCCAGGCGGGCGGCCGCGGACACCAGCCGCCGTTCCCGCCCCCGGACGACGAGCGCCGCCGCGAACGCGACGGCGGCGAGCCCGCCGAGGAGCACGGGAAGCCTTTGCCACCACGGCGTTTCCACGGTCAACCTCACCGACGCCGGCGCGTCGGAGGAACGGCCGTCGACCGTCGTCGCCGTCACCTCGAAGACGTACTCGCCCGCCGCGAGGGCCCCGTAGGTCATCTCCGCCTGCCCAGGTTGGGCCGCCGTCCACGAGTCCGAAAGCCCGGTCAGCCGGTAACGGAACGTCGTCGCCCCCTCGTCGAGGAACGACAGGGCCGCAAACCGAAACGTCACCGGCGCATGTCGGAACGGCAGGAGCAGGTCCGCCTCTCGAGCAAGCCGTTCCTTTCCGACACGGATCTCCGAGACGGCGACGAGAGGAGGCACGGGTCGTCGCGGGGTCGGGATTCCCTGGAACAGGGACAATCCGTCCGTCGTGATCCAGACGCGCCCCCGGCTGTCGACGAAGAAGCCGCCCTCGTTGCACTCGTTCGAGCCGAGGCCATCGTTCGAGGTGAAGGCCCGGGTCTCCCCCGACGGTGCGATCCGGACGGCGCCCCGGTTCGTGCCGGCCCAGACGAACCCCTCGCGGTCCTCCCCGGCCCAGTAGATGTACGAATCGGGAAGGCCCGAACGCGCGTCGAAGACCCTGGTCTTGCCGTCGGGCGCCCGCCAGAAGAGACCGCGGTCCGTGCCGACCCAGAGCCCGTTTCGCCGATCCTGAAAAATCGCCGTCACGGAATCCGAAGGTAGGCCGTCCGCCATCCTGAGCGACTGCGGCGGCGAACCGTCCTTCAGGCCGGCGACGCCCCACCCGAGGCCTCCGACCCAGACGGTTCCGTCGGACGCGACGTGGAGAACCGACACCGAGTCGCCGACGGGCTTCCCGGCCCGCGACAGGTTTCCTTCCCGGACGACGAAGAGCCCCTGGCGCACCGTGCCGAGGAGGAGCGCGCCGTCTCTCGAGAAGGCGATGCTGTCGATCCTCCTCGGAGCGCCCTCCGGCAAGGGGTACGGGCGCACCCCTTCTCCCGAGATCCGTGCGAGCCCCCGCGAAGTGGCCACGATCACGTCCCCAGAAGGCGCCACGCAGAACGAGCTGACTTCGGAGTGCGGCAGCCCGTCCTTCGCGGTGAACACCCGGACGACGCCGTTTCCGGCACGCCGGACGATCCCCCGATCGTGCGCACCGATCCAGAGAGCGCCGTCGGGTGTCTCGGCCATGTTGTAGAGCGGCGACGCTTCGGGGAGGCCGTCTTCGGGCCCGAAGGTCCGGAACGCGGCCGGTCCGCGCCGGGCCAGTCCCGAGTCCGTGCCGAACCAGAGGATTCCCTCCCGGTCCTCGAAGGCAGCCCAGACTCTCGCGTCCGGAAGACCCTCCGCCATTCCGAACCGTTCGTAAGACGAGGCGCCGTCCCACCGGTAGGCTCCCTGGTCGCTCGTGGCGATCCAGGTGGCGCCTCCTTCGGCCTCGCGGACGAGGCCGGAGACGTTCCTTCCCGGCGCTTCGTCGTTCCCCACGCGGCGCGCCGCGAGCAGGTCCGGGTCCACCTCGAAGAGCCCCGACTCCGTGACGCCGACCAGGAGGCCGCCCTGCGCCGCTGCCGCCAGGACGCCCACGGACCGGTTCGGGAGACCCGGGACGCTCACGCGGGTCAGCGCGCCACCGGGGAGGAGTCGCGCGAGGCCTCGCGTCGTCCCAGTCCAGATGACGCCGTCGGACGTCGGGAGAAGGGCCACGACCTCGGCTCCCGCGAGGTCGCCGACCGACGGCACCGCCTCGAACGGGCCACCGATGGAAGACGCGACGAACAGCCCTCCCGAGGCGCCCGCGTAGAGCCTGCCGTCCGGCAGCGCCAGGAGCGTGTTGACGGTCGGCGACGTCCCCGAAGGGAGGGGAAGGACGGTCCAGGACCCGGACTCGAAGACCGCCGCGCCGTTTGTCGTCGCGGCGAGGACCTCACCGGCCGGACCGAGCGAAAGCGACTGGATCGAGGAGCCCGGGAGGCCCGTCGCCGCGTCGAAGATCTCGAAGCGGTGACCGTCGTAGCGGCCGAGGCCGCCCGTCAGCGTCCCGACCCAGATGAAGCCTTCGCGATCCTGGCAGACCGCAGTCACCTGGAGCTGCGGCAACCCGTCGCGGGCCGTGTAGACGCGCACGGCCGAGCGCACCGCCGCGGCCGGCGAGGCGAGGAGCGCCGCCGCCAGGGTGACCGCCGCAAGGAGGACGGGCCGAGCCCTCACGTGTGCAGGATGATCTCGACGATCTCCGAACGGAAGAAGAGTCTCATCGGAGGCCCCCAGGTTCCGGTCCCGCGCGAGACGGCGAGCGTCATCCCGTCGACCTCGTAGCGCCCCGCCTGGAACGGATAGGGGATCGCCGAGAGGTAGACGAACGGCCAGAGCTGCCCGCCGTGCGTGTGCCCCGAGAGCATCAGCCGGGCTCCGCGAGCCGCCGCCTCGCGGACGAGGAGCGGCGAGTGCGAGAGGTGGACGATGACGGCGTTCTTCGGCACGCCGGCGAACGCGCGATCGAGGGTATGGCCGTCGAGGCCGAGCTGCCGCCGTGCCGTCAGGTCGTCGACGCCGGTCAGGACGAGCCCGGGCGCCACTTCGGCCCACCCGTCGCGCAGCGTCCGGATCCCCGCCACCTCGTAGACCGCGAGGCACCGCTCGAGCCCCGCGTAGAACTCGTGGTTCCCGGTGACGCCCCAGACGCCCAGCGGCGCGCGGAGAGAGCGCAGCCCGGGAGCGAGCGGTCCGACCGGCCCCACCTCGCTGTCGACGAGGTCTCCCGTGACGACGACGAGGTCGGGCGCGAGGGCGTTCACCTCTGCGACCCTCTGGCCGAGCCACCGCTCGCCGAGGAGCGTCCCGAGGTGGAGATCCGAGAGCTGCACGACCTTCAGCTCGGTGCGCCCCCCCGGAAGCGAAAGGACGTTCACCTCGTGCCTCACCACGCGTGGGCCGCGCGCGGCCTGGACGACGGCGACCACCGACAGCACGCCCGCGACGGCGAGCGCCGCGGACCGAGCGGGGACCGTTCCCTTCGGCCAGAGCTTCCCGAAGCCCGTCACGACGTCCGCCACCAGAAGCGACGCGAACGCGAGGAAAAGGACTCCCATCCAGACGGCTCCGAAGAGCTCGACGCCCCGCGCGAGAGCTCCGGGTGCCGCACGCGCGAGGACCCGCCCGAGAGGGTAGGAGAGCCAGAGCAGGGCGAAGACGGAGACTCGCGCCGCGAACGGCACGGCCCGCACCACGGCGGGAATCGAGAACGCCCGCTGGAACGCGTAGACGTGGAAGAGAGTCCAGACGGAGAGAACGATCCCGAGGAAGAGGGCGAGCCGCCCCGAAGCGCCCATCCGGTGCAGTCTACGAGAGTCCGTCTCCGCGCCTTTTGCGCGCGGTCCCCACTACAATCCCCGGCCGTGATGACCGAAGCAAGGCAGGACAAGTTTCCCACCGTCTTCTGGACCGCAAACGTCGTCGAGCTCTTCGAACGGGCGGCCTACTACTCGATGGCGAGCTTCGTCGTCATCTACCTCGGCCAGCTCGGGCTCGGGGCGTACTGGCCCTCGAACCTCAACAGCGTCCTCTGGACGCTCGTCTACTTCCTCCCGATCCTCTCCGGCACCATCGCCGACCAGGTCGGGTTCCGGAAGTCGCTCCTCTTCGCCTTCGTCCTCCTCGCCGCCGGCTACATGCTCATGGGGTCGCCCGTCTGGTTCGGCGGGGCGAAGCTGGCGACGGTCGTCGGCAAGGAGTTCACCGCGTCCTCGGGCCTCGTCGGCACGATCGTCGCGGGCATCCTCCTGATCGGCATCGGCGGGTCGGTCATCAAGCCCTGCATCTCGGGGACCGTGCAGAAGACCGCCGGGACCCTCGCGACGCTCGGCTTCGCGATCTTCTACATGATCATCAACATCGGGTCGCTCTTCGGCCGCGGCACCGCGTTCGTCGTGAGGACCCGCCCCGACGTCGTGCTGATCCTCGGGGTCGTCGCCGTCTGCGGAATCGCAGCCGCGCTCCTGACGCTCCTCGTCAAGTGGAACGTCCTCCACCGGGAAGAGCCCGGGACGATCGCGAAGACGACGTTCGGCGCTTTCGCCATCATCGCCAGCGCCATCGCCGGCATCTCCTGGGCCATGCGTCTCCGTCCGGCGCCGGAGATGGCCGCCGGCAGCCCCGCTCTCTCCTACATCTTCGGCGTCGCCACCGCCGCCTCGATCGTCGCTTTCTTCGTCGTCCTCGTCTTCTACAAGGAGCCCGCGGTCGCCGCGAGCACGCCAGCCAAGCCGAAGAGGACGCCGGGCCGGATCCTCCTCGACATGGTCCTGGTGCTGAAGAACCCGCGCTTCGCCCTCTTCCTCGTCGTCATCAGCGGCTTCTTCTTCCTCTACAACCAGGTCTACAACGTCATGCCGCTCTACGTGAAGCGCGTCGTCGAGACGAGCCCGGCGATGGACCTCTACACCGCCGCGAACCCGTTCGTCATCGTCGTCTTCCAGCTCCTCGTCACGAGCTTCTTCGGGAAGATGAAGCCCGTGAAGTCGATGATCGTCGGCTGCGTGATCATCGGCGTCTCGATGGGCATCAACCTCTACCCGCTCTACGCGGACGGCGGTCTCCGCGCGCCCGTGGCCGACCTCCTCCCCATCGCGTCCATCTTCATCATCCTGACGGTCGGCCTCATCGCGTTCGGCGAGCTCTACACCTCCCCCAGGATGTACGAGTACATCGGCGCGCTCGCGCCAAAGGGCCAGGAAGGGCTCTTCCTGGGCTACGCGAACCTGCCGCTGGCCATCGGCTCGCTCACGGGCGGCCCGGTCGGCGCGTGGATCTTCAACGACGTCATGGCGAAGGGCGCCACGACGAGACCCGACGGCCTCCTCGACCTGAACCGAGCCGCCGCCACGCGCGGCTGGCTCCTCCTGATGGCCATCGGGTTCCTCTCGGCCGTCTCCATGTGGCTCTTCAACCGCTGGGTCGAGAAGCAGGAAGCGAAGGACGGGCCCGCCGCGATCTGAGAGATCGGTTTCCCCTGCGTCGGGAGTAATCTCGTCCCGTGCCGGGAGAGACCGCGTCCGTAAGACGAGCTCCGGAGGCGATGGAGCAGGATCGATCGGATCTGCCGTCGGGATCCGTCCGATCCGCCCCTGCCTTCGGCGCCCGGAGCTGGGACTGGGACGACCTCTACGCCCGCCTCGGCCGGAACCTCATCTCTCTCGGTCATCGCCGCTACGGCCTCACTCGCGAGGATGCCGAGGAAGCGCTGCAGAGGGCGGCCACCGCGATCGTTCTCTCGGCACCCTGCGTGAGGAGCCCGGAGGCGTATCTGACGGCCGTCTTCCTTCGGGAGTGCGGTGCGGTCCGAAAGAAGCGTCAGGAGACCCAATGGCGCGAACCCGCCCTCGGGGAGGGCTTCGACCCGGCCGACGACTCCTGCGAGCGGATCGAGGTCGTCTGCCGCTTCCGGAAGGCCTTCTCGCTTCTCTCCCCCTTTTGCCGGTCCGTCATGCGGAGCTGCCTGCTCGACGGCAACCCGAGGGCCGTGGCCGCCGCCGCGTTGCAGGGCTCGGAGAAGACCGGCTACAAGCGGTACCGCAAGTGCCTGAGGGTTCTCGCCAATGCGCTCGGCTGAGCGGCACCTCGGCGAGGTCGAGCTCCTGGAGCTGGCGCTCGGACCCGGCCGGCCGGGAAGCGCCCACGCCGAGGCGTGCCCCGAGTGCCGCCGTCGGATCGAGGGCCTCGAGGCAGGCCACGAACACATTCTCGACCTCGAAGCGCTCGGAGCAGGCGACGCGCCGGCGCCCGCTCCCCCGGCTTCGCTTTCGGCTCTCGGCCGAAATCTCGAGCATGCCGAGGCGCTCGTCAGGGCGGCCGAAGCCGACGACGACAGCCTCGCCGCGCTCCTTGCGGAGTCTGCCCGCGGGCCGGGCTTCCCCGGGATCGCGCTCCACGCCGCCCAGCTCGCCTCGCGGATGACCGCCCGGAGACCCCGGGCCGCCCTGGATTTTGCAGGCGCGATCCGGGGATCCCTCGGAACTTCGAAGGACGCGGCTCTCCTTCGGTTCGTCCTCGCCGAATTGAAAGTGCTCGAGAGCCAGGCGCAGCTCTACGCGGGAAAGACGGAAGAGGCCCGCCGGCTCGCCCTGGAGGGCCTCTCGGAGCTCGAATCCTCCGGCGCGCCGCTCCTTCTCCTCTCGCGTGCCCGCTACTACGCCGGGTCGGCCCTCTGGGGGTGCGCCCGCTACGAGGAGTCACTCCCCCTGCTGGCCGCGGCTCGCGACGGATTCGCCGAAGACGGACAGGACGCCTGGATCGGTCGCTCCGAAGCGGCGATCGGCCTCGTTCACTTCAGCCAGGCGCGATTCCGGCAGGCTCTCCACGCCTTTGACGCCGCTCTCGAACGTCTCGACCCCGACGTCGACCCTGGACCGGTCGAGTCCGTGCAACAGAACCGGGCCGGTATCCTGATGAACCTCGGCCGACTCGCCGAGGCCAGGACCGCTTTCGGACAGGCTCTCGAGCTGGCCCTTCGCGCAGGCCTCTCCGCCGGCGCTACGACGATCCGCGTCAACCTCCTCAACCTGGGTCTCGAAGAGGGCTCCTGGGAAGAGGTCCGGTCCCGCGGAGAGAAGCTCGTCGCGCATTGCGACCGCGAGGGTCTCGCGGTCGACGCGTACTATGCCCGGCTCGCCCTGGCGGAGGCCTGTGCCGCACTGGGAAGCTACGGCGCCGTCCAGGCCCTGATCGCGATCCTCCGCGAGCACGCCCCGCCGGAGATCCGGGACGACTCCGACGCCACGGCCCTCCTGGACGGGCTCGACGCCGGAGACACCGAGGTCGCACACCGAATCCGACGGCTCCGCCGCTACCTCTGTGGCCAGGACCGCGCCGAGGCCGCCCGGCGCGCCTGACGACCCGGTTCCGTCAACCGATCGGCGATTTGCGCACGTTGTCACCTCCGTCGTCCGTCGCGGGCGTCGTGGGTGCCGTCCCGCCCTCGGCTGTCGGATCGACTCCCGTGAGAATCAGGACGATCAGGATCAGAAGGTCCATGGTTGCTCCTCCCCGGCCGCAACGGCCGGTCGCGTCCCGGGACTGAAGTCCCTTCAACCTCTCTTGAGGGGATTCGCCCCCTCCGAATGACCCCTTGCTCGAAAAAATATCCCAAAGGGGGGTCAGTTCGATCCCTCTGGATCCCTCATGAGAAGTAGAGGGGCACCGAGGCCGGGGTCCGCCCGGCCACCGGTTCCCGCAAGGGGAGGGACAATGAGCGGCGCAAATAGCACGGCACGAATTGAATGCGACCCGCCCTCGCTCCGGTTCCGCGACCGGTCATTCGTCCTCGCGGGCGACCTGTCGAGGGAAGACCGGTGGGCGCTCGAGCGCGAGATAGAGGCTCGCGGCGGCTCCATCCACCCGTTTCTCACCGCAGTAACGGACGTCCTCGTCGTCGGGCGGGCCGAAGGGAACGAGGCCGAAGCCTCATGGGCCCGCGAGCAGATCCGCCGGGGCACGGTCTATCAGGAACGGTGGGGGCACCTGGAGCTGATTTCCCAGGAGGAGCTCCGGGCCGCGATCAGAGGGAGCCGGGGGGAGCCAGTTTGAAATGTATGCGGCCTCTCGCCGCTGGACCCTCACTGACCCGCGCTGACGTTCGCACTTTTCGCGCCCCTACCGCCGGTCTTCCCGCAGAACCTCGAACCTCACGTCGCCGTCGCCAGGAATCCTTCCGCCCGTGCTCCGGTCGAGCGCGCGGCGGAGGGCGACGACGGAGACCCAGCGGTCTTCCGGGTCCACGGCCATCGCCTTCGCGAGCGAGCGGGCGTAGGTGGCGGGAACGCCGGAAGCGACCGTCCCGACGATCGAGACGACCTCGTCGACGAGGCTGCGCAGCGGCAGGTCGGGCCGGTCGAACTTCAGCCTCACGCCCGTCAGGAGCTCGAAGCCCGTCGCGGCGATGGCCCATTGGTCGGAGCTGGGTGTCGCGTCGGCTCCCGCGACGACCTCGGGCGCGATGTAGCCGGGAGTCCCCATGAGGACGCTCACCGAGGAGATCACGCCCCCGCTCTCGGGCCTGGCCTCGGCCTTCATTTCACGAGCGAGGCCGAAGTCGAGGAGCTTCAGGCGCGTCGTCCCTCCGGGCCCGCGCGTGAGGAAGAGATTGTCGGGCTTCATGTCGCGGTGGACGAGGCCGGCGGCGTGCGCGGCGGCGAGGACGTCGAGCGTGCGGTCGAGGGCCCAGGCCGTCTCGAGGAACGGGATCGGCTTTCGCAGCGTCAGCTCGGTCCTGAGGGAGCCACCCGAAAGCAGCTCCATGACGAGAAACGCGCCCCCGGGTCGCAGCTCGCCGTAGTCGTAGACGGCGACGGCGTTCGGGTGGCCGAGGCGCGCCGTCAGCCGCGCCTCGCGCCGGAAGCGGGCGAGCGAGGTCCGGTCGGCGAGCTGCTCGGCGCGGATCACCTTCACGGCGCAGTCGCGGTTGCCGCGGATGTCGCGGGCCGCGTAGACGGTCCCCATTCCCCCTTCGCCGAGCCTCCGGTCGAGGCGGTAGCGCCCGGCGAGGAGGCGCGGTACGGCCTGCGTCATCCTCACCGCGTGGCCGTCGGCGGTGCAGACGACGTCGTCCTCCCCCGCGACCCGACCGCAGAGCTCGCATTCGTAGAGGGCCCCGCCCCCACCTTCCTGCAGGTGCCCCGGAGGACCTTCTCCCTTACGCGCCGGTCCTCGTCGACCTGCCTCGTCAGCGCCGCCCGTTCGAGGGCCAGGGCGACGTGCCCGGCGACCGTCCCCAGGATCTTTCGCTCCTCCGGGACGTACGCCTCGCCGGTCCGCTTGGCCCCGAGAGCGATCAGCCCGAGCGGCTCGCCGTCACCCGAGAAGAGCGGCATCGCGGCGGCGAATCCGGCCGCCCGGAGCGTGTTCGCAAGCTCCCCCTCGGCGTAGGGTGGGTCGCCGCCGTCGGCGGTGAGGGGATGGAACGTGTTCCGCGATTCGACCGGGTCCGACATCGGGAGGACCGCCGTCCGGTCCAGCTCGGGGACGTCGGTCAGCGCTCCGGTCGTGACCGGGCGAATCGGCACGCCCTGCGACTCGAGCGCGAAGACCCAGAAGGCCTGCCGGTCCGGCCTGTGGGCGGCCGCGAGGCGGTGGAGGACGTCTCCCGCCAGCTCCTCGCCCGCGTCCCTCAGGTCGCCGACGACGTCGGTCACGAGCTGCGCCGGGTCGTACGCCCCCTGCCGGAACTTCCGGTCGAGGACGACCTGCGCTCTCTTTCGCAGCGGATCGAAGACGAGGAAGAGAAGGACGGCGACGAGGGCCGTCGTGAGCGTCCCCTGGAGGGCTGGCGAGACGAGGGCCACGAGCGCCGTGAGCGCGGGCACGCCCGCGAGGAGGAGGACGACGAGCGTGACGGACGCGATCGCGTACGACGCGCTCCTCCGGATGAGGCGGTCGACCTCGAAGAGCTGGAAGCGCGTCGCGGCGACGATGAGGGCGAGCGGGAAGAGGACCGAAACCGACGAGAGCGCCCACACCGGCAGGAGCGGGGCGGCGCCGGCAACGGCCGGGATGTCGCGCAGGAAGATGTAGAGGCCGATGTAGAGGATGACCGCGACGAGCACGACCCGGGCGCGCCGCCTCACGTCCTCCCGGCGCGCCACCCACGCGAGGGAGAGGAAGTAGACGAAGATGAAGAGGTTGACCGCGAGCGCAAAGACGGCGACCCCCGTCTTCCAGAGTCCTCCCGGCGGGGCGCCCCCTCCCTCCGTCCACCACGCCCGGAGGTAGAACCCGAGCGGCACGAGGGCCAGCAGCGTGACGACGAGGTAGGCCTGTCCCGGACGCGACAGGCGCGTCACCGGAAAGAAGCCGCCGATCGTCACGACGATCCAGCCGACGGCCACGAAGTAGACGGCCGCCGATCCGGCGAAGGCGATCCGGTCCTCCAGCGTCGTCCCGTACGTGACCGCGCCGATGATCCGCCCCGCGTTCAGGACGCCGAGAAGCGTCAGGAACGGGAAGAGGGCACGGTTGGCCGGGTCGAACGGGCGCTTCAGGATGACGACGACGGCGCCGAGGTAGTGGACCCCGAAGACGAGGAATGCCAGGACGAGACGCGGCGGCGTCACCAGTCCCCGCTCCAGTCCCAGGTGCGCGAGCCAGAAGATCCAGGCGAGCGAGACCACGAGAGCCGCGCCGAGGGCCGCTGCGACGACGCGCTTCTCGCTGGGCTCGAGGATCCTCACGGGCGGGGTGATTATCCGCTCGGGGGGGACCGTCGCGCGCGGACCGCTCCGGGGCCGCGATCCCGAGGGCGCGACGGGGAGCAGGAACGTCCGCGACCGCCCGTATGCGATCATCGAACGAGGCCGGGGATGTCGTCGACCACAGGACGGAGCCGACTCGACCACGCCACACCGGGGGTGGGGCGTTGAGGCTTGCGGGAGCCGGGGCGGTCTGATGACGGCTCGCACCTTCTTCCTGGCTCTCGTCTTCCTGGCATTCGTCCCGCCGATCCTCGTTCTGAGAAACGTCGCAGAGAGCCCTCTCCAGAAAGTCCTCAGCCCGCGCCCCGCACCCAACCACCTTCTCGGGGATCCGCTCATCTCGATTGGCGTCTTCGGCAGGGCGTGGAATCGCTGGGACGACGGGGATTTCTCCAGGACGGACGACCGCGCCTTCGCTCCCTATCCCGACACGTGGGCCGTGGGCGAGCCAGCAACTCTTCCCGCTCTCGTCGGTTACCCGTTCGCCCGTCTGTGGGACTCCGTCGCGCTCGGCTACAACGTCGCCCTCTACTGCGCCTGCATCGTCACGACTCTCGGCGCAGGCTATTTCTTCCGGCAACTGGCCGGGCCCGGTCTGGCCGCCCTGGCCGGCGCTCTCCTCTTCACCTGGTGTCCGGGACGGCTCAACAACCTGGGTGTGATCGGAACCCTCTGGGCGGGCCTGGTCCCGCTCGGGCTTGCCCTCTTCCTGCAGGGCATCAGGCGCCGGGACATTCGCTTCACGGTCCTGGGCGGGCTGGTCTGGCTGGCCCTCGGACTCGGAAGCCTCTACGGCCTCCTCATGGGAAGCGCCGTGGTCGGCCTGGTGCTCGCATTCGTCTTCGTGCGCGAGCGAGCCAGCCGGTGGCGCGTGGTATCCGCCGCGGTCGTCCTGACGATGGTTCTCGGGCTTCTCGCGGCCTACTACTCGCCGCTTTTTCGCCTGGACCACGATTTCGGGGCAAGAGTGAGCGTCCGGGCCATCGAAGGTCACGCCGCCGACGTTCTCTCCCTCCTCCATCACGCGGTCTTCGGCGGGCCCCTCCGGGACCTCCTGGACCGTCTCGTTCCCGGGTTTCCCGAGGGAGCTTCCGCGCTCTTCCCCACGCTCTTCGCCCTGGTGGTCCTTCCGGCAGGCCTCCTTCTCCGGAATCGCGATGGGAAGGCGAGGCGGATCGCAAGGACCGAACGCTCCCTCTGGGCGTGGGCCCTGGTGGCGGGCTTCGCCCTCGCGTCCGCGCTCGGGCCCACCATACGGTTCGCCGGGCGTGCACTCTTCCCGGGTCCCTACAGGCTCCTGACGGACCTCCCGGGCTTTTCGAGTCTCCGCGGGATCCACAGGTGGGACCAGTGGTTCGACCTCGCCCTGGTCACCCTGTCCGTCATCGTCCTGGGTCGCCTTCTCCGGTCCGGTCCCCGTTCCATCCGGAGAGTGGTCCTGCCGCTCGCGGGCCTGGCCTTGCTCGTCGACATCTGGCCGAGAGAAGTACCAGGCCAGATCGCCCCGCCTCCGTCGCCGTTCCAGGACGTGTTTGTCGCCATGCCCGCCGACGCCATCGTCGCTGGTCTCCCGATGGACCGGCTGACGGCGGAGCGGATGTTCGTGGAGCAGGTCCACCACGGCAGGCGGATCGTGAACGGTTTCCAGACGTTTCCCCCGCCGATCCACCTCTGGCTGGAGGAGCAGGCCCGGCGTCTGCCGCTGCTCGAAATGCTCGCACTCCTCCGGGAGCTGGGGGCGAGGGCGGTGGAGATCGACGGAAGCGTCCTGTCCGAACGACAGAGGACAGCCGTGTCGAGCCTGCTGGCTTCTCCGGCGGGCAGATCCCTCGGAAAGACGCTCGCAAGGGGCCAGCGCATGCTCGTTCTCATGGAACCCCGTGCGCCGATCCTCGTCGACCCGGATCACCTGCCCGACCTGCATTTCGAGGACGGCACCGCACGGGTGCGCACTGCCCCGGGCCGGCTGGTGTTCCGAATCGGGCGTCCGATCGTCCACGTGGTCGTGACGGGACCTTCTGGAACCCGGGACGACGTCATCGATCTGCCGCTGGTCGAGCGGGACGTCTATGCCGTGTCGGTCGGGAAGGGGGTTCCCGCCGGTTCGTGCGTCATGGACGCGGGGACCGGCCGGCGGCTCGGCTGTGCGGTCGTCCAGGGCCCCCGGCGGTAAGGACTATCCGACGTCACCGCTGCCGGAGAGTCGCCCGCCCGAGGCAACGCGGACGAGCTCTGCGTCCACGAAACTCGCCCACCGCGGGGACAATCGGATGATTGCGCGGTCGAGCCGGACGGCGAGAGGGAAAGCCCTGCCCGGCAGGAGGCACCACGGCTTCAGGCCACCCGCGAGCCAGTAGGCGAGCGGACTGTGGGGCTCCCAGCGCTCGAGGCGGAGGCCGGGAACGGAACGCTCGAGCTCCCGCCGGTCCCGCTCGAAGACGATCCACGCGAGCGCTCCGTTGGCGTCCGAGAGAGGGCCCGCGGACGGGAAACTCCAGTCCGGTGTCGAAGGATCGAAGGACTCGTGGTGGAAGTACCGGAGGATCGGAGTGCTGATCCAGCCGGGATACTGATCGACGACGAGGAGACGGCCGGACGGCTTGAGGCACCGGACCGCTTCGAGGAGAAAGGCCCGGACGTCCGGGACGTGGTGGAAGACGTTCGTCATCAGGATGGCCCTGAGGCTGGCGTCGGGGAACGGCAGCGACCGTGCGTCGACCACGCGATCGATCCCCTCGTACGGGATCGTGTCCGAGGTCACGATCGCAGGGAGGACATCCTTCACGAAGCCCGCGCCGGAGCCGATCTCGAGAGCGATGCCCTCTGCCGGACAGCGCGAGAGGCACGCCGCGTAGCGGGCGTAGATCTCTTCGTAGTAGCGCCGGAGGGCGGCCTTGCGCTGGATCAGCTCGCGGAGAGCCGGACCCCGCGACGGGTCGTCGAGGTTCCTCATCCCCTGCCGAGCGCGATCCGGAAGAGGCCGAGGAGCGTCATCCGGAAGAGCAGAGCGCCGTCCCGGAACCGGCGGATACTCGTGGAGCCGTAGGTGCGGGCCCGGTAACGGATCGGCACGTCTACCACGCCGAGGCCGAGGATCGCGGCAGGGAAGAGAAGCTCGAAGTCCCCGAACGGGTCGAAGTCCCCGAAGTCGGCTCTCCAGGCAGTGATCCGCCGGTAGTCGTGTCTCGCGAGGAGTTTCGTGCCGCAGAGCGAGTCGCCGATCCGCATGCCGAGGACGAGGCTCAGGGCCTTCGCGAAGAATATGTTTCCCAGGTGGTTCAGGAGGCGCATCGATTCGCCTTCCATCGGGTAGACGAGGCGCGTTCCGTTCACGAAGTCGGCAAGGCCTTCGCGGTACGCTTCGTAGAATCGTCCGAGGAGCTCCGGCGGCATCGTGAGGTCCGCGTCGAGGACCGTCACGAGTTCTCCCGTCGCCTCGGAGAGCCCCAGGCGGACCGCGTCGTTCTTGCCCGTCCCGGCCTGCCGGAAGGCGCGGATGGAGAGGCGCGATCCGTGAGCCTCCTGCACCCGCTGGATCTCCTCCCAGGTCCCGTCGGTCGAGTGCCCCTCGACAAAGATCAGCTCGACCTTCGCTCCGAGCTCGGGCATCCTGTGAACGGCGCTCTCGATGTTGCCCCGCTCGTTCCGCGCGGGAATGACGACGCTGAGAGAGGGCCTCCTCTCTTTCTCCTGCACGAGGGGCCGGATCAGGACGACGTTGACCAGCGCGAGCCACCGCAGTCCCGGAAGCACGGGCATGAGACGGTTCACCAGATCGCCGATCCCGAGCAGTCTCCAGGGGAGGTAGGCGACCGCGCGGATCCGCACGACCTCGAAGCGGGCCAGGGCACAGAGGTTCCCCAGATCCGTCCTCGTGAGGAAGACCGTCGGCATCTCGCCGCGACGCAGCCCGAGGAGGTTCGCGAGGCGAAAGGCCCACCTGGCATAGGGGTTGTAGGTGACCGCCACGAGACGGGACGTTCGGGAGAGCCTCGGCCAGAGGCGTTGGAGGAGTCCCTGTATGTCGAAGTCGTGGTTGAACGTCCCGTTCAGCAGGACGGCGGTCCGCGATTCGCGCTCCGACGAGAGGTCCGGCAGTTCCTCCGAGGCGCTCAGGTAGACCTTCTCCGGCGCCCGGATGCGATCGAAGAGCGCGCCGGAATCATGAGGCAGCGGGAATGCCTGGATCAGCCGGTCGTAGTAGGCGGTGAAGGCCGAGATCTCCGAGGCGAGGAGCCGATGGACGTAGGCGCTCCTGGTCGATGCTCCCGTAGCCGGGAGACGGCCCGCACCGGGCTCGCCTGGGGGGCCGATCGTGGTGTTCGTCATGCCATCTCGCGGGACGCCTGAGGGGCGTTGCGATGATACGCTGGAGGATCCGGAGTTCGACCGGGGCGCCACGGCCTCCGATCTCCACGGCCAACCCTGCGAACTCCACCAGGGACAGGTCCGTCTACCCTCCCCGGGGTCAGGCCCTTCCGCGTACGATCCTGGCATGAGAGCGTCCCTCGTCGCACTCCTCGCCCTCGTCGTCGCGCTCCCCCTCCTCGCCGAATGGCCGCCGAAAGGGCGGGGCGAGGCGACCCGCTCCCCCGTCTGGGCCGAGCACGGCATGGTGGCGAGCGCCCAGCCGCTCTGCACGCAGGCGGGCGTGGAGATCCTGCGGAAGGGGGGGAGCGCCGTCGACGCCGCGATCGCGACGAACGCCTGCCTCGGCCTGATGGAGCCGACGGCGAACGGCCTCGGCGGAGACCTCTTCGCGATCCTCTGGGACCCGGCCCAGAAGAAGGTCGTCGGCCTGAACGCGTCGGGTCGCGCGCCTCTCGCGCTCACGGCCGACAAGGTCCCCCCGCTCCCCGACGGCACCATCCCGCTCTACAGCCCGTACGCCTGGAGCGTTCCCGGCGCCGGCGACGGCTGGCTCGAGCTGCACGCGAAGTACGGAAAGCTCCCGCTCGCGGAGGTCCTCGCCCCGGCGATCCGCTACGCGGAGGAGGGCTTCCCCGTCTCTCCCGTCATCGCCTCGAACTGGGCAGGCTCCGTCGCGCGGTTCAAGGACAAGCCCGGCTTCGCGGAAGTCTTCCTGCCCGGCGGACGCGCGCCGAAAGAGGGCGAGCGCTTCCGCAATCCGGCGCTGGCGAAGACGCTCCGCCTTCTCGCCGAGAAGAAGCGGGCCGGCTGGGAGGGCGAGTTCGCCGACGCGATCGTCGCGTTCTCGAAGGCGAACGGCGGCTTCTTCGCGAAGGAGGACTTCGTCCGCCACCGTTCGACCTGGGACGCCCCCATGTCGACGAACTACCGGGGCTACGACGTCTGGGAGCTTCCGCCGAACACCCAGGGGCTCGCCGCCCTCCAGATGCTGAACCTCCTCGAGGGGTTCGACCTCGCGAAGATGGGGCGCGGCAGCGCCGACTTCTGGCACCTGATGGTCGAGGCGAAGAAGGTCGCCTACGCCGACCGGGCCCGCTACTACGCCGACCCCGCGTTCGCGAAGCTCCCGCTCGAGCGCCTCCTCTCGAAGGAGTACGCGAAGGAGCGCGCGAAGAAGATCGACCTGAAGCGCGCGTCCCGCGAGGATCCGCCCGACGAGGAGGCCGTCCTGAACCGCAAGGAGACGACCTACCTCTGCGCGGCCGACGCCTCGGGCCTCATGGTCTCCCTCATCCAGAGCAACTACACCGGCTTCGGCTCGGGCTACGTCGTCCCGGCCCTCGGCATCGGCATCCACAACCGCGGCGCGCTCTTCTCGCTGAAGAAGGGGCACCCGAACGTCCTCGAGCCGGGCAAGCGCCCGTTCCAGACGATCATCCCCGCCTTCCTGACGAAGGACGGCCAGCCGCTCATGGCCTTCGGCCTGATGGGGGGCGACATGCAGCCGCAGGGGCACGTCCAGGTCGTCGTCAACCTCGTCGACTTCGGGATGAACCTGCAGGAAGCGGGCGACGCGATCCGCTTCCACCACACCGGGTCGAGCGAGCCGACCGGGACGGTCATGAAGGACGGCGGCGAGCTCTTCCTCGAAGAGGGGCTTCCGAGCCGGTCCTCGAGGAGCTGATGAGACGCGGTCACCGGATCGGCCGCGAACCGGTCGGCGCCTACGGCGGCTACCAGGCGATCGCCCGCGACCCGGCGACGGGCTTCTTCCTCGGGGCCACGGAGAAGCGGAAGGACGGGGCCGCCGCCGGTTTCTGATTGGTCGGGAGCCCGCCCGCGCCTCGCGACGTCTCCGTCGGGCGGTGTAATCTGCCCGGCATGAGCGTCCCGACCGCAGAGAAGGCCACCCCCCGCGTCTCGGAGCGGGGCCGGCGCGTCCCCGCCTCCCCCATCCGCAAGCTCGCCTCCTACGCCGACGCCGCCAAGAAGCGCGGCGTGAAGGTCTACCACCTCAACATCGGCCAGCCCGACCTCGAGACCCCCGCCCCGATGCGGGACCGGCTCGCGCAGATCCACGACAAGACCTACGCCTACACCCCGTCGAACGGCACCCCCGAGTGCCTCGACTTCCTCGTCGGCTACTACCGCGGCCGCGGCGTCGAGCTGACGAAGAGCCAGGTCATCACGACGACCGGCGGGAGCGAGGCGGTCCTGTTCGCCTTCATGGCCTGCTGCGAGACGGGCGACGAGGTCCTCCTCGTCGAGCCCTTCTACACGAACTACCGCGCCTTCGCGGCGATGGGGGGCATCGAGCTGAAGCCGATCGTCACCCGCGCCGAGGACGGCTTCCACCTCCCTTCCCGGGAGGAGTGGGAGAAGGCGCTCGGACCGCGGACGAAGGCCGTCATCCTCTGCAACCCCAACAACCCGACGGGGACCGTCTACTCGAAGGACGAGCTCGTCCGGGTCGCCGAGTTCTGCCGCGACCACGGCCTCTTCCTCATCGCCGACGAGGTCTACCGCGAGTTCGTCTACGACGGGCGTGAGATCACGAGCGCGCTCTCGCTTCCCGGCTTCGAGGACGTCGTCGTCGTCGTCGACAGCCTCTCCAAGCGCTACAGCGCCTGCGGCATCCGCCTCGGCTGCCTCGTCACCCGCAACCCCGAGGTCTACCAGTCGTGCCTCCACATGGCGCAGGGGCGCCTCTCCCCTCCGGGCCTCGCGCAGGCGATCGCGCCCGGCGCCGCCCTCCTCGGCCCCGAATACGTCGAGGGCGTCGTCAAGGAGTACGGCCAGCGCCGCGACATCCTCTTCAGCGAGCTGACGAAGATCCCCGGCATCTTCTTCCGCAAGCCCGAGGGCGCCTTCTACTTCGTCGCGCGCATCCCGGTGAAGGACAGCGAGGACTTCGCCCAGTGGCTCCTCACCGACTTCCAGCTCGACGGCGCCACGGTCATGGTCGCTCCGGCGGACGGCTTCTACGCGACGCCGGGCCTCGGCAAGGACGAGGTGCGGATCGCCTACGTCCTGAAGGCCGAAGACCTCACCGCGGCCTGCCGGATTCTCGAGGCGGCGATTCCGGCGTACCGGGCCGCGCGGGGGCTCTGACCCGGGCAAAGCGGACTCACAAGGGCCGGTTTGGGCAGGGAATCGACCCTTGCATTTCCCGCACGTGGGGTCCACATTCTTGACAAGGGACAGGCAAACCGATCGAGTCCGTCCCAGTTACAGACCTGATTACCCCTGGTCGGCGAGGAACCACTCTCCGCCGCCCCCCTCCCCGCAGGCCAGGGACGCCGGGAGCGAAGCTTACAGGCCCGCTCCCGGCAGCTTTTTTGGGGCGCCCCTGAGCCTCGGGCTGAACCCCGATGTAACGTCTGCCGCGTGAAGGACTCCGTCGTACTCGCTCTCTGCGTCGTCCTCGCCACGCTCTCCATCGCCTGCGGTGACGGGGTCTTGCCACAGGCTTCGTCCGGCCCTCCGCAACCCCGCGCCCTGGCGCAACCGTCCCCCCACTCCCGCCCGGCCCGCTCGTCCCGTCGAACCGCTCGAACGGCTCGAGGCCGCCGGGCGCTCGCCCATGGAGCTGAGCGCCGTCGCCGTGCAGGGCCATCCGCCGCTTCCGACGTATCGGGCAAGCGTCCGAAACGCCTCCGACCGTCCGGTTCGCCGCGTCATCGCCACGGTCGTCTATCTCGACGCGAACGGCCGGGCGCTTCCGGGCGAGAACCAGGACGTCGCGTTCGGGAGCCCGCTCGAGGCGATCGACCCGGGCGTCACGATCGAAACGATGTTCCTCTCGCGCGTCGACAGCGCCTCCGAGGTCCAGCTCGTCGTCAGGGTCGTCACGTTCCTCGAGAAGGGCACGGGGACCGACCCGGTGCCGCGCGAGTGGAAGAACCCCCGCTACGAGTTGGAGCTGGCAGAGGCCGAAGGCCGGCGTTCCTTTCGCCCTCAAGTCCGAAGTCCGCTCGCAGCACGGACCTCCGCGTATCGACCGTCCTACGGCCTCATGACCGGCAGGCCCGCCTTCCTCGCCGCTCCGGCCTGCCGGTCGTCGTAGGTGACGAACGCGAGGAGGTCGGCGCCGAGGGAGAGGGCCGACGCGACGTGGATCGCGTCGAGCGTCCGGAGCCCCGGGGGCATCAGTCCCGCAGCGACCTCGAGGACGGCGTTGTCCACGGTGAGGAGAGCGACCCCGTCGAGCACGAGCCTGGCACGGTCGGAGAGGCTGCGCCGGGCCGAGATCCGGCCGATGGCACGGCGGACCTCCGTTACGGCGACTGCCGAGGAGACGACGGCGGGATGTGAGGAGAGCCAGGCACGGAGTTCGTCGGTTCCGTTTTCGTGGACCACGAGCTTCACCAGGGCCGACGAGTCGAGGTAGATGAGCGTCGCCGCCACGTCAGTCCTCTTCGCGCTGCTGCCGGAGAGCCTCGCTCGCCGTCTCCTTGCCGCGGGCCTTTGAAGGGGCCGGCAGCTCTGCGAGCGAGAGGCGGGGCGCCACCGCGCGCCCCTCAGAGACGAGCCGTTCGAGAGCGTCCGCATTCCCCGGAAGGGGCGTCAGAAGCGCGACGGGGCGGCCCGTTCCAGGACTCGAAGCGTGCGCCCGGCCTTGACGAGCTTCAGGTGGACGCTCAGGTTCTGCCTCAGGTCCCGGACGTTCACGCCGTCGCTCATGGCGAACAATGTAGCACAATGACGCACCTATCGGGGTCGAGCGCCGCCCTCACGCCCCCGGCCGCGCGTCCCGCGCGAACACGCCTCGAAAGCTCCCCCGGTAGGCCCACAGGAGGCCCCCCTCCAATCCGACGACGAGCGGCACGATCCAGAGGAATGCCGGATCGAGGAGGAGGTGGTAGAGCGCGATCGAGACGACGCCCGGCAGAAGGAGCGCGAGGGCGAGTGGCACGAAACGGTTCGAAAGAAGAAGCACCCCCGCCACCAGCTCGATCGCTTTCACGACCTTCATCCAGCCGCTCTCGATCAGGATCACCTGAAGGCGTGCGGGGCAGCGAGCGGGAGGAGGCCGAGGAAGCCGCCGAGCCCCGTCGCAGTGAAGAGGGCTCCGAGTGCCAGGCGCGCGGCTGGGACGACGTGTCTCATCGAAGTGTCCGAGTGGCCGGCGGTGCGCAGCGCGGAGGGCTCTTCACAGCAGCCCGGCGAGATCCGGGTAGCCGGCCCGGAGCCGCGCCGCCTCCGGGGCCAGGTCCGCGAGGAGAACGAAGTCCGCGAAGTCGAATCCGGGTCCCACGGTGCACGACACGAGCGCCAGGTCGCCGAGGGGCCGCGCCGCCTGCCACGAGCCGGCCGGAACGACGGCGATCGGCTCGAGACCCTCCGTCGCACGCCCGAGGACGTGCCGCTCGAGGCCTGCGAATCCCGCGTCGACGACGAGGACCTCGAGCGGGTCCCCTTCGTGGAAGTGCCACACCTCGTCGGAAAGCACCCGGTGCCAGCGGCTCACCTCGCCGCGCGAAAGGAGGAAGAGGATCGCCGTCAACGCCGGACGGCGAACGTGCCGCCCGAGGTCCTCGACGACCGTCCCGGAGCAATGAACCTGCCGGTAGCGTCCGCCTTCGGGATGGGGCTCGAGCCGGAGGGCGGACGCGAGACGGGCGGCGAGGTCGCTATCCGTGGCCATTCGCAGCCCCCTTCCGCACGACCCACGTCGTCATGGCTCGCTGGCCCGAGACCACGGTCGTCTTGATCGGGTCGAGGAGCTTTCCGCCGAGCTCCGCCGTGAGCGCCACCAGGTACGCCTCATCGACGAGATAGCGGTCGGTCCCGTCGGGGAGCGCGTAGCGGCGTCCCCCGAGCGGCCTGACGCGATCCTCCATCCCGATGGAGGAGGCGAGACGGCAGAAGAAAAGTCCTCCCGGAGCGAGAAGACGCCACGTTCCGCGGAGCTTCGCGAGGAAGTGCTCCTCGTCACGGGCGAAGTGCAGGACGGCATTTGAGAGGACGACGTCGGCGCAGCCGTCGGGAAAGCTGCCCGCGTCGACAGGCTCCTGCCGAAAGCTCGAATCCGGAAGCGACGGAGCGAGGCGGGCCGCGAGGGAGCGCACCGCATCTATCGCCCCCGCGTCCGGGTCGAGAGCGAGGACCTCGTATCCCTCGCGCAGAAAGAAGACGAGGTTCCTGCCGCGCCCGCAGCCGGCGTCGAGGACGCGCATGCCGGGCACGATCCGCCCGCGCAGGATCTGGTCGAAGAGGTAGATGTCGATCGAGCCGAACAGGGCTCCGACGTCCGTGGCCTTCGGTTCCGCCTCCGGTGCCGGCGCCGGGGTCATCTCTCCGGACTCCCGTTCGGGCCGCCCGACTCGAGCCACTCCCGAATCCGCGCGTACACCTCGAGCCGGCCGAGCAGGTCGAAATGGTTCATCCCGCGCGCGATCCACATCCGCGAAGGGGGGAAGTGCAGGGTCCGTTCCGGATCGCGATGGTGGCCGAGCGCGCTCTCGACGGGAACCAGCCCGTCACCGGCAAGCCGCTCGCCGGCGCGCCCGGGCCCGTCTGAGGTCGAGGCGGCGATGGCAGACCACGCGATGCCAGGGGAGAGCGGCAGCGGACGCCGTGTGTCGCCGCGATGCGCGAAGCGATCGTCTCCCTCCCAGTCGTCGTCGAGCAGGTTGCCGTGGCGCAGGTCGGTGATCCCCGCGCTCCGGATCTTCCCGAGGCGCGCGAACGGAAAGGAGTACGGGCTGACACCCAGGGCGGCCTGAACGAGGTTTCCAGCGCGTTCCAGCGGCGAGCCATGGTGAGGCGTACCGAGGAAGACGACGGATCGCAGGCTCCGCGGCCAGGTGTGCCCGGCCGCGGCCGCGGCGTGGAGCGCGCTGCGCGTCACGAGGCCGCCCATGCTGTGGGCCACGATGGTCAGCTCCGGAGGCGGAGCGGAACCGCTCGCGAGGAACGTCTCCAGAAGACGGGACAGGTCCCGACCGTTCGTCGAGACGTGACGGCCCGAGTTGTAGCGGAGGTAGACCGGCACCAGGCCGAGGTCGCGCTCGAGCGCCGCGCCGTGGTCGTGCCCCTCCCTGTTCCATTTCTCGTCGTTCACGCAGAGTCCGTGAACGAGAAGGACGAGCCTTCCCGGAGTCCGTGAAAAATCGGCGGAAAGGGTCTGCACCCCCTGCTCGAAGATCCGTCCATTCCGCCTGAGGTGCATCGGAATCGCGAGGGGGTTGCCGCTCTCTTCGAGGTAGTCGCCGAGGACCCCGTTGAGGGCCGCGAGGATCGCGTCGCGCGCGGGCGGTGTCTGCGCTTCGTCTAGAAGCGGGGCGAGCTTCGCCAGTGAGGCTTCCACTCCGCTCCCTACGAGCCGGGTCACGCCACGGACGCTGCCGTAGACCACGCCTGCGACCCCTCGAGTCGGACCCGTTGGCGGCGTCCGAGCACCACGCGGCGCAACCGAGATC
>JADJVF010000025.1 GCA_016716705.1 Holophagales bacterium
CGTCCCAGGACACCGACGTGAACGCGCTCCGGGCGGCGCCGTTCACGAGGGCCCCAGAGAGCGCCCGGCCCTTCGCCTCGATCTCCAGGCCGAAGGCGACCTCGAGGCCGGGCACCGGCTCGAGTGTGGCGTACCAGCGCCCCTCGGGGGGCGCGGCCTGGGACAGGAGCAACGGGGTCGGCAGAAGTGCAAAGGCGACGACGGCGGCTGTGCTGAGCGAGGCGCGCATCGGGGAAGGTTAACCCGTTCCGTCTCCCTCGCGCCCCCGCTGATGTCCCGGCGGACGCAGAAAAGGGGGCGCCGGAGCGCCCCCTTCGATATCCCTTGAGAGAAAGCGGAAACGGGGACCGTCAGTCCATGTGGGCGATGATCTGGTCTCCGAACTCGCTGCACTTCACCTCGGTGGCCCCTTCGGTGAGCCGGGCGAAGTCGTAGGTCACCTTCTTGGCGCCGATGGCGCCGTCCATCCCCTTGATGACGAGGTCGGCCGCCTCGGTCCAGCCCATGTACCGGAACATCATCTCGCCCGAGAGGACGACCGAGCCGGGGTTGACCTTGTCGAGGTCGGCGTACTTCGGCGCCGTGCCGTGCGTCGCCTCGAAGACGGCGTGGCCGGTGTCGTAGTTGACGTTGCCGCCCGGGGCGATGCCGATGCCCCCCACCTGCGCCGCGAGGGCGTCGGAGAGGTAGTCGCCGTTCAGGTTGAGCGTCGCGATGACGTCGAACTCCTTCGGGGCGGGTCAGGACCTGCTGGAGCGTGATGTCGGCGATGGCGTCCTTGATCAGGACCTTCCCCGAGGCGAGGGCGGCCTTCTGCTCGGCGTCGGCGGCCGGTCCGCCGGAGGCCTTCTTCGTCCGCTCCCACTGGTCCCACGTGTAGGTCTCGGCGGCGAACTCGCGCTCGGCGAGCTCGTAGCCCCAGTTCCGGAAGGCCCCCTCCGTGAACTTCATGATGTTGCCCTTGTGGACGATGGTGACGCTCTTCCTCTTGTTCGCGATCGCGTAGCGGATCGCGGCGCGGACGAGCCGCTCGGTCCCTTCCTTCGAGACCGGCTTGAAGCCGATGGCCGAGGTCTCGGGGAAGCGGATCTTCTTGTACATCGCCGGCCAGTTCGCCTTCAGGAACTCGAGGACCTTCTTCGCGTCCTCGCTCCCGGACTCGAACTCGATGCCGGTGTAGATGTCCTCGGTGTTCTCCCGGAAGATCACCATGTCGACGTTCTCGGGCCGCTTCACCGGCGAGGGGACACCCTTGAACCAGCGCACCGGCCGAAGGCAGACGTAGAGGTCGAGGAGCTGGCGGAGCGCGACGTTCAGCGACCGGATGCCGCCGCCGATGGGGGTCGTCAGGGGCCCCTTGATGCCGACGAGGTAGTCCTTGAACGCCTGGACCGTCTCGTCGGGAAGCCACGTCCCGAGGGCGTCGTACGACTTCTGGCCCGCGAGGACCTCCATCCAGGCGATCTTCCGCTTTCCGCCGTAGGCCTTCGCCACGGCGGCGTCCAGGACCCGCACGGAGGCGCGCCAGATGTCTGGGCCCGTACCGTCTCCTTCGATGAAGGGGATGATCGGGTTGTCGGGAACGACGAGTTTTCCGTCGACGATGCGGATCGTCTCTCCGTTCGGCGGGGCGGGCATCTTGGGATCGGCCATCTCGAAACCTCCGGAGCCGCGGATTCTAAAGGCGCCGGGGCGGCCCGACAAACCGACGCGCGGAGCACCGGGCAGATCAGCCCGCCGCGGGGTACCGGAGCCGGCGCCCGGGCGGATAGGGAAAGACGTCGAGGACTTCCCCTGCGGCGTGCCGGCGCTTCATGTCGTTCCAGAACTCCGGCCTCACGAGATCCGCGTGCGCCCCGGCGAAGAGGGCCCGGAGCGGCTTCGGGAACCCCATGAACGTCAGGAACTCCTCCGGGAAGACGTCGCGCGGGCCGACGTAGAACGACGGGCCGTCTCCCCCGCCGCCGTCCGCGTCGTCCGGCAGCTCCCGGAAGTCGCAGTCCGGTCACGGCGCAGAGCTCGTCGTAGTCGTAGAAGACGACCCGGCCGTGCCTCGTCACCCCGAAGTTCTTCACGAGGAGGTCCCCTGGAAATATGTTCGTGGCGGCGAGGTCGCGCAGGGCGCGGCCGAAATCGAGGACCGCCTCCCTCACCTTCTGTTCGGGGGCCTCGCGGATGAAGAGGTTCAGCGGCGCGACGCGCCGCTCCGTGTAGAGGTGCCGGATGACGACGGCGTCGCCCTGGAGGGCCACGGTCTCCGAGCACTCCGCCAGGAGCTCCTCGAGGATGTCCGGCGAGAAGCGGTCCCTCGCGAACTCGAGGAACTCGTACTCCTGGATGTCGACGAGCCGGCCGGCCCGGTCGTGCTCGAAGACGAACTGGTAGCGCTCCTTGACCTGGGCCCGGGTCACGGTCTTCGTCGGCCCGAAGCGGTCGCGGATCACCTTGAAGACGACGTCGTAGCCGGGCATGGTGAAGACGACCATCACCATTCCCTTCTCGCCCCTTGCCGTCTCGAACCGGTCGCCGGACCGCTCGAGATGCCTCAGGAGGTCGCGGTAGAGCTCGGTCTTGCCGTGCTTGTTGTACCCGAGCGTCACGTAGAGCTCGGCGACCGGCTTCCTCGGGAGGATCGACTTCAGGAACCGGACGATCCCTGCCGGCGCCTCGACGTCGACGTGAAAGTACGAGCGGGTGAAGCTGAAGACGACCGAGACGTCGTCCTCGTCCAGGAGGACCGCGTCGACCGCGACCCGGCCGTCCGGGTTCACGAGGGCCAGGACGAGCGGGAGGAACCTCTCGCCGCGGACGACCCGCCCGACGACGTACGCCCCCTTGTTCCGGTAGAAGACCGGCTCGAGGAGCTCGACGAAGTCGAAGGCCGTGTCGCCCCAGGCAGCGGTGAGGGCCTCGTCCACCGCGCGGGCCACGAGCTCGGCGTCACCCTCGGCGTCGGCCCACGGGATTCCGAACGCGTAGTCGTCGAGGACCTGGTGGACGACGGAGCAGGTCGAGAGGGCGCCGGGATAGGTCCTCACGGGCACGGCGCCGGGCGGCGGAAGGCCGGTGTCGCTCCCGAAGTGGACGAACTCCCTCTTCGCGTCGACGCCCACCGTCGTGAAGACCTTCCGCGTGACCGAGTTGAAGAACGTCTCGGCCAGCTCGAGGTCTCCGTGCCCGCCCATCAGCCAGGAGTACTCCCGCTTCATCGCCGACCAGAGGTCGGGCGACCGGCGCGCCTCGCCGAAGACGTCCTCGAGCGCCGCCACGACGCGGCGGACGACGTTCGTGTAGAGCGCCAGCCTCTCCACCATGTCCTGCTGGACGCCGTGCCAGTCGGCGGACTCGAAGTGGATGGCCGAGCGGCGGGTGATCCGGCGAAAGCCCGAACGGTACTGCTCGAAACCCCACTTCACGAGGATCGCGCCCTTGCGGGCGATGAGGCCGTCGGCACCGTTCATGTCGCGCGCGAGGATAAGGCAGGGAGGCGCCAGGCGTTCCGCCCCGGCCGGCTCCGCGCTACCGTCCCGGGGGGCGCAGGGCGGGTACCCGGTGATGTCGCGGATCTCCTCGTAGAGCGGCTTGAGCCGCTCGTACATCTTCCGGTAGACGCGGCGATAGAGGCGGTCGTAGAGGCCCGACGTCGCCGGGTCGGGGACGAAGACGCGGCCCAGGCGCGTCATGGAAGCGACGGCGGCCTCGAACGACGGGTGGAGCCCCAGCCCGACCGCCGCGTCGATCGCCGCGCCGAGGCCCGACGCCTCGGTCACGTGGGGACGCGCCGCCGGGAGGCCGAAGACGTCCGCGGTGATCTGCATCGCCGCGTCGCTCTGCGCGCCCCCGCCGGCCACGCGCAGCTCGGTGATCGGCACGCCGCTCCGCTTCTCCGAGCGCTCCTTCCCCTCGCGGAGGGCGTAGGCGAGCCCCTCGAGGATGGCGCGGTAGAGGTGGGAGCGCGTGTGGACGTCGCCGAAACCGATGACGGCCCCCTTGGCCTCCGGCCCGGGGCGCTTCACGCCCGGCGACCAGTAGGGCTGCAGGACGAGCCCCATCGATCCGGGGGGGACCTTCGAGACGAGCTCGTCGAAGAGCGCCTCGGCGGGAAGCCCCTCTTCGCGGGCCTTCGCCTCCTCGGCCTGGCCGAACTGCTCCTTGAACCAGGTCACCATCCAGAAGCCCCGGTAGATCTGGATCTCGAGGCTGTAGGCGCCCGGGATCGCCGACGGGTAGGGCGGCAGGAGCGGCAGCGGCTCCACGTAGCGGCGGTGAGTCGTGTTGATCGTCGCGGTCGTGCCGTAGCTGAGGCAGGCGACGTGCGGCTCGAGGCAGCCCGAACCGAGGACCTCGCACGCCTTGTCGGCCGCGGCGGCGACGACCGGAAGTCCCTTCGGGAGCCCCGTCGCCTCCGCAGCCGCCGCGGTCAGCTCGCCGAGCCGCCCGCCGGGAGGAACGAGCTCCGGCAGCTGCTCGCGGCGAACCGGCAGCGCGTCCCACTTCCAGTCCAGCCGCCCGGCCCAGCGCAGGCGCCGGTAGTCGAACGGCACGTAGCCGACCTGTCCGCCCGACGAATCGACGAACCGCCCCGTGAGCCGGTGGGCGAGAAAGCCCGAGAGGAAGAGGTATCGCTCCGTCTTCTTCCAGGTTTCGGCCTCGTGCCGGGCGAGCCACTGGGCCTCGGCCTCGGCCTGGAAGTAGCCGACGGTCTCGGACATGCCGGAGACGCGGAAGAGCATCCCCCAGAGACCGCCGACGGGCGGGACGCCCTCCGTCCTGCGCTGGTCGAGCCAGACGATCGCCGGACGGAGCGGCCGCCCCTTCGCGTCCGTGCAGACCATCGTCGCCCGCTGCGTCGTGACGGCGAGGCCGGCGATCGCCTCGCGCCGCACGCCCGGTTGCGCGAGGAGCGCGCGCGTCGCTTCGCAGACCGTCCGCCAGTAGAGCTCCGGATCCTGCTCGGCGAAGCCAGGCGGCCCCGGGACGTACGGCTCGATCGCGACGCGGCTTCGCGCGAGGAGGTTTCCGGAGAGGTCGAAAAGGAGCGCGCGGACGCTCTGCGTCCCGTGGTCGATCGCGAGGAGCTGGTCGCCGCTCACGCGCAGAGTGCGGGCGCGGCCTCGGCCGCGCAGGCACCGCAGGAGGGGCGTGGTTCGTGCGCCACCTCGCGAGGTACGAATGCTCTTCCATCGACCAGCGTCCATCATCCCACGCCAGCTCCTCCCGGCAGACCGCGCGAAGGCGCGGAAGAAGCGAGGCCCCGCCATCGGGGAGGAGGAGGCCGGCCCTCACCCGCCGCAGGAGAAGATCGTCGAGCCGGACGACCTTTTCGGCACGGGCCGCCCGCCGAAGCTCGGCCCAGAGGTAGGGCGTGCCCGGGATCGCTTCGAGCTCTCCCGGCCGCGCCTCCGAGACGACCGACGCCGCCGCGCGCCCGTACCTCCCGGATAGGCGGCGGGCCGCGCCGGCGTCGATGCCTCGAAGGGGCGGAAGGTCGGCCCCGCCCGCACGGAAGACGCGAGCGTCGGCGCCGACGCTCGACAGGGCCGGGAGCCGCCTGCGGAGGAGCTTCAGTGCATCGAGCGCGATGAGGCGAAACGTCGTCAGCTTCCCGCCCGTCACCGTCAGGAGCCCCGCCTCCTCCCAGAGGACGTGGTCACGGCTCTCTTCTGACGGTCTCGCCTTCCCCGTTCCGATCACGGGCCTCACCCCCGCGAAGCTCGAGATCGCGTCCGGCGCCGAGAGAGAGAGCGACGGAAAGGCCGCACGCGCCCCCTCGAGCAGGTAGGCGGATTCCGCCGCCGCGATCGAGGGCTCCTCGTCGAGCGGCGCCGAGTGGTCGAGGTCGGTCGTTCCGAGGAGCGTGAGCCCTTCCCACGGGTAGGCGAACAGGGGCCGTCCGTCCAGCGGGTGGCGGAAGGTCACCGCCTGCGCCACCGGAAAGCGCCAGGCCGGGAAGAGGAGGTGGCTTCCGCGCAGGGGACGAATCCGGGGCCGGCCCCCCACTTCGCCGCGCAGGCGGTCGGCCCACGCGCCGGTGGCGTTCACGACGGCCGCGGCTCTCACCTCGCGCTTTTCCTGCTGACGAGGTCCCGCAGGACCGCGCCGACGACCGTTCCCTTCTCGCGGAGAAGCCCCTCGCAGCGGACGTAGTTCAGAACGCGAGCGCCTTCGGCCTCCGCCTCGAGCAGGACGCGCAGGACGAGCCGGGCGTCGTCGGTCGTGGCGTCCGAGTAGGAAAAGCCCCCTTCGAGGCCCGGCGCTCCGGCGTGCGGGGCGCGGAGGAGGAACTCCTCGCGCGTCAGGCGGGCGTGCCGCCCGCGGCGGGCGATGAGGTCGTACACGACGAGACCCGTCCCGACGAGAGCACGGCCCGGATGGTCGCCCTGGTGCAGGGCGAAGAGGAAGCCGATCGGCTCGACGAGGCCGGACGCCTCCGCGAGCAGCCGGTCCCGTTCGCGCACCGCCTCCCAGGTCAGCTTCACGTTCCCTTCCGCGAGGTAGCGCAGGCCCTCCGTGCACGAGCTTCGACGAGCGGCTCGACGTCCCGGAGGCGAAGTCTCCCTGCTCGACGAGGAGGACCGACAGGCCCGCACGCGCCGCCTCGAGAGCGATGCCGGCCCCGGTGATGCCTCCTCCCACGACCAGGAGGTCGTACGACGGGCGAATGCGGGACCAGTCCTCGGCCCGTGTCATGCCACGAGCTTCCCCGGGTTCAGGAGACCGTCGGGGTCGAAAGTGCGGAAGAGGCCGCGGAGCGCCCGGATGCCGAGCTCGCCCTTCTCGGCCGCGAGCCACGGGGCGTGGTCCGTTCCGACGCCGTGCTGGTGGCTGATCGTTCCGCCCCCTGCGACGATGGCGTCGGACGCCGCCGTCTTGAGCTTCCGCCAGCGGGCGAGGTTCACGTCCGGGTCGGCGCCGAGGCGGAAGAGGTACGTCGTGTAGAGGCTCGAACCGTCGAGGTAGACGTGCGAAAGGTGCGTGAAGGCGTGGACCCGCTCGGCCTCGCCTTCGAGCCCGGTGCGAAGGGCCGTCTCGACCGAGGCCAGGAGCGCGGGGACACGGCTCCAGGGAGCCGCCGTCTCGAGGGTGTCGACGGCCCAGCCCGCCTCCCACAGGGCGTTCCTGAGGTAAGGGGCCCGGAACCGGTTCTTGTGCCACTCCCGTCCGAAGGCCTTCCCCGCGGCCACGCCGCCACGCATCGCGAGCGCCCCGAGGGCCTGCCGCCGCGTCTGCCTCACGAGGTTCTCGCCTCCGGAGATCCCGACGAGGAGGAGGCACTTCTCTTCCCGGGCGCCCCGGAGCGAGAGGTACGTCTCGAGGGCTCGGACGAGGCGCTCGTGCCCGGCGAGCAGGAGCGTCGTGCGGGTCTCCTCGGGAGTCGAGAGGCGAAGCATCGAGAGCGGGAGGCGCATCGCGGCCAGATCGCGGACCGCGGCGATCGCCGACGGAAAGTCGGAAAGGAAAACGCCGTGGACTTCCTCGACCGCCGGAACGGGCGAGACGCGGACCGTCCCCTCGGTGATCAGGCCGAGCCGCCCCTCGCTACCAAGCACCAGCTCGCGCAGGTCCGGGCCGGCCGCCGACGCGGGAAACGGCGGCAGGTCGAGCCGTCCCGCCGGCGTCTCGACGCGCCCGCCGGCGAAGAGGCGTTCGATCCGTCCGTAGCCGAGCGACTGCTGGCCGCTCGAGCGGGTCGCGATCCACCCCCCGAGCGTCGAGAGCTCGAACGACTGCGGGAAGTGACCCAGAGTGAAGCCGCGAGCCCGGAGGGTCGCTTCGAGGTCGGGCCCCTTCACGCCCGCGCCGAACGTCGCGAGCCGGCTCGTCTCGTCGAACGAGTGAAGGCGCGAGAGGCGCGAGAGGTCTACCGTGACGACCGGCGCATCAGAAGGCTGAGGGTTCACGTGGCCCGCCACGCTCGTCCCGCCGCCCCAGGGGATGAGCCGGGCATCCCGCTCGCGCGCCCATGCCAGAAGCGCCGCCACGTCGTCACCGGTCGCGGGGAAGGCGACCGCGTCGGGAACGGCGCCGACCTGCCCGGAGCGAAGGGCGATCCAGTCGGGGAGACTCTGCCCGCGGGCGTGGAGGAGCCGCTCCCAGGGATCGAGCGACAGGAGGTCCTTCGTTTCGAGGCGGGAGGGAGAGACGGCGGTCAGCGCCTCTGCCGGCGTCGCGTCGCGCGGGGGCGTCCCAGCCCCCACCCACGCGGAGAGGGCCTGGACGGCCCGCGCGGGGAGGGCGACGGAGACCGTGTCGTCTCCCCATCCGTTCCAGCGCCTCACCGCCCGCCTCCCCTTGCGAGCCGCCGTTCCAGAGGCCGCCACAGCTCGACGCTCCGCTTCATCACGTCGCGCGTCACGCGTTCGGCTCCGCCCGCGTCGCCCGCGAGAGCCGCGGCGCGGAGCGCGGTGTAGAACTCGAGCGAAGCGGCCCGCGCAGCCGGCCGCTCGAAATAGAGCGCGGCCATCCGAGCGAAGAGTCCACGGAAGCCGTTCAGGATGAGCGTGTAGACGGGATTGCCCGAGGAGGTGGCGAGGAGATGGTGAAGCTCCCAGTCGTACGCGGTCCACTCGGCGGCACCGGAGCCGAGCGCCTCCGACCGGGCGAGGAACGCGGCGACGAGAGCCGGAGCGTGGCGCACCGCTTCCCGCGCGTAGGCCGGCGCGAGGACCTCGCGCACCTCGAGGAGCTGCTTCACGAAGCCCTTCGGAATCTCGCCGTGCTCGGCAAGGCCGGCGAGGACGTTCAGGCCGCCCTCGGTCCAGACGTCGTTCACCCGGGTCGGCAGCCCGTGCCTCACCGAAACGAACCCGTCCCGGTCGAGCTTCTTCAGGACCTCCCGAAGCGTCGGGCGCGTGACGCCGAGCGTCGCGGCCAGCTCCCGCTCGGGCGGAAGCCCGTCTCCGGGCGCCCAGCGGCCCGCGAGGAGGGCGGATAAGAGCTCCTTCTCGGCGTGGGCGCCGGGGCGCAGGGCCGCGGAGGCGAAGGGGGCGAGCGCGCGGGCCGGCGGCTTCCGGCCGCGGGTCACGGGAGACGGCAAACTGGTATGAGGTCTGACCACATGAAAATTCTGCCGCGGCCGGATCTCCGCGTCAAGCCGTCTGGCCGGCCCGGTTCGCCGGGGCTCGCGGCGGGAAACGGTTCGCCCGCATTCCGCCCGATTCCGTATCATGTCCGACGGGGGTCCTCCCCCCGGGAAGGAACCGCATGACCTCCCCTTCTCTCCTCCTCGACCTTCTCCTGCGCCACGAGCCCGCGATCCTCTCCGAGTCCTACGACGGCCTGACCCGCTGCCGGCTCACCCGCTACGAAGCGGCGGGAGCCGAGGAGACCCGGCGCCGGTTCGCCCGCCTCTACGCCCTCCTCGTCGACGCCGTCCGCGAGAGGGATCTCGAGCCCGTCCTCGCCTACGCCCGCGAGATCGCGCGGCAGCGATTCGCGGAGGGGTTCGATCTCCAGGAGGTCCAGGCCGCCATCAACGTCCTCGAGGAGGCCGTCTGGCGCCGCGTCGTCAAGGAGGTCCCTCCGGACGGTCTCGCCGAGGCGCTCGGCCTCGTCAGCACCGTTCTCGGCGTCTGCAAGGACACGATGGCGTCGTCCTACGTCTCCCTCGCGACGAAGCAGCACGCGACGAGCCTCGACATGACGGCGCTCTTCCGGGGCACGCAGAACCGCTTCTACACGAACACGACGGATTGAGGCCGCGCGGCGCTCAGCGCCCGGCCGGGGCGGGTGACGTCAGGATCGCCTCCAGTCCCGGCAGGACGTTCCCTGCGAGGATCCTCTGCCCTTCCGGGTTCGGGTGGATGCCGTCCTCGAGGTTCAGCTCCTTCCTCCCCGCCACGCCCTCGAGAAGGAACGGGACGAGCGGAAGGCCCTCCTCCTTCGCGAGGCGCGGGAAGAGACGGCCGAACCCCTCCTGGTACTGCGGTCCGTAGCTGGTCGGTATCAGCATTCCGCAGAGGAGGACGCGCGCTCCGGCCTCGCGGGCTTTCCGGACGATTCCCCGCAGGTTCTTCTCGGTCTCCTCGAGAGGCAGGCCCCGGAGGCCGTCGTTGGCTCCCAGGGCGAGAACGACGACGTCCGGGCGCTGCGAAAGGACCCACTCCGCCCGCCGGAGCCCGCCGGCCGTCGTGTCTCCCGACACCCCCGCATTCACCGCCCGGATCGGCCGGCCCCGTTTCGCGAGCTCTTCCGCCACCACGGCCGGAAATGCCTGGTCGACCGGAAGGCCGAGTCCGGCCGTCAGGCTGTCGCCCAGAAAGACGACGAGGGGCGCGTTCCGCCGGAGCCGCTCCGGGATTCAGCGGAACGAGGTCCCGCGTGGGCGACGAGCCCTCGTCTCTCCCCTTCCCGCATCCGGCGAGGAGAAGGGCCCCGAAGGCCAGGGCGAGGCAAACCGCGCGCCGCACGGCGGCGGATGTTACGGGAATGCGAGACTCCGCCCTACCATGACGCCCCTCCTCGACCTTCGCGGCATCACGAAAGAGCTTCCTTCCGGGACCCGGATGCTCCGCATCCTCGACGACGTCCGCCTCGTCATCGGCGCCGGCGAGTTCGTCGCCATCCTCGGCCCGTCGGGGAGCGGCAAGTCGACGCTCCTCGGCCTGATGGCGGGCCTCGACCGGCCGACGCGGGGCGAGGTCCTCCTCGAGGGGGCCCCGATTCACGCGATGTCGGAGGACGCCCTGGCCCTCCTGCGCCGTCGCAAGGTCGGCTTCGTCTTCCAGTCGTACCAGCTCCTCTCGAACATGACGGCCCGCGAGAACGTCCTTCTGCCGCTCGAGCTGGCGGACCACGCCGACGCCAGCTCGCGGGCGACGGAGCTCCTCGCGGCCGTGGGCCTCGCCGAGCGCGGCCACCACTACCCCGCCCAGCTCTCCGGCGGCGAGCAGCAGCGCGTGGCGCTGGCCCGTGCCTTCGGCCCGCGCCCGCCGCTCCTCCTCGCCGACGAGCCGACGGGAAACCTCGACAGCGCGACGGGCTCCTCGATCCTCGACGTCCTCGTTCGCCTCCGGGCCGAGAGCGGCACCACCCTCGTCCTCGTCACGCACGACCCCGCCGTCGCCGCCCTCGCCGGCCGCCGGATCCACCTCCGCGACGGGAGAATCGAGCGGGACGAGACGACGTCGTGAAGGCCGCGCTCTTCTTCCGCCAGCTCGCGAGGGAGAGCCGCGGCTCCCGCGGGCGAATGATCTTCTTCGCCGCGTGCCTCGGGACGGGGGTCGCCGCCGTCGTGGCGGTCGCGGGTCTCTCGGGCGCGCTCGAGGAGACGATCCGGAGCCAGGCGCGCCCCCTCCTCGGCGCCGACCTCGCCGTCGAGTCGCTCCAGCCGTTCCCGCCAGCCGTGACGCAGGCGATCGAGGCAATCCCCGGACCTCGAACCCGAACGGAAGACCTCGTCACCGTCGTCTTCGAGCCGGGGACGACGGCGGTGGCAGAGGGCCTCGCCCCGCGCAGCCTTCTCGTCGAGCTGAAGGCGGTCGAGTCCCGCCTACCCGCTCGTCGGCGAGCTGCGCCTCGACCCGGACAGGCCTCTCGGCTCGCTTCTCGCACCCGACACCATCGTCGCCCACCCCGACCTCCTGCGCCGGCTCGGCGTGGCGGTCGGCGAGGAGGTCTCGCTCGGCGGCGCCCGCTTCCGGATCGCGGGAACGGTCGTCTCCGAGGCCGACCGCCTCGCCGGTTCCTTCCGGATCGGACCGCGGGTCTTCGTCTCGCGGGAGGGGCTCGCGCGGACGAGCCTCGCCGGGTTCGGCAGCCGGGTCACCCGCCGCGTCCTCCTGAACTTCCCCGACGGGACCGACGTCGCGACCGCGCGAAAGATGGCCGCCGGGCTGAAGACCCGCCTCGAGGGGGTTCCCGGCCTCCGCGTGGAGAGCTGGCTGGATGGCCAGCCCGAGCTGCGCGAAGCGATCCGCAGGACGTCCCGGTTCCTCGGCCTCGTCGCCCTCACGTCTCTCCTCGTCGGCGGTGTCGGCGTCGCGCAGACGGTTCGCGCGTGGATCGCGAGCCGTCTCGACGCCCTCGCGATCCTCCGCTGCCTCGGCGTCACCTCGAAGGAGGCCATCCTCCTCTACGCGGTACAGACGGCTGGCCTCGGCCTCCTCGGGAGCCTCCTCGGTGCCGTTGCAGGCATCGGACTCGTCGCCGGGGTCGGGACTGCGTACTCCGATCTCCTGCCGCCGGGGGGGCTCGACCCGTGGCAGCCCGAGGCCCTCCTGCGCGGCCTCGGCCTGGGGCTGGGCGTCTCGCTGCTCTTCGGAGTACCCGCCCTCTTCGCGGTCCGCCGGGTCCCCCCGGCACGCGTCCTGCGCAGGGACGCCGAGCCGATCCCGGCCTCGCGACCGCTGCAGCTCCTCGGAGGGGCGCTCCTCCTCGCCGGTGTCGGAGCGACCGCCTGGGTCCAGTCGGGGCTGCCGCGCGTCGCCGTCCTCTTCACCGCCGGCCTCGCGATCTCGGCTCTCGTCCTCGCCTTCGCCGCGCGCGGACTTCTCTGGCTCGTGACCCACGTCCGGCGCGAGAGGCTCCCCTTCGCCCTCCGGCACGGCCTCGCGGCGCTCGTCAGACCGGGAGCGGGAACGGTCAGCTCGATCCTGGCCCTCGGCCTCGGAACGCTCGTCGTCCTCCACATCGCCCTCGTCCAGCGCGACTTCTCGCGACAGCTCGCCGCCGACCTGCCGGCGAACGCCCCGACCGCGTTCCTCCTCGACGTCCAGCCCGACCAATGGCCCGGCATCGAGGCGCGTCTCTCCGCCGAAGGGGCGACGCGGATCGTCTCGGTCCCGGTCGTCACGGCGCGCCTCACCGCCATCGACGGGGAGGACACCGGCCGCCTGGCCAGCCGGGCGAAGGGAGACGCGCGCCGCCAGCGCTGGGCGCTCACGCGCGAGCAGAGGCTCACGTACATGGCCGCTCTCCCCGAGGACAACCGCATCGTCGCAGGGGCCCTCTGGTCGGACCCGGGCGCGTCCGAAGTGAGCCTCGAGGAGGAGTTCGCCGGGAGGATCGGCGCCCGGCTCGGCTCGAATCTCGACTTCGACGTCCAGGGCGTCCCTCTCCGGCTGAAGGTGACGAGCCTCAGGACGGTCGACTGGCGGACGTTCGGCATCAACTTCTTTCTCGTCGTCGAGCCCGGGGTCCTCGAGAAGGCGCCCCAGCTGCGGCTCGCCGCGGCGCGCCTCCCGAAGGAGCAGGAGGGTCGGATCCAGGACCTCCTCGCGCGGGAGTTCCCGAACGTGATCCTGATCCGGACGAGGGAGGTCCTCGAGCGCGTCGCGGCTCTCGCCGCCCGGATGGGAGAGGCCGTTCGAATCCTCGGCGCCTTCTCCGTCCTCGCTGGCCTCGTCATCCTCGCCGGCTCCGTCAGCGCCGGCTCGGCGCGGCGGGCCCGCGAGGTGGCGCTCCTGAAGGTCCTCGGCGTCACGAGGGCCGGCGCGGCCGCGGCGCTCGGCGTCGAGTACGCGCTCGTGGGCCTCGTCGCGGGCCTCGTCGGGACTCTCGGCGCCACCCTCCTGAGCGGCGCCGTCCTGAAAGCCGCCTTCGAGGTCTCTTTCCAGCCGTCCCCCGCGCTCCTCGCCGCGGCACCGCTCGCCGTGTCCCTCCTCGCGGCCGCCGCGGGCCTCGCGGTCAGCGTCCGCGCCCTGCGCGTCCGGCCTCTCGAGGTGTTACGGGGAGAGTAGGCGCATTCAGCCCGCGACCGCCTCCTCGACCGTCGTCAGGTCGACGACGCCCCGGCATCCGAAAAGGGCCGGGAGGACTTTCTCGCGTGGGTACTTCCTCCTCAGCTCGGCGACCTTTTCCGTCCCGGCCCGGTAGGCCGGCAGGTACATCCGGCCGAGGAGCGGGTGGCGGCCCCATGCGCCCGAGAGCTTGTCGGCGCGTTCGTCGGAGACGAGGTAGTCGTTCCTGAGGACGCGTGCGACCTCCTCGACAGGCCACTTCTCGTTCCAGGTGAGCCACGACGACTGGTTCTTCGCGTCGTCCTGGAGAAGGGCGAGCAGACAGCCCGTCTCGAGGTCCCGGTCGGGCAGCTCCTCGGGCGAGAGAACCCCGTGGGCCATCAGGATGGCGTTGTTGGCGATCCCTTCGAAGAGCGCCGCCGGTCGCGTGTTCATCGTCAGGACCGAGGCCTCGAAGCCGAGGACGCCCCTCACGTAGAGATCCTGCAGGTAGGCGAACGTCGTCACGTGGCCGGGAACGACCTCGTGGCTGACGAGCTGGGCGAACTCGGGGCGGGAGATCTCGAGCGACGCGTTCAGCTCGTAGGTCGCCTCGTACTCGGGCGACCCGTCGGGCCTGCGTGCGCGCCCGAGGTAGTTCATCGAGCCCGAGAACCAGGCGTTCTCGATCATCAGGAAAGTGACGTTCGCCCTCGGGACGCGGGCCAGCTCCGCTGGGAGGTGCGGGACGACGTTTCGCGCCGCGAGCTCATCGAGATCGGCGACGAACCGTGCGGAGAGGGCGGGGATTTCCGCCTTCGGAACGATCCGTGCCGCGCGCCAGGCGTCCACGGCTGCCAGGAGCCCCGGCCCGTCCGACGACGCGAAACCCGCCGCGGCGAGAAGCTCGCGGACCCGCTCGCGCCTGCCCGCCGGGTCGGAAGGCGATCCGGGACGGCCCAGGATGGCCCGCATGCAGCGTTCGTAGGGAACGGGCTCCGCCTTTCCCGCGACCTCGAGCGCCAGGTCGAGCATCACCTCGAAACAGAAGCCGAGCCCTTCGAGGTAGCGGGCACGGAGCCCCTCGCCCCGGCCCGCCTCGTCACGCAGGAGCGCGATGGCGCCCCGGACGTCGACGGCGGCGAGGTAGGCGTCCACCGCAGCGGCGGCCTCGGGCTTCGCCGACGTGCCGCCCGCCGCGCGCAGGCGCGCGGCCTCGGCGCCGGTATAGGCCGCAGGCAGCGGCTCGTCGGAGAACCAGGAGTCGGCGATGAACCGGCCGAGCCCCGAGGGATTCATGACGTCGCCGCCCCAGAGCGTGTCGAGCCCCAGCACGGCGGTCGCGACGGCGTGGTCGAGGGCGTCCACGGCTCAGGCCTCTCCGTCGGTCCGGCGGGAATCCCAGTACATGTACGCCGCCAGGAGGATGTAGGCGCCGAGGGCGAGGAGCTCCGGCCCCTTCCCCTCCGAGAACCCGAAGTTCCAGCCGAGGAGCCCGGGGATCGCCGTCCCGATCGCGCCCGCGACCTTCTCGTCGGTCGCCAGGAACTTGAAGACCGTGGCGACGACGCCCATCACGGCGCCTCCCGCGATGAACCCGGAGGCGATGAGGATGCCGCGCGAGTTGCGGGCGGAGGCGAGCTTCTCGTCCGTTCCCGCGCTCTTCGCCACGAGGTGCGCGATGAACCCGCCGACGAGGAGCGGCGTGTTGAGCTCGAGCGGGATGTACATGCCGAGCGCGAAGGCGAGCGCGGGGACGCCGATCATCTGCATCGAGATCGCGATGAGCGCCCCCGTGCCGTAGAGGAGCCAGGGAACCGGCTCGGCCGACATGAGCGTCTTGATGACGGCGGCCATCGCGTTCGCCTGCGGCGCCGCGAGGACCTGCCCCGCCGGGTGGTCCGGCCCCGGGACGAAGCCGTAGACCTTGTTGAGGAGGAGGAGGACCGAGCCGACGGAGAGCGCCGCGACGATCGTCCCGAGGAACTTCGAGCGCTCCTGGACCGCGGGCGTCGCCCCGATCCAGTACCCCACCTTCAGGTCGGTGATGAGCCCGCCCGCCATCGAGAGCGCCGTGCAGACGACGCCGCCGATGAGGAGCGCCGCGAGCATCCCCGCCTTCCCCGAGAGCCCGGCCTTCACGAGGAAGAGGGACGTGAGGATGAGCGTCATCAGGGTCATCCCGGAGACGGGGTTCGTCCCGACCGTGGCGATCGCGCGCGCGGCGACCGACGTGAAGAGGAAGGAGATGACGATGACGACGAGGAGCGCGATGAGCGACTGCATCGTGATGCTCGGAGAGGGGTCCAGGACGCCGAACCGGAAGAAGGCCCAGGCGACGAGGGCCACGCAGACGAGCCCGCCGACGATGACCTTCATCGGGAGGTCGCGGTCGGTCCGCTCGACCTGCCCCGAGGCCGACTTCGCGGCGCCGAAGAGCGCCTTGAAGGAGAACGCCTTCGCGATGACGCGCCAGCTCCGGAGGATCCCCAGGATTCCGGCCGCGGCGATGGCGCCGATGCCGATGTGCCGCACGTACCCGCGGAAGACCGCCTCGGCGCCCATCCCCGAGATGAGCGCGTCGCCGGTCACCGGCGGGATGGCGCTCGTGGCCCCGGCGCCGAAGTGCGCGACGAGCGGCACGAGGAGGAACCACGAGAGGAACGAGCCGGCGCAGATGACCGCCGAGTACTTGAGGCCGATGATGTAGCCGAGCCCCATGACCGAGGAGAGGACGTCGATCTTGAAGACGATCTTCGAGCGTTCGGCAACGCGGTCGAGGAGCCAGACCGAGCGCGTCGTGAAGACCTCCGCGAAGGCCTGCAGGTGGAGGATCAGGAAGTCGAAGATCCCGCCGATCAGGGCGGCCGCGACGAGGACCTTCGCCTGCTGCCCGCCCGCCTCGCCCGCGACGAGGACCTCGGTCGTCGCCGTCGCCTCCGGGAAGGGGAACTCCCCGTGCATCTCCTTCACGAAGTGCCGCCGGAGCGGGACGAGGAAGGCGATGCCGAGCGCGCCGCCGAGGAGCGAGACGAGGAAGAGCTTGAAGAGGTCGACCGGCAGCCCGAGGATGAAGAGCGCCGGGAGGGTGAAGATCGCGCCCGCAACGACGAGCCCGGAGGCGGCGCCGACCGACTGGACGATGACGTTCTCGAGGACGGTCGAGCGGCGCTTGAACGCGTAGCCCGAGTCCGACCGCGAGGATCGCGATCGGGATCGCCGCCTCGAAGACCTGGCCGACCTTCAGGCCGAGGAACGCCGCCGCCGCCGAGAAGACGGCCGCCATGACGATCCCGAGCGTCACGGACCGCGGCGTGAACTCCTGCATGCGGAATCCGCGGGGACGATCGGCGTGTAGCTCTCGCCCGGTTTCAGCGAGCGGTAGGCGTTCTCCGGAAGGGACTTCGACGAGGAGACTTCCATCATTCCTCCGTGGGATGCGCACTTTGGAGACGGTTGGCTTCGTTCACGGCCGGACGCCGAGTTTAGGGGGCGGGAAGGGCCGGAGGAAGCCTTTTCGAGGAGGAATCAGTCCGGCGCGAGGAGCGCCGCGATCGCCTCCTCGTACGGGACCGGGCGGCTCATCCCGAGGAACCGCTCCGGGACGACGAAGACCGACTCGGCGGTTCGCCCGAAGGAGTTCCGCTCGAACGCCGAGAGAACGTCTCTCCGGGCGCCGGGGTCCGCGACGAGCTTCTCGAAACGCTCCTCCAGCGACGTGAGGAAGGGAAGCACCGGTATCGAACCGGGCCGCTGGACCCGCATCTCCGCGAAGAGGCCGGCGATGGCCTCGAGCCGCGGGACGGACAGGAAGAAGTAGGAGCCGATCATGTCGATGACCTGCATCGGGGACCAGAAGGGCGCGTCGTCGGAGACCTTCTCGAAGTGGAAGACGGTCTGGAGGACGAGATGCTCGACCAGGCGCGCCAGGGCCGGCACGCGGCCGCAGGCCCCTCCCTTCGAGACGAGGAGTGCGTGGGCGATGGCGGCGCTCCGGATCTCGACAGCGGGGGTCCCGTAGAGGGCGGACGAGTCGTAGAACCGCGCGTGCTCGAGGCCGAGCCCGTTTCCGTCCAGCGAGACCCGGGTCGACGCGGCGATGTTTCCCAGGTCGTGGCACGCGAACGCGACGCCGAATGCGATTCTCAGGGCCTCGAGATCCGGCTCCGCCTCTCCCGTCGACTCCGCCCATCGGCGGGCGTCCCGAACGATTCCGAACGGGTCCGACCCGGCCCGAAGCGCCTCGAAGATCGCCTCGGCGCCATCGCACACGGCCGCCACGTGTCGCGCGTTGTGGTACGACGGGGTCGGCGAGACGCCCGGGATCGCCGCCTCCGGGAGAGAGGCCCACACCTCCCTCTCGAACCGCTCGTGACCGGCGACGGCGAGCCGCCGGACCTCGCGAACGAGCTCCGGGGCGCACGGGACGAACGGCTCGCTTCCGGGACGGGTCATCGGGTTCTCGGGGGGATGTTAGCAGCGCCGGCCCGGGGGCGGGGGGGGGGGGGCGGGGGGGGGGCCCGGGGGGGGGGGGGGGGGGGGGGGGGGGAGGAGGGGCGCGAGCCGGACCGGAGTTCCACCCGCGCCCCATCGCCGACACCGTGGGAAGAAACGAAGCCGTCAGCGCGCCTTCCGGTCGAGAAGGCGGCCGCCGGCGTCCCTCAGCTCGACGACGAGCGGCATCGCGCCCACCGCGTGCGTCGAGCAGGAGAGGCAGGGATCGAAGCTGCGGATGACGGCCTCGACCCGGTTGAGCATCCCTTCGTGGATCTCCTGGCTGCTGATGTAGTGGCGCGCGGCCTGGAGGATCCCGCGGTTCATCGCGAGGTTGTTGAAGCCGGTCGCGATGATGAGGTTCGCCCACTCGATCAGGCCGTTCTCGTCGATCCGGTAGTGGTGGATGAGCGTCCCGCGGGGAGCCTCCGAGACGCCGATCCCCTCGAAATTGTTCGGGCGCGCGTGGGCGCGGACCTGCTTCGAGAGGATCGCCGGGTGGTGGAGCAGCTGGTCGATCTTCTCGAGCCCGAAGAGGATCTCGATGAGCCGGGCGTAGTGGTAGTGGAAGGACGACAGCACCGCGCCGCGCTCGAGGGACCGGAACTCGGCCCACTCCTCGTTCGCCCGCGGCGTGTCGATCCCGTCGATGACGTTCATGCGGGCGAGCGGCCCGACCCGGAGCATCCCCCCCGGGTAGCCGGCGGGCTTGAAGTACGGGCTCTTGAGGTAGGAGTCGGGCTCGACGGCCTCGCCGATCAGCTCGCGGTACGTCGACGGGTCGGCGTTGTCGACGACGACCTTGCCGTTCGCGTCGACGATCCGGAGGACGCCGTCCGTCATCTCGAGCTTGTCGTCGGCCGTCGTCAGCCCCATGAAGAGGCTCGGGAAGTTCGCGAAGGTGCGGATCTCCTCCCGGAACCCCTCGAGCGACTGCTTCGTCCTCTCGAGCGTGCGGCCGACGATCTCGTAGCACTCCGGGAGCCAGGAGAGGACGAGGTCGCGCTTGTCGGCCGTGAGCGCCTGGTCGACGCCGCCGGGGACGAGCCACGCCGGGTGGATCCGCTTGTCGGCGAGCGTCTCGATGACCTGCTGGCCGAAGCGGCGGAGGCGGACGCCGTCGCGGGCGTCCTGGGGGTTCTTCTCGAGGACGCCGAAGATGTTCCGCTTCGCCGGATCGGAGTCGAAGCCCAGGAGGAGGTCCGGCGAGGAGAGGTAGAAGTAGCTCAGCGCGTGCGACTGGATCATCTGCGCCAGGTTGAGGACCTGGCGGAGCATCGCGGCCGTCTCGGGGATCTTCACCGCGAGGATGGCGTCGCACGCCTTGGCCGAGGCGACGAGGTGGCTGACGGGGCAGATGCCGCAGATGCGGGCCATCAGCGCCGGCATCTCGTAGAACGGGCGCCCCTCGCAGAACTTCTCGAAGCCGCGGAACTGGGTGACGTGGAACCGGGCGTCGGAGACGTGCCCGGCGTCGTCGAGCTTCAGCGTGATCTTCGAGTGCCCTTCGATGCGGGTGACGGGGTCGATGGTGATCGTCTTTCCCATGGCGTGTCCTAGCGTCCGAACCGCGTGGCGGAGAGGTCGGGGGTCGTCCCGTCGAGGAGGGAGACGAGCGCGCCGAAGATGACGTCGGCCGGCGGAGGGCAGCCGGGGAGGAAGACGTCGACCGGCACGATCTCGTGCACGGGCCGCGTCCGCGGGAGGAGGCGCGGGATGACCTCGGACGGCACCTGCGGGTTCAGGTCGGCGTTCTCGAAGTAGGCCCTCTTCAGCACGTCGTCCACCTTGAACGTGTTCCGCATGCCGGGCACGTTGCTCGTGACGGCGCAGTCGCCGAGGGCGATGAGGAGCTTCGTCCGGCTCCTCACCATCCGGATCTTGTGGAGGTCCTCCTCGCTGGAGACGCCCCCCTCGACGATCGTCACGTCGACGTCGGCCGGGAACTCCTTCAGGTCGACGAGCGGGCTGTAGACGACCTCGACGCGGGCGGCGATCTCGAGGATCCGCTCGTCCATGTCGAGGAAGGACATGTGGCAGCCGGAGCAGCCGTCGAGCCACACCGTGGCGAGCCTGACCTTACTCACTCCGGTCCTCCCTCATCATCGTCAGGTACGGGAGGAAGCGGGTCCGCTTCGACATCTCGCGGACCGACTTCCCCTTCTCCGTGAGCGCGCCGGTCGGGCAGACCTGGACGCACTTGCCGCACCCGGTGCACGTCTCGGAGGAGCCCCAGGGCTGGTTCAGGTCGGTGATGACCCGGGCGCCGATCCCGCGCCCGTTGATGTCCCAGGTGTGCGCCCCCTCCACCTCGCCGCAGACGCGGACGCAGCGCTGGCAGAGGACGCAGCGGTTGTGGTCGTTCACGAAACGCTCGTGCGACGCGTCGACCGGGAGCTTCGGGTTGAGGTACGGCACCGTCAGGTGCGTCACGCCGAGGAGCTGGGCCAGGTTCTGCAGCTCGCAGTGGCCGTTCGAGACGCAGACGGCGCAGACGTGGTTCCTCTCGGAGAAGAGGAGCTCGACGATCGTCTTGCGGTACTTCTGGAGGCGCTCGGAGTCGGTGACGACCTCCATCCCCTCGCCGACCATCGTCACGCAGGACGCGAAGAGCCTGCTCGAGCCCTTCACCTCCACCATGCAGAGGCGGCAGGCGCCGACGGGCGTCAGGCCGTCGAGGTTGCAGAGCGTCGGGATCTGGATCCCGTTGTCGCGGGCGGCGTCGAGGATCGACTCGTCCTCGCGGGCGGAGACGAGCCGGTCGTCGATGGTCAGGGTCTTGACCTTGCTCGACGGCGCGGGAGCCGCGGGCTTGGCGCTCGGACGGCTGCTCACGCGGCACCTCCCGCCGGCGGGGTGTGGCCTGCCGCGGCAGCCTCCCCGGCCGCGATCTTCGCCTCGTACTCCTCGCGGAAGTAGTGGAGGGTCGACGCGACCGGGTTCGGAGCGCTCTGGCCGAGGCCGCAGAGGCTCGTCGACTTCACGACCTCGCAGAGGTGCTCGAGGAGCGCGAGCTCGCGCGCCGTCGCCTCGCCAGCCGAGATCTGCCGGAGGAGCTCGTGCATCTGCGCCGTGCCGACCCGGCAGGGGACGCACTTGCCGCACGACTCGTCCATGCAGAACTCCATGAAGAACTTGGCGACGTCGACCATCGACGACGTCTCGTCCATGACGATCATTCCGCCCGACCCCATGATCGAGCCGAGCTTCGCGAGGGACTCGTAGTCGCACGGCATGTCGAGGCCCGATTCCGGGATGCAGCCGCCCGAGGGACCGCCCGTCTGGACGGCCTTGAACGCCTTGCCGTCGGGCACGCCGCCGCCGATGTCGAAGATGATCTCGCGCAGCGGCATCCCCATCGGCACCTCGATGAGGCCGGTGTTGGTGATTGCGCCCGCGAGGGCGAAGACCTTCGTCCCGCGGCTCTTGGCCGTGCCGATCTTCGCGAACCACTCCGGGCCGTTGCGGAGAATCGTCGGGATGTTGGCGAGCGTCTCGACGTTGTTGATGAGCGTCGGATAGCCCCAGAGACCCGACTCCGCGGGTACGGGGGCCGGGGGCGCGGTGTGCCGCGCCCCCCCTCGACGGAGGCGATGAGGGCCGTCTCCTCGCCGCAGACGAAGGCGCCGGCGCCGAGCCGGATGTCGACGTTGAAGCTGAACGTCGTCCCGCCGATGTTCGCGCCGAGCAGGCCCATCTTCTCGGCCTGCTTGATCGCGAGCTTGAGGCGCTTGATCGCGAGCGGGTATTCCGCCCGGACGTAGACGAACCCCTGCTGCGCCCCGACCGCGTAGCCCGCCAGCGCCATTCCCTCGAGGATCCGGTGAGGGTCGCTCTCGAGGACCGCGCGGTCCATGAACGCTCCCGGGTCCCCCTCGTCGCCGTTGCAGATGACGAACTTCCTCGTCCCCTGGGACTTGTTCACGGTGGCCCATTTGAGCCCCGTCGGGTAGCCCGCACCGCCCCGGCCCCTCAGGCCCGACCGCGTCACCTGCTGGACGACGCCGATCGGCGTCATCGCGGTCAGCGTGTCGATGAGGGCGAGGTAGCCGTCGGCGGCGATGTACTCCTCGATCCGCTCCGGGTCGATCCGGCCGCAGTTCTCGAGGACGATCTTCTGCTGCCGGGCGAAGAATGGCGCCTCCAGGTCCCCCTGTATCCGCGCCACCGGCTCGCCGCCGAGCGCGTCGACGATGGCGGACGCGTCCTCGGGGGCCACCCCCTGGTAGAGGACCTTCTCCTTCTCGACGGCGACGAGGGGACCGGCCGCGCAGAGGCCCATGCAGCCGACGCCGCGGACCTTGCAGCAGTCCTTCTTTCCCTTCGCCTCGACCGCCTTCTCGAGCTCCTCCTTGACCTTGTCGCTCTGGAGGGAGAGGCAGCTCGCCGCGACGCAGACGTTGATCTGGTGCCCGACGGCGTCCCTGGCTTCGCGTTCGGCCTGGGAGATCTGGGAGAGGTCTTCAATGCTGATCATGGCTCATCCACTCCTCGACCTTCGCCACGACCTGCGCCGGCGTCAGCTTGGCGGCCACCGCTCCGTCGAGGACGGCGGCGGGGGCCAGACCGCAGGAGCCGATGCAACGCGCCGTCAGGACGGAGACCTGTCCGTCGGGCGACGTGGTCCCGGACTTCAGGTCGAACTTCTTCTCCAGGACGTTCATGATCTGGTCGGCCCCCTTGATGTAGCAGGCCGTGCCGGTGCAGACGACGCAGGTGTGGCGGCCCTGCGGCTTGAGCGTGAAGAAGTTGTAGAACGTCGCCACGCCGTAGACCTTGGAGAGGGGAATCCTCAGCTCCGTCGCCACCATCCGGAGCACGTCGTTCTCGAGGAATCCGTAGGCCTCCTGGGCGCTGTGAAGCGCCTCGATGAGCGCGTGAGACTTGTGCCCGTGCCGCCGCATGGTCGCCTCGACGAGGCGCCAGCGGTTGTCCTTCGGCGCGGGGGCTCCTTTCGCAGGTTCCGGTGTCATGCTTCTCCTCCCCCCCGAAAGACGAAAAAGGCGGCCCCGCGGGGGCCGCGCTCAGAGTTCGAATCCGGGGGAAATCACGTCCAAAAGGCTAGCACGCGACGTCGTCTCACACCCCGCTGGCGAACCGAATCGTTCCTTTGTGAACAGGACTTGTAGAGCTAAACTGTACGTTTTTCGACCCGTCGCGTTCAGGAGCCGGCGCCGCCGTTGGCGCCTCGCCCTGGCGGGGCCGGCGGCCCGGTCCTGTCCCGGGGCGGCCGTCCGGCGGCACGGCGGGAGACAATGCAGTCGCCCGGCAACCGGGCGCTCCGAGTCGCACCTCGAGAAAGGGCCGTGATGACCGACTCCCCTCTTTCCCGCCGCCAGCTCCTCGGGACGGCCGCGTTCGCCGGAGCCGCCGCGCTCCTCCCCCGAGACCTCGCGGGTCAGGCCGCGGCGCCGGCACCCGCGCCGGCCGCGAACGGGTTCGTCATCGTCACCTCCGCCAACGGCCTCGAGGCCGCGAAGGTGGCGCGCCAGGCGCTCATCCAGGGGAAGGACCCGCTCGACGCGGCGATCGCCGGCGTGAACGTCGCCGAGCTCGACCCGGACGACGTCACCGTCGGCTACGGCGGCATCCCGAACGAGGAGGGAGTCGTCGAGCTGGACGCCGCCGTCATGGACGGCCGGACGATGAGGGCCGGCGCCGTCGCGGCGTTGACGGGCGTCAAGACGCCGTCCAGGGTTGCCCGGCTCGTCATGGACAGGACCGACCGCGTCTTCCTCGTCGGAGCCGGGGCGCGCCGCTTCGCGACCGCCCACGGCTTCCCCGACGAGGACCTCCTGACCGAGAAGACCCGGAAGATCTGGCTGCACTGGAAGAACCGCCTCTCCGACCTCGACGACTGGATCGAGGCGGCCCGCGACGCCGAGGACCCCGACGTGAAGCGCTTCCTCGAGAAGTACGGGAAGGGGCTCTTTCGTCCTCAGGGGACGATCCACCTGTCCGTCCGCTCGGCGAAGGGGGACCTGGTCGGCGTCACGACGACCTCCGGCCTCTTCTTCAAGATTCCCGGGCGCGTCGGCGACTCCCCCGTCGTCGGCGCCGGCCTCTACTCCGAGAACGGCGTCGGCTCCGCCGGGTCCACGGGCCGCGGGGAGGCGAACCTCGTCACCTGCGGGTCGCACACCGTCGTCGAGTACCTCCGCAACGGCCTCGCCCCCGAGGAGGCGTGCCTCAGGGCCCTGAAGCGGATCGCGGAAAAGACCCACCTCGTCCCGCGCCACCGCGACGACAAGGGACGGCCGACGTTCAACGTGAATTTCTACTGCGTCGACGCGGCGGGGCGAGCCGCCGGCGCCGCCCTCTGGAGCGGCGGGAAGTACGTCGTCGGAGACACCGATGGCGTCCGCACCCTCGAGAGCGCGTGGCTCTACAGGAAGGACGCCTGAGCGTCCCGTTCCCGACCCGAACCCGAACGACAGACCACCGGCGCGCCCCGGCGCGCCTCAGAGGAGACCGATGAACCGACGGACCGCCCCGATCGTCCCCGCCATCGCCTTCGCCCTCGCGGCGAGCGCCCATGCGGCCACCCCCGCCTCGAAAGGTCCCGAGATGTCCAGAGACCTGCTCCCCTTCCAGGCCACCGAGACGACCCTCCCGAACGGCCTCAAGGTCATCATCGTCCCGACGGGCTTCCCGAACCTCGTCTCGCTCCAGATCCCGGTCCAGACCGGATCGCGCAACGAGGTCGAGCCGGGCAAGTCGGGCTTCGCCCACTTCTTCGAGCACATGATGTTCCGGGGAACGAAGGCGTACCCGCCCGAGAAGTACCAGGCGATCCTGACGAAGGCCGGCGCCAGGCAGAACGCCTACACCACCGACGACTACACGAACTACCACACGACGTTCGCGAAGGAGGACCTCGAGAAGATCCTCGAGATCGAGGCGGACCGATTCCAGAACCTCCTCTACCCCGAGGAGGCCTTCAAGACCGAGTCGCGCGCCGTCCTCGGCGAGTACAACAAGAACAGCGCGAACCCGATGTCGAAGCTGTTCGAGGCGACGCAGGACGCCGCCTTCACGACGCACACCTACAAGCACACGACGATGGGCTTCCTCAAGGACATCGAGGACATGCCCAACCAGTTCGCCTACTCGAAGACGTTCTTCGACCGCTGGTACCGGCCGGAGTACGCGACCGTCATCGTCGCGGGCGACGTCGACCCGGCGAAGGTCCTCCCCCTCGTCGAGAAGTACTGGGGCTCCTGGAAGCGCGGGAGCTACTCCGTCGAGATCCCCGCGGAGCCGGCGCCGACGGGGCCGAAGACGGTCCACGTCCCCTGGACGACGCCGACGCTCCCGTGGGTCGTCGTCTCCTTCCGCGGCCCCGCCTTCTCCACGACGGCCAAAGACTGGGCGGCCCTCGACGTCCTCCTCGACCTCGCCTTCGGTCCCACCTCCGACGCGTACAAGAAGCTGGTCGAGACCGAGCAGAAGGTCGACCAGCTCTTCCCGTACCTTCCCGCCAGCGCCGACCCGCAGCTGCTCACGGCGGGGGCGCGCGTGAAGAAGATCGAGGACGTCGTCGCCGTCCGCGACGAGATCCTGAAGACCTTCGCCTGGCTGCGCACCGAGCCGGTTCCGGCCCGCCGCCTCGCCGACGCCAAGGCGAACGCCCGCTACGGCCTCGTGAAGAGCCTCGACAACACGGACGCGATCGCCGGCACGCTCGCGCGCTACGTTCGCCACCGGCGCGAGTACGGCACGCTGAACGAGCTCTACCGGCTCTACGACACCCTCACCCCGGAGGACCTGCGGTCCGCCGCGGCGAAGTACGTCGTCGACGCCGGCCTCGTCCTCACGACTCTCTCGCACGAGGCGCCTCCCGCTCCGCTCGCCCAGGTTCCGTCCCTCGCGGCGTTCGCGCCCCCTTCCGGCGTCCCCGAGGGGCTCGCGCTCCTCGAGAAGCCCTCGCCCCTCCCGCAGGTCACCTTCAAGCTCCTCTTCGCGGCCGGTTCCGCCCACGACCCGAAGGGGAAAGAGGGTCTCGCCGCGCTGACGGCCGCCATGGTCGCCGAGGCCGGCTCGAAGGAGACCGGGATCGACGAGATCAGGAAGGCGCTCTTCCCGATGGCCGCGACGTTCCGCGCCCAGGTCGACAAGGAGATGACCGTCTTCACCGGGAGCGTCCACCGCGACAACGGGCGCGCCTACCTCGACATCGCGCTTCCCCAGCTCCTCACCCCCGGCTTCCGCGAGGAGGACTTCCGGCGCCTCAAGGACGCCCAGAAGAACGCCCTCGCCCAGGACCTCATCGCCAACAACGAAGAGGAGCTCGGCAAGGAGCGCCTCCAGACCGTCGTCTTCGCCGGCACGCCCTACGCGCACCCGGCCCTCGGGACGCTCGCGGGAATCGACGCCATCACCCTCGACGACGTGAAGTCCTTCTGGAGGGCGGCCTACACCCGTGCGGCGCTCACCGTCGGCCTCGCGGGCGACGTCCCCGCCGACCTGAAAATGCGTTTCCTGTCGCGCCTCGGCGAGCTTCCCGCGGGACCGGCGCTCCCGGCCCCGGCCGGGGTGAAGGGGCGGGCGCCGCAGGCCCTCGAGGTCGAGATCATCCAGAAGGAGACGCGGGCGACCGCCGTCTCTTTCGGCCTGCCGATCGACGTCACCCGCTCCCACGCGGACTTTGCCGCCCTCTCGGTCGCCCGCGCCTTCCTCGGCGAGCACCGCTCGTCGATGTCGCACCTCTACCAGCGGATCCGCGAGCTGCGTGGAATGAACTACGGCGACTACGCCTACATCGAGGCCTTCCCCGGCGGCATGTACCAGTTCTTCCCCGACCCGAACGTGGCGCGCCGGGCGCAGCTCTTCGAGGTCTGGATTCGCCCCGTCGCACCGGCGAACGGTCCGATGGCCCTGAAGATCGCCCTCCACGAGCTGGACCTCTTCATCCGGAAGGGAATCTCCGAGGCCGACTTCCAGGCGACGCGCGACTACCTCATGAAGAACGTCTACCTCCTCACCTCGACGCAGGGGGAGGAGCTGGGCTACGCCCTCGATTCGAAGTGGTACGGAATCGGCGAGTACGTCCCGTACATGAGGGAGCGCCTCGCGAAGCTCACCCGCGCCGACGTGAACAGGGCGATCCGCAAGCATCTCTCGTCCGAGAAGCTGACCGTCGTCGTCGTCACGAAGGACGCCGAGGGGCTGAGGAAGCAGCTTCTCTCGCCCGACCCGTCGACGATCGCGTACGATGCCCCGAAACCCCCGGAGGTCCTTGCAGAAGACAAGGTCATCGGCGCGAAGAAGCTCGGACTGACCCCGGAACGCGTTCGCATCACTCCCGTCGCCGACGTCTTCGCACGCTGAAAGGAGTGGAGATGCCCGAAGAGACGTATTTCGTCGCAGTGGACGGCCGCCAGCTCGACGGAGAGCAGGACATGGGGCAGGTCCGGCAGATCTGTTCGCAGTACGCCGGCCGCCAGGTCATGGTCTGGAACGAGTCGCTCGGGTCGTGGACCGACCCGAAGACGCTCCCGTCGTTCCGCGTGAGCGCCGCCCCGGCCCCCGCGCCGGCCCCGGCCCCCGCGCCGATGCCCGCTCCCGCGCCCGTTCGCCACCCCGCGGCGCCCCGGGAGGCCGGCCCCGCCGCCGCCGCGGCCGCTGCGACCGGCGCAGCCATGGGGAGCGTGATGACGGAGGACGCCGGCGCGCTCAAGGGGCTCATCGACATCAGGTTCGAGAACCTCGTCGCCCCGAAGCTCCTCCGGCTCCTCTACGTCGTGCTGATCGTCCTCTGTGGCCTGGGCGCGCTCGGAGGGATCCTGTCGGGCCTCCAGACGATGGCGACAGGCATCCGCTTCGGGGTCTTCGGCGTGATCGTCACCGGCATCGTGATGATGGTCATCGGGCCGGTCCTCGCCGTCTTCTATCTCGCGCTGATGCGCGTCCTCTTCGAGGGAGTCCACGTCCTTTTCCAGATCCGGGAGAAGCTCGGCAAGAGCTGAGCCGGACTTCCCTGAAGGGTCCCAGACGACCGAAGGCCGGGCCCGCGGGCCCGGCCTTCGCCGTTTCGGGTCGGAAGCGAAGAGGAGCTACCGGATCTTCAGGACCCGGGTCTTCGCGATCATGTCGTGAAGGCCCTTCTTCTCCGGGTTGAACGCGATCATGAAGAAGCCGATGTAGAGGATGAAGCCGCTCACCATGTAGCCGACGAGGCGCATGAAGGCGGTCCCCCAGCCGAGCGGCTCCTCGCCGTCCTCCCGGACGATCCTCAGGCCGAGCATCTTCTTCCCGGGGGTAGCGCCCCGGGTGGCCGGGAACCAGAGGTTGTAGCCGAGGCCGACGGCCGTGCCGAGAAGGAACGAGAGGAACGGCAGGATCATGGCGAAGGCGCCGGGGCTCTCGCCGCTCGCCGCCGCGCGGAAGGAAATCAGGAACGTCGGGGCCCAGATGATCGCCATCAGGAACCCGACGATGGCGTAGTCGATCATGAAGGCGAGGAACCGGATCCAGAAGCCGGCCGGCTCTCCCTCGATGGGCGCTTCGTCACCGAAGTAGGCGGGGGGAGCCGCAGACGGCACGGGCGCGGGAGCCATCGGCGCCGGACGGCCGGCCATCGGGGCCGGCGCGGGAGGCGGCGCCGGGCGCGGGGCGGCCATGGGAGCGGGCGGCGGCATCGGCGCGGGCCGTGACGGGGCGGGAGTCGGACCCGGAATCGGCGTCGGCGGGGGCGAGGGCCGGCGCAACGGCACGGGCTCCGGGACGGTGGCCGGGTCGAAAGACGGGGCGGAAGGACGCGGCGCCGGAGGAGGTGGCGAGGGGGCGGCGACGGGCGCGTGCGGGGGCGGCTGGTAGGCGGGGGCCGGAGCGGGAGCCGGCTTCATGGACATCCCCATCCCCTGCACGTCCAGCAAGGCCGTCCCCTCCGGGTCGTAGACGCCCTGGATCTCGAACAGCGTCTTGCCGACGCGGATCTGATCCCCCGGCTTCAGGCGCTGCTCGGTGACCCGCTGGCCGTTCACCCAGCTTCCGTTCGCGCTGTTGTTGTCGACGAGGACGTGCCCGTCCGGCTCCTCCACGATCCGGGCGTGGTGCCGCGAGACCGCGTGGTCTTCGAGGACGAGACTGTTTTCCTTGCCTCGACCGATCAGGACCTCTTTTCCCGCAAGCGGGATCGTCTGGTCCTTCAGGGCCGGGTCCGGCGATTCCAGGACTTTCAGAAAAGCCATCGATTCCGCCTCGCTGAAGTACTCGGGATTTTCGGGGATGATGAACCAGAACCCCGCAAAGCGAAAGGACGGCCGGAAGGGCGTCGGGCAGAATCGGCCCATGATGGTCCGACTCCCCCGCCTCGCGCTCCTCGCCGCGACCCTCGCGACGCTCCTCATTCCGGCCCCGCCGGGCCACTCCGCGACACCCGACGGTCCGCCCGAGGCGCGCCTCCTCCGCTTCCCCGACGTCCGGGGCGACGCCGTCGTCTTCGTCTACGCGGGTGACGTCTGGCGCGCATCCACCTCCGGCGGCCCGGCCCTCCGCCTCACGGCCCACCCTGGCCTCGAGCTCTTCCCGAAGCTTTCCCACGACGGCAGGTGGATCGCCTTCTCGGCCGAGTACACCGGCACCCGGCAGGTCTGGGTCATGCCGGCGTGGGGCGGCCCCCCGAGGCAGCTCACCTTCGCCACGGACGTCGGGCCGCTCCCTCCACGCGGCGGGTGGGACAACTGGGTCCTCGGCTGGACGGAGGACGGCAAGGTCCTCGTCCGGATGAACCGGGTCCCATGGAGCTCCCGAATGGGTCGCTACTACCTCGTCGATCCGAAGGGAGGCCTCGAGACGCCGCTCGAGATTCCCGAGGGGGGGTCGGCCTCCTTCTCGCCCGACGGGACCAGGCTCGCCTACTGCCCGGTCGATCGCGAGTTCCGGACCTGGAAACGGACGAAAGGGGGCCGGGCGCAGGACATCTGGACCTACGACTTCACGGCAAGGAAGTCCGAGCGGCTCACGACCTGGGAAGGTACCGACAACTTCCCGATGTGGTGGGGCGACGCCGTCTACTTCACGTCCGATCGGGAGAAGACCCTGAACCTCTGGCGGTACGACCTGAAGACGAGAGAGACGCGCAAGCTGACCTCGTTCACGGAATTCGACGTCCTCTGGCCGAGCCTCGGCGACGGGAAGATCGTCTTCATGAACGGTGGGGCTCTCTTCGCGCTCGACCTGGCGACGGAGAAGGCCGCCCGGATTCCGATCACCCTCGGCTCCGACCGCGCGGCCACGGTGCCTGCCTTTCGCGACGTGTCGGCGTACGTCGCCGGCGCGGCCCTCTCTCCGAGCGGCGCTCGCGTCGTCCTCGACGCCCGCGGCGACCTCTACTCCGTCCCGGCGAAGGACGGAGCCACCCGGAACCTGACGGCGACGCCCTCCGTCCGGGAAAGGGACCCGGCCTGGTCGCCCGACGGGAAGTGGATCGCCTACCTTTCCGACGAGACGGGCGAATACGAGCTCTGGATCCGCCCCCAGGACGGGTCCGGGGCGCCTCGCCGCCTCACGACCGACGGAGCGCCGTGGAAGTTCGCCCCCGTCTTCAGCCCCGACGGCAAGAAGATCGCCTGGGGTGACCGGAGCCAGCGTCTGCGCGTCGTCGACGTGGCGACGGCGAAGGTGACGGACGCGGACCGGAGCGGCTTCGAGGACATCGACGTCTACTCCTTCTCGCCGGACTCCCGCTGGCTCGTCTACGAGAAGAGCCACGAGACCCGCCTCCCGGGACTCTGGGTCCATTCGCTCGAGTCGGGAAAGTCCTTCCCTCTCGGCGACGGCCTGACGGCCGACTTCTCGCCCGCCTTCTCGGCCGACGGCAAGTACCTCTTCTTCCTCTCCAACCGCGACTACACCCCGGCGTTCAGCGCCTTCGAGTTCTCCTACGTCTACCCGAAGGCGACGCGCGTCTACGCGGCCGCCCTGAACCCTGCCGCTGGGCACCTCTTCCCGCCGAAGAGCGACGAGGAGAACGGGAAGGAAGCGGCGGCGGTGAAGGACGCTCCGAAGGCCGGCGCCTCGAAGCCCCCGGGCGCCGGCAAGGGCCCGGGCACCGGGCCGACGAAGAAGGACGATCCCCCGCGCGTCGACATCGTCTCCGAAGGCTTCGTCGCCCGAACGGTGGCCCTCCCGGGAGTGAAGGCCGACGAGATCCGCTCCCTCTCCGCGACGGCAGACGCCGTCTACTACCTGAAGGGCGAGGAAGGCGAAGAGGCGCTCACCCGGTACGACCTCGCGGAACGGAAGGAGGAGAAGGCCCTGGAAGCAGTGAGCTCCTACCTCCTGTCGGCAGACGGGAAGAAGGTCCTCTGGCATTCCGGGAAGGACCGAGGGATCACCGACACCCGCGCCGGGCTGTCGTCGGGAGCCGGCAAGCTCGACCTCTCCGGCCTCCGCGCGAAGATCGACCTCGGCACGGAGTGGGCCCAGATCTGGAGGGACGGCGCCCGCGTCGTCCGCGACTGGTTCTACGACCCCGGGCTCCACGGCGTCGACTGGCCGGTCCTCGTGGCACGCTACGGCGCTCTCGTCCCCTACGTGGCGCACCGTTCCGACCTCGACTTCCTCCTCGGCGAGCTCGTTTCCGAGCTCGAGGCGGGCCACACCTACGTCTCTTCCGGCGACGAGCCGAAGATCGAGCGCGTCCCGGGGGGCTTTCTCGGCTGCGATCTCGCGGCCGATCCGGCCGGCCGCTACCGGATCGCGAGGATCTTCCCGGGCGAGAACTGGGACGAGACTTCCCGCTCGCCCCTTACCGAACCAGGCGTGAACGTCGCCGAGGGGGAGTTCCTCCTCGCCATCGACGGGACCGACCTGACGACGTCGGACAACCCTTACCGCCTCCTCGAGGGAAAGGCGAATCGCGCCGTGACCCTCCTCGTGAACCGGACGCCCGCTCGCGAAGGAGCCCGGAGCGTCACCGTGAAGACCGTGGCGAGCGAGCAGGGGCTGCGCTACCTCGACTGGGTCAGGAGCCGGATGGCGCTCGTCGACCGCCTCTCCGGCGGAAGGGTCGGCTACATCCACCTCCCCGACACCGCCCTCGCCGGCAACCGGATGCTCCAGAAGCTCTTCTACTCGCAGGCGGGCAAGCCGGCCCTCCTGATCGACGACCGGTACAACGGCGGCGGTTTCATCCCCGACCGGATGATCGAGATGCTCTCCAGGACGACGCTCGCCTTCTGGGCCCGCCGCGGGGTCGACGCCATGCGCACGCCCGGGTTCGCCCACGACGGCCCCAAGGCGATGCTCATCAACGGCTACTCCGCTTCGGGCGGCGACGCCCTTCCGTACTTCTTCCGCAAGGAAGGGCTCGGACCGCTCGTCGGGACCCGCACGTGGGGCGGACTGATCGGCCTCTCCGGCAACGCGACGTTCGTCGACGGCGGCAGCGTCGACGTTCCGACGTTCCGGATCTACGACCGTGAAGGCAGCTGGGTCGTCGAAAACGCAGGCGTCTCACCCGACGTGGAAGTCGTCGACGTCGCCGAGAAGCGCCTCGCCGGAGGCGATCCGAGCCTCGAGAAAGGTGTGGAGATCCTCGTGGAGGCCCTGTCGAAGAAGGCCCGCGACTGGCCGAAGGCGCCCGTTCCTCCCCGCGTGGAGCGTTGACTCGAGTCCGAGCAAGACCCCGGGACGTGGAGAAACACCACGTCCCGGGATTCAACGTGTAGGAAATCACCTCGCAACGTTGAAAATCTCAACGGAACACGAGATTTCTCATCACTTTCGAACTGACAGGCAAATCTATTCAGTGCAAGCACTTACACCAATTGATGGAGAAGCGGGCGCTGAATTTTTCCACATCTTCTCTTGCCGGATTGTCGAATTACGGAGCTAAACTAAGGCCCACGAGTGAGATAAGAAATCCTCCACACTTTGGCCCCGAGCTTGCGAGTACCTCCACGGGCGGGCCCAACGTCCGCCCACGGGGGGTACGGAGGCTCATGTTGAAGCCGCAGACCAAGGGACTGCTTCTCGACACGACTCGCTGCATCGGTTGCGGTGCCTGCGCGCTGGCGTGCAAGGAACGCAACAAGCTACCGAAAACATCCGACGACGTCCTGAAGGACGAGCTCTCCGACAAGACCTACTCCGTCGTGAAGCAGGTCGGGTCCCGATACGTCCGGCGGATGTGCATGCACTGCGTCACACCCTCGTGCGCGTCGGCCTGCCCCGTCGCCGCGTTCGAGAAGACGGCCGCGGGGCCGGTCATCTACCACGAGTCGAAGTGCATGGGCTGCCGCTACTGCATGATCGCCTGCCCCTTCGGGATCCCGAAGTACGAGTGGGAGAAGAAGGCGCCGCTCGTGAGGAAGTGCGACCTCTGCGCCGACCGGCTCGAGAAGGGGCTGAAGACGGGCTGCGCCACGGCCTGCCCCACCGGCGCGACCACGTTCGGCGACAGGAACGCCCTCATCGCCGAGGCGAAGGAGCGTTTCCGCGCCAACCCCGGCCGCTACAACGAGCACATCTACGGCGTCGAGGAGGTCGGCGGGACGTCGGTCCTGATCATCTCCGACGGGAAGGCCGAGGAGCTCGGCTATCCCGCGGGCCTCGACGGAACGGCGCCCGCATTCCTCACCTGGCGCGTGCTGAACATCATTCCCGACATCGTCATGACGGGAGCCGTCCTCCTCGGCGGCATCTACTGGATCCGCAACCGCCGCGACGAGGTCGAGGCGGCCGAGGGTTCGCACCACGAGACGCCGAAGGAGCACTGAAGTGAACGCCATGCCGAAGCTCGAAATCCCGCGCTTCACGTTCTGGCGGGGAGTCCTCCTCGTCATCCTCGCCCTCGGGACCTACGCCACCGTCATCCGCATCTTCAAGGGCCTCGCCGGCTCCACGAACCTCACCGACTCCTTCCCGTGGGGGATCTGGATCGGCTTCGACATCCTCTGCGGCGTCGCCCTCGCCGCGGGCGGCTTCACGATCAGCGCGACCGTCTACATCTTCAACCTCGAGAAGTTCCGGCCGATCGTTCGCCCGGCCATCCTGACGGCGTTCCTCGGCTACTGCCTCGTGGTCGTCGCCCTGATGTTCGACCTCGGGCGCCCCTGGAACATCTGGCACCCGCTCGTCATGTGGAACCCGCACTCGGTCATGTTCGAGGTCGGCTGGTGCGTCACGCTCTACACCACGGTCCTCGCGCTCGAGTTCAGCCCGATCGTCTTCGAGCGCTTCAAGATGACGAAGACGCTCCACGTCCTCCACGCGATCATGCCGGTGCTCGTCGTCCTGGGCGTCCTCCTCTCGACGCTCCACCAGTCCTCGCTCGGCTCCTTCTACCTGATCGTCCCGACGAAGCTCCACGCGCTCTGGTACTCGCCGCTCATCCCGCTCTACTTCTTCCTCACCGCGCTCACCCTCGGCTGCGCGATGACGATCGTCGAGTCGTTCCTGTCGCACCGCGCCTTCGGCAAGCAGCTCGAGATGGAGCTCCTCGTCCCGCTCGGGCGGGTGGCGCTCCTCATCCTCGCCCTCACGTCGGTCATCCGCTTCGCCGACTTCCGGCACCGCGGCATCCTCGGGCTCCCCTTCCAGCCGACCTACGAGTCCCGGCTCTGGCTCGCGGAGATGCTCATCGGCGTCCTGGCGCCCGGCATCCTCCTCGCGATCCCGAAGGTCCGCAAGCACACGACGGGCCTCTTCCTCGCGGCCCTCCTCATCGTGATGGGCGTCATCATGAACCGGATGAACGTCTCCATCACCGGCATGGAGCGGTCCTCCGGCTCGATCTACATCCCCGCCCTGACCGAGGTCTTCATCACGCTCTCCGTCGTCGGCGTCGGGTTCCTCATCTTCGCCCTCGCCGTGAAGTTCCTCCCCGTCTTCCCCGAGCACGAGATGAAGGAAGCCCGGCCGATCGTCGTCCCCGAGGGCGGGAACGTCGTCGGACAGCCGCTCCGGACGCTCCCGGTGCCGGCCCTCGTCGTCGTCGCGATCGCCTTCGTCGGGGCCGCCGCGCTCGGCGCCGACGGCGTACGCCGGCGCGAGGTCGCCCCCGGCCCGCCCGCCCCCGGCGCGACGAAGCCCGAGCTCGCCGCCGCGCTCGCCAGCTTCCAGCCGCCGAAGGAGATCGTCTTCCCGCAGGCACCCGACAGCCCGGGTCCGGCCTCGTTCCGTCACGCCTCGCACGTCGACGCGTCCGCCCCCGACTGCCTCTCCTGCCACGGGAACACGTATTCCTTCCTCGGCCGGAAGGAAGCCGCCCCCGCCGGACAGATGCACGACGCGAAGCACTGCGGCGGCTGCCACGACGGGACCTCGGCGTTCGCCATCGACGCCGACTGCTCGCCCTGCCACAAGGCCGAGTAGCGGACGGGAAGCGGAGAGGGCGGCGATGAAGCGTCTCAGGGCCAACTCCCTCGCGGTGCGGCTGACGGGAACCCTCGTCGCCGCCCTCGCCGCCCTTCTCCTCTTCTCCTGGTTCGTCGCTCTCACGCTCCAGAAACGGTTCGCCGAATCCACGGCGCGATTCAGCGCCCTCGCGATGTCGGAGACCCTCACCGGCGGCCTCCACGGGATGATGCTCGCGAACGACCGGTCCGGGCTCGAGAGCTCGGTGAAGGCCGTCGCGAAGACCCAGCCGAACATCCGCGTGAGGGTCTTCAACAAGGAGGGGACGATCGTCTATTCGTCGATCCCCTCCGAGGCCGGCCAGCGGGTCGACACGACGTCCGAGGCCTGCTTCAAGTGCCACGCCGCGGGGCGGCCGATCGAGAAGCTCCCGCCCGGCGACCGGACGCGGACGTTCCAGCTCGACGGCGTCCCGGCCCTCGGCGTCATCCGCCCCATCGAGAACGAGCCGTCCTGCTCGACGGCCGCGTGCCACGCCCACCCGCCCGAGAAGCGCCTCCTCGGCGTCGTCGACGTCTCGATCCAGCTCGTGCGACAGGAGGAGGTCCGCCGCCAGACGATGGCGCTCATGGCCGCGACCGGCCTCGCGACGCTCCTTCTCGTCGCCGTGGTCGTCATCCTCGTCGTCCGGCGAAACGTCCACCGGCCGGTCCGGAGCCTCGCCGAGACGCTGGGTGCCCTCGGAGGCGGCGACTACTCGGCCCGCTACGAGGACGAGTCGATCGCCGAGTTCGCCTTCCTCGGCCACCACGTCAACCGGATGGCGGGCGACCTGCAGAAGGCCAACGCCGAGCTCGTCGACTGGGCCCAGACGCTCGAGCGCCGGGTCGAGGAGAAGACCGGCGAGCTGAAGACGGCGCAGGCCCAGATGATCCGGGTCGAGCGAATGGCCTCCCTCGGCAAGCTCGCGGCCGTCGTCGCCCACGAGATCAACAACCCGCTCGCGAGCGTCGTCACCTACTCGAAGCTCCTCCTGCGGCGCGTCGCGAAAGCCGGCGGAGCGAAGCCGGGCGACGACACCGAGAAGATCCTCGAGGCGATCGCCTCCGAGTCGGCCCGCTGCGGCGAGATCGTCTCGAACCTCCTGCTGTTCGCGCGCCGCACCGGCTCGCGGATGGAACCGACCGACGTCAACAAGCTCGTCGACCGCTCCCTCTTCCTCCTCAAGCACAAGATGGACCTCGCCCTCGTGCACCCGGAGCTGTCCCTCGACTCCGCCCTCCCCGCCGTCCTCTGCGACCCGTCGCACATCGAGCAGGCGATCCTGGCCCTCGCCATCAACGGCATCGAGGCGATGCCGGACGGCGGGACGCTGAGGATCCTCACCGCGCCGCACGGAGAGCACGGGGCGCGGATCGAGATCTCCGACACGGGCGTCGGGATGGACGACGAGGTCAAGCGGCAGATCTTCGAGCCCTTCTTCACGACCAAGGGGGACGGCGACGGCAAGGGCCTCGGCCTCGGCCTCGCCGTCGTCTACGGCATCGTCCAGCGCCACGGCGGCGCGATCGACGTCGAGAGCTCCCCCGGAACCGGAACCCGCTTCATCCTCACCCTGCCGGGGACGTCCGCCCCGGGAGAGGAGTCCTGATGTCCGCGCCCGTCAAGCTGATGATCGTCGACGACGAGCCCCACCTGAGGAGCTCGCTCACCTTCTGGTTCCGCGAAGAGGGATACGACGTCCTCTCGGCCGGCGGCGGCCGCGAGGCGCTCACGACCCTCGTGCGCGAGGCGCCGCAGATCCTCCTCGTCGACATCAAGATGCCGGGGATGGACGGCCTCGAGGTCCTCCGCAAGGTGCGCGAGACCTCGCCCGAGACGACCGTCATCATCATGACCGCCTACGCCTCCGTCGAGACGGCCATCCAGGCCCTGAAGGACGGCGCCTACGACTACATCGTCAAGCCGTTCGACCCGGAATCGGTCTCGCGCCTCGTGAAGAAGGCGGCCGAGCGCTACACCCTGCTCTCCGAGAACCGCGAGCTGAAGGCCCGCATCAGCGCCTCCGAGCCGGCCCTGATCACGGCCGGCGGCGGCCCGATGGCCCACGTCCTCGAGCTCGTCGACCAGGTCGCCCCGACCGACACGAGCGTCCTCGTCACGGGCGAGAGCGGCACCGGCAAGGAGCTCGTCGCACGGCTCATCCACAGCCGGAGCCCCCGGCGTTTCGGGCCGCTCAGCGTCGTCAACTGCGGAGCCCTCTCGGAAGGGGTCCTCGAGAGCGAGCTCTTCGGGCACGAGAAGGGGGCCTTCACGGGGGCCGCCGCGCGCCGGCGCGGGAAGGTCGAGGTCGCCCACGAGGGGACGCTCTTCCTCGACGAGATCGGCGACGTGCCGCCGAAGGTCCAGGTCGACCTGCTCCGGGTCCTCCAGGAAAAGCAGGTGACGCGCGTCGGCGGGAACCAGCCCGTTCCCGTCGACTTCCGGCTCGTCACCGCCACCCACCGCGATCTCGAGGACGAGGTCGCCGCCGGGCGCTTCCGGCAGGACTTCTTCTTCCGGATCCACGTCTTCGTCATCGAGCTCCCCGCGCTCCGCGACCGGCAGGCCGACATCCCCGTCCTCGCGCAGTACTTTCTCGGCAGGTTCGCCACCGCGATGAACCGCAAGATCGGCGGCTTCTCGCCGGCGGCGCTCGCCGCGATGACCGAATACCCCTGGCCCGGAAACGTCCGCGAGCTGCAGAACGCCATCGAGCGGGCGGTCGTCCTCTGCAAGGGAGACACGATCGAAGCCTCGCACTTCCCGTTCAGCGGCCCCGGGCCGGCGGCGGCGTCGCTGACGCTCGCCTCGGCGGAAGAGGCCCACATCCGTAAGATCCTCTCCACGATGGGGTTCAACATCGCGCAGGCCGCACGGGCCCTCGAGATCGACCGTGTGACGCTCTACAACAAGATGCGGAAGTTCGGTATCGACCGACCGTGAAGGTCCGGCTCCTCCACACCGCCGACGTCTCACCCGGCCACGTGCGGAGCGCCTTCAGCGGCCTGGCGCCTCCCCTCGTGCCGGGTGAGGCGGTGATGTTCCGTGGCTCGCTCGCCGCCTGCTACGACCGCTCGCGGGCGCAGTACGACGCCTTCAGCGTTCTCGAGGCCGTCCCCTCGCCGGAGCCGGACTGGCTGAACCTCCTCCTCGTCGGCGCCGACCTCTTCGTGCCGGCCCTGACCTACGTCTTCGGCCTCTCGCATCTCGCGGGAGGCCGAGGCGTCCTCTCCCTCGCCCGCCTGAAGCCCCCCGAGGAGAACGACCTCACCGAGACGGTCCTCGAGCACCGCCTCCGGGTGGAAGTGGCCCACGAGCTCGGCCACGCGGCCGGACTCGTCCACTGCGTCGTGAACGACTGCGCCATGCACCGCTCCCTCTGGCCGGAGAGCGTCGACCTCAAGAACCCGGAGTTCTGCGCCTCCTGCCGGGCGCGGCTTCCCGGACCGGGATAGCTCCCGGGACGAGGACCGCCGCCCCTTCGAGCCGCCCGGACCGCAGGTCGTCGAGCGCCACGTTCGCGTCTCCGAGGGCGTATGGCCGGACCCGGCTCTTCACGCCGGCCCGCGCCGCCAGGCCCAGGAACTCCTCCCCGTCCTTCCGGGTGAGGTTCGCGACCGAGCGGAGAACCCTCTCTCCCCAGAGGAGCCGTACGGAAACGACGGGATATCGGACATGTGGATTCCGCCGCAGACGACGACGCCTCCCTTGCGAACCGACCGAAGGGCGGCCGGAACGAGCGCGCCGACGGGGGCGAAGACGAGGGCCGCATCGAGCGGCTCGGGCGGGAGCTCGTCCGACCCGCCTGCCCACGCGGCCCCGAGAGAGCGAGCGAACTCCTGCGACGCGGCGTCTCCCGGCCGGGTGAAAGCGAAGACCTCCCGACCCTCGAATCGCGCCACCTGCGCGACGAGGTGCGCCGCGGCGCCGAAGCCCCAGATACCGACGCGCGCCGGATCGCCCGCCATCCGCAGGGTCCGGTAGCCGATCAGGCCGGCGCAGAGGAGGGGCGCCGCATCGACGTCGCCGAAAGCCTCCGGGATCGGAAAGCAGAACCGCTCGTCGGCGACCGCCTTCTCGGCGAAACCGCCGTCGAGGTCGTACCCGGTGAACCGGGCGTCGTCGCAGAGGTTCTCGCTCCCGGAGCCGCAAGACCGGCACCGGCCGCAGGTCGAGCCGAGCCACGGCACGCCGACCCGGTCGCCGCGGACGAACCTCGCCGCGCCTTCACCGACGGCTTCCACGACGCCGACGATCTCGTGCCCGAGGACGAGCGGAAGCTTCGGTCTCGCCAGGTCTCCGTCGAGGACGTGAAGGTCCGTCCGGCAGACCGCGCAGGCCGAGATGCGGAGGAGGACCTGGCCGGGGCCGGCGACGGGATCGGGTACGTCCGCCTCACGAAGCGGACGGCCCGGAACGTCGAGAAGCATCGCTTTCATCGCGGACTCCCGGGGACGCCAGCGGGGGCTTCCCCGCGGCGCCCCCACGATCAGTATGCGAACCTACCTTCCTCCCAGCGAGCGCGCCCTTTCCGCCCACCGGGCCGCGTCTCCATCCAGCTTCATGGCGGAGTAAAGATGAGCGACGAGCTCGTACGTCGCTATGGAAGGGTTCCCTCTGGCGAATTCATTGAGGACTTCGTGCACCTTCCGCACGTCGCCCTCCTGGGCATGGAGAGAGCACAGCGACGTGGCGGCATCCGAATTCGTGGGGTTGAGAGAAAGCTCCGCCAGCAGGTGCCGTTCCGCTTCCTGGCGCAGGCCGGTCCGCGCGGGTTCGTTTCCGACACTCCGGCTCTCCCGGGCCAGGGAGTCTCCGAGGTAGAAGTGGATGTAGGGCAAGGCGTGCGGGGAACGTCCCTCGAGTCCTTCGAGAGCCTTCCGAAACAGCGGGAGGGCTCCCGAATACTCCTGGTTTCCATACGACAGCACTCCCTCTATGTACGGAAGGGCCGCGGGAAAGTCCTGCGATGCCCGGCCGGCCGCTTCCCGGGCGGCTTCGGGCTTTCCTTCGACGAGCTCGAGAAAGGCGCGCCGGGTCTCGACTTCACCCGGCTTCTGCGCCGGGGCCATCCGCAGCACCTCCCGGGCCTCGTCGAATCGCCTGAGCCGGACCAGGATGTCGACGAGCTCGAAGAGCTGCCGGGTTCGGCGGGGGGCGATCCGAAGGCTCTTCTTCAGCGCGTCCGCAGCCTTCCCGAGATCTCCGAGGCGCTGCTGGGCTTCGCTCAGCTCGTCCCACGCATCGATCATCCTCGGACTGGTCTTCACGACCTCCTGAAGGCTCTCGGCAACCCTGGAGTACATGTGGATCTTCTTGATCCTGATCGCCTGCCGGTAGAGAACCAGGTCGCCGATCCTGTCCTTCGGGTCGGGAGCCGAGCCGTCGCTGGCCGGATCCAGCGTCGGAGAACCGATGTACCCGAGAGCCCGGAGCTTCTTGAGCTCCTCTTCGTCGACGGGGTTCGGCGCCTTCAGCGGCGTCTGCGCGACGTAGCTCTTCAGCTTTCTGTGCAGCTTCTCGTATTCGACGGCAACCGGACCGGGAGGCTCCGAGCCTCCGGATGCGACCGAAGAGCCCTGGGGCAGGAGGTTCCGGAGCTGTCCGGGGTCCTGCCGGATGTCGTAGAGCTCCTGCCGGGGAGCGAGGACGAAGCTGTACCGGGACGTCGTCAGGCTGAACAGCTCTTTCCAGCCGAAGTGCAGCCGGCCATACAGACTCTCGGCATAGATCTGACGGTCCTCTGGGAGGTTCTCGCCTCGAAGCGCCGGAACCAGCGACTTCCCCGGCCGCTGCGCATCCTGCGGAAGTCCCGCCCAGTCCATGACGGTGGGTACGATGTCGATGAGCTGCACCGGAGCCTGAACGCGACGGCCGCCCGACTCCTGTCCGGGGAGCTTGATGATGAGCGGTACGTGCATCACCTCGCGGTACAGGAAGACCCCGTGGTCTTCTTCTCCGTGGTCTCCCAGGGCCTCTCCATGGTCCGACAGAAGGACGATGAGGCTCGGGTCATACAGGTCGAGCCGGCGCAGCCCCGCGAAAAGGCTGCCGACGATCTCGTCGACATAGGCGACTTCCCCGTCGTAGGGGGTCCTGCCCTGCTGCAGGAAGCGCTTCGGCGGCGTGTACGGCGTGTGGGGTTCGTAGAAGTGCACGAACAGGAAGACGGGCCCCTTCGCGTCCGCCTGAACCGGGAAGACTTCGACTGGTCCGCCAGCCAGGACAACGCCCGGTCGAGAGTCTCCATCCCATCCCGTTGAATCTCCGTGTCGAGGACCTCGGGGCTGGTCTTCTTCAGGTCATCGTCGAACCAGTCGAAGCCCTGGGAAATTCCTGTCGTCGAGTGCAGCACGGAAGCGGACACGGCCCCGCCGGTGGAGTAGCCGGCCTGCTTCAATTCCGTCGCCAGGGTCCTGGCGCCCGCGGCCACCTTGAACCCGATGTTGTTCCGCACTCCGTGCACGGGCGGCAGCAATCCCGTGAAAAGGGACGTGTGGGCCGGCAGGGTCAGGGGGACGTGCGTGTAGCAGTTGTCGAACACGACGCCGTTCCTGGCCAGCTCGTCGATCGCCGGCGTCTGGATCTCTCCGTAGCCGTAGGCCGGCAGGTGGTCCGCCCTCAAGGTGTCGATCGAGACGAGAATGATCGGCGTCCGGCGGCTGGCGGGACCGAAGAAGCGAACGAGCGTCAGGGTGAGTCCTGCGGCGAGCAGGACGAGCAACGCTGCCAGGCCGGCTTTTCCGGTCCTCGAGCGGAAGGCCCGGGCCCCGAAACGGACGGCGCTCGGCTGACCCCCGTCCCGTCCCGTTCGTATCGAAGCTTCCGCAGGGGACGGGGCGCCTTCGAGATTTCGGAAGCTCTTCTTTCTATCGACTCGTTTCCGGGCCATGGAACGCCTCTTCGTCGCACCCCGGGGGCCGGGTCGGGGGACCAGACACCGGAGGGCGCTCTTTCCAGGTGGTCGTCAGCTGAATGACGCGTCCACGAGCCCCAAAGAAAAATCCCCTGCGACACCGGTTACGGCATTGCAGGGGAAGGACTTTCATGGAGCGGGACACGAGGGTCGAACTCGCGACATCTACCTTGGCAAGGTAGCGCTCTACCACTGAGCTAGTCCCGCCCACGGGACCGGCGGAAGATAGCGAAGAAGGGCGCGCTCGTCAAGGTCCGCGGCCTTCAATACGGATCCGACGCGATCATCGACTGGAAGCTTCCGTCCGACGTCACGGCGTCGTTCAGGACGCCGTAGGCCACGAAGGTGTCGTCGCCCGCGGTCCGCCGGACGACGGCGGTGAACCGCTTCACCGAAGCGGGCGCCCCGGCGAGCGCGTGGACGCGGGACCACTGGACCCAGTCTCCGACGGCGAGGCTGGCGGTGAGCGGGGAGCCCGCGGCGGCGCCCGTGTCGGCGTCGTAGAGGCGCGCCTCGAGCGTGATCGGCAGCTCCGACCCTCCCCCGGTGTTCACGACGGCGAGGTTCGACCGGACGGCGTCGTCCTGGGAGAGCCCCGGCACGAGCGCCGAGGTCCGGGCGCCGCCCCCCTTCGCGACGGCGGGGTAGAAGAGCCCGAAGGCGCCCCCGATCGCGGCATCCGTGTTCGGCGTCGTCGTCCGGGCGAGGACGACCGTGGACGGCGCGTCGATTCCCGTCAGGTATCGGAACGTGACCGTGAGCGTCCCCGCCTGGGCCGCGGTCGATCCGTCCGGAATCTGCATGCCGTGCGATCGCAGGTAGGAAAGGACGTCGGGGATCGTCACCTGCTGGCGCGCCGCGAGAACGACCGTCACGACCGGGACTCCCCCGATCTCGCCGAAGCCCGGGGCCGGCCGGTAGACGAGGTCCACCGGCGTGGCGACGGTCCCGTCGTTCACGAGCGTCACCTCGGTCGTGTAGTGCGAGCCCGCCTCGCCGTAGACGTCGAGGACGACCGGGACGATCACCGTCCGCGCCGCGGCGAGGCCGCCGGGACGGAACGCCGGCAGGTAGCTCCCGTCCGAGGTCTTCGCGTCGTTGACGACGCCGTAGGCCGCGAACGCGCCGACGCCCGCCGTCCGCCGGATGCGGGCGTAGCCGTAGGAGCCGTCGGGAAGGCCGGCGAGGCCCAGGATGCCGTTCCACTGCGTCCATTCGCCGGGCGCGAGGGTCCTGACGAGCGGCGATCCCGCGGGCGCTCCGCTCTCCGAGTAGACCTGCACCGAGACCTCGATCGCCTCCGTGCCGCGGCCCGGGCAGGTGGACGACGGCGAGGTTCGAGCGCGAGTCTCCCGCCACGGACCGGAGACCGTAGACCGTCGCCTGCTCCTCGGCCGCGTCGATGCTCGACGGCGCGCCGTAGAAGAGCCCGAACGTGCCCCCGGAGGCGGACGCCGTATAGGTCCGGGCGATGAGGTAGAGGTCGTCGACGCTCCTCTGCCCGTTCCCGAGCGTGACGCTTCCCGCGACGGGCGCCTCCGGCGTCGCCGCAGGGATCGCCATCCCGAGCGATCTCAGGTAGGCGAGCGCGTCGGCCGCGCGGATCTCGCGCCCCGCGGGGATCGTGACGCTCACGGTCTTCGGCGTGAGAGTTCCGCCCGTCCCGGTGAAGCCCGGAGAAGGCGAATACGTGATGGGAACCGCGGTGACGGCGGCCGCGCGCGAGCCGACGACGAGCTCGGAGAGGAACCGTGCGCCGCCGGCCCCGACGACGTCGAGGACGACCGGCAGCGTCCGAATTGCCGGCCGCGCGGAGGCGACGTACGTCCCGTGTCCTGCCGTGCCGACGAGGAGCGTTTCCCCTCCCGGCCCGTCGGAGACGAGGTTGCGGACGACGGTGACCGAGGCGCCCGGCGGGAGCCCCGAGGTCTCCGGGCTCCAGGCGCCATCCCGCTTCAGGGCGAGACCACGCGGCCCCGCGGCCGCCCAGAGCCGCCCCCCGGAGAGGTCGATGGAGAAGACCGGCGCCGAGTTCAGGCCGGCCGAGTCCTTGCGGAAGAAGCTCCCTGTCGGGCGCCGGTAGATGCCCCCCGTGGCGAGGCCGGCGAAGGCCGACCCGGCGTCGCCTCCGAGCGAGACCACGAGTCCGCTGGACGGCAGGCCCGCGGAGACCTCGGCCCACGGGCCCGAACCCCTCGAGAAGAGGCCCTCGGCCATCGCCACCCAGAGCGAGCCGCCGAACGAGCGGAGAGCGTTCACCGTCCCGGTACCCGTGTAGCCGGCGACCGGCTCGGCGGCCCACGACGCGCCGGAGAAGCGCCAGAGGCCCGACGTGGTGGTCCCGCCGAAGACCGCTCCGGAGTGATTCGCGAGCGTCGTCGGAAAGCCCGCCGGGGAGAGGCCCGTGGCGAACGCCGTCGCGGCCGACTCCGAGAGGACGTACGGACCGCAGCTCGTCGCGACGAGCACCTCGGGCCAGGTACCCGTGGTCCGCGCCACGGCGGTCGCTTCGCCGCAGCCGTCGGGAAGGCGCCGAACTCGGGCGGTCCGCCCGGATACGGGGCCGCTACAGGGTACGAGAGCACCGCGCCGCCGCCGAGCGAGGTCGCGGCCGACCAGCCCGTTGCGATGGCCGGGTCGAGCGGGACGACGTCGGTGACGACCGCCGCCGGGCTCGGACCGCCGATCCATGTCCAGCCGCTTCCCTGTCTCCGGTAGACGCCCCCTCCAACGGTCCCGAGGAGGAGGTCGGTCCCGAGGTCGAGGAAGGCCTGCCCGCCACGCGGAAGGATTCCGTTCCGGTCGGCCACCCAGGCCGCTCCGTTCTTCGCGAGGACCCCCGCATCGGCCGTCGCGGCCCGCAGCGCGCCGCCCCACGACGTCAGCGCGCGGACATCGTGCGCGCCGAACGCGGCGTCCACGACCCAGGAGCTTCCATTCCAGGCGTACAACGTGATGTTCGTGCCGGCCCAGAGCGTCCCGCCGAACGACGCGAGGGCGCGGAAGCCCTCGGCCGGCCCGACGCCGCCCGAGAGCATGGCCCAGCTCGCGCCCGTCCAGCGCGCCGCACTCCCCACCGACAGCCCGACGACGAGCCCCGACGGGTCCGCGAGCATCGAGGTGACGATCCCGGTCCCGGGCGACGGAGCCGCGGTCCACGTCGAACCGGTCCTCCGCCACGCGCCGAGGCCGCCGACCCAGAGGACGCCCGACGCGTCGACGGCGACCGTCGTCGGGAAGGCGACGGAGGACGGGAGCGTCTCGAGCGTCCACGTCCCTGCGACCGACCGGCGCCAGAGCTCTTCGCCCGTCGCCGCCCAGGCCTCGCCATTCAGGATGGCGACCGAGGAGACCGGCTTGCCGGAAAGCCCGTCCAGCGCCCAGCCGTCCCCGAGGGAGGCGCCGCGAAAGACCCCGCTCGGGGTCCCCGCCCAGAAGACCCCGCCCGAGGCCGCGAGGCATCGGACGTCGCCGCCGGGCGGGCCGCCTTCCGGAACGAGCCGCAGCCCTGCCTCCGCCCCGCCGGAAAGGAGCGTCGCGATCAGGAGAACCGCGGCCCCCGCGATTCGTCTTCCGATTCCATTCGCGTCACGTCGCATCGAACGCTCCTCGTATCCAGTCGATCTTCTTCGCGTCGCCCTCGATCGCCACCACGTCGAACCGCACCTCGCGCCGAGCGCTCGACGGGTTCTCCGCGAGCCAGGCACGCGCCGCCGAGAGGAGCTTCCTCCTCTTCAGGGGAGTGACGGCCTCGGCCGGAGCCCCACGCGAGGCGTCGCGGCGCCACTTCACCTCGACGAAGACGACCGTCCCGCCGTCCTCGGCCACCAGGTCGATCTCTCCCCCCCACCCGGACGTTTCGGGCGAGAAGCGAGAGCCCGCGCGCCTCGAGGAAGCGGGCCGCCTCGTCCTCGCCGTCCCGTCCCTTCGGCGTCGTCGCGGCGCGCGCGGGCGCGGCGGCGCGAGGGCCCACCCGCCGCTTTCGCGACAGGCCCAGCTTCGCGAGCCGTTCCTTCCAGCCGGGAGACACCGGTCGAGGATAATCGACGGATGGACGACGTCCTCGTAATCCAGTGTCCCGACTGCGAGTCCACCCTGAAGGTCGACCGCGCAACCGGAGCCGTCCTCTCGCACGAGCCCGCCGTCGTGAAGAGGAAGCTCGGCTCGCTCGAGGAAGCCGCCGCGGAGAACACGCGCCGCACGGAGCGGGCCGCCGATCTCTTCGCCGCCTCCTTCGAGCGGGAAAAGCACAAGAGCGAGATCCTCGAGAAGACCTTCCGCGAGGCGCTCGAGAAGGCCCAGAAGGAGCCCGCGGGGCGTCCGCGCAGCCCGTTCGACGACGACTGACGGGGGGGGCTCAGCCGTTCGCTAGAGGTCCTTCTTGTTCATCCACCAGAGGAGGCCGCCGAAGACCCCGAAGAGGGCCACCGCGAGGAAGATCCAGACGTCCCACATCGGCCACTTGTTGCCGTACTTGTGCTGGAGACCCCAGTAGACGGCACCGGCTCCGAGGACGAGGACGGCCCACGCCAGTCCCTTCCAGAAGACCCGCAGCGCATCCTCCGACTGCTGCGTCTTGTGGAGCTTCTCGATCGCCGCCTGCCGTTTCCGGCGCTCGATCTCGCGGCGGTGGGCCTTCATCCCCTCGGTCACGAGCTCGGGCCGCGTCACGGGGCGGGTCGTCTCCGGCACACCCCGCCGGACCGGCTCCGTGGAGTGCGAGGGGTTCAGCTTCTTCGTCGAACCCGTAACGTAAGGGTTCGACGGCACTCTCGAGTCCGGCTTCTTCGGCTCCGCCACCATTCCTCCTCGGGGCTTCCCGTCAGCCCGCCGCAGCCCCGGGGTGCGCCGGAAGCGCCGCCGCCGCCAGCTCCAGGACGTCGAACGGCTGCGTCTTCCCCGCCATCTCGGTCTGGGCGTTCCCCAGCATGACCATGCAGAACGGGCAGGCGACGCCGACGAGGTCGGTCCCTGCCTCCTCGATCTCCGCGTACCGGGCCTGGTTGATTCTCGTCCCGATCTTCTCGTCGAGCCACATCCGGCCGCCGCCGGCGCCGCAGCAGAGGCCGTTCCGGCCGCTGCGGGGCAGCTCGGTCAGCGTGAGGCCGGGAATCGCCTCCAGGACCTCCCTCGGCGCGTCGTAGACCTCGTTGTGGCGCCCGAGGTAGCAGGCGTCGTGGAACGAGATCGACTTCGGCAGGGCCTGCGTCAGCTTCACCCGCCCCTCGGCCAGGAGCCGGGCGACGAGCTCGGTCCCGTGCATCACCTCGAACGTCCCGCCGAAGCCGGGGAACTCGTTGCGCAGCGTGTTGAAGCAGTGCGGGCAGTTCGTGACGATCTTCTTCACGCCGTACCCGTTGAGCGTCTCGACGTTCTGCTGCGCGAGCGTCTGGAAGAGGTATTCGTTCCCGAGCCGACGGGCCGAGTCGCCGTTGCACGTCTCCTCGGAGCCGAGGATCGCGAACTTCACCCCCCCCTCGTGGAGGAGCTTCGCGAGGGCGCGGGAGACCTTCTTCCCGCGGTCCTCGTACGAGCCGGCGCAGCCGACCCAGAAGAGGACCTCGACCTGCGCGCGCTCGGCCTCGTCCATCGCCCCGAGGACGGGGATCTCGAAGTCGAGCTCGGCCGTCCACGCGTCCCGGTCGGAGGCGGCGAGGTTCCAGGGATTGCCCTGGCGCTCCATGCCGTTGAAGGCCGTCTGGGCCTCCTTCGGGAACTCGCTCTTCTCGAGGACGAGGTGGCGCCGCATGTCGACGATCTTGTCGGTGTAGGTGATCCCGACCGGGCAGGCCGACTCGCAGTAGCGGCACGTCGTGCAGGCCCAGATCGTCTCCTCGTCGACCCACCCGCCGATGAGGGGCTTGCGCTCCTCGAGCCTCTTCTGAGCCGCCGCGTCGCCCCGCGAGGAGGCCACGTCGACGAGGTCGCCCGCGACCGAGTAGAGCGCGGTCCGCACGTCCTTCATGAAGCCCTTCGGCGTGAGCGGCTTGCCCGTCAGGTGCGTCGGGCAGACCTCGCGGCAGCGCCCGCACTCCGTGCAGGTGAACATGTCGAGGCGCTGCTTCCAGGTGAAGTCCTCGACCTTCGCCACGCCGAACTTCTCCGCCTCCGCCGCCTTCTCGATGTCGACCGTCGAGAGCTTCCCGGGCGCGTCGAGCTTCCTGAGGAAGATGTTCGGGAGGGCCGTGAGGACGTGGAAGTGCTTGGCGAACGGGAGGTAGTTCAGGAAGGCGAAGACGGCGACGAGGTGGAGCCACCAGCACGAGAAGTAGATCGCCTTCAGCGTCCCGGGGGCCGCGCCTGCCAGGAACGTCGAGAGCGCCGCCGTCACCGGCTCCCAGGCCGGGGCGTGCCCGGGGGTCATCGCGAACATCGCGGCGCCGGCCAGGAGGTCGGTCGCCATGAGGAAGCCGATGAGGCAGAGGATGAACCCGGCGTCGAACGAGGGGTCGAGCCGCTCCTTGCGGAAGAGGTAGCGCCGCCCCAGGGCGAGGAGGACGCCGGCGAACGTCGTCACGAGGACGACGTCCTTCAGGAGGAGGTAGGCCTGCCAGGCCCCGAGAGGGAGGAACGGAATGCCCGCCTTCGGGAAGAGCCCTTCGAGGATGAGCGACAGCGTCCGGACCGAGAGAACGACGAAGCCGCTGAAGATGAGCATGTGGTAGAGGCCCGCGTAGCCGTCCCACCACATCTTCTTCTGGAAGATGCCGAGCTCCAGGAGCCCCCGGAGCCGATCGAGCGGCCTGTCCCAACGCACCTCGGGCGGACCGCCGATCGTCAGGAGCTGCCACCGCCGCGAGGCGGTATAGGCGAACGCCGCGATCGAGCCGAAAAGGACCAGCGCAAAAAGGAGGGTCCCCGGGACCCCGAAGTAGGTAGCTTCGGTCGGCATCATCACTGGAAAGGATATCGCAGGGAGAGCGGTTCCGAGCCCGCGAAACCACCCGGCCGCGGCCCCCGCGCCGGGGTGTATCATCACGGCTAAGTTTCGAAGGCCCAATGAATCCGGCGGGATCGGAGCCAGGCTGATGAGAAAGACTTCGTCGTTCCTCGTTATCGCCGTACTGCTCGCGCTCGCAGCGGCCGCTCCGGCGGAAGCGCGGGCGGGTGCCGCGGCGCTCGCAGCATCGCAGGGAGTCGACCTGTGGGGCGGGCCGGGCGCGAAGGGGGCGGGGGCCCAGGGTTCCCAGTTCGACACCATCGTCTACGTCACCAGCGCCGCCTCGGCGGCCGGCGCCGTCGACTTCTGGGCGGGCGGAAAGATCGTCGCCACCACCCCCTTCACGTTCCCGGCCAACGGCGTCGCCGCCCTCGCGGCCCCGGCCGCCCTCGCCGGCAAGGGAGCCTTCGCCTTCAACGTCCGCTCCGACGCCGCCGTAACAGCCTGGTCGGAGACGTACAACGAGACCCCGGCTGGGCGGTACGGCGTCAGCCTCGCGGCCGTCCTGCCGTCCGAGCTGCTCGGGCCCGGGGACGAGGCCACCGGCGGCGGAGCCGACGTCTCGACGTCCACCGAGCCCGGACGGGCCCGCACCAACGTCGGCCTCGTCTGCGCCAGCACGGCCGCACAGACCTGCAAGCTGGAGGTCGCCGTCTTTTCCGCGGGCTCTCTCGCGGGCTCGGGCACCGTCGAGTCGATCCCGGGCGGCGCCGCGCAGACCTCCCTCGAAAGCCTCGTGCCGGCCTCGACCGGCAAACCCGCCATCGCGCTTCGCCTGAGGCTCCTTTCCGGCTCCGGGCTCCCCTACGTCATCCGCAACGACAACAAGACCAGCGACGGCACGGCCATTCCGCTCGCGGTGAAACGAGGCGCCTTCTCGACGGCCCCGGTCATCCTCTCCTTCACGGCGAGCCCTGGAAGCGGCTGCGCGCCGCTCGAGACGACTTTCACCTGGCAGACGACCGGCGCCACGAAGGTGAGCATCTCCGGCGTCGGGAACGACCTGCCGGCGAACGGGTCCGTCAAGTCGACCGTGAACGCCAGCGGCGACTTCCTCCTCACCGCCACGTCCCTCACGGGCCAGACCGCCGTGAAGCCCCTGCAGATCACGATCACCCCTTCCACCCCCGCACCGACGCCTTCCCCGGCGACCGTGACGGCCGTGACGGGCACGGTCGTCAGCGGGATCCTTCCCGCGGGAACCGGCCCCGTGACCGTCGAGTTCGTGAAGCACGAATCGTCCGGGTCGACCTTCACCGTTCAGGGGACGACCTGGGTCTACACGTCGGGAATCACCCCCGGAACCGACGTCGTGCGCATCACCGCCACCGGCTCCTGCGGTCCGGCGAGCGCGGACTTCACCGCCGACGTCGTCCCGCCCGGTACGCCGCGCATCGTCAAGTTCGAGTCCATCCCGGAGCGTGGATGCGCCCCCTCGACGAACATCCTCCTGTCCTGGCAGACGGAGGACACGGCGGGAGTGAACGTGAGCGGGTTCACCGAGATCTTCCTCGCCAACGGCGGCCTCGAGACCACGGTCACCTCCACCTCCATGTTCACGCTCACCGCCTACAGCCTGAGCGGCGAATCCACGTCCGAGACGATCACCGTTCCGGTCGACCCGCAGCTCTTCGTCCCGATCGTGAACCCGGGAGCGGTGAACGTGGCCGGGGGCACCAGCACCACGATCATCGCCGATCCCACCTCGGTTCCGGACGTCGCGGGCATCCGCATCTCCGTCGTCCAGATGCAGAGCCGCGGCTCCATCCAGCGCGTGCAGAACATGCCCGGGCAGTACCTTTACAAGGCGGGACCGTACTCCGGACTCGACGTCATCCGGTTCCTCTGGGTGAACGGATGCGGCTACGGCTACACCGACTTCACCTCGAACGTGACCGGGGAGACGCCCAAGCCCTGAGCCCGCCACGAAGCAAGGAAAGAAGAAGGGCGGCCTCGAGGCCGCCCTCTTCCTTTCCCGAGAGCCCCGGTCGGGGGGGCGCCCCCGGACCCCCACCGATCCTCTTACGCCTTTGACTTCTTCACAGCTTCCGTCAGCGCGGGGACGATCTGGAACATGTCGCCGACGATGCCGTAGGTCGCGACCTTGAAGATCGGCGCCTCGGCGTCCTTGTTGATCGCCACGATCACCTTCGAGGAGCCCATCCCCGCCATGTGCTGGATGGCGCCCGAGATGCCGCAGGCGATGTAGAGCGTCGGCGAGACGACCTTGCCGGTCTGCCCCACCTGGTGCGAGTGGTCGATCCACCCGGCGTCGACCGCGGCGCGCGAGGCGCCGAGCGCCGCGCCGAGCTCGTGGCAGAGCGCCTTGAGGACCGGCCAGTTCTCGGGGCCCTTGATGCCGCGGCCGCCCGAGACGATCTTGTCGGCCTCGGCCACGTCGATCTCGCCCGTCTCGGCGACGTCCATCTTCACGACCTTCGCGCGGATGGTCACGGCGAAGTCGAGAGCGACGACCTCGCCCGCTCCCGCCGCGCCCTTCGACGCCGGGAAGACGTTCGGGCGGGGCGTGGCGATCTGGAGCGAGGCGCCCGGGTCCGCCGTCACCGTCGCGCGGGCCTTGCCCGAGTAGACGAGGCGGGTCGCCACGAGGCGGCCGCCCTCGACCTCGAGGGACATCACGTCGGAGAGGAGCCCGACCTTGCGCCGCGCGGCGAGGCGCGGGGCGACGTCCTTGCCCATGGACGTGGCGGGGACGAGAACGACGGCGGGCGCGAACGCGGTCACCGCGGCGTCGAGGGCCGCCGTGTACCCCTCGCAGGAGTAGAGGGCGAGCTCGGGCTTGTCGGCGACGAAGACCTTCGCCGCGCCGTACGCGGCGAGCTCGGGGGCGAGCCCGGCGATGCCGGACCCGGCCACGACGGCGCCGAGGGCGCCGCCCGTCTTCGCCGCGACCTCGCGGCCGAGGGTGAGGGCCTCGAAGGAGGCCTTGCGGATCTTGCCGTCGCGCTGCTCGATGAATACGAGGACGTTGCTCATCGTGATCTTTCCTTGTCTCGCGTCGGCCTAGAGGACCTTCGCCTCGTCGCGGAGGAGGCGGACCAGCTCGTCGGCGGCCTTGCCCGGATCGTCGGCGGGGATCAGCTTCACGGCCTGGCGCGCGGGGGGCAGCTCCAGCTTCGTCCAGCGGACGGCGGCCTTCTCGCCCGTCGTCGCGGCCGGGTCGACGCCGACGTCGGCCGGCTTCTTCACGGCGATCGTCTTCTTCTTGGCCGCCATGATCCCCTTCAGCGAGGAGTAGCGCGGCTCGTTCAGCCCCTTCTGCGCGCCGACGACGCACGGCAGCGGCATCTCGACGACCTCGCGCGCCCCCTCGATCTCGCGGTAGGCGACGACGCCGCCGTCCGTCCACTCGAGCTTCGTCACGAGGTTCGCGTGCGGCAGGTCGAGGAGCTCGGCGAGCATCGGCACCATCGTCTGCGCGTCGGTCCCGACTCCCTTGTTCCCGAGCCAGAGGACGTCGCACGGCAGCGCCCTGATCGCCCCGGCGAGCGCCTGCGCCACGCCGAGCGAGTCGGCCTCGCCGAGCCCGTCGGAGGCGATGCGGACGGCCTCGTCGGCCCCGCGCGCGAGGCACTCGCGCAGCCCCACGTCGGCCCGCGCCGGCCCGTACGTCACCACGGTGACCGTGCCGCCCTTCGCCTCGCGGGCCTTGATGGCCTCCTCGAGGGCGTACTCGTCGTAGGGCGAGACGATCCACTTGACGTCGGCTTCGTCGATGGACCTGCCGTCGGCGCCGATCTTGATCTTCGTCTCGGTGTCCGGAACGTATGCGATGCAGACGACGTGATTCATCCGTTCTTTCCTCTCGCGGTTCTGATGATCCGGGAAACGGGGTGGTGCACGGAAAGGAAAAGGTATCACGCCCCGCCGCACTGCGGCACGAAAAATGAGCCGCGGCTCATGGACCCGGCCCCCCGAGGCCCCGGCCGGCCCCCCGCCTCTCGCCCGTCTCACCTGCCGGGATCCTCCCGTTCTCGTTTCTTTCGCGCCCTTGACTTGCGCCATACTTACGCCCACTCTTCTCTTACCCATGTCCCCCCTCCCCGCCACCCTCCCCGCCACGGTCGCGAGCCGCCTCCTCCGCGCGGCCGACCTCCCGCGGCGCGGCGCCTCCCTGCGCCCCGGCGACCGGCTCCCGACGGGCGTCGCCCCCTTCGACGCCCTCCTCGGCGGCGGCCTGCCGCGCGGGGCGCTCGTGGAGCTCTCGGGCCGCTCCGGCGGCCGCTTCGCCCTCGTCCTCGCCGCCCTCGCCGCCGCCACCTCCCGCGGCGAGACGGCCGCCCTCCTCGACCTCGGCGACCACCTCGACCCCGCCGCCGCCGAAGAAGCCGGCTGCGACCTCGCGCGCCTCCTCTGGGTCCGCCCGCGCCGCTTCCGCGAGGCCCTCCTCGCCGCCGAGACCATCGCCGCCGCCGGCTTCCGCCTCGTCGTCCTCGACGCCGGCCTCGCCCTCCCCTCCTCGCGCCTGCGCGACGCCGGCCCCTGGCTCCGCCTCGCCCGCGCCGCCGCCCCCCGCCGCGTCGCCTTCCTCCTCTCCACTCCCGTTCCCCTCGCCGGCCTCGCCGCCGAGGCGCTCGTCGGCGTCTCGGCCCGCGCCCTCTTCCAGACGGCCGGTTCCGCGCGCTTCCTCGCCGGCGTCGCCGCGAGCCTCTCTCTCCTCAAGGTCCGCGGCGGCCGCCCCGCCGAGGCGCCGCTCCTGGCGCTCTCCCCTCTTGCCGCGCCCCTGGCGCGACACCTCCTGCCCGCGCTCCTTCCGGCGGCACCCCACGTCCCCACCCCGGCCCACGCCCCGCCCTCCCCCCGTCCTCCGTAGCGCAACCTTCGTCCCCGCGCCGCGCGTCGCGAACTGCGCATGAGCCGGCCATGGCCCCGCCGCGCCTCCTCGCCCTCGCCGTCCCCCTCTTCCCCCTCGCCGCCCGCCTCCGCGCCGAGCCCCCGCTGCGCGACGAGGCCCTCGCCGTGACCGAGGGGAACGGCTCCGCCGCCCGCGTCGTCGCCGCCACGCGCCAGGCCCGCGCCGCCGGCGTGAAGCCCGGCATGACCCTCCCGCAGGCCCGCGCCCTCGTCCCGCGCCTCCTCGCCCGCGGCCGCGACCCGCACGCCGAGCACGCCGCCCAGGAGGCCCTCCTCGACGCCGCCGGCCGCTTCTCCCCGCGCGTCGAGGACGCCGGCGACGGCCTCGCCTTCCTCGACCTCGCCGGCCTCGCGCCCCGCTCCGCCGCCTCCCCGGAAGCCCTCCTCGCCTTCGAGCGCGACCTCGCCCTCGACCTCCTCCGCGCCGCCGAGAAAGACGGCCTTCCCGCCCGCGCCGGCGTCGCCTCGAGCAAGCGCGCCGCCCGCATCGCCGCCGCTCTCCCGCGATCCCCCGTCGTCGTCCCTCCCGGCGAGGAGGCCCGCTTCCTCGCCCCTCTCCCCGTCGAGCGCCTCGCCCCCGAGCTCGGCCTCGCCGTCGCCCTCTCGCGCTGGGGCGTCCGCACCGCGGGCGACCTCGCCCGCCTCCCCGCCGCCGAGGTCGGCACCCGCCTCGGCGAGCCGGGGCGCCGGCTCCACGAAGCCGCCCGCGGCCTCGACCCCGAGCCCTTCGTCCCGCGCCTTCCCGCCCTCGCCTTCTCCGAGGGCGCCTCGCTCGACTGGCCCGTCGTCGCCCTCGAGCCCTTCCTCGCCTTCGCCGGCGCCGCCCTCGAGCGCCTCGTCCGCCGCCTCGCCGCCGAGGCCCTCGGCTGCGCGCGCCTCGAGCTCTCCCTCCACCTCGAGCCCGAGGGGTGCGACGTCCGCTCCATCGACCTCCCCGGCCCCACGCGCGACGCGAAGACGCTCCTCTCCCTCCTCCGCCAGAGCCTCGACGCCCGCCCGGCCGGCGCCCCCGTCACCGGCTTCGTCCTCTCCGCCTGTCCCGACCGCCCGCGCCGCGGCCAGCTCACCCTCTTCGGCCCTCCCGAGATCTCGCCCGACGAGCTCGCCGGCACCCTCGCCCGTCTCCTCGCCCTCCTCGGCGAGGGGCGCACCGGCTCGCCCCGCCCCGCCGACGGCCACGTCCCGGGCCGCTTCGCCCTCGTCCCCTACGCCCCGCCCCCCGCCCCGCTCCTCACCCCGCCCCTCCGCCCCGCGCGCGGCCTCCTCGCCGTCCGCGCGCTCCGCCCCGCCGTCGAGCTGGAGGTCCTCACCCATGCCGACACCCCCGTCTCCCTCAACGCCCTCCCTGCTTCTCCGACGCCCGTCCGGGGACGCATCCGTGTGGCCGCCGGCCCCTGGAGCCTCGAGGACGGCTGGTGGTCCGAGGCCCCTGCCGCCCGCGACTACTGGGACGTCGAGCTCGAGGGAGGCGGCCTCTACCGCGTCTACCGAGACCGCCCCACCGGCCGCTGGTACGCCGACGGCGTCTACGACTGAACCGAAGCTCCTCGACCGGATGGCCCACGCCCTCCGCGCGAAGCACTACTCCCTCCGCACCGAGCGCGCCTACGTCGACTGGGCCCGCCGCTACATCCTCTTCCACGGCAAGCGGCACCCTTCCGAGCTCGGCTCCGACCACGTCAACCGCTTCCTCACCCACCTCGCCGTCCACGGCAAGGTCGCCGCCAGCACCCAGAACCAGGCCCTCGCCGGCCTCCTCTTCCTCTACGGCGAGGTCCTCAAGATGCCGCTCCCCGACACCGGCGGCCTCGTCCGCGCCAAGAAGCCGCGCCGCATTCCGACCGTCCTCACGCGCGAGGAGGTCTACCAGGTCCTCTCCCGGCTCGACGGCCCGCAGAAGATCGCCGCCACCCTCCTCTACGGCGCCGGCCTGCGCCTCCTCGAGGTCCTCCGTCTCCGCGTCAAGGACGTCGACTTCGGCCTCGGCCAGCTCGTCGTCCGCGACGGCAAGGGCCAGAAAGACCGTGTCACCATGCTCCCCGACGCCGCCCGCGGCACGCTCGCCATCCACATTTCAGACGTCCGCCTCCTCCACGCGCGCGACCTCGCCGAGGGCTTCGGCAACGTCTGGCTCCCCGACGCCCTCGCCCGAAAGGCCCCCGGACGCCGCCACCGCCTGGAGCTGGCAGTGGGTCTTCCCCGCCGCCTCGCGCTCGCGCGACCCGCGCTCCGGCCGCGAGATGCGCCACCACCTCAACGAGACCGTCCTCCAGCGCGCCGTCCACAACGCCGTCGTCGCCGCCGGCATCGCCAAACCGGCCAGCTGCCACACCCTGCGCCACTCCTTCGCGACGCACCTCCTCGAGGACGGCTACGACATCAGGACCATCCAGGAACTGCTTGGACACAGCGACGTCAGCACGACGATGATCTACACTCACGTGCTCAATAAATCGGGAGGGCGGGGGGTTCGGAGTCCACTGGATCGCATGGTTTGAAGCCCTGCTCTCACCGGCGTGGAGGTACCCCGGGCATCCCGGTGTCTTCTCTCGATTCAATCAGCGACTTCGTCTCCACGGGAACTTTTTTTTTGCCTCCGGGTCCAGTTTCACCCTGGCCAGCCCCTCATGAGTAGTAGATGGCAACGTTCCGCAACTCTGCCACCCAAGGGCACGGAGTGTCTGTACTCCCGGGAGTACGCTCCGCTATCATATTTGTTTGCAGTTACTTGCAAATCAACAGCCGTCTAACCCTTTTCGCCTTTCCCCTCTCCCACAGCCGTCTAACCC
>JADJVF010000026.1 GCA_016716705.1 Holophagales bacterium
CCGGGGCCATGCCGAGGAGCGCCATCACTTCGGCGCCCTTGTCCTTCAGGGGGCTCGCCTTGGCGAGCGCTTCACCGAGGTTCCCGGCGGTGAAGGCGGCAGACGCCTCGTCCCACGCCTTCGTGATTCCGGCGAGGCCTTCCTGGGCCTGGGCCAGCTTCGCCTTGTCCATCCCCTTCGGGAGCTTCTTCGCCTTGCCGAGCTCCTCGATCTTCGCCTGGATCGACGCGACGGTCTGCGGGAGCGAGGCGGCGAGGTCGTTCCACGCCTTCGTCAGCTCGTCCTTCTTGGCGGCGGTGGCGGCCACGAGATCCTTGGCCTTCGTGGCGAGCTCGGTGCCGGCCGCGAGGGCTTCCTTGTACTCGCCCTTGGCGAACTTGTCCTTGGCGGCGGCGAGCGCGTCCTTTGCGGCGGCGAGCTGATCCGGGACGTACTTCTCGGCCTCGGGCGCGGCGGCGGTGATCGCGTCGTCGCCGGCCTTGATGGCGGTTTCGGCGGGGCCCTTGTCGGTGTTGCAGGCGGCGAGGCCGGCCACCAGCAGCACGCATGCGAGGAGGGCGAAGGTCTTCTTCATTCCGTGTCTCCTTCGAGCGTTCGTTTCCGCGAACCAGCTCGGACTGGAAAGCTTACTCCTCGACGCCTTCAGCGGGTCTCCGTCACCTTCGAGAGGCCGCGCGGGGCGTCGGGGTCGAGGCCGCGCGCGCGGGCCGCGTGGAAGGCGAGGAGCTGACCGGGAACGACGGCGACGATCGGCGAGAGGAGCTCGGGGAGCCGCGGGACCGGGAGCGACCCGCGTCCGGTCGGGCCGATGAGGAGAACCGGGCTTCCGCGCCGCCTCAGCTCGGCGGCCAGCGCGGCGAGATCGGCCTCGGTCGCCGTCCCCGGGGGCGAGACGACGATCGTGGGGAGTTTCGGACCGGCGAGAGCGATCGGACCGTGCATGAAGTCGGCGCCCGAGAGGGCTTCCGCGTCGAGGAGCGCGAGCTCCTTCAGCTTGAGGGCGATCTCGTGGGCCGTCGGGTAGTTCAGGCCGCGCGAGAGGACGACGAGGCGCGTCGCGTGCGCCAGCCGCTCGGCGGCCCGCCGGGCCGCACCTTCCACGCCGATGGTGTCCGCGACGGCGTCGGGGAGGGCCCCGAGCCCCTCGGCGAACCGCCGCGCGCCGGAGAGGGCGGAGGCCAGGAGCGCGACGGCGAGGAGCTGTGCCGTGTAGGTCTTCGTCGCCGCGATGCTTCTCTCTTCGCCAGCGTGGAGCGGGATCACCTCGGCCGCTGCGCGGGCGAGCGGACTCTCGGGATCGTTCACGATGGCGAGGGTCGGAGACCCGGCCGAGCGGGCGGCGGCGATCGTCTCGACGACGTCGGGCGACTGCCCCGACTGCGAGATGCCGATGACGAGCGCCCCCCTGAGCCGGAGCGGGCTGTCGTAGAGCGTGACGAGAGACGGGCCGGCGAGGGCGACCGGGAGCCGGCAGGTCAGCCCGAGGGCGTACTGCGCGTAGCGGGCGGCGTTGTCGGACGTGCCGCGCGCGGCGATCAGGACGAAGCGGAGGTCGTGGCGCGAGAGGCCGCGCGCGATCCGCCGGACGTTCGCCCCCTCGCGGACGAGGAGGCGCGTCAGGACGTCGGGCTGTTCGCCGATCTCGGCGCGAAGGACGGAGCGTTTCATCGTGGCACCTCCGGAGTTTCGTCATCGGAGAAGAGCCAGGCGGCCCCGCGGACGCCCGAGGAGTCGCCCCAGCGGGGCGGGAGGAGCGGCGTGTCGACGCGGTCGGAGAAGACCCAGCGTCCCCAGAGGCTCGGGACCTCCTCGTAGAGCGGGGGAGATTCGAGAGTCCCCCGCCGAGGACGATCGCGTCGGGGTCGAGGACGTTGATCACGGAGGCGAGCGCGCGGGCCACCCGGTGGGTATGGCGCGTGAGAGTGGCCGCCGCGCCGGCGTCACCCGTGGCGGCCGCGACGGCGATCTCGCTCGCGCTGCGCTCCTCGCCCGTGGCGGCGAGGTGGTCGCGCGCGAGGCCCGGTCCGGAGAGGAACGTCTCGATGCAGCCGTTCTTTCCGCACCAGCAGGCGGGGCCGGGCTGCTCGTCCTCGCGGGCCCACGGGAGCGGGTTGTGGCCCCACTCGCCGGCGATCGCGTTCGGTCCGGTGAGGACCCGGCCGTTCACGACGATTCCGCCGCCCGTGCCCGTCCCGACGATGACGCCGAAGACGCACGCGGCTCCGGCGGCCGCGCCGTCGCTCGCCTCGGAGAGGGCGAAGCAGTTCGCGTCGTTGGCGAGGCGGACGTCGCGGCCGAGGAGGCGGGAGAGGTCGGTGCCGAGCGGGCGGCCGAGGAGCCAGGTGGAGTTCGCGTTCTTCACGAGGCCGGTCGCGGGGGAGATCGTCCCGGGCATCCCGACGCCGACCGTCCGCGCGCGCCGAGCGTCGACTCGACCTCTGTGACGAGGCTCGCGATCGTCGCGAGCGTCCCGTCGTAGTCGGGCGGGGTCGGGCGCCGCAGACGAAGGAGCTCGCGGCCTTCGTCGCCCAGGGCGAGCGCCTCGGTCTTCGTCCCGCCGAGGTCGATGCCGATCCTCAGCCGATCACTCCTCGGTGTCGTCGATCTGGCCGGTGACGCGCCGCTTCACGAGGGAAAACGAGAGGCCGACGGCGAGCGTCGCGGCGAGGCACGAGAGGACGAACCAGGTGATCGCCGCGCCCTTCACGTCGGTGCCCTGCAGGTCGACGAAGAGCCAGATGAGGACGCCGAAGAAGCCCGCGGCGAGCGCGGTGCCGATGTGCCCGAGCGACCGGAGCGTCGACCGGACGCAGAAGAGCCAGCCGGCCGCGAGGAAGATCCCGGCGAGGACCTTCAGCGGGAGCGGACCGCCTCCGGCCTGGCGGACCCAGTGGACGTAGGAGTACCCCGTCGGGTTGTACGTCGCGAAGACGAGAGTCGCGGCCCCGAGGAGCCGCAGGAGAAACCCTCCGACCGAGATTCCGGTTCCGGCCAATGCAACCTCCTCGTTCGAAAGCTCGTTTTCCAGTCTAGCGGAGGAGGGTCACTTCCCGAGATGCTTCTCGAGGAAGTCCCAGATCTCCTTCCGCGACTCCTTCGCGAAAGGCGTGTCGATCCGGTTGAAGGAGTGCCCGGCGGGGGCGTCCTTGTAGATCCGGACCTCGAACTTCCTTCCTTCGGCCTTCAGGGCGTTGACCAGGTTCTCCGTCTCGATCACGTTCACGTCGCGGTCGTTCGTCGTGGCGTGGATCAGGAGCGGCGTCTTCAGCTTCGAGGCCCAGAAGACGGGGCTGCGCTTCCGGTACTCGTCGACGTCCTCGACGACCTTCTTCCCGATGTGGTTCTTCGCCGCGAAGAGGTCCTCGTACGACTGCTCGTGGTAGCCGAGGCGCGTCACGAGGTCGGTCACGGGGACGCCGGCGTAGGCCGCCCGGAACTTCTCCGGGTGGTGCATCACGGCGAGCAGGGCGATCAGCCCGCCGTGGCTCCAGCCGGCGATCGCCGCGCGGTTCCCGTCGACGTACGGCAGGTCGGCGACGGCCCAGTCGAGGCCGGCCACGACGTCGTCCACCTCGAGGCCGCCGTAGTCGATGGCGTCGTGGAAGTCCTTCCCGTATCCGGTCGAGCCGCGGTACTCGGGGGCCAGGACGACCCACCCTCTCGCGAGCATCTCCTTCACGATGTGGACGTGGTAGGTGCCGAAGTCGCCGTGGACTCCCCCGTGGGGCAGGACGACGACGGGGTACTTCCGGCCGGCCTCGCGCTTCTTCGGCGCGAAGACGTACTGGGCGAAGCGCATCGGGTGGCGCTCGTTCGCGATGCCGTAGCGCGCCGTTCCGCGCGGGTTCGGCGGGCCGGCGATCGAGACCTTGTCGATCTCGGCCACGTCCGAGAGGCGGAGCCAGAAGAGGACGTCGTCGCCGGACTTCCGAACCTGGTCCAGCTGGAACTCCAGGTCCGTCAGCTTCGCCTCGAGAGCTTTCAGGCGCTCCTCCGCGCCCGGCGCCTCGGCGGCGCGCGAGAGAGACGGAAGGAGGGTGAGGAGAAGGAGAAGAGCTCCGACCCGAACGCGCATCGTCGCCTCCGAATGGGGCTCGATCCCCGGAGGGCCGGCCCGGCCAGGCAGGTTAGCAGGCCGTCGGGATCGAGCGTGCTCCTTTGCCCCTCCTCCGGTATCGTCCGCGCCAGGGAACGAAGATGGGGGCCGGGCGGACGATTGCAGTCGGTGACGTGCACGGGGACCTGAAGGGCCTCGAGACGCTGCTGTCGCGCCTGCCGGTCCTCGACGAGGGCGACACGCTCCTCTTCGTCGGCGACTACGTCGACCGCGGGCCCGACCCGGCCGGGGTCGTCCGCCGCGTCCGCGCCCTGCCGAAGGAAACCGCGGCCCGCGTCATCCTCCTTCGCGGCAACCACGAGGACGCCTGGTTGAAGGCCTGCCGCGAGGGGGCGCCCGAGTTCGTCCTTCCGCGCGGGAACGGCTGCTACACGACCTACCGCTCGTTCACCGGCGGCCTTCCGCCCGAACGGGAGGAGGACCCGACGGCCGAGGAGATGCGGTCGATGGCGACCGGGACGTTCTTCCCGGCGGACGTCGTGGAGTGGATGAAGACCCTGGCCTACTTCCATGAAGACGAGCACGCCATCTACGTCCACGCCGGCCTGCCGTTCGAAGGGGAGCGCTGGCTCCACCCTTCGGAAGTGAAGGACCCGAGGCCGCTCCTCTGGCAGAGGAGCCGCACCTTCTACCAGAGCTACGAGGGGAAGCGGGTCGTCTTCGGCCACACGCCGGTGAAGAGGCTGCCCCAGGAGCAGTCGACGTTCACTCCCGGGGACCCGCTCGACGTCTTTCTCACGGGCGGCCTGGCCGGCATCGACACCGGCGCGGGGATGGGGGGCTTCCTCTCGGCGATCGAGCTGCCCGGTTGCCGGGTCATCGACTCGCGTTGAGTTCCGCGCGCGGGACCCGGGCGCAGGGAACGGGCTTTTGGAGAGAATGTCGTCGGTGGTCCCGGAGGCCAGGATGAACGACACCGCCCGGCAGGTGGTTCGCGAGGGAGAGGCGCGGTTCCGGACGCTCTTCGAGACGATGACCGAGGGTGTCGCGTTGCACCGCCTCCTCCTCGACGAACGGGGCGAGCCGGCCGATTACGTCCTCACGGGCGCGAACCCGGCCTACGAGGCCCACACCGGCATCCGGAGCGGTGACGCCGTCGGGCGCCGGGCCTCGGAGCTCTACGGCGCGGGAGGCGCTCCCTACCTCGACGTCTTCGGCCGGGTCGCCATGACCGGTGAGCCGGCGCGGATGGAGGCCTACTTCGAGCCGTTGGGGCGCCACTTCCGCATCCTCGTCGTCTCGCCGGCCCGGGGCGAGTTCGCCACGATCTTCGAGGACATCTCTGCGGCCAAGGAGATGGAGGCGGCCCTCACGGCCTCGAACGCGGCGCTCCTGGCACGGAACGAGGAGCTCGACGCCTACGCCCACACGGTGGCCCACGACCTGAAGAACCCGGTCGCGGCGATCCTCGGGTTCGCCGAGCACCTGGAGGAGGGCTTCGACACGCTCGGGGAGCGCGAACGGCGGGAATCGCTCGAGGCGATCACCCGGAGCGCGCAGAAGATGCAGGCCATCATCGACGCGCTCCTCCTGCTCGGAGAGACTCGCCGGTCGGACGTCAGGAATGTGCTGCTCGACCTGGGGCTGATTGCGGGCGAATGCCTGGAAGGCCTCGCGCACGAGGTGAAGCGTCTCGGGGCCGAGATCCGCCTCCCGGAAACCTGGCCTTCCGCGATCGGTCACGCGCCGTGGGTCGAGCAGGTCCTGACGAACTACGTCAGCAACGCGCTCAAGTACGGAGGGCGGCCTCCCCGGGTCGAGCTCGGGGCCGTGGTCGTGGACGAGCGCCGGGTCCGCATCTGGGTTCGCGACAACGGACGGGGTCTGACGCCGGAGGAGGTCGGGAGGACGTTCGCGCCGTTCACCCGGCTCTCGGTCGACGATGTCGCGGGACACGGGCTGGGCCTGTCGATCGTCCGCCGGCTCGTGGAACGGATGGGCGGCGAGGTCTCGGTGGAGAGCGCGGGGACGCCCGGCGCGGGCTGCACCTTCAGCTTCACGCTCGAGCGCGGGTAGGCCCGCGGCGGCGCCCCGTCCGCCGGCAGGCCGGATCCGATCCGCGCGAGGAGCGAGGAGCTCGCGGCGTCAGTACTCGTCGGTCTTTTCGGGGGTCCTGAGCGCGTTCACGACAGTGTCCGCGGCGCGCCTCGCGCGTGCGAGCAGGGCTTCGAGCTCGGCCCGGCGAGGCGCGTCCCCCCGCTCCCGCGCGATCGCGATCTCGAGCTCGAGGCCGTGGAGGCGGAGGGCATGGCAGGCCAGGGAGTCGGGAGAGATCGTGAGCGCCTCGTCGAGCCGCTGCCGCGCACGCGCCGCAAGCGCCGCCGCAGCCCCCCGCCGCCCGTCTTCGTTCTCGCGGGCCGCCTTCCCGAGGGCCGTCTCGGCGCTCGCCCTCAGGGCGCTGCTGCGGATCTCCGCCGGGAGGACGCGGTTCCTTCCCCTTCCGAGGAGCCAGGCGTCGAGCCCTGCCGCGTCGCCGGCCTTCGCGAGGAGGCTCGCGACGGCCTGCGCGTACTCCTCGTTGGCGGGGTCGCCGGAGAGGAGCTCCTCGTAGATCGACACGACGGTTCGGAGGCGGGCCGCGTTGGTCGGCGAGAGATCGTCCCGGTCGATCAGCTCTCCGAGGGCCCGCGCGCGCAGGACGCCGTACGCGGGATGCGACGGGTCGAGGGCGACGGCCCGGCCGAAGCTCTCCGCGGCCGCCAGGAAGTCGCCGGCCGCGAAGGCCCGGCTCCCGGCCTCGGCCTCCTCGCGCGCCTGCCGGGCCGAATTCTCCAGGGCGGGCGGCACGCCGTCGGGCGGGCTGCCGGCGAGGAGCCGGGCCGAGGCGAAGAGAGCGACCAGGAGGAGCGGTCTCGCGAGTTGAAGCACCGGATGTCCCCCCGTCTCCGTCACTGGCAGCCCGGGGTCGTGATCCCCGCCAGGTTCATGAACCCGAGGTCCTGCGACGCGAAGCGATGGAGGTTGGGGAAGACCGTCGCCATGTTCGCGGTCGAGACCCCGAACCACTTCGCGAGCGTGGCGGCGTACTGGTCGACGGCGACGTTCGGGATCCAGCGGCCCCGCGTGTCGGTGTCGCTCGTCCCGGCGACGTTTCCCATCGCGAGCGAAGGGAAGATCGACCCGTTCGGACCGTTCACGCCGTAGAAGTTCCCTCCGTTCACGGCACCCCCGACGACGAGCTGGTGGCTTCCCCACGCGTGGTCGCTGCCGACCGTCGACGCGCCCGATCCCGACGGCTGGAGCGTCCGTCCGAAGTCCGACAGCGTGAACGCGGTCACGCGGTCCCCGTAGCCGAGGTCGCCCATGGTCAGCGTGAACGCGTTCAGCGCCTGGCTGAGCGCGTCGTAGAGCGCGACCTGGTCGCCGATCTGGTTCTGGTGGGTGTCGTAGCCCCCCTGCTGCACGAAGAAGATCTGCCGGTTCAGGCCGAGCCCGGCCGAGTCGCGGTTCAGGCGGATGAGCTTGGCCGCCTGCTTCAGCTGCCGGGCGATCGAGGTGCTGAGGCCGGTGAAGCGGTCGGGGGAGAGGACCGGGTCGGAGGCGAAGAGGGCTCCGATGTCGATCGCCTGCTGCATGACGTCGCTCGAGGATTTGACGAGCGGGAGCGAGGCATCCTGCCCGCGGATCGCGTCGAAGGAGGCCCGGCGGGCGATCGACTCCGCCGAGGAATTGAAGCCCGAGAGGACGAAGACGTTGTTCAGCGCCGTCCCCGAGTCGGGCACGGCGAGGGGCCGGGTGGATACCCCCTGGGCGAACAGGTTGATCCCGGCGACGGAGACCGGCATCGGAAACGCGACGCCGCCGTTCACGCAGGCGAGGGCGTCCGCGATCCGCCCGCCCCACCCGGTCTGGACGCGCGTGTCGGCCCGGGAGGTCTGCCAGATTCCCTGCTGGTCGGAGTGCGAGAAGAGCTGGTAGGGCTTCTTCCGCGCGGCGTTGAGGTAGTCGGCGCGCGAGGCGAGCGGCTCGACGAGCGTTCCCGCGTTGCAGACGACGGCGGCCTTTCCCTGGCCCCAGAGCCCGTGCAGCTCCGCGAGCTCCGGGTGGAGCCCGAAGACCGAGCCCGCCATCGCGGGCGGCGTGATCGAAAGGAGCTGTGCCTGGGGGATCGCCAGTCCCGCGGCGGCCCGGGCCGCCGAGTACGCGGAGTACCCGGTGACCGGCACGACCATGTTGTTCGAGTCGTTGCCGCCGGCGAGAAAGACGGCCACGAGCGCGCGATAGTCGGTCGGGGCGAGAGGCTCGGCGAGCGCGGTCATCAGCGAGAGACGGCTCGCGGTGGCGCTCCGGGCGAAGAGGCCGAGTGCGGCGCAGCCGCCGAGAGACAGGAGGTCCCTGCGCGAGAGCTTGCTCATGGCGTCACCTCTCCACCTGGAACTGCGATGCGGTGAGGACGAGGTAGATCCCCGCCTGGACGCGGCGGAATTTCCCGCCGAGGACGTCCCCGGGTGGTGTCGGGTCGGTCGGGGCGATCGCATTCAGCGCCTGCGCGACCTGCGAGCGCATGGCCGCCGACATCGTGCCGTGCAGGAGCCGCCGGTCGAGCTCGTCGATCAACGGCGCCGGGTCGGGTGCGACCAGGCTCCCGGCGAGGGGAACGAGACTCGCGAATCCGAGAGAGACGCCGTTGGTATTCCCGTTCAGGTTGTTCGGGTCGGTGTTGGGTCGAAGGCAGGGGAGGGTGGCGACCGGGCAGCCGGAGGTGCTGTAGACGAGGGCGTTGACGAAGTTCGCCCGGCCGAGCGCCGTCGTCGCGGACAGGATGCCGAACTCCGGCCCGAGGAGCCCTCCCGCCCGGTGCCTCGAAGTCGGGCGGGAAGTAGCTGAAGACCGTCGCGGGGACGCAGCACGCTCTGTCCGAGCGGGGAGGTCCTGGGGTTCAGGTAGCCGTCGGCGTTCGCCGTCCCGTCCGCCGACCTGGCCCCGAGGGCGCGAAGCGAGGCGACGAGCCAGAGGGCAGGCTCCCGGAGCCGCCCGAACGAAGAGGCCTCGGGACCCGTCCCGCGGGCCTCCGGGTCCAGGAGGACCGCGCGAATCACGGCCTTCATGTCGCCCCGGACGCCCCGGCCGTTGTCGTCGAAGGCCGCGGTGACCCGCGCGACGTACCCCGGGCTCGGGTTCGACGTGACGAGCATCCGGATCAGCTGCCCGCCGATGAACGGCCCGACGTTCGGGTCCTGGGAGATGTTGTCGAGGGCGTCGTTCAGGTCCTGCGTTCCCGTCCGGCCCGCGGGAAGGGTCACGCCGCGCAGCAGCAGCTTCCCGGTCGTGTCGTGGTTCCCCGGGACGAGGACCATCGGGTCGATGTAGTTCGTGCTCCCGTCCGGATACTGCGGGGCGTAGGTCCATCCCGTGAACGCCTTCGAGAAGCCGTCCACGATGGCCTGGTCGTACGTGGGAATCGGCCCGTCGGAATCGCTCTGAACAGTACCGTCCGGGTTCCGCCGCATCGTCCCGATCGAGAAGAGCTGGAGGACCTCGCGGGGGTAGTTCTCGTTCGGACGGGTCCGGGTGCTCGTCACCATGTCGAGGTACCGGCCCATGGCGGTGTTGAGGGTGATCTCGCCGAGGAGGGTCCGGAAGTTGCCGAAGGCGTTCCGGTTCAGGACCCGCAGGTACGGCGTCAGCCGGCTCGGCATCGGGACGTCGTTTCCCGAGACGACGAAGATCTTGTGGAGCGCCCAGGCGACCTTCTGGCGAAGCTGGTCGTTGCCGTAGAGGGCGTTGGTGAAGAAGCGGTTCTGGACGGATAGGTCGTGTACTTGTCCCGATAGCAGACGGTGTTGTAGGTGCAGCCTTCGGGGGCGGACCCGGGCTCCGGCCCCAGGGGCGTGTAGCCGGTTTCCGCCGCGCGGAACTGCTCCTCGATCCACTCGGAGAGGCCCTGCGTCCGAACGGTTTCCGCCTCGCCGGGTGCGGCTCCGAACGAAGCCTGGTCGAGGAACCTCAGGACGTCCTGCGGCGTTGCCGTCACTTTCACCGTCAGCTCGTCGAAGCCCGAGCGGTCCGAGTCGCTGACGGTCAGGCGGAGCGTGTACGTCCCGGCGGCGGCGAAGGTCACGTTCGTGCCCAGGGCGGCCGGCGCGGAGAACGAGACCCCCGCCGGTCCGGTGGTGACGCTCCACGCCGCCGAGTACGCCGCGCCGACCGGCAGGGAGTCGTCGGAGAAGGTCCCCGACAGCGAGAGGCTGTCGGACGGCATCGACAGCGAGGCGTCGGGTCCCGCGAGGACGACCGGCGGCTTGTTGCCGGTGTCCTCCTCGAAATACCCGACGACGTCGAGGAGGATGTCGACCGTCGCCCCGGCCGGCAGGCCGCAGAACGCGGACACCTGGCCCGCCTCGCCTGTCGCCGCGATCGTGTTGTTGGCCCGCGTTCTCCCCGCGGAGAAGTTGACAGAGGAGGCCAGCGGCGTCGGCTCGCCTGCGGGATAGATCAGGACGGAGCCTGCGGCCGTCGGGTTCACGACCGTCACGTTCAACGCGACGGCGCGGGCGCTGTTCGGGACCCCGCAGAGGCCGGCGATCCCGAATTCGCGGACCTCGCCGCCCCCGAGCGCCGGACCTCCGTTCGGTCCGAGCCCGACTCGCGTGTCGACGGCCCGGCACGGCGTCACGGTGTAGAAGCCCGAGGCGACCGGAGTGACCAGCGCCGCGACAGGGAGGTCGTCGGCGGCAAGCGAACCTGCGAGGAAAAGGGCCGCGGCGAATACACCTTTACCAGTACGCCGGTGTTTCAGGGGATTCATGGAGCCTCCGAACCCTCTACGGGGGACGTCGCTTTGGCTTGATCCGCGAGCCGAGGGCCGTTCGGCTTCAGCGGAAAGGCTAGCACGGACCGTGGCACCGGATTCGGGTTCGGCGGGGTCGCCAGCGCGAAGCGGGTGTATCTTCCACGTCTTTCATGCGGTTTCGCGTTCGAATCCCTTCCAGATTCGTGACCCTCGTCACGCTCGCCGTCCTCTTCGCAACGGCCCCGCTCTCCAGGGCTTTCGCCCAGGAAGGCCCCCGGCTCCTCGTCCACGCCGGCCGTCTCGTCGACGGTGTCTCGGCGGCGCCGCGCGAGATGGTGACGGTCATCGTCGAGGGAGAGCGGATCGCGGACGTCGTCGCCGGTTACCGCGTGCCGGCGCCGGGGGAGAAGGTCCTCGATCTCTCGGACGCGACGGTCCTCCCCGGCTTCATCGACCTCCACGTCCACCTCGGAATGGAGATGTCGCCTTCGGCGTACCTCAACCAGTTCACGCAGAATCCGGCGGACCTCGCGCTTCGCGCCGCCTCCCACGCCCGGACCACGCTCCGGGCGGGCTTCACGACGGTGAGGAACCTCGGCGATTCCTACAACACGACCATCTCGCTGCGCGACGCGATCCGCCAGGGGTGGGTCGAGGGGCCGCGGATCTTCACGGCGGGAAAGTCGATCGCGACGACCGGCGGCCACGCCGACCCGACGAACGGCTGGTGCGACCTGATCCAGGGGGACCCCGGCCCGAAGGACGGCGTCGCGAACGGGGCGGAGGAGATGGCAAAGGCCGTCCGCCAGCGCTACAAGGACCGGGCGGACCTGATCAAGATCACGGCCACCGGCGGCGTCCTCTCCCTCGCCCGGAGCCCGAACGCCCCGCAGTTCACCCAGGACGAGGTCGACGCCGTCGTGAAGACGGCGCGCGACTACGACATTCCCGTCGCGGTCCACGCCCACGGCGCCGAGGGGATGAAGCGGGCGATCCGCGCCGGCGTCGATTCGATCGAGCACGGGACGCAGATGGACGACGAGGCGATCCAGCTCTTCAAGGAGAAGGGCGTCTGGTACGTCCCGACCCTCTCGGCCGGGATCTTCGTCGGCGAGAAGGCGAAGCTCCCGGGCTACTTCCCCGAGGTCGTCCGCCCGAAGGCCGCGCTGATCGGCGCTCAGATCCGCGCGACGGCGGCAAAGGCGGTGCAGGCGGGCATCCGGATCGCCTTCGGCACCGACGCGGGCGTCGGGCCGCACGGAGAGAACGGGAAAGAGTTCGGCTACCTCGTCGAGGCGGGGATGACGCCGATGCAGGCGATCCAGGCGGCGACATCGAGCGCGGCGAAGGTCCTGCGCGCGGAGAAGGACCTCGGCAGCGTCGAGAAGGGAAGGCTCGCCGACCTCGTCGCGTTTCGGAAGGACCCGCTCGCCGACGTGGGCGTTCTCGCGACGACGTTTGCCTTCGTGATGAAGGGGGGCGTCGTGGTGGCGGGGGCGACGGCGGGCGGGAGGTGAGCGGGGCGATGACGCTCGTTCCCCTTTCGCCCGTCGACCACGTCTTCACCGGCCGCGGCGCCTATCCCATCGAGTTCGTCTTCGCCTACAGCGGGACGATCGACGGCGGGCGACTGGAGGAGAGTCTCCGCCGGACGCTCGAGGCGTTTCCGCCGGTATCGAGCCGGCTCGTGCGGCTCTCCAGCACCTCGCTCGCCTTCGAGCCGTACGGGGGGGGCTGCACGTTCCGCGTGGCGGAGCTGGAGACGAGCTACGCGGAGACCGAACGCCGATCGGTCTTCCTGGACCCGGTCGACGGGCGCGAGGGCGAACCGCTCGGGCGGGTCCTCCTGACCCGGACGCCCAACGGCTGCGTCCTCGGGGTCAGCCTTTCGCACGCCGTCGCCGACGGCTACAGCTACTTCTACTTCCTCTCGAGCTGGGCGCGCCTATTTCGGGGCGAACCGTTCCCGCCGCCGTCCCACGCGCGCGAAGCGCTGGTACCGCCGGTCGACGGGCCCGCGACGGCGCCCGGCCTCCTCGACGCGGGCGGGCTCTTCCGGGCCGGGCCCCGTCCCGAGGTCGACCGCGCGCACCTCCGAATCGACCGGCACGTCCTCTCCCGCGCCCAGCTCGTCGCGATGCACGAGGAGGCGCAGACCGGAAATCCGGTGCGCCTCTCGCACAACGACACGGCGGCCGCCTGGCTCTGGAAGAAGTGTCTCGTCGAGTGGGCCGACCCCGACCCGGCCCTCGACACGTACCTCAGCTGTCCGGTCGACTTCCGGCGGCTCCACCCGGCCGCCGGGCCGGCCTACTTCGGCAACGCGGTCGTCCTCGCGACGGCGTCGATCCCGCGAGGGGAGCTCGCCGACGCGCCGCTCGGCGACCTGGCGACGCGGGTGCGGCGCGCCGTCGACGCCGTCGACGAGGAGGCGGTGCGGCGCTCGCTCCTCGCCCTCGAGCGCCTGCGCCGCGCGGAGGGTCTGGGCGCGATGGAGGAGTGTCACGTCGTCCATCCGCGGCAGGGGCTCCTCCTGACGAACCTCTCGCGCCTCCCCGTCCCCGAGGTTGCGTTCGACGCTGGCCCGCCCGTCGCGTTCGACATCCTGACCCCGGGCGTCCGCGGTGCCGTCGCGCTCCCCGAGCCGGGGGGAGGGATCGATCTCCGCGTCTTCCTGCCGATCGCCTGAGAGCCCGGGACCCGGGTCGAGGCCGTCGGGGTTCAGAATCGACCGATGATCCACCGCCGCTTCACCCTTCAGAGCGCCCTGGGCCAGCCGATCCACGGGGACCTCCGACTCCCCGAAGAAGTCGGGTCGCACCCCGTCGTCGTCGTCTGCCACGGCTTCAAGGGCTTCAAGGACTGGGGCTTCCATCCGTGGCTCGGCGAGCGCCTCGCCGCCGCGGGCCTCGCGGCCGTTCACTTCAACTTCTCCAGAAACGGCGTTCGGGTGGCGGACGGCGACATCGAGGACCTCGACGCCTTCCGGAAGAACACGCTCTCCATCGAGCGCGACGACCTCGACACGGTCCTCGACGCCGTCCTCGCAGGGCGGCTCGATTCCTCGCTCGACCCGTCCCGGCTCGGCCTGATGGGCCACAGCCGCGGCGGCGGCATCGCCCTCCTCGGCGCGTCCGAGCGACCGGAGGTGAAGGCGCTCGCCACCTGGGCCGCGGTCTCGCACTTCGACCGGATCGCCGACGAGGCGACGCTCGCCGAGTGGCGGCGGACCGGCGTCTACGAGGTCGTCAACTCGCGGACGGGGCAGATCCTCCCGATGGGTCTCGACTTCCTCGACGACATCCTCGGGAATCGCTCACGCCTCGGCCTCCTCTCGGCCGCGCGGCGTTTCGCCTCTCCGTGGCTCGTCGTCCACGGCTCCGCAGACGAGACGGTCCCGTTCGCGGAAGCCGAGGAGCTCGTCGCGGCGTCCGGCGGGCGGGCCCGCCTCGCGGCCATCGACGGCGCCGGCCACACCTTCGGTGCCGTCCACCCGTTCTCCGGGCCGACGCCACACCTCGAGGCGGCGCTGGTCGCGACCCTCGATCACTTCCGGGCCGTGCTGCAGGCCCCCCGGGCCTGACGGCGGCGTTCATCGGACCGGAGGCCCCTCAGGCGCGAGGCGCCCTCACGGAGTGGAAGGACCTTGCGAAGCGGCCCGCCGCGATCTACTGCAGCTCCGCCCGGATCGCCTCGAGATCGGGGTCGACCTTCGCCTGCGCGTCGAGCTTAGGGTTCAGCTTCAGGGCCCGGCGGGCCGCGGAGAGCGCTCCGGGCCTGTCGCCCGCGGCGAGCCTGATGACGGCGAGGTCGTAGACCACCTCGGGGAGCATCGCCGGCTGGGTCTCCGCGCGCGCCGTCGCCTCCTCCTGCCACTTCAGCGCCTCGACGAATCGCTTCTCCATGAAGGCCGTCCAGCCGCGATTCCAGAAGTCGTTGACGACGCCCATCGCCACGAGGCGCGAGAGCTCGCGGAAGGGGTCGGCGTGGTCGTCCACGCGGACGTCGACGGCGCGGTCGGTGAAGCCGTTGTAGCCCCCCTTCGCGCGGCAGACGAGGAGGGCGGCCGACTGCCGCCCGCGGCTGTCCCCTCCGGCCGCGTCACCCGCGGCGAGAGCCGCCAGGAGCCGCTCGGCGAGCGGCTTTCCGGCGCTCGCGAGAAAGGACTTCTCCATCGCGACGACGACGGCCTCGCCCGTCAGGATGTTCCCCTGCACCGCGTAGTTCGGTCCGCGTCGGCCGCCCGCCCAGGAGTTGCACCCGGGACCGGAATAGGTGGCGGAGTCGCCCGAGGCCGTCACGAGGCCGACCTGCCGCCGGTCGCGCCCGTCGTCACCCCGGAGCAGGACCTTCAACGCCTCCTCCGCCGTGGCCCCGCGGGCGATCAGGTCGAGGCCGTTCGGCCCGAACGACGTGTTCGCCGAAGCCTGCGTCGCCACCGCCCCCACGCCCGCCTTCGCCCACGGAACGACCGTCCCGACGGCGAAGAAACGGCTCGCCACCGCCACACCGACCTCGCCGGTCGCCGGATCGGCCGCCGCGATGGAGAAGGTCGCCGGGTCGGGCGGCGCGGCGGGGAGCGTCCGGCTCGTGAGGGCGGCAAGCGAGAGGAGGATCGCGGACGCACGCGTGCTGAGCTCATCGGGAACCTCGTGCAGCGAGTCTAGCGGTGGTCGGGCTCGCATTCCTCCTCCAAACCGTCATCGACGAGCCCTATCGGGGCTTCTCGAGCAGCGCACCGTGGCTGCGCCTGTGCAGAGGCTCTCCGGCCGGGCGGAAGCCCGCCCGCTCCGAGAGGGCCAGCTCCGCGTCGAGCGTCTCGCGGGAGACGTGCCCCTTCGGCTCGAGGAGGAGCAGCCGGCCTCCCGGGCGGAGGGCGTCGTACAGCTGCTCGAGGAACCGCTGGCGGTCGCGGACCTCGTGGAGGACGTGGATGACCACGGCGAGGTCGACGACTCCCGGCCGGGCCGCGAGCCCGAGGTCCCCGTCGGCGCAGGCGACGGCCTCGATCCGTTCCAGGAGCCCCGCGCGACGGGCGCGCCGGGTCAGGCCTTCGATCATCTTCGGCTGGAGATCGACGGCGACCACCCGGCCCGCCGGACCCGCCATCCGCGCGATCGGCAGCGTGAAGTAGCCCATCCCGCAGCCCGGCTCCAGGACGGTCATCCCCGGCCTCACGTGGTCGCCGAGGAGCGTCTCCGGCCGCTCGAAGAGACGGCGCAGGGGACAGCAGAGGAGGGGTCCGGCCCAGGCGGGGCAGACGTGGATACCGCCCGAGGGGGCGGGCTCCGTATGTGAGCTTTCGTTCGGTATCATGTCCTCAAGATACGAGCGATCGCTCGCTTCGTCGACTCGCTTTCGAGAGGAGCCCTCGTGACCGACCCGACCCCGCCCCGGCCGGGATCTCGCGCGGGCCGGAAGCCCTCCGGCGCCGCCCGCCGCCGGACCACCTCAACGGGTGCTCGCATTCGCGTGGAGGACGCGCCCCGCGTCCGGCTCCCCCGGAGGCTCGCCCCGCGGAAGAGCCCGACCCAGGACCGGGCCCGCGAGACGGTGGAGGCGATCCTCGAGGCGGCGGTCGATCTCTTCTCCTCGCGGGGGTACGCGCGGACGAGCACGAACCACATCGCCCGGCGGGCGGGCGTGTCGGTCGGGTCGCTCTACCAGTACTTCCCGAACAAGGACGCCGTCCTGACGGCGCTCCTCGCGCGCCATCTCGCCGCCGTGGAATCGGCGATCGGCGCCTGCATTCCCCTGCTCCGGGATCCCGCCGTTCCCCTCCGGGACGGGATCCGGCGCCTCCTCGAGCTGCTGCGCGAGGTGCACGAGGCCGATCCCCGCCTCTCTCGCGCCATCGAGCAGCAGGTCGGCCAGATGCCGGTGGTCCCCGAGGGGCTGGCCGGCTACAAGCGCAACCACGTCGCCACGCTGGCGGAGATCCTGTCGACCCGGCCCGACGTCCGCCCGGGCAATCACGCGCTGATGGCCGTACTCCTCGCCGCGGTCACCGAAACCGTCAGCGTCATCCTCGTCCACGCGACGCCGGACCGATTCGGCCGGGACGAGACGCTCGACGAGGCCGTCGAGGCGCTCTGCCGCTATGTCGAGCGGCCGGCGGGCCGGGCGTCGTGACCCAATGAGCCGGGCGGAGCGCTGACCAGAGGCGCTTCGGTCGTATCCTCCCGGCCGAACAACGGGAGGGACGGTGTCTCAGAGGATCGATTCCATCGTGCGCTCTGCGCGAGCGCTGGCCGACCCGGCGGCCCGCAGGGAGTTTCTCGACGAGGCCTGTCGCGACGACGAGGCGCTGAGAGCCCGCGTCGAGGCGAGCCTCCAGGCGGACGAACCGACCGTTGACCACGCCTCGGCACCGGGCCCGATCTCGTCCGCCGAGACGCTCGCGGCGACCGGCGGCGTGCGAAAGGGACCGCTCCTCGAGGGGCCGGGCACGCAGCTCGGTCCCTACCGGCTCCTGGAGAGGCTCGGGGAAGGCGGCTTCGGCACGGTGTTCCTCGCAGAGCAGGAGGAGCCGATCGTCCGGCGCGTCGCGGTGAAGATCCTGAAGCCCGGGATGGACACGCAGAAGGTCGTGACGCGCTTCGAGCTGGAGCGCCAGGCCCTCGCGATGATGGATCACCCCAACATCGCGCGCGTCATCGACGCGGGGGCGACGCCGACGGGGCGCCCCTTCTTCGTCATGGACCTGGTCGTGGGCGCGCCGATCTCGGAGTACTGCGACCGCAACGGGCTGTCGATCGAGGCGCGGCTCGAGCTCTTCGCCCAGGTCTGCAACGCCGTCCAGCACGCCCACACGAAGGGGATCATCCACCGCGACATCAAGCCGTCGAACGTCCTCGTCTCGACCCACGACGGAAAGCCGCACGCCAAGGTCATCGACTTCGGCATCGCCAAGGCGATGGCGGACAGGCCTGCCGGAGAGACGCTCTTCACCGTGGACGGGGCGATGATCGGGACCCCCGAGTACATGAGCCCGGAGCAGGCCGAGGGCTCGCTCGACATCGACACCCGCACCGACGTCTATTCCCTCGGCGTCCTCCTCTACGAGCTGCTGACCGGGTCGACGCCGTTCAGCACGCGCGAGCTGCAGGCCGCCGGGCTGGCCGAGGTACGGCGGATCATCCGCGAGGTCGACCCGCCGAAGCCCTCGACGCGCCTCGGCCACTCCGCCGACACGCTGGCGACCGCCGCGGCGAAACGGCAGACGGCCCCGAAACGCCTGTCGGCGATCGTCCGCGGCGAGCTCGACTGGATCGTCATGCGGGCGCTCGAGAAGGACCGGCAGAGGCGCTACCCGACGGCCAACGCCCTGGGAATGGACGTGCAGCGCTACCTGGGCGGCGAGCCGGTGGTCGCGGCGCCACCGGGCGCGGCGTATCGCGTGGGCAAGTTCGTGAGACGCCACCGGGGCGGCGTCCTCGCAGCGTCGGCGGTCGCCGCGGCGCTCGTCGTCGGCGCCGTCGCCTTCGCCTGGCAGGCGAAGGTCGCGCGCGGCCAGCGCGACCGCGCAGTGGCGGCGGAATCGGAGTCCCGCAAGAGGGCCGAGGAGCTCCGGAAGGTCTCCGACTTCCAGGCGGCGATGCTCGCCCAGGTCGACCCGGCGACGGCGGGGCGGATGCTCACGAAGGAGGTCACGGAAGGGTTCGAGAAGGCCCTCGCGCAGGCCGGAGTGCCCGAGCGGGCCCGTGCGGTGCAGGTGGCGGGCTTCTCCGGGCAGTGGGGCCGCGTCAACGCCACCGACGCGGCCCGCAACCTCATCGACCTCACGATCCTGAAGCCCGCGGTGAGGGCGATCGACGCGCGGTTCGCGGACCAGCCGGCCGTCGACGCGCAGCTCCGGCAGGTCCTCGCCGACCTCTACAAGTCGCTCGGCCTCTACGAGGCCGCGTGGCCGCTCCAGGAGCGCGCCCTCGAGACCCGCAGGCGCGTCCTGGGCGAGGAGCGCGAGGAGACTCTCCGGTCGCTCGGCGCCAGGGGCGACCTCCTGCGCGCGCAGGGGAAGCTGGCCGAGGCCGAGCCGGTCCTCAGGGACGCGATGGAGAGGTCCCGCCGCGTCCTGGGCGCGCAGCACCCCTTCACGCTCGTGTCGACGAACAACCTCGGCTACGTGCTCACCTGCAGGGCCGGAACGCCGAGGCCGAGTCCCTCTGCCGCGAGGCGCTCGGGAAGATGCGGCGCGTCCTCGGCGACGACCACCGCGAGACCCTGACGACGCAGGGCAACCTGGCCCTCGTCCTGCAGGCGCTCGGCCGGCTGGAGGAGGCCGAGGCGGTCTATCGCGACTCCCTCGGACGGCATCGCCGGGCGCTCGGCGAGGAGGCTCCCGAGACCGTCATCGCGATCAGCAACCTCGGGAACCTGCTCCTCGCCCAGGGGCGGTTCGTCGAGGCCGAGCCGTTCCTGCGCGAGGCGCTGGAGAAGTTCCGGCGCGTGCTCGGCGAGGAGCACCCCGACACGATCGTGGCGATCAACAACCTGGGCTACGACCTGCAGTACCAGGGGAAGCTCGCCGAGGCGGAGCCTTACGAGCGCGAGGCGGTCGAGAAGAACCGGAGAGCGGTCGGCGCGGACCACCCGAACACGCTTGCGGCGATGAACAACCTGGCCCTCCTGCTGCAGGACCTCGGGCAGTACGCCGAGGCCGAGCGGACCCTGCGCGAGGCGCTGGCAGCGCGCCGGCGGGTCCTCGGCGAGGAGCACCCCGACACCATCGCCACGCTCGGGAACCTCGGCCGCTTCCTGCAGGCCGTGGACCGGCTCGCCGAGGCGGAGCCCGTCCTCCGCGAGACCCTCGAGAAGAAGCGCCGCGTCCGCGGCGCCGATCACCCCGACACCCTCACGTCGATCAACAACTACGGGGTCGTCCTCGAGGCGATGGGGCGGCTGGCCGAGGCGGAGACGTACTACCGGGACGCGATGGAGAAGTGCCGGCGCGTCCTTGGCGAGGAGCATCCCAACACCTTCATCACGACGATCAACACGGGCGGCGTGTTGCAGGCCCAGGGCAGGAACGCCGAGGCCGTGAAGATCCTCGACGGCGTCGAGCCCGCGGCCCGCAACGCATTCACAGGTGCAAATGTCCGCTGGGTCGCCAAGCTCCTGACGAGGCGGGGCAGGGCCCGGACGGCCCTCGGCAACCTCGACGCCGCCGAGAAGGACCTCCTCGAGGCGTACCCCCTCTTCGTCTCGAGCCGCGGCGAGAAGCACAAGGAGACGCGGGAGTGCGTCCAGGCGCTGATCGAGCTCTACAAGGCCCGGCAGGCCACGGAGCCGGGTCGCGGCTACGACGTCAAGGCCGCGTCCTGGGCGGCGAAGCTCCGGCCCGCCCGTGCCGAAGGCGCATCGCTACATGGCCTGCCTTGACGCGCGGGAGGGGCATTCCTATGCTTGACCGCGCGAGGCGACTGCTCGCGCCACGATCCGAGTGAAACGACACCTCGCCCTCGCCATTCTGTTCGTCTTCGTCGTCGGTTCCGGCCTGGCGACTGCGGACGAGATCCTGCACTCCTCCGGACGGAACCATGCGGGTCCGGCAGACGCCGACTCGTGCCCCGACCCGGGGCCGGACGGCCAGCCCTGCGGTCCGACCTGCCTCTGCCTGTGCTGCCCGGGCCACGCCAGCGGCCTGGCCTTCTTCGTTCCAGGGCCTTCTGTCGGGATTCCCACCCCGACGTTGTTCGAGATCGAGGCTCACGACGACCTTCGTCCGAAGGGCGTCCTTCACAGCATCTTCCACCCTCCTCGCGCCTGAGGCCCTCCTCTCGAGAGGCCGCCGGGGACGCCGTGCGATGCGCGCGGGTCCGGGCAAGGCGCAACCGCGACGCCCTTGAAGGGCGTCTCTGGAAAGCAGGAGTTCGAAGGTGCATTTCGTTCGCGTTCGAAGGTCCCGTTGGGGGCGCATCTGCCTCCTTGGGTTCGTTCTGTCGGCGGCAGGCTCGGCATCTGCAGGGCCAGGCCAGCTGGAATCCGTCACCACGCCGGCCAGTTCTCCTGAAGGAGCCTCCCCGGCGGTCCTCGAGCTGACCTGGCCGGACGTCGTCCGGCTCGCCGAGACACACCCGCGGCTGGCGGCAGACAGACTGCAGGTCGAGGCGGCCCGCAGAGACGTAGACGCGACCGGCGCGATTCCCAACCCCACCTTCGAAGCGGGGCTCGGCCGGGGCCGGGCGAGGGCCGGGGACGATTCGCGCAACGAGAGTGAGCTGGCGCTGAGCATTCCGTTCGGCTGGATCGCGCAACGCGGGTCGAAACTCGAGGCGGCGGGCGCCGAGGTCGACGTCGCCGTCGCGGAGGGTCGGTCTTCCCGGCGGGACGTCCTGCTCCGGCTTCGGACGCTCTTCTGGAACCTGGCCTACGAACAGGCTCGCGTGGCGGTGCTCGAGACTCTCGAGGCGCAGACCTCGAAGCTGGCGCTGACCGTCAAGAGGCGTGTCGAAACCGGGGAGGTTCGCCCCGTCGAGGGGCCCCTGGTCGAGATCGAGCTCGAGAAGGTCACCAGCGACCTCGAGGCCGCGCGAACCCTGCTCCTGGCCCGACAGGCAGCGCTCGCGCGGTGGCTCGCGGTGCCGCGGGGCGGGAGGCTCGCGGCGGCCGCCGACCTGGGAGCGCTACCGGTCGTCATGGACCTCGAGGGGGCACTCGCCCGGGCCCGCGCGGCCGACCCCGGTCTGATGATCGCGAGTGCGCGCGCACGGGCCCTGACGGCAGACGTCAAGACCGAGCGCAGGGCCCCCATCCCTTCGTTTTCCCTGAGGGGCTTCGCCACGGACGAGCTGGACCGTCAGGCCTGGGGCGTCGGAATCGCCATCGACATCCCCGTCTGGAACTGGAACTCGGGGCGCGTCGCCCAGGCCCGGGCGAAGCTCGCGGCCGGCAGCAGGCATGTCGAGGCCGCCGCGCTGGAGCTCGAAACGACCGTGATCGAGGCTCAGGCGGCCTGCAGCGCGTCCGTCGCGACGGCGACGCGGTTCCGGGACGACATCGTCCCTCGCTCCGAGACCGTCGCTTCCACCATGGAACGAACCTACCAGCTGGGAGAGGCGAGCCTTCTCCCGGTGATCGACGCCCGTCGAACCCTGCTCGACTCGCGCCGTCTCTGCCTGGCTGCGCTCGCGCAGGCCCAGCTCGACTGCAGCCGCCTCGGCGCCCTGGCCGGAGAGGAACTCCAATGAACACCCGACAGCTCCCCTGCTTCCTTCTCGCGATGATCGTCCCGATCGCGGGCCCTTCCTGCGGGAAGGCCAGCCCCGCACCAGCGACCGCTGTCGTCGAGGACGAGGGCGGTGTCGACGTGGGCCACGCGGCGAGGGCCGAACCGACGGAGCTGTCGGATCTCGACCGGCCGGTCGAGGAGCTCGTCACCCTCACCTGCGAGCACGAGAAGAAGACGTTCGAGTGCGACGAGTGTCGCTACGAGACGGGCTTCGTGCGTGCGCCCGCGAGCCTCGTGGAGGGCGGACTCGTCACGACGGTGAAAGCCGAGCGCAGGACGGTCGCCGTACCCGTGACGCTCACGGGGGAAGTGCGCTTCGACGAGAGGCGTGTCGGCCACGTGAGCTCCCAGGTGGAGGGGATCGTCAAGAAGGCGCACGTCACGCTGGGCGACGAGGTCAGGAAGGGACAGCCGCTCGTCGAGATCGAGAGCGTTGCGGTCGGGGAGGCCCAGGCGGCCTGGCTGGAGGCTCGGAGCCTGCTCACGCTCGCCCGTCGCAACTTCGAGCGGCTGTCCGAGCTGCGAAAGGAGAACATCTCCTCCGAGAAGGAGAGCCTCCAGGCCCGGCAGGAGCTCGAAGCCGCCGAGATTCGCGCGGAGAACGCCCTGGGAAGACTGACCCGCCTCGGCGCAAGCGCCGCCGACGCCCGCGCCCTCACCAGCGCCACGGCTGGCGGGCGCGTCGTGCTTCGCTCTCCGATGGACGGCCTGGTGTTGACCCTGCATGCCGTGCCGGGAGAAACGGCCAGGACCGACCAGCCTCTCGTCACCGTGGGCGACAACTCGACGGTCTGGGTCTGGGCGGACCTCTACGACCGGGACCTTCCGTCGGTCGCTCGCGGCCAGGCGGCCCGAAGGCTCGAGGCGTCTGTTTCCGTCAAGGCTTACCCGGACGAGAAGTTTGCCGGGACCGTCGACCTCGTCACTCAGGCGATGGAGGAGTCCTCCCGCACCGTGAAGGTCCGCATCGAGGTCGACAACGAGGACGGACGCCTCCTCTCCGGCATGTTCGCCAACGTCGAGCTGTTCCTGCCGGGCGCCGATCAGGCGCTCGCGGTCCCCCGGAACGCCGTGCTCGAGGACGAAGGACGTTCCTTCGCCTTCGTTCATCACCGGGGCGACACCTACGTCCGCCGGCCCGTCACTCTCGGACGGGTCTGGGCCGGATGGGTCGAAGTCACGAAGGGCCTCCAGCAGGGACAGGACGTCGTCGCCGAGGGAGCCTTCCTCATGAAGTCCGACGTCCTGCGCTCGAAGATGGGCGCGGGCTGCGCGGACTGAGGGGGGCGCGGACCATGGAAATCGTCAAGGTCCTCCTGAAGAACCGGCTCCTGGTCCTCCTCGGCACCGTCCTCCTCATCGCCCTGGGCGTCGTCGCGTGGACGCGCCTGCCCATCGACGCATTTCCCGACGTGACCAACACGCAGGTCATGATCCTGTCGAAGGCCCCCGGGCTCGCCGCCGTCGACGTCGAGCAGCGCGTGAGCTATCCCATCGAGCAGGTGATGCGTGGCCTGCCCCGCGTCGGGCAGGTCCGGTCCCTCTCGAAGGCCGGGCTCTCGCAGGTCGTGATCATCTTCGAGGACGGCGTCGACACCTACTGGACGAGGCAGGTCGTCTTCGAGCGGCTCAGCATGGCCCGCGAGCAGCTGCCCCCGGGCGTCGACCCCGAGCTGGGGCCACTCTCGACCGGGCTCGGGGAGATCTACCAGTACACCCTCGAGGGAGACGGCAAGAGCGCGATGGACCTGAGGACCGTCCAGGACTGGATCGTCTCGCCTCTTCTCAAACCCATTCCCGGCGTGAACGAGGTCAACAGCTTCGGCGGCGAGGTGAAGCAGTACCAGGTCCTCGTCTCGCCGGAGAAGCTCCTCAAGTACGACCTGACGGTGGGCGAGGTCGTGGAGGCGGTCGAGCAGGGGAACGCGAACGCGGGCGGCGGCGTCCTCGTGCGGGGCTGGGAGCAGCTCTACATGCGCGGCGTGGGGCTCCTGAAGGACGTTCCCGATATCGAGCGCACCGTCCTCAAGGCCGTCGGCGGCGCCCCGGTCTACGTGCGGGACGTCGCCGACGTCGTCATCGGCGCCGAGCCCAGGCAGGGCGCGGTCTCGCGCGACGGGAAGGGCGAGGTCGTGGCGGGCATGATCATCATGCTCAAGGGCGCGAACTCGCAGGACGTCGTGAGCCGCGTCAAGGCCTCGATCGAGAAGGTGCGGAGCACCCTGCCGCCGGGCGTCCGGCTCGACGTCTTCTACGACCGGACCTCGCTCATCGAGGCGTGCATCAAGACCGTGGTCGACGCCCTTCTCGAGGGCGGCATCTTCGTCATCCTCATCCTCTTCCTGTTCGTCGCCGAGTTCCGTACGGCGCTCATCGTCGTCTTCTCGCTCCCCCTCACCTTCCTCGTCAGCTTCATCGTGATGGGCTCGACCGGGATCTCCTCGAACCTCATGAGCCTGGGCGGCCTCGCGTTCTCCGTCGGGATGGTGGTCGACGCCTCCATCGTGGTCGTCGAGAACATCCGACGACACCTCGCGCGCAGGACGGAGAAGGAGCACAAGCGGCGGATCGTCGCCGAGGCGCTGGTGGAGGTCGCGAGGCCGGTGGCGTTCTCGGTGATCATCATCGCGATCATCCTGGTGCCGCTCTTCACGCTCCAGGGGGTCGAGGGGAAGATGTTCGCGCCGCTCGCGGCGACGATGCTCATCGCCCTCCTGATCTCCCTCGTGGTCGCGTTCACGGTCGTTCCCGTCCTCTCCGAGATCTTCCTGCAGCAGGTCCCCGAGAGGGAGTTCGGCTTCATCCGGCGCCTCCGCCAGGGATATTCACGGCTCCTCGGGCAGGCGGTGCGCCGTCCGGCGGTCACCCTCGGAATCTCGGTCGGGGTCCTCGTGGTGTCTCTCGCCCTGCTTCCGCTCATGGGAACCGAGTTCATGCCACCCCTCGACGAGGGCTCCATCGCCGTCAACGTCGTCCGGCTCCCGAACGCCTCGCTCGAGGGCTCGGTCAAGGTCGCGCGGTTCATGGAGAAGCGCCTGCTCAGGTTCCCCGAAGTCGAGACCGTGGTCAGCAAGACCGGACGGGCGGAGATCTCGGAAGACCCCATGGGGCCCGAGCAGACCGACGTCTTCATCATGCTGAAGCCCCGCAGGAAGTGGGGCACGGGCAGGGACAAGGTCGAGCTCGTCGAGGCGATCCAGAAGGACCTCTCCGAGATCCCGGGACTGCGCTTCTCGTTCTCGCAACCGATCGCGCTGCGCGTGAACGAGCTCATCTCCGGCGTCAAGAGCGACCTGGCGGTCAAGGTTTTCGGCCCCGACCTCGAGGTCCTCAAGACCTTCGCAGACCGTGCCGCCGCCGAGCTGATGGGGATCGAGGGCGCCCGGGACGTGAAGATCGAGCAGGTCTCCGGCATGGCGCAGCTCGACGTCGTCATCGATCGCGAGGCCCTGGCCCGCCACGGCATCAAGATCGCGGAGGTCAACGCCACCATCGAGACGGCGGTCGCCGGGAGGCGCGCGACGACGTTGATCGAGGAGCAGCGCCGCTTCGCCGTCGTCGTTCGATTCCCGGAATCGGCCCGCACCGACATCCCCGCGCTCGAGCGGCTGCTCGTGCCGGCGCCGGGAGGGGAGCGGGTGCCGCTCGGGCAGCTCGCCCGGTTCGACGTCGTCGAGGCACCCGCGCAGGTGAGTCGCGAGAACGGCATGAGACGGGTCGTCGCCGAGGCCAACATCCGGGGCCGCGACCTGGGCGGCTTCGTCGCCGAGGCCCGGAAGCGGATGGCGCCCTTCGTGAAGCAGCTGCCATCCGGCTACTACGTGGAGTACGGCGGCCAGTTCGAGAACCAGCAGCGCGCGATGCGGCAGCTCGCGATCGTCGTGCCCGTCGCGCTCGTCCTCATCGTGGTCCTGCTCTACCTGGCGCTCGGGTCGGTCTGGAGCTCCCTGCTGGTTCTGCTCAACCTCCCGTTCGCGCTCGTCGGCGGGGTGATCGCCGTCATCGCCTTCCGGATGCCCGTCTCGGTCTCGGCGGCGGTGGCCTTCATCGTCCTGCTGGGTATCGCGGTGCAGAACGGCGTCGTCCTCGTCGCGTTCTTCCGTCAGCTCCGCGAACAGGGGGAGTCCGTCGCCGACACGGTGACGAAGGGCTGCGAGGTCCGGTTCCGCCCGCTCGTGATGACCGCACTGACGAGCTTCATCGGTCACCTCCCCATGCTCTATGCGACAGGCTCGGGCGCGGACATCCAGAAGCCGCTCGCCGTCGTCGTCATGGGCGGGCTCATCACCTCGACGATGCTCACGCTCCTCGTGCTTCCGACCCTCTACACGCTGTTCGCGAGTCGCTTCGTCCCCGTGGACGCCCGGGCCGAGCTCCAGGAAACGGTCCAATAGGGACGCGGGGCGCCCGGAGGCGTCCCGCGTCCTGGGTTCCGGAAGGAGCCCGGCTCTACTGGCCCGTGACGGTCACGTCGTCGAGGTACACGTCGTTTCCGTAGGCGCTGATGCCGACGAAGGCGAGATAGACCGTCTGCCCCTTGTAAGCCGACAGGTCGATGGTCGCCTGCGTCCAGCCGGCGGTTGCGCTGTACCGGGAGATCGCCGAGCCGACGTTCGTCCAGGTCGTTCCGTTCGTGGAGACCTGCGCCTGGACCTGGTCGGCGTTCGTGGAGTAGCCGGTGTCGTGGTACATCCAGAACTTCAGGGAGACCGTGGAGTAGCTGCTCGCCACCGAGAAGCCCGCGGTGCGGTACATCCGCTTCTGGACGCCGGCGGCCGCCGTGTAGGAGTTGAACGCGGCGAGCTTGGTGCCTCCGTGGGGCGAGGCGCTCGGGTGCGTCCCGGAGGCGGCGAGCGTCCAGTAGCCCGTCGTGCCGGAGACGTTCGCGAACGACCAGCCCGCGCTCTCGAACCCGTCCGTGAAGAGCGTGACGGCGCCGCCGCCGCAGGTCGCCGTGAAGTTCTTCCCCGTGACGCTGGCCGTGGTGATGGTGACGGACGCGCTCGCCGGGCTGAAGGTGCAGCCGCTCTTCGTCGGGGTCACCGTGTACGTTCCGGCGGCGAGGCCGGTGATCGCGTAGTTGTTGCTCGCGTCGGACGTCGCGGACTTCGTCCCGGCCGTCACGGTCGCGCTCGCGGTTCCGGCGCTCCCGGAGATCGAATAGGTCGTCCCGCCGAGAGTGTAGGTGCCGGTCACGGTGAAGCTGCCCGCCGCGTAACCATAGACGCCGAGCCACCAGGTGCCCGCGGCCGGGTTCGTCGCGGAGCACGATTCGTTGCCGGTCGAACCGTACGGACGGCAGACGTAAGAGGACGAGGTGGGCTTGGCGCCCGACTGCGTGTAGATGTCGACGTCGCCGGTGGCGCTCGTCGTCGCCAGGGTCAGGTTCGTGGCGCCGGACGGAACTGCGATGGAGTAGTACTTCCAGGCGCTCGCGGCCACGCTCTGGCCTGTCACCGCGACGCCGCTCGTCAGGGCGACGTCGCCAGTCGGGCAGGAGGCGGTGAAGTTCTTGCCGGTGACGTTGGCGGTGCCGATCGTCACGGACTGGCTGGCCGGGCTGAACGTGCAGCCGCTCTTGGCGGGAGTCACCGTGTACGTGCCGGCGGCGAGGCCCGCGAGCGTGTAGTTGCTGGATGCGTCGCTCGTGGCCGAGAAGCTGCCCGCCGTGACCGTCGCACCCGACGTACCCGCGCTGCCGGAGATCGAGAAAGTCGCGGCGCCGGCGACGGTCACGCTCCGGCTCGCCAGGGCGCTTACGTTTCCGCAGGCGTCGGTGGCGGTCGCGGTGATCGTGTGGGAGGAGCCGGCGGTGAGACCGGTGGTGTTCCAGGAATAGGAGATGGAGCCGGACGTGGACGTTGCCACCGTAGCCCCGTCGATCGCGAGGTCATCCCGGTGACGCCGACGTTGTCGGAACCGCTGGCGGTGACGTTGACGGTTCCGGTCACGGTGCCCGCTGCCGGGGCCGTGATGGAGGCCGTGGGGAGGGTCGTGTCGGAGCAGGAGCCCCGGCTCACCCAGACCGGCGAGGAGAAGAGCTCGCCGCCGTTGGCGAGCGTCGCGTAGACGTAGTAGTAAGCAGAGCCGGTCGCGGGGACGGTGACGGTGGCCGTGTAGGAGCCGCCCCCGGCGTTCGTCATCGCCGCGGACGTCGGGGAGCCTGTGCCGGCGGCGGGATTGCCCGTGTAGAGCGTCACCGTGGAGACGGCCGAGCCGTCGGGGTCGCTGATCCAGGCGAGGAGGTCGAGCGTCGCGGAGGCCGACGTGAACGTCTGGCCCATGACCTTCGTCAGGTCCGCCGTTCCGAAGAACATCTGCGCGTTCTTGTCGGAGGTCGTGTAGAAGCGCCGGTTCAGCATCGCGTCCATCGCGCTCGCCTTGCTCAGCGACGTCGCGAGGAGGACCGTCCGGTTGCGGGTGGAGGTCCCGAAGTTGAAGCAGTGATTGTCGCCGTGGGCTTCGGGGCCGACCTTCCAGCCCCTCTGGAGAACGTACTGGTACCGGTCGGTCCCGGCCTTGGGTCCCGCGTAGCGGCTCCCTTCGTCCGCGAAGGTCTCGAGCTTCGAGAAGGCGGGACCGGAGATGACGGCGATCGCCCGGACGTTCGCCAGGCCGTTCGCATTCTGGGCGAAGGAGCCGAAGTCGGAGGAGCCCGGGTGGCAGAAGCCGGCCATCGATCCGTTGGGGCCCTGGTAGGCGGCGTTCGCGAGCGTGTTCCAGAGGGCCGGGTAGTCGGACTTCGTCGTGATGACGTCGGAGAAGGCGTCCCAGCCGAAGAGCTTGTTGTATTCGTAGAGGGCGACGTGGCCGCCGTTGGAGATGACCCCCCACTCCTGCCCGAAGATTCCCACGAAGGTGGAGCTCGAGGCGTTCGCCGCCGCCGTCAGGCCCGCCTGGTAACGGGCCCGGATCTGCGCCGTCGTGCAGCCGGTGCCGCACGCGGTGTCGAAGATGTGGTTGTGGTCGAGGATCGAGAGGAAATCGAGCCCGCCGGTGGCCTTCGCGTAGGCGTAGGCCGCCGCGGGGTCCGCCCCGGCGTGGGCGCTCTCGATGCCGCCCGTGCAGGTGGCGACCGGGATGCCGCCGTCGGAGTAGGTGGTGTGGTTGTGGTGGCTCCCGTAGTAGAAGTTCCACGGGATCGTCGGGCTCAGGGGGGTGAAGACGTGCCCGGCCTCGTCCGGCACCTGCGTCTCGGGAACCTCGTCGGAGGCCCACACCTTCAGGAAGCCGCCCGAGCCCTCGTAGCCTTCGGCCTCGAAGCGGTAGACGTAGGTGCCGGCGGGAAGCGGACGGAGATCCGCGTCGCGGCCCTCGAAGTTCACGAGCGCGATGCCGTGCCCGTTGCGGAGCTCCGTGGTGCCGGTCCACGAGGTCACGACCTCGCGATCCAGGGTCGTCAGGACGAGCTGCCAGTCGACGCCGGCCTCCGGGCTCTCCAGCGTCTCCACGTCGATGGCGAACTCCCCGGCAAGAGCGACGGGGTTCGGCTCGCGGGCCCACCACTCGACCTGGTCGCGGAGGACGCCGACAACTCTCTGCGGGTCGTCAGGCTCCCTCCGGGGGCGCTCGCCGTCGGGCCGCGCGGCGATCGCGGAGCCGGCCAGGAGGGCGGCCGCGAAGGCGACGCCCAGGACGCAGAAGACGAGGGTCGAGCCGGAATTGAAGCGCTTCATTTCACTCCCCCTGCACAATTGGACCGGATCTCAGAACCTGGGCGGGTTGTTTCCGGGTGGGACCGCTTGGCTGGCGTCGCTTCGGACCGTCTCGGGCGGGAATCGATGCGCAAGCTCACGCTCTCCCCGAGGTTCAAGACGCAAGAATTGAACCGCTCGCGCGGTTTTGCCAAGTGCTTCGTCTGCAACGATTGCGTGCGGTTTCCGAAGGCTGGGGGTCCGGCCCTGACCCTTTACGGTGGGTCAGGACCTTCCCATGGTGGAACCTGGACCCGGGCCCTCATGCAAGGCCTCGGCTCAGTCTCCGTAGTCCGTCAGGAGGAGCCCCAGGGTCGCCCGCATCCCGCTGACGAAGTTGCCCATCCGGAGGTTCTCGTCGAAAGAGTGCTGGTTGTTGTCGGCGTTGACGAGCGGGACGATGACGAACGGCAGGCCGAGAGGCGTGACGATCTCGTGGGTCGGCACCGTCCCTCCCATCATCCGGATCCGGACGGGCCTGACGTCGCCGCCCGCTCCGGCGAACGCGGTCTCGAGCGCGGCGGTGGCCCAGCGCCCGACGGTCGAGTCGTATGGCTGGCGTGCGGCCTTCCCGGCGCGGCCCGCCGTCAGCCGCGCGAGCTTGGGGAACAGTCCCCGCTCCTCGTCCGTCGGCTCGCCGTCCACGAGGTGCCAGCCCTGCTTCTCGACGTGCGTCCGAAGGAGAGCCACGAGGACCTCGGCGTCCGCCTCCGGCGTCGTGCGCAGGTCGAGCTCGGCCACCGCCTGGTGGGGGAGGACGTTCGCGACCTTCGACCCCGTGGCCGCCGACGAAAGCCCCCTCACGTTCAGGGAAGGAAACTGGAGCGCCTCCTGGTACGTCGCGCCGACCTTCTCCGCCTCGGCGATGCCGAGCCGCCGGCGCATCGCCGCCTCGTCGTCGGGGACCGCGGCGAGGAGTGTGCGGTCCGCGTCGGTCAGCTTCGTCCGGTCGTACCAGCCGGCCACGGCGACCCGCCCGTCGTCGCCTTTCATGCTCGCCAGGAGGGCGGAGAGGCGCATCGCGGGGTTCGGGACCCAGTTGCCGTAGTGCCCGCTGTGGAGCGGTGTGCGCGGCCCGAAGACGGTGAGCGTGACGGGGACGTCGCCCCGGTTCCCGAAGACGATCGTCGGACGACCGCCCGGGTGGACAGGGCCGTCGTGGATCACGAGCGCGTCGGCCGACAGGAGCGCTCCGTTCGTGGCGACGACGGCGGCCATGCCGGGCGAGCCGACCTCCTCCTCGCTGTCGAGGAGGACCTTCACGTCGAAACGGGGCTCGAGCTTCCGGGAGCGCAGCAGGTCGAAGGCGGCCAGCAGCATCGCGATCGGCCCCTTGTCGTCGGCCGAGGAGCGGGCGAAGACGCGCAGGTCCGGGTCGAAGCCGGGCCGGAGGAGCTCCTCCGTGCCGACCTCGCGCCACGCCCCGTCCGCCCCGCGCTTCTTCACGACGGGTCGGAACGGGTTCTTCTGCGCCCACTGCTCCGGGACCACGGGCTGCCCGTCGAAGTGGAGGTAGAAGAGGACCGTCCGCCGCCCTCCCCGGTTTCCGGAGTGCTCTGCGAGGACGAGCGGCTTTCCGCCGTTCGGAAGGAGCCGGGTCCGGAAGCCACGCCGCGCGAACGCCGCCTCGAGCCACGCCGCGTTCCGCTGGATGTCGGCGGCGACGGCCGAGTCGTTCGGAAGCGAGAGGAGCTCGAGGTATTCCGGGAAGGTCGCGGCCGCCGCTGCCCGGAGGCTCGCGTCGTCGAGAGTCCGGAGGGCGTCGTTGCCAGCGTCCGCGCGCGGCGCGAGAAGCGCGAGGGCCGCGAGCGTGAGGATCGTCGCGGCGGGTGTGGGACATTTCATGGAAGGTCCTCGCCTACTCGTCCAGGAACTGGACCACGCCGGTCGAGAGGCTCAGGATCGCGCCGACGAGCTTCATGATCCCCTCGGCCTCCCGCACCTGCGCCTCGGGCATCGCGCGGATCCGGCGAAGGGTCCACCGCACGTTCGCTTCCACGGCGGCGTGCATCTGCTCGTCCAGCGGAGCCTCGGGGTCGATGGCGTCCAGCGCCGGCAGGATGTTCTGCAGGAGCTCCTCGATCCGGCTGCGATCGCGCGCGCCGTGGAACTTCGCCTGCAGCGCGGCGTGGATGGCGCCGCAACCTTCGTGGCCGAGGACGACGAACAGCGGCGTCTTCAGGTGGGTCCCCGCGTACTGCATCGTGCCGGCCACCTCGGGCGAGAGGACGTTTCCCGCGAGCCGGATGATGAAGAGCTCTCCGAAGCCGGCGTCGAAGACGAGCTCGGGGGGGACCCGCGAGTCGCTGCAGCCGAGGATCGTCGCGTAGGGCTGCTGACCCTTCGCGAGCGCGGCGAGGACCTCCTTCTGCACGGTAGGGAAGCGCGCCTCTCCCCGGACGAAGCGCGCGTTGCCATCCGCGAGGCGCGCGAGCGCCTCTCCGGCCGTGTATCGGAGACCCGTTTCGTGACTCATGCCGTGCGACCTCGCGGGCAGTCTCCGGCAGCGCGCCGAGCGGAGTCAAACCCACCCGGAAGGGCCGACGCCACCCGCCCCGTCGTGGACCTTGATCCGTGGTTCGAGCCTCGGGATTCAGCCCGGATCCGGCCCGCCGGGCATTGCGGCCCGTGCCGAGCTCACGGCGCCTGCGACGGGGCTGAGCCGGAGCACGGTCGGCATCCGCCGGGTGAGCGCGCCCGGTCCGGCGAACTGGAGCCGGCCGGAGCGGAGCGCGTCATTCAAAGGCAGGCGACCCAGCCAGACCTGGTAGAGCGTTCCGACGTCGGAGCTGATGGTGACGTCGACCTCGAAGCCGGGATCGGTCGTGCACACTGAGGGAGAGCCCGCCTCGATCACGATCCAGAAACGCCTGCGGTCGTCGTTGAACCGCACGTGGAAGACCTTCCGCCGGCCGGGGAACCCGGAGGTGTCGAGGCGGGTGTGCATCCACCAGACGAGAAGCTCGGCGTCGAGCTCGGCGGTCTCGGGATCACCGAAGGTCCAGCGCGCGCCCCACGCGCCGATCCCGAAGACGATCGGCTCGAGCTCGCGCCCGGACCCGGTGAGGAGGTACTCGGTCCGGACCCGTTCGACGAGGCCCGCCCGCTCGAGCTGTCGGAGCCTCCGCGTCAGGAGGCTCCGCGAGAGACCGGGCAACCCTCGGGCGAGCTCGTTGAACCGGGTCGTGCCGACCAGCATGTCGCGCACGATCAGAAGGGTCCACCGCTCGCCGAGAAGGTCGAGCGCCCGCGAGATCGGGCAGTACTGGCCGTAGCTGGTCTTTCGTTCGGTCACTTCGGCACCTCGTGGGGCGGGGCCCGTCGGTCCAGATTCTGGACCGGGTGGGTCCTGTTTTTGTACTGTTTTCCCGCAGCGGCCGATGCCAACCTTCAAGTCATGACGACAGCCGCCAGTCCCACCGCGACGGAAACGAGAACCGACTGGGCCCGGGTCGCCCGTGAGATCGGCAACACGCTCGGGCCCTCTGCCGCCGAACGCGACCGCAGCGGCGTGATCTCCCTCGAGGCGTTCGAGAGCCTTCGAAAGGCGGGAGCGACGAGCGCCCTCGTGCCGCTCGAGCTCGGCGGCGGCGGTGCGTCGCACGCCGAGGCGGGCGAGCTCCTGCGCGAGCTCGGACGGCGCGACCCCTCGACGGCCGTCGCGTTCTCGATGCACAGTCACCTCGTCGCCGCGCAGGTCTGGCGGCATCGCCACGGGATGGACGCCTCCGCGTTGTTCCGCAAGCTCGTCGACGACCGGGCCGTCCTGATCAGCACGGGAGCCTCGGACTGGGTCGCTTCGAGTGGCAGCGCCCGGCGGGTGGACGGCGGGTACCGGGTGAGCGCCCGAAAGTCTCCGGCGAGCGGGTGCGAGGCCGGACACGTGCTCGTGACGAGCATCCGGTGGGACGACGCCCCCGGCGGTCCGAAGGTGCTGCACTGCTCGATGCCGTTCGGCGCCGAGGGTGTTCGCATCGAACGGACGTGGGACACGCTGGGCCTTCGCGCCACCGGCTCCCACACCGTGGTGCTCGACGAGGTCTTCGTCCCCGACGCCGCGGTGTCGCTGATCCGGCCTGCCGACCAGTGGCACCCGGTCTGGAACGTCGTCATCGGCGCGGCGATGCCTCTCATCCTGTCGGCCTACCTCGGGATCGCCGATACCGCGGCCGAGCTGGCGCGCGACGCCGTGGCGGGCCGTCCCGCGCCCCACACGTTCCAGCTGCTCGGCGAGATGATCAACGCCCACACGACCGCGGCCGACGCCATCGCGGCGGCCTACCTGGACGCCGACGACCTCAGGTTTCCCAACACCGACGAGCTCGCGAGCCGCACCCTCGCCCGCAAGACGGTGGCGACCGGCGCCCTGATCGAGACGGTGCGTCTCGCGATCGAGGTCGCGGGCGGTGTCGGCTACACCCGGAGCTCCGCCCTCGAGCGGCTCTATCGCGACGTCCACGGCTGCCTCTTCCACCCGCTCCCGCGCGCCAGGCAGACCACGTTCACCGGGAGGGTGGCGCTGGGCCTCAGCCCGGTGGAATGAGGGCCCCGTAAGCGGCGGTCCTGCCCGCCCCCGGTGCCGAATACGAAACCGACCCAAGGCTCAACGCTCACGACGCCAAAGGAGAACGACACCATGAGAATCGCCAGGCGAGACATTCCGGTTCGGATCGACGTCCCGGGCGCCGTCGCCAGACAGAAGACGGACTTCGGCGACGCGACGGGGTACGGCGCGATCAGCGGCGAGTACTTCTCGCTCGGCGCCGGTACGGACATCGCACCGCTCCTCCAGGGGCTCGAGGGCGACCTGTGCCACGCTCCCCACTGGGGCTATGTCCAGAAGGGCCAGCTCACCGTCACGTTCGCCGACGGCACGCAGGAATCCCCCGGGGACGGCGACCTCTTCTACTGGCCGCCCGGACACACCGTGAAGGTCGGCGCGGACGCCGAAGTCATCCTCTTCAGCCCGCAGCGGGAGCACAGCGAGGTCATCGACCACATGCTGAAGAAGATGGCGGGCTGAGTCGCCTCGAAAAAGGTCATTCGCCGGCCGTCGTCCGCACTATCATTTCTCCTCGTCGGCCCGCGACAGGGCCGACGAGGAGGTGCTCTCGATGCAGAAATCCCTCCACCTCGATCCGAACAAGTGCACCGGGTGCCTGCAGTGCGAGATGGCGTGCGCGTGGGAGAAGTACGAGACCTTCACCATCGCGAAGTCCCGCATCAAGGTGTTCACCTTCCACCACGAGGGGCGCTTCGTCCCGTACACCTGCACGCAGTGCGACGAGGCCTGGTGCCTGATCGCCTGCCCGGTGGACGCCATCAAGCTCGACCCGGTGACGGGCGCGAAGATCGTCCTGGAGCCCACCTGCGTCGGCTGCAAGGTCTGCACGATCGCCTGCCCGTTCGGGACGATCAACTACGTGGCCCAGACGGGCAAGGTGCAGAAGTGCGACCTCTGCGACGGCGACCCGGCCTGCGCGAAGGCCTGCCCGACGGGCGCCATCACCTACGTGGACGCGGACTGGACCGGCCTCGGGAAGATGCGCGCCTGGGCCGGCAAGACCGACACGACCGCGGCGACGGCGTAAGGAGAGACGGACATGGCCTGGACCCGGAACGTCCTCCGCGTGAACCTCTCCGCCGGCACCTGCACCCCCGAGCCCCTGAACATGACCTGGGCCCAGGACTACCTGGGCCAGCGGGGCCTCGCCACGAAGTACTTCGTCAGCGAGGTCGACCCGAAGGTCGACCCGTTCGCCCCCGAGAACGAGCTGATCTTCGTCACCGGGCCGCTCACGGGGACGATGGCCTCGACCGGGGGCCGCTACTCCGTCGTGACGAAAGGCCCCCTCACCGGCGCCATCGCCTGCTCCAACTCCGGCGGCTATTTCGGCGCCGAGCTGAAGTTCGCGGGCTGGGACATGCTCATCTTCGAGGGCGCCTCGCCGAAGCCGGTGTACCTCCTCCTCATCGACGGGAAGGCCGAGCTCGTGGACGCCGGCTCCCTCTGGGGCAAGACCGTCTGGGAGACCGAGGAGGAGATCAAGAAGGTCCACCAGGACCCGCAGATCCGCGTGGCGGCCATCGGCCGGGCGGGCGAGATCGGCGTCCTCTACGCCGGCATCGTGAACGACCTCCACCGGGCCGCCGGGCGGTCCGGCGTCGGTGCGGTCATGGGATCGAAGAACCTCAAGGCCGTCGCCGTCCGCGGCACCCGCACCGACTCCTATCCCCTCGCGAACCCGAAGGCGTTCCTCGCGGCGACGGAGGCCGCGAAGAAGGTCCTCGCGGCGAACGGCGTGACGGGGCAGGGGCTCCCCACCTACGGCACCCAGGTCCTGATGAACGTCATCAACGAGCTGGGAGCGCTCCCGACCCGCAACCACCGCGACATCCAGTTCGAGGGGGCCGGCGACATCTCCGGCGAGGCGATGCATCGGAAGCGCCCCACGGACGGCAAGGCGAACCTCGTGACGAACGGCGCCTGCTTCGGTTGCACCATCGCCTGCGGCCGCATCTCGCGGATGGATCCCGGCCACTTCACCGTGAAGGACAAGCCGCAGTACCAGGGCGCCTCCGGTGGCGTGGAGTACGAGGCCGCCTGGGCGCTCGGCGCCGCGAACGGAGTGAACGACCTCGAGGCCCTCACCTACGCCAACTTCCTCTGCAACGAGCACGGCTTCGACCCGATCTCGTTCGGCGCGACGGTCGGCGCCGCGATGGAGCTCTACGACCTCGGCATCCTGACGAAAGACGAGGTGGGCTTCGAGCTCCCGTTCGGCTCCACGGAAGCGATGGTGAAGCTCGCGGAGCTGACGGCCCGGGGCGAGGGCTTCGGGAAGGAAATCGGGATGGGCAGCAGGCGCCTCTGCGCGAAGTACGGCCGGCCCGACCTCTCGATGACCGTCAAGGGGCAGGAGTTCCCGGCGTACGACGGCCGGGGCCTGCAGGGGATGGGCCTCGCCTACGCCACGAGCAACCGGGGCGCCTGCCACCTGCGCGGCTACATGGTCTCGCCCGAGGTGCTCGGCATCCCGGTGAAGATGGACCCGCAGGCCACCGAGGGAAAGGCCGCCATGCTGAAGGCCTTCCAGGACCTGACCGCCGTGGTGGATTCCGCGGGCATCTGTCTCTTCACGACGTTCGCCTGGGGTCTGGCAGACATTCAGCCGCAGATCCAGGCCGCTTGCGAGGGGGACTGGTCCCCCGAGCGGCTGCTCCTCGTCGGCGAGCGGATCTGGAACATGGAGCGCGAGTTCAACCTCGCGGCCGGGCTCACGAAGAAGGACGACTGCCTGCCGCCGCGCCTGATGAAGGAAGAGGCGAAGACCGGCCCGCAGAAGGGGGCCGTCTCGAAGCTCGACGTGATGCTGCCGGAGTATTACGAGGTCCGGGGCTGGACGGCCGAGGGCGTCCCGACGGCGGGGACGCGCGCGCGCCTCGGCGTCTGAACGACGAAGGTCCCGGATGAGGCACGTCATCATCGGAAGCGGTCCCGCCGGCGTGATCGCGGCGGAGACCCTGCGCAAGGCCGACCCCGCCGCGGAGATCACCGTTCTCTGCGGCGAGGGGGAGCCGCCGTACGCCCGCATGGCGATCCCGTACCTCCTGAAGGGGGACATCGACGAAGCGGGGACCTTCATCCGCAAGGACCAGGACCACTACGGGCGGATGCGGATCGGCCTCGTCGAGGGCCGGGCCCTGGCGGTCGACACGGCCGCCCGGGTCGTCGACCTCGGTGACGGGCCCGGCCTTCCCTGGGACCGCCTCCTCGTCGCGACGGGCTCGAGGCCGAGCCGCGAGAAGATTCCCGGCATCGACCTCCCCGGCGTGAGGACCTGCTGGACACTGGAGGACGCCCGGGCCCTCCTCGCCGGCATCCGTCCCGGCACGCGCGTCGTGCAGATGGGGGCGGGGTTCGTCGGCTGCATCATCATGGAGGGGCTCCTCGCGCGCGGCGCGGACCTGACGATCCTCGTGAGGAGCGGCTACATGGTGCGGCGGATGATGAACCCCACCGCGAGCGGGCTCATCCGGCGCTGGTGCGAGTCGAAGGGCGTGAAGATCCTGACCCGGACCCAGCCCCTGGCCCTCAGCGCGAACGGCGGCGCGTTGAAGGTGGACCTGGGCGAGGGGCGCAGCCTCGACGCCGATCTCTACCTGAGCGTCGTCGGCGTCGACCCGAACCTGGAGTTCCTGGCGGGCAGCGGCGTCGAGATCGGGCAGGGCGTCGTCGTCGACGCGAACCTCCAGAGCAGCGTCCCCGGCGTCTACGCGGCCGGCGACGTCGCGGAATCCCCGGACGTCGTCACCGGGAAGCGGCAGCTCAACGCCATCCAGCCCAACGCCGCGGAGCAGGGCCGGACCGCGGCCCTCAACATGGCCGGGCATCCGACACGCTTCAAGGGGAGCTTCGTCTTCAACGTCCTGACGACGCTCGGCCTCGCCGCTTCTTCCTTCGGAGAGTGGCAGGGCGTGCCGGGCGGGGAGTCGACGGAGGTCCTGGACGAGTCCCGGTTCCGCTACCTGAACCTGCAGTTCGACGGCGATCGCCTCGTCGGGGCCAACTGCGTCGGCTTCGGCGACCACGTCGGCGCGTTCCGGGGCCTCATCGAGGGTCGCCGCCGGCTCGGAGCCTGGAAGCGGAGGCTGATGGACGACCCCGCGCGCGTCATGCAGGCGTACGTGGAGACGGCCGTGCCGGCCTGCGGGGCGGGATGAGGATCGCCCTCAAGCTCTTCGCGTCGCTCACCGAGCGCCTCCCGCCCGAGGCGCGCGCCCGGCACCGCGTCGAGCTGGAGGTCGAGGAGGGCGCCACGGTCCTCGACGTGATCCGGCGCGAGGGGATCCCCGAGGCGCAGTGCTTCCTCGTCCTCGTCGACGGCGCGTGGGTCGCCCCGCAGGATCGCGCGACGCGCGTCCTGTCGGAAGACCAGGCCCTCGCCATCTGGCCTCCCGTCGCCGGCGGCTGAGTGGCCTTCCGCAGAAGCCTGGAGATGAGCCTCCTCCGGGAGGAGTTCTTCCGGCTCCTGCCGGCGGCGGTGCCTGTCTGCGAAGTGGACGGCGACACGGTCCGATGGAGCGAGAACGGTCGTCGCGGGACGATCCGTCTCGTACCGCTGGAGGATCGCCGGCTCGGCAGCGTCGTCGTTCCCCGTCACCTCGTCGAGATCGCCCTCGAGGAATGCTCCGAGGCGGAAGGAGAGGTCTTCATGCGTCGCTTCCATGGCGCATTCCTGCGCGGGGGCGGATAGCGGGGTCGCGTGGGGCGGCTCTCCGCCGCGGCCGCGATTCCGGGCCCTGGTCCTCCTGGACGCCTCGCGATTCGAGTCGTCAGCGGGCGACGAGGACCTCCGAAGGCCGTTTTATGGCCTTCGACGTGGAGAGGACCTTGCCGGACTTCCCGTCGAGCACGTGGACCGCGCCATCGCCCGAGATCCAGAAGCGGTCCCGGTCCGCCGAGAAGGCGATGCGGGCCGGTCCGCCCGAGGTCGGGGCATCCGAGACGACGGCGTTCGTCGCCATGTCGAAGACCCGGGCGCCCGAATCCGAGAGCACCACGACCAGGTCGCCCGCCGGGAGCCGGACGATCTCGCTGACCTTCTTGCCCGCGTCGAGGTTGTCGATCTTCTTCGGCGGCTCGATCTGCATCACCGTGACCTCGTCGGTACACGGATTCAGGACGTATCCCACGGCGCCGTCCCGGCGAAGGAAGACGGCGCCGTGCTGCGGCACACCGCTCGAGGGCGAGTAGAGCGTCCACGTGAAGGAGCGCTGCCCCGTCGCGCGTGCCGTCCGTTCCGCGCCGACGTAGGAGGCGAACGAGAACAGGGCGCTCGGCAGCGTCTTCCCCAGGCGGCGGCCGTAGCTGCCCGTCCAGAACGAGTCGAGCTTCTTTCCGCTCGGCACGTCGGCGACGACGACCCGGCAGCAGATGGTGCCGTCGGGGTGCCCCGACAGGACGCGATTCCCGTCGGCCGTGACGTCGAAGCCGAAGACGTCCCCGTTGATCCGGGTCATCCCCGCCACCGAGGGCGTTTCGCCGAGAGCGATCCTGGCGACCTCTCCTCCGCCGGCGAGCCAGAGCTCGGCCCCGTCCGTCGTGTAGCGGAAGCTCTCGGCTCCCCGGATCCCGGCGAGGACGGTCGGGGCAGCGCCCGGCGCGAAAGCGAAGAGCGAGGGTTCCTTGACGGCCCCGGCCTTCGCGGACCAGGCGAGAAGCCGTTCCCGGCGGTCGAAACCGAGCGCGCGGGCCGAGGCTCCGACCGCGTGCTCCGCGACGACTTTCCTCTCGGCGACGGAGAACTCGAGCATCCGTCCGGGGCTCGACTTGCCCGGGCCGGGGTCCTGGATCCAGATCGTCCGGCCCGACGGAGCGAGCAGCAGCGCCTTCGCATTTCCGGAGATCGCCGTCGGCTCCGTGCCTCCCGTGGCGAGGTCGACGAAGAGCAGCTCGGCGGATCCGCCCGCGACATCGCCCCTCGGGAGAAGGACGACGGCCTTCCCGTCGCCGAGCGATACGGCGTCGGAAGCTGCTCGGGAGAACTGGACCCGGCGGATCGTCCCCTTCGCGGCGTCCACGACGGCGAGCTCGCCGGCGTGCGCCGGCTCGCTCTTCCCCGCCTCCGAGCCCGGGAAGAAGAGCCCGGCAGCCTGCCCGTCGGGGGAGCGGAAGAGGAAACCGCGGCCCCACCCGAGCTCCGAGCGTGCGATCTCCGTCAGCTTTCCGCTCTCGAGAAGGGCGGCGGCGCCGGGGCCGCTCGGCACGAAGACGTCACCCTTCTCCTTGCCGTTCCCCCAGGAGAGGACGAGAAGGCGTTTGCCACCGGACAGCACGACACCGGTGTCGGGCGGAAACGGGAGCGCAGCCGAGGCCCCGGAGGCGAGGGAGTCGCCGTCCAGGGCCGTGACGCTCCGGGCCTCCCGATCCAGGACGTAGACGGACTCACCCGCTTGGGATCCCGCAGCGCCCAAAAGGAGAACGAAGACGAGAATCGAGAGAGAAACGCATCGGCCCCTCCATCCCCGTACAGCTTTTCCCGGTAGGCGAGATCGTAGCATCGGGCCTGCCGGTCGACGGTCGGTCGCCTGCATGCGAGACGGTGCGAAGATGGGTCCGACGCTGCTGCTGCACCGCAGCCCCGGAACGGTGCGAGACGGCGCGAAACGGAGGGACACGATGGGAGACAAGGGCGGCAAGAAGGACAAGGAAAAGGGTCAGAAACAGAACTCCGCCAAGCACCAGCAGATGGACAAGGCGAAGCAGGACAAGCAGCCGAAGAAGAAGCTCGGATAGGCGCGCGCCGGCGACCGGTATCGCGGTCCGCCGGGCGGACCGCCCCGGAATCCGCGTCCGCCGAATACGCGATACTGACGACGGGAGGCGGACGAGCTTGAGCGCGGAGTTCCCCGGAATCGCCGCCACCGCGGCTGCACACGCGTCCGCCGCGGCGGCGCTTCTTCTCCTCTTCTCGCTCATCGGCTACGCGGCGCTCCCTGCGCGCCTTCGTCCCGCCTCCGCGCGTCTCACCCTCCCACTTTCACTCTCCGCGGGAGCCCTCCTCACCGGCTGGCTGACCTTCGTCTCGGGCTCGGTGCTCGGCACCTGGACCGTCCTTCCGGTCTTCGCGCTCCTCGTCCTCTTCTCGCTCCGCTCTCTCCGGCCCTGGGCGGCGGACCTCTGCCGCGTGGCGCGCCTCCTGGCCGCGCTCGTGAAGGCGAGCCCCTTCTCGGCGCTCCTCCTCTCGGTTCCGGTTCTCCTTCTCGCCCCGGCGCTCCTCCTTCCCCTCGTCGACTCGGACGGCCTGAGGTACCACGTCGCCCTCCCGAAGCTCTTCCTCCTGACCGGACACGTCTTCCGGTACGAATGGGACATTGCTGGCAGCTATCCGCAGGGCGCCGAGATGATGTACATGCTCGCACTCCGACTGTCGGGGGGCGAGACCGCCAAGTTCCTCCATGCCGGTTTCTTCCTGTCGTCCCTCGGGGTCCTCGCGCTCCTGACGCACTCGGGGCGCTCCAGCCGGAGCGCGGCGCTCCTCGCCCCCTTCCTCTTCGCGGTGACTCCGCTCGCGATCAGCCCGGCCCCGGCGGCGTTCATCGACCACATCGCGCTCTTCCATGTCGCGGTGGCGACGCTCCTGCTCGTTCGTCGTAGCCCGGCCGCCGCGATCGGCATCGCTCTCGGCGCTGCATTCGCGACCAAGGTCTCGGTGGCTCCAGCAGCCTTCGGCATCGCGGTCGCCGCGCTCTTCATACGCCCGCGGAAGGAGCGGGGACGCGCCGCGGTCGCCCTCGCTTTCCCGGTCGTCCTCGCCTTCTTTCCCTTCGCGATCCGGAGCCTCGTCGCGACCGGTGATCCGGTCTATCCGGTCGGCCACGGTCTCCTGGGGCTGCCGATCCCCGGCATCTCTGACGCCTCGCGCGACCTCGTCACGAACTACCACGCGAATACGCCGGGTCTGCTCGGCTTCGCCTGGGACCTCGACTGGGCGCCGGTCGAGCCGGACGACGTCGTCGGGTGGCACCACCTCTTCGGGCTCTTCGCGCTCGCGCTCGTCATTCGGAGACGCGAGCTGCGGCCCGTCCTCGCCCTGGTCTTCCCGACCATCGCCGTGGCCCTTCTCTACCACCCCTACTCGCGATTGATGATGCCGCTCTTTTTCGGCCTGGCGTTCTTCGAGGCCCGGGCCCTCGCTCTCGTAGCGCGCCGCTGGGCGGCGCCCGCGGCCCTCGCACTCGCCATTCCTGCCCTGATGGTGTCGGTTCCGCGAAGCCTCTTCCTCGGTCTCCCACCGCTCGACTACCTCCGCGGACGGCTCTCGCGGGATGCCTTCATGAGCAAGTGGATCCCGGCCCTGGGCGCCGCACGGCTCGTCAACGCCCGATCCCCGGGCGGGACCGTGATGGCGCTCGACTTCCCCGCGCCCTTCTATTTCGATCGTCCGTGGATCGTAGAGGGTCTCCTTGCCGAGCCGCCGCTCAAGCAGTGGCTCGAGAAGGACCCGCGCGAGTCCGTCCTCCTCCAGCGCATGAGGGAGCTCGACGTCCGCTACCTCGTGGTCACCCCGGGGTACGGCGGCGGCACGCCGGCCTCCCTCCTCCCGCTCGCCGGGAGCCGGGCGCAGGCGAAGGCAATCCTCGCCCTCCGCGCGCGGCTCCGGCTCGTCGGAACCGTCGGGGGCGTGGACGTCTTCGAAGTCCCGGCTCCGTGAGCTGTGACACCATCTCGCTCATGAAGACGATCGGACTCATCGGAGCGGGACACATCGGAAGCCAGGTCGCGCGCCTCGCGGTGGCGCACGGCTACGGCGTGCTGATCAGCAACTCGCGGGGCCCCGAGACGCTCGCGGCGCTCGTGCAGGAGCTCGGCCCCCGTGCGCGCGCCTGCACGGCGGTCGAGGCGGCGAAGTCGGGAGACATCGTCGTCGTGACGATTCCGCTCAGGAGCATCGGCAGCGTGCCCGTGGAGCCCCTGGCCGGCAAGGTGGTCATCGACACGAACAACTACTACCCGCAGCGAGACGGGCAGATCCCCGAGCTCGACGACGAGTCGACGACGACGTCGGAGCTCCTGCAGGCGCACCTTCCGAAATCGAAGGTGGTCAAGGCCTTCAACCACATCTACGCCGCGGAGCTCACAACGCACGGGCAGCCGGCCGGCACGCCGAACCGCCGCGCCCTGGTCATCGCGGGCGACGACCCGTCCGCGAAGGCCACCGTCACGGAGATGCTCGACGCGTTCGGCTTCGACACGGTCGACGCGGGCCCGCTGAAGGAGGGTTGGCGGATCCAGCGGGACACGCCCGGCTACGGACCGCGGCGCAACGCCGAGGAGCTGCGGAAGGACCTCGCGGCGGCGAAACGCTATCGGGACCGCTGAGGCGGTTTTCCCGCGGGCACGAGTCCGCTGCACGCCGGGGTCAGGCCGGGCCTCCGGCAGCGTCTTCGGTGGACTGCCGAAGCGTGGAGAGCACGGCCTGGAGCAGCGCGGCCAGCTCCGGATCGGCGGCGATGCCACTGTGGTCGAGTTTGCGACCCGTAAGCGGAACAGCTGTCTGGTCCACGACACGCGCGCCCATGACCCGGAGAGTCTCGACGAGGGCGCCGTGCGCGACGGACGCCTGCGGACGCGCGTTGAGCACGGAGACTGGCTTGCCGTTGATCTCGACGCCGCCGACGAGCCAGTCGAGTGCGTTCTTTAGGACGCCGGACACGCCGTGTGCGTACTCCGGACTCGAGATGACGATGGCGTCGGCGAGACCGACGTCCTGACGCCACGCCTGAACGGACTGGGGAAGACGTGCCTCCTCGACGTCAGAGTTGAAGAACGGCAGTGAGTCGAGCGGGGCCGAAAAGTGGACAGTGGTGTCAGCCGGCGCAAGGGTCACGAGTGCGCGAAGTAGGGAGGTGTTTGACGAGGACTCGCGCAGGCTTCCGGAAATGGCGAGAACCCTCATGAGCGTCATGATCTTAATGTCGCCGAGATGTTTCCGGCCCCGGAGAGTCGGCTTCTGCGTTCCCTCGTGAACGGGCCGAGACGGAGGATGTGGTCCGGGACGCCGCCCACGGCAGTGCGTCTGCCCGACGGGCCCCCAGCCGTAGAATTCGGCGCATGACTGCATCCGTAACCCCGAACCGCGCGGCGGCGTTTCTGGCGATGCATCGACCCGGCGCCGGCTTCATCCTGCCGAATGCCTGGGACGGTGGCTCGGCACGGATCCTGGAACAGGCCGGGTTCGCCGCGATCGCCACCACCAGCGCCGGGATCGCCTTCAGCCGTGGCGCCGCCGACGGCACCATGGAGGGGCCGGAGATGCTCGACTGCATCGCGCGGATCGTGTCGGCTGTCGCGTGCCCGGTGAGCGCCGACCTGGAGTCCGGTTACGGCGCGACCGCCGACCACGTTGCAGCAACGGTCGCCGCTGCGGTCGCGCTCGGGGTGGTCGGAGGCAACCTGGAGGACGTGACTCGGCCCGGAGAGCTGCTCCCGGTCGAGGCTGCCTGCGAACGTCTCGAGGCCGCGCGGTCCGCCGCACCGGCCGGCTCGTTCGTGCTGAACGCGCGCACCGACGCCTACATGATCCGGCGCCCGGACGCCTTCGCCGAGACGGTGCGCCGGGCCGAGCGCTACCTGGCTGCCGGAGCCGACTGCATCTTCGTTCCCGGTGTCGCCGCTGCCGAGGAGATCGGCAGACTGACCGCCGCGATCGGCGCGCCGGTGAACGTCGTGGCCGGTCTGGTCGAGCCGGTGCTGGACGCTGCCACCCTGCGCTCGCTCGGCGTCGCCAGGATCAGCGTTGGAGGCACTCTCGCTCGCGCCGTCCTCACCCTGGTCGAGCAGGCCGCCCGGGAGATGGCCGATCACGGCACCTTCGGCTTCGCCCGGGGCGCGATCCCGTACGCCGAGCTGCAGCAGCGCTTCCGCCGCTGAGCGGACAGGCCTCGCACCGGATCGGCGGGACGTCTTCTGCCAGCGAGGACCCTCGGGATCCTGAGATACTCCTGCACAAGAAGAACCTGAGCGGAACCCGTTGAAACTCGCTGAAGGGACTCGCCTCGGCCCGTACGAGGTGCTCTCGCGCCTCGGCGCAGGGGGCATGGGTGAGGTCTGGCGGGCACGGGACACGCGGCTGAACCGTGAGGTGGCGATCAAGCTGATCCCGGACGGGGTTGGCGGGCCAGAGTTCATAGAACGATTCCGGCGCGAGGCCCGAGCGGCTTCGGCTCTCAACCACCCCCACATCTGCGTCGTCCACGACATCGGCGAGCACGAAGGGCGGCCGTTCCTCGTCATGGAGCGGATGAAGGGACAGACACTTCGGGAGGTCATCAGCGGGAGAGCCATGCCGATCGGGCGGGTCCTGGAGCTTGGAGCGCAGCTTGCCGACGCGCTGGAGGCGGCGCACGGAGCGAAGATCGTCCACCGCGACATCAAGCCCGCGAACATCTTCGTAACCGGCAGGGGCGACGCCAAGCTCCTCGACTTTGGCCTGGCGAAAGTCGGGCCGACGCCGTCCGGGCCTATCGGCAGCGAGCTCGAAACGGCGGAGGCCGAGCACCATCTGACGAGCCCGGGCTCGACGCTGGGGACGGTGGCCTACATGTCGCCCGAACAGGCTCGTGGGGAGGTGCTGGACGCCAGAACGGATCTCTTCTCCCTGGGTGTCGTGCTGTACGAGATGGCGACGGGGCGCCTGCCGTTCTCCGGCAGGACGTCAGCCGAGGTCTTCGACGGCATCCTGAACCGTGTCCCCAACTCTCCGGCGGCCCTCAACCCCGCTGTTCAGCCCGACCTCGAGCGGGTCATCCTGAAGGCGCTGGAGAAGGACCGGGAGCTCCGCTATCAAAGCGCCCGGGACCTCGAGGCCGATCTCAAACGCCTGCTTCGGGACTCGACGTCGGGGAAGGCATCGGCACCTACCTCTCGCCCTGTCCGTCGCCCGGTCTCCCGTCGCGCTCTCGCCCTGGGGGTCTCTGCCGTCGTCGTGGCGCTGGCCCTCGGGGGCGCCTGGCTGGCGCTGCGGGGCGGTGGCCCGCGACCGGCATCGTGGACCCCGGCGCCGAAGCGGATCGCGGTCCTGCCGTTCGAGAACCTGGGCGCCGCCGAGGACGTCACCTTCGCCGACGGGATGACGAACGAGGTACGGAGCAAGCTCTCGCGGCTCTCCGGCCTCGTCGTCATCGCGAGTGGCAGCTCGGCGCAGTACCGGGTGACGACGAAGTCACCGGACCAGGTGGCCCGGGAGCTGGGCGTGGCCTACCTCCTCGTCGCCAAGGTCCAGTGGCAGAAGTCCGAGAAGGCGAATCGGATCCGCGTCACGCCGGAGCTCGTCGAAATCGGGAGCGGCGGCGCGCCAACGACCCGCTGGCAGGAGGCGTTCGACGCGGACCTCGCGGACGTCTTCGAGGTCCAGGGGAGATCGCGACTCGGGTGGCACGGTCTCTGGACATCGTCCTCTCGGGAAAGGAGCGCGGGGATCTCACTTCCCGCCCCACGTCGAACGTCGCGGCCTACGCCGCGTACCTGAAGGGCATCGAGCTTCAGGAGCGGGGCGCCCCCCCGAGGGCACAGCTGGCGGAGTTCGAGAGGGCTACGGCCCTGGATCCCCGCTTCGCCATGGCGTGGGCGCAGATCTCGCTCTGCCTCCAGGCCATGAATCACGTGGAGCCCAATCCAGCCGGGGCGGACGCAGCCAGGAGCGCGGCGGAGAGGGCTGTCGAGCTGGCCCCGGACCTGGCTACGGCATCTGTCGCTCTGGCGGGCTACTACGCCGAGACTAAGGACCTGCCGAGGGCGCAGGAAATCAACGCTCGCGCCCTCGAGGTGAATCCAAACTCGGCCGAGCTGATCGTCCAGCAGGTCGGGCTAGGTTTTGGCGCGGGCGAGACGTACTCCGAGGCGACCGCCGAGATTCTCCAGAAGGCCGATGACCTCGATCCCAGGAATCCGGAGACCGGGCGTCCGGGGTTTTCTCGCGTATACCCTGCTGCGGCTGCGACGCGGAAAGGATGCTCGAGCGGTCTGCGACCGCGGGCTCGCCATTTCCCCGAAGGATGCGATCCTGGTCGCCGCGAAGGTCATGACGTATCTCCAGGAGGGAGACCTCGCGGGAGCGCGGGAGGTGATCGCGTCGGCGCCGAAGGAGATCGATCCGGCGCTTCTCGTGCGGCGAGTCGCTCAGATGTACGACCTCGATTGGGCTCTGGATGACGATCGCCGGGAGATCCTCCTCCGGCTGACTCCGGGAGCGTTCGAGGACAACCGGGGGAGTGGGCGATCACCCTCACCCAGGCCGCGTCCCGACGCAAGGATGCGGCCCGCGTGCGCGAGTACGCGGAGGAGGCGAGAAAGGTATTTTCCGAACGTGTGGCGCGGGACGACTCGGCCGTCTACCCCCACAGCATGCTCGGCCTCTCGCTCGCCTATCTCGGGTCGAGGGAGGAAGCCGTCCGCGAGGGGACGCGGGCAATCACGTTAAGACAATCACAAGCGCCCAGGGGACCCGAACCGTACTTCGGACACCTGCTCGTCCGGATCCACATCCTCTGCGGTAACCACGAGAAGGCAATCGACCTGTTGGAGCAGCTGCTGAAGGCCCCGTACTTCCTCACCCCCGGCTGGCTCCGGATCGATCCGAACTTCGATCCGCTGCGCGGCAACCCGCGCTTCGAGAAGCTCGCGAGGGGGAAGTAGCGGAAGGGCCTGACCTGCCCCTGTTGAAGGAAGAACCCCGCTAACCGCCAGAAGGCCCAGGGCACCGGCCTGTCCAGCGCGAAAGGCGCGGTGAGCCCTCCGGCCGCAACACTCGCCGAAATACGATCTTCCAAGGCGGGACGCCGGCCTCTCGGACGGCGCTCGTCGCCAGTGATCTGCGGGTTGAAGGCGACGGGCCCGCGCCCGTGCGGACTGGCGGCCGGGCAAACGCATGAAAGCTGTAGAATTCCTCGGGAAAGCCCGAGATCGATCCGGATCCTCGCCCCACGTTTGACGGGCAGTGATTCCCCGGTTGCTTGCGAATCGCGAAAGCGAGGTCGCCCCGTGAGCCATCGTCCAGGAAACCCGTCGCCTTCGACCCGTGTCCCGACGTTCCCGAAACCGGAATCCGCACGACCCGGCTCCGTTGTCACCGTCGCATTCAGAACAGGGAGATTGCCATCGACAGGTGGTCCTTGCCGATGACGGGGTAGCCGCCGCGAGAGAGGTGCCCTCATGAGGCAGCGCCTTCAGGTCCGGATCTTCATCTTCGCCACCACCATCGCCGTGGCCCTCCTCTCCACGGCGGTCCGCCTCGACGCCCAGCCCCTGACGATCACGCACCTCGCGGGATCGACCGGCGGACCCGGCTGGTACGACGGGACGGGGAGCGGAGCCCGATTCCATCTCCCGGGGGCCGTCGCGGCCGATGCGTCCGGAAACCTCTACGTGGCCGACACCGAGAACCACGCGATCCGGAAGATCGTCGTCGCGACCGGAGAGGTCTCGACTGTGGCCGGGCTCGCCGGAAGCGAAGGTCGCGCCGACGGGATCGGAAGCGCGGCGCGGCTCGAACATCCGCGCGGCGTCGCCGTCGACGGCGCCGGGAATGTCTTCGTCGCGGACTACGGGAGCGGGAGGATTCTGAAGATCGTCGTGGCGACGGGAGAGGTCACGACGCTGGCGTCGGTGTCCGGGTCCGTGGGGGATCGCCGCCGATGGCTCGGGGAATCTCTTCGTAGCGAGTTACGGGCGGAACCAGATCCTGCGCGTCGTGATCGCCACCGGCCAGGTGTCGACGCTGGCGGGATGGCCTTCTGACTACCAGGGCGGGTTTGCGGACGGCATCGGAACCGCGGCGCGGTTCAACGACCCTTCCGGGATCGCCGTGGACGGTGCAGGGAACGTCTGGGTGGCGGACACGAGGAACGACAAGCTCCGAAGGATCGTGGCGGCGACGGGAGAGGTGACGACACCCTCCTTGACCCTCTCGATCGAACCCAAAGGCGTGGCTGCAGACGGTTTGGGGAACCTCTTCGTGACGGATTCTTCCCGGATTCGGAAGATCGTCGTCGCGACGGGCGAGGTGACGACCCTCGCCGGATCGGCGTACCCGGGCGACGGCACCGACGGCGTCGGGAGTGCGGCACGATTCGACTACCCGGAGGGCGTCGCGATCGACACCCGCGGGAACCTCTTCGTGGCCGACACCGGGAACCACGCGATCCGGCGAATCGTCGTGACGACACAATCCGTCACGACGATCGCCGGCTCGGCCCCGGCCGGAGGCAGCACGGACGCCGTCGGGAGCGCGGCGCGGTTCGACTACCCGGGCGGGGTCGCCGCCGACGGCGCCGGGAACCTCTACGTCTCGGACATGGGCAACGACACGATCCGGAAGGTCGTCCTGGCGACCCGGTCGGTTACGACACTCGCCGGAAGGGCCGGATACGACGGGACCGAAGACGGGATCGGGTCCGCGGCGCGATTCTGGGCGCCGGCGGGCATGGCCGTGGACGGCGCGGGCAACCTCTACGTCGCGGAAAGGGGCAACCACACGATCCGGAAGATCGTCCTCGCCACAGGCCAGGTGACGACGCTCGCAGGCAGGGGGGAGTCCTACGGAAGCGCGGATGGGATCGGAGCCGCGGCCCGGTTCGCCGAGCCGTCGGCCGTCTCCGAAGACGGCGCCGGCAACCTCTACGTCGCCGACACCTACAACAACACGATCCGCAAGGTCGTCCTCGCGACCGGCCAGGTGACGACGCTCGCCGGCAAGGCGGGAAGCTCGGGTAACGCAGACGGTATCGGCAGTGCGGCGCGATTCAGCTGGCCGTACGGGGTCGCCGCGGACCGCTCGGGCAACGTCTACGTGGCGGACTACGGAAACCACAGGATCCGGAAGATCGTCGCCGCGACCGGAGAGGTGACGACGCTGGAAGAGAAGGGGGGCGCCATCGGAGGAACGTACGGGCCGCACGGGATCGCGCTGGACGGATCCGGAAACGTCTACGTGACGGCCCGGAACATCAGCACGATCCGGAAGCTCGTCCTCGCCTCGGGCTTTGTGACCACGGTCGCGGGGAACGGACAGGCCGGGAGCGCCGACGGCACGGGGACGGAGGCACGGTTCTCCGAGCCTAGCGGCATGACGATCGATCCGGCCGGGACGATCTGGGTCGTGGACACCGGGAACAACTGCATCCGCAAGGGGACCACGAGCCCCGAGCTCGCCGACGCGGCGACGATCGACGCCGCGATCGGGCTCGTGGGCGAAACGCGGAAGCTCGACACGTCCCCCCGGACGGCGACAAGGTGGCTCTGGGAGCAGGTCCGGCGTCCCACGGCCTCTCTCGCGGCGCTCTCCTCGACAACGGTCCGCGATCCCACCTTCACGCCCGACCTCCCCGACACCTACGTCTTCCGATTGACCGCCTCCGACGGATCCGGCGCCGAGTCCGTCACGACGGTCTCGCTGACGGCCGTGAATCCTCCAGCCGGTTCCTCCCTGACCCGCCTGCTCCCCATCGTCCTCGACGTCTCGAACGGGTCGACCCATTACACGACCGAGATGTCGCTGACGAACAACGGGACCAGCATCCTGTCCCTCTCGCTGCGCTACACGGCCTCGCTCGGCAGCAAGCAGGGGTCGGGGACGGTCACGGATTACCTCGCTCCGGGCCAGCAGAAGCAGGTTCCCGACGTCCTCTCGTACCTCAGGGAGAGGGGCCTCGCGATTCCATCCTCCTCCGAACAGCCCTCGCAGGGCGGCACGCTTCTCGTGACATTCCAGGGAGACAGCACCGTCTGGCCGGGGCTCGTGTCCGTGAGCGCCCGGACGGCGGCCCTGACGACGGCCCCGCAGCCCGTCGGCCGCGCCGGTCTGGCCTACTCCGGCCTTCTGGCGACGGAAGCGTCGACCTCCAGCCTGACTCTCTACGGGCTCCGCTCGACTCCGACTGATCGGACCAACGTGGCGGTCTTCAATACCTCCGCGGACCCGGTGACACTGAAGGTGACGGTCACCTCGGGGACCGGTGACGGAAGGTCCGTCGTCTTCAGGCCGGCGGAGACGCTTCCACCGTATGCCTGGCTCCAGTACGGCTCGGCTCAGATACTGGACGAGAACGCGATCACGAAGGGCTGGGCGGTCATCGAGCAAACGTCGCCGAGGGGCTCCTTCGGCGCCTACGCCGTCATCAACGATTCCACGACCAACGACGGGTCGTTCCTCTCGCCCGTGCGCCCGAACGTCTCGAGCTCGACGCTTGCCGTGCCGGTCCTCACCGAGACGCCGACGTTCCGGAGCGAGCTGATCCTCGCCAACAGGGGCCGATCACCCGTCGCCCTCGTCCTGAGCTACACGGAATCGCTGACGCCCTCGGCAGGAACCGGGGGATCCGTCAACCTGCAGCTCTGAGCCCAGGAAGAACTGATCATCCCGGAGGCCGTCGACTACCTCCGGAGTCACGGCGTCCACATCGGGCCGAAAGACTCGGCTCCGTACGTCGGGTCTCTCCGAATCCGCACGGCTTCGGGGGCTTCCATCGCGGACGTCTTCGCCGGGGCCCGGACGGCCTCGCAGTCTTCTGCCGGCGGCCAGTTCGGCCTCTTCACGCCGGGCGTCTACCAGGGCCAGGAAGCGTCGAGCGCGGCCTATATCTACGGCTTGAGATCCGACTCCGAGAACCGCTCCAACGTGGCCGTCGTGCA
>JADJVF010000027.1 GCA_016716705.1 Holophagales bacterium
GCCCGCCGGTCCCGCGGGCCGCGCGGCCCGCTTCTCGGCCACGGACAGAAGGTCACGCGCGTGGTCGGCGAAGGGCGAGGCGGGGGCCCGTTCGAGGAGGTACCGGTAGACCCGGATCGCTTCGAGCGGCTCCTTCGCTTTGTCCAGGTGGTGCTCGGCGACCCGGAGGAGCCCCTTGAACGCCTTCGGGTCCGTCGGTTCCGTGTCGAGGGCCTGGGAAAAGGTCCACGCCGCCGCGGCGACGTCCCCGTCGCGCAGGAGCTGGTCGGCGAGGAGGTCGAGCGCCGTCCGGTCGAGGCCGAGCTCGGGAAGGCGGTCCAGGTGACGACGGTAGATCTCGGCCGCGATCCTCGGCTCCTTCTTCGCGAGACCGGCCGGAATCGCCTCTCTCGCGGCTTCCAGCGCTCCTTCGGCATCTCCCGACGACAGGCGCGTCTGCCAGACGGTGTGGAGGTGCTTCGGATCCCCGGGCACCGGACCCTGCGCTTCGGCTGCTGCCGGCGGCCCGGCATGGACCGCGACTGAGGCGACGGCAACCGCCGCGGGCGCTTCGGCGGGAAGCACGGCCTCGAAGGCCTCGGCCACCTCCCCCTCCTCCACGAGGCTCGCCGCCGCAAAGGCTCCGCAGAGCTTTCCCTGAAGGGTGAGGACCATCCCGATCGGGTAGAGGAGGAACAGGCCCATTCCGGTCAGGGCGGCCTTGGGGTTCACCGACACGAACGCGACGATGACCGGAAGAGCGATCGCAAACACGGCGACGGGCGGACCGAACGTCCCGGCGATGGCGACGAACAGCTCTCCGATTCTCCCGGGGAAGAGCGCCCGCCACAGCCCGGGAGAGAAGAGGTCGCCGAAACCGGGCGCGGCCGCGGAGACGGCGACGAAGGCGAACGAAAGGACCATTCCCAGCCCGGACCAGAGAGCCAGGAGAAACGGGATGCGCGGAGCCCCGAGAAGGCCGAGCCCGAGCGCAGGGAACCCGGCGGGCGCCTGCGGTTCGCCTTTCATGAGGGCCCATGCGACGAACGGGAGCGCCCAGACCACCCAGAGGACGAGAAGCCGCCCCGCCGCCAGGAACGTCCCCGACCAGGGCCCCGCCGAGCCGGAAAAGAGCCCGCCCTCGCTGTCTCCCGCGATCCCGAGCTGGGCGAACCGGGAGACGAATACGAGGACCGTCAGCCCCCAGACGACGGACACCGCCGCGCCGACGCCGGCGGAGCGCGGCCCGCTCGAGCCGATCAGCAGGAGGATTCCTGCAGGCAGCGCAGCCAGCAGCCCCGTGAAGAGGGAGACGATCGAGAAGGAGTCGAGGACGATGCCCCCCGAGACACGCGAGAAGACCGTGCGGCCACCCATGGAACCTCCTGCCCCGCGCGAGGGGCCCGGGACTTCGCCGGATCGATGACGGCATTCTAGTCGGCGGAGTGCGCCCGGGTCGACGGAAGGCGGCCGGAGCACGCTCCGGAGCCATCTGCTATAAATCCGGCGACCAGGCAACCTGCCGTAGAGACCCCGAGAAGGAGAGATCCCGATGAAGCTCCGCTTCCCCGTCGTCCTCGCCGCCGCCCTCGCCGCGCCGGCCTTCGCCCAGTTCGAAGCCCCCCAGCCCAGCCCGAAGGCGACCCTGACCCAGCGGGTCGGCCTGACCGACGTGACGATCTCCTACAGCCGCCCGAGCGTGAAGGGCCGCGCCATCTGGGGCGAGCTCGTCCCCATCGACAAGCCCTGGCGGACCGGCGCCAACGCCGCGACGACGATCACCTTCTCCGACGACGTCACCGTCGAAGGGCAGAAGCTCGCCGCCGGGACCTACTCCATCGTGACGATCCCCGGCAAGGCCGAGTGGACCGTCATCTTCAACACCGACACGAAGCTCTGGTGGGAGACCGAGTACGACGCCGCCAAGGACGCCCTCCGCGTGAAGGCGAAGCCGCAGGCCGCCGGAATGGTCGAGACGCTCCGCATCGGCTTCCCCTCGATCGGCGCGACGAGCGCCGTCCTCGCCATCGAGTGGGAGAAGGTGAGCGTCCCGGTCACGATCGGCGTGGACGTCGACGCGAAGCTGAAGAAGGCCCTCGGCGCCGTCGAGGCTTCCGCCTGGCAGTCGCCTCTCGCGACCGCCCGCTACTACTTCGAGCAGGCGGGGAACCGCCCCGAGGGCTGGAAGTACGTGGACAAGTCGATCGCGGCGAACCGGAACTGGGCGAACGTCTCGCGCAAGGCCCGCTTCTACGCCGAAGAGGGGAAGGTCGCCGAGGCCGTCAAGACCGGCGAGGAGGCCCTCGCCCTCGCCAAGGCCGACCCCGCCAAGCCGAACGTGACCGCCTTCGAGAAGACGGTCGGCGAGTGGAAGGCGAAGGCGAAGTAAGAGCCCCGGACGCGACCAGTGGAACGAAGCGCGGGCCGAAAGGCCCGCGTTTTCGTTCCGGCAGCCGCACCGTGATCCGGCCGGTCCTCGGCACGGGGGGCTCGGCCTCGATCACGGCGGCGATCGGCCCTCGCGGTCGCTTCGTCCGTCCGCGGCCCCGTGAACGGCGACACCGCCAGCGCGACGAGGACGACGACGATGCAGCCGAGGGCGTTCAGCCAGAGGAACGAGACGTCGGTCAGGGCCCAGACGGCCACGACGGCCGCTTCCCCCGCCAGCGCGCCCCAGAAGGCCGCTCCGCCCTTCACCCGGGGCAGGTAGAACGCCGTCAGGAAAACGCCGAGGATCGTGCCGTAGAAGAAGGAGCCGAGGATGTTCACGGCCTCCACGAGCGTCCCGAGCCGGCTCGCGTACTGCGCGAAGACGATCGCGAAGAGGCCCCAGCCGACCGTCAGCCACTTCGAGATCTTCACGAGCTTCTCGTCCGGGGCGTCCTTCCCGAAATACCGCCGATAGACGTCGACGACGGACGTCGTCGAGAGGGCGTTCAGCTCCGCCGAGGTGGAGGACATCGACGCCGCGAAGATCGCCGCCAGGACGAGGCCGACGACGCCCGTCGGGAGGACGTCGAGGACGAAGCGGAGGAAGACGTAGTTCGTGTCCTTCCCTTCGCTCTTCGGAAGGGTCTCCTTGATGAGCGACGTCGCGCGCGCCTTCACCTCTTCCGACTTCGCGTGGGCGGCGCGCAGAGAGGTCTTTGCTGCCGCCAGGGCCGACTCGTCACCCGACTTTCCCGCCGCGACGAGCTTCAGGGCCTCCGTGCGGCTCGCCTCGGACGCCTTCGCGTGCGCCGCCTCGAGCTGAGCCATCTCGGCCCCGCGCGGCCCTTCGGCGGCCTTCCGCGCCTCGACCGGGTTGAACCAGAGGGGCGGGGCGACGAACTGGTAGAAGGCGAAGACCATCGCGCCGACGAAGAGGATCGCGAACTGCATCGGCACCTTGACGAGGCCGTTCACGAGAAGGCCGAGCCGGCTCTGCGCCACCGAGCGTCCCGTCAGGTACCGCTGTACCTGCGACTGGTCGGTGCCGAAGTAGGACAGGGAGAGGAAGGCGCCGCCGATGAGACCCGACCAGAGGTTGTAGCGGTTGCTCAGGTCGAACGTCGTGTCGACGGCGTTCATCCGGCCGAGCGCGCCGGAGACGAGGACCGCGTCGCCGAAGCCGACGCCTTCGGGGAGGACGCGGAAGAGCGCGACGAGGGCGACGCCCATCGCGAGAAGGATGATGACCATCTGCTGGGTCTGCGTCTCGTTGACCGCCTTCGCCCCGCCGGACGTCGTGTAGACGACGACGAGGCCGCCGATGGCGACCGTCGTCACCTGGATGCTCCAGCCGAGGAGGACGGAGAGGATGAGCGCCGGAGCGTAGATGGTCAGGCCGCAGGCGAGGCCTCTCTGAGCGAGGAAGAGAAACGCCGTGAGCGTGCGCGTCTTCGGGTCGAAGCGCCCCTCGAGGTACTCGTAGGCCGTGTAGACCTTCAGCCGGTGGAAGAGCGGAACGACGGTGACGCAGAGGATCACCATCGCGAGCGGCAGGCCGAAGTAGAACTGGACGAAGCGCATCCCGTCGGCGTAGGCCTGCCCGGGGGTCGAGAGGAACGTGATGGCGCTCGCCTGCGTCGCCATGATCGAGAGGGCGACGGTCCACCAGGCCTGCGTCCGCCCCGCGAGGAGATACCCCTCGAGCCCCTTCTGGCGGCGGCTCCTCATCACTCCGTAGACGACGATGAAGAGGAGCGACGCGCCGAGGACGACCCAGTCGAGCGCCCTCAACGGAACGTCCTCGCGAAGAGCCAGAAGAGGAGGATCTCGAGGGCGAGCGCGCCGAGAACGACGGCGTAGAGGACGCCCCAGCGCTTCCCGACCGGCGGCGGCTCGTCGCCTCCGTGCGGACGGTGCGGATCGTCAGTCACGCCCGTTTCCGCCCGAGACGAGATTCGCGAAGAGACGCATCGCCCCGGGGACGCCCGCCGGAAGCTGCCGGAAGAACGAGAGGCCGGTGTACACGTAGGTTCCCTTGCCGTACTTCGCGACGAGAAGCGAACCCTTCGTCTCCTTCTCGCCCGGGTCGGCCATCCCGAGGAGGGGCGTGTAGCGCTCGTCCCAGGTCGCCGGGAAGTAGAGGCCGCGCTCCTGGACCCACCCCTCGAAGTCGGCCGGGCCGATCCGGTTCGGGCGGAGGAGGAGCGGGTGTTCCGGCGCGAGGAGCGTGACGGGAGCCTCCTCCACGGTCACGCGGTCGCGCCCGAGCTTCAGCGGGAAGGGGCCGAGCTGGTCGGTGACCTGCTCGAAGCTGGTGTTGTACTGGAGAACGAGCGTCCCGCCGGCCTCGACCCACGAGAAGAGGCGCGGCATCGCGTCCTTGAGCTCCGCCCGCGTGTTCGCGGCGCGGATGCCCAGGACGACGGAATCGAACCGCGCGAGGTCTCCCCGCAGGAGGTCGTCCGCCGAGAGGAGCGTGACGGCAAAGCCCATCTGGCGAAGGACGCCGGGCACCTCGTCTCCAGGTCCAGAAACGTAACCGATCCGCGAGGCGTTTCGGGCGAGGTCGACGTGAACGGCGCGCGCCTCGGCGCGGGGGAAGAACGTGAGCGGCGGCAGGTGCGGGTACTCGATCCGGCGCCTGGCGAGGGACCAGGATTTCCCGCCGGTGGAGGCCTCGGCCGTCAGTTTCGCGACGCCGGGCCGGTCCGGTGGGTGCACCGTGAACTCGAACGTCTCGGCGGAGCCCGGCGCGAGGGAGAAGGAGCGGACCGCGGGCTCCACGCGCCAATCGCGCGGCAGGCCGAGCCGGACCGCGCCGTCGATCTTCGCCGGGGCGACGGCAGCATCCTTCGTTCCTTCGCCGGTCGCGGCAGCGACGATGGCCGGAGTGAGCGGCGGCGGGCCTCCGCGCGTGGTGGGAGCTTCCGCGGCACGGACCGTCACCTTCACCGAGCGCGGTCGGTCGTCGGGAAGGACGACGACGTCCTCCTCGAGCTCGAGCGTCACGGGAGGCTCGACGACGAAGGGGCGGATCTCCTCTCCCTTCACCGGGTCGGTCCGCCGGAACAGGACGGGGACCTCGAAATCGAGCCGCTCCCCGCCCATCGCCACGGCGAACCTCACGCGGAGCGCCGCGCCGTCCGGCCGGATCGCGTCGCGCGGCTGCGGGACGGCGTAGAGGCCCTTCCCGGGCAGGCTTTTCAGCCAATGGGGCTGGGTGACCTCGGCGTCCGCGGGAACGGGGACGCTCGTGCTTCCCTGCACGGGCTCGTTGAGCTTCAGCTCCGCCCCGGACGGCAACCCCGCTCCCGTCCCCCACGGCACCTCGACGCCGACGAGCGTGGCCGGCGCGCCCGCGCGGACGAGGGCGGTGACGGTCAGGCTGAACGTGCTCCCGGGCGTCGCCGATGGGCTCGCCGCCATCGCCTCGAGCCAGAGTCCGGAGGCCGAGCGGATCGCTTCGAGGAGCTCGCGCCGCTTCACCTCGACCCACGGGTCGTTCGGCAGGTCCCGCAGTGCGGAGTGCGCCGCAATGAGCTTCGGGAGGACCGCCGCCGGGTCCCGCGGGTCGAACGCCCTTTCGGCCTCGGAGAGGAGGGCGCCCACGCGCTCGCCGCCGCGGATGCGCGCCCACGTGACGTCGATTCCCTCGAACGGGTCGGCCTTTACGGCCTCACCCTCGAGGAGGACGAGGCCGTTCGTGAGGCGGCCCCGCCGCTCGGACGAGCCAAAGCCCTGGCTCTTGTGCTGGCTCCGGCTCTCGGCCGCGGTCTCGGTATACGACCGGCCGAGAAGCGGGTTGTAGTCGCCCAGCTCGAACGGGATCGCATTCTCGATCGGCTTGCCGTCGCGCCGCCAGGCGTTCCAGAAGAGCCGGCGGGGCTTCCACGGGGCGAGCCCCTCCTCGATCTGCTCGGGGAAGCGCTTCGGGTCGCCCGCGGCGAGGAAGGCCTCCCGCGCGAGGATCGCCGAGGCCGTGTGGTGGCCGTGGCCGCCGTCTCCCGTCTCCGGGAATCTCGCGATGACGACGTCGGGGCGGAACGTCCGGACCGCCCGGACGACGTCGCGCAGGACCTCCTCGCGCCCCCAGACCCGGAACGTCTCCTCCGGCGTCTTCGAGTAGCCGAAGTCGATCGCCCGCGTGAACATCTGCTCCCCGCCGTCGATCCGGCGGGCCGAGAGGAGCTCGTGCGTCCGGACGAGGCCAAGCGCCGGCCCGAGCTCGGACCCGATGAGGTTCTGGCCTCCGTCGCCGCGCGTCACGGAGAGGTAGGCGGTCCGCATCACCCGACCCTCGGCGAACGCCGCGATCATCGCGGTGTTCTCGTCGTCGGGGTGGGCCGCGACGTAGAGCACGCTCCCGAGCGTCCGGAGCTTCTTCAGCTTGAGGAGGAGCTCGCCTGCGGGTGCGGGCCGCTCCGGGCCCAGGGAGGCTGCGGAAGCGGCCCCGGTTGCTGCGACGAAGGCGACGGCGAGGAGCGCGCCAACGCGCGCGGAGCGAGTCTTCATGCGGTTCTCCGGCGCGCGATTAGACCTGCGCCCCTGTCCGCTGTCTACGCGGAGAACGCCCCCCGGGTTTTCCCGACGTTCAGGGCCGTTTGCCCGTGAGGATCACGACGGATCTCGGCCCCACCTCGAGCCGCTGCGGATCGACGAGAAGCGGCTCCCTGCCTTCCTCGAAGACGTCTCCGGGCGGTTCCCGGTACGTGTCGGCCAGCAGGTGCCACCGGCGCCCCTCGGAGGGGGGTGTCAGCTCGATCCGGTGCGTCTCGTGGTGCGCGTTCGTGACGACGTAGACGTCGTCCCCCCGTGCGGGGTCCTTCAGGTGCATTCCGAGACACGTCGCGCCCTGCGACCAGTCAGGCCGGAACGGCGTGTGCCCGTGCCACGTCACCGGGGCCGAGCCCGGCCCTTCCGGGACGAAGCTCCGGCGACGCAGGAGCGGGTTGCCCTTGCGGAAGCGGATGAGGGTCCTGACGAACCTCACCAGGTCGGCGTTCCTCTCGACGAGGTCCCAGTCGATCCAGGAGATCTCGTTGTCCTGGCAGTAGGCGTTGTTGTTCCCTCCCTGCGTCCGCCCCGCCTCGTCCCCGGAGAGGATCATCGGCACGCCCTGCGACACGAGGAGGAGCGCGAAGGCGTTACGGGCCATCCGGCGACGGAGCCGCTCGACCTCCGACGGCGCGCCGGGCCCTTCGTAGCCGCAGTTCCAGGAGTGGTTGTCGTCGCCGCCGTCGCGGTTTCCCTCGCCGTTCGCCTCGTTGTACTTGTGCGAGTACGTGAAGAGGTCGGCGAGCGGGAAGCCGTCGTGGCTCGTGACGAAGTTGATGGAGTGGTGCGGCGCGCGGCCGCCTCCCTGGTAGAGGTCGGCGCTCCCCGAGAGGCGCGTCGCCAGGAGCGACACCATCCGCCGTCTCCCTTCAGGAATCGGCGGAGGTCGTCGCGATAACGCCCGTTCCACTCGGCCCAGCGCCCCCAGTTCGGGAAGTGGCCCACCTGGTAGAGGCCGGCCGCGTCCCACGCCTCGGCGATGAGCTTCGTGTTCGCCAGGACCGGATCGGCCGCGATCCTCTCCAGGAGCGGCGGGTTCGTCAGGACCGAGCCGTCCCGCCCGCGCCCGAGGATCGACGCGAGGTCGAAGCGGAAGCCGTCGACGTGCATCTCCGTCACCCAGTATCGGAGGACGTCGAGGACGAGGTTCCTCACGACGGGGTGGTTGCAGTTGAACGTGTTCCCGCAGCCCGAGAAGTTCGCGTAGCGCCCCTCGCCGTCGAGGATGTAGTACGTCGAGTTGTCGAGGCCCGCGGAAGGAGTGCGTCGGCCCCTTCTCGTCCCCCTCGCCCGTGTGGTTGAAGACGACGTCCAGGATCACCTCGATCCCCGCTTCGTGGAGCGCCTTCACCATCTCCTTGAACTCGTCGACGACGGCACCCGCCTCGGTGCTCGCGCCGTAGGCCGAGCGGGGCGCGAAGAAGGAGATCGGGTGGTATCCCCAGAGGTTCCTGAGCCGCTCGCCCGTGAACGGGTTCCGCCTCTCGTTGTCGTTCTCCTCGAACTCCGTCACCGGCATCAGCTCGACCGCCGTGACGCCGAGGTCGAGGAGGTACGGGATCTTCTCGACGAGCCCCCGGAAGGTCCCCGGATGGGCGACACCCGATGAGGAATGCCGCGTGAAGCTCCGGACGTGGAGCTCGTAGATGACCGAGTCGGCGAGGTGCCGGTCGATCGGCTGGTCGAAGCCCCAGTCGAACTCCTTCGAGGCCACGACTCCCCGCCGCGCCCGCACGCCCTCCCACGCCGTCTCCTCGCCGGGGCTGGGGGGCGCGCCCCACTCGGCCGCGCCCGCCACGGCCCGCGCGTACGGGTCGAGGAGGAGCGACGTCCCGTAGCGGTGCCACGGCGCCCCCGGCTCGACGGATCGCTCCGCTCGCCAGGCCCAGGCCACGGTCGGGTCGAGGCCCCGAAGGAGCGCGTGCCAGACGTCCCCGGTCCGGTTGTAGCGCGGGTCGAGCGGGAACTCGGCAGCGGGCTGCTCTTCTCCCGGCGCGAAGAGGACGAGGGAGACCGCCGTGGCGTGGCGGGCGTAGACGGAGAAGTTCACGCCTCGCCCGGTCGGCGTCGCGCCGAAGGGAATCGGGTGGCCCCTCAGGACGGCGAAATCCGGCGAGATGAGGTCGAGGAAGCTCGGGGAAGGACGCGAAGAGGCCATGGGATTTCTGTGCCTTTCGACACTCCTGAGGATAACGGCTTACGGCCTGCCGTAGACTCCCCGGGACCCACGGGGCCGCGGCCCGGTTCCACCGGCCGGACACCGCCCCCGCAGGAGGACAGATGCGAACGAAGCTCCCCCACCTCGCCCTCGCCCTCGCGGCGCTTCTATTCGTGCCTGCCGGCGAGGCGGACTCGGCGCCCGCCCGGCACTCTCACCAGCTGACCGCCGCAGGCGCGGGCGACGTTTACGTCCGCGCCCTGCGTAACGGCCGGCTCGTCTGCCGCGACGCGACGCCGGAGGAGCGCCAGGTCCTCGACCGGAGCACGACGTCCCTCCCGCTCCACGTCATCTCTCCCCTGAGAACCCTGTCGGCCCGCGCAGCCGGGCTCACGCTGACGCTCCGGGCGACGGACCAGCTCGAAGCGAATCCCGAGGCGAAGGCCGCCTTTCTGAAGGCCGCCGACATCTGGATGTCCAAAATCAGCACTCCGGTGACGGTGATCATCGACGTCGATTTCGGGACGACCAGCTTTGGCACTGAATTCGAAGCGAACGTCATCGGCTCCACGAGGTCTCAGGGTCTCGGCGCGGACGATCTCTACGCCGACCTCGCCGCCGCCTTGCAGGCCCACCGGTCGGCGACGCCTGCCTTCCCGGCCGGCCAGCTGCCCACCGACCTCGGCTCGACCCAGGCCGGTTACAGCCCGAGCGCCCTGCTTCGGGCGATCGGCTTCATCGACCCGGTCGCGGACCCGGTCAAGGAGTCCGACTGGGGAAACCCGCCCAGGATCGGCTTCAACTCGGCCATCCGCTTCGACTTCAACCCTGACGACGGGATCAGCCCGGGCCGGTACGACTTCGTGTCGACCGCGGTGCACGAGATCGGGCACGTCCTCGGCTTCTCTTCGTACGCGGGCTTCACCGAGTACGATTCGACCGCTTCTCTCAGCTTCTCCATCTGGGACCTCTTCCGCTTCCGTCCCGGCGTGACCGCCCAGACGTTTCCCAGCGCCAACCGCATTCTCTCTTCCGGCGGCGAGCAGGTCTTCTTCGAGGGGGCGACCTCGCTCGCGCTCTCGACCGGCCGGCCCGACGGCACCGGAGGCGACGAATTCCAGTCGAGCCACTGGAAGGCCGACGAACTGAGCGGGACGTACATCGGCGTCATGGACCCGTCGATCGCTCCCGGGGAGAAGGACGAGATCACGTCGAACGACCTCCTGGCCCTCGAGGTCATGGGCTGGACGATCGGTTCCGGATCCGCGATGCCCTACTCCTGGATCCTCCCCTCTTCCGCGAAGTCCCCGGGCCAGGGAGGCGCCTACTACACGACGGCCCTCTCCATCGCGAACCGCGGAGCGGCCGAGGCCCGATACACCATGAAGTTCCTCGGACACGACGCCGACGGAACGAACGGGCCGAAGTCCCTCGAGTACACCCTCGGCTCGAACCAGTCGGTCACCTACGAGGACGTCCTCGGTTCCGTCTTCGGCCAGCCGGACCGCTCCTACGGTGCGATCCAGGTCAACGCGAACGTCTCGACCCTCTCCGTCCTGGGACAGACGGCGACACCCGTCCTCACCGACTGGGCGAGCTGCGTCTCGACCGGCTCATTCGGGCAGTCGGTCCCGGCCTTCGCGACGACCGACCTGGTCAGCGCGGGCTCGCCGAAGGTGATCGTCGGCGTCCGCGAAGACGCGACGTTCCGGACGAACCTCATCCTGACGAATGCCGGGACCGCGAACGTCGTCGTGTCGGCCACGCTCTTCGCACCCTCCGGCGCCGTCCTCGGCAGCGCCACCTGGACGCTCCCGCCGCTCGGAATGACCCAGAAGACCCAGTTCGCCCGCGAGCTCGGCGCCACCGGCGACGTGCGCGATGCGAACGTTCTCCTCTCGACGTCGACCTCCGGCGGCTCTTTCGCCGCCTACGCCGCCGTCATCGACAAGACCACGAACGACCCGCGGACGCTTCTCCCGAGGTAACGGACAGAATCGGTCCCGGGCGCACCGCACGCCGAGCCGAGCCCCGTCCTGCGAAAGCGGGGCGGGGCTCTTCGCTTCAGGCTCCGGCCGCGTCGCGGTACGCCGCGGCGAATCCCGCCATCACCTCGGCCACCGGGAGAACCGAGTCGATCTCGCCGACGCTCTTCCCCGCCTGCCAGGCGTCCTTCGTCGAGCTCCCCTTCCGGATCGCCTCCTTCAGCTGCCAGAACGAGCGGACGGAGTACCAGGCGCGCATCCAGTGCTTCGTCGTCCGCCCCTTGAGGAGGAGACGACCAAAGGGACCCGCCTTCGTCCCGATCCGGTCGACGTACGGCGTCCGGATGACGGCGAGCGGAACGCCGGTGATCCGCTCGGTGAGGACGATGTCGTCCTCCTTCGCGCGCAGGATCGCCTGCTTGTAGTCGTCGTGCGAGTCGCACTCGGCGGTCGCGATGAAGCGGGTTCCCATCTGGACGCCTTCGTAGCCGAGGCCGAGCGCCCGTGCGAACCCGGCCGGATTGCCCACACCGCCGGCGCAGAGGAGGGGGACGCCGAGGGAACCGAGGTCCTCGACGAGCTGCTCGGGAGAGCGGTATCCGGCGTGCCCCCCCGCGCGGTTGTTGACGCAGAGGAGACCGTGGACGCCTCCCTCGAGCGCCTTCTCGGCCCACTTCCGGTCGACGACGTCGTGGTAGACGATGCCGCCGAACGGACGGACCCTCTCGACGACCCACGCCGGGTTGCCGAGGGCCGTGACGAAGAAGCGGACGCCGTGCTCCAGCGCGACGTCGACGTACTCCTCCATCCGCTTCCGGTAGACGCGCGAGAGGGACTTCTCGGTCAGGACGTTCAGGCCGATGGGCTTCTTCGTGAGGCTGCGGATCTTCTCGAGCCCCTTCCGGAACTCGTACTTACTCGAAAAGACGAGCGAGAGCGGCTGGACGATGCCGATCCCGCCCGCCTCCGAGACGGCGGCGACGAGCTCCGGGTTCGAGCAGGGGTACATCGCCCCGCAGACGACGGGGATCTCGATGCCCGCGTGCTCGAGGAACCGGTTCGGGCTCACTTCGCCACTGTGGGTCACGTGGGTCTCGTGGGTCTCGCGGGGCCGACGAGCCACCGCGCCGCCGCCTTCGCCACGACGTCCCCCGCGGCGTTGCGGACGACCGCCTCCACCTCCACCTCGCGCCTCTCGTTCGTCTTCGGCGGCTCGATCGAGCACTCCGACGTGAGCGTGCCGCGCGCCTTCCTGCCGTACTCGATCGTCAGACGGGTCAGGATCGCGCGGGCGTCGTCGGGGAGGCCGGTGTTGAGGGCGAGGCCGGTGGAGAGCTCGGCGAGGTTCATGAGGGCGACGGCGTGGATGGAGTCGAGGTGGTTCCTCACCTTCCGCCCGTCGCGCAGCTCGACCCGCGCGTGACCCGGGAGCGAGCTCGCGGACGATGGCCCCGATGGAGCCGGAGTAGGGGACCATCCGGCCGAGCGCCCAGCTGAAGAGCCGGTCTCCCGCAGGGAGCTTCTGGAAGCGGCTCCAGGCGTCGCGGATCGCGCGTCCGGGCGACGTCGCCTTCTTCGTCATCTCGTCTCCTCGCCTTCTCGTCTCCCCGCCTCCACCCGCGCCGCCGGGTCCCGGCTGCGCTGCGGCATTCTGCACGAACCCGCATAGACTCCGCGCCCACCGTGCTCCTGCCGCCGACGCCCGCCGCCCTCCGCCGCGCCGCCGCCGCGCTGAAGCGGGGCGAGCCGGTCGCCTTCCCGACGGAGACGGTCTACGGCCTCGGGGCCAACGCCCTCGACCCGGAGGCGGTGCGGAGGATCTTCGAGGCGAAGGGGCGCCCCGACGACAACCCGCTCATCGTCCACGTCACGGGCCTGCCGATGGCCCGCAGGCTCGTGAAGGAGCTTCCGCCGGAGGCCCGGGCGCTCGCGGCACGCTTCTGGCCGGGGCCGCTGACGATCGTCCTCCCGAAGCGAAGGAGCGTCCCCGACATCGTGACGGCGGGCCTCCCGACCGTCGCCGTCCGCGTCCCCGACCACCCCGTCGCTCTCGCCCTCATCGAGGCCGCAGGCGTCCCGATCGCCGCGCCGAGCGCGAACCGCTCGGGCCGTCCGAGCCCGACCCGCGCCGCGCACGTCGCTGCGGACTTCCCCGGCCTCCTCGTCCTCGACGGCGGCCCCGCCCGGCACGGCCTCGAGTCGACCGTCGTCGCCCTCGGCGACCCGCCGCGCGTCCTGCGCCTCGGGGCGATCCCGTTCGAAGAGCTGCGAAAAGTCCTCCCCGATCTCGTCGTCGCGACGAAGGCCCGTGCTCGCGCGGAGAGCCCCGGGATGAGGCATCGCCACTACGCCCCGGCCCGGCCGCTCGTCCTCTTCCGTCGCTCACGCGCGGCGCTCCGCGAGGCGCTCGCGGCCGACCCGAAGGGCCTCCTCCTCTGCGCCGACGCCGACGCGCCGCTCTTCCCGGGAAGACGGCCCGTCAAGCTCGGCGGAACGCCCGTGGAGATCGCCCACGGCCTCTTCGACGCCCTCCGGACCGAGCGCCACGGGAGCGTCCTCCTCGCCTACGCACTCCCCCGTCGGGGCCTCCTGCGGGCCGTCATGGACCGCCTCGAGCGCGCCGCAATCCGGATCGTCTGATGCCCCTCGGACGGGCTCTTTCGACGGGTCCTTCCGCCTCGACTCAGCCGACGGGCAGGCGCCGGAGCACGGCGATGGAGACGTCGTCGCCGACCGGGCGCCGGTCCAGGAATGCGAGGACCTCCGCCGAGAGGGCCGCGGCCACGTCGGCGGCGGACCGGCCCGCCATCCGCGAGAGGATTGCCAGGATCCGGCCGTCCCCGAACTCCCGGCCGCTGGCGTCGCGCGCCTCGGGAAGCCCGTCGGAATGGAGGAGGAGCAGCTCCCCCGGTCCGAGCCGCCCCGTCTCGACGTCGTAGGACTGGTCCTGCTTGACCCCGAGCGGGTAGGCGCCCCGGCCAAAGCGCTCGAGGGCGCTCCCGGTCGTGCCGACCCTGAGGACCGGCGGGTGCCCGGCGACTGCGGCGACGAAGCTCCCGTCGGGCTGCAGGAGAAGGGACACGCCCGCGAAGAACTGCCGCGGACCCGACGTGCGGCAGCTCCCGAGCCGGCAGAGGACCCGGTTCAGCGTCGCCAGGACTTCCCCCGGCGCAGGGTCCCTCTCGAGCTGCAGGCGCCACGCCGTGTGCGCGACCGCCATCACGAGGCCCGCCGCCATTCCGTGCCCCGAGGCGTCCCCGAAGAGGATCGCCAGGCCGCCGTTCTCGAGCGGCTGGAATTCGTAGAGGTCGCCGCCGACGGTGTTCGCGACGCGGTTGAAGGCCCCCAGCTCGAAGCCGGGAAGGGCCGGAAGCGACTGAGGGACGAGCTCGGCCTGGAGCTGCCGGGCCATCACGAGCTCGTCGCGGAAGCGGAGCTTGTCGACGAGCTCGAGGCCGAGGAGGAGGAGGAGCAGGACCGTGCAGACGAGGATGGTGAAGACGGCCCAGGCCGCTTCCGCGGGCCACCCCCCCGTAACGAGCTTCAGGAAGGTGATGACGAAGCCGACGAGGACGACGAGGACGACGAGCCGCCGGGTCGGCGAAAGGCGCCGGACGAGGCCGTGGAGGAGGGCGCTCGTCCTGAGCAATTCCCGCCGCCACCCCGGCCGTTCCCTTTCGATGGCCTCCCTGTGCTCGGAGATGAGGACCTCGCGCGCCTCGGCCCACTCGATCGAATAGAGGTCGGCGACGTCTCGAGAGTCGAAGGAGTCGACGGTTTCCCGGGCGAGGTCCATCCAGGCGCTTCGCGTGGCCATCAGGTCTCTTGTACGTCCCGGACGGCAGGAGGTTCAAGGCCTCGCGACGCGAAACCCCTCGAAAAACAAAAAGAGGCCCGCGACGCCTTCGTCGCGGGCCTTCCGGGACCGGGGTCGGCCAGGATCAGCGGACGAACTTCCGGATCTCCTCCTCGAGGAGGCCCGGAACGAGCGGTTCGAGCTCGTAGCGGACGCGGACGGCCGGCTTGGCGATCTTCAGGACGCGGGTGAGGTCGATCGGCGTCCCGACGAGGACGAGGTCGCACGGGGTCTTCTCGATCGTCTCCTCGAGCTCGGCGATCTGCTGCGCGCTGTACCCCATCGCCGGGAGGATCCCCCTGGCGTTCGGGTACTTCTCGTACGTCTCCTTGATGGAGCCGACGGCGAACGGGGTCGGGTCGACGATCTCGGCCGCTCCGTTGCGCTTCGCGGCGACGACGCCGGCGCCGTAGGTCATTCCGCCGTGCGTGAGGGTCGGGCCGTCCTCGATGACGAGGACACGCTTGCCCTTCACCATCTCCGGCTTGTCGCACGTGGCGGGCGAGTTCGCGCGGAGGATGCGCGCCTTCGGGTTCACCTTCGCGGCGTTCGCCTCGATCGACGCGATGTCCTTCTCGTCGGCCGAGTCGCACTTGTTGATGAGGATGATGTCGGCGCGGCGGAAGTTCGCCTCGCCCGGGTGGTACGACATCTCGTGGCCGGGGCGGAGCGGGTCGGCGATGCAGATGTGGACGTCGGGGCGGTAGAACGGCAGGTCGTTGTTGCCGCCGTCCCAGAGGATGACCTCGGCCTCTTCCTCCGCCGCCTTGAGGATCTGGCCGTAGTCGACGCCGGAATAGATGATGAAGCCGTTGTCGATGTGCGGCTCGTACTCCTCGCGCTCCTCGATGGTGCACTTGTGCTTGTCGAGGTCGGAGTAGTCGGCGAAGCGCTGGCAGGCCTGCTCGACGAGGTCGCCGTAGGGCATCGGGTGGCGGATGGCGACGACCTTCTTGCCCATCTTCTTGAGGATCGACGAGACGTAGCGGGTCGTCTGGCTCTTCCCGGCTCCCGTCCGCACCGCGGTGATGGCGATGACCGGGACCATCGACGGGATCATCGTCCGGTCGTTGGAGAGGAGCTTGAAGTCGGCCCCCGCGACGATGCAGCGCGAGGCCAGGTGCATGACGGTCTCGTGCGAGACGTCGGAGTAGGCGAAGACACAGATGTCGATCCGCTCGTTGCGGATGAGGCGCTCGAGGTCGTCCTCGGGAACGATCCGGATCCCGTTGGGGTAGCGGGGGCCCGCGAGCTCGGCGGGGTAGCGGCGCCCGGCGATGCCCGGGATCTGCGTGGCGGTGAACGCGACGATCTCGACCGACGGGTCGTCGCGGTAGGTGGTGTTGAAGTTGTGGAAGTCCCGGCCGGCAGCGCCCAGAATCGCGAGCCGACGTACGCCTTTCACCATAGAGAGAGTCTCCTTGGGCCGCATTCTAGGCCGCTCCTGCGGGCCCCCGGAACCCCCTTAGGGTCGGAGCTACACTTTACACACGGTCCTGAGAACGGCTCTCCAGCCCGGCCCTCCTCGAAACAGGACCCTCCTGGGCCGGAAGGTCGACGGTGAACGTCGACCCCTCTCCCCGGACGGCTGGCGACGGCGACGTCGCCCCCCATCATCCGGGTGAGCCGGCGGGTGATGACGAGACCGAGGCCGCTCCCGCCGAACCGGCGCGTCACCTGCGGGTCGGCCTGCTCGAAAGCGCGGAAGAGGCGGGAGATCTGCTCCCCGGTCATCCCGATGCCGGTGTCCGTCACCGAGAAGACGACCCGTTCGCCGCCGGGGCCCTTTTCACGCCGGATCCGGAGCGAGACCTCGCCGTCGTGGGTGAACTTCACGGCGTTGCCGAGGAGGTTGAGGAGGATCTGCCGGACCCGGGTCGGGTCGGCGACGAGAAGGCCGGCCTCGTCGGCCCCCTCGACGACGAGGCGGTTCCGGTTCCGCTCGGCCATCGGCCCCACCGTCTCGACGACGTCCCGGACCAGGAGCGCCACGGAGAGCTCTTCCGGGAAGAGGTCGAGCTTCCCCGCCTCCATCCGGGAGAGGTCGAGAAGGTCGTTGATGAGTCCGAGGAGATGGCGCCCGGCGGCGTGGATCTTCCCGACGTCCGAAGCGAGGCTCTCGAAGCGGTGTTCGGCGATCTCCTCGGAGAGCATCTCGCTGTAGCCGAGGATGGCGTTCAGCGGCGTTCGGAGCTCGTGGCTCGTGGCGGCGAGGAAGTCGCTCTTCGTCCGGTTCGCGTCTTCGGCGGCCCTCCCGGCCTCCTCGGCCCGCTCCCGCTGCCGCTCGGCCTCCCCGAGGGCCCGTTCGGTCCGCTCCTTCTCCTCCCGCAGGCTTCGGGTCCTTTCTTCCACGATCGCCACGAGATCCCGCTCGCGCGCCTCGAGCCGCGCGACCCGGAAGCGGTAGCCGGTGTAGGCGCCTGCGAGCGCAAACGCTGCGACGAGGACCCAGAAGACGGGTCTCTGGTCGAGGCGCGGGCGGAGCCGGAACGAGAAGGACGCCTCGTCCTCGTTCCAGACTCCGCTTTCGTTGGCGGCCGCGACGCGGAAGGTGTGCGAGCCGGGCGGAAGGTGCGTGTAATAGGCCGAGCGCCGCGTCCCGACGTCGACCCACTCCCGGTCGACGCCCTCGAGGCGGACCCGGAACCGGACCCGCGACGGGACTCGAAAGCTGAGGGCCGTGTACTGGAACTCGAACCGCTCGACTCCCGGCTCCAGCTCGAGGGGACCTCTCGCCGGCACCGGCGTGCCATCGACCCTCACCTCCTCGACCTGGACCGGGGGCGGGACCGGGTTGCGGAAGAGACCCGAGGGGTCGACCGAAACGACCCCTTCGATCGTCGGAAAGTGAAGCCGGCCGTCCGGCCCCCGGGCACCGGCGGGCTGGTTCGCGCCGTTGCACTCGCGGTTTCGCATCCCGTCCTCGGCGCCGAAAGGACGGCACGTCACGCGACGGACCGCGCCGCCGGCGAGGGCTTCGAGGTCGCGGAGGGAAACGGCGTAGACCCCGCGGTTGCAGGAGATCCAGAGGTTCCCCTGCCCGTCCGGGAGGATGGCGAAGACCGCGTCGTCGAAGAGCCCCTCGCGCGTCGTGGCCGGGCTGAAGAGGCCGTCCCTGAAGCGGTTCAGGCCACCGCCGTAGGTCCCGACCCAGAGAGTCCCGTCGGTCTCCTCGTGGATCGTGTTGACGATCTCGATCGAGAGCCCCTGGGCCCGTCCGAAGCGGGTGAAGCGCCCCCCGTCGAAACGGAAGAGGCCGGCGCCGTTCGTCCCGATCCAGAGGTTGCCCTTGCGGTCCTCGAGGAGCGCGTGGACCGTCCCGTTCAGCAGGCCGTCCTCCTCCGAGAAGCGTGCGAAACCGGCCGTCCGGCGAGAGCCGTGTCAGTCCGCCGCCACGCGCCCCGAGGAAGACGCTCCCGTCCCGCGTCCCCGTGATGGCGCAGATCGAATCGCTCGCGAGGCCGTCGGCCTTCCGGATCGTCCGGACGACCTTCCCGTCGCGGACGATGCTGACGCCGCCCCCGCGCGTCCCGAGCCAGACCGACCCGTCGGGGTGCTGCCAGATCGCCTGGACACCCGGCGCGGAGAGACCGTCGGCCGTTCCGATCGTCGACACCCGGTCGCCCCGCCGGACGTTCACGCCCGCCGAGTCGGTCCCCGACCAGACGGCTCCGTCCCGGTCGACGAAGACCGCCCACGCCACGTCGGCCGAGAGGCCTTCGCGGACTCCCCAGGGCGTGAACGACGCGTCGGAGAGCTTGTTCAGTCCACCGTCCTGGGTCCCGACCCAGAGCGTTCCTTCGCGGTCCTCGAGAAGGGCGAGGACGTTCCCGTTCGAGAGTCCCTGCGCGGGCGTGAAGGCCGAGAGGCGGCCAGAGGCCCAGCGGGCGAGGCCTCCCGACGTGCCGATCCACACCGTGCCGCGCCGGTCGCGGAGCACGCAGTTCACGACCTCGCCCGGGAGACCGTCGGCCGTACCGAGGGCCTCGACGCGCCCCTCGCGGAGAAGCCGCAGCCCTTGCGGCGTCCCGGCCAGGATCGTCCCGTCTGCAGTTGCGTGAAGGGACAGGACCGCATCCGTGACCCCCGCCGGAACGAACCTCTTCCCCGACCGCCGGATCAGTCCCTGCCCCGTCCCCGCCCAGAGCGTCCCGGCAGCGTCCACGACGAGGGACCGGACGGGTGCTAAGACCCCGTCCGAAGCTCCCCGGGTCTTGAAACCACTCTCGTCCCGGCTCTGCAGTCCGGCGCCCGTCCCGACCCAGAGGGTCCCCTCGGCATCCTCGGCGAGCGCCCGTACGATGTCGTCGGACAGCCCGTCCGTCCGGCCGAACGTCCGGAAGCGCCCCTCCTCCAGAACCGTGAGGCCGCCCCCTTCCGTCCCGATCCAGAGGCGTCCGCGGCGATCCTCGAGGAGAGCCAGGATGCGGTTGTGCCTCAGCTCGGGGGTCGACGCCTTGTCGAACACGACGAATCGGGCACCGTCGAACCTCGCGAGCCCCTCCTGCGTTCCGATCCAGACGTAGCCGTCCCGCGTCTGGACGAGCGCCTCCGCGGAGCTCTGGGGGAGCCCCTCCCGGGTCCTCCAGACCTCGTGGCGGTACTGCGTGATCGCCTTGACGGGGTCGAGAGCTTCCGCGGGAGAGGACGCGAGGAGGGCCGAAAAGAGGCCCATCGCGAGGAGGCGCGGCCCGGCCATGGCCGGACCATACAGGAAGGTGCCGGGCCCCCGGAATCGCCCCGGTGTGACGTTTCGCCACGCCCACCCCGCCCTGGCGAACCTTCCCGCCGGACCTCCGTATCGCTTCATTGACCTTCGCCGGATGCCCCGATCGAAGGGACACGCGCCCGTCCAAGGGCTCGACAGTTTCGGAGTGCGCGCCATGAAGAAGAAGTGGATCCTCGCCTCGGCCCTCGGAATCGTCCTCGTCGGCGCCGGTGTCGTCCTCGCCTCGCGCAATGGCAAGGAGAAACCCACCGCCGCGGCCGACAGCCTGCCGTTCCGGCTCGGGACCGTCACCGCCGAGGACCTCCAGGTCAGCGTGCGGGAGGTGGGCGTCGTCGACCCGGTGACGAAGGTCGAGGTCAAGTCGGTCGTCTCCGGCCGGGTGGTCCGCCTGAACGTGCGCGACGGCGCGGTTGTGAAGGCGGGCGACGTCCTGGCCGAGGTGGAGCCGGACGTCACCCAGGCCCAGTCGCTTTCCGAAGTCTCCGCGGGGCTCACCCAGGCCGAGCTCGGCCTGAAGGACGCCGAGCGCCAGCTGCGCGCCCAGCAGGCCCTCTGGGACGCCGGCCTCGTCGGCCACGAGACGCTCAAGGACTACGTCGCCCGCAAGGACGTCGCGGCCGAGTCTCTCCGCGCGGCACGGGCGCGTTACCGGATCGTCGAAGACCACGGCATACCGATCTCTTCCGCAGGCGCCTCGCAGGTGGCCCGGGTCACGAGCCCGATGGCGGGCGTCGTCATCAAGAAGGGAGTCGAGCTCGGCGAGACCGTCACCTCCGGCGTCTCCTCGTTCAACGCGGGGACCGTCCTCTTCACCGTGGCCGACCTGAAATCGCTCATCGTGAAGGTGAACCTCAACGAGGTCGACATCGCGAAGGTTTCCGTGGGGCAGCCGGTCCGGATCACGCTCGACGCCTACCCGCAGAAGATCTTCGGCGGGAAGGTGCGCTTCGTCGCCCCGGCGGCGACCCTGGTCGAGAAGATCAAGGTCTTCGAGATCGAGGTCGCCCTCGACGAACTGGGGGACGCCTTCCGGACCGGGATGAGCGCGAACGTCGAGATCCTCGGCGACAAGCGCGCGAAGGCCCTCTCGCTCCCCCTGGAGGCGCTGCAGAAGCGCGACGGCGCTACCGTCGCCTACGTCCTGAAGAAGGACCTCGACGCCAAAGCCATCGCGAAGGCGAAGGAAGGGCTCGGAGGCCGCGGCAAGTTCGTCTGGCTCTCGGAGAACTGGAAGGACTACTTCAACCCGGTTCCCGTGAAGGCGGGGATCGCCACGCTCGAGCGGGTGGAGGTCCTCGCGGGGCTCGCCACCGGGGACAAGGTCTGCCTCGAGGACCCGACCCGGAAGAAGGTCGAGAAGGACGAGGACAACTGAGCATGAGCGCCGTCATCGAGACCCGCGGCCTCACGAAGGTCTTCGGGGTGAACGGGAACGCCGTCCACGCCCTCCGCGGGATCGACCTCGAGGTCGCCCGGGGCGAGTTCGTGGCGCTCGTCGGGCCCTCCGGCTCGGGCAAGTCGACGCTCATGGCGATCCTCGGCTGCCTCGATTCCCCCACCGCCGGGTCCTACTCCCTCGACGGGCAGAGCGTCGAAGGGCTCACGGGAAGCGCGCTGGCCCGGATCCGCAACGAGAAGGTCGGCTTCGTCTTCCAGACCTACAACCTCCTGCCGAAATCGACCGTAGCCCGGAACGTCGAGCTGCCGATGCTCTACGCCGGCATCGGCGGCCGGGAGCGGCGGGAGCGCTCGCTGGCTCTCCTGGAGAAGGTCGGGATCCCCGAGAAGGCCAACCGCCTTCCCGCGGAGCTCTCGGGCGGGCAACGGCAGCGGGTCGCCATCGCGCGGGCGCTGGCGAACGGGCCGGCGCTCCTGCTCGCCGACGAGCCGACCGGCGCGCTCGACTCGAAGACGGGGGCCGAGGTCCTCGGCCTCTTCCAGGAGCTGCACCGGCAGGGGCACACCGTCGTCCTCGTCACGCACGACCCGGCCATCGCCGCCCTCGCCGGGCGCCGGGTCGAGCTCTACGACGGCCTGGTCCGCCTCCCCGAGGCGAAGGCGGCGTGACGTGCGGTTCTCCGGCGCCTTCCGCCAGCGGGTCGCCGAGGCCTGGCTCGAGATCCGGGAGAACCTCGGCCGCTCCGCGCTCCAGGCGCTGGGCGTCATGGTCGGCGTCGCGTCGGTCCTCGGCGGGTTCTCGATCTCCGACAGCAACCAGCGCCGCTCGGACGAGCGGTGGAGAAAGCTCGGCGGCATCGAACGGCTGAACGTGCAGCCCGCGGCCGCGATGCGCGACGGGAGCGTCACGGCGCTCCAGCGCGCGAACCTCGGCCTGCGCAACGACGACGCCAGGGGCGGCGAAGCCTTGAACAGCAAGGCCGTCCACGCTACGAGCGTCCAGCGCTTCGCCCGCGCGCGCCTCCGTTCGCCGAACGCCGACCAGGAGCGCCAGGTGAGCGGCATCGGCGGCGACTTCCTCCCGCTGAACGGGTACGAGGTCGAGCAGGGGCGGGCCTTCTCCATGACGGAGCTCGCCGCCGGCGCCCCCGTCTGCCTCCTCGGCGCCGAGGCGGCCTCGGTCTTCTTCCCCTCGGGAGACGCCGTCGGACAGACGATGCGGCTGGGCGACTTCCCCGTCGTCGTCGTCGGCGTCTTTCGCGAGCTCGTCTTCCGCTGGAGGGACGGCGAGCCGAACGCCATGGCGTGGCGGAACAGGATCGTCGCGGTCCCCTCGGCCTTCGTGGCGGCGCGGATGCAGGGCGACCGCTACGAACGCGTCGACCGGATGACGTTCAAGATCCCCGAGCTGAACCTGATGGAGGGCTTCGCGCGCGACCTCGCCTCGCTCCTGAAGGCGAACCACCGGCAGCAGGAAGACGTGCGGATCGACGACATCGCGGCCCGCATGAAGAAGCGGCAGAGCCAGGGGCAGGTCTACAACCTGATCTTCATGCTCTCCGGGATCCTCTCGCTCGTCGGCGGCGGCATGGTGAACGTGAACATCCAGCTCGCGAGCCTGAGCGAGCGGGTGCGGGAGGTCGGCGTCCGGATGGCGATCGGCGCCTCCAGCCTCGAGGTCTTCAAGGCGTTCATGACCGAGGCCGTCCTCCTGACGTCGCTCGGAAGCCTCGCCGGCCTCGTTCTCGGCGTCGGGTTCTCCAAGGGAATCTGCGTCTTCCTCGACATCCCTCTCTTCCTCGCGCCCGGGAGCTTCTTCGCGTCCTTCTTCGTCGCGAGCGCCTTCGGCGTCGTCTTCGCCCTCTTCCCGGCCTGGAAGGCCTCCCGCCTCTCCCCCATGGAGGCCCTCAGGTATGAATAGCTCCGTGCTCGCCCTGGCGGAGGCCATCGCTGCCGCTCCCGCGCGTCGGGACCGGCGCGACTCGTTGCGGGCCCGCATCGATCTCGTCGTCGAGGTCGTGAAAGGCGGATTCCTCGAGCTCTGGGCCCACAAGCTCCGCTCGGTCCTCACTCTGACGCTCCTGATGCTCGGCGTCTTCACGCTCGTCGTCCTCACCTCCGTCATCGACGGCGTCGTCGACAAGGTCCAGACCGGCTTCGCGGGCCTCGCCTGGGACGGCACCGCCGTCCTGCAGGCCCGCGACCCGAAGACGACCGACGACCAGAAGCGCTTCGCGATGTCGCCGGGACTGCGCTTCGACGACCTCCCCCGCCTCACCTCTCCTCACCCGAAGGTCACGGCGTTCCTCCCCCGCGCCACGAAGCGGACGGCCGTCCGCGTCGCGGGCGGGACCGAGCGCGCCTTCGTCACCGGCGTCACGCCCGACTACGCCGTCTTCATGAACCGCCCCGTCGCCCTCGGAAGGGGCCTGACGGCCGACGACGCCCGGCGCCGGAGCACCGTCGCCGTCGTCGGCGCCACGCTCGCGTCGAAGCTCTTCGGCGGCGCCGACCCCGTGGGGCGGGACGTCGTCATCGAAGGCGTCCCCTGGCGGATCGTCGGCGTGACGGCCCCCCTGATGATCTTCAGCGAGGAGCTCTACTACGACGCCAACGGCCTGATGGTCCCTCTCGAGACGTACGTCGTGCGGATCGACGCCGACCGGAAGCTGACGCACCTGGCCGTGAAGCTGAAGTCCAGGACGGACCTTCCGGAGGTGAGCGCGGCCCTCCTCTCCCGCGCGCGCCAGGCGCACCACGGCATCGAGGACACCGAGATCAAGGACCTCGACGCCGAGGCCGCGAAGGGCTACGCGCAGTTCATGGAGGAGATGCGCTCCTGGAAGGTCGTCGTCACGTCGCTCGCAGGGACGGTCCTCCTCGTGGGCGGCGTCGGCGTCCTCTCCGTCATGCTCATCTCCTACTCGTCGCGCCGGTACGAGATCGGCCTCCGCAAGGCGATGGGCGCCTCCGACGCGGAGATCCTCTTCCAGTTCCTCCTCGAGGCGCTCGTCCTCGCCTCGCTCGGGGCCCTCCTCGGGACCGTGACCGGCGCCTTCACCTGCCAGAAGCTCTCGCACTTCTTCCCGTGGGGCCTCGTCGTCAACCCGCTCGGCCTCGTCGCCGCGTGGGGCGTCGCGCTGGGCCTCGCGCTCGTCTTCGGCCTCTATCCGGCGCTGAGGGCGGCGAAGCTCTCGCCGATGGAGGCGATGAGGTAGGAGCGGGCCCGGGCGGCGTCGCCCGGCGTTCCGGGCTCGTCTCCTCCCCGCGGTACCATTGGCGGTCCCCGCGGCGACGGGAACGCGGCCATGCAAACGAGTTCTTCCCCCTCCCCTCGCCCGGACCTCTCCGTCGTCGTCGTCGTCGGGCCGTTGCGGGAGCGCGCCGCGGGCTGCCTTGCGTCTCTGCTGGCGCAGGACGAGGTCGCGCGCATGGAGGTCCTCCTCGTCGACCTCCGCGCCGACCTCCCCCCCGTCGCAGGGGCGGAGCACTCCGCGGTCGTCACGCTCCCCATGCCGCCCGACACGAGCTTCGCCGAGGCCCGCGTGGCGGCGATCCGTGCGGCCCGCGGCTCGGCCGTCGCCCTCGTGGAGGAGCACAGCCGCGCCCTTCCCGGCTGGGCGGCCGCCGTCCTCGCGGCGCACGCGGACGGCTGGGCCGCCGTCGCCTCGGAGATGCACGTTGCGAATCCCGGCATCGGAGCGGCCGACATCAACGGCGTGATGAACTACGGCCTCTTCGCCCCTCCCCTCCGGCGTGGCGAGGGGACGATGGCCCCTCCCTTTCACACGAGCTTCTCCCGGGCCGCGCTCGTCGGCCTCGGCGACGCTCTCGAGTCCGCCGCCTTCTCCGACATCTGCCTCTGGGACGAGGTCCGGCTGAGGGGGGGCCGCCTCTGGCAGGAGCCGGCGGCCCGGCTCGCCCACATCAACGAGACGACCCTCCGGGCTCCGCTCGTCGCCGATTACCACTTCCACCGTTACTGGGTCGGCTACAGGAAGGTGCACGAGGGGTGGTCCCTCGCGCGAACGCTGGCCGTTCTGCTCTTCGTCCCCCTGTATCCGGCCTACTACCTCTGGCTCTACGCGAAGAGGCTGCAAGAGCGGGACCCGGCGCTCGCACGCCTCCTCAGGCGTCACCCCCTTCACGTCTACCTGCGCCAGCTGGGTCCCGCCGTCGGGCAGGCCGTCGGGCTTCTCTTCGGCCCCGGCGACGCTGCCCGCCGCTTCACCCGCTACGAGATCGTCGAGCCGAGGGGCACCTCGGCGGGCTCCCTGTAGATGGATAGGCGGTAGGGCCTCCCGCGGGCCGGGGCGGTGAGCAGGCGGGGCCCCCAGGTCAAGTGGGCAGGGCGATGTGGATCGCGATCGCGGAGTTGGCCCACCACCGTCGCGTGTTCGCGGCGACCTTCGCCGCCGCCCGCTCGGTCATCCCGCGCGCCCGGAGTTCCCGGAACACGGTCTTCCCTCGCTTCCACTGCTTCAGCTGCAGGCAGCGCAGCTTGTGCCGGATCCACTTGTCGGTCCGAGAAGACGCCGGGGGTATCCGCCTGCTTGAAGTACTCCTTCACCCTGCAGAACCCTTGAGCTCCTCAGCTCCGCGCCCTTCCGGCCGCTTCACGCCTTCTGCTCGCAGCTTGACGACCTTGCCCGCGGCCCAGGCCGTGCCGAGGAAGTCCCGCCTGTCGCTACCACGCGCTCTTGTCTGTGACCGAGCCGCGGCGAAGCCTCAGCCCCGCCAGCCCGTTCCCCGCTGCCGAGACGCGGGCGTAGCGGCGCCTCGACCTCCCCCAGAGCACGTTGGCCAGCAGGGGCGACAGCGGTCCGCCCTGCGGCGTCCCTTCGTGTCGCTCCACCACCACCCCCGAGACCATCACCCCGGCCTCGAGGTAGCGGCGGATCAACCCCAGCACCCTCTTGTCCCGACGCTCCACCCCCCATCATGATGTCGTGGTTGACCCGGTCAACTTGCAGGCCAGGGGGGCCCGGCCGGAAGCCGTACTGTGGGTCGGAGAATCCGGGCCCAACACCACCCCCCCCCCCCCCCCCCGGCCGGCAAAAGCGCCCCCGCCTTGCGGCGGGGGCGCGAAAGGCCCCGGGAAGAATCGGGCCGTTACGGGTGGATGCGAAGGTAGAGGCCGTACCGGTTCGCCCGGTAGTCCGCCCCCGTCCCGTAGGACCGGTTCTTCTCGGTGTAGTCGTCGAGGTCCCACTCCGCCGCGATGCCAACGATCTTCGAGAGCTCCAGGTCGGCACGCACGCGCGCCTTTTCGAGCTCGTAAGGGAAGCTGCCCTCGTTCTCGAAATGGCGAAGGAGCGCCTCGATGGTGAACGGCTTGAGGTTGAAGGTGAATCCGCCCTCCAGGGTGTCGCCGCTCTCGGTGTAGGCCGACGTCGCGGTCGTCCAGGACTGCGGGATGCGATACGGGATGGACGTGTCCCCTTCGAAACGCCCCGCGCCGACCCGGAAGCGGAGCCACTGCCAGGGGGACACCTCGAGGTCGCCGGCATACGTGTTCCAGGAGCCGTCGTAGCCGTAGCCCGGGTCGTCGTTGGTCGCGTCGACCGTCTCGGCCGTGGCCCCGATGCGCAGCCACTTCACCGGCTCCCATGCGCCCCGAAGGCGCAGCCGGTCGCGGTCGAGGTAGTCGGTCCTGACGACGGCGTTGTCCGCCGTCGCCGTCACGTAGTCGACGCCGAGCGTGATGCCCGAGAGCTTGAACAGGAGCCCCGCGTCCACCGTCTGGACCTTGCGCTTGTAGCTGCCACCCTGCCCGCCGGGGATCACGACCTCGGAGGCGTCGTTGGCGACGGTGATGTCGGCGGAGTTGTCGGTGTAGCCGACGCGGATCGAGAAGGGCCCGAGGATCTTCAGGCTGGCGCGCACGTCGAAGATGTCCTCGACGCGCTCCATCCGGGTCCTCGACTCGATGATCGTCTGGATGTCCGGCGGGTCGATCGCGGGGAAGGTCATGACCCCGCCGTAGAGGTCGCTGACGAGCGAGTAGCCGTCGAGATCCCGGCTCCGGCGGCTGTAGCCCGCCGAGACGTCGAAGCCCGAGGAGATGTGCACGTCGGCACGGATGCCGCCCCGCCAGTAGAGCGCCTCGGAGGTGGCCGAGGAGGTCTCCGCGAGGGTCGCGAAGTACCGCTGGATCTCGTAGGAGACCAGGCTCCCCGAGAGGTTCTCCTTCTGGTCGTCCTCGCCCTCCGAGTTGGCCCGGACGTAGGTGCCCGTGAGGCGCACCGCGGTGCCGAGCTTGGCCGTCACGACGGCCGTGGTGACCGGCGTGTCGACGTCGGTCGTCGACGTGCGCGTCAGCGACGAGAGGGTGATGGGAACGTTCAGGATCGTGCCGGGATAGTTGCCGGCGCCCGCGCCCGCGGCCAGGGACGACGTCTCCGTGCCCCGGTACTGCCGCCAGCCCTGCAGGACCTGGCCCGAGACCGGCCCGGCGTCGAACGCGACGCCGAGGCGGAACTCGGTTTCCTTGTCGTTCAGGTCGTGGTTCAGCGCGAACTCGTCCTGCCCCACGTGGTAGGTCGTCAGGCCCGGGCCCGAGTACTTGCTGTAGCTGTAGCCGATCAGCGGACGGATCGCCTTGCCGGGCAGGATCTCGAGGTCGACGTCGACGGAGTCGCGCTTCCGGTCGAACCGGTGCTGGCTGTCGAGAACGCCTTTCTCGAGGAAGGGATTGGCGATGGTCGGGTAGTTGGAGTAGTGCTCGCTGTGCCGGTACGCGGCGTTCAGCTTCCAGTAGCCGGTCCGCCCCGCCTCGACGCGGAGCATCCCGTTGGGGCCGATGCCGAGGTCGGCGGCGTCGATGCGGAAATGGTCGATGGCGTTCGTGCCGCGGATGTCGCCGAGACCGTAGGAGAGGGCGCGGATCTGGAAGCCCTCGCGCTCGTTGACCTGGTTGCGGTACATCTCTTCGTTGCCGGAGACGTCGGTCCAGCGATAGCCCAGCTCGACGTCGAGGGGGACGTCCTGCGCGACGGCGACGCCGGACAGGAGGAGCGCCGGAAGCAGGGCCGCGAGGAGGAATCGGTTGGTTTTCATTTCCGTCCCTCCTACTTCAGCAGCTTCGGCGACCGGTTCGAACCGTGGACCGCCACGTGGCAGGTCGTGCAGTTCTGCCACCGCGGGAGGGTGATGTTGTGGGTCGCCGGGGGCTGCGAGCCGAGGGCGCCCGACGCCAGCGTCGAGTGGCACTCGAGGCACAGCTGGGAGACCTTGGATCGCGTCAGCATCTTCGGGTTGTTCGAGCCGTGAGGCTCGTGGCAGGTCAGGCAGCCGCCCGTCATGCCGCCGACCGTCGGGCCGACGTGCTCGTAGACGAACGGTCCTCTCTTCTCGTTGTGGCAGGTCAGGCACGGCAGCTCGCCCTGCCGCGTCAGCTTGAGCGCGCCCTCGCCCTTGCGCCCGTGGGGCTGGTGGCAGGAGGCGCAGGTGAAGCCGCCGCGGTCGAGGTGGTGGGTGTACGCCTTGCTCCTCAGCGAGGAGGTCTGCCCGGGGTGGCAGGAGTTGCAGAGCTCCGTCTGCCTCTTCGCGAGGAGCTTCGGCTCCCTCGCCTGCGGCGTGTGGACGGAGTGGCAGGTGAGGCAGTTCACGACTTCCGTGGAGCCGTGGACCCCGTCACGGTAGGAAAGGTGCTCGGTGGTGACGTCGTGACACGTCAGGCAGGTCTCGGCGCCCTTGGCGCCGTGGAGGCCCTTGATGAGCGTCTTGTCGCCCCCCGCCTCCATGTGGGCCTTCCCGTCGCCGTGGCAGCTCGCGCACGCCGCGTCGCCGGGCAGCTCGCAGGCCGCACGCCCGTGCGGGTTCGCGGCGAACGTCTTCGACTGCTCGTGGCAGTCTCCGCAGCTCGGCGCCTCTGCTGCTCGGGCCGTCCGACCGATTCCCGTCACCCCGAGGACCAGGAGAACGAGGCCGGTGAGGCCAATGGGTCGTTTCACCATCTCAGTCCTCTCTCCGGGCGGCGCGCAGCACGCGCCAGCCGGGAGGCCCGCCCCCCGATCGATGCCGGGGGGCGGGCGTCCTCAGTAGTTAGCGGGCGTGGGAGACCGCGACGGACCACTCGGAGGTGGCACCGTGGCACGCGCCACAGGCTTCGCCGAAGACCGCCGTGTTGAGGTATGCGTGGGCCTCGGCGTCACGCGTGTCGTGGCAGCCGAGGCAGGCGGCCGTGCCGGGACCCTGCGGCGTGAAGTAGTCGCGCTTGGTGACGACGTTGAGGGCGCCGGTGACGACCGGGAGGTTCGCCGTCGCCTGGGACGTGTGGCACGCCAGGCAGTTGCGGCGGTCGCCGGGGTAGAGGACCTCGTTGAACGAGTACGGCGTGCCGCCGTAGCCGTAAATCGTGTAGTCCTGGGTGAGCTCTTCGCCCGAGTGGATCCGGTGGATCATGCGGGCCATCTGGATCGACTCGGGGACGCTGCCGGCCGGACGGCGGGACGAGTCGTCGCCGTTCGGGGCGTGGCAGAGGAGGCACTCGGCGACCGCCAGGCGCTGGCCGCCGTGCAGCGGGAGCCAGTCGTGGCACTTCAGGCACTTCGCCTGGTCGACGACCGTCCGGCGGGCGACGACGGCGCCCGTGGAGGCGGCGTTGAAGAGCGGGTTGAACGCGCCCTCGTTGAACGTGACGCCGTTGACGGTGACGGAGCGGCGGGCCTCCATGGAGAACGTGAGCGTCCCCTTGAAAGTCGTCGGGACGGCCCAGGTCATCGTGTAGGCGGCCGTCGTGCCGTTGAAGGTCGCGCCAGAGGCGTTCTCACGAACGTTCGGCCACGTGGCGTAGTCGGTCGTCGGGCCGGCCACGAGGACGTTGACGTTCGAGCCGAAGGGCTTCGGGTCGAGGATCTTGCCGTCGTTCTCGGTCAGCTTGAAGGTGACGACCGGCTTCTGGCCGGGGGCCGTGTTCGTGACGGAGAGGATCTCGGCCTTCAGGCCCTTGAGCTGCTTGGACTCGAGGGGGAGCGTGTGGGCGCCCTTGATCGAGGCGTCGAACTCCTGCCCGCTGTCGGGGATGTGGCACTTGGCGCACTGCGAGTCGTCGGTCTGGGCCGGGTGGCTCGTGCCGGCGGTGAAGTCGACGCCGGCGTGGCAGCCGCCGCACACCTGGCGACCGGGCTTCGTCAGGTAGACGGTGCCCTGCGGCTGCTTCGGATCGTGGCAGGCCTCGCAGTTGTTCAGGTAGTACTGCGGGTAGGTGATCTCGCCGACGTCCTCGAGGTTCGAGGAGTGGATCCGGTGCCAGATCCCCATGTCGAATTCCTGGAGGCTCCCCACCATGTCGTTCTTGTTGTGGCAGAGGGCGCAGGTCTTCGCCTCGCGGTAGTTGCTGCCGTGGCCCACGATCGGGTCGTGGCAGGCGTTGCACTTCGCGGTGGTCGTGACGGCCCAGGTCGTCGCCGCGGCGCCGGTGGCCGGGACGAAGTCCTTGAACACGTTCACGTAGTAGGACTTCCCGAGGTAGGCGGTCATGTCCCGGTTGCCGGTGCACGCGAGCGTCATCGGCTTGTTCACGTCGAAGGCCGGCATCGTCGTCGCGAACGTGTACTTGTACTTGCCGGCGCCGAGGTCGACCCACGTGCCCGTGTTGTCACGGGACGGGTTGCCGTTCGACGAGTTGATGAGGTCGTCGTAGTAGCCCGAGGCCGCGTCCCACACCGAGGGGATGAAGCGCAGGGAGACGACGCCCGGGGTCGTGCCGCCCAGCCGGTCGAGCGGCTGGTTGAAGTCGTCCGTCATCGTGATCTCGACGCTCGGCTTCTTGCCGGGCGCCATGTCGGTGACGGTTCCGATCGTGACCTTGAGGCCGGGGCGGATGAAGTCCATCTGACTCTGGGTCAGGTAGTACTCCTTGTCCCCGGGCGTGTAGACGCTCACGGTCTGTGGGTCGACCGTGACCGCAGCTCGTCCGCCCGCTCGGGTTTCGGGCGGGACGGACGACGGGATCGCGAGCGTCCCCGCCGCCAGGACGAACATCAGTCCGCGCTGCAGAAGTGACATGGGATCTCCTCCTTCAAACCGTGTCGCAAGGATTTGGGTGTGAAATGGTGCGCATCACCGAAAAAATTCCAACGGCGAATGCTAATCGGATTCGGGACCGGCGAGGGGCGGAAGGATCCTCGAAAAGCCAAAATGATGCAGTCGCATCAGCCCTCCGGGGAGTCGGATTCAGGGGTCTTGAAGCCCGTTCTCAGGACCGGACGTCGGAGGCCTTTTCGGCTTGGCCCCAGCCCCGAAAGCCGAGCTCGAACCGGGCCGTGCCCGTCTCGAAAAAGCCCTCGTCGAACCGTCGCTCGAGCATGGTCGCGCGACCGGTCGACGCCACCAGGAGCAGAGTCGTCCCCCGCGTCCCGTACCCCGGGGCCGCGATGAACGGGGACGAGAGGATTCGCTCCGTGGCGAGGCCGACCCCGGTGTCGGGAAGCTCCCCGTCCTGCGCTGGCTCCCGGTCGGCCAGGAGGGCGAAGAGTTCTTCGGGATCGATCTCGTCCTCACGCTCGAGGATCCGGGTCAGCCCCGTCACCGACCGCCGCACCTTCGGCCAGGGCGTGTCGAGGAGCGCGTTCGACACCGCGTGGACGCCGGCCTCGACCTCGCGCGGCTCACCCCCGGCGTTCGAGAACCAGCCGAGCCGGCCGTTCGCGGCCGCGAGGAGGTTGAAGCCGTTACGCCGGCTCCCCTCCGCGGCGAGGCGCCTCAGGTGAGAGACCGGTTCCTCCACGCTCGCGAGGAACCGGACGGCGAGCTCGCCCCGCGACGGGGCCGAAGGGTCGAAGGCTCGCGGGTCGCGGACGTTCGTCAGGGCCGCGAAGCGCCCGGAACGCGTCACGCCCATCCACGTCCCGCCCGCCACGAGGTCGCGCCCCGCCAGCATTCCGTCGTACCCCTGCCAGAACGCGGCAGGCTCGGAGGGACGGGCGACGAACTCGTCCCGGTTCGCCGCCACGACGAGGGGATAGCGCGGGTGGGCGTGAAGCCCGAAAACGATGAGGCACATGTCGCGCCGGTCTGCTCGTTCAGGCGCTGGCGAGGTAGGGAACGGACCAGGGAAACTCCGCGGCGAATTCCTTCTCGGCCGCGAGGATGAGAGCCGCCTCCCAGCGCTCCACTTCCCGCTCGCCGTCGGGGGACGCCGCCCGGATGCACCTGCGGAACGCGATCTCCAGGAGCATCTGGTCCGTGCGCGAGAGCGGTTTCTGGAGAGCGTCGACGAGGGTCTGCATGGCCGCGGCGACGCTTCGCGGTTCGGCGCGGCGGGCCGCGACGAGGAGGAGGATGTAGGGCTGCCTGAGGTCCTCGGCCTGCTCGAGCTGGGGGGCATTCGCCAGCAGAGCGGCCTCCTCTTCCTCGAGGCGAGACCACCCTTCCCATGCCTGCCGGTTCTCGTCCTTCCACGCCTGACGCGCGTGTGCGACCTCGGCCTCCTCGATCGCCAGAAGCTCCTCGCCCCCGGGCCGGGGACTCTCCGCCGCCGCGAGGCTCGCGCGCTCCTCGGCGATGCGCTCCTCCCGAAGAGAGAGGTGCCGCTCCTCGCTTCGCAGCTTCATGAGCCGGTGCGCGAGCGCGGTCCATCTCTCCTGGAGCGCCTTCTTGTGCTGCATTCGCTCGCGCCCGATCCGCATGTGGACCCTCAGGGCGACCGTCGCGAGGACGAGCTGCTCGAGCGTGAAGACCGACGCCAGCTGCCGCGCCACGACGTCGACGGCGTTGTACGAGTCGTCGAGGAACGCCGCGCCGCGCTTGACGATTCGCGGCGTGAGCTCGATCCGGGCCCGGTCGGTCAGGAGGCCGTCGATCGAGATCGGCCGGCTGATGAGGTGCCGGCCCGAGGCCGTCGGATCCCAGTAGCCGGGACGGATCTCCCCGTCACGGCTCAGTACCGGGGCATCCCCGGTCGTCACAGGAGCATCCCCGGCCCCGGATCGAGCGGCATCGGCTGATGATCGGGAGCGAGGGCCTGCCTTGTCCAGAGGAAACGCGTTCGGTCACTTCGTCAGTTCTTCACCACGTCACTGTGGCGGACGGTCCGGAACGGGCTCGTCCGGAGCCCAGCCGGGAAGCTGGAAGCCCCGATGGCGCAGGAGCGTGCCGACCCGCTCCCGCAGGAGCGGGGGCTCGATCGGCTTGAGGAGGAGCTCGTTGGCGCCCGACTGGATGCCGAAGGCGTAACGGCTCCGGTCGAGCCGGTCGGCGGCGAGGAGAACCGGGAGCGCCGCCAGGTTCGGCTGCGACTTGATGACGCGTGTCACGTCGAAGCCGTCCATTCCAGGGAGCGAGACGTCCATGACGACGAGATCGACCGGTCCCCTCACGAGGGCCTCGAGCGCCTCCTGGCCGCTCGTCGCCTCGACGAAACGGCAGGCCTCGTTTCCCAGCCCGGCCTTCCACGCCGTGCGGTTTGCGGCCGTGGCCGACACGATGAGGAGCATCGGGGGGCGCGCAGGGTCGGCCGGAACGGCCATGGCGGGCGCTACGGATGCAGCGGGAGCGGTGGCGGGGGCCGTCGGGACCGTGGGCGCTTTAGGGGCCGCCACAGCAGCGGGCGCCGGCACGACCCGCTCCGACGCGGCCGGCTGCGCGGGCCTCGGGACGAGATCCGACGGGGCCGCGGGACGCGGGGGCGCGGGAGGGGTCGGCAGGATGACCGCTCCGAGAGCCGACTCGAGCTGTGCCATCAGCCCGTCCTCGCCGGGGCCGCGACGGACGGACCCTTCCTTCGGCGTCGGAAGGGGTTCGACTCCCGCGAGCTCCGCTTCGAGGTCCAGCGCCGTCGCGTAGCGCTTCGCGGGATCCTTGCGCAGCGCTTTCATGACGATGGCGCGCAGCCCGGCGGAGACGTCGGCGTGCCTGGAGAGGAGGTCCGGCACCGGGTCGTTGATCTGCTTCATCGCCACGGCGATCGGGCTGTCTCCCGAGAACGGGAGCTGCCCGGTGAGCGCCTCGAACGCGATGATCCCGATCGAGTAGATGTCCGTGCGGGCGTCGACGGGCCTGCCGGAAGCCTGCTCGGGCGACATGTACTGCGGCGTGCCGAGGATGATCGAGTCGAGCGTGAAGCCGCCGCCGAGGTTCCAGCGCGCCAGGCCGAAGTCGACGATGGCGACGGCGCCGTGCTCGTCGACGATGACGTTCTGGCTCTTCAGGTCGCGGTGGACGATCCCGAGCTCGTGGATCGCCGAGCAGCCGCGGGCGATCTGCCGGAGGATCGGCACGGCGCGGGCCGGCTCGATCCGCCGCTCGTCGCGGATGAGCGTCCAGAGGTCCTTCCCCGGGACGAACTCCATCGTGATGTAGGGATAGGAGCCGCTGATCCCGAAGTCGTACATGCGCGCGACGTTCGGGTGCTTGATCTTCCTGTTGAGGTTGATCTCGCGCTTGAACCGGGCCAGGACGGCTTCGTCGTCCTTCGCGAGGTCGGGCGAGAGGACCTTGATGGCGACGACCTCGTCCAGCTCGAGGTCCCGGGCCTTGTAGACGATGCCCACGCCCCCCTGCCCGAGCGTCTCGATCCACTCGTAGCGGGAGACTCCCTCGAAGAACTTCTTCCGGAGGATGTCGGCCTTCATCTGGCGCGTCTCGCCACCGGAGCATAGAGGGAATCGGGCGCGGGATCGACGGTAGAGAGGTCGCCGGGCCCTGATTCTCCGCCGCTGCGGGTCGTCAGACGGCCCTCATCACCAGGCAGGCGTTCGTCCCGCCGAACCCGAACGAGTTCGAGAGGGCTGCGCGAATCGCCCGCGAACGGGCCACGTTCGGCGTGTAGTCGAGGTCGCACTCGGGGTCCGGAGTCGTGTAGTTGATCGTCGGCGGAATGAGGCCGTGACGGATGGCGAGCGCGAGAACGCCCGCCTCGTAGCCTCCGGCCGCGCCGAGGAGGTGCCCGGTCATCGACTTCGTCGAGGAGATCGCCACGCCCCGGGCCGCCTCTCCGAGAAGGCGCTTCACGGCGATCGTCTCGACCCGGTCGCCGTGCGGCGTGGAGGTGCCGTGGGCGTTGATGTAGCCGATCTCGGACGGGTCCATCGCCGCGTCCTTCAGGGCGTTGCGCATGACGCGGAACGGGCCGTCCCCGTCGTCGGAGGGGGCCGAGATGTGGTGGGAGTCCCCGGACATGCCGTAACCGGCGACCTCGGCGTAGATCGGCGCGCCGCGCCGGACCGCCTGGCCCATCTCCTCGAGCACGAGGATTCCGGCCCCTTCTCCGAGGACGAACCCGTCGCGATCCCGGTCCCACGGCCGCGACGCGGTGGCCGGATCGTCGTTGCGGGTGGAGAGGGCGCGCATCGCGGCGAAGCCGCCGATGGCGAGAGGGACCACGACCGATTCGGTCCCGCCCGCGATCATGGCGTCCGCGTCGCCCCGGCGGATGATGTTCACGGCGTCGCCGATGGCGTGGGCCGACGTGGCGCAGGCGGTGGCCGTCGCCGTGTTCGGGCCCTTGGCGCCCGTGAGGATCGAGACCAGCCCGGAGGACATGTTGACGATCAGGCCCGGGATGAAGAAGGGGCTGATCCTCCTCGGGCCCTTCTCGAGAAGGACCTTGTGGGTCTCCTCGATCAGGGGAAGGCCGCCGATGCCGGAGCCGATGCAGACTCCCACCGACTCCGCGTTCTCTTCCGTGATCGTCAGGCCCGACTCCGCGAGCGCCTCCCTGGCGGCGGCGACCGCGTAGTGGACGAAGGTGTCGAACTTCTTGATTTCCTTCTTCTCGAGGTGGAGGCCCGGGTCGAAACCCCTGACCTCCCCCGCGATCCGGCAGGCGTAGTCCGACGCGTCGAAGCGGGTGATGGGGCCGATCCCGGAACGCCCAGCGAGGAGAGCGTTCCAGTTCTCTTTCGCCGTCAGGCCGACGGGCGAGACGAGTCCGATCCCCGTGACGACGACCCGGCGGCGGCCCCGGGCATCGAGAAGGTCCAGCCGGGCCGTCACGCGGATCTCAGGCAGGCTTCGCGTGCGACTCGATGTAGGTGACGGCGTCCTTGACCTTCTGGATCTTCTCGGCGTCCTCGTCCGGGATCTCGATGCCGAAGGCCTCTTCGAAGGCCATCACGAGCTCCACGGTGTCGAGCGAGTCGGCGCCGAGGTCGTCGACGAAGCTCGCATCGGGCTTGACCTCGTCGGCCTGGACCCCGAGCTGTTCGACGATGATGCTCTTGACCTTTTCCTCAATCGAGTTCGACATTCAATTCCTCCCTAAGTTGACGGACGCCGCCGGATTCTCCCCGGCTTTCCCGTTGAATTCAAGCACGCGCAGGTCCCTCTCCCGTCAGGGGATGAGAAGGCCTCCGCTGACGTTCAGGACGGTTCCGGTCACGTACGAGGCGAGATCGGAGGCGAGATAGAGGACCGCGCCGGCGACGTCCTCACCGGTTCCGAGGCGCCCCAGGACGATCCTCCCGGCCAGGGCCTTGCGCTGCTCCTCGCTGAGCGCCTCGGTCATCGCGGTTTCGATGTAACCGGGAGCGACGACGTTCACGGTGATCCCCCTGGACCCGATCTCGCGGGCCAGGGACATCGAGAACCCGACGACGCCCGCCTTGGCGGCGGCGTAGTTGGCCTGGCCGGCGTTCCCCATGAGGCCGACGACGGAGCCGACGGTCACGATCCGGCCCGCGACGCGCTTCTTCATCATCAGCTTGACGGCTTCCTGCGTGACGAGGTAGACGCCGGTCAGGTCCGTCGCCAGGACCCTGTCCCAGCTCTCCTTCGACATCCTCAGGAGGAGGCCGTCGTCGGTGATCCCGGCGTTGTTGACGAGGATGTCGAGCCTGCCGTGGCGCTCGGCGATCCCCTTGAAGAGCGCCGGAACGGACGAGGGGTCGGCGACGTCGAGGGAGACGGCTTCGGCCGAGCCCCCGGCGTCGACGATCGAGGCGGCGACGGCGGCGGACTTCTCCTGGTTGCGCGCCGCCACGAGGACGGTCGCCCCGGCGGAGGCGAGGCGGCGGGCGATCGTCTCCCCGATCCCCTGCGATCCTCCGGTGACGAGCGCGATCTTTCCCTCGAGGGAGAGGACGTGAGGCATCTCGCTGCTCCTTTTATCAGTCTTCGACGAGGTCGGCGGACGTGGCGCCTGCCGCAGCGAGGAAAACCGCGCCGGACAGCTCGAGCTGGACGCCCCGCTGCCCCGCGGAGACGAAGAGCCTGGGGAGCGTCGCGGCGGCCGCGTGGACGAAGAGCGGCATCGCCTTCCTCATCCCGAAGGGCGAGCAGCCCCCCTTCACGTAGCCGGTCAGCTTCTCCATCTCCTCCGCCGAAACCATCGCGACGGTTCGGTTCCCCGAGACGCGGGCGAGCTTCTTGAGCGAGAGGCGGCTCCCGGTCGGGATCACCGCAGCGAGCGGTCCGGTCCTGTCACCCTTCGCCACGAGCGTCTTCCAGACCTCTTCCGGCGGGACCCCGAGCTTCTCCGCCGCCTCCTCCGCGGTGAAGTCGGCCGCCGCGAACGTGCGAAGGCCGTAGGCGGCCTTGCGCGCGTCGAGGACGCGCGTGGCGTTGGTCGTCGCCTTCGCGGTCATCCGGCGAGCAGTCTCCGGACCCCCTCTGCGTCCGACGTCGTCCGGACGGGCCAGTCCTTCGCGATCCTCTTCGCGAGGCCGGCGAGGACGGTGCCAGGCCCCACCTCGATCGCCCCGTCCGTCTCCCGTGAGAGCCGCTCGACCGTCTCGACCCAGCGGACCGGCGAGCAGACCTGCCGCAGGAGCGCCTCGCGCGCCGAGGCCCCGGAGAGGTTCGCGAGGACGTCGACGTTCGTCACGACCGGGACGGAGAGGTCCCCGAACGGGGCCGCGTCGAGGTACGGGGCGAGCTTCTCCTCGGCCGGCTTCATCAGGGCGCAGTGGAACGGGGCCGACACCGGGAGCGGCAGGACCCGCTTCGCCCCACGCTGCTTCAGCAGCTCCGACGCTTTCGCGACGGCGCCCGCCGTCCCGGCGATCACCGTCTGCTCGGGGGAGTTGAAGTTCGCGGCCGACACGGCCTCTCCCGTCGCGTCGGAGACCTCGGCGCAGACGGCGGCGACGGCGGCCCCGTCGAGACCGATGACCGCGCCCATGGCACCCTGCCCCACCGCGACCGCCTCCTGCATGAAGGTGCCGCGCCGGTGGACGAGGACGACGGCGTCCTCGAGCGTCAGGGCTCCCGCCGCGACGAGGGCGGACCACTCGCCGAGCGAGTGCCCCGCGAGGAGGGTCGGGACCAGTCCCCGGGCTTTGAGGACCTCGAAGACGGCGACCGAGTGGACGAGGATCGCCGGCTGCGTCACCGCAGTTCGTTTCAGCTCCTCCTCGGACCCCTCGAACGAGACCTTGGATATGGACAGGTGGAACGGCGCGAGGGCGGCGTCGGCGCGGTCGTAGACCGCTCGCGCCTCGGGAAACGAGGCCGCGAGGTCGCGCCCCATGCCGGCGGCCTGGGACCCCTGGCCGGGAAACAGGAAGGCGAGGCTGGCCATCGCTACCACCTCACCAGGGCCGCGCCCCACGTCAGGCCGGCGCCGAAGGCCGTGAAGAGGATCAGGTCGCCGCGCTTGACCCGGCCGTCCCGGACCGCCTCGTCGAGGGCGATCGGAATGGACGCGGAGCTCGTGTTGCCGTAACGCTCGATGTTCACGATGCAGCGCTCCCTCGGCATCCCGAGCCGCTCGCCGACGGCCTGGATGATCCGGTCGTTGGCCTGGTGCGGCAGGAGCCAGGAGACCTCGCCCGGCTCGAAGCCGCTCTCGTTGAGGACGTCCTTGCAGACGTCGACCATCGACCGGACGGCGATCTTGAACGTCTCGCCGCCCATCATCTTGATGAACGGGAGGCGCTGCTCGAGCGTCTCCGGCCGGTTCGGCGGATTCGAGGAGCCCCCCCCCGGCATCTGGATGAAGGAGGCCCCTTCTCCGTCGCTCCGGATCGTCGAGGCGAGGACGCCCCGGTCGGACTTCGTGGCGCGCAGGAGCGTGGCGCCGGCCCCGTCGCCGAAGAGGACGCACGTGGCGCGGTCGGTGTAGTCGGTGTAGCGCGTCAGGAACTCGGCCCCGACGAGAAGGATGTTCTTCGCCTTCCCCGCCTGGATCAGCCCGTCGGCGATGTGGAGGCCGTAGAGCCAGCCGGAACAGCCGGCGTTCTGGTCCCACGCGGCGGCCTTCTTCGCACCCAGCTTCTGCTGGACGAGGCAGGCCACGGCCGGGATCGGCTGGTCGGGCGTGACGGTGGCGATGAGGACGGCGTCGAGGTCTTTCGCGTGAACCCCGGCGCTCTCGAGGGCCTGGTTCCCGGCCGCCACGCAGAAGTCCGAGAGCGTCTCCCCGTCGGCCGCCATGTGCCGCTCGCGGACCCCCGTCCGCGTCGTGATCCACTCGTCCGACGTCTCGACCAGCTTTTCGAGGTCGGCGTTCGTCAGGAGCTTCTCGGGTACGGCGCGGCCGGTGCCGGCAATGGCGGCGTGGAACATCTTCCCTGCTCTCCCTTCAGCGGACGGGTACCGGAGGCGCCAGGTCGCGGGCTTTCGCCCGGATTCTCTCGGGAATTCTGCGCCTCGCATAGTCGTGGAGGGCCTTGATCCCGTTTCGGACGGCGCGGGCGTTCGAGCTGCCGTGCCCGATGAGGACAGCTCCCTTCACCCCGAGGAGCGGCGCGCCGCCGTATTCGGTGTAGTCGAGGCGCTTCTTGAACGACCGGAACGCGTCCCTCGAGAGGAGGAATCCCATGGAGGCCTGGAGGCTCCGCGTGATCTCCTGCTTGAGCGCCTCCTCGACGAGACGGGCGAGACTCTCCGAGACCTTGAGGACGACGTTCCCCGTGAAGCCGTCGGTCACGACGACGTCGACGTCGACGTTCCCGCCGTAGACGTCCCGCCCCTCGCAGTTGCCGATGAAGTTGAGCCCCGACTTCCGGAGCAGGCCGAAGACCTCGCGCGTCGTCCCGGTCCCCTTCTCTTCCTCCTCGCCGACGGAGAGGAGACCGATCTTCGGCCGGTCGATGCCGAGGACCTCCTGGGCGTAGAAGTGCCCCATCAGGGCGAACTCCCGGTAGTTCTCGACCCGGCACGAGACGTTCGCCCCCACGTCGAGGAGGAGACGCCTCCGGCCGAGGCCCGGGAGGACGGCGGCAAGGGCGGGCCGATCGATCCCCTCGATCACGCCGAGCGCAGCGCGGGCGGTCACCATGGCGGCGCCCGTGTGCCCCGCGGTGAAAAACCCGTCGGCAGCTCCGTCCTTCACGAGCTCGGCCGCGACGCGAACCGACGCCCGGGGTTTCTTCCGGAGCGCGGCGGTCGCGGGCTCGTCGAACCCGACGACGTCCTCGGCCTCCACGATGCCGATCCGGCTCCCGCGGTAGCTCGCCGCGAGGAGGAGAGGTTCGATCTCCCTCCGGCGCCCCACGAGAAGGAGGTCGAGGCCGAAATCGACGGCGGCCGCGACGGCTCCTTCAACAGTGGCACGGGGGGCGTTGTCTCCCCCCATGGCGTCGACGGCGAGGGCCATTCAGGCTGCGACTCGGGGAGTCGCGATCAGCTCTTCTGGGCGCCAGCGGTGACTTCGCGACCCCGGTAGTGGCCGCAATCGGGGCAGACGCGGTGAGGAGTCTTCGTCGCTCCGCAGCTCGGGCACTTCGAGAGGCCCGGGTCCTGAAGGAAGTCGTGCGCCCTCCGCAGGTCGCGGCGCGTCTTGCTGTGACGATGTTTCGGATTCGGCATGGCAGTTCACCTCTCGGGATCGTTGGTTACGGGGAAGCGCCTCGTGGCGTCGCCGCCGGCGCGGCTTCAGGCCAGAAGCGACTTGAGCTTTGCGAGCCTTTCGTCGCCTTCTTCCCGGCAGTCGCACGGGACGGAGTTCCGGTCGGCCCCGCAACGGGGACACAGACCGCGGCAGTCGGGCCGGCAGAGCGGCTTCATGGGGAGCTCCAGCAGGAGCTGCTCCTCGACGAGGGGATCGAACGGGACGACGAACTCGTCGTACCAGACGACGTCGAGGTCGCTGGTCGTCAGCTCCGTCTCCTCCTCCGTGGGTCGGCGGTGGGCCGGAGCGAAGAGCCACGACACATCGGTCGTCCCGGAAAAGGCGACCGGGGCGAGGCAGCGGGAGCAGGCGATCTCCCCCGCCACTGAGAACGTGCCGGTCAGGACGAATCCGGGGTCGGCCTTCTGGAGCATTCCCGTGAACGCCACCGGCTCGAGCACAAGGAGCTCGGGCCGCTCGAGCCGTCCCGTCGGGACCTCGAGGCGGTAGGAAACAGCGACGGGCGCTTCCAGCGCCTCTTCCAGATTCAGTTCCATCTCGACCCCTCCTCGCGGAGGGTCGGTGAGTCTAGCACGCACGCCCGGGGCGCAGCGCCAGCCCCGCGGAAGGGTTCCGGGTCCCGCCCCGGCCGGCGCGCCCGCGATACGATGCCCCGGATGCGCATCGCCGTCGACGCCCGCTCGCTCTGCGGCGAGAGGACCGGCGTCGGCCGGACGCTCGAAGGCCTCTACGGCGCCTTCACCCGGCTCTTTCCCGGGGATTCCGTCGTTCTCCTTTCCCCCCGTCCGATCGCCCTCCCGGCCGGGCTCGAGGGCCAGGTCGAGGTCCGGCCCCCCGGACGGCCCCGCCTCCCGGGCACGATCTGGCTCCAGACCGGTGCGGCCATCGAGGCCGTGAGGGCGGGAGCAGACCTCTTCCACGGGCCGCTCGGCATCCTTCCCCTGGCCTCTCCCCTTCCGGGGGTCGCAACGATCCACGACCTGACCCCCGTCCTCTTCCCCGAGTGGCACGACCGAAAGAACGTCGCCGGATTCGCACCGCTGCTCCCCGCCACTGTCAGGCGGGCCGCCCGCATCGTCTGCGTTTCCCGGGCCACGCTGGACGACCTCGTCCTTTCCTGCCCGGAGGCGGCCGGCAAGGCGTTCGTCGTCCCGAACGGCCTCGTCCCCGCTCCCGCGACGGACGCCGGGGCGCCACTCTCCCGGCCGTACGTCCTCTCGATCGGGACCCTCGAGCCCCGGAAGAACCACGAACGGCTGGTCGCCGCGATGGAGTCGATCTGGGACCGCCGCCCCGGTTTCCCCGACCTCGTGATCGTCGGCGGAACGGGCTGGGGAATGCCCGGCTTCGACGAGAGGCTGTCGCGTTCCCGGCACGCGGCCCGGATCACCCGCCTCGGGTGGGTCCCCTCCGAGCGCGCCGCCCAGCTCCTCAGGGGCGCCCGGCTCCTCGCCTACCCGAGCCTCTACGAGGGATTCGGCCTCCCTGCCCTCGAGGCGATGGCCGAAGGGATCCCCGTCGTCGCATCGTCCTCGTCCTCACTGCCGGAGGTGGTCGGCGACGCGGGCCTGCTCCCCGAGCCTCGCGACCAGGGCGCCATCGCCTCGGCGATCGAACGGGCGAACGACGACGAGGCGTTCCGCGAGCTGGCCATGCGGCGCGGCCCGGACCGGGCGGCGCTCTTCACCTGGGAGGCCGCCGCACGCTCCACGCGTGCCCTATTCGTCGAGGCGGCGGCGTGAAACGGCTCCGCGTGGTCCTCGACGCCCGCAAGCTGCGCGATTTCGGCATCGGGACCTACGTCCGCGGCCTCCTCGGCGCGGCCGCGGCGACGGGTGTGCACGAGCTCGTGGCGCTCGTGAGGACCGGCGACGTATCTCTACTTCCCGAGGGGGTCGAAGCGATTCCCTGCGATGCCGCCGGGTACTCGCTCGCCGAGCTCGTCGCGGTCCGGCGCGCGCTTTCGAGGGCCGGGTGCGACGTGTTCCACGCCCCTCACTACGTCGTGCCGTTCCTCCCGCCCCGGGCCACCGTCGTGACGATCCACGACCTGATCCACCTGAAGCGTCCGGAGCACGGGACGCTGGCGAAGAAGCTCTACGCGACGACAATGCTCCGGCGCGCCCTCCGCGCCGCGCGCGTCGTCCTGACCGTCTCGGAGGCCGTCCGCAGCGACCTCGCAGCCTTCGCCCCGGAGCACGCGGCGAAGGTGCGCGCCGTCCCGAACGGCGTGGAGAAGCGGTTTCTCGATCCCGTCGCCGGTGAAGACGTCGCCCGCGTTCGCCGCGCGGCCGGCCTCGACGGGCCGTACGTCCTCTTCCTCGGGAACGACAAGCCCCACAAGAACCTCGAAGGCCTCCTTGCAGCGTTCGGGCGCGTCGCCCGCGCGGGGCTTCCCCACCGGCTCGTCCTCGCCGGGGGAGCCTCCGAGCGGCGGGGGGCCCGAGCCGCGGCCGCTGGGGCGGCCGGTATCGCAGACCGTCTCGTCGACCTCGGGGTCCTCCCCGATTCCGACGTCGTCCCGCTCCTCGCCGGCGCCTCGGCGCTCGCGATGCCTTCGTTCCTCGAAGGCTTCGGCCTTCCCGTCCTCGAGGCCCAGGCCGTCGGAACGCCCGTCGTCTGCTCCGACCGCGGCGGGCTGCCGGAGGCGGCGGGCGATGCGGCGCTCCTGGCGAGCCCCGACGATCCCGACGCCCTCGGGGACGCGCTCGTCCGGCTCCTGGCGGACGCGGACCTGGCGGCCCGCCTCTCCGCGCGCGGCCGGGAGCGGGCCCGGGCCTTCACCTGGGACGCGGCCTTCGCGCAGGTGGAAGTCGCCTGGCGGGATGCGGCGGCGCCGCAGTGAAGGTCGCGCTCGTCCACGACTGGCTGACCGGGACGCGCGGCGGCGAGAAAGTCCTCCTCCAGCTCGCCCGTCTCTTTCCGAAGGCGCCGCTCTTCACGCTCTTCCGTTTTCCGGGGTCGGTCCCTCCCGAGATCGAAGACCGGCCCGTGACGACGACGTGGCTCCAGCGCGTCGTCTCCCCCGAGCGGGACTACCGGTCGCTTCTTCCTCTCTACTTCCTCGCCGCCGAGAGCTGGGACCTCTCGGGCTTCGACCTCGTGATCTCCACGTCGCACTGCGTCGCCAAGGCGGCGCGAAGGGGGCCGACGGGCTTCCATCTCTGCTATTGCCACACGCCGGTCCGCTACCTTCACGACCAGTTCGACGACTACCTGAGGGGGCGCGGGACGCTCGTGAAGGCCGCCGCCCGTCTCGTTCGTGTCCCGCTCCGCGCCCGCGACGTGGCCACGGTTCCGCGGGTCGACGCCTTCCTCGCGAACTCGGAGAACGTCCGCGAGCGGATCGCGCGGATCTACGGCCGCCCGTCCCGCGTCGTCCCAGCTCCGGCCGACACGGCCTTCTACACGCCCGCTCCGTCGCCGTGCCGGCGCGAAGGGCTTCTCGTGGTCTCCGCGCTCGCGCCATACAAGCGGATCGACGACGCCCTCGAGGCCTCGGCTCGCCTCGGGTGGCCCCTCACGATCGCCGGGTTCGGCCCCGAGGAGGCCCGCCTGCGCGCTCTCGCCGGCCCGAACGTCCGCTTCGCCGGCTCGCCGTCCGACGAGGAACTCCGCGAGCTCTATCGGTCGGCCGAGGTCGTCCTGATGCCGGGCGAGGAGGATTTCGGCATCGTCCCCCTCGAGGCACAGGCCTGCGGGACGCCCGTCGTCGCCCTCGGCAGAGGGGGCGCGCTCGAAACCGTCGTCGACGGGGTCACGGGCGTCCTCTACCCCGAGGCCGGGCCCGGGCCCGCTCGCTCGCGCGATCGAGCTGGCCCGCACGAAGAGCTTCGACACCGACGCCCTCGTCGAGAATGCCCGCCGCTTCTCCGAGCCCGCGTTCCGGGTGCGCTTCCTCGCCGCCGCACGCTCGGCCCTGGTCGAATCCGGGCGCGAAGACCTCACCCGCGCGCTTCCCCGCGCGGAACCTTAGAATCCGCCGGGAGACCGCGTGATCCAGAGACAGGCCCGACGCCTCCAGGCCACATTCCTCGCGTCCGACGTCGCGGCGACGTGCGCTGCGCTTCTTGCCGCCTACGTGATCCGCTTCGAGACGGTCTGGCCCATTCCCCTCGGGCCTCAGCCGATCAGCAACTACACGTCTCTCCTGCCCGTCGTCTTCTTCCTCTGGCCGGTCGTCTTCTACTTTCACCGGCTCTACCAGCTGCGGCGGGACCGGTCTTCCATCGACGAGGCGCTCGCCATCGTCATGGCCGCCTCGCTCGCGACGCTCCTCCTCGTCGGCCTCCTCTCGTTCTGGCGGGCCTGGTCGTTCAACCGCGCGCTCCTGATCCTCTTCCTTCTCCTGGACATCCTCTTCGTCGCCCTCGGACGATTCGCGATCTGGAGATACCTCGAAAAGGTCTGGACCGCGGGCGTGGGTGTCCGCAGGGCGCTCGTCGTCGGCGCGGGAAACGCGGGGCGGGCGATCGCGGACAAGCTCCTCGACCACCCGGCCACCGGCCTGAAGCCGGTGGGATTCGTCGACGACGACGCGGGCAAGCGGGGCGAGGAGTACCGGGGTCTCGCCGTTCTCGGGACGACCGCCGACGTCCGGTCCCTGATGGGCCGGTACGAGGTCGACACGATCTTCCTCGCCCTCCCCGTGGACGCCTACCGGACGATGCTGGGAATACTGAAAGACGTCGGGAACGAGATGGTCGACATCCGGTTCGTCCCCGACCTCTTCCAGTTCGTCACGTTCAAGGCGGGCGTGGAGGACTTCGACGGCCTCCCGGTCATCAACCTCACGCAGCGCCCTCTCGAGGGGTGGAACTCGCTCGTGAAGAGGACGATGGACATCGTCCTGTCGGCCGTGGGGCTCGTCGCCCTGGCCATCCTCCTTCCGTTCGTCGCGCTCGCGATATGGATGGAGGACCGGGGCCCCGTCTTCTACACCCAGGAGCGCATGGGGCTGGACGGGCGCCTGTTCCGGATCCTCAAGTTCCGCTCCATGCGGGTCGGCGCCGAGGACGAGACCGGCGCGGTGTGGGCGCAGGAGGGAGACCCCCGGCGGACGCGGATCGGAGCCTTCCTGAGGAGCACCTCGCTGGACGAGGTCCCCCAGCTCGTCAACATCTTCACGGGAGACATGTCGCTCGTCGGGCCGCGCCCCGAGAGGCCCGAGTTCGTCCGCGAGTTCAAGGAGAAGTTCCCCCAGTACATGCTCCGCCACCGCGTGAGGGCCGGGCTCACCGGCTGGGCGCAGGTGCACGGCTGGAGGGGGAACACGAGCCTCTCCACAGGCGTGAAATCGTGTATTGTTTCCAACAATACACGATTTCACGCCTGGCACGAGTCCCGGGGCCTCAGCTCCAGGGGCGGGGCGCCCGGAGCTCTTTCAGGAGGTCTCCGAGCCGTGCCGCCTCGGCCTCGGGCGTTCGCTTCCCCCCGAACGACTCCGCGACGTACGCCCCGACGATCTCCCGGGAAATGCGGCCCTCTCCCAGCCCTTCGGCCGAGGCGAGCGTTTCGGACGGCGCGGCGGCGGGCGTCAGGTCGGCGCCCCGTCGTCGCAGGACCCTCTGGAGGTTCCTGTAGGCCGCCGAGGCGGGAGGGAGTCCCCGCGTTCCGAAACCGCCGCCGGCCCAGGGAGCGCGGCGGAGCAGGAGGAGGACCGCCACCGCGGCCGCAGCGCCGAGGAGGAAGAGGAGGGCGGGCCATCGCCCGGATCCGCCCGCGAACGAGCGAATCGCCCGGACCACGCTCTTCGCGGTCTCGGCCGCCGCCTCGAAGCCCTCGCGGACCGTCTGCGCGAGCGAAGCCTGGTCGGCCTGCGCGAATCCGAGGACGTAGCGGCCATAGAGGAACTCGAGGTTCTGGAAGAGCTGCCCGGCGCTCCGGAGGAGATTGACTCTCGTGACCCCCGGCCGGCCGGACGGAGGCGTCGGGTCGAAGGCGATCCACCCGTACCCCGGGCCGCACCAGGCCTCCACCCAGGCGTGGGCGTCCAGGCCGCGAACGAGGTAGTACGAGCCGAACGGGCCGCGCTCGCCTCCGGCGAAACCGGTCACGAGGCGCGACGGGATGCCGTGCTCGCGCAGGACGAGAGCCATGGCCGTGGCGAAGGTCTCGCAGTGCCCCGATTTTCTCTGCGTCAGGAACTCCTCGACGGGGTTCGGTCCCCATCGAGCGGATTCGACGGAGTAGAAGAAGCGCGTCGCGAGGTGATCCGCGATCCGGCTTGCGAAGAGGAACGGGCTCGCCGCGGGGTCCACGCCCCCCGCGACGTCCCGGCCGAACGAGCGGAGCGTCTCCGAGCCCAACGCGTCGCGGGAAGGGTCGAGGTCGGCTGGCGGCACGAGGTCGACGGCCGGCTTCGGGCCGGAGAGGATCTCGACACGGAACAGCCGCGGGGGCTCGAAGGTCAGGTGGAAGTTCCCGGTGCCGTCCCTCACGAGCGGCACGACCCCGTAGCGTCGGAGCAGCTCGGGCGAGGCCGCCGCCGAGATCGCCGTCACCGGGTAGGGGAGGAACCGGACGCCGAGCGGGGCGATCTCGAGAGAGAGCCGGTGGAGGGGCTCGACGGTCTCGCTTCCGGGAGGGCGAAGCGGCAGGCGTGCCCCTTCACGCATGGCGACGACTCGCCCGTGACCATCGGGCCTCTTCCAGACCCCGCCGACGAACCGCGTGTGCGCCACGAGCCGGATCTTCAGGAACGGCGGGTCGTCGCTCTCCGGCCCCTCTTCGACGGCGACGCGAAGGAACACCTTGTTGGTCTGCCTCAGACGGCCGTAGAGGTTCGTGTCGACCGTGTCGGAGAACCCGGTGTCGGCGGTGTCCCCCCCGGGAAGGCCCTGGATGTAGGACGACTTCAGCCGCGGGAGGAGGATGAACATGGGGACGGCGAGAACGAACGAGGCCGCCAGAGACGCCGCGACGGCGCGCCGCGAGGGGATCTCGCGCGCCCGCTCGTCGCACCGCCACTCGTCGGGAGCGGCGGCCAGGTCCCGCCAGAGCGCCCACCTCGAGAAGAGAGGCCAGGCGACGGCCGCGTAGGCGGCGAGGAAGATGAGAATCGACGCGTGAGTCGACGTCGCCATCGACGCCACGAGGAGGAAGGCGGCGAGCGTGATGGAGACGGAGAAATCGCGTTCCCGCTTGATCGACGCGAGCTTCAGGACGGCGGTGAAGAGAAGGATGTGGAGGGCCGTCCGGAGGAGTGACCGGCCGCCGAGGCGGAAGCCGAACCAGAAGAGGGCGAAGTAGGCCAGCCCCGCGAGGTTCAGCCAGCGATCGGCAAGACAAAGAATCCTTCCCTGCCCGGACGAACCCGAGGAGGACTCCGAGGGCGGCCAGGTAGACGAGAAGGGCGGCCGGCTGGAGCGCGTCGCCGAACGCGAGCGGAATCGGACCCAGCGCGAGGAGGGTCCCTGCCGCGAGGATGCGCTCGCGACGGAACGGCAGGAGGGCAGGGTCGGGCCGCGCTTTCGCCGCCTTCGCCATCATCCGCTCGCCGCCCGGACCCGGTAGAGCGCTACGCCCGGAGGGAGGACGAGCGGTAGAGACGACTCCGCTCCCGCTTCGGCGAGGGCGAGCGCGGTGAGGACCGTCGACCGGTGGAGAGGTCCCATGGCCGGCGGGACGAACTGGTCGCCGCAGAGGAGGCCGACGCGCTCGCCGCGCGAAAGAAACCTCAGGACGAGTCCTGCGGCCTCACGAACCGCCTCCTCGAAGGCCGCGTCCCACTCCGCCCCCGCCCGGGCGGGGCGGGCCGTCTCGAGCTGGACGACGATCTCGCGCCCGAGCTCGGAGGCGCGTTCCTTGACGATCGGCCTTCCCTGCCGCGCGGTCTGCGGCCAGTGGATGTCGCGCGGGTCGTCTCCCGGGACGGCCTCCCGGAGCTTCAGGATCTCCGCGCCGCGCCCCTTCCGCCGGGGGTCGACCCCGTCATCCACCGCCTCCCGCGCCTCGGGGGGTGGAAAGGCGGCGGCCTTCGGCCTCGGGAAGACGATCCTCTCCTCGTTGACCGGGTGGAGGCGTCCCTTTCGGAAGAGGCCGATCGGGTAGCCGCTGAAGAGGAGAATCGACTCGACCTTCTGGCGTCCGCGGCGGGGAAATACGAGGTCGACGCCTCGCTCCGCTTCGCCCGCTGCGACCAGGCGCGGGAAGAGAAGAGGCGCCGACTTCCCCGAGACCTTCACCAGGAGAGCGCTCTTCTCCCGGAGAGTCCGGTTCCCCAGGCGGAGGCGGAATCGAACCGGCTCGCCCGCGAAGACCTCGGCGGGACCGTCCAGGACGACGTCGATCCCGTCGACGTTCCGCCGCGAAACGACTCCCGACACGAGGAGGATGCCGAGGAGAAGCGAGAGGAGGACGTAGAGGCCGTTGTTCCCCGTGTTCGTCGCGCCGATGGCGACGACGAGCGTCGTGAAGACGAAACCCAGGCCGAGATTCGTGACCCGGACGAGGATCTTGTCGTCCCACGGGATCTTCAGCCGAAGCCTGAGGACCGACAGCTTCACGGTGGATCTACCTCGACGACGCCTCGGCCTCGATCATGCGTTTCCCGCGCGCCCCCGTCAGAGCGGGACGGCGACCTCGTCCAGGATCTTCTGCAGCGCCTCGCGCTCGCGGCGGCCGGCGCCCGTTCCCTCGTAGCGCCCGGTGGCGCTCGCGAGGATCCGGTGGGCGAGGACGGCCGGCGCGACCCGCTTCACGTCGTCGGGCGTCGCGAACGGGCGCCCCGCGACGAGGGCGTGCGCCTGGACCGCCCGGAAGAAGCCCTGGGCGCCGCGCGGCGAGACGCCGAGGACGAGGTCGCGGCTCGAGCGGGTCTTCTGGACGAGGGCCATCAGGTAGTCGAGGAGCTTCTCGGCGACGGTCACGCGCTCCACCGCCTCCTGCGCCCGCTTCAGCTCGTCGAGGGTCAGGACGGGCCGGACCGAGGCGAGCGCCCGGTCGGCGCCTCCCGAGATGAGGAGCCGCCTTTCCTCCTCCGCGGCCGGGTAGCCGAGCGAGATCCGCATGAGAAAGCGGTCGAGCTGCGACTCGGGAAGCGGGTAGGTGCCGAGGTACTCGATCGGGTTCTGGGTCGCCAGGACGAGGAACGGCTCGGGGAGCGGACGGGTCTCGCCGTCCACCGTCACGCTCCGCTCGTTCATCGCCTCGAGCAGGGCGGCCTGGGCCTTCGGCGTCGCGCGGTTGATCTCGTCGGCGACGAGGATCGGCGTGAAGACCGGCCCGGGGTGGAAGTCGAACGCCTGCGTCTGCTGGTTGAAGATCGTCAGCCCGAGGATGTCCGACGGAAGCGTGTCGGGGGTGAACTGGAGGCGGTGAACGCCCAGGCCGAGCGCTTTTCCGAGCGCCATCGCGAGCGTCGTCTTCCCCACTCCCGGCACGTCCTCGATGAGGAGGTGCCCCCGCGAGAGGAGGCAGACGACGGCGTGCTCGACCGCGACGGCGGGCCCCCGGTAGACGGTCCGGACCGTGGAAACGAGGCGCGAAACGGCCGACAGCGCCCCGTCGGGGACCTGGGCGCTCACTTCCGCCCCTCGGCGAGGCTCTTCTCGACGCTCGCGCGAAGGAGGTCCGAGGCACCCCGCTTCATCACGAGGAGACCGTCGGGAGAGTCGACCACGACGACGTCGGAGAGACCGAGGAGCCGGACGGGCCGGTCACCGGCCAGGATGAGGTTCCCCGATCCACCCTCCTCGATGGCCGGACCCGACAGGACGGAACGGCCACTCGCCCCCCCGCGGAACTCGAGGACCGCCTCCCAGGAGCCGAGGTCGCTCCAGCCGCACGCGGAACGGACCGTCCTCACGGCGGCGGCCTTCTCCATGACTGCGTAGTCGATCGAGATCGACCGGCAGGCGCGAAACGCCGCGTCGAAGCCGGCGCTGTCGCCCGCGAGACGGGCCGCCCAGGCCGCGCGCATGGAGGCGAGGACGTCGGGGCAGAGCCGCTCCATCTCGGAGAAGAGGAACCGGACCGAGAAGGCGAAGATCCCGGCGTTCCAATAGTGGTTCCCGGAAACGGCGTAGCGCTCGGCGTCCGCCAGCGGCGGCTTCTCGACGAAGCGGACGACCTCGCGGACCCCGGGCGACGTCTCCCGCCCCGCCTCGAGGTAGCCGAAGCCGGTCTCGGGGCGCGACGGGGGAATTCCGAGCGTCAGGAACGCGTCCCCGGCGCGGGCGCTCTCGACGGCCAGGGAGAGGGCGCGGTGGAACTCGTCGGCATCCTGGACCGCCTGGTCCGACGGCAGGACGACGAGGACGGCGTCGGGGTCCTCTTCCGACACGGCGAGCGCGGCCAGGGCGATGGCCGGCGCCGTGTTCCTCCGCTCGGGCTCGAGGACGAGACGGCCCCCGGAAAGGCCAGGGAACTCCCGCCCGAGGTGGGGAGCGTGCGACGCCCGGGCAGAGAAGAGGACGTTGTCCTCCCCAGTGACGCGGGCGGCCCGGTCGAACGTCTCCCGGAGGAGAGAGGCCTTTCCCCGAGAGAGGGAGGAACGGCTTCGGGCGGTCGTCGGTGGAGAGGGGCCAGAGGCGGGTGCCGCTCCCGCCGGCGAGGATCAGTGCACGAACGGTCATCGTGGGGATTCTACGGAGCGGTGGTCGCCGCGGTTGGTGACGAAGCGCCCGAGGTCTTCCACTTCCGGCAGGAGGTCGACCCCGAAGCGGTCCCGAACCGCGTCGCGCATCCGCGCCATCAGCTGCCTCACGTCGGCCGCCGTGGCGCCTCCACTGTTCACGATGACGTTCGCGTGGCGCTCGGAGACCTCGGCCCCGCCCACGCGAAGGCCCTTCAGCCCGCACGCTTCCAGGAGCCGCCCGGCGTGGTCTCCCGGTGGGTTCTTGAAAACCGAACCTGCGTTCGGTTTTACCGGAAGTGCCTTCTTCCGCTTCTCCCGGACCTCTGCGAGAGAGGCGTCGATCTCCTCCCGCCCCGCCGGCCGGAGGCGGAGTCTCGCCGCCGCCACGACGTCGTCCCCCTCGCAGAGGGCCGACCACCGGTAGCCATGCGGGATGGTCCCGGCCGGGACGACCCGGATCTCGCCGACCCGCGAGACCACCGTCACCTCCTCGAGGAGGTCGAAGATCTCGATCCCGTAGGCACCCGCGTTGATCCGCACCGCTCCGCCGACCGAGGACGGGATGCCCGAGAGCCTCTCCGTCCCCGACAGCCCCGCATTGCGGGCGGTCACCGCGAGCGACATCAGCGAAGCGCCGCCTCCGGCCCGCACGAGCGGCGTCTCGATCGAGACCTCCGCCAGCTCGCCCGACAGGGCGAAGACGACGGCATCGAGCCCCTCGTCGGGGACGAGGACGTTCGACCCCTTCCCGAGCGGAATGGCCGGCAGCCTCTCTGCCCTGGCCCACCCCAGAAGCGCGGCGAGCGCCGCCACGTCGTCGACCTCGGCAAAGAACCGGGCCGGGCCGCCGATCCGCCACGTCGTCCGCGGAGCGAGGGGTTCCCCGGACCGCAGCCGCAGGCGAAATCCCGTCAATGGCAGGGTGTCGATCACGACAGGAAGAACGCGGCGGCGCCCGCCAGGATTCCGGCGAACACCCCGGCCAGGAGGTCGTCAACCATCACTCCCCACCCGCCCGGCAGAGACTGGAGCCGGTCGATCGGGCCGGGCTTGAGGATGTCGAAGGCGCGAAAGAGCCCGAAGGCGAGGACGACGAGGCCCCAGCGCAGGGGATCCGCCGCCCCTGCGGGCAGCACCGCGTGGAGGCCGACGAGTGCGATCGACTGCCCGGCGATCTCGTCGACGACGATCTCGCCGGGGTCCTTCCTGCCCCGCAGCGCCGCGACCCGCCCGGCCACGGGGACTCCCACCAACACCGAGACGCCCGCCAGTCCCGCAACCCCAATCAGCCCAACCACGTGGAACAGGCCTTCTCCGACGACAACCGCCAGGAGACTCCCCCAGGTTCCGGGGGCCTTCGGCAACAGGCCCGCCCCGAACCCGGTCGCCAGGAAGGCCGCCAGGGGCGCCCTCCGGAAGACCTCCCTCCAAGGAACCTCTTGCGCCGCGGACGGCTCCGCGCTAGCGTCTGCCACGTCTCCCCTTCGATCGGGCCGCCGCGGCGCTCGAGAGGACACTAACTGTCCGCGCGCCCGCCACCCGATTCCTATAATCCGTCCTCTTCACGCAGAAAGCGAGGATCCGAATGCCTCCCATCGAGAAGGAAAAGCTCAAGGCCCTGGAGCAGGCGCTCCAGCAGATCGACCGCCAGTTCGGCAAGGGCGCCCTCGTCCGCCTCGGCGACAAGCCGCAGGAAGCGATCCAGGCGATCTCGACCGGCTCCATCAACCTCGACGCCGCCCTCGGCATCGGGGGCGTGCCGCGCGGCCGCGTCACAGAGATCTACGGCCCCGAATCGTCGGGCAAGACGACCCTGACGCTCCACATCATCGCCGAGGCCCAGCGGCTCGGCGGCCTCGCCGCCTTCATCGACGCCGAGCACGCCCTCGACGCCGAGTACGCCAAGAAGCTCGGGGTCGACATCGAGAACCTGATGGTCTCCCAGCCCGACTCCGGCGAGCAGGCGCTCGAGATCGCCGAGGCGCTCGTCCGCTCCGCCGCCGTCGACATCGTCGTCATCGACTCCGTCGCGGCCCTCGTCCCGAAGGCCGAGCTGGAAGGCGAGATGGGCGACGCGATGGTGGGCCTGCAGGCGCGCCTCATGTCGCAGGCGCTCCGCAAGCTCACCGCCGTCGTCTCCAAGTCGGGCACCTGCCTCATCTTCATCAACCAGATCCGCGAAAAGATCGGCGTCATGTTCGGCAACCCCGAGACGACGACGGGCGGCCGCGCCCTGAAGTTCTACTCCTCGGTCCGCCTCGACATCCGCCGGATCAACTCCATCAAGGACGGCGACGCGGTCGTCGGCAGCCGCACCAAGGTCAAGGTCGTCAAGAACAAGGTCGCCCCGCCGTTCAAGGTCGCCGAGTTCGACATCGGCTACGGCGAAGGGATCTCCAAGACGGGCGAGCTGATCGACCTCGGAGTCGAGCACAAGATCGTCGAGAAGAGCGGCGCCTGGTTCAGCTACGGCGACCTCCGGATCGGCCAGGGCCGCGAGAACACCAAGGCCTGGCTCCGCGACAACCCCGACGTCGCCCTCGAGATCGAGAACAAGATCCGCGAGAAGCTCGGGATCGGTCCGGTCGAGCCGCCCCCGCCCGCCGTCGCGGCGCCGGAGGGGAAGAAGAAGTAACCCCTCGGAAACAGCAACGGTTTGACGCGGGGCGGGCCTTCGGGCCCGCCCCGTTTCATTTGATACGCCATGCACGAGCTTCGACCAGGGGGGCGGGGACGGGGCGGGGATCGGGAACCGTCCGGGGAGACCGGGGAGACGAGGAGGATTGCCAACCCATTTCATCGTGCCAAGCGAGTCGCGGGCGCGAGGGGTGTCCCACGGCGACCGCTGCGCGCGGGCGACCCGCATCGGCCCCGCTGCGCGGGCCGCCGGGGCGAGCGCAAACGCCTCGCTTCGCTCGTTGCACGCGCGCGCTCGCCTGATCCGGCGGCCTGCTCGCGGCACCGTGCGGGGCCCCGCCCGTGCTCACACGTCGCTCGCGGGACACCCCTCCCCCCGCTCGGATCCCCGTCCAAGCCCCAAACGGGCGCAAGCCCCCAAATTGGTGTCAGGTCTTGATTTTCCACCATACGGGTGCGCGGCCGCCGACGGCGGCTCCCCGCAGATAGCTGAAGCTCGCCGGCCGCGGGCGGGGCGGTTCGTCTCGCGAGCCGCCCCCGAGCACGCACGGGGACCCGCTCGAGTTCGCGAGGACCGGGCGGGGATCAGGCCCGCGCGCGTGTTTGACGAGCGCAGCGAGGAGTTCGCGCGGGCCCCCCGCCCGGCCGCAGAGAACTCGGAAGCGGGTCGGGCGCGCGCAGCAGGCGGCCGAGAGACGTACCGCCCCGCTCGCGGCCCCCTGTCGAAGCGACGTGGTGGTGAAGCTGGATCTCTCCCGTCTCTCCCGTCTCTCCCGTCTTCTCCTCTTCGCGACGCCGGTCGCCGACACGCAACTCCCCGTCCGCGTATAACTGCAGGTGATGCTGTCTCTCCTCTCTTTGGCGCTTGCTTCGGCGCTCGCCCCGGCCCTCGCCACCCCTCCGGAAAGGCCTCACCTGACCCCGTGGGTCGTCGTCCGTCCGGCCGGAACCGCGCCGGCCGCCTCGGGTTCCGCCCCGCACACGCTCTCGGTGAACGCCCCCGGCCTCCTCGTCGAGGTCCGGGCAGCCGAGATCGGAGAGGCCGGGACCGCCGACCGGATCCGCCGCCTCTTCGAGGACACCCGGGCCGCGGGCCGCAGGACCGGCCTCCTGGTGGAGCTGCCGGAGGTGAACGTCCCCGAGAACGCCCGCGAGGCCGAGGCCGTCACGGCCGACTCGCTGGTGCCCGGCCTCGGCGCCCTCCTCGGGGCGGCGCAGGGGGCCGACCTTTTCGTTCTCTCCCTGCCCGACCTGTCCGGGGACATCCGCCCGCGCCGGTATCTCCTGATGAAAGCCGCCGCGATCGTCAGGTCCCGGAGCCCCTCCTCGCGCATTGCAGCTCTCTTCCACCAGCCGGCGGGCGGCGGGCTCTTCCCGCCCGGGGCCAAGGACCTGCTCTCCGAGGAGGCGGCCGCGTTCGTCGACCTCCTCGGCCTCGACCTCGACGACGTGACGACGACGCCCGAGACCGTCCGAGAGGCCGCCGACGGTCTCTCGTTCGCACGCCCGCTCCTCGTCACCGCGCCGGAGGTCGCGGGCGCCGGCGCGCTCCTCGACCTCGCGGCGCGTTTCTCCGGGGTCGATGCCCCGATCGTCGCGCCGCCCCGCTCGCCGACCCGTCGGCGGTGCCGCTCCTCGACCGCTTCGGCGTCCTCCTGGACGGCGACGTGAACCGCGACGGCCGGAGGCGCGTCCGCCCGGACGCGCCCGAAGGGAAGGCGCGTCCGTTTTCCGGTTCGCGAAAGGGATCGACCTCGGCGGCGTCGTCCTCGTGACCGGCGCCGACGCCTCGGG
>JADJVF010000028.1 GCA_016716705.1 Holophagales bacterium
GGAACGTCGTCGCCGCCTGCCAGGAGGCGGGCGTGAGGCTCCTCGTCCACCTGAGCTCGCTCACCGTCCTGGGCCTGCCGCGGGACGGACGGGTCATCTCCGAGAGCACCCCGACCGCGCTCCCGGCCGCGGGCGACTTCTACACGGAGAGCAAGCTCGAAGGCGAGCGGAGCGTGCGGGAGGCGCACGGGCCTGCCGGCCTCTCGACGACCGTCGTGAGGCCCGGCGCGATCTGGGGGCCGGGCGATCCGAACGTCGTCCCGCGGATCGTGCGGCTCCTGCGCCGCGGCGCGATGCCGTACGTCGACGGCGGCCGGAACCTCCTCGGGCTCTCGTACGTCGACAACCTCGTCCTCGGGCTCGTCCTGGCGGCGGAGACCGAGGCGGCGGCCGGGCAGCTCTACCACGTGACGGACGGCGAGGAGATCACCGCGCGCGAGGCGATCGACGCGATCGCCGACGCCCTCGGCGTCGGAAGGCCCCGCGTCTCGCTGCCCCGCTGGGCGGTTCTCGGCGCCGCTGCGTTCGTCGAGGCGTCGGCGAGCGTTCTCCGGCTCCGCCGCCCGCCTCCGCTCACCCGCTACGGCGTCCGGTTCGTCTCGTGCCACGCCCGCTACGACCTCGGCAAGGCGCGGCGCGAGCTGGGCTACGAGCCCGTCGTCTCGTTCCGGGAAGGGATCGAAAGGCTCTTCCGGTAGGGATCCTCCGGCCCGCGATACCATGGGCGGCCGAGCGACGGATGCCCCAGAAGATAAAGATAGAGAGTCTGGGCATTCACCTGCCCGAAAAAGTCCTGACGACCGAGGAGCTGATGGCGGCATGCCGCCATCGCCCGCGTCTCGACCTCGAGAAGATCACCGGCATCGTCGAGCGGCGCGTGGCGGTCGACGAATACGCGGGCGACCTCGCGATCGGGGCGGCCCGGCGGGCCCTGGCGATGTCCCGCTACGCGCCGGAAGACCTCGACGCGATCGTCTGCACCAGCATCTCCAAGCACCACCGGCCCGACGAGTTCAGCTTCGAGCCCGCGACGGCCGTCCTCGTGCGCCGGGCGGTCGGCGCGAAGAAGGCGCTCGTCTTCGACGTCGTCAACGCCTGCGCGGGCCTCCTGAACGGGATCTGGGTCCTCCAGGGCCTCATCCGCTCCGGGGCGATCCGGTGCGGGATGGTCGTGAGCGGCGAGCAGAACATGCCGCTCGCCTGGACCGCGACGCGCGAGGTGCGCCACAGCCTCGACCGGCAGCTCGCCGCGCTGACCCTCGGCGACTGCGGCGCCGCCGTCATCGTCGACGGCTCGCCCGACGAGGCGCACGGCTTCCACTGGCTCGACCTCGTCACCGGCGCCCGGCACGATCACTACTGCTACTCGCAGCCGTCGGCGCGCGGAGGGGGCGGCATCCTCATCACGAAGGCGCGGGGCCTCCAGATCGTCGGGAACCGGAACTTCCCCGCCTACCTCAAGCAGGCCCTCGACGCGACCGGCTGGGACCTGAACGACGTCCACCACGTCATCCCCCACCAGGTCTCGGTCCGCGCCATCCGCCAGGGGATCAAGGCGGTGAAACGCTTCATGGGATGCGACCTGCCGGACGCCTTCCTCTGCCACGTCGAGAAGTACGCCAACACCACGACGGCCAGCCATTTCCTGGCGCTTCACGACTTCATGCTGCAGGGAAAGATCCAGGCCGGCCAGAACGTCGTCCTCGTCAGCGGGGCGTCGGGCATCGTCATCTCCCACGCGACGTTCACGCTCGACGACCTCCCGCAGCGTTACCGGGCCCACGTGAACGGAGGGGCCTGACGTGCGCCGCTGCCGCATCGAGAGCCTCGGCGTCAGCCCGCCCAGGCGGCGCCTCCTCGCGTGGGGCTCCCTCCAGCACGCGGTCGAGGCCGGAGAACGCTGCCTCGAGGCTTCGCGCTACCAGCCCGCCGACGTCCGCGTCCTGGTGAACGCGGGAGTCCATCGCGACGAGCACGTGTGCGAGCCGGCCATCGCCTGCTACGTCCAGCACGCGCTCGGCATCAACATCGACTTCCACGGCCGGCGGACGCTCGCCTTCGACCTCCTCAACGGCGGCGTCGGGATGCTCAACGCGGCGCACCTGATCACGGCGCAGATGCTCGCGGGAGAGATCCAGGTCGGGATGGTCGTGGCGAGCGAGGTCAACACCGACCGCCGCCCCGACCCGGAATCGACCTTCGCCTCGAGCGGGGCGGCGATGCTCCTCGACATCTCCCCGCGAAACGGGGATGGCTTCGGCGCCTTCGTCTTCGACACGCGCGAGGAGCACGCCGACCTCTACACGGCGGTCGTCAGCCTGAAGGAGCCGCGCGGGAGGCTCCTCCTGCGGCGCCGGGCCGAGCTCGAAGACGCGTACCTCGCCGGCGCCTCGGCCGCCGTCACCGAAGCCCTGTCGCGAGACGGTCTTCGTCCCGGGGACGTCGACCTCGTCGTTCCGGCGCAGGTCTCCCCGTCCTTCCTCAGACGCCTTCCCGGGGCGATCGGCTTCCCGGCGGAGAAGGTCGCGGACTTCACCGCGAGCCTCCCGGACACGCTGACGACGTCGGTCTTTCTCGCACTCGATCGCGCGCGCGCCGCGGGGTCGCTCGGCCCCGGGAAGAAGGCGCTCCTCCTCGCCTGCGGCTCCGGCGTGACCGTCGCCGCCGTGACGTACCAGTTCTGACGCCGGCCGGGTCCCGGCGGCAATTCGCCCGGCGTCTCCCCTGGCGTCCCGCGGTAACATCAGGTGCTCTTCGCGGTACCCAAGATGCCACGCAAACGACTCCTCCTGACCGTCGGCGTGCTCGCAGCACTTCTCGTCGCTGCACTTCTCGTCTACATCTCCACTCACCGCGGGCACTTCCTCGTCGTCACCGCCAACACTCCCGTGCTCCGCGACTTCCCGACGGGTCCGGACGCGAATGCCGCACCCAACCCTGTCGTCGCCGTCATCGCTCCGGGCCCGCGGTATCGAGTCCTTGGTATTCGCGACGGCGAAGTCTTCCAGGCTGTCAGGATTCGCCTCGCCGGCGATGTCACCGGCTGGGTCATCATCGGGCCCGCTGCCCACGTAGAGCGCTCCCGGTAGCGTCCCGGCGCCGCGCTGTGAGCAGGGGGCGGCTCATGGCCTTGGCGTTTCCGGAGTGGATGACGGGGGTGCTGCCGCGCGAGGGGAGAACTCGTCGTCGAGGACGAAGGAAGGACCGAGCTCGTTCCGGAGAGCCGGGAGGAAGCGCGCGACCGCGGCGTGGAAGCGTGCGGTCTCTTCGGACGACCACGGACTGGGGTTGGGCAGGTAGGACCAGTCGAGGCTCGTGTCGTACCACGCGCAGAGGTAGTGAACGTAGCGCCAGGTGGACTGCGAAAGGGGAAGCTCGGCTGCATCGATGGAAGTGCCGAAACGTTCGCGGGCCGCGGCGTTGCCGGCCCACAAGGCGACGCCGGAGCCGGGTTCGAAGAAGAAGCGAAGGCGGAACACGGGGCCAAGTATGCCGAATCGCGATGCGAACGGGCTGGCCCCGGGCTCGGGCGCTTCGTCCGCGACGTATAGTTGCCCAGGTCGGGACAAAGGGGGCGATCCCGCGGAGGTAACGATGGCCGGTTCGCGACTGATCAACTCTGGCTCCATGCTCCTCTGTCCTCATGGCGGTTCTGTCCGCATCGCGGCGACGGGTTACAGCGCACGCCAGCCGGACGGCTCCATACCCGCCAAGGCGACCGACGCCTTCACGATCGCCGGCTGTCCGTTCGTCGTCGGGAGCCGACCCTCGCCCTGCATCCAGGTGAAGTGGGTCGTCACCAACGTCGCAGAGAAGATCGACGGCCAGCCCAGCCTGAACGCGCAGAGCACAGGTCTCTGCCTCGGCTCATCCGGCGATCCGCAGGGACCCGTCACCATCATGCGCGTCTGAGGCCCTTCCGGGCGGAGCGGATCGGCCGGCGGCTACTCGGAAGGCGCTGGCGCTGCCCGAACAGGAGCAGGGAGGAAGTGGAAGGTGGCTGGCCCCTCCTGGCGCTGGGCGTAAGGGCCGCTCCGCACTCGAGGCGCGAATCCGTTCCACTCGGGTCAGCCTGCAGGACGGTCCGGAAGGCAGGTACGAGGAAACCCGCATGAATAGTGGAGCCGAAAGGCGGACTTGAACCGCCGACCTACTGATTACGAATCAGTTGCTCTACCAACTGAGCTACTTCGGCCCGTACCCTTCCAAAGACCGCGGCGAGTCGCCGCAAGGGAGGCGCATTCTAGGAGTGAGCCCCGTCGCCGGTCAAGCGATCAGGGATCGACCCAGGGGAGCGACGGGAAGCAGAGCGGGCCGATCTTCCGCTCGAGCTCGTAGACGACGTTCTCGCGCGCGTCGATGGAGCGGTCCATCAGCTCCTTGCGGAGCGTGGAGTCGGGCACTCGGCGGATGGCGGCCTCGGCTTCGTCGAAGAGCGGCCAGGTGAGGGCGTGGAGCACCTCGTGAAAAGCGTGGCGACGAAGCGCGGCGAGCGATTCCTGCGAGACGAGCTCGGGGTCGTAGCTGACGATCCAGACCTTCCGGTCCTCTGTGCCGCGGTCGGAGCGCTCGATGTCGAGGAGGCCGAACTGATCGTGGACCTCGCCCGGCTGGACGACGAACTCGAGGTCGAGCTTCAGCCGCCTCTTCACGTAATCGAGGGCCTTCCGAACCCTGGCCGTCTGCGTCCTCTTCACGATCGTCCCCCGTTGCAGGCCCATTCTGCCCGATGGAAGGGACCTGGGGGATTCGATTCGACTGTCCGCGCAAGTCGAGGCCCACAACGAGATAGCGAATATGAATCGCCCGCCGGGCGAGGTTTGAAGCCTACGGAAGGCGGATTTTCACGTCCACCGAGCCCGCCGCCCGGGCCGCCTCGACAGGAGGTAAAGGAGAGGTCCTTCAGCCTCGCGGCGAGGCCGGAAGGCTCCGACCCGGAGCCTCCGACGAGGCGGACGACGCCGGTGACTCGTCCCGAGCCGTCCAGGTCGAGGCGATAGGAGCCCTCGAACGGTCCCGCAAGGCCGTCGAGTCGAACGGAGTTCGAGAAGCTGAGAACTCCGGCGGCCTTGCCGACGACCTGGGCCGATGCGGCGACGCGCGAGGCCCCTGCGGCCTGGGGCGCGGAGGCGCGGAGACGCTTCTCGTCGGAGCCGGCCGCCTTCTGCAGCGAGGCCCCTTCCGCGACGCTCTCGTCTGCGGCGGCGCTCGGGGCGGCGGCCGACGGCGGCGCGGGAGCGGCCGCCGCGAGGGCCGGCGCGTCACGCTCCGGAGCGAAGGCGACGGCTTCCTCTTTCTCGCGCCGGGTTTCGGCCGACGCGACGAGAACGGGTTCCTGCCGGAGCGTCCCCTTCGCCTCGTTGGCCCGGTTCTGGTCCGCCGCGGCCGCGACGCGCGCGGGAGCGGCGGAGGCTGCGAGAGCTGCGGCGGCTCCGCTTGCAGCGGCCGGACTCGCGTCGTCCTTCTTCGGCGACTCGGCGAAGAAGACGTTCACGCGCCCGTCGTCCTCGGGGGCCGGGGCCGGCTGGACCTTCGATTGATCCGTGGCCTCGGCGACGGTCGCCACCGGTTTCGGGGGCGTCATGAGGGTCGAGGTGAGGACGACGGCGACGATCCCGAAGATGAAGACGCCGACCGTGGCGGGCCGGAAGTAGAAGCCGAACCGGTGGAGCGTGGCGGCGAAGCCCCTGGTGTCGTCCTCGATCTGCGTTCTGACACGGGTCGACAGTGCGAAGGGAGCTTCCGGGTCCGGAAGCTCTTCGAGCCGGCCGACGAGGCGGGCCATCGCGTCGTAGCGGGCGCGGGCGACCGGGTCAGCGGCGAGGAGGCTCTTCAGCTCGCGTTCCTCTTCGCCCGGAAGGTCCCCGTCGAGAGAACGGGAGATCAGGAGGTCGAGGTCGCCCGTCACGAACGGACGGGGCTGGGGGTTGGCGCTCACGACAGCTCCTCCAGGAGGGCGGCCCGACCGCGGGCGATCCGGCTCCTCACGGTCCCGATCGGGACGTTCAGCACGCGGGCGATGTCGTCGTAGGAGAGACCTTCGAGGTCGCGCAGGACGACGGCGTGGCGGAACTCCTCGGGGAGGTTGCGGATCGCCTTCCTGAGGTTCGCCCGCTGCTCGAGGGCGACGGCCTGCTCTTCCGGAGAGGCGGCCGGGTCGGGCGCTTCGTCTCCCGGCCACGGCTGGTCGTCCTCGGGATTGACGCGGGGAGAGACGAAGACCTTCCGCATCCGGGCCAGGGTGCCCTGGCGCGCCTTCGCCCGGTTGAGGGCGATGGTGTAGAGCCAGGTCTTGAGCGAGGCGTCGCCGCGAAACGACTCGAGCCCCCGCCAGGCCCTGAGGAACGTCTCCTGGACGACCTCCTCGGCCTCCCACGGGCCGACGAGGCGGGAGGCCAGAGCGAAGATCATGCCCGAGTAGTGCCGGACGATCAGGTCGAACGCGGTCAGGTCGCCGCCGAGGAAGCGGGCGACGGCCTTTTCGTCTCCGGGCCACTCCCGGCCCTCGTGGAGGGTTCTCACCGGCATGATCACGGCGGGCATTCTCCCATGCTGACTCCCCCTCGGACCGGGCTGGAAGGCGAGTATTCGGGACGTCACGGAAGTGTCTCCACGCCCCGTGAGACCCGGCGAGAAGAGCCGAAGTTCCCGGATCAGCGCTTTCCGAGGAGTCTTTGTGCCGTCGCCTCGTGGCGAAACCGGAACATCCGGCGGAGGTCGGGCCTCACGACGGCGAGGTCGACGAGACGGCCGCCGAAAAGTGCGAACGGCACCTCGTAGTCGACCCGGTCGACGAGAGCCCCGTCCTCGAACACGTGCTCGTGCCGCCAGCGGGAAAAGGGCCCCTTTACCTGGACGTCGACGAATCGGACCGGCGGCTCCCACTCCTCGATCCGCGACACCCAGCGGATGGGAAAACCGAACGGGGAGGCCTCGATGACGATCCGCGCCCCCTCCGCGATTCTCTCGGGGCGCTCGACGACGCGGACCTTCTTCTCGGGGGGCGAGAGCCACTCGAGGACGCGGGGGTCGGCGTGAAAGGCGGCGATGGCGTCCTGCGGCACGCCCGGCAGGTCGAGACGGAATTCGAGGCGAGGCACGGCGGGCGGGCCGTCAGTTCGGGGAGGGACCGGGAGTCGGGGTCGGGGCCGGCGGAGGCGGCGGCAGAGGCGGAACGATGATCGATCGCCGTGCCGGCGCCCGCGCCGTCAGGAGGAAGCCGGGCGCTCCCATTCCTCGCATCGCGGCGGAAGAGGCATCGTTTCCGATCACGACCGGAGGAGGCCCCGGGGCGGACGACTCACCGATGGTGAGAACGTCGCCGTCGCCGAACGAGAGGACCCGCTTCACCTTCGACTCCGGCTTCTCTCCCCCTTCGGGAATCGGCTCGGAGTAGCCGAAGACGTCGATCGCCTCCTTGAGGCCGATGAGCTTCGGGGTGTTCACGAGCGAGGAACCGGCCACGACGAAGGGGACCGAGCTCCTGCCGAAGACCTTGCCGCCGTGGAGGGCCTCGACGAACGAGCTGGAAGAGCCCTCGGGAACGATGAAGCTGGGCCTCCTGCCCGGCTCGGCGAGGAGCGGGACGGACCGGCCGCCGAAACGGACGACGGCACCTGCCGGCAGGGGGCTCGTTATGGTGACGCGCGTTCCCGTCGTGCCGACCCGCGGCTCGAAGTCCAGTCGCGCCTCCTGGCCCGCTGCGGCAAGAGCGAGCGCGAACAGGACCGCGCAGGCGAAGACCTTCATGGCACTCACATTAGCCCTACGCTCGAAGCCCCGCAACAGACGTGAGAGGATTCCGTCCGCATGTCGCGGCGGAGACGACGAGCTTGAAGGAGCTGCCGGTGGCCCTCCTCGCGGGCTTTGCCGTAGGCCTGTTCGGTGCGATTCCACCCGGCCCCGTCAACTTCAACGTCATCCGGAAGGCTTCGCAGAGCCAGACGCGCGAGGCGCTCCGCGTCGCGCTCGGTGCGGCGCTCGTCGACACCGTGATCTGCGGCTTCGTGGCCATGGGATTCGGCTGGGTGCTGGAGAAGGTCGTCAACAACCCCTGGACGCGGCTGGGCCTGGCCCTCTTCCTCCTCGCGGGAGGGCTGAAGATCCTCATCTTCGACAGGAAGAGGGACGCCGAACGGGACGGCGCCAGCGCCGGCCTCACCGCCCCGCCGAAGGAGGTCTCCGGGTTCCGGTTTCCGTTCCTCGTCGGCGTCCTTCAGGGAGCGGCGAACCCGGCGCTCTTCGTGAACTGGACGCTCATCATCTCCTTCCTGGTCGGGCATCGGATTCTCCCGACCGGTCTCCTCGCGGCCGGAGTCTTCGCCGTCGGCGTCGGCGTCGGCGTCTTCGCCTGGTTCGTCATCCTGACCGAGCTCGTGGAGAGGCTGAAGAGCCATCCGGCCGGCGAGTGGATCAAGCAATCCACGTTCGCCGCAGGGGTCCTTCTCCTGGCCTTCGGCCTCTACTTCAGCTGGCGGACGGTCTCCGAGTTCGTCTCCGGCGACTGGATTCCGTAGGCGAGGGCCGGGCGCGGTCCCTTACTTCACCGGGTTCTCGCGCCGCGACAGGGCGATCCTCACCGCCGCCTCGAGGACGACGCCGCAGCTCCCGGGAGCGTGCTCCACCCTGTGGATCTCCGCCTGCATGGCCCAGAGCCACGGGAGCTCCTCGATGAGCTGGGACATCCGGCCGAGGAGCTCGTCGACCCCGCACTCCAGCGGGAGGCCGGCCGTCTCGACGATCTCCCTCACGTCGTGGTCGGTCAGCGGCGTGATCCTGACGACCGGCGGGAGCCCCGGCCGGGAGAGGCGGATGAGGGGGCCGAAGCTCGGGTCGGACACGACCTCCACGAGGGCGTGGTCCGCCGCGGCCGACGCGTCGGTCTCCTTCACGACTCCCGTCGATATGCCGAAGAGCTTCAGGAGGGATTCCGCCTTCTCCCCTTCCAGCCAGACGACGTCCTCGGTCGAGTCCGCCAGGAGGGCCGTCACCTCCTGGCGTGCGGCGCCGGCGTCGACGTCGTCGTACCAGACGAAGTGTCCGCCCGGACGCTGCCGGTGGCCGGCGTACTGGACGGCGCGCGAGAGGGCGAGGGCGGCGGACTCGGGGAAGCGGTAGGAAGGGAAGGCGTGGCGCGACGCGGTGCCGACGGGGTCCGCCGCCCCCTCGCCGTGCAGGCGGACGATCCCCGCCTGGCCCATGAGGCAGAGGAGGACGGGCTTGGCGACGCCGGTCTTCCGCTCGGCGCGCAGGACGCCGCGGCGAATGCCGCGCCCGACGACCTTCGGGTCGCAGCCGCCGATGCAGGCGAAGATGACGACGAGAGCGTCGACGCCGTCGTGGACGACCGCCGACTCCACTGCCCTCTCGTACTCCTCGACGGTGGCGAGGGCTCCGAGGTCGACGGCCCCCGTCCCCTCGACCGAGAGGCCGTTGGCGTCGCAGGCGTCGGCGCAGATGGTCAGGACGCCCCCCGAGTTGCTGATGATGGCGACCCGGTTGCCGCGCGGGAGCGGCTGGCTGGCGAGGAGGAGCGAGACGTCGAACATCTCCTCGAGCGTCTCGGCCCGGATGACCCCCGCCTGCCGGAAGAGGACGTCGACGTTCGTGTCGCTCATCGCGGCCGCCCCGATGTGGGCGCGCGCGGCGGCGCGGCCGGCCCGGCTCCGGGCGCTCTTCACGCAGAGGATCGGCTTCTTGTACGACAGGCGCCGCGCGACGCGGGCGAAGCGGCGCGGGTTGCCGAACGTCTCGAGGTAGAGGAGGGCGACGTCGGTCGAGACGTCCTCCTCCCAGTACTGGAGGAGGTCGTTGCCCGAGACGTCGGCGCGGTTCCCCGCCGAGACGAACGTCGAGAAGCCGAGGCCGCGCTCGGCGGCGTAGTTGAGGATGACGAGGCCGAGCGCGGCCGAATGCGAGAAGAAGCCGATCCTCCCCTGAGGAACGAGCTCCGGGGCCAGGCTCGCGTTCAGCCCGATCTCGGGGTGCGTGTTCATCACGCCGAGGCAGTTCGGGCCGACGAGCCGGGCGCCGTGTGAGCGGACGAGGGTCACCAGCTCGCGCTGGCGCGCCGCCCCGTCGGGCCCCGTCTCGCCGAAGCCCGAGGTGACCACGAGGAGCGCTTTCGTCCCGGCGCGGAGGGCCTCCTCCGCCACCTCCAGGACCTTCGCCGCCGGGACGGCGACGACCGCAAGGTCGGCCCGCTCGGGGAGATCCTTCACGGACGGGTAGGCCCGGACGCTCTGAACGGAGGCCGTCTGGTTGTTCACGGGGTAGACCGTCCCGGTGAAGCCCCCGCGGAGGATGGCGCGGAAGATCATGCTCCCGACGGCCGTCGGGTCCCGCGACGCGCCCACGACCGCCACCGCGCGCGGCTTCAGGAGCGGGACGAGGGAATTCGCCGCGGCGATCCGGTCGCGCAGCTCGACACGTTCCCGGAGCGACGCGAGGCCCGAGACGGGAAACTGGACGTGAATGCAGCCGCCCCCTCCCTCGGCCTGGCAGACCTCGAACCCCGAGTTGCGGAAGACGTCGATCATCGCCTGGTTCTCGTAGAGGACCTCGGCCTCGAACCCGACGAAGCCGTACCCCGCCGCGATCCCCGCGAGCCTCTCGAGAAGGAGGGTGCTGATCCCCCGCCCCTGGAACTCGTCGTGGACGAGGAAGGCCACCTCGGCCTTGCCGCCGACGCCGAGCGAGGTGTAGGTGCCGATGGCCATGACGCGCGCGTCGGGCTCCTGCCCCACGATGGCCAGGAGGCTCAGGCGGTCGTGCGGCTCCCCCGCGCACATGAACTCGACCGTGCTGCGCGCCACGTACGCGATGGCGCCCATGAAGCGCGTGTGGAGGCTCTCGCGCGAGACGCCCCGCATCAGCGCTTCCACGGCGGGGACGTCCCCGGGCGTGGCGACGCGAAGGAGGACGCTCTCGCCGTCGCGCAGAATGGCGTACTCGCTGAAGGTCTTCCCGTCGGGAATGATCCGGAACATTCAGCGAAGAATTATAGGTGGCGGCTTCGGGACGGGCTCAGAGCCAGTAGGGGCGCGCGCCCTCGAGGAGACGATGCGCCACCTGGAGGTTCCGATGGCGGATCTCCGCGCGATTCGGGATGTCGACGCGGAGAGGCGAGGGGTCGTGGAACTCCAGAGGAGGCTGGGGGCCGAGGACGTGGCTCCACCGCCGGACCCACTCCGGCGGCAGGTCCTCCGGCACCGGCAGGCCGTTCACGACGAGGTAGAGGAGCGCCCAGACCCGCGGCGTGGCGCGGAGCGAGTAGCCCCCGCCGAGCGTGAAGAGGACGCGACCCGCGGTGAACGTCTCCGCCCACCCGAGGATGCGGCTGAAGATCCGCTCGTAGTCGCGCGTTCCGAGCATCAGGTCTGCAAGCTGGTCGTCGTAGTGCGCGTCGGCCCCCGCCTGGACGACGAGGACGGCCGGCCCGAAGTGCCGGAGCGCGGCGGGGACGACCTCCTCGAGGACCTCGAGGTAGCTCTCCCCCTCGGTGTGCGGCTCCAGGGGGACGTTCAGCTTCAGCCCGCGGCCGACTCCCGAGCCGAGCTCGTGGACCTCCCCCGTGCCGGGGAAGAGGTACTTCCCCGACTCGTGGAGGCTGATCGTCATCACCCGCCTGTCCTCGTAGAGGATCTGCTGGACGCCGTCCCCGTGGTGGACGTCGATGTCGAGGTAGGCGACCCAGAGGCCGCGCCGGGTCAGCGAGCGGATCGCGATTGCCAGGTCGTTGTAGACGCAGAAGCCCGACGCGAAGTTCCGCCGTGCGTGGTGCAGCCCGCCCCCCAGCTGGAGGACCCGCTTCTCGGTCCCCTCGAGGATCTGGCGAGCGCCGAGCAGCGTCCCGCCCACGTGCCATCGGGCCGCTTCGTCCATCCCCGGGAAGGCCGGGGTGTCGGGTGTGTCGAGGCCGTAGCTCTGGGCGTTGGTGACGCTCCGGCCCGCGCTCAACGCCTCCACGTGGTCGACGTAGTACTCGTCGTGGACCGAGAGGAGGTCCTCGCGACGGGCGGCCTCGGGGGCGATCGCGTCGACGCGGTGCCCGAGCGCCTCCAGGAGCTCCAGTGCCATCCGGACCCTGAGGGGGCTGAAGGGATGGTCCTCGCCAAAAGAGTAGTTCGCGTATTCGGGACGGTAGATCAGCGAGGACATGGCTTGTCGGGTGGCCAGACGACCTCGAACCCCGCCTCGCGGAGATCCCGGGCCAGCAGGCGCGTCTCGATCGAGCCGACGCGGAGAACGGTGCGGACGCGCTCCGACCCCTCGGGGTGCGTGAGGATGGAGTGGATGTTGAGCTCCCTCTCGCTCATGTAGGCCGTGAGCCTCGCGAGCTCGCCCGGCCGGTCCGGGAGGCGGACCTCCAGCCGGCCGGAGGGCTTGTCGACGCCGGTCATCCGGATGAGGGCGTCGAGGAGGTCGATCCCGGTGATGATCCCGATGACGCGCCCGTCGTCGACGACGGGGAGGCACCCGATCTTCCGTTCGCGCATGACCCGGGCGGCGTCCTCCACGGCGTCCTCCGCGTTGGCCGTGAGCGGCTCCTTGCACATGATCGCGGAGACGGAGCTGTCCGCGGCGAACGGGACGGGAGCGAGCGCCGAGGTCGCCAGCCGCAGATCGCGGTCGGTGACGACGCCGGCGAGGCGCTCCCCGTCGAGGACCGCCAGGTGCCGGATCCCCTTCTCCCTCATCGTCCGGTAGGCGTCCTGCAGCGTCGTGGCGGGCGACACGCCCACCACGGGAGACCTCATGATGTCTCGAACGAGCATGACCCGGCCCCGCTATTCTTCCTTGCCGAAGAGCTTCAGGTCCTCCGGGCCTTCCTTGATCGCCACCTTCTCCTTGCCCTGCACGGCCTGGCGGATCTGCTCGACGACGTCCGGGTTGGCGAGCGTCGTGATGTCTCCGGTGTCGAGCGTGTTCGAGATGGCGGCCAGGACGCGCCGCATGATCTTGCCCGACCTCGTCTTCGGCATGTCGGAGACGATGTGCACCGCCCGCGGCCGCGCGATCTTGCCGATCATCAGCTCGATCGTCGTGACGATCTTGTCGGTGATCTCCTTCGTTGCCGCGTAGCCCGGCTTGAGAGAGATGTAGATCTCGGGGACGCGCCCCTTGACCTCGTCGACGACCGGGACGACCGCGGCCTCGGCGACCTCGACGACCGTGAGGCAGGCCGACTCGAGCTCCTTCGTCCCGAGCCGGTGCCCGGCGACGTTGATGACGTCGTCGACGCGGCCGAGGATCCGGAAGTAGCCGTCGGCGGCGTGCAGCGCCCCGTCCCCCGCGAAGTAGGGCCAGTCCTGCCACCGCTTGCTGCTCTTGTCCCTGCAGTACTTCGCGTAGTACTGCCTCGTGAACCGGTCGTGGTCGCCCCAGATCGTCTGCATGATCCCGGGCCACGGGTTCCGGATGCAGAGGTTGCCGGCCCGGCCCGTGCCGGGGCTCATCTCCCTGGCGTTCTCGTCGAGGATGACCGGGTAGATGCCCGGCATCCCGGGGCCGGCGCTGCCCGGCTTCATCAGGTCGAGCGCGGGCTTGGTCGAGCAGAGGAAGCCCCCGGTCTCCGTCTGCCACCAGGTGTCGACGATGACCGCCTTCCCCTTGCCGACGACCTCGTAGTACCAGCGCCAGACCTCGGGCTCGATCGGCTCGCCGACGGTCGTCATGTGCTTGAACTTGTAGTTGTACTTCTGCGGCTCGTCGGCGCCGGACTTGCGGAGCATCCGGATGGCCGTCGGCGACGTGTGGAAGATGTTCACGTCGAGCCGCTCGGCGATCCGCCAGGGACGGCCGGCGTCGGGGAAGTTCGGGGTCCCCTCGAAGATCACCGCGGTGGCGCCGACGGCGAGCGGCCCGTAGACGATGTACGAGTGGCCGGTGATCCAGCCGATGTCCGCCATGCACCAGTAGACGTCCTCGGGGTGGATGTCCTGGATGTACTTCGAGGTGCCCGCCGCGTAGGCGAGGTAGCCACCCGTCCGGTGCTGGCAGCCCTTCGGCTTGCCGGTGGTGCCGCTCGTGTACATGAGGAAGAGCGGGTGCTCCGCGTCCAGCGGGACCGGCGCGACGCGGGCCCGGCGGTAGTCCTTCAGGACCTCGTCGACGAAGAAGTCGCGCCCCGCGACCATCGGCGTGGCCGACGTGTACTTCTCGGGGTAGCGCTTCCAGACCAGGACCTTGTCGATCTTCTGGCCTTCCTTCTCCGCGGTCGCCACGGCGATCTCGGCGCTCGCCTTGTGGTCGATCATCTTGCCGCTGCGGTAGTAGCCGTCCATGTAGATGAGGACGCTGCTCCCGGAGTCGGCGGCGCGCAGGCCGCACGCCTCGCCGCTGAAGCCGCCGAAGACGACCGAGTGGATGATGCCGAGCCGGGCGCAGGCGAGCATGGTGATCGGGAGCTCGGCGACCATCGGCATGTGGATCGTGACGCGGTCGCCGGTCTTGAGGCCGGCGAAGTCGCGCAACAGAGCCGCGAACTCGTTGACCCGCGCGTACAGCTCCTGGTAGGTGATCGCGGTCGGGTCCTCGTCCTCCGGCTCCGGGACGAAGATGAGCGCCGCCTTGTTCTTGTACTTCGCCAGGTGGCGGTCGACGCAGTTGTAGGAGGCGTTGATCTTGCCGCCGACGAACCACTTCCAGAACGGCGGCTCCTGCGTGTCGAGGACGGTGTGCCAGCGCTCGTACCAGGTGAGGAGCTCGGCGTACTCCTCGTAGCACTTCGGGAAGTTCTTCTCGGCGAACCGTTCGTCGATCTGGGGGTCGGCCATGTTCGCCTGCGTGACGAACGTGACGGGAGGCCTGTAGTAGTCCTCCTCTTTCCAGTGGGACGCGATCTGGGCCTCGCTCGTCTCGGTGACAGCCGGTGCCTTCTTGTCGTCGCCGTCGCTCATGGGCCGATCCTCCTCGCATCCGTTTGAGTTCTGCGGTTTGTATACGAAACGCCCCTGCCGCGTCCACCGCGGTAACGCGCTCTCCTCGAGATTCTCCGACTGGAGCGCGTAGACTTCTCTCGTGGCGAACGACGTCGCGGCACCGAGGACCGATCCCTCGCTCGACCCCCGGTCCTTCCTCCGCGCCGTTCCTCCCTTCGACGCCCTCTCCGCAAGGGCGTTCGACGAGGCCGCGGGGGCCCTCGAGATCGCACGCTTCCCGCTGGGGACCCGCATTCTCGCCGCCGACGGTTCGCCGAGCGACGCGCTCTACGTGATCCGCAGCGGGCTCGTCCGCCTCGAACGGAACGGCGAGGCGACCGACCTCCTCGAGGAGGGGGACTTCTTCGGCTACTCGGTCATGACGGGTCACGTCCTGGCGGACGTCGTCGTCGAGGAGGACCTCCTCGCCTACCGGCTCCCCGAGCCCGTCTTCCGGAGCCTCCTCGGCGAGGCCCCGTTCGCACGCTTCTTCACGCAGGGTCTCGCAGCCCGGCTCCGACACCAGCCGGCCCCCGGCGCGGAGCCCGTCCTCGAGCGGGACGCCCTCGTCGCAGTCGGGTCCCTCGTCGAACGCCCCGCCGTCACCGTGCCCGCCAGCGCGACGGTTCTCGAAGCCGCGCGCGTCATGCGCGACGAGCGCGTCAGCTCCGTCCTCCTTCTCTCGGAGCCTCCCGCGATCCTGACGGATCGCGACCTTCGCAATCGGGTCCTCGCGGCGGACCTCGGACCCCGGACGCCGGCAAAGGAGGTCGCGAGCCGGCCCCTCCGAACCGTACCGCACGGAATGCCCGTCTACGGAGCCTGGCAGGTGATGCTCGAGCAAGGAATCCATCACCTCCCCGTCGAGCGCGACGGGGCCGTCGTCGGCCTCGTGACCTCGACGGACCTGCTTCGCCACCACTCCCAGGGCCCCGTCCTCGCCCTGATGAGGGTCGAGAGGATGCGGAACCGTGAGGCGCTTCCCGGCTACGCGTCGGACCTCGCGCGGATGGTCTCGACGCTCGCAAGAAGCGGCCTGCCTGTTCCCCAGATCGCCCGGTTCGTCTCCCACCTGAACGGCGCGCTCGTTCGCAGGCTCCTGGCCTGGGCCGAGGCCGACCTCGGCCCGCCGCCCTGCCCGTACGCCTTTCTCGTCTTCGGCTCCGATGGGCGTTACGAGCAGACGCTCCTGACGGATCAGGACAACGCCCTCGTCTACGCGGACGGAGCGCGGGACGCGGCGAGCTACTTCGAGAGCCTCGCCGAAAGAGTGATTGCCGACCTCGTGGCCGCCGGCTTCCCCCCGTGCCCCGGGGGCTACATGGCGACGCGCTGGCGGGCTTCGCTTTCAGAATGGAAAGCGCGTTTCGCGGGCTGGATCGACGCACCCCGTGCCGAGGCCGTGCTCGCCGCTGCGACCTTCTTCGACCACCGCGCCGTCGGTGGCTCGCTCGACGTCTCGCCGCTCGCCAGTGTGATCGCCCGAGCCCGCGGTAACGCGCCTTTTCTCTCCCACCTCGCCCGCGCCGCCGTCGGCTTCCGCCCTCCTATCGGGGCCTTTCGCCGGCTCAGAGCCGACGACGGCGGTATCGACCTGAAGAAGGGGGGCCTCGCGCCCGTGCAGGGCCTGGCGCGCGTCTGGGCCCTGGACGTCGGCATCGCCGCGACGAGCACCCTCGAGCGCCTCGCGGCGGCTGCGGCCGCGGGGTTCGTCGATCGCGAGAGGGCCGAGGACCTCGCCGAGGCGTACCTCTTCCTCGCCGGGCTCCGCTTGCGGACGCAGCTCGCCTCGCTCGCCGCTGGGATGACGCCGGGGAACCGTGTCGCCGTCGACTCTCTCTCCCCGTCCGAGCGCCGCCACCTCAAGGAGTCCTTCCTGGCCGTTCGGGATGCGCAGGACGCGGCCGTCGTCCGCTACCACGTCACGCTGGCCTGAGCGCGGTTGCCGACGGCGCGTTTACGCGTATCGTTCATCGAGAAGTCATCTCGACGAAACGCATAAACATTCTTGACAGGGAGCGGAGCAGGAATATTCTCCGCCGAACTTGCAACCAGTCCGGGTCTCGAACACTGAGCCCACGAGGCGCCCGCGAGTCGGCGTGCATCTCCGCCTTCCGGCAGAAGTGCCGGTTCAATACACGAGGAGAAGGAGGCCCTGTCATGCGTAGAGTCTTTCTCGGTCTTGACCGTCCTGTGATCGCAGCCGCCGGCCTGGTGATCGGGATCGCGGCGCTTCGGGCCGACGCCCAGGCCGTCATCAAGGTCAACGACGACGTCAACATCAAGTTCGGGGTCCTGCTCCAGGGCCAGGCCGACTGGCTGTCAAGCTCGGCGACGGACGACACGGCGCAGAACCTCTACCTCCGCCGCGCCCGGATCCTCATGGGCGGCTCGCTGGCGAAGAACGTCACCTTCTTCCTCGAGACCGACAGCCCGAACTACGGCAAGGCCGGCACGAAGTCCTCGGGGATGATCGTCCAGGACTTCTTCGTGTCCTGGAAGCTCGCCGACGCGTTCACCCTCGACGGCGGGATGATCCTGACCGGGATCGCGCACAACTCCCTCCAGAGCGCCGCGTCGCTCATCGCGATCGACTACGGCTCGTACTCGTTCCTCTACAGCGGCCCGACCCAGAACGTCGTCGGCCGCGACACCGGCTTCCAGGGGCGCGGCTACCTCGCGGACAAGAGGCTCGAGTACCGCGTCGGCGTCTGGTCCGGCGCACGCAACACGTCTGCGAACCAGGCGTTCCGGACGACTGCGCGCCTCCAGTACAACTTCCTCGACGTCGACAACGGCTTCTTCTATACCGGCACCTCGCTTGGAAAGAAGAGGATCTTCGCCATCGGCACCGGGTACGACGCCCAGAAGGACTACAAGTCCTACGCTGCCGACGCCTACGTCGACCTACCGGTCGGAGCCGGCGGCGCGGTCTCCGGCCAGCTCGACTGGATCCACTACGACGGCGGGACGACTTTCACGACCCTCCCGAAGCAGGACACGATCTACGTCGAGGGCGGCTACTACATCAAGAGCGCCAAGGTGATGCCCTTCTTCACCTACGGCACCAAGGACATCTCCGGCACCGATGCCGGCGACGACAGCCGCTGGTCGGTCGGACTCGGCTACATGGCCTTCGGCCACAACCTGAACCTCAAGGCCGCCTACGGCAAGATCGACCCGAAAATCGGCAAGAGCTCCGACCAGTTCACGGTCCAGCTGCAGGGTTTCTACTTCTGACACGTCACGGGGGTCCCGGACCGCCGGTCCGCGCACTCCGTGTTCTCAAACGGATAGAGGAGGAGGAAGTCGAATGGCTACGAAGGAAAGACAGGCCGCCTACTGGAAGGAGAACCTGACCTACATCGTCATCCTGCTGGGAATCTGGTTCGTCGTCTCGTACGTGTTCGGAATCATCATGGCCGACACGCTCGACAAGACGAGTATCGGCGGATTCCCCCTCGGCTTCTGGTTCGCGAACCAGGGGTCCGAGGTCATCTTCGTGATCCTCATCGTGGTGTACGTCAAGCTGATGAACCACCTCGACATCAAATATGACGTCCACGAGCAGTAGGACCTCGAACCGAAGAGAGCGAATGACGAAAGGAAGAAGCGAATGGGCATCCTGACCTGGACCTGGATCATCGTGGGGGCGTCGTTCGCCCTCTACATCGGGATCGCGATCTGGGCGCGAGCGAAGACCACCGGTGACTTCTACGTCGCGGCGAAGCAGATCCACCCCGTCCTGAACGGAATGGCCACGGGCGCGGACTGGATGTCCGCCGCCTCCTTCATCTCCATGGCCGGGCTGATCGCGTTCATGGGGCGCGACGGCTCGATGTACCTCATGGGCTGGACCGGGGGCTACGTGCTCCTCGCCATGCTGCTGGCCCCCTACCTTAGAAAGTACGGCAAGTTCACGGTTCCGATGTTCGTCGGTGAACGCTACTACTCGCAGACGGCGCGCGTCGTCGCCGTCGTCTGCGCGATCTTCGTGTCGTTCACCTACGTGGCCGGGCAGATGCGCGGTGTCGGAGTCGTCTTCTCGCGCTTCCTCGAGGTCCCCATCAACACGGGCGTCCTCATCGGCATGGCGATCGTCTTCTTCTACGCCACCATGGGCGGCATGAAGGGGATCACCTACACCCAGGTCGCCCAGTACTGTGTGCTCATCACGGCTTACATGATCCCGGCGATCTTCATCTCCATCATGCTGACCGGAAACCCGATCCCGCAGCTGGGATACGGCAGCATGCTCAGCGAGGGGGGCCAGCAGATCCTCGGCTCGTCCCCGGGCCACCTCCTGCAGAAGCTGAACGAGGTGCAGATCGAGCTCGGCTTCAGCGCCTACACCGCCGGCGGTGCCAAGACGCCGATCGACGTCTTCATGATCACGCTCGCGCTGATGGTCGGCACGGCGGGCCTTCCACATATCATCATCCGCTTCTTCACGACTCCGACGATCAAGGGAGCCCGCTCCTCCGCCGGCTGGGCGCTCCTCTTCATCGCCATCCTCTACACGACGGCACCCGCCGTTGCGGCGTTCGCCCGCCTGAATCTGATCCACTCCCTGAACGGCAAGAGCTACGCCGAGGCGCCGAGCTGGTTCAAGAACTGGGAGAAGACCGGCCTCGTCGCCTGGAAGGACCGGAACGGCGACGGGAAGATGCAGTTCGCCAAGGGCGAGCCGTTCAAGGGCAAGCTCGAGTTCGAGAAGGACGCGGCGGGCGCCGTCAAGATCGGGCCTTCCGGCGAGCGCGTCGTCAAGTCGGCCTTCGACGAAAAGAACACGAACGAGCTCTACATCGACCGCGACATCATCGTCCTCGCCAACCCCGAGATCGCCCGGCTCCCGAACTGGGTCGTCGCGCTCGTGGCGGCCGGCGGCCTGGCCGCCGCCCTCTCCACCGCCGCCGGTCTCCTCCTCGTCATCGCGTCCGCGATCTCGCACGACCTCGTAAAGAATGTCCTCGCGAAGGACACGACCGAGAAGGCCGAGCTCCTCTGGGCACGCGCCGCCGCCGGTGCCGCGGTCATCATCGCGGGCTACTTCGGGATCCACCCGCCCGGATTCGTCGCGCAGGTCGTAGCGTTCGCTTTCGGGCTGGCCGCCTCGTCCTTCTTCCCCATCATCATCCTCGGGATCTTCTGGAAACGGGCGACGAAGGAGGGCGCGATGCTCGGCATGGTCGCCGGCATCGCCTTCACGGCCGCCTACATCATCTACTTCAAGTTCGTGAACCCGGACATCAACAACGCCAAGCACTGGCTCTGGGGGATCTCGCCCGAGGGAATCGGCAGCCTCGGAATGGTCGTCAACTTCGTCGTCGCCATCGGAGTGTCGATGGTGACGAAGGCGCCTCCGCAGGCCGTCCAGGATATGGTCGCCAGCCTTCGGTACCCTCGTACCATCGAATAGTCCGCCTCGTCGCGCCCTGGGGGTCCGGTCTTCGGACCGGGCCCCCGGGCCTTTCGTGGCTCAGCGCCCGATGAGATCGCCGAGCGTGCGGACCCGCCGTTCCTTCAGCCGCGCCAGGAGCTTCAGGAACAGGAGGGCCGTCGCGAAGGCGTCGCCCAGCGCCGTGTGGCGACCTTCGATTTCCACGCCGTACCGGTCGCAGAGCGCCTCCAGGCCGAGTTCGTCGGGGCGGACACCGTCCGGATTTCCCAGCTGGCGGTCCACGCGCCGCGCCAGGGCGAGGGTGTCGTAGGAGCGGTTCAGGAGCGGAAAGCCGAGGTTGCGGCGGACGAGCCGGTCCAGCACCTCCACGTCGAAGGCGACGTGGTGACCGATCAGGACCGCACCGCCGAGGAACGGCAGGAGTCGCCACGCGACCTCTTCCTCGGGGACCCCCTTGGCGGCCTCGCCGGGCGTGATCTCGTGGAAGGCGACGCCGCCCGGGGTGGTCAGGTGCTGCCGCACCCGCAGGTCGAGTCCGTCCGAGACGGCGATCGAGGAGCCCCGCACGCCGATTGCCGCGACCTCGAGGATCCGGTCCCGCGTCGGGTCGAGCCCCGTCGTCTCCGTGTCGAGGACGACGAAGCGGATCTCGTCGAGAAGCCGCTTCCGGTCGGCCCACCGGGGCTGCGCATCGCGGTACCACTTGAACTCCATGGGCACGCGCGACGCCCGCACCCTGCCGACGAGCGCGTGGAGCATCAGCGGACGCGCCCCGCCGGGAACCGGACCTTCAGGACGTCCTGGAGCTCCTTGACGGCCGCGAAGATGTTCTTCAGCGTCTGCCTGTCGAGTTTGTTGAGCGCCTCGGGGTCGATGTACCGGCCGATGTCGCGATGCTTCAAGCCAAACCGGGCCCGGATCTTCATGAGGATCTCGTAGGCGACCGCCGCTTCCTCGAAGAGATCACGATGGCCGGTCTCGAGCGCGGCGAGGCGATGGAACCGCCGGATGGTGCTGTTCTCCCCCATGAGCTCGTGGTCTAGGGTGAGCACCCGCGCGGCATCCGCGAGCGGGATCATCGCCCTGAGCTTCAGGTCGAACTCGTCCTCGTGCTCCCCGTTTCGTTCGACCACGAAGCTCCGGAGGAAGCTGAGCGGCGGCGGCGTGGAGAGCGCGTTCTCGGCCAGGCGACCGAGGAACACCTCCGTGCGGGCGATCTCTTCGTAGAGGTACCGCGTCAGCTCCCGCGCCAGGGCCGGGTTCCCAGCGCTGGGCCGGTAGTCGAGGAAGACGGTCGCCAGGAGGATGTCGTGCTCGTCCGGCCTCTCGACCCAGCGGCGAAGCGTCTCCTTCCATTCGCCGAGGCTTCGGCACCAGTCCGGGCTCGCGGCCGAGACGCCGCCCGCGTCGGGCGAGAAACCGCAGGCCGCCAGCCCGTCCGACACGAAGACCGCCAGGCGGAGGAACCAGGCCCGCACGTCGTCGTCCGGTTCGCCGGCGTAGACGAGCGCGTGGTCCTGGTCCGTCCGCAGGAGCTGCTCCTCGCGCCCCTGGCTTCCGAGCGCCAGCCAGGCGAAGTCCCGGGGCGGGACCCCCGCGGACGCGACGTGCAGCTCGACGAGGCGCTGCACGATCGCATCGGTGACCGCCGACACCATCCCCGCGACGTAGAGGGCGCTGACGTCCTGCTCGAGGTACTTCGCCAGGAGCTCCTCGGCCTTCTTCCGGATGGCGACCAGCTGCGGAAGGGACGACGTCTTGCGCGCCTCCTTGATCATGATGGCCGGGTTGAAGCCCTGTACGAGAAGGAGGTCGTGGTCCGAGATGAGCCCGGTGACCTCGCTGCCGTCGGTCCCGTCCGCCGTCACGCAGAGGTGGTGGACCTTCTGACGGATCATCTCGATCATCGCCTCGGCCAGCGTGATGCCCGCCCGGACGGTCTTCACCGGCCGGCTCATGATCGCGGAGACGGGCTCGTCCGCGGCGTGACGTCCCGTCACGACCTTGCTCCTGAGGTCGCGGTCCGTGAGGATCCCGACCGGGGCGTTGGCGCCGTCCGCGATGACGATCGAGCTGTAGCCGTGCTCCGTCATCGCGAGGGCCGCGCTGCGAATCGTCTCCGTCGCGGAGCAGGTCAGCACCTTTTTCGTCGCGTTCAGGACGATCGTATCGTTCAGGAACGGCACGGGGACCGGCCCCTCCCCCGCCAGCCGGCCACCGGCGAGCGTCGCTCCGGACCGCTTGCGCTGGTGCGGCCGGCCCGACGCGAATGCGGCCGCAAAGTAGAGGGCGACCCGGTTGTTCTTCTTCAGAAGGGGCTGCGCGGCGGCGACCGGGACGACATAGAGGATGCACTCGTCCACGGCGACCGCCGTCGCGAGGTAGGGCTCCCGCGCGATGAGGGGACGCACGCCGAAGACGTCTCCTTCGTCGCAGACGTCGACGAGCTGCCGGGGCGGGCCCTGCTCGTGAACCTCCACCGACCCCTGCCGCAGCACGTAGAACTCGTCGCCCGGCTTCGCTCCTTCCCGGAAGATCACGCTACCCGCCATCACGTAGCGAATGGAGACCCTCGCGGCGAGCTCCGAACGCTCCACCGGCTCGAGCAGGCTGAAGGGCGGGTACCGCCTCAGGAACTCCGCGACGCGGTCCTGGATGACGTTGGAAGAAGGGGTCATCTGCCTCCCGGCCATTCCCGCGGACCGGGCCAGCACCCGTTGCCCGCCGCCGCGCTCATGATACGGGTTCGCATCCGGCACCGGCCACGGTGACGGAGAATGTGGCCGATGGACTCGACCTCGATGCCCCTCCTCCCTGTCCCCGAATGGCGATGAGGGTCGGCGACCTCTTCCATCGGCTCAGCCTGACGGCCCGCCTGGGCTTTGCCTTCACGTTCATCCTCGCGGTGGCGGCGGTCGCGCAGACCGTTCTCTACCTGAGGTTCCAGGACCAGATGCTCGGGGAGGCCGACGCCTCCTACAAGACCCTCGCCACCGCCATCCAGGCCGCGGCGACGCGCATCGGGCCCGGCGGTTCCAAGGACCCGAAGGCTCTCGAGGAGTTCCGCGAGAAGCTGAGGCAGAAGGGGGTCCGCGAGATCCGGATCAAGCAGGGAGGCCTGCTGCTCACGGGGGAGACGCCCGCGGAGGCCCCGCCGGCGGGACGCAGACGGCCGCGGGGCGCGACGGTCCCGCAGGACATCGAGATCGAGGGCGTCGTGGGAGAGGGGGCCGGCTCGGGCGAGATCGTCGTCCCGCTCGTCATCGAGCGGCGCTACCTCGGGCAGGTCACGATCAAGTACTCCCTCGAGAACATCCGGACCGAGCTCGAGGGCAACTTCCGGAGCGGCCTCTACGCCCTCCTCGGCGTCTTCGCCGTCGGCCTCGCCGTCATCCTCGTGGTCACGCGCAACGCGACCCGCCCGATCGAGGCGGTGGCCGAAGCGGCCCGGCAGGTCGCCGACGGTCACCTGGACGTCGTCGTCCCGGTCGACCGAGCCGACGAGGTGGGGCAGCTCGCCGTCGCCTTCAACCGGATGACCTCCGCGCTCCGCGAGCGGCAGGACCTCCTCTCGCGCCTGGCGGCCGCGGAGAAGCGGGCGGAGATCGGCCACCTGGCCGCGGGCCTCGCGCACGAGATCAAGAACCCTCTCAACGCCCTCTCCCTCGGCCTCGACGTCCTCAAGCGCCGCCACCGGCCCACCGACGAGACGGCCGCTGCCGACCAGTCCACGCGCATCGAGGCGCTGCGGGGGGAGATCAACCGCCTCGCGGCCCTCATCAACAGCTTCCTCGCGTTTGGCAGGCCTCTCACCCTCACGATCGTGCCGGTCGACGCGATCACCCTCGTCCGCGAAACGCTCGGGGACCTCTCGGAGACGGCGGCCCAGGCCCACGTCACGATCGCCTCCGACCTCCCGGAAGGGATGCCGCGCATCCCCGCCGACGGCTCGCTCCTGAAGTCCGCCGTCTGGAACCTGACCCAGAACGGCATACAGACGATGGAGCGCGAAGGGGGCCGGCTCTCGGTAAAGGCGCACCTCGCCGCCGGGTCGCCCGAGGAAGGGCCGCGCCTCGTCCTCACGTTCGAGGACGAGGGCCCCGGCATCGACCCGGCCCACCTCCTCCGCCTGTTCGAGCCCTGGTTCTCGACGAAGGAGGGGGGCGTTGGTCTGGGGCTGGCGATGGTGAAGCGGATCGTCGAGGAGCACGGCGGCCGGGTGGAGGCCGGGAACCGCGAAGGGACGCACGGGGCCGTCTTCCGGCTCCGGCTCCCCCTCGCGACGCCGGCTTCGGAGTAACCTCGCGGCGTGAACGACCGCATTCCGCTCGCGACCCTTCTCGTCGTCGACGACGAGAAGCACCAGCGCGAGTCCCTCCAGATGATCCTCGAGGACGAGGGGTACCGCGTGTCGGCCGCGGCCGACGGCCGTCAGGCCCTCGCCCTCGCGGCCGAGACGCACCCCGAGGTCGTCCTGACCGACCTGAAGATGCCGGGCCTCTCCGGCATGGACCTCGTCCGGGCCCTCTCCGAGCACCCGTCCCCGCCTCGCGTCATCCTCATCACCGCCCACGGCTCGGTCGAGCGGGCCCGCGAGGCGCACCGGCTCGGCGCGTTCGACTACATGAGCAAGCCCGTCGTCGCCGACGAGCTTCTCTTCCGCGTCGAGCGCGCCCTCGAGAGCCACAGGCTCGCCGAGAAAGCGCTCCGCCTCGAGCGGCGGCTCAAGGGAGACGGCCTCGAGACGGCGGTCGGCGAGAGCGCCGCGATGCGCGAGGTCTTCCGCCTCGTCGAGAAGATCGCCCCGACGCAGTCGACCGTCCTCGTGAGGGGCGAGTCGGGCACCGGCAAGGAGCTCGTCGCCCGGGCGATCCACTCGCGCTCCGGCCGCTCCGGCCGGCCGTTCCACGCGATCAACTGCGCCGCCATCCCCGAGAACCTCCTCGAGAGCGAGCTCTTCGGGCACGAGAAAGGAAGCTTTACCGGGGCCGACGCCCGCAAGGCGGGCCTCTTCGAGGCCGCCTCCGGCTCGACCCTCTTCCTCGACGAGATCGGCGACCTCTCGCTCCCCCTGCAGGGGAAGATCCTCCGCGCACTGCAGGAGCGCGAGGTGCGGCGCGTGGGCGGCAACGAGACGATCCCCGTCGACGTCCGCGTCGTCGCCGCCACGAACCGCGACCTCGAGGCGATGATGAAGGCGGGGCAGTTCCGCGAGGACCTCTTCTACCGGCTCAACGTCATCCCCATCGTCCTGCCGCCGCTTCGCGAGCGCGCCAGCGACATCCCGGCCCTCGTCCACCGCTTCCTCGAGAAGGCGAACGCCACGCACGGCACCGGCGTCGCGGAGATCGACCCGGGCGTCCTCGACCTCCTCGTCCGCCACCCCTGGCCGGGGAACATCCGGCAGCTGGAGAGCGTCGTCGAGCGGGCCGTCCTCCTCTGCGAAGGGTCGGTCGTGAAACCCTCGGACCTCCCGATCGAGATCCGCCTCCAGACGGCTCCCGCCGCCCGCCCCTACGGCTTCGAGATCCCTCCCGAGGGGATCGACATCGAGGAGCTGGAGCGCCAGCTCATCGTCCAGGCGATGGAGCGCTCGGGCTGGGTCATCGCGAAGGCCGCGCGCTTTCTCGGCCTCACCTACCGGACGCTCCAGTACCGGCTCGAGAAGTTCGGGATCAAGAAACCCGCCTGACGCAGGGAGGGCGTCGCGCCCGGGGGGGGGGGGGCCCCCCCCCCCGGCACTGGAGGCGTAGACGGTGGAGATGACGTACAGACCCACGACCCTCGGAGAGCTCGTCGAAGCCGGCTACCGCCACCGCTCCGTCCGCGACGAGATGCGCGAGAACCTCCTCGCGATGCTCGCCCGCGGGGAGAACCCCTTCCCCGGGATCCTCGGCTACGACCGGACGGTCGTCCCCGCGCTCGTGAACGCCGTCCTGGCCCGGCACGACCTGATCCTCCTCGGCCTGCGCGGGCAGGCGAAGACGCGCATCCTGCGCGCCCTCGTGAACCTCCTCGACGAGGAGACGCCCGTCATCGCCGGCTCCGAGCTGAACGAGTCCCCCTTCGCGCCGTTCACGAAGTACGCCCGGAGCCTGGCCGCCACGGCCGGCGACGACGTCCCCGTCGCCTGGCTCCCCCGCGAGGCGCGCTACCGCGAGAAGCTCGCGACGCCCGACGTGACGATCGCCGACCTGATCGGCGACGTCGACCCGGTGAAGGCGGCCACGCTGAAGAAGACGTTCGCGGACGAGGAGGTGATCCACTACGGGATCGTCCCCCGGACGAACCGCGGCATCTTCGCCATCAACGAGCTGCCCGACCTCGCCCCGCGCATCCAGGTGGGGCTCCTGAACATCCTCGAGGAGCGGGACCTCCAGATCCGCGGCTTCCCGGTCCGGATCCCGCTCGACGTCGTGATGGTCTTCTCGGCGAACCCCGAGGACTACACGAACCGCGGGAACATCATCACGCCGCTGAAGGACCGGATCGCCTCGCAGATCCTCACGCACTACCCGCGCGACGTCGCCACGGCGAAGGCGATCACCGACCAGGAGGCCTGGAGCGAGCGGAAGCTCGACGGCATCGAGGTGCGACTGCCCGACTCCTTCAAGACGCTCGTCGAGGAGGTCGCCTTCGCCGCCCGCCGGAGCGACCTCGTCGACCAGGCCTCGGGCGTCTCGGCCCGGATGCCGATCGCGATGCGCGAGCTCCTCGTGTCGAACATGGAGCGGCGCGCCGTCCTCACCGGCGAGAAGGTCGTCGCCCCGCGCCTCGTCGACCTCTTCGCCACGCTTCCGGCCATCACCGGCAAGGTGGAGATGGTCTTCGAGGGCGAGCAGCAGGGAGCCGAGATCGTCGCCCGCAGGCTGATCGGCGACGCGGTCAAGGCCCTCTTCGACGCGACGTTCCCGCCCATCGACGGACCCCGTGCCCGCGGCGACCGCTCGCGGCGCCGCGAGGCCGAGGAGGACGAGGCCGGCCCGTTCGGCCGCGAGCGGAACCCGCCTCCCATCGCGGGACCCTACGGGCCCGTCGTCAATCACTTCCGCAGCGAGCGGAAGGTCGTCCTCTCCGACGAGACCCCGTTTGCCCGGCACCTCGCCGACCTCGATGCCATCGACGGCCTCGCCGAGCTCGTCGCCTCGAACGGGAAGCCAGCCGACGACTTCGAGCGGGCCTTCCTGATGGAGCTCGTCCTCGAGGGGCTCGTCCTGAGCCTGAGGATCGCGCGCGAGGACCTCGACTCGACCGTCACCTACGCGGAGATGGCCCGGTTGAACCTGATGCGGAGCCGGGGGTAGCCGGGCTCGCCGCCGCGAGCGTGAACCGGCGGGGCGGGTAGACCCGCTGCCGGTCTTCCGTTTCGAAGACGACCTCGAGGACGTGCGTGCCCGGGGCGATCGCGCCGGCGGGAAAGAAGACCTCGTAGCCGGCCCGCGACGCGTCGCCGACCTCGGGGATGCCCGCCGCGACGTCGGGACGCGCCGTCCGGACGACCCTTTCCGGCACCACTGCCACGCCGTCCACGCGGAATTCCACGGGGACGACGAGCCCGCCGCCGCGCTCCTGGCACCAGCCACGAACGAAGAGTGGGTTGCCCACGACGGCCCCTTCGGGCGGGTCGTCGACCGAGGAGAGAAGGTCGTCGTCCGTCGCCTTGAACGGGCGGGCGTCCGGCGCGGCCCCCGCATCCCAGATGGTGACCCGGAGGTACCGCGCGCGGCTGATCCGCCGCAGGACGTCGCTCTCGAGACGGAAGTCGCGCAGCGGCCGGAGACCGGGGACGTCCCGGTCGTGCGTGACGACGAGGCCTCGCGGCGGGGCGTCGAGGGGCCGTCCGGACTTCAGCTCGCGCCAGGGGACCTCGCGAGGACCGAGCTCCTTCCGGTGCACCCAGAGGCCGGGATCGACGAGGAGCTGTCGCCCGCGAAGGCCGGGGTCTTCCCGCAGCGCCGCCATCGCGGCGACCGGCGGGCTCGGGCGAGAGGCCAGCTCGGCCAGGGGCCGCACCGCGGGAATCGCGACGAGCGCCAGGAGCGCCGTACCCAGGGCCGCAGCCGACCGGCGCGCCCGCGCGCGCAGCCAGGTCAGGCCGAGCGCGGCCGCGAGCGGTGCTGCCGCCAGGAACGCGATGCCGTACCTCGGCGCCGTCGCCGGGTTGAGCGTCGCGACGGAAAAGACGATAAGCGGAAGGAACGCGAGAGCGACGAGCCGGGCGGCGCGGGGAGCGACCAAAACGCCGGCCCCCGCGAGCCAGAACGCCGCGGCTGGCCACGCCCCGCCGAAGGGATCGACGAGCCACCGCGACCACAGCGCGACCGTCGCGAACGCCGCGAGAGACGGGGCCTCGGAGATCCGAACGTACTCCGCGACGGCCTTCGCCGCGACGAGATACGAACCGAGCCCTCCGGACCCCGCCACGACGGGAACGTAGGGGAGGAGCCCGACGGCGAGCCCGGCCGCGGCCGCCCATGCAGCCCGGCGCACACCGGACGGAGTCCGCAGGGCGCGGAGAGCGACGACGAGCGCGAAGGGAAGGAGGGCGATCGCGACCTGCGGACGGACCCCGGCCGTCGCCCCGACCGCCAGAGCGGCCAGGACGAGCCCACTGCCGTCCTGCGCCTGGAAGGCGCGCACGAGCAGGAGGACGGCGAGGAGGAACGCCGCGGCGCCCAGCGAGTCGGTGAGCGGGCGGACCGAATGGAGCCAGACCGCCGGGACGCACGCCCAGAGAATCCCCGCCCAGAGGGACTCCTCCTTCCCCGCGCCCAGCTCCCGCGCGAGAAGGACGACGAGGACGATCGCCACGATTCCCGCCACCAGCGCGATTCCGAGCGTCGCGCCGAACGGCGGTGCCCCGAGCAGGACGAGCAGGCGGGCGGGAAGGACGAAGAGCGGGTAGCCGGGGGCGTGAGGATGGTTGACGCGCACGTCGACACCGTCCCGGGCCGCCCAGAGGAAGAGGAGCTCGTCCCACTCCCACGTGTCCCGCGCGAGCGTGACGAGACGGAGAACGACGACGGTCGCCAGCGCCGCCAGCGGAAGGAGGTCCCGCGACGGCGACATCCGCCGGAACCTCGCCAGCGCGCCTATTTCCACCGGATCTTCGCCCCGGGGTAGTGGCGCATCCGGCCGCTGCGCGAGCGGAACTGGACCGAGACCTCCACTTCGTCCGGGGCACCGGCGGGCCGCGGGACGATCGCCTCGTAGCCGGCCGACGTGCAGTCGCCCATCTGCGGAAGCGCCGCGGCGACGTCGGGCCTCGGGACACGGCGAAACGAGGCCGGCACGACCTCGGCACCGTCGACGAGGATCTTCACGAGGAGGTCCTCTCCGGGCTCGCGCGCCCAGCCCCGGACGAGCAGGTCTCCCCGGACCTGCTGTCCCTCCACCGGGCCGTCCATGCTCCCGTACAGCAACGGATCGACGGCCCAGGGTGTCGCGACACCCTCGACCGGCGCCATTCCGAGCGGAGGAGGGAGGGCCAGCTCGAACACGACGAGGTCGACCCGGCGGTCCCTCGAGAAGAACGGGAACGCCAGGGGCGTCCGGCGCCTCACCGGGAAGCCGAACCAGGCGAGGGTCGTCTCCACCGCCCCGGCATCCTGCTCGAAGGCGATCGCGCAGCCCGTCCGCCCGCGGCTCGCGGCGAGCGCCGCGTCGAGGCGCTTCAGGTTCAGCGGATCCACGAACAACCATCGACCTGGAGCCCGATCATCGGGGCGCCGCGGTCGAGGAGGGTCATGAGCCCATTGGACTTGGGCCCCGCGTCGATCCAGACCGGGTTCGCGGGAAACGCCTTCTTCTCTTCCTCGGAGAGGAACGCGCGAAGGTCGCGGTCGCGCAGGAGATAACGCGCCTCCCTCACCGCCTCGCCGGGGGAACGCAGGACGATGGGCCGCCCGCCCCAGTCCGAGCGGAGGAAGAGCATGGCGCTCTGTGCGGATTGCGCCACGCTGACGAAGAGGAGGGCCATCGCGGCGACGCGCGGCAGGAGCGCGGGGCCGGAGGCCGGCCCTGGCTCGGCACCGGACGGCCAGCCCATCAGCTTCGCGGCGAGGAGCGCGACCAGGAGCCCCCCGAGGAGCTCGAGAAAGAGACCGTAGCGGTGATAGCCGGTCCCGAGGCTCCAGAGGAGCCCCCCGACGAGGACGATGGCCGAGATGGCTCGAAGGCGGACGTCCTTCCGAAAGGCGACGAGCGCTGCGAGGGCCGTCACCCAGCCGAGGGCGAGGCGGCCGGTCGTCGTCTCGAACTCGGAGAGGCGTTCCGGCCGGAACACCGAGAGGAGGGGCCAGACGAGGGCTTCGGCTGCCGAAGCCGGCCCCCACCTGGCGTCCTTGATGTCGATCGGCGGGTAGAAGGGCGATGCGAAGAGCTCGTTGAAATAGGGGAAGACGGGGCTTCCGGTCTTCGCAAGGAGGAGGAGCGTGTGAGGGGCCACGGGAAGCGCGATCGCCACGGCCCCCGCGGCCGCGGCCCCCAGAATCGCCAGGACCCGGGGCCTCTCCGTCCGCGGGCCGAGCCAGCGAACGAGGGCGACGAGCCCGATGGGGAGCACGAAGACGAGGTTCGTCAGCTTGAGCGCTACCGCCAGGCCGAGGAGGACGCCGAGGGCCGTGGTCCTCCGGTGGAGCGGCCGCAGAGGAAGGACGTCGACCGTCGCGAGCCGCGTCGCCTCCAGGAGGACGGGCAGCGAGAGGAGGTCGACCATGTAGCCCGAGACCTCCCAGAGCATCCCTTCGGCGCTCACCGCGAGGAGGACGGCCAGGGCACGGACCCGCTCGTCCTTCACCGACGGAGCGAGGAGCCGCCAGAGGATCTCGGCGCTCCAGACGAGCGCGAGCGCGCTCCCGACCGTGCCGCCCCGATAGCCCAGGACGGCCCGGAACATCGCGGTCACGAGGTCGGCTGCCGGATTCAGGAACGGAAAGAAGTAGGGATAGAAGTCCCCCGGCGGGAACAGGGGCCCCCAGAGGCCCCGTTCCCCGTGCATCACGTGGTAGTTGAGGGTGTCGTACCCGATGTCGACGAGCGGGGCACGAAGGGCCCAGAGGACGAGGACCGGAAGCGCGACGGTCAGCCAGAAGAGCGGGGGCGGCGACGGACGCTCGTGCGCGCTTCTCCGGACGACCGCGACGGCCGCGAGCCCGGCGGCCGCGGAGAGGGCGATCGGCAGGACGCTCCCCGGCATGAGCCAGAGCGCCTCTCGGGCGATGGCCGTCGCGAACGCGAAGGCGAAGAGGTCTTCCAGGTGCGGAACGGCCCCGAGGACGCGATCGAGCGACGCGAATCGGGAGGCGTCCGCTCTCAGGCGTCCTCCCCGCTTCGCGCGTCCGTCCGGCCATCGCTCTCGACACGGTCGAGGCGCTCGCGGAGCAGGGCGACGCTCTGCGCCAGCTTCCTGTTGCGCGCTTCGAGGCGCGTGAGGGCGACGCTCTGCAGGAGGAGGATCACGAGACCGCCGAAGACGAACGCTCCGAGAATGAGAACCGGCGGGTAGTAGATGCCGACGAAGTCCGCGAGGACGAACTGGATCCGCCGGTGCGCGGCGAAGGCCCCCGCGACGACGGCCGCGGTGAGCCACGTGATCGACTGCCACTCCGTCAGGCGGCGCCGGCGGACGAGCTCGACGACGACGGCGATCGCCGCCAGCGCCAGAATCGCCCCGGCGAGCTGGACCCGGACCTCGTGGCTCGGCATGACGTCCCGTTCCTCCTGCCTGTCCCGCTCAGCGCGCCGGGCGCCGCAGCGCCTCGACGAACAGAGCGAACGTCACCTTGATCGGATAGTAGATCGCCGTCCATCCCCCGAGGGACGAGTGGCCTCCGCCCCGCGCACGCATCGTCACAGGGACCTCCACGAGGCGCAGCCCCGCGCGGCCCATAAGGAGGTTCGACTCCGGCTCCGGGTACTCGTCGGGGTAGACGTCGGCGAGCAACGCGAGCGCCCGGGGTCCGAACGCCCGCAGGCCGGACGTCGGGTCGGTGATGCGAAGGCCTCCCAGGACGCCGAGAAGGAAGGTGAGCCACCGGATTCCGCCTCTCCGGAGCCTCGTCGACCGGTATCCCCCTTCGTGAAGGAACCGGGAGCCGACGGCAACGTCCGCGCCCGACGCGAGGAGGCCGTCCACGACCTTTCGCGCCTCCGACGGCGGGTGCTGGCCGTCGCCGTCGAGGCGGACGACGACCTTCGCCCCCGCGCTCGCCGCCCAGAGCAGCCCGGTCTGCTCCGCCGCCGCCACCCCCGAGTTGAACGGGAGCTCGATGACGACCGCACCGCCCTCGCGGGCCCGCCGCGCCGTCCCGTCGGTCGAGCCGTCGCTGACCACGACGATCGTCCAGTCCGGACAGTCGCGTGCCAGCTCCGCGAGGAGCGCGGGGAGCGAGGCCTCCTCGTTCCAGGCGAGGACGAGTGCGACGACTTGTTCCTTCATTCGGTTCGCGGTCATGGGCAAGGAAGCACGGCGACAGTCCGGACCGGGGCGCGTGGTCGTAGGATCTCACACGTATGGACGTCCGCTACGGCGAGCTGCCGCTCGACCTCCTCCGCGCGCTCTTCACCTTCGAGGAGCTGAAGAGGCTCTTCCTCGACCTCGTCACCCGGCTCGGGGGCGACGTCGAGGAGGCGATGGAGACGATGCGGCGGCTCCAGGAGCGGGGGATCCTCGACCCGGGCCTCGACCTCGACGCCTTCCTCGCGGCGCTCGAGGAGAAGGGGATCGTCGGGCGGGACGCCGAGGGCGCGCTCGCTCTCGCGGGCACCGGCGAGCGGCAGATCCGGCGGGCCGCGTTCGAGGAGATCTTCTCGTCGCTTTCGAAGTCGGGCGGCGGTCTCCACGCTCTCCCGCGGGCGGGAACGGGGACGGACCTCCTCGAGGAGACGCGCCCCTGGGAGTTCGGCGACGACCTCTCGCGCCTCGACGGCATCCGGACCGTGACGAACGCCGCCCGGCGCGACCCGGAGACGCTCGCGCTCGCGCCGGAGGACTTCGAGGTCCACGAGGTGGAGCACCAGTCGGCCTGCGCCACCGCCATCGCCATCGACATCTCCCACTCGATGATCCTCTACGGCGAGGACCGCTTCACCCCCGCCAAGAAGGTGGCCCTCGCGCTGACCGAGCTGATCCTCTCGAAGTACCCGAAGGACACGATCGACGTCGTCCTCTTCGGCGACGACGCCGTCCAGGTGCCGATCGACTCGCTCTCGAAGGCCCAGGTCGGCCCGTTCCACACGAACACGAAGGCGGGCCTCGCCCTCTGCCGCGGCATCCTCCAGGGGCGCCGCTCGCGCAACCGCCAGCTCTTCCTGATCACCGACGGCAAGCCGTCGTGCATCCGCGAGAACGGAAAGCTCTACAAGAACCCGTTCGGCCTCGACCTGAAGATCGTCAACCGGACGCTCGACGAGGCGGAGCGCTGCCGCCGCGAGGGAATCCAGCTGACGACCTTCATGCTCGCGACCGACCCGGGCCTGGTCGACTTCGTCGACACGCTGACGAAGGTCGCGCGGGGGCGGGCCTACTACGCCGCCTCGGACGACCTGGCCTCGTTCGTCTTTCGCGACTACATCAGGAACCGCCGGAAGCTCTTTCGGTAGGCGCTACTCGCCCGGGAGGAAGAGCACCGTCCGCGAGGCGAGGGAGGCGGGAAGCCGCCGGGCGATCGTCCGGCGCAGCTCGGCGGGCGTCCCGCGGAGCGTCAGGTGCGTCAGGACGAGCGCCTCGTTCGCGAAGAGGTCCGCCCTCTCGGCCACGTCGTCGACGTGCAGGTGGCCGTAGTTGCGGGCGCGCGGGAGGTCCCCCTCCTCGACGAACGAGCACTCGAGGAGGAAGACCTTCGCCTCGAACGCCTCGCGCGGGGCGGATTCGAAGATCCCGGCGCCGGTGTCGCCCGAGAAGGCGAAGAGCGGCCTCGGGCTCCGCTTCGTCACCTCCTCGCCGCCCAGGATCGCGGCGCGGATCTCCCTCTCCGGCCGGCCCTGCCATCCGGGGACGAGACGGCGCCGCACCTCCGACGCCACGAACCCGACCGTCGGAACCCTGTGATCGGCGCGGAACGCCGAGACGCAGAGGTCCTTGCGGAGGTCGACCGAGTCGCCCGGCCCGAGCCCGTCGACCGTCACGTCGTACGCGACCCCCTCGAGCCCGCCGTGGAGGGCGAGGATCTGCCGCCATGCCGGGACGGCCGCCGGGTCGGTGAAGACGCGGCCGGGCGGCTGGCGCAGGAGGCGCCGCTGGGAGGCCCAGTAGGCCAGGCCGCCGGCGTGGTCGAGGTGGGCGTGGGAGAGGAAGAGATTCGGGACGGGGACGACCTCCGCCGGGCTCCGGCCGACGTCGAAGGCGAGGTCGAGCGAGGGGACGTGGAACCAGGTCTCTCGCCCCGCGATCGAGACGCCCCGGAACGGGATTCCCGCCAGGGTCAGCGAAAGGGGCGCCCAGCGTTCGCGCTCGCTCACGATGTCAGGATACCGCCCGCAGCGGCGAGGCCGAGCGGCCTATACTGGACCCAGAAGTCTGACCCGAACTCATCGACCGGGGGCATTGATGGTCCTCTTCAATCACTCGACCCGCGAGCTGACCGCGAAGATCGTCTACTACGGTCCCGGCCTGTGCGGGAAGACGACGAACCTCCGCCTCCTTCACGAGAAGCTCGACCAGGCGACGACGGGCCGCCTCCTCTCGCTCTCGACGGCGCAGGACCGGACGATCTACTTCGACCTCCTCCCGGTCGAGCTCGGAAACGTCAAGGGCTACACGGTGAGGTTCCAGCTCTGCACGGTGCCGGGACAGGTCTTCTACAACGAGACGCGCAAGCTCGTCCTGAAGGGCGCGGACGGCATCGTCTTCGTCGTCGACTCGCAGTGGTCGATGCTCTCGCACAACCTCGAGTCGTTCCAGAACCTGCGCGAGAACATGGCGGAGCTGGGCCAGAACCTCGACGAGGCCGCCGTCGTCATCCAGTACAACAAGCGCGACCTGCCCGGCGTCCTCTCCGTCCAGGCGCTGCAGGAGTCGCTCGGGTTCCAGGAGTTCCCGTTCGTCGAGTCGATCGCGGCCGACGCCAAGGGGGTCGTCGAGACCTTCAAGCTCGTCTCGAAGCTGACGTTCATCCACATCCTGAAGCGGCTCCAGCGCTCGCCCGACGGCGAGAAGCTCGGTCCCGACTGGGTCGCCCCCTCCCCTCCGAACTCGCAGTCGACGATGCGGATCCCGCCCGTCAGCGCCCAGCTCCTCGCCCTGACGAGCACCGTCGGACCCGTCCCGACACCTCCTACCGATTCTCCGTTCGAGACGACCGGCTCCTGGCCCGGCCTCGCGAAAGGGGAGGTCTTCGGCGACGCGACGATCCCTCCCTTCCCGCCCGAGCCGATGGTCAACCAAGCAGCCGAGCCGCCTGCCGAGCTCCCGGTCGAGCAGCCTCTCGAGCCGGTCGCAGAGCCCGAGTCTCCGGCGACGCCGGACGCGGACGACACGCTCACCGAGCGGGCGCCGCAGCCGGCGGCGGAGCTCGAGCCGCTCCCCGAGATGGCCCTCGGAGCCGTCCCGGAGCCAGAACCCGAACCTGAACCTGAACCTGAACCAGTACCTGAACCTGAACCCAAACTAGAACCAGAACCAGAACCTAAACCCGAACTAGAACCTGAACCTGAACTAGAGACCGAGCCCGAGCAAGAGCAAGAGCAAGAGCCGGAGCCGGCGCCTGAGCCGCCAACGCCGTCAGCGGCTCCCGAACCACCTCCCCCGCCTCCGGCCCCCGAGCTTCCTCCTCCGCCGCCGCCTCCTCCGCCCGCAGCGGCCGTGTGGGCCGAGGCGTTCGCGGGTCTCACCGCCCGGCTCGACGAGATGGCCCGCGTCCACGCCGAGGAGTCCGCCCGGGTCGAATCCCTCGCACGGGAGACCTGGGAGGCCGTCGAGGCGATACCGACCACGGTCCGGGAAGCGCTCGGCACGCTGGCGCCTATCGCTGCCGTCACGGCGCTGCGCGAGGCGCTCGAGGAGCACACCTCCGAGGTGAGGCCGAGGCTCCTCGGGCTCGTCGACGAGGCTTCGCGGCAACGGGAGGCCCTCCACGAACGTCTTGGTCAGCAGGACGACGCCGCCCGCGACTCTGCGCGGAGGCACCGCGAGGAGATCCGGGGCGACGTGGAGCGCGCCGCGGCCGCCGTGCGCGAGGTCGTGGAGGCGCTGGAAGGCCGGGTGGTCGAGCTCCGCACGTCGCTCGAGGAGCGGCTCGCTTCCATCGAGGCCGCGATCGCGAAGCTCGAGGCCTCGGACCGGCTCGAGGAACTGCAGCGGGAAACCCTCGAGGTGAAGCGCCTCGTGGAATCGAAGCTCGACGAAGCCGGCGGGCAGAGCCGGAGGCTCAGCGGCTTCCTGCGGCGTGCGCTCGAGGAGCTCGATCCTCCGGACAAGGGCTGACGCCCCGGCGCGTCACCCCTGCAGCTTCGCCCGGATCTGCGCCGAGGACGGTCCGCGCTTGTCGAGCCACGCGGCGAGCCGTTCCTCGTCGCCCGGGCTCTCCCACAGGAACTCGGCGCCGGCCTGGTAGACGAGGACCATCCCCGTCCCTCCCGGCTTCGGGACCGACCCGGCCTTGCACCGCGTGATCCGGATCGAGACGTCCAGGTCGAATCCCCCGAGATCGGCGTGGAGCGTATAGGTCGACCCGGGGCGCACCGGCCCGGAGAGCTGGAATCGGGCCCCGGTCCGCGAGACGTCCTCCACCTGCGCCTGGATCGTCGACCGGATGACGCCTTCGGCGCCTTCCGGAGCCCGGACTCTTGGAGAACGTCTTCTTTCCGAAACCACGGGCTCCTCCGTTTCCGGAACGATCGGGCGAATGCCGCCGCCCGTCAAGTCGTTACTTACGGTCGTCAGCTCGACAAGGTTCCGAGAAAGCGGGGGTCCTCCCGCCAGCCGGGCCGCGCGACGACGTGCAGGTCGAGGAAGAACCGTTTCCCGAACGTCTTCTCGATCTCGAGCCGGGCGGCCGTCCCCGCGTCCCGGATGAGCTGCCCGCCGAGCCCGATGACGATCCGCTTGTGGTTCTCCTTGTCGACGACGAGCGTCGCCGTCACGAGCGTCAGGTTCTTCACCTCGTCGACCTTCCACTCCTCCACCACGACGCCGAGGCCGTAGGGGATCTCCTCGCGGGTCCTCTCGAGGAACTTCTCGCGGATCAGCTCGGCCACGCGCGTCTTCTCGTCGGAGGTCGTCACGGTTTCGGACGGATAGAGGTCGTCCTGCTCGGGGAGGTACTTGAGGATCAGCTCCGGCAGCTCGGCGAGTCCGTCGCCCGAGAGGGCCGAGACGGGGACGATCTCGTCGAAGAGCCCGGTCGCCGCGAGCGCGGCCATCCGGGGCAGGAGCTTCGGCTTGGCGACGAGGTCGACCTTGTTCAGGACGCAGATCCGCGGCGAGCTGGCCTTTGCCACCAGCTCGAGGGCGTGGCGGTCGCCCGCCCCTTCCCTCTCGGCGACGTCGATGACGAGGACGACGAGGTCGACGTCGAGGATCGCCTCCATCGCCTCGTCGAGCATGGCCCGGTTGAGCCGGTGGAGCGGCCTGTGGAGGCCCGGCGTGTCGACGAAGACGATCTGGCCGTCGGGCCGGTTGAGCATGCCCAGGACGCGGCGCCGCGTCGTCTGCGGCTTGTCGGAGACGATGGCGACCTTCGTCCCGACGAGGGCGTTGACGAGCGTCGACTTCCCGGCGTTCGGCCGTCCCGCGACCGCGACGGTCCCTGCGCGGCGGCTCACGCGACCCCCACGGGACGCATCACCTTCACGCGGTGGACGCGCTTGCGGTCCGCGTCCTCCACGACGAACCGCAGTCCGCCGTCCTCCACCTCCTCGCCCGGCCTCGGGATGTGCCCGAGGCGCGCCGAGAGGAGGCCGGCGACCGTGTCGTAGTCGCCCGGCTCGAGATCCGCGTCGAAGAGCTGGGCGATCTCGGAGACGCGGACGCGTCCGGCCACGGTGAACGCCCCCTCGGCCAGCGGGATGACGGGGTCGATGGAGTCTTCGTGCTCGTCGGCGATCTCTCCCACAAGTTCCTCCAGAAGGTCTTCCAGCGTGACGACTCCCGCGACCGCCCCCCACTCGTCGACGACGATCGCCATGTGCTGGCGGCGGCGGCGGAAGTCGGAGAGGAGCGTCGTGATCGTCTGGGTTTCGGGGGCGAACAGGACCGGCCGGGCCAGCGCGCGCGCGTTCAGGGGCGGGACGGCCGCCCGGAGCATCGAGAAGACGTCCTTCACGTGGACGACGCCGATCGGCTTCTCCACGCCCCCCTCGACGAGGGGAATCCGGGTGTGCTTCGTCTTCTCGAAGAGGTCGGCGATCTTCTCGAACGGCAGGTCCGCCTCGGCGACGACCATGTCGGGGCGGGAGGTCATCACCTCGCGCACCGTCCGGTCGCCGAAGTCGACGGCCCGCGAGACGAGCTCCTCCTCGTGCTTCTCGAGGATCCCCTCCTCGCGCGCCATGTCGAGGAGCGCCCTCACGTCGGCGTCCTTCTCCGCTTCCTTCTCCGGCCGCAGAGACCGGCTCGGCGTCCTCGTCGTCCTCGACGGGCGTCACGAGGCGCGAGAGGAGCGGGTAGAGCGGCGTGGCGAAGAGGAGGACGACCGGGATGAGCCACGAAAAGTCGACGAGGAGGTCCTCGGCGCCGCGGCGCGCCACGGTGCGGATGACGACGGTCTCGATGACGATCCAGCCGAGGAGGATCGAGACCGCGGAGATGAGGAACGGCTCGGGCACCGCGAGCCCGGCGAGCCCCGTGCCGAGCGAGAGGAGGCCGGCGAGGACGGCGCCCTGCGCGGTGAGCCTCACGGCGACGCGCGAGATGCTGACGTTCTCGGGCGCGAGGAGCTTGCCGAACTTCCCCTCCTGCCCCTCCAGGAGCGACTTCCTCCGGATGGAGGAGAGGCTCTCGAGCGCCTGCGCGAACGCTGAGAGGAGCGCGTACAGGAGGACGAACGCGACGGACAGGAAGAAGGCGAGGCCCGTCCCGACGGCGAAATTCGTCATCCCTCGTCCTCGGGGACGCCGTCGGGGCCCGGTCCGAAAGCCTTCTTCACGAGCCGCCCCTGGAGGCGGAACATCGTGCCGTCGTCGGTCTCGTGGTCGTGGCCGAGGAGGTGGAGGACTCCGTGCGCCAGGAGCAGCTGCACCTCGCGATCGAGCGAGTGACCGCGCCGGCCGGCCTGCCGCGCGGCGTACGGCACGTCGATGGCGACGTCGCCGAGGAAGGCCGGATCCCCCGCCGGGAAGGAGAGGACGTCGGTGGGGCGGTCGATCTTCCGGAACTCCCGGTTCAGGCGGCGCATCCGCGCGTCGCCGCAGAGGAGGACCGACACCGCTGCCCGGCTGCGCGGAACGGCCGCGGCGAGAATCGCCTCCGTCCACGCCGCCACGCGGCGCTCGGAAGGGCCCGTGCGGACCGCGGAGGTGACCTCGGCTCTAGGCTCTATGCGCTGGGCTCGAGGCGCGGAGCGCGGGGCGCGGGACGCGCGCCGTGCTGGAGGGTCGTGGGCCACGGCCGCCTCACGCCTCTTCCGAGGCGGCCCGGACCCGGCCCTGGACGTCGGGTCCCGGCCGGCCGCTCTCGAAGATGTCGTAGGCGTTCACGATCGCCTGGACGACCGGGTGCCTCACGACGTCGCGGTGGTCGAACCGGATGAAACGGATCGCCTCGACTCCCGAAAGGATCCGCATCGCCTCCTTCAGGCCCGAGACCTTGCCCGGGGGAAGGTCGATCTGCGTGATGTCTCCCGTGATGACCGACTTGGCGCCGAAGCCGAGGCGGGTCAGGAACATCTTCATCTGCTCGGAGGTCGTGTTCTGCGCCTCGTCGAGGATGATGAAGGCGTCGTTCAGCGTGCGGCCCCGCATGAAGGCGAGCGGGGCGACCTCGATGATCTGCCGTTCCATGAGCCGCCCGACCTTCTCGTAGCCGAGGATGTCGTAGAGGGCGTCGTAGAGCGGGCGGAGGTAGGGGTTCACCTTCTCGGCGAGGTCGCCCGGCAGGAAGCCGAGCTTCTCGCCCGCCTCCACCGCGGGGCGGCAGAGGACGATGCGGCTGACCTGCTTCTCGAGGAGCGCGGCCGCGGCCATCGCCACGGCGAGGTAGGTCTTCCCCGTTCCGGCCGGGCCGATCGCGAAGACGACGTCGCGCTCGCCGATCGCCTGGAGGTACTCCTGCTGGCGCACGTTGCGCGGCGAGACGACCTTCCGGAGCGCGGCGCCGACCGACCGGTTCTCGAAGAAGTCGACCAGCGAGGCGGTCGGGTCCTCCTTGACGATCCGGATCGCGCTCGGGATGTCGACCTTCTTCGGGAGGTAGCCCCGGGTGATGAGCCGGGAGAACTCCGAGAGGAGGTGCGACGCCCGTTCGGTCCCCTCGGGGCCGCCGGTCAGCGTGACGACGCCGCCTCGCGCCGAGATCTCCACGCCGAAGGCGTCTTCGAGAAGCCGCAGGTTTTCGTCGTGGACACCGAAGAGCGCGCTGAGCCCGGACTCGGGAATGTTCAGGGGTATCGGTCCGTGTTGAATAGCGCTGTCTCCTCGCCGAAAGGATAGCGGCGGGCCGGAGGGCGGGTCAAATCGGCCGGGAGCCCCATAAGATCCGCCGGTGTTTCGCCTCTACACCGTCGTCTTCCTCTCGGGCGCCGCCCTCATGGGCCTCGAGATCGCCGGGAGCCGGATCATGGCCCCCGTCTTCGGCACGTCGATCTTCGTCTGGGGCGCCCTGATCACGACCTTTCCTCGCCTCGCTCTCGACCGGGTACGCCCTCGGCGGCAAGATCGCGGACCGCCGGCCCAGCGCCGCCCTCCTCGGCAGCATCCTCATCGCGGCCGGCCTCGCCCTCTGGGTCCTTCTCGCCCGCCCGGCGCCCCTCCTCGCCCTCTGCGCCGCCGCGCCCGTCCCGGAGCGCTTCCAGGCGCTCCTGGCCGCGCTCCTCCTCTTCGCCCTTCCGAGCGTCCTGATGGGGACCATCTCCCCGTTCGCCACGCGCCTCGCGGCCCGCGACGTCGGGTCGATCGGCCGCACCGCGGGCACCCTCGCCGCCATCTCCACCGCCGGCTCCATCGTCGGCACCTTCGCGATGGCCTTCCTCCTCATCCCCGCCTTCCCCATCGAGCCGATCCTCTTCGGCCTCGGCGGCGTCCTCGTCCTCTCCGGCGCCTTCGCCTCGTCGCAGGGGCTCCCGCTCCGCCTCGCCGTCGCGGCGGGAGGGCTCCTCGCGGCCGCCGGCGTCTTCGTACTCCGCCCCGAGCCGGTCGAGTCTCCGCTCCCCGGCGGCACCGTCGTCTTCCGGAAGGAGACGGCCTACCACCGCCTCCTCGTCGTCGACCAGGGCCCGCGCCGCGCCCTCTACTTCAACAACTTCGCGCAGGGGATGGTCGACCGCGCCTCGGGAAGGGCCCCCGACTTCCTCTACCCCAACGGCCTCGCGGCGGCCCTCCTCTGGCGGAGGGAGCCCCCGCGGAACGCCTTCGTCATCGGCCTCGGGGCCGGGATGCTCCCGCGCTTCTTCTCGGAAAAGGCCCCCGGGATCGCCACGACCACCGTCGAGATCGACCCCGAGGTCGTCCGCGTCGCTCAGAAGTACTTCGGCTTCCGCCCCGACGCCAACGACCGGGTCCTCGTCGGCGACGGCCGTTCGCTCCTCGTGCGCGAGAAAGGCCCGTGGGACGCGATCTTCCTCGACGCCTTCTTCTCCGACAGCGTCCCGTTCCACCTGACGACCCTCGAGTTCTTCGAGCTCTGCCGCGACCGCCTCGCCCCCGGCGGCATCTTCGCGGGGAACCTCGCCGGCCTCACGATGGGCCGCGACCAGCGCCTCTTCTGGGCCATCGTCCGGTCGGCGCAGCGGGTCTTCCCCAACGTCGCCATCCTCTCGCGCGAGCTCGCCGGTGGCGCGACGACGTTCTCGGGGAGTGCCATCCTGGTCGCCTCGATGTCCACCGACCGCCTCTCGAAGGAGCGTGTCTTCGCCGAAGGCGACCGCGTCGCCAGGGCGTTCGGCCACCCCCCCATCGCCGCCTGGGCGCGCACGTTCTACGACGGCGAGCTGAGAACGGAGGGGGTCCCGATGCTCACCGACTCCTACTCGCCGACGGAGGCGATGCAGCACCTGGGGCGCTGACAGTCCCTGCCGGGCGACGGATTGGACGGCGCGTTACTGCATCATTCAAGACCGAACACGCATAAACGCATCACACGCATTTCGCACGATTGATGTACGGCTCCGCCCCTTGCTGGGGTACCCTCCGCCGCAAGCCCGCATTTGGTGAAGGGGGAGACATGATGAACGTACTGAGACAGACGAGCCGGAGTGTCGCCTTGGCGACGCTCGCCACGGCGCTACTCTTTCCCCTGGCCGGGCCTGCGCCCGCGATCGAGGGGAAGGAGGGCGACTTCTCCTGGAGCTGGGACACGACGGTCTCTTACGGTCTCTTTTCGCGCCTCGACAAGAGGGACCCGGCGATCATCGGCCTGGCGGCCGGCGGCAAGGCCTTCTCCGTCAACGGCGACGACGGAAACCTGAACTTCAACGAGGGAATCGCGAGCAACGTCTTCAAGGGGACGACCGAAATCGAGCTGAGCTACAAGAACTTCGGTGCGTTCGTGCGGGCGTACGGCTTCTACGATAGCGAGATCGAGGACGGCACGCGTGCGCGGACGACCCTCAGCGCGGAGGCCCTCGAGCGCGTGGGCAAGCGGTCCGAGATTCGCGACGCCTTCGCCTGGGCCAAGTTCGACCTCGGCCCCGTTCCGGTCGAGATCCGCGGCGGCTGGCAGGTCATCAACTGGGGTGAAAGCACCTTCATCCAGGGCGGCATCAACGCCATCAACCCCGTCGACGTCAGCGCCCTCCGCGCGCCCGGTGCCGAGCTGCGCGACGCGCTCCTCCCCGTGGGCGCCGTCCTCCTGAGCGTCAAGCCCTCGAAGAACACGTCGATCGAGGGCTTCTGGCAGTACGCCTGGGCCAACACGAAGATCGACCCGGTGGGCAGCTACTTCTCGACGACCGACCTGGCCGGCGCCGGGGCGAACAAGGTCCTGCTCGGGTTCGGCTCGGCCCCCGACACCATCCCGGTCGGCTACAACATCCCCGGCAACCCCGTGGGCGTCGCGGTTCCCCGCGTCGGCGACCGAAAGGCGAAAGACGAAGGCGAGTACGGCGCGGCCTTCCGCCTCTTCGTCCCGGCCCTCGGCGGCACCGAGTTCGGTCTCTACTACATGAACTACCACAGCCGCCTGCCGGTCATCATGGCCCGCACCGGGACGCAGAACGCCCTCCTCGTCAACGGCAACTACGCCGCGAGCGCGAAGTACTTTCTCGCCTACCCCGAGGACATCAAGCTCCTCGGCCTCAGCTTCAACGCGCAGCTCGGCAACACCGGCATCGCCCTCCAGGGCGAGGTCTCGCACCGCATGGACGTGCCGCTGCAGCTCGACGACGTCGAGATCCTCTTCGCGGCGCTGACGCCCCTCCGGCTCCTGCCGGCCATTCCCCAGCTCGCTCCCCTCCGCGGGCTCGGGGCCCTCCTCGCCGCGAACAACCAGGTCGGGGCGTACGGATTCGACCAGGAGATCCAGGGCTACAAGCTCTTCGACACGACGCAGGTCCAGATGACGGCGACCCGCGCGTTCGGGCGGGTCCTCGGCGCCAACCAGTTCATCCTCGTCGTCGAAGGCGCCTGGAACAAGGTCCACGACCTGCCGGACCAGTCGGTCCTCCGGCTCGAGGCCCCCGGCACCTACACGAGCGGCAACCCGATCTTCACGCAGGCGAAGGTCCAGCCCGGGACCGAGCCGTCGACGGCCTTCCCCACCAGCTCGGCCTGGGGCTACGTCGTCGCCGGGCGCCTCGACTTCGCCAACGTCATCGGCGCCACCAACGTCTCGCCGCGCTTCTCCTTCGCCCACGACGTGAACGGCATCTCGCCCGGCCCGGGCGGCGCCTTCATCGAGGACCGCATGGCCGTCACGCTGGGCCTCGGGTTCCAGTACCGCATCAACACCGAGTGGGACCTCAGCTACACCCGCTACTACGGGGCGGGTCGCTACAACCTGATCAACGACCGCGACTTCCTCGCGGCAAACATCAAGTACTCCTTCTAGGGAAGGCGGAGCCGACATGCGCAGGAACGCCCTGACCCTCTTCTGCACCCTGACTGCCGTTTCCGTCCTGTCCGCGACAACCGTCGTCGCGCAGGTCTCTCCCCAGGACATCGCGAAGCTGGGGACGACCCTCACGCCGCTCGGCGGCGAGAAGGCGGGCAACGCCGACGGCAGCATCCCGGCGTGGGACGGCGGCCTCACGAAGGCCCCCGCCGGGTGGAAGCCCGGGACCCACTACGCCAACCCCTTCGCGGGCGAAAAGCCCCTCTTCACGATCAACGCCCAGAACGCCGCCCAGTACGCCGACAAGCTCTCCGACGGGCACAAGGCGATGCTGAAGACCTACCCCTCGTTCCGGATTCCCGTCTACCCGAGCCACCGGACCGCCGCCGCCCCGCAGCGGATCTACGACGCCACGAAGAAGATCGCGGCGACGGCAAAGCTCGCCGAGGGCGGGAACGGCGTGACCGGCGCGCTCGCCGGAATTCCCTTCCCGATGCCGAAGACCGGCATCGAGGTCATCTGGAACCACATGCTCAGGTACCGCGCCGAGGTCGCGAGCCGGACGGTCGCGCAGGCGGCCCCGACGCGCGGCGGCCAGTACACGCTCGTGCAGTTCGAGGAGGAGACGATGTTCGTCTACCACCTCCCGGGCACGACGGAAGCCTCCATGAAGAACCGCCTCCTCAACTTCAAGCAGGCCGTCGTCGCCCCGGCGCGGCTCGCGGGGGGCATCCTCCTCGTCCACGAGTCCCTCAACCAGATCGAGCAGCCTCGCGACGCCTGGCTCTACAACCCGGGCCAGCGCCGCGTCCGCCGCGCCCCCCAGGTCGCCTACGACAACCCGGGCACCGCCGCCGACAACATGCGGACGAGCGACCAGCTCGACATGTTCAACGGCGCGCCCGACAAGTACGACTGGAAGCTCGTCGGCAAGAAGGAGATCTACGTCCCCTACAACGCCTACCGCCTCCAGGATCCGAGCGTCAAGTTCAAGGACATCCTCACGCCGCTCCACATGAACCCCGACTACCTGCGCTACGAGCTGCACCGGGTCTGGGTCGTCGACGCGACCCTCAAGAAGGGCGAACGGCACATCTACAAGAGGCGGACCTTCTACATCGACGAGGACAGCTGGCAGATCCTCCTGGTCGACCAGTACGACAACCGCGACCAGCTCTGGCGCGTCTCCGAGGGGCACGCGATCACCTACTACGACCTGCCGACGGTCTGGACGTCCGCCGAGGCCCACACGGACCTCCAGGCGGGGCGCTACCTCGTCATGGGCATCAACAGCGAGAACGCGCCGCACAACTTCAACATCAAGCGCACCGAGGGCGACTTCACCCCCGACGCGCTCCGCCGCGAAGGCGTTCGCTGACACCTGGGGCCGCGCCATGCGTGAGAAGGCACCGTCCGCGCAGGGCGCGGCCCTGTTCGTCCTCCTGACCCTGGCCCCCGCGGTCGCGGCGCCGCCTCCGCCGCGCCCGAGCGTTCGATGCCGGCGCGGCTCGCGAGCCGCTCGCTCCTCCTCGACGCCGCCGACCGCGACGGCCTCGCCGTCGCGGTCGGCGAACGCGGGCACGTCCTCCTCTCCCGCGACGGCGGGAAGACGTGGACCCAGGCCGAGGCGCCCACCCGGGCACTCCTGACCGGCGTCTGGCTTCACGACGCCCGCCTCGGGTGGGCCGTGGGGCACGACGAGACCATCCTGAGGACCCGGGACGGCGGTGCGACCTGGCAACGCGTCCGCTACGCCCCCGAGGAGGAGAAGCCTCTCCTCGACATCTGGTTCCGGGACGAGAAGAAGGGATTTGCGATCGGCGCCTACGGCCTCTTCCTCGCGACCGCCGACGGAGGCGACACGTGGGAGAGCCGGACGGTCGTCGAGGGAAACGACACGCACCTGAACGCCATCGCGGAGGCGGGCGGGTCGCTCTACCTCGCCGGGGAGGCGGGCTCCCTCTATCGGTCCGACGACGGCGGCGAGAGCTGGCAGACGCTCGAATCGCCCTACGAGGGCTCGTTCTTCGGCCTGCTGCCGCTGAGCGACGGCGGCCTCCTCGCCTTCGGGCTCCGGGGGCACGTCTTCCGCAGCGAGGACCGTGGCAAGACCTGGACTCGCGTCGCCTCCGGCACCGAGGCGACGCTGACGACCGGCCGGGAGCTCGGCGGCGGAAAGGTCGTCGTGGCGGGCATGGCGGGCGTCCTCCTCTGGAGCGAGGACGGCGGCCGCACGTTCCGCCTTCGCGAGCTGGACGACCGGAAAGCGTCCCTGGCGATCCTGCCGGGCACCGCGGGCGGGGTCGTCCTCCTCGGCGAGGGCGGGGTCCGGCCGATCGAGAAGCCGTTCTAGGGCTGGCGTTCCTGGGCGGGCGCCCCTGGGCGCCGGCGGATGGGTGAGGGGGAGAGATGACGACGGATCGGATCACGAGATTCCTGGAAACCATGGTCTTCCGCCACCGGCCCGTGGTCATCGGCCTCTTCGCCGTGGCCACGATCTTCATGGCCTGGTCGGCGTCCCACCTCAGGGTCGATGCCGGGTTCCAGAAGAACCTCCCCCACGACCACCCCTACATGGAGACCTTCCTGAAGCACCAGCAGGACTTCGGGGGAGCCAACCGGGTCCTCGTGGCGATGATGGCGCGCGAGGGGGACATCTTCACCGCCGAGTTCCTCGACGCGCTGAAGAAGGCCACCGACGAGGTCTTCTTCCTACCCGGCGTCGACCGCAGCCGCGTCCAGTCGCTCTTCACGCCGAACGTCCGCTACACCGAGGTCGTCGAGGACGGCATCGCCGCCGGCAACGTCATTCCCGACGACTTCGAGCCGAACGCCGAGGGCCTCGCCCACGTGCGCCGCAACGTCCTGAAGGCCGGCATCGTCGGCCGGCTCGTGGCGAACGACTTCTCGGGGACGATCATCAGCGCCGAGCTCCTCGAGATCGACCCCGCGACCGGAAAGAAGCTCGACTTCATCGCCGTCTCCAATGCCCTCGAGGAGAAGGTGCGGCGCCAGTTCGACGCGGAGTTCGTCCCGGGCTCTAAGGTGGACGTGAGGATCATCGGCTTCGCCAAGATCGTCGGCTCCATCTCCGCCGGCACCCGCCGGGTCATCCTCTTCTTCCTCGTCGCGTTCGCCCTCACGGGTCTCCTCGTCTACCTCTACTCCCAGTCGCACCGCCTCTCGCTCGTGGCCCTCGGCTGCTCGACGATCGCCGTCGTCTGGCAGCTCGGGCTCCTGACGCTTCTCGGCTTTGGCATCGACCCGATGTCGATCCTCGTCCCGTTCCTCGTCTTCGCCATCGGCGTCAGCCACGCCGTGCAGATGATCAGCGCCAACGGCGCCGAGATCTTCGACGGCGCCGACCCGCTCACCGCCGCGAGGAACAGCTTCCGTCGGCTCCTCGCGCCAGGGTTCATCGCCCTCGCGTCCGACACCATCGGCTTCCTCACGATCCTCCTCATCAAGATCCGGGTCATCCAGGAGATCGCGATCACCGCCAGCCTCGGCGTGGCCGTCATCATCCTGACGAACCTCGTCCTGATCCCGGTCATCCTCTCCTACCTCCACTACCCCGCCGACTACAACGCCCGGCTCCACCGGCGCGCCGCGCACATGGCGGGCTTCTGGCGGCGGCTCGCGCAGGTCTCCGCGCCGAAGCCCGCCGCCGTCATCGTCGCCGTGGCGATCGTCCTCTTCGGCCTCGGCTGGTGGAAGGGGCGCGACGTGAAGATCGGCGACCTGCACCGGGGCGTCCCCGAGCTGAGGGCCGACTCGCGCTACAACGTCGACAGCGCCGTCATCACGTCGAAGTTCTCGATCGGCGTCGACATCCTCAACGCCATCGTCGAGACGAAGCCCGAGGGGTGCGTCGACCACTCCGTCATGACCACCATCGACGACTTCGCGTGGCACATGGAGAACGTCGAGGGGGTCCAGTCGACGATCGCCCTCCCCGGCATCGCGAAGATGCTGAACGCGGGCTGGAACGAGGGGAGCCCGAAGTGGCGCGTCCTGTCGCGTAACCAGTCCGTCCTCCAGCAGTCGGTGACCTACATCCCGACCACCTCGGGCCTCCTGAACTCCGACTGCAGCGTCATGCCGGTCATGATGTTCACGACCGACCACAAGGCCGACACGATCGAGCGGATCGTCGCGGAGGTGAAGCGCTTCGAGGCCGACCACGGCCACCCCGACGTGAAGTTCAGGCTCGCCACCGGCAACGTCGGGGTCATGGCCGCCACGAACGAGGTCGTCTCCGCGGCCCAGTTCCCGATCCTCGTCTGGGTCTACGGGGCCGTCATCGTCCTCTGCCTCGCCACGTTCCGCTCCCTCCGCGGGACGCTCTGCATCCTGATCCCGCTCGCGCTCGTCTCGCTCCTGGCCTACGCCCTCATGGCCTGGCTGAAGATCGGCCTGAAGGTGAGCACGCTCCCCGTCGTCGCCCTCGGCGTCGGAGTCGGCGTCGACTACGGCATCTACATCTACGCCCGCTTCCGCACGCTCTACAAGGACGGCGTGCCGCTGACCGAGGCCTACAGGCAGACGCTCGCCATCACCGGCAACGGCGTCCTCTTCACCGGCATCACCCTCGGGCTCGGCGTCGCCACCTGGATCTTCTCGCCGCTGAAGTTCCAGGCCGACATGGGCCTCCTCCTCTGCTTCCTCTTCCTCATGAACATGGTCGGCGCCCTCGTCCTGCTGCCGGCACTGGCGCGCTGGCTGCTGGGGGAGACCCACCAGGGGCACGGCTGAGGCCGCGGCCCTCATCGGGCGGGTGGGGGCCCGGGGCGTTCCTGCGGCTGCTGAGCGCCCGGCCCCGCGGCCACGCGCTCGCGAGCGCGACCGCCAGGAGCACCCCCCAGCTGAGGGCCAGCAGGTACGGGTAGCCCGCCGGCCGGTAGAGGAACCCGATCCTGTGCGGGCCGGCCGTCACGCGGAGGGCCCGGAAGAGGAGGTTCCCTCCCCACACCGGCACTTCCCGCCGGTCCACCCAGGCCCGCCAGCCCGCCGCCCAGCGGTCCGTCACGAGGACCCAGCCCGCCTCCGGCGCGACGACCGACAGCTCCAGCTCGTCGGGCACGTAGCGGTGAAGGGTGACGGCGAGGGCTCCGCAGCGGGAGTGCTGGCGCGGAGCCGGGAGTCGCCGGATCTGGCTCGAACGACGTCGCCTCCGGGGAGCGGGCCGTCATCGCCGCTGGCGGATGAACCACCAGTGTCGCGGCGCCCGCGGCCCTGCTCGCCGCCGCCAGATACCGGAACGCGGCTTCGCCGGGCGGCCCGGCGATCGCCGTCGTCGCGAACCACACCCTCTCCGCCCCGACGGCCGTGGCGGCCAGGAGAGGCTCTCCGCTCGTCTCGGCCCGGTACCGGTTCGTCAACGCCGTGTAGCTCGCGAAGACCGGTTGCTTGAGCGGTACGTTCTGGTTGTTCGGCTTCGGAAAGGTCCAGGCAGGCGGGGCGGCCTCCCGGCGGAGCCCGGCCGCCGTCAGGTCGAGCCGTGGCGTCCTCTCCCGCCCGATCCGGTCCCAGACCGCGCGGCCCCGCCCGCGGTCCACCACGAGGACGCGGGAGAGCCGCACCGTTCCGGCGGCGTCGAGCACCGCGAGAGCGATGAGGGCCGCGGGAACGACCGCGGCGCGTCTCTCGCCGATCCGCGGAGCCTTCTGCGCGAGCCAGGCGACGGCGACGAGGCTTCCCCAGACGACGACGAAATGGACGACGGCAAACACCGGCCTCGGCCCCACCGCACCGAGCGTGGCGCTTCCAGCGACCGCCCCGGCCAGGGCGACGAGAGCCGTGCCCGCGGCACACGCGAAGAAGCGCCGGCCTTCTCGCGGCGCCTTCGGCTCGCGGTGCCCCGTGGAGGGCGAGGACCGCGAGGACGAAAAGGGCCAGGTCCTTTCTCTGGGCGCCGTGCCTGGCGAAGCGCTCCCACGGCAGGACGTCGTAGAGCCAGCCCCTCAGCGGCAGCGCGTCGGTCGACGTCGCGAGCAGCAGCAGCGCCGTCCCGGCGAGCCACCAGAGCCACCGGCGGCGGGGAGCGCGGCAGAGCGCGAAGACCGCGAAGGCGGGAATCGCGACGCCCGCGTAAGCCCCGGCGCTCGACCCGTCCGTCGGCGCCCAGCGCGCCGGGGCATAGACCGTCGCGAGGACGTGGAGGTAGGGGCTCGCCGTGGTCGTGAGCGCGAGGGGGTGGAGGGCGTTGTCGTGGACAGCCACCTCCTTCGGAAGCGGCCCGCTGCGGTCGGAGTACCCCCGGCTCTCCCGCAGGAACGCGAACCACGACGGAAGGAGAACGACGGCCCCGACGACGGCCACGATCGCGAGGACGCCGGCGCTGAAGCCCAGGCTCCCGCGGCGCGGCTCCTCCCCGCCGCCCTCGCGCGTCCACTCCCTTCCCATCGCCCAGAAGAACGCGAGGACGCCCGTCTGGATGACGATCGCGGGGTAACCGGCCAGGGCGGAAAGCCCGAGCAATGCGCCCGCCTGGACCGCAGGGAGGAGACGCCGGTCGAGAAGTGCGACGTCGAGACGCCAGATCACCCACGGCACGAACGCATAGGAATGGAGCCACGACGTGTGCTGGGCGTGGCCGGTGAACGTCCCGGAGAAGAGATAGCCGAGGGTGACGACGAACCCGGCCCACGGAGGCGCGCCGAGGTGCCTCGCCAGGCCCAGGAACCCCAGCCCGCCCAGGCCCCAGACGCCGAGCCAGTAGAAGCAAAACCCCCGCTCGGTCCCGCCGAAGAGCGCTCCCGCACCGACCGTCAACGGGGAGAACACCCCGTACTCCGGCTGCGCCGCGTCGGGCGCCCCTCCGTCGACGAACGGGTTCCAAAGCAGGAGCCTGCCGGCGCGTGCGTGGTCCGCGACGAGCGTGAAGGCCGGACCGAAGAACGAGCTGGCGTCCCAGTTCGGCGCGTCGAGACCGATCAGGAGGGGGGCATTCGCGAGGAGAAACAGGGCGCAGAGCGCGGCGAGGGCGAGGCGCCAGGGATGCTCCGGCGAGGGGATTCCGGGGAGACGCACGGGGCGATGATGCAGGGGAGGCGCCGGCGGGGCCGGGGATTGCCACCCGTCAGGGGACCTCGCCCCTCGTCTCTTCTGTCCCGCCTTCACCAGGCCGCTTCGAGCAGGGTCGAGATCTCCCGTCCCGCATCTGGGCGCGGGTTTCCGGAGGGCGTCCTTCTCCTCCGGGGGAAGCGCCACGCAAGAGGTCCTCCGAGACTTCACGGTCACGGCGGGATTATCAGCCGGCCGCCACGGTCGCATGGCCGTACAGGAGCCCCGGCATCGGGTGCTCGAGCCTCCAGACGATCCGCATCGGCCGCTCCCCTTCCGAAGACTCCAGCGTCACTTTCCCCAGGAACGTGTAGGCCTCCGCGACGCCGTTCGCCTGGTCCTGCACCTCGCGCACGAAGAGCAGCACGTGGCTCGAGCCCGCGAGGTAGCGCCTCCCCGTGACCGTACCGGGATGGGCAGAGTTCTGGCTCTCCCAGTGAAAGCGGGCGGGAGAGATCGCATAGTCGCGGTACATCGTCGTCGGGGAGAAGGCTCCCTCGGACTTCCGGAGCGTGACGAGCAGGACGTCGGCGTTGCAGACCGGTTCGTAGTAGACGCCTCCT
>JADJVF010000029.1 GCA_016716705.1 Holophagales bacterium
ACCTCGTCCGTACTGGTGGAACCAGGCGGCGACGCTGGTGAGCGCGGGGAAGCTGGCACGGTTCGGGTTGATCACCACGAACAGCATCACGATGGGATACAACCGCGAGATCGTCGCGCGGCACCTCGTGGGCGGCGCCGGCATTGTGTTCGCGATTCCAGATCATCCGTGGGTCGACTCCACCGATGGCGCTGCAGTTCGCGTCGCGATGACCGTCGTCGCGCCAGGCCAGCGAGACGGCCTACTCTCTTCCGTTTCCCGTGAAGGCACCGATGCTGGCGAGGGTCCGACAGTCGAGTTCCGCGAGCGGCGAGGCTCGATCCTCGCCGGTCTACGGATTGGCTCGGACATCCACGGCGCCACGCCTCTCACCGCGAACCGGGGCCTCTCATTCATGGGAATGATCCTCGTGGGAGAGGGGTTTGTGGTTGCAGCAGACGACCCCTTGGTGGAGGTCGAACCTGGCTCGCTGAGACCGTACTTGAATGGGGGCGACCTCACGAAGCGTCCGCGGCGCTGCTATGTCGTTGACTTCTTCGGCCTGTCGTTAGAACAAGCGGCCCAGAGGTTTCCGGCGGCCTACCAGCGCCTTCTGACACGCGTGAAACCGCTGCGAGACCAGCAAAAACGTGCGGTCTACCGAGCGGAATGGTGGCTCTTCGCCGAGAAGCGACCTGCGATGAGAATGGCCCTCGCGGGGCTCCGGCGTTACATCGGAACGACGGAAACCGCGAAGCATCGGACGTTTCTCTTTCTGGAAGGCGACATCCTCCCTGACCAGAAGGTCCGGGTCATCGCGTCCGACGACGCGTACTTCATCGGCGTTATCTCATCGAGGGTGCACGTCGCCTGGGCCTTGGCCACGGGCGGTACCTTGGAGGATCGACCGGTCTACAACAACTCGCGCTGCTTCGACCCCTTCCCCTTCCCTCCGGCGGGCGGGGCCCAGACCGCCCGCATCCGCTCCCTCGGCGAATCCCTCGACGCCCACCGCAAGCGCCAGCAGGCGCTCCATCCCGGCCTCACGATCACCGGGATGTACAACGTCCTCGAGAAGCTCCGGTCGGGCGAGGCGCTGACGGCGAAGGAGAAGGTCATCCACGAGGAGGAGCTCGTCTCCGTCCTGAATCAGACTCACGACGATCTCGACGCCGCGGTCTTCGAGGCGTACGGGTGGCCTTCGACCCTCACCGACGAGGAGATCCTGCAGCGACTCGTCGCTCTGAACGCCGAGCGGGCTGACGAGGAGAGGCGCGGCTTCATCCGGTGGCTTCGCCCCGAGTTCCAGAACCCGGGGGGCGCGAAGGCGGCGACGCAGGAAGCGCTCCCGGCCTCGGATGACGAGGACGAGGAGCCGGTCGCGAAGCCCATCGCTCCGCTCGCCTGGCCGAAGGCGCTTCCCGAGCGGATCGCCGCCGTCCGCGACCTGATGGCCCGCGCGCCGTCGCCCCGCTCGCTCGCCGACGTCGCCTCGGCCTTCGCGAAGTCGAAGCCGAAGGACGTGGAGGCCGTCCTCGACAGCCTCGCCTCCCTCGGCCTCCTCGTCTCCTTCGACGCTCCCGACGGCCGCCACTGGCAGGCCGCAGCCGCGCCCCGCGCATAACCGGATCCAGCGTGACGCCATGAAGAGGATCACCGACTGGGAGGAGGCCGGGCGCGTCGTCGCGAAGCGAATCGTGCGGCACACGGGCCTGACGCTCGAGGAGGCCGACGCCGCGGTCTCGTCGATTCTCGGCTGCATCCGGGAGACGGATGAGAACGGCTTCCTGATCGTCCGCGACGAGTCCGGCCGCGAGATCGCCCGCGTTCCCGAGAGCGTCCTTCGCGGGATCCACGTTCCGACCGGCTGACGCGCCTTACCTGACGGCGTCGGCGATCGCCCGGTCGAGCCCGGCGGCGAGGTCCTTGCCACGGGCGAAGCCGAGGGCCGCGATCCTCGCGAGAGCCGCTCGTGCGAGTTCGAGATCCGACGCGGAGGCCTCCGCGAGAAGAGCGCGAAGGTCCTCGGCGTCCCGCGGGCGGGTCCGGTCGTCCCGGCTGAGGACCTTCAGGGCAATCAGGTGGCCGAGCGTGGCGACGGGGACGACGAGGCCTGGGAGGACTGCGATCCGCTCGGCCTCGATCGCCGGATCTGCCAGGAGCCGATTCTAAGGACTTCGCCGAGGGCCGGCTCGCTTCGCCCGCCAGGAACGTCTCACTCCCCGGAGCGTCACTCGCCGGGCGTCCTCCTCGCCGGCGCCGCGTACCCCCGGCGCATCGATGCGAACGTAAGAACACCGTATAGCGCCGGCCGCGACGTTCCCCGGCCCCGTCTCATACCCCGGGCCGCTCGGGCATTCGGCAGGGGCCCGGCAGAGCCGAATCGTCGATAATGATCTGTTAGTGCCGGCCGGTCGATGTCACGAGCTTGAAGTGACGACATGAGATTTCGAGGGCCTTGCGCCCCTGGAGGACGACAGTCGATGAGCACCGCCGATTCCGGACACGCCAACGGAACGAGGAGCCGCCAGGCCGTGGCGCTCGTCGCCGCCCTCTCCCTCTCCGCTGCCGCGGGCTGCGGAAAGAAGGAAGCGTTCACCCTCCCGACTCCCGAGGTCTACGTCACGCCGGCCGTCCGGAAGGACGTGCCCGTGACGATGGAGCTCGTTGGCCAGACGGCGGGCTCGAAGGACGTCGAGATCCGGGCCCGGGTCGAGGGGTACCTCGAGAGCGTCAACTCCCGCGAAGGCGACTTCGTAAAGGAGGGGGACCTCCTCTACACCATCGACCCGAAGCCGCTCGAGGCGACGGTGGCTCAGGCGAAGGCGAACGTCGCCACCGCGCAGGCCAAGCTCGTCCAGGCGCAGCAGGACGTCGACCGGCTGAAGCCGCTCGCCGAGCAGCAGGCGGTCAGTAGGCGCGACTACGACAACTCGGTCTCCACCCGGGATGCGGCGAAGGCCCAGCTCGACGCGGCGAAAGCCGCGCTCGACTCCGCCCAGCTCAACCTGGGCTACACGAGGATCACGGCGCCCCTCTCGGGCCTCGCGGACCTGAGCAAGGTGAAGCCGGGAAATCTCGTCGGGCGTGGCGAGTCGACGCTGCTCACCACGATCTCGGTCATCGACCCGATCTACTTCACGGCGAATCTGAACGAGGCGGACTACCTCCGCCTCGCCGCGCAGTACAAGAGGATGCCGGCATCGCCGGGAGAGCGGCGGCCCGTCGACCTGGTCCTCGCGGACGGGACGATGTACGCCGAAAAAGGCCACCTCGACGCGGTCCAGAGGTCGATCGACCCGAAGACCGGGACTCTCGCGGCGCGGCTCGTCTTCCCGAACCCGACGCGCATCCTCCGGCCGGGGCAGTACGGCCGGATCCAGTTCGTCATCGACACCCTGAAGGGGGCCGTCTGCGTCCCGCAGAAGGCCGTCGCCGAGCTGCAGGGGGTGCAGCAGGTCGTCGTCGTCGGCGCGGACAAGAAGGCGGAGATCCGCACCGTCAAGGTCGGACCTCGTTTCGGCGAGCTCTGGGCGATTCTGGAAGGGCTGAAGGCGGGAGAGACGGTCGTCGTCGAGGGGCTCCAGAAGGTGAAGCCGGGCGCCGAGGTCTCGCCGAAGCCGGTGGAGGCCGCTGCTGCCGCCCCTGCCGCCGCTCCGGCCGCCCAAGCGCCGGCGGCCCCCCCCGCCGGGAAGTAGCCGATGTCGAAGTTCTTCATAAACCGGCCGATCGTGGCGATGGTGATCTCCATCGTCATGGTCATCATGGGGGCGGTCGCCCTCCAGGGCCTCCCGATCGCCCAGTACCCCGAGATCACGCCTCCGCTCGTCCAGGTGACGACCACGTTCACGGGCGCGAGCGCGGTCGACGTGGAGCAGGCCGTCGCGACGCCGATCGAGCAGCAGGTCAACGGCGTCGACAACATGCTCTACGTCAAGTCGACGAACGCCAACGACGGGACGCTGAAGACCGAGGTCTCGTTCGAGGTCGGCTCGGACCTGGACATGTCGAACGTCCTCGTCCAGAACCGGGTCTCGCAGGCGAACGCGACGCTGCCGCAGTCCGTCAAGGAATACGGCGTTACCGTCAAGAAGTCGCTGTCGTTCCCGCTCGTCCTCGTCTCGCTCACGTCGCCCGAGGGGACGTGGGACAGCGTCTTCATGTCGAACTACGCGGCCATCAACATCATCGACCGGATCAAGCGGATCAAGGGCGTCGGCGACACGATGCTCTTCGGCGGCTCGGACTACTCGATGAGGGTCTGGGTCCGGCCCGACCGCCTCGCCGCCCTCGGTCTGACCGTCATCGACCTGAAGAACGCGATCAAGGCCCAGAACACCCTCAGCCCGGCGGGCCAGATCGGCGGCGAGCCGTCGCCCAAGGGGACGATGTTCACGTACACCGTGAACACGAAGGGGCGGCTCAAGAGCGCAGAGGAGTTCGGGGAGATCATCGTCCGCTCCAACGCCGACGGCTCGCAGGTCCGCCTGAAGGACGTCGCCCGGGTCGAGCTCGGCTCGCTCCTCTACAACCAGACGGGGCGCCTCAACGGAAAGCCGTCGGCGATCATCGCCGTCTACCAGGCCCCCGGTTCGAACGCCATCGCCGTCAAGGAAGCGGTCGTGAAGACGGTGGACGACCTCGCCAGCACCTTTCCGAAGGACCTCACCTGGACGCTTTCCCTCGACACGACGGCGGCGATCTCGGAGGGGATCACAGAGATCATCCACACCCTCTTCGAGGCGGTCCTCCTCGTCATCCTCGTCGTCTTCGTCTTCCTGCAGAACTGGCGGGCGACGCTCATCCCGCTCCTCACCGTCCCGGTTTCGCTCATCGCGACGTTTGCCGTCTTCCCGATCCTCGGCTTCTCGGTCAACGTCCTCTCGCTCCTCGGCCTCGTCCTGGCGATCGGGATCGTCGTCGACGACGCGATCGTCGTCGTCGAGGCGGTCATGCACCACATCGAGCACGGAATGACGCCGAAGGACGCGACGCGAAAGGCGATGGAGGAGGTTTCCGGGCCGGTCGTCGCCATCGCGCTGATCCTGACCGCCGTCTTCGTCCCTGTCGCCTTCATGGGCGGCATCACGGGGCGCCTCTACCAGCAGTTCGCAGTCACCATCGCGATCTCGGTCTGCTTCTCGGCGTTCAACGCGCTGACGCTCAGCCCGGCGCTGGCGGCCATGCTCCTCAAGCCCAAGGGGGAGCAGAAGTCGTTCCTCGACCCCTTCTACAACTGGTTCAACCGGATCTTCGGGCGGTTCACCGACGGCTACATCTCCTTCACGTCGATCCTGATCCGCAAGACGGTGAGGAGCCTGATCTTCATCGGCATCATCGTCGCCCTGACCGGCGGGCTCCTGAAGAGCGTCCCGACGGGGTTCCTCCCGGACGAGGACAACGGCTACTTCATGGTGAACTGCCTGCTCCCCGACGCCGCCTCGATCGAGCGGACGGACGCCGTCCTGAAGAAGGTCGAGAAGATCATCCAGGCGAGCCCGGCCGTCGAGAGCGCAACCACCGTCGTCGGCTTCAGCCTCCTCACCGGGGCGATGGGCCCGAACTCGGGCTTCGTCTTCGTGAAGGCGAAGCCCTGGGAGGATCGCAAGGACGTTCGGGAGCGAGCCGACATCGCCATGAAGCTCCTGAACCTCGAGTTCTACAAGCAGGTGCCCGAGGCCCAGGTCTTCGCCTTCGCCCCGCCGCCGATTCCGGGGCTCGGGAGCGGGTCTGGCTTCACCTTCATGCTCCAGGACAAGGCGGGGCGCTCGCCGCAGGAGCTCCAGGACATGGCGCAGAAGTTCGTGGCCGCCGCGCAGAAGCGGCCCGAGATCGGGCGCATCTCCACGCTCTTCCGGGCGTCGGTCCCCCAGATCTTCGCCGACGTCGACCGGGACAAGTGCCTGAAGCTCGGCGTCTCCATCAGCGACGTGAACGGCACGCTCGCGGCGCTCCTCGGGAGCGCGTACATCAACGACTTCAACCGCTTCGGCCGCGTCTACAAGGTCTTCATGCAGGCCGAGCCGCAGTTCCGGGTGTCGCCCGAGGCGCTCGGGCTCTTCTTCGTGAAGAGCCAGGACGGGAAGATGGTCCCGCTCTCGACCCTGGTGCGGACCCGGGAGATCGCCGGGCCCGACTTCACCGTCCGGTTCAACCTCTACCGGGCCGCGGAGCTGTCGGGCGTCGCCGCCGCGGGCTACAGCTCCGACCAGGCCCTGACGGCCCTCGAGGAGGTGGCGAAGGAAGTTCTCACCTCCGGCTGGGGCTACGACTGGTCGAACATGTCGTTCCAGGAGAAGAAGGCCGCCGGCACTGGCGCCACCGTCTTCCTCTTCGCGATGATCTTCGTCTTCCTGATCCTGGCGGCGCAGTACGAGAGCTGGTCACTGCCGTTCAGCGTCCTTCTCGGGACGCCGTTCGCCGCCTTCGGCGCCTTCGCGGGGCTCTGGGTCTGCCGGGCGGTCCTGCCGAGCGTCTTCGGCCAGAGCTACGTGAACAACGTCTTCGCCCAGATCGGGCTCGTCATGCTGATCGGCCTGGCGGCCAAGAACGCGATCCTCATCGTCGAGTTCGCGAAGATGAAGCACGAGGAGGGGATGGGGATCGTCGAGGCGGCACTGGACGCGGCCAAGCTCCGGTTCCGGCCGATCCTGATGACGGCCTTCGCCTTCATCCTCGGCACGCTCCCGCTCGTGAGGGCCTCGGGCGCGGGCGCGGAGTCGCGAAAGGTGATGGGGATGTCCGTCTTCGCCGGAATGCTCATCGCGACGATCCTGGCCGTCCTCCTCATCCCGGTTCTCTTCGCTCTCGTCGAGAAGCTGGGGGGCAAGAAGAAGCACGACCCGGTCGACGCCACGGCTGTGCTCGACACCGCGCCGGCGAACGCGCCCGGGGGAGGGCACTGAGATGCGGCGCGCACGCTGGACGACTGTGGCCGTCGCGACTTCACTGCTGGCCGGCTGCACGGTCGGACCCGACTACAAGCGGCCCGAGATGGCCGTTCCCGAGAATCACCGCGGCCTGACGGGGGTGGCGGCCGAGGCCTCGCTCGCCGACGTGCCGTGGTGGGACGCCGTCATGGGCGACGAGGTGCTGAAGGGCCTCATCGCCGAGGCGGTCGAGAAGAACCAGGACCTGCGCGTCGCGACGGCGCGGGTGGAGGAATACAGGGCGCTCGCGGGCATCGCGAAGGCCGACTACTACCCGCAGATCGGGTACGACGCGACGGCCTCGAGGCAGAAGCAGCCGATCCCGGGGACGGGGCAGATACCGACCTACAACAACTTTTCGGTGGGAGCGGGCGTCTCGTGGGAGATCGACCTGTGGGGGCGGATCCGGCGGTCGAACGAGTCGGCGCTGAACCAGCTGCTGGCGACGGAAGAGGCGCGGCGGGGCGTCACGCTGTCTCTGGTGACGGGAGTGGCGCAGGCGTACCTGGAGCTGAGGGAGCTGGACCTGGAGCTGGAAATCGCCGAGCGGACGCTGGCGAGCCGCAAGGACTCCTTCGACCTCGTGACGAAGAAGCTCCTCGGGGGGATCTCGAACAGGCTGGAGTCGTCCCAGGCCGAGTCGGCGCTGGCGCAGACCGAGGCGGTCATCCCGCAGCTGAAGCAGGGGATCTTCGCCAAGGAGAACCAGCTGGCGCTGCTCCTCGGGCGGGCGCCGGGCTCGATCCCGCGGGGGAAGACCCTCGTCGAGGCGAAGTCTCCGGCCGTGCCCGCGGGGCTGCCTTCGGCGCTGCTGGTGCGGCGGCCGGACGTGAGGCAGGCCGAGTACGCACTGGCGGCGGCGAACGCGCAGGTGGGAGTGGCAGAGGCGCTGCAGTTCCCGCAGCTGTCGCTGACGGGAGCCGCGGGGTACAGCAGCGCGCAGCTGTCGGACGTGCTGACGGCCGAGTCGTTCCTCTGGAACCTCGGGGCGGGGCTGACGGGCCCGATCTTCCAGGGGGGACGGCTGAAGAGGAACGTGGAGGCCTCCCGTGCGCGCTGGGAGCAGGCGAAGGCGCAGTACGAGAAGGCGGCGCTGTCGGCCTTCGGCGACGTGGCGAACGCCCTGGAGGCGTACCGGCGGACGCAGGAGTCGCGGGTGGCGCAGGAGCGGAACGTGGCAGCACTGCGAGAAGCCGAGAAGACGGCGCTGGCGCGGTACGACGGCGGCGTTTCGGCCTACCTGGAGGTCCTCGACGCGCAGCGGCAGCTCTTCAGCGGGGAGAACGGCCTGGCGCAGGTGACCCGCGACCAGCGGCTCGCCGTCGTGAACCTCTACAAGGCCCTCGGTGGCGGATGGAACAACCCCGAGCTGCCTCCGGCGGCGCCGGTCCCTGCAGAGGCGAAGGCGAACTGAGGTGACGGAAGTGACGAAGCGCTCGATCGCCCTCTCCTTCTTCGCGTTCACCGCCCTCCTCGCCGTCTCTGTCTCCACCGGCTGCGGGAAGAAGGAGGTGGCGCCTCCTCCGCCACCGGAGGTCCTCGTCACCCAGTCCGTCCAGCGGGACGTCCCGGTCGCGCTGGAGGTCGTCGGTCAGACCGCCGGCTCGAAGGACGTGGAGATCCGGGCCCGCGTCGCGGGCTACCTCGAAACGGTCGACTTCCAGGAGGGCGCCTTCGTGAAGGCGGGAGACCTCCTCTACACGATCGACCCGAAGGAGTACGAGGCGAACGTGGCGCAGGCGACGGCGAACGTCGCCACGAACCAGGCCCGGCTCGACCAGGCCCAGCAGGAGGTCGCCCGGCTGAAGCCGCTGGCCGAGCAGAAGGCCATCAGCCAGCGCGACTACGACAACTCGGTGTCGACGCGGGACGCGGCGAAGGCCCAGGTCGACGCGGCCCGGGCGGCCCTCGACGCCGCCCGCCTCAACCTCGGCTACACGCGGATCACGGCGCCGGCCTCCGGCCTCGTCGACCTGACGAAGGTCAAGCCCGGCAACCTCGTCGGCAAGGGCGACTCGACGCTCCTGACGACGATCTCCGTCATCGACCCGATCTACTGCTCGGGGAACCTCGGCGAGGCCGACTACCTCCGGCTCGCCGCCCGGCTCCTCGCGGCGAAAGGTACCGCGAAGCAGCAGCCCGTCGAGCTCGTCCTGGCGACCGGCGACGTCTACCCGGAGAAGGGGCGCGTCGACGCGGTCCAGCGCGCCATCGACCCCACGACCGGCACCCTGTCGGTCCGGCTCGTCTTCCCGAACCCGACGCGCCTCCTCAGGCCCGGCCAGTACGCCCGCCTCCGATTCATCGTCGACGTTCTCAAGGGGGCCGTCTGCGTGCCGGGGAAGGCGGTGAGCGAGCTTCAGGGCGTGCAGCAGGTCGTCGTCGTGGGGGCCGGAAACAAGGCCGAGATCCGGACGGTGAAGACGGGCCCGCGGGACGGGGACTTCTGGACCGTCCTCGACGGGCTGAAATCCGGCGAGACCGTGGTCGTCGAGGGAGCCGAGAAGGTCCGGCCCGGCGCCGTGGTCTCCCCGAAGCCGGCCCCCGCCGCGGCAGGGGCCGTCGCGGGCCCGGCGGCACCCGCGGAGAGCTGAGCGATGTCCAGCTTCTTCGTGAGGCGGCCGATCGTGGCGATCGTCATCTCGATCGTCATGGTCATCGTGGGAGGCGTGGCCCTGATGGGCCTGCCGATCTCCCAGTTCCCCGACATCACGCCCCCGCTCGTGCAGATCACCACGATGTTCACGGGCGCGAGCGCCGTCGACGTGGAGTCGGCGGTGGCGACGCCGATCGAACAGAAGGTCAACGGCGTCGACAACATGCTGTACGTCAAGTCGACGAACAGCAACGACGGGACGCTCGCGATCGAGGTCTCGTTCGAGGTCGGCTCGAACCTCGACATGGGGAACGTCCTGGTCCAGAACCGGGTCGCGCAGGCGGCTTCGGGGCTGCCCGCCTCGGTCACCAACTACGGCGTCACCGTCAAGAAGTCGCTCGCGTTCCCGCTCGTCCTCGTTGCGCTCACGTCGCCGAAGGGGACGTGGGACAGCGTCTTCATGTCGAACTACGCGGCGATCAACATCAACGACCAGCTGAAGCGGATCAAGGGGGTCGGGGACGTCACGCTGTACGGGGGCTCGGGCGACTACTCGATGCGGATCTGGGTCCGCCCGGACCGCCTCGCCTCCCTCGGCCTGACGGTCGGCGACCTGACGAACGCGATCTCCTCCCAGAACACCCTCAGCCCGGCGGGCCAGATCGGCGGCCAGCCCGCCGAGAAGGGCACGCAGTTCACCTACACGATGAGGACGCAGTCGCGTCTCCTGAACGCGGAGGAGTTCGGCAGCATCATCGTCCGCTCCAACGACGACGGCTCGCAGGTCCTCCTGAAGGACGTGGCGCGGATCGAGCTCGGCCTCCTGAGGTACAACTCCACGGGACGGCTCACCGGCAAGCCCGCGGCCGTCGTCGCGGTCTACCAGTCCCCAGGGTCGAACGCCCTCGACGTCCGCAAACAGGTCGAGGGGACGATGAAGCAGCTGGCCACGACCTTCCCCCAGGACCTCGCCTGGTCGATGCCGCTCGACACGACGGAGGCGATTTCGGAGGGGATCAGCGAGATCGTCCACACGCTCTTCGAGGCGGTCCTCCTCGTCATCCTCGTCGTCTTCGTCTTCCTGCAGAACTGGCGGGCGACGCTCATCCCGCTCCTGACCGTCCCGGTCTCGTTGATCGCGACGTTTGCCATCTTCCCGATCCTCGGCTTCTCGGTGAACGTCCTGTCGCTGCTGGGCCTCGTCCTGGCGATCGGCATCGTCGTCGACGACGCGATCGTCGTCGTCGAGGCGGTCATGCACCACATCGAGCGCGGGCTCTCGCCGAGGGACGCGACTCTCAAGGCGATGCAGGAAGTCTCCGGGCCGGTCGTGGCCATCGCGCTGATCCTGACCGCAGTCTTCGTTCCGGTCGCATTCATGGGGGGCATCACGGGGCGCCTCTACCAGCAGTTCGCGGTCACCATCGCCATCTCGGTCTGCTTCTCGGCGTTCAACGCGCTGACGCTCAGCCCGGCGCTGGCGGCCATGCTGCTGAAGCCCAAGGGGGAGCAGAAGTCGTTCCTGGACCCCTTCTACAACTGGTTCAACCGGGTCTTCGGCCGTTTCACGGACGGCTACATCTCCTTCACGTCGATCCTGATCCGGAAGACCGTGAGGAGCCTGATCTTCATCGGGATCGTCGTCGTCCTGACGGGCGGGCTCCTCAAGAGTCTCCCGACGGGCTTCCTCCCGGACGAGGACAACGGCTACTTCATGATCAACGTCCAGCTCCCCGACGCGGCGTCGCTCGAGCGGACGGACGCCATCCTGAAGAAGGTCGAGAAGATCGTCCTGGCGAACCCGGCGGTCGAGGGGATGACGACGGTGTCGGGGATCAGCCTGCTCACTGGCTCGGCATCCCCGAACACCGGCTTCATCTTCGTCAAGGCCAAACCCTGGAAGGAACGCAAGGACGTGAAGGAGCGCGCGGACGTCGTGATTCGGGACTTGAACGTCGCGTTCGACCGGCAGGTCCCCGAAGCCCAGGTCCTCGCCTTCGCCCCTCCCCCGATCCCGGGGCTCGGGAGCGGCTCGGGCTTCACCTTCATGCTCCAGGACACGATCGGGCGCTCCCCCCGCGAGCTCGACGAGATGACCCGGAAGTTCCTCGCGGCCGCCGAGAAGCGTCCTGAGATCGGCCGCATCTCGTCCGTCTACCGCTCGACCGTCCCGCAGCTCTACGCCAATGTCGACGCGGAGAAGGCCCTCAAGATGGGGGTCGACGTCCAGGACGTCAACGACGCCCTCGGCGCCCTCCTCGGCAGCGCCTACATCAACGACTTCAACAGGTTCGGGCGCGTCTACAAGGTCTACCTGCAGGCCGAGCCGGAGTACCGCGCCTCGCAGAAGGTGCTCGGCCTCTTCTTCGTGAGGTCGAAGGACGGGGAGATGGTTCCGCTCGACACGATCGTGACGATGCGGGAGATGACCGGGCCCGACTTCACGGTCCGCTTCAACCTCTTCAGGTCCGCGGAGATCTCGGGCGTCCCGGCCGCGGGCTACAGCTCAGACCAGGCGCTCGCCGCCCTCGAGGAGACAGCGAAGGAGGTCCTGCCGGCGGGCTGGGGCTACGACTGGTCGAACATGTCGTACCAGGAAAAGATGGCGGCCGGCACCGGCGCGACCGTCTTCCTCTTCGCGATGGTCTTCGTCTTCCTGATCCTGGCGGCGCAGTACGAGAGCTGGTCCCTGCCGTTCAGCGTCCTCCTCGGGACGCCGTTCGCCGCCTTCGGAGCCTTCGCGGGGCTCTGGATCTGCCGCCACCTGATGCCGGACGTCTTCGGCCAGAGCTACGTGAACAACGTCTTCGCCCAGATCGGCCTCGTCATGCTCATCGGCCTGGCGGCCAAGAACGCGATCCTCATCGTGGAGTTCGCGAAGATGAAGCACGAGGAGGGGATGGGGATCGTCGAGGCCGCGCTCGACGCGGCCAAGCTCCGCTTCCGTCCGATCCTGATGACGGCCTTCGCCTTCATCCTCGGCACGCTCCCGCTCGTGAGGGCGTCGGGCGCGGGCGCGGAGTCGCGAAAGGTGATGGGGATGGCGGTCTTCGCGGGAATGTTGATCGCCACGATGCTGGCCGTCCTCCTCATCCCTGTCCTCTTCGTCCTGGTGGAGAAGCTCGGAGCGAAGAAGAAGGCCGGATCCGAGGATGGGACGGCGGTCCTCGAGACGGCGCCGGCGAACGCGCCCGGGGGAGGGCACTGAGATGTGGCGTGCACGCTGGGCTCCGCTCGCCCTGGCCGCCTCACTCCTGGCCGGCTGCACGGTCGGGCCGGACTACAAGCGGCCCGAGCTGGCCCTGCCGGAGAACCATCGTGGCCTCGAGGGCGCGGCCGTCGAGGCCTCGCTCGCGGACGTCCCGTGGTGGGACGCCGTCATGGGCGACGAGGTTCTGAAAGGGCTCATCGTCGAGGCGATCGGGAACAACCACGACCTTCGACTCGCGACGGCGCGGGTGGAGGAGTACCGGGCGCTGGCGGGAATCGCGAAGGCCGACTATTACCCGTGGGTCGGCACCGACGCCTCGGCCACGCGGCAGAAGCAGCCGATTCCGGGGACGGCGAAGGCCCCGACCTATAACACCTTTGCCGTGGGCGCGGGCGTCTCGTGGGAGGTCGACCTGTGGGGGCGGATCCGGCGGTCGAACGAGTCGTCGCTGAACCAGCTGCTGGCGACGGAAGAGGCGCGGCGGGGCGTCACGCTGTCGCTGGTGACGGGAGTGGCGCAGGCGTACCTGGAACTCCGGGAGCTGGACCTGGAGCTCGAGATCGCCGAGCGGACTCTGGAGAGCCGCAAGGGCTCCTTCGACCTCGTGACGAAGAAGCTCCTCGGGGGGATCTCGAACAAGCTGGAGTCGTCGCAGGCCGAGTCGGCGTACGCGCAGACCGAGGCGGTGATCCCGCAGCTCAAGCAGGGGATCTTCGCCAAGGAGAACCAGCTCGCGTTGCTCCTCGGGCGAGCGCCGGGCGCGATCTCGCGCGGGAAGACCCTCGTCGAAGCGAAGTCTCCGGCCGTGCCGGCGGGTCTGCCGTCCGCCCTGCTGACGCGACGGCCGGACGTGAGGCAGGCCGAGTACACGCTGGCGGCGGCGAACGCGGAAATCGGCGTGGCGCAGGCGCTGCAGTTCCCCCAGCTGTCGCTGACGGGGGCGCTGGGATTCGGCAGCACCGAGCTGTCGGACGTCCTGAAGTCCGACTCGTTCCTCTGGAACCTCGGGGCAGGCCTGACGGGCCCGATCTTCCAGGGGGGACGGCTGAAGCGGAACGTGGAGGCTTCCCGGGCGCGTTGGGAACAGGCGAAGGCGCAGTACGAAAAGGCGGGGCTGGCGGCGTTCGGAGACGTGGCGAACGCGCTGGAGGCGTACCGGCGGACACAGGAGTCGCGGCTGGCTCAGGAGCGGAACGTTGCGGCGCTCAGAGAAGCGGAGAAGACGGCTCTGGCGAGATACGACGGGGGAGTTTCGGCGTACCTGGAGGTCCTCGACGCGCAGAGGCAGCTCTTCAGCGGGGAGAACGCGCTGGCGCAGGTGACCCGGGACCAGCGCCTCGCCGTCGTGAACCTCTACAAGGCCCTCGGCGGCGGGTGGAACAACGCCGAACTGCCGCCCACCGCGTCGCCGGCTCCGGTCCCGGCGAACTGACAGCAAGTCCGCCCTGTAGCCACCCTCCGCGGCCGGTGTCAGACTTCGAGGCGTGACGAAGCCACCGGGTGATCCCGCCGCAGGCCGCGCACGGGCTTCGGTGGAGAACGACGAGACGATCGTCAAGAGCGAAGGAGACGTTCCGGCGGTGCCCAGGCGCGAGCTCGCCGGGGCCTCCGGGGCTTCGGCCGGACGATACGAGCTTCGCGACCGGCTCGGTTCCGGCGGCATGGGAATCGTCTCGACGGCCTTCGACAGGCAGCTCCGTCGCGAAGTCGCCATCAAGGTGCTCCGGCCCGAGCTGCTCGGCGAAGGCCTGACGCGAGAGCAGTTCACCGAAGAAGCCGTCGTCCTCGCGGGCCTCGACCACCCGGGCGCGGTGCCGGTCTACGAGACGGGAACCCTCGAGGACGGATCGCCGTTCTGCGCGATGAAGAAGGTCCGGGGAGCGACTCTGCGCGACGTCCTCTTCGAACGCAACGCCGACTCTCTCTCGAGCCGCGAAGACCTCGCGCACCTCGTCGACGTCTTCGAGCGTGTCTGCCAGACGGTCGCGGCGGCGCACGACCGCGGAATCGTCCACCGCGACCTGAAGCCCGACAACGTGATGGTCGACGACCTCGGCGCCGTCTACGTCATGGACTGGGGCCTGGCCTACTCGGTCCGCTCCGCTTCCGGCGGCTCTCACGTCTCCGCGCCGGTGCCCGGGGAGATCGCGGGGACACCGAGCTACATGGCGCCGGAGCAGGCCCGGGGTCGGGCGCAGGAGATCGGGCCGCGCAGCGACGTTTTCGCTCTCGGGACGATCCTCTACGAGATCCTCACGGGAAAGAACCCGTTCCGCGAGGGGACCGGGCAAGAATCCCTGAAGGCGGTGCAGGAGCTCGATCCACCTCCGGCCGTGCGCGTGAACCCGAGAGCCGGCCGGGCTCTCTCCGCGGTCTGCCGGAAGGCGATGTCCAAGGAGGTCTCGAGACGCTACGCAACGGCCCGGGAGCTCGCCGACGAGATCCGGCGCTATCGCGAGTTCCGCCCGGTCGCCGCGGCGCCGCCCACCCTGTACGAGAGAGTCGCGAACTGGGCTCGGCGCCGCCCCGCCGTCGCCGCCTCGCTCGTGACGCTCCTGGCCGCGCTCCTGCTCGTGGGCGTCGCACGCGGTTACCGGGCTTTCACCCAGCGCCAGCTCGTCGAGAGGGCGCTCGCGATCGTCGAGTCTGGATCCGCCGAAGTCCTCGAGATCGACGCGAGACTCGTCGATGCCCGGAGGGCCGCCGCGTCGGCGCCCGAGGGGCCGGGCGGCGACGACCTCCGCGCGCGGGCCGACGCGCTCGCCGAGCTGCGGGCCGTGAGGAAGGATCAGGTGCGGACGTACGCGCTCGCCGTCCTCGTCTTCACGCTCGATCGCCCCGACCCGCGCGCCCGGGCAATCTACCGGCTCGAGCTGCGCGAGGCGATCGGCGAAGCGCTCCGGGACGGCCATCCGACGCGGGCCGCGGCGATGGCGGAGGAAGCGATCGCCGAAGCCAGCCGCCGGAACGTCCCGGGATGGACCGCCGCGGACGTGTCGTGGTTCGAGGCCCGCCGCGACGAGGCGCGCAGCCTCGAGCGAGCTCGATGACCCGCCGTCAGGCCGATTTCTCCGCGATCGCCGGCTCTTCGTCCGCCTCCTTCGCCCACGCCTCGAGAAGTGTGTGGGCCACGGCCAGGACGACCGGCCCGACGAAGATCCCGATCAGGCCGAAAGTCATCAGGCCACCGAGAACCCCGGCGAAGACGAGGACGAGCGGAAGGTCCGCGCCCTTCTTGATCAGGATCGGCCGGAGGACGTTGTCCATCGTCCCGACGACGATCGTCCAGACGAGGAGGAACACCCCCCAGCCGGTCTGGCCGCTCCAGAAGAGGTAGGCGACGGCGGGGGCGAGGACGAGGATCGGACCGACCTGGGCGATGCAGAGGATGAAGGCCACGGCCGTCAGGGCGGAGGCGAAGGGGATTCCGGCGACGAGGAGGCCGAGCCCCGCGAGGAGCGACTGGACGACCGCCGTGACGACCACCCCGAGCGCGACGCCGCGGACGGCCTGACCGGCGAGGCGGACCACGGCCTCGCCGCGCTCTCCGGCCAGTCGCCTCCCGAACCGCCTCACGCGAGCGGCCGCCTCCTCGCCATTTGACCAGAGGACGGCGCAGACGACGACCGTCAACAGGAAATGGAGGAGGGAGAGACCTATGCCCCCGACTTTCGCCGCGAACCACTTCGCGCCCTTCGCCGCGAACGGAGCGGCGACCGCGGCGACGTCCTTGATCCCCTGTCCACCGTAGCGCTCCCAGGACGCCGCCAGGTTGGTCCCCACGAGCGGGATCTTCCGGACCCATTCGGGTGCGACGGGCGGCACCTCGAGCGACGCGAGGGCCTTCGCGCGCGCGGCGACCTCGTCGACGTTGCCGACGATCGTGCCGACGGCGGCGAGGAACGGGACGAAGACGGCGCCGAGGAGGATGAGCGTCAGCAGGGCGACCGCGAGGCTCCGCTTTCCCCAGAGCCGCTTCTGGAGCCACTCCAGGACGGGCCAGGTCGTCACGACGATCGTCGTCGCCCAGATGAGCGCCCCGAGGAACGGAAGGAGGATCCAGAACGAGCCGAAGATGAGGGCGACGATGAAGAGCACCGACAGGACGGTGCGCGCGATGTCGGGCCGGGATTGGTTCATCTCTGTCTCCTTCGACACGTCTGCCCATTGTCCCGCGGGCGGACTCCAGCGTCCACAATTCGCATTCGGATCGTCTAGAATTAACGGGATCATGGGCGCATTCGACCTGGCCTCGTCCTTCGGCCGCGCGGAGCAACGCCTCGGTGCGACCCGCAGGACGTCGAAGCGCCGCGTCCGTTCGGACCGCGGGCTGTCGCGCCTCGACCCCCGCGTGCTGGAGCTGGTCCGGCGGGTCTTCTCGACGCAGGAGCGGCCGGGCATGGCTGCAGCGCTGGCCGCGGTCGCGGAACGCTGCCGGAAGGCCGGCCTTCGGTCGCCGTCCCGTGCCACGGTCTACAAGCTCCTCGAAACGCTTCCGTCGGGCCGCTGGCGCGTCTCGGCGCTTCCCCGTCCGGTTCAGGATGCCCTCTACAACCTCGACGGTGCGAGCAACGTTCCCGGGCACCAGCTCGCGTTCTACAGCTTCTGCTACGGGGACCTCGCCGCCGTCAGCTTCGCCTCTGGGCTCCCGTGGCTTGCCCTGTACCAGGCGCTCCGGCTCCCCGGCTTCCGCCCGAAGGCGCGCGGCCTGCTCGAAGCGGCGGTTGCGGCGAGGGGCATCTGATGGCAGCCGTCCGGCACCCCGTCGAAGTCATCCCTCCGGCCGTCGGACGGGCCGTTGCCGACCTGCCGTACTGGTTCGTGATCGGCGGCCAGGCGGTGCGGTGCTTCCACCCCTACCGTCCGAGCCGCGACGTCGACTTCGGCGTGACGAGCGCGAAGGACCTTGAAGGCCTCGTGCGTCAGCTCCGGATGCAGGGCAAGGTGGAGGTCCTCGAACGGAGGCCCGACACCGTGCACCTTCGATTCGAGGGGATCGACGTCTCGGTCTTCGTCCTCGACAACCTCGCGCCGTTCGTGGATGGCCAGCGCCTGAACGTGACCGGCCTCCTCGGGACCAAGCTTCACGCGATCCTCGACCGGGGAACGCGGCGGGATTTCTTCGACCTCTACGTGACCCTCCAGTCGAACGGTCTCGGCATCGCGGCGTGTCTCTCGGCGATGCGCCAGGTCTTTCGGCAGGAGCTGAACGAGGGGCTCCTCCTCCGTTCCCTCACCTGGTTCGAGGACGCGGAGCGGGAAGCCAGGCTGCCCGGGGAGGGACCGCACGACTGGGAGACCGTCAAGGACTTCTTCCGGACGCGCGTTGGCCACCTCCTGGTTCCTCCTGCGCGGCCGCTCGCGATTCAGGCGAGGGTCGTCGACGTAGCCGGCGCGCGGACGGCGAAGAAGGGCCGTCGGCCCCGGCGTTCCTCCCGTAGCGGCGTCTCCTGAGCCTTCATTCCCGGCGGCCGGCCGCCATTTGAGGCCTCGGCTACCCTGAGTGGCTTGGAGAAGCGCGTGAACGTACGTCGGCTGGCCCTTCTGGCCATCGCTCTGCTGTCCGCCTGGTTCCGTCCGCTCGCCGCGCAGGAGACCGTTCCTGCCGCTGCGAACGGGCCGAAACGCCCGCGCATCGGCCTCGCCCTCTCCGGCGGAGGTGCGCGGGGCGGAGCTCTCGTCGGGGTCCTGAAGGTCCTCGAGGAGCTCCGGATCCCGGTCGACTACGTGGCCGGGACGAGCAGCGGGTCGCTCGCGGGCGGGCTCTACGCGATCGGCATGCCGCCCGGAGAAGATGGCCGAGGAGCTCCGGACGATCGACTGGGAGGGCGTCTTCTCCGACGTCCGGTCGCGGAAGGACGAGGCCTTCCGGCGCAAGGAAGACGACCCCCGCTACCTCATCGGCGTCGACCTGGGCTTCTCGCACGGCAAGATCGTCGTTCCCACCGGGCTCGTCGCCGGCCAGGAGCTCGGCTACCAGCTCCGGAGGATGACGTGGGCTGCCGGCTCGATCCGGGATTTCGACAGGCTTCCGATCCCGTTTCGAGCCGTCGCCGCGGACATCGAGACGGGCGAGGCCGTCGTTCTCGGCTCGGGCGACCTGGCCCGCGCGATCCGCGCGAGCATGGCCGTTCCCGGCTTCCTGAAGCCGGTGGAGCTGGACGGCCGGCTCCTCATCGACGGCGGAGTCGCGAGCAACCTGCCGGTCGACGTCGTCCGGAAGATGGGGGCCGAGGTCGTCATCGCCGTCGACATCTCGATGCCGCTGGCGAAGAGGGACGACCTCGACGGGTTCCTGAAAGTCCTGGGGCAGACCAGCAATTTCCTGATCCGGAAGAACGTTCAGGAACAGGTCGGGATGCTCCAGGGACGGGACGTTCTGATCACGCCGGATCTCGAAGGGATCGACACCTTCGACTTCCCCCGGTTCGGGGAGGCGATCGAGCGGGCGCGGCGGCGGCGCGCGCAGCGATCGGGAGCCTCGCCGGGTTCTCCGTCTCGCCGGAGGAGTACGCCGCCTGGAAAGCGGCCCATCCGCCTCTCTATTCCGACGAGCCCCCCGACATCGCCGAGGTCCGCGTCGAGACCGCGGGCCACGCCGACACCGGCATCGTGTTTTCTTCGGTCGGTCCGGGCCGGGCGCCTCGACTGGGAGGTGCTCCACCAGAGCCTTCGGGAAGTCTACGGGCTCGGCGGCTGGGACACGGTCGACTTCCTCGTCGAAGGACCGCGGAATCACCGCGTTCTCACGATCGCACCCCGTCCCGCGGCGCACGCCCCGAGCCGGATCCGGACCGGCGTCGTCTTCGGAACCGAGTTCGAGGGTGACAGCTCTTTCGGTCTCCGCGTCGGGTGGGTCGTGACGCCGATCGGCCGGCTCCACGGCGACTGGAAGACCGACGCGGAGATCGGCCGGCGAACGCTTCTCTCGACGGAGCTCTACCAGCCGCTCGAGTCGAAGGAGCGGTTCTTCGTCGCGCCGAGCCTCGGCTGGGACCGGTTTCTCCGGGACGTCTTCGTCGACGACGAAGTCACCGGGCGTTACGTCGACTCCCGCATGTACGCCCGGTTCGACGCAGGGCTCGCGCTGGGGCCGCTCGGCGAGATCCGGATCGGCGTCCTTCGGGACCGGAGCCGGTTCTCGACCGAGATCGGGGAGCCGGTCCTCTACGGCGTGACCGCCGACCGGGCGGGCGCCGTCTTCCTCGCCCGGTTCGATCAGCTCGACAACGCGACGATCCCTCGCTCGGGGTGGGCCGCGGCGGCCGGGGCCAATGTCTACGGAGAGTTCCTCGGCGGCGACTGGGCGTACGACAAGTTCTCGGCCACAGTGATGGGGGCCAGGTCGTTCGGCGAGTGGACGGTCCACGGGGGAGCCGAGGCCTCCGGGCCTTTCGGTGGGGCGACGCTTCCGCTCTTCGACCTCAGCCGGCTGGGGGGTTTCGGGAGGCTCTCGGGTCTCCGGACCGGTCAGATCTCCGGGCAGTACGCCGGCCTGGCGCGCGCCGGAATCCGGTACCGCGTCTCGAAGCTCCCGAGCCTCGTGGGGAGCGGCCTCTTCGCCGGCGCCACCGTGGAGACGGGCAACGTCTGGAACCGGACGCAGGAGATCAAGCCCTCGAGCCTGATCTGGGCGGGGAGCCTCTACGGCGCGGCCGAAACGATCATCGGCCCGGTCTACCTCGGGTGGGGCTTCGCGGAGGAGGGGCGGAACACGTTCTACTTCTCGCTCGGCCTGCCGCTGTAGTGCGGCCGCCGTCAGTCGGCCAGATCGGACGATTCCCCGGACTCCCGAAAACGGTCCCGCCCGCCGGTCAGCGACACGGCGGGCGGGAGTTTCGATCCTCGGGAGGAGTGTTACGGGGCAGTGATGCGACGCCGCAGGAGGTCGATCACGTCCGTGACCTTGCGGCACGACTCGCAGTCGCCGTTCGTGTTCGTGCAGGGGACGCCGTCCGCCTGGAACTCGAAGCACTTCGGGTCGGCGGCGAACTTGACGAGGTCGCCGAGGAGGGCGTCGATCCGCTCCTTGAGCGGGCTCGCGGGGATGTCGCGGAGCGAGGAGACGAGCTCCCACTCCTTCTGGCTCAGCGTGACCTGCACGGGGCCGCTCACGGGACGAGGACCTCGGACGCCGCCTTGACGCCCCACTCGAAAGCCTGTTCGTTCATCGGGATCATGGCGCACTTGTCCTTCAGGGCCCGCCGGACGGCGGTGAGGAACGTCTCCTTCGGGAAGATGCCGGTGGCCGCCTGGAGCGCCCCGAGCGCGACGATGTTCTTGACCATGATCTTGCCGAGGTCCTTGGCGATCTCGGACATCGGCACGCCGATGACCTTCACGCCCGCCCTCATCGGCGTGAGCTCGTGGATGACCGAGCTGTCGTAGATGATCGTCCCGCCCGGCGGGACGTCCGGCCCGAACTTCACGAGGCTCGGCATGTTGAAGGCGATCAGGACGTCCGGCTTCGGCGAGGCGGGGGAGAGGACCTCGCCGTCGGCGACGTGGACGTCGGCGTAGGACGTCCCGCCGCGCGACTCGGGGCCGTAGGCCGGGATGTGCGTCGCGTCGAAGCCCTCGTTGATGCCCGCGTGGACGATGAGCATCGCGGCGGTCTGCGCGCCGTCGCCGCCCGAGCCCGCGAGCTTGAGCGAGATGTCGTGCGGGGCGACGTGGGAGGGGAAGGTGGTGCAGTAGCGGGGCGCCTTCTCCTCGCCGGCGCCGATCTCCTTGAGGACGCGCGCCGTCTCGAACGTCGGCTTCGCGATGTTCCACCACGGCTCGCGGGTCTCGTCCTTCTTCACGCCGAGGGGGAAGACCGGGAGCATCATCTCCTCGACCCACTTCTCGGTCTCTTCCGGCGTCTTCTTGAGGTGCGTCGGGCACTCGGCCAGGACCTCGACGAACGCGAAGCCGCGCCCCTCGACCTGGATCTGGAGCGCCTTGTGGATCGCCTTCTTCGCGCGGTTGCGCTGCTTGGGGTTGAAGAGGGCGACGCGCTCGACGTAGACCGGGCCATCGAGGCCCGACATCAGCTCGGCCATCTTCATCGGCATGCCGGTGAAGGAGGTCCGCCCGTCGGGGCTCGTCGCGGTCCGCTGGCCCATGAGCGTCGTAGGGGCCATCTGGCCGCCCGTCATGCCGTAGATCGCGTTGTTGATGAAGATGACGGTGATCGGGATCCCGAGCTGCGCCGTGGAGACGATCTCGGCGAGGCCGATGGAGGCGAGGTCGCCGTCGCCCTGGTAGGAGACGACGATCGACTCGGGGTTCGCGAGCTTGTGCCCGATGGCGACCGCGGGGGCGCGGCCGTGCGGGGCCTGCGTGTTGCCGACGTCGAAGTAGTAGTAGAGGAAGACGGAGCAGCCGACCGGCGAGACGGCGACGGTCCGGTCCTGGATCCCCAGGTCGTCGATCGCCTCGGCGAGGTACTTGTGGGCCAGGCCGTGGCCGCAGCCCGGGCAGTAGTGGGTCGCGTGCCCCTTGAGCCCCTCGCCGTGCGAGTGGCGGTCGAACTTGCCGTAGAAGGAGGTGGTGCTCATACGGTCACCTCCTGCCCGGCGACGACTTTCGTGACGATTTCCTCCAGCTGCGGGAGGACCCCTCCGAAGTGACGCACGTTCTCGATCTCCGGGTAGTCGCAGATCCTCGCGTTGGCGAGGGCGAGCTTGAGCTCGTCCTCGAGCTGTCCGTTCGAGGCCTCGACGACGACGATCCGCTTCGCGTTGGGAAGGACGGTCTTGAACTTCTCGATCGGGAAGGGCCAGACGGTGATGGGACGGAAGAGCCCCGCCTTGATCCCCTTCGCCCGGAGCGCCCCGACCGCGCCCTTGGCCATCCGCGAGGGGGTCGTGCAGGCGACGAGGACGACCTCGGCGTCGTCGCACATGTAGAGGTCGGCGCGCTGCTCGACCTTCATCGCCTCGTACTTCTCGTTCAGGTGGACGTTCCAGGCCTCGAGGTCCGTCTCGGCGAGGTAGATCGACGAGATGAGGTTGCGCCGGTGGTCCTTGTCGCCCCAGACGCCCCACGCCGGGATCCCGGGCTTCACCATCGACTCGGGCAGGGAGACCTTGCCGGTCATCTGGCCGAGGTAGCCGTCGGAGGCGATGACGACGGGGTTGCGGTACTTGAAGGCGAGGTCGAACGCCAGCATCGTCAGGTCGAGCATTTCCTGGGGCGTCGAAGGGGTGAGGACGATGGCGTGCGTGTTGCCGTGGCCGAGGCCGCGGCAGCAGAGCTTGATGTCGGCCTGCTCGGGGGCGATGTTGCCGAGGCCCGGCCCGCCGCGCATGACGTTCATGAAGACCGCGGGGACTTCCGAGCCGATCATGTAGGAGATCCCCTCGAGCATCAGCGAGAAGCCCGGCGAGGAGGTGAACGTCAGGCACCGCATCCCGGCGCCGCCGCAGCCGTACATCATGTTGACGGCGGCGACCTCGGAGACGGCCTGCAGGAACATCCCGTCGAGGTGCGGGAGGAGCTTGGCCATCAGCTCGGCGCCTTCCGTGGACGGGGTGATCGGGTAGCCGAAGAAGTGCCGGCAGCCCGCGAGGAGCGCGCCGACGGCGGCCGCGTAGTTCCCCTTCAGGACGAGCGGCTCCATCTTCTGGAGCGGGATGATCTCGTTCGGGATGTCGACCGGCTCGGGGGCGTCGGTCATCCGGTCGCCGAAGAGCTTTGCGGGGTCCTGCAGCTCGTAGTCGGCGTCCGCCGGGGTCTGCTGGAGCCCGTACGGCTCGGGGCAGGCGTCGATGCAGAGTCCGCAGCCGTTGCAGTGTTCCAGGTCCAGGATGACCGGCGTGAGCCCGGTCTGGGGGTTGATCTCGGTCCCCATCGAGATGCAGTGCTTCGGGCAGGCGCTGATGCAGCGGCCGCAGCCCTTGCAAAACTCGGGGAGGACGAACGGTTTCGGTCTTTCCTTCAGGGCGGGCATGGTGCCTCCTCCGACGGTGGAGTTTACCGGGCCGAACCTGATGGAAATACACCATTTCCGGGGGAATCGTTCGGGAACAGAGCATGGTATCAGCACACGCGCAAAACGAGCGAGCGCCGACGATCGCGTCAGTAGAGCCGCCGCAGGGTCCGGTCTTTGATGGCGGCCCGGAGGGCCTCCATGCGCCCGTACAGGTTGTCGCCCGGACAGGCGGTGGCGCTGACGTCGCGATGACCGTAGACGTTGTCGACGGGCGAGCCGTAGGCCGCGTAGAGGCTCCGGCCGAGAGGATCGATGCCCCTCCGGCTCGCGATCCAGGCGGTCAAGTGGACGAGCGCCGAGAGCTGCGCCTCCGTCGGCTGGTGGTTGACGGGCGGGTGGAAGTAGCCGAAGGCCGAGATGCCCGTGCTGCCCCTGTTGAACCCGTCGTGGGCCCCCTGGACGTCGGTGGAGTCGTCGTCGTCCTCGCGGGCCTGGAAGACGTGGCCGTGCTTGCAGACGACGTAGGCGTAGCCGATGTCGTTCCAGCCCTGGGTGTCGATGTGGTAGGTCTGGATCGCGCGGACCCGCGCCGCGCACTCCTCCCAGGTGATGGCCGCCCAGTCTTCGACCGTCGCGGTGTGGTGGAGGCCGATGTGCCGGGCGAGGGTGAAGGTGTAGCCGGTCCTCGGGGGCCGCGCGCCCCACTCCGCGCGGGAGAAGACGGGCGGTTTCGCGGCGCCCGGTACGGGGATCGAGACATCCGGGAGCGGAACGACCGCCCGGCGAGGGAGTCCAGGCACCTCGAGGCCTGAGCGCCGGGGCGCCGGCGCCGAGGTCGCGTGGACGGCGGGACCGGCCGGGCCGCCCGGGTCCGAGGTCCCCGGGTCGATGACGTGGAGCGAGATCCGGGGCGGACCGTCCGGACCCGGAATTCCGGCCGGGCGGCGGACGCGGCAGCGGAGGAACCGGCTCGCAGGGTCGACGAAGACGAGGGCTCCGAGGGTGTCCCCGGCGAACGGGTTGGGCTCGCCGTCCTCGCGCGTCGCTTCGATCGGCTCGTCCGGCGGGACGGCGATCCACGGTCCCCAGCGAATGCCGTCCGGGCTGACGCTGAGCTCAAGCTCGGTGCCCGGAACGTCCTTCCAGTGTGAGCCGATCGCGGAGAAGGCCAGCTGCGGATCCCGTACGGATGACGTGAGCCACGATTCCTGAGGCCTGGGCCGGCCGCTCTCGGGATCGTCGTGAAGCCGGCGGCTTCGACGACGAGACGGACCGACCGTGCTTCGGCAGCAGCGGGTACGGCCGCGAGCAGGCCCGAGAGAACCGTGGCCAGCGCGAAAACCGCGACGACAGGCGGACGAAGAGGCAGGGCCGGCCTCACCGCAGCGCGTCGATCCTGCGGATCGCCTCGAGGGCGCCGAGCGGAAGCGAAAGCCCGGTGCCGAGCTGCGGTTCGCGGGGGTTGATCCTGACGAGGGTCCGGCGGGAGGCGCGCGCGGCCCGCTCCGAGAACATCCGGACCGTCGGCACGTTCGTCCCCGCGCCGAGCTCGAGGACGACGAGCGGCCCCTTCACGCCATCGAGCCAGTTCCCGAGCGTCGCATGCTGCGCGTCGGTCCGCGTGTCGTCCCAGCCCATGTCGCCGAACATCAGGATGTTCGGACGGGCGAGGCCGCGGCACGAAGGGCAGGAAGGCAGCGGCGGCCGGGCCCGGCAGGTCGTCTCGTCGATCTCGACCTGGATTCCGTCCGCGGGGCGGATCGGCTCGCCGCAGCTGCGCAGGCACTGGAGGAAGTGGATCGAGCCGTGGCATTCGACGATCCGGTCGTCGGGGAAGCCGGCCTTCTGGAACTGCCCGTCGACGTTCGACGTGAAGACGAAGGCGCCGAGCGGAGCCTCCGCCGCCCACATCAGAAGCGTGGCGAAGCCTTCGTGCGGAACGGTGCGCCGGTAGAGGCTCAGGCGGTGTCCGTAGAAGCCCCAGGCGAGAGCGGGGTCGTCGAAGAACCAGTCGGGGTTGGCGAGCTGCTCGAACCTCAGGCCCAGGTCGCGGAACGCAGGGTAGGCGTTCCAGAACCCCTCCGGTCCCCGGAAGTCGGGGAGTCCCGAGTCGACGCCCATCCCGGCGCCGGCCGTGATCACGATCGCCTCGGCCTCCTTGACGGCTCGCGCGGCGAACCGGAGGGAATCCTCGAGGTCGGTGGCGTTCGACATCCCCTCCATTCTAGGGACAGGAACGGGCGACGGCCGTCCCGCCCCTTTCTCCTTGCGGGTGACTCTCCGAGTTCCTATCGTCGGGGACATGAAGCCCAGCTTCTTTCCTTCTCTCATCTGTGTCGCGGTCCTCCTCGCCGCGTCGTGCTCTCCCGCGCCGCGCCCCGCGCAGCCGGCTTCCGCGAAAGCGGCCGCGACAGCTCCCGTGGCCTCCTCGGGAATCGACCTCGCCGGCATCGACCCCTCCGTGGTCCCCGGCGACGACTTCTTCGCCTGGGCGAACGGCGGCTGGATGAAGGCGACCGAGATCCCGGCCGACCGCAGCTCCTGGGGTTCGGGCGGAGAGATGACCGAGCGGACGGCGAAGCGGACGGCCGAGCTGATCGCAGAGGCGGCGGCGTCGAATGCTTCCGCCGGATCCGAGGCCCGGAAGATCGGCGACACCTACTCGACGTTCCTGGACGAGGCGGCCATCGAGGCGAAGGGGATGTCGCCGCTGAAGCTCGCGCTCGAGGAGATTGTCGCGATCGCCGACTCCCGGGCGCTCGCCCGGTTCCTCGGGACGACGCTCCGAGCCGACGTCGACGCCTTCAACAACACGGACTTCTACACGCCCAACGTCTTCGGCCTCTGGGTGGCTCAGGACCTCGACGAACCGACCCGCTACGCGCCCTTCCTGCTCCAGGGCGGGCTGGGCCTGCCCGACCGCGACTACTACCTCGACCCGTCGTCCCGGATGCAGGAGATCCGGGCGCGCTACAGGGAGCACGTCGCGACCGTCCTGAGGCTCGCCGGAAATGCCGTCGACGCCGAGGCAAGGGCGGGCCGGATCGTCGAGCTGGAGCGCCTCATCGCCACCTCCCACTCGAGCCGCGACGACTCGTCGGACGTCGCGAAAGGGAACAACCGGTGGACGCGCGCCGACTTCGCGACGCGCGCTCCGGGCCTCGACTGGGACGCGTTCTTCGACGGCGCCAGCCTTGGCAGGCAGAAGGAGTTCATCGTCTGGCAGCCGGGCGCGGCTACGGGGATCGCCGCCCTCGTGCGCGACCAGCCGCTTTCGACGTGGAAGGAGTACCTGGCCTTCCACGCCGTCGAGAGCGCCTCGACGTTCCTCCCGAAGGCGTTGGCCGACGAGCAGTTCGCCTTCTACGGGAAGGTCCTCTCGGGAACGCCGAAGCAGAGCGAACGCTGGAAGCGGGCCGTCGCGGTGACCGACGCCGCGCTCGGCGAGGCCGTCGGGAAGCTCTACGTCGCGAAGTACTTCCCGCCGTCGGAGAAGGCGCGCGCCGAGGCGATGGTGAAGAACGAGATCGCCGCCTTCGCGAAGCGGATCGACCGCCTCGACTGGATGTCCCCGGAAACGAAAGCAAAGGCGAAGGACAAGCTCGCCATTTTGAAGGTCTATGTCGGCTACCCGGACCGGTGGCGCGACTACTCCGGGCTCGAGGTCGTCCCCGGCGACGCCCTCGGCAACGCGCGGCGGGCCTCGCTCTTCGAGTACCACCGGAACCTCGCGAAGCTCGGCCAGCCGGTCGACCGCGGCGAGTGGGTCATGAACCCGCAGCTCGTCAACGCCGTGAACCTGCCGGCGATGAACGCGATGAACTTCCCGGCCGCGATCCTGGCGCCGCCCGACTTCGACCCGAACCGGCCGGTGGTGATGGACTACGGCGCCATCGGCGCGACCATCGGGCACGAGATCAGCCACAGCTTCGACGACCAGGGGGCGCTCTTCGATGCCCAGGGGCGTCTGAAGAACTGGTGGACGAAGGACGACTTCGCGCACTTCGCGGCCTCTGCGGAGAAGCTCGTCGCGCAGTACGACGCCTATCGCCCCTTCCCCGACCTCGCCGTGAACGGCAAGCTGACGGTGAGCGAGAACATCGCCGACGTGGCGGGCCTCGCGGTCTCGTACGACGCCTGGCGCCTCTCCCTCGGAGGCAAGGAGGCCCCGGTCGTGAACGGCCTGACCGGGGACCAGCAGTTCTTCCTCAGCTTCGCCCAGAGCTGGCGGACCAAGATGCGCGAAGCGGCTGCCCGCCAGAGGATCGTCACCGACGGGCACGCGCCCGCCGAGTACCGGGCGGACTGCGTGAGAAACCTCGATGCCTGGTACGCCGCGTTCGACGTGAAGCCGGGGCAGAAGCTCTACCTCGCCCCGGAGGAGCGCGTAAAGATCTGGTAGGCCGTTCCGGCGTTCGGATTCGGGCGGAAGAGGGCCGCGGGAGAGATCTCGCGGCCCGTTCCTTCCCTCAGCCCTTCACGGCCTCCAGCTTCGACGCGGTCAGCCACTTCTTGCCTTCCTTCTCGGATACGGTTCCCGTCGCGACAGCCGGCCGCGCCTTCATGCAGGACATTCCGAACTTGTCGGAGACGGCGTTCTTCACGAGGTAGTACTCGGTCCTGCCGGCCTTGTCGGTCACCACGAGGACGTCCTGACAGCCCTTGGCGTCGGCTTTCTTGAGGATGCACATCGCGCACTGGACGTCGCCGGTGAGGGTCACCTCGGTCGGCTTGGCGGCGGGCTTGTCGGCGGCCAGCGCGGCGCCGGCGAGGCCGAGGACCAGGGCGACAGCGACGAGGGTGGCGACGGAGAACGAGGAGCGGTTGTGAGTCTTCACGAGCTTTCTCCTTCTGTGGCCGCGATGGGAACACGGCGGCCTGGATTATCGGCCGATC
>JADJVF010000030.1 GCA_016716705.1 Holophagales bacterium
ATCGTCGTGGTCCGTTTCCATGCCTTCGGCGACACCGCAATCACTTTCCCCCTCCTCGCGGCGCTCCGGAGGCGATTCCCGTCCGTTCGGCTCGACGTCGTGACCGACGTCCGGTCGGAGGCCCTCTTCAGCGCACACCGCGACGTCGACGGCGTCTTCGCTTTCGACACGCGGCGCGGGCGCTTCCGCAAGGCCCTGGCGCTCCTGTTCGTCGCGCTCTCCCTTCGGCGCCGGGCCGTCCCCGTCGTCCTCGACCTCCAACGGAACCGGTGGTCCGCCTTCCTGATCAGGCTCCTTTCGCCCGGCGCCTGGATGGGCTTCGACCGCCACGCCCCGCGCACGGCGCTCTCGCGCTATCTCGAGGCGGCCGAAGGTCTCGGCCTCGGGCGCCTCTCTCCGGTCTTCGCGTCCCACGCCAAGGGGCCGCTCGTCGAGGCGGCTCGCAGGAGACTCCTCTCGGAGGGGTGGGACGGAGAGGCCCCGCTCGTCTGCCTGAACCCGGCGGGCGGGTGGGCGACGAAGCAGTGGGCTATCGAAAGGTACGTCGAGCTGGGCCGGCGGCTTCACGCCGAAGGGTGCCGGCTGGTCGCCCTCTCGGCCCCACCGGTCCCGCCCCGCTTCGCAGCGCTGAAGGAAGGTCTCGGGGACCGGCTCCTCGACCTCACGGGAGGGACGGCGTCCGGGGAAGCGCTCGCGCTCGTGGCGCTCTGCTCGCTCGTCGTCAGCGACGATTCCGGTCTCATGCACCTCGGCTGGACCCAGGGTGTCGCGACCCTCGCCCTTTTCGGCGCGAGCCGCTCGGCGTGGAGCCGGCCGGAAGGTCCGGGGAGCGACGGTTTCTACAGCGAGGACCTCGACTGCGGGGCCTGCATGCGCCCCGAATGTGCTCGCAGAGACGTCCTCTGCCTCGCGCGGGTCGGCGTGGACGACGTGATCGCGAGGATCCGCGCACCCATGGCCCTCCGCGCCGGAACCGGCCGGGCGTGGCGAGCCGCGGGTAACATCCTCACCCGATGAGTAACCTGCGGGCGCGAAACCTCGAGATTCACCTCGAAAGACGGCTCCTCTCGAAGACGAAGATCCACCGTTACGTCCCCGCCCGGGTGGAAGCCCTCTCGGCGAACCTCGTCGGCAGCCCGTACGAGGCTCACGGACTCGTCGGGTCGGCAGAGACGCCCGAGGTGTTCACGGCCTCGCTCGAGGGCTTCGACTGCGTGACCTACGTCGAGACGGTCCTCGCGCTCGCTCGCGCCTCCGCCCCTGGCGAGTTCGTCGAGGAGCTTCGTCGGATCCGGTACGACGGAGGAAATGTCGAGTGGGCCCGCCGGAATCACTACATGACCGACTGGGCTCGCCGGAACGCGCGAGCAGGGCTGGTCCGTCCCGTCGCCGCCGGGGCGCTCGCGACGCGGAAGGAGAAGGTCCTGGATGCCCTTCCGGGGCTTCCGCCCCGGAAGGCCCGGTTCGACTGCGTGCCGAAGGCGAAGTTCCGGGCCTTCGAGCCGCGCCTGAAGAACGGGGACATCGTCCTCTTCGCCTCGACGAAGGCGGGGCTCGACGTCTTCCACTGCGGGCTCCTCGTCCGGAAGGAGGGGAGCTGGAAGCTGAGGCACGCGTCGCGGAGCGCCGGCCGCGTCGTCGAGGGGGATCTGGCCACGTTCCTTCGCGCGAACCGGATGGCGGGGCTCATCGTCGTCCGTCCGCTCGAGGTAGCGGTCTGCGCGCCGAAAGGAGTCGCTTGAGCGTCCTCCACCCGATGCCCGCCTCCTCCGCCGGCCTGGGCGCCCTCCTCTCCGCGGCCGACTCCGAGGTCCTCTTCCTCGCAGATCCGCGCGTGACGGTCACGCCCGGGCCGAGGCTCTTCGAACGGATGGCGCAGGTCCTCGAGGACACCGGAGCGGGGTGGGTCTACTCCGATGGGGTCGGCCACGCGCGGATCGACTACCGTCCCGGAAGCCTGCGGGACACGTTCGACTTCGGGCCGGTCGTGGCGATCTCCGTGCCGGCCGCGCGCGAGGCGGGTGTCGAGCCGGGCCTGAAGTGGGGAGCCCTCTACGACCTCCGGCTTCGCGTCTCGGAGCGTCGGCCGATCGTCCGGATCCCGGAGCCGCTCTACGCGGCGAGTCTCGCGGAGACGAGGCCGTCGAGCGAGGCGCAGTTCGACTACGTCGACGCGAGGAACCGCGAGTACCAGCTGGACCTGGAGCGCCTCGCCACGGAGCACCTCCGCCGGATCGGCGCGCTCCTGCCGCCCCGGTTCGAGCCGGTACCCCGGGCGGAGGGGCCGTTCCCCGTCGAGGCGAGCGTCGTCATCCCCGTGAGGAACCGCGAACGGACGATCCTCGACGCCGTCGGCAGCGCGCTCTCGCAGCAGGCGCCCTTCGCCTTCAACGTCCTCGTCGTCGACAACCACTCCACCGACGGGACGACGGAGATGCTCCGGGGCGTCCGCGATCCGCGGCTCGTCCACGTCGTCCCCGAGCGTCGCGACCTCGGCATCGGCGGCTGCTGGGACGAGGCGGTCTTCCACCCGCGCTGCGGACGGTACGCCGTCCAGCTCGATTCCGACGACCTCTACCTCGACGAGACCGTCCTGGCCCGCATCGTCGGACAGCTCGAATGCGGCCCCTACGCGATGGTCGTCGCGTCGTACACCATGGTCGACTTCGCTCTGAACGAGATCCCGCCCGGCCTCGTCGACCACCGCGAGTGGACGCGGGAGAACGGCCGGAACAACGCCCTGCGCGTGAACGGCTTCGGCGCGCCGCGCGCCTTCGACACCGCGGTCCTCCGGCGCGTCGGCTTCCCGAACGTCAGCTACGGCGAGGACTACGCCGTCGCCCTCCGGATGAGCCGCGAGTACGAGATCGGCCGCATCTACGAGTCGGTCTACCTCTGCCGCCGCTGGGAAGGGAACTCCGACAGCGCCCTCCCGCTGGAGACGCAGAACCGCTACGACGCCTACAAGGACTGGCTCCGGACGGTGGAGATCGCCGCACGGCAGAGGGTGGTGGGAGCCACGCCCTGAAGACCGACTTCTCGCGGGACGTCGAGGAGCTCTTCCGGCGGCAGGAGGAGGAGTGGCCGCTCCTCCGGAGGGGCGTGGCCGGTCTGGCGGACGCCCTCACGCGCCGCGTCGTCGCAGACGGAGCCGAGGTCCTCGTCCGGCACATCCCGCACCGCGTCGCGAGCACGACCGCGGTCGTCGACCGCGAGTCGATCGCCAGGCGCCCCTGCTTCCTCTGCGCCGCAGAATCCCGACCGGAGCAGAAGGGCCTCGCGTTGGGCGACGGCTTCACGCTCCTCGGCAACCCGTTCCCCATCGTCGAGAAGCACCTGACGGTCGTGCACGCCGAGCACCGGCCCCAGAGAATCGACTCGCAGGTCGGCGCGATGCTCGACCTCGCCGCGGCGCTCCCGGGCTCGTTCGTCGTCTACAACGGGCCGCAGTGCGGGGCGTCGGCGCCCGACCACCTGCACCTCCAGGCCGGCTCGCGGGACGGTCTTCCCGTCGTCCGCGAGGCCCGGCTGAAGCCGGGCCCCGCGCTCGAGGCGTACGGGATGCGGGCGCTCCTCTTCCGTGGCGAGAGGTCCCGCGTCCTCGGCGAGACCCAGCGGGCCCTCTCGCTCCTCTCCCAGGTGACGGGCCGCGAGGGAGAGCCGTGGTGCAACGTCGCGGCGTGGGCGGAGCCGGACTCCGGCCTTACGCTGGTTCTCTACCCGCGGAGCAAGCACCGGCCCGAGGCGTTCCATACCGGCGAGCTGAAGGTCAGCCCGGCCACGATCGACATGTCGGGGATTCTCGTCGCCCCGTTCCCGAAGGACTTCGAGCGCCTGACCGGCGACGACGTGGCGGCCGTCTACCGCGAGGTGACGATTCCGGAAGACCCGTTCCGTGAGGTCGTGACCCGCCTGGAGAGTCGTCGTTGAACGTCGCCGTCGGCCTGGCGGAGGGCCTCCCGTCGGTCGACGTGGAACTGCTCGGGGAGTTCACCGACCCGGCCGGTGTCGGCATCACGCCGGGGCGCCGCCGTTTCGACACGGAGACGACCCTGATCCCCGTCGATCCGGACGCGTCTGCCTTCGCCCTCGACGAGGTGACCATCGGCATCGGCTTCCACTGGGAACGGAAGGAGCGGCAGGTCTTCCGCGGGCGTCCTCCGTATCCTGCGCCGGCCCGCGGGGCTGACGGTCGTCAACGACGTGCCGCTCGAGGCGTACGTGGCGAGCGTGATCTCGTCGGAGATGAGCGCGACGTGCCCGCTCGAGCTCCTGAAGGCGCACGCCGTCATCTCGCGCAGCTGGCTGAAAGGTCCGGCAGCGGCCGGCATCGCACCGTCCGGACCGGACGAGCCGGGCGAGATCCGCCGCTGGTACGGCCGCGAGGCGCACCCCGACTTCGAGGTCTGCGCCGACGACCACTGCCAGCGCTACCAGGGAATCACGAAGGCCGTTTCGCCCGCCGTCGCCGACGCCGTCCGGGCCACCGCGGGCGAGATGCTCTCTTCGACGAAGGGAGCATCTGCGACGCTCGCTTCTCCAAGTGCTGTGGCGGCCTCACCGAGCGTTATCAGACCGCCTGGGACGACCAGGAGATTCCCTACCTCGTCTCGTTCCCCGATGGCCTGCCGGAGCCGGCTCCCCGCGACCTCGACGCGTTCATTCGGTCGAGACCGTCGGCCTTCTGCAATACGTCCGACGCCGTCCTGCTCGCCCGCATCCTCCCGGGTTTCGATCAGGAAACCCGCGACTTCTTTCGATGGACCGTCTCGTACGCTCAGGACGAGCTGGGCGAGCTGGTCCGCTCGCGCCTCGGTGTCGATCTCGGTCCCGTAACGGCCCTCGAACCGCTTGCCCGAGGCCCGTCGGGACGGATCTACCGCCTGCGGATAACGGGGGAGCGCGGCGCGCTCGTCGTCGGGAAGGAGCTGGAGATCCGGCGTGCGCTCTCGTCGTCACACCTCTACAGCTCGGCGTTCGTCGTGGACCGCGACGGGGCGGGGCGCTTCGTCCTGACCGGTGCGGGCTGGGGGCACGGCGTCGGTCTCTGCCAGATCGGGGCGGCGGTGATGGCGGAGCGAGGGAGCGGCTACCGCGAGATCCTCGCGCACTACTACCCGGGGACGACGGTGGGACGCGCCGGCTGACCGACGGCGGCCGTCGTCCCTCCCGGTGCCGGACCCTGCGAGCGGCGGGTCGTCGACGGTTCGGGAACCAGGCGCCGGCGCGCGAGGTCCCAGCGTTCCATGGGAGGACGACCATGAGAAGAGCGCTTCCGGTCCTCGTCCTGGTCCTCGGCGCCGAGGTCCCCCTCGCGGCCCAGACGGCGGACGACTTTCCGTCGCTCAGCCGGGAACTCGCGGCGGCGGCGATCCAGAAGGAGATCGGTTGCCCGGTCGAGGTCCTCGTCCTCTCCGTCGAAGTGGACGACCCGGCCGAGACGCCGGCGTCGCGAACGGTGACCTTCCGGTTGCCGGAGTCCGGAACGGCCAAACTGAGTGTCCGGTTCGACTGGGAGTGGGAGCTTCCCGAAACCGGAGACGGCGAGTGGAGCGAGCCGCCGGGAAGGTGGAGAGTGGCGTCGGCGGCGAGCCCGGTGCGAGAGCCCGACGACGAGGAGACGCGGAAGGTGCGCCGGGCGGTCGGGGAGATGCGGACGATCGCGACGGCGGTCGAGGCGTTCGCGGTCGACTGGGAGGTCTACCCGCCCGCCGGGACCGGGCTCTGGAAGCGGCTCGTCCCGACCTACCTCCGGCGATTCCCGGCCAGGGACCCGTGGGGAAACGCCTACCGCTACGAGACGGGACCGAAGAGGGACCACTACGTCCTCGCCTCCTCCGGAGGCGAGGAGTTCTCGCGCCTGCCGGAATCGTATTTCCGCGAGGTCGCGGCGACGGGCTCCGGGACGTCCGTGCCTGGAAGGCCGGCCGGGCCGTCCGAAATCGTCTACTCCGACGGGACGTTCCTTCTGGGGCCGTTCCCGGTCGGAACCGACGGATCTTCGTTTCTCCCCGGCGTCCACCCGTGCCCTTCTCCCGCCGGCGGGAAGCTGGAGGTGGCCGACCCCGACGTCGAGTGAGCGAGGCTCCGCGCGCCGGGGGAGAGCGCTGGTCCGCCTCCCTCGGCCGTCAGTCCTCGTCGTGCGAGATGTCGACGGGCTGACCCGAGGCCCAGTCGATCGCGGCCGGGATCGAAGCGGGGGGAAGGCCCTTCCAGTAGACCGTCCACTCCGGCAAGCGCATCAGGCCGTCGCAGAGCTTGGCGTACCACTCGCTGATCGGGTTCTTCCGCCGCGCGCGCCAGAAGACGACGGGCGTATCGGCCACGAGCGCCTCCCAGAGATCGCGCGCGATCCCCTCTCCCTGCGCCTCCGCCGACACCGCGAACTTCGTCAGGTAGGAGCCGAGGGGCGCCTCCGAGAGGATCGCGCAGCCGCGGTAGCCCTCCTCGAGATAGACGCGGTCGGGCGTTCGCGCGAAGAAGGCGTCGGACGGGGCACGTCCGAAGCTCGACGCGAGGAGGTCGCGGACCCTCGCCACGTCGAGACCCTCCCAGCCCTCGTGCTTCAGGACGCGTGCCCCGCGGCGCAGGAGGCTCCCCGCTCCCTTCACCGTGAAGAGCTCCCGGAGGAGGTTCAGCGGGGACGTGACGGCAACGGTGAAGCCGAGCGGTGCCGCGTCCTCGCAGAGCCGGCGCGCGCCCTCCAGGATCAGGGCCTCCTTGCGCGAGAGCTCCCCGCTCGAGAGGAGGCCGGGGACGTCGGTCGTCAGGTTCACGATCGGGACGAGGACGCCCCCCTGGCGGAGCCCGCCGGGCCGGTGAAGGAAGAGGAGCTTGCGCGTCTGCAGCTCCCTGAGGAGGAGGCCGAGCTGCTCCTGGCGCTCTCCCGGCTGTTCGTTCCCAACCGGCTCGAAGACGACGACGGGGACTCCTCCTGCCCCGGCGCACGCGGTGACGCGGGCGGGGAGAGAGGGGTCCGTCGCCGAGAGCTCCTCGACGCGGACTCCCTCGGCGTCCAGGTGCCGGCGCAGGTTCCGGGCGTGCGCGGCGGCGTCGGCCGGCTGGAAGATCCCGAGGACGACGGTCGGGAAGAGGTCGAGCGCCGCGAGGAACTTGAGGTCCTGGACGACGGCGTCGGCCGCGTCGGCCATGACGTTGGCGTCGATGGCGATGGCCGCGAACTGCTCGCGGGGATGCGCGCGGAAGAGGTCGAGGTAGAGGCGCGCCTCGGAGGGGCGGCCGGTGCTCTCCAGGAAGCGGAGGACGACGTCCTGGGGGGCGAGCTCCGCGGGGGACGGGGACGTGGGGAGGTCGGCCATCGGGACCGGAGGATACGGAACTTCACCGCGATCGAGCAGCTCATCCCTCGAGGCAGGGCAGCGGAGGAGGCCGCCCACACCCCCTCGACGGACGCGCCGCGGCCTCCTGCGGTACCGTTCCTGCGCCGGGACGCCGGACCCTGGGGTCCGGGGCGTGCGACGTCGCGACGACGCAGGAGGACCCTACATGGCGGATGGAATCCCTTACGCGGACCTCGTCGGCGCCGCCGACCCGATCGAGCTCCTCGGATCGACCCCGCGGCGCATCGCCGGCCTCGTGAGCGGCTGGTCCCTGGCGCGGTGGTCGCTCAGCTATGCCGAGGGGAAGTGGACCGCCGCGCAGATCGTCCTGCACCTCGCCCAGGACGAGATCGCCTTCGGGTGCCGGGCCCGTCTCTCGCTGACGGAGCCGGGATACGTCCCCCAGACCTTCGACGGGGACGACTGGGTCGCGCTCGAGTCGCCCTCGGAGCCCGTCGTCGCCCTCGCGGCATTCCTCGCCCTGAGGGCGCTCAACATCCGGCTCTACCGGAAGCTCACCGAGGAGCAGCTCGCCCGCCCGATCCCCCATCCGGATCTCGGCACCATCTACGTCGGGTGGATCATCCGCGTCCTCGCAGGGCACGACCTTCACCACCTCGGCCACCTCGAGACGATCGCGGGGCGTTGAAGGCCGGCGGGACCGGGGCGGCAGGAGGACGAGCCGCGCGCCCCGGCTATGCGGCCGTCAGCGTCTCCGTGACGAGCGCCCGCGCCTCCTCCTGGATCCGGCGCAGGTGGTCGCGGCCGAGGAAGCTCTCGGCGTAGATCTTGTAGACGTCCTCGGTCCCCGAGGGGCGCGCCGCGAACCAGCCGTCGGCGGTCGCCACCTTCAGCCCGCCGATCGCGGCCCCGTTGCCGGGCGCCTTCGTGAGGACGGCGGTGATCGGGGCGCCGGCGAGCTCCTGCGCCTTCACGTCCTCCGGCGAGAGCTTGCCGAGACGCGCCTTCTGCGCCGGCGTCGCCGGGGCGTCGACGCGCTCGTAAACCGGCTCTCCGTAGCGGGCCGTCAGCTCGCGGTAGACGACGCCGGGGTCCTTTCCGAGCACCGCCGTGATCTCCGCCGCGAGGAGGCCGAGGATCATCCCGTCCTTGTCCGTGGTCCACGTCGTCCCGTCGCGGCGGAGGAAGGAGGCGCCCGCGCTCTCCTCGCCGCCGAAGCCGAGGTCGCCGGAGAGGAGCCCGGGGACGAACCACTTGAAGCCGACCGGAACCTCGACGAGCCGGCGGCCCAGCCCCGCGGCCACCCGGTCGATCAGGCTCGAGCTGACGAGGGTCTTCCCGATCCCCGCGTCCTTGCGCCAGCCGTCGCGTGCCCCGAAGAGGTAGTGAATGGCGACGGCGAGGTAGTGGTTGGGGTTCATGAGGCCCGCGGGGGTGACGATCCCGTGGCGGTCGGCGTCCGTGTCGTTCCCGACGGCGACCTGGTACCGGTCGCGGATGGCGATCATCGAGGCCATCGCCGAGGGGGAGGAACAGTCCATCCGGATGCGGCCGTCCCAGTCGAGCGTCATGAAGCCGAAGGCGGGGTCGACCCGCGGATTGACCACCGTCAGGTCCAGTCCCCAACGCTCGGCGATCCGCTGCCAGAAATCGACGGCCGCCCCGCCAAGAGGGTCGACGCCGATGCGGACGCCGGCCGAGCGGATGGCTTCGAGATCGATCGCGGAAGCGAGGTCGTCGACGTAGGTCGTGAGGTAGTCGTGCACGGCGGTGGTCGCGGCCTTCCGCGCGCGGGAGTAGGGGATCCTCCGGACGCCGGCGAGCCCGGCCACGAGAAGCGCGTTCGCGCGATCCTCGATCGCCTTCGTCGCGTCCGTGTCGGCGGGGCCGCCGTGGGGCGGGTTGTACTTGAAACCGCCGTCCTCGGGCGGGTTGTGCGAGGGCGAGATCACGATGCCGTCGGCGCGGGGACCGTCGTGGTGACGGTTCCAGGCGAGGATCGCGTGAGAGATCACCGGGGTCGGCGTGTATCGATCCGCCGAGTCGACGCGCACCAGCACGCCGTTGCCCGCGAGCACTTCGAGCGCCGTGCGGAACGCTGGCTCGGAGAGGGCGTGGGTGTCCTGGCCGAGGAACAGGGGCCCCGTCGCCCCGTGGGCCGACCGGTACTCGCAGATGGCCTGCGTTGTGGCGAGGATGTGGTCCTCGTTGAAGCTGCCGCGGAGAGAAGAACCGCGGTGTCCCGAGGTCCCGAATGCGACGCGCTGGCCACGCTCCGCCGGGTCCGGCCGATCCGTGTAGTAGGCCGCGAGGAGGCGCGGGACGTTGACCAGGTCAGCGGCTTCGGCGGGCTGGCCGGCGCGTGGGTGGCTCATGGACGATCTCCGACCCTACTTTTCCTGGGCCGCGTCGAACTCTTTCTTGAAGTTCTCCCAGGTCTTCCGGAACTCCTTCTCCTCCTCCTTCGTGAAGATCCGGAAGGGGACGTGGACCTCGCTCGACGCGAACTTCACCACCAGCCAGTGCTGGCCGGGCTGGATGCCGCCCGGTATCTTGAAGAAGAGGCGGCCGAAGGAGGCCCTGTTGTCGGCCACGTCGACCTGGTCGAAGGAAAGTGGATTTCCCTTGCCGAGGTCGGCGAAGAACTGGAACGCGTTTGCGCGCGTCACACCGGGAGGGAAGTAGCTGAGCGAGTCTTTCTGCGCCTTCGCACGCTGGTTCAGGCCGGCGAGCCCGAGAGCTTCCCCGTACTCCCTCTGGGTGGCGAGAGGAATGGTCTTGCCGTCCGGAGTCCTGAGCGAGAACGCCTCTCGCTTGAGCGTCTGGTACTTCATTCCATCCTGGAGGCACAACCCGACCTGGAGGTACATCCAGTCCTCTCCGAGGGAGCCGTTCGCGATCCGGTATCCGAGATTGACGAAGCCCTCCTTGTTGTAGGCCGTCCGGACGAACTCCCCCTGCAGCGTGATGCGCTCCGCTACGGCCGGTTCGGGAGCCTTGATCGAAGACAGGGCCGAGGCGGGCTCCTGGGCAGCCGTGCCGCCCGAAAGCGTCAGGACGGCGAGAGTGAGCAGCAAATGGAAGGTCGGGCGGTGAATGGTCCGTTTCATCTGGTCCTCGTTTCCCTTTCGACTCCGGTCCCGTCCCGAACAGGAAGGATTCCCGACGGTTTACGAAAGCGCGGAGCGCAGTCGTCGGAATTGTCCCACCGGTGGCGGCGAGGAATCGAGCCGTAGAATCCAGGACGGTCGATGGCCCTGGCTTTTCACAGGCGGCCGGGAGCACCGGGGGACACGAGAGACGGGGAGGGACGGGATGCCTTTCGGGTCGGGATTCTTGCCCCCTCGTGCGGCTGCACGGAGCCGGGCAGGGCTTCTCGTGCTCGCACTCGCGTCGCTTTCCGAGCCAGCGGCGGGTCAGGCGGTCGACCTCCCGTTCGGGCTCATCGTCTCGGAGCAGGCGCAGACGTCGTTCACCCTCGTCGGCGCAGGCGCCCGCGCGGCCGGGATGGGGGGCGCGTTCACGGCGCTGGCCGACGACGCCACGGCGGCCTCGTTCAACCCGGCCGGGCTCGCCCAGCTTCTCGTTCCCGAGGCGTCGGCCGTCGTCGACGTCTCGCGCCACAGGGACGAATACCGGAACTTCTACTCCTACGACCAGGTCCCGGTCCTCCGTCTCACCGACTCGACGGTCGAGTTCGACCACTCCGCCTTCAACTTCGCATCCGTCACCGTGCCGTTCGAGCTCTTCTCGAAGCGCTTCGCCGTCGAGATCTCCACGCAGCGGCTCGTCGACTTCACGTACGACGGCACGCGCCAGTTCGAAGAGGTGGACGCCGCGGGGAATCCCCTCTTTCTGCTCGAGCAGTCGAGCTTCCAGAGCGGTTCGATCCGGCTCTACTCGGGGTCGGTCGCCTTCCAGCCGACGGAACGGACGCTCCTGGGCGTCACCGTAAACCGGTGGGACGGCGACTGGGACATGGCCAGCACGAACTCCGAGGAGTCCGTCGTCGCCGGAAGCGAGAAGGAGGCGTTCACCTACTCCCAGACGAACGACCTCACCGGCTGGAACGTCGACCTCGGCCTCCTGCTTCGCTACCCGGCCTTCAACGTCGGCGTCCGGTATCGGACTCCCTTTGACGCCGACTACGGCTTCTCCGCCTCTCTCGAGACGAACGTCGAGACGCCGCTCACCCCGCTTCCCCCGACGACGACGACGCTTCACTGGCCCGGCACGCTGAACGTGGGCCTCGCGATCAAGCCGAGCGACACTCTCCTCGTGGCCGCGGACTGGGGCCGGACCAACTGGTCGAAGATGCTCTTCGACGTTCCCGGCGTGGGACACGTCAATTTCTTCGACCTCAAGCCGCCCGGAGAGACGAACGCGGGGACGAGCGACGACTGGCATGTCGGGGCGGAGGTCCTCTTCTTCCCTGGAAAGACCGTCGTGCCGGTCCGGGCCGGCTGGTCCCGAGAACCCCAGCCTGCGACGGACGCGGTGACCGGAGACCGGATCGTCCAGACGGGGTTCTCGGTCGGGAGTGGAGTCAAGTCCGGCTGGTGGGCGCTCGACGCGTCCCTCCGGTACTCCACCGCGAAGGCGCAGGTCTCACGGTTCCTCGAGGCCGAGGAGATCGCTTCGGGGAGCCTCCGCGCAACCTCGCAGGGTGAGCTCTCGAGGAAGGCGTGGGCGGCCTACGTCTCGCTCATCGTCCAGATCCCGGCCGGTTCGCCCCCCGCTCGCGCCCTGCACGAGATCTTCGTCGGACCCGCCAGGCCGGAGCCCTGACGACGGATGCTCTCCCGTCCTGGCCGCCTTTTCGTCGTCGCTTTCGCGGTCGCGGCCATCGCCTCCGGCGTCGCACTCGCCGAGACCACGTTCTACGAGGCATACCAGAAGGGTCTGGCCCACGAGAAGGAGGGAGCGTGGACGGAAGCCCGCGAGTCCTTCCTCAGGGCTGCCGAGCTCCGTCCGGCGCCCGCTCGACGGGTGAAGACCTACGGCCTGAACTTCATCGAGCCGTACGACCCGTCGATCCACCTGGCGCGGGCCTCGTTTCACCTCGGCCATCTGGACGAGGCCCGGCGGAACCTGCGTGTCGCGGAGACGGCGGGCGTCAGCCCCGGGGCCGAAATCGCGGCCCTCGCCTCGGAGATCGAGAAGGCGCGGCTCCGCGCGAGCTCCGGCGTGCAGCCTGTCGAAGCGACCGCCGGATCGCCTGACGTCCCGCCGGCCCGGGCGGTCGAACGATCGGCTCCCGCCGGCGCGCCGCTCCCGACCCCTCTCCAGGTCTCGACGCTCCCTGCGACCGGAGTGTCGGGTTCGGCGCCTGTGGCCGTTGCCCCGCCTGCAGAAAGCGGCCTGCGGCAGGCTGCGGCTCGAACGACGTCCCGGCCCGTGGGTCCGGCTGGAAGCCTTCCGACGCCCACCCTCGTGGTGTCTCCCGGGGCGGTCGAACCGTCCCTTCGGGCGGGCGCCGCCGGTGACCGCGGTGAGGTGACCCCGTTCCCTTCCGGACCGGCTGAGCCGCGGTCCGGCTCACGTTCTTCTCCGGGATCCGGAGCTGCGGCCGGACCGGAGGGCCCGCCGGAAAGGTCCGTGAGCTACGGCACGATCGCCCTCATCGCCTCGGGACTCGCTCTCCTGGTTCTCGTCGCGACTCGAGCGGCCCTGGGATTTCGAGCCCGCCGGCAGAGCTCGGCGGTCCCCGAGCTGAAGACGGACTCGTCCGTTTCGCCGGTCTCATCGGTTTCGTCGGTCTCGTACCCGGGGGCGGAGGTGGAGCGCAGCCGGGCGACGCGCCATCTCTCCGTCGAAGAGGGGTCCTCCCCATCGAGGGGCCGCGCCGGGTCCGTCTCGACACCGGTCGGATCGCGTCCTCTCCGGGAAGGCACCGACACCCGTTTCGGCGCGTACGCCCTCGAGGGAATCCTCGGGCGTGGCGGCATGGGAACGACCTATGTCGCCCGGCGTCTCCGTGACGGCTTCCAGCTGGCCCTCAAGGTGCCGCACGAGCACATCCTCGAAGAGCCCGAGTTCATCGAACGGTTCCTCCGGGAGGGCGCGCTCGGAGCTCTTCTCCGCCATCCGAACATCGTCCGGGTCTTCGAGGCCGGAGAGCACGACGGGCGCCCCTTCATCGCAATGGAGCTCGTTCCCGGAACAACTCTCGAGCGGGTCCTCAGGAAAGAGCAGCGTCTGCCCCTTTCCCGAGCACTCCACGTCGCGCGCGGAATCGCCCTGGCGCTCGACTACGCGCACCTGAAGGGGATCGTCCACCGGGACCTCAAGCCCGAGAACGTGATGGTTCTCCCCGATGGCGAGGTCAAGGTGATGGACTACGGCATCGCCCGTCGGATGGACGTCGCGGGACTCACGGCCACCGACGCCTACCTCGGCACGCCCAACTACAGCGCGCCCGAGTCGCTCGTCCCGTCCGAGGTCGGCCCGCAGTCGGACCTCTACAGCCTCGGCGTCATCCTCTTCCGGATGCTCTCGGGGGCCCTGCCGTTCAGCGCGCCGACCCCGTTCGAGCTGCTCCACAAGCACGCGTACGAGCCCCTGCCGGATCTCCCCTCCGGGCTCGGTATTCCGCCGGAGGTCTACGGCCTCCTCATGGAGCTGACCGCGAAGAGCAAGGACGAGCGTTACGCCACGGCGGAGCTCTTCCTCAGGGACCTCGACCAGATCCTCAACCGCCTCTGACCGGGCGGGGGGATCGGAGTAGAGTTTGCGGCGTGAAGCTCTCCGCATACGGCAGGACCGACCTCGGTCTCCGCCGCACGAACAACGAAGACGGGTTCGTCATCCGTGACCTCACGCTGGAAACCACGATCGAGCCTGCGCTCGTCGTCGAGCAGCCGGTCGGCGCGCGCGGAGTCCTGTTCGCGGTCTGCGACGGGATGGGCGGGCACCACGCGGGAGAGATCGCCAGCTCTCTGGCCCTCGAGACCCTCGAGATGGAGATGCAGCGGCTCTCCGACGCGTGCCCCCGCCCCGAGCTCTTCAAGAAGGCGGTGGAGGCGGTGAACCGGCGGGTCTGGACCGAGTCGCTTCTCCACCCGAAGCTGTCGGGAATGGGGACGACGCTCACGGCCGCGATCGTCTGCCAGGAGAGGGTGCTCATCGCGCACGTCGGCGATTCGAGGGCCTACTTCGCTCGAGGCGGCCGTGTCGAGCAGATCACCAGGGATCAGTCGATCGCCGGGCAGCTCGTCGCTTCCGGGGCCATGACGGAAGAGGAGGCGCAACGGACTCCGTTCCGCCACGTTCTCCTGCAGGCCGTCGGCTTGAAGGAGAAGGTGGAGATCGCTCTCGACGGGATCGACCTCGTGCGGGGGGATACGCTTCTGCTCTGCAGCGACGGGCTGAGCGGAAAGGTCGGCATCGAGGGCCTGAGCGGGCCTCTGGCCGGAGCCGACCTGAAGGTCAGCGGGGACGCCCTCGTGGCTCTCGCCAACGAGCGCGGCGGAGACGACAACATCACCGTCGTCCTCGTGCGCGTCTCCTGACCCGGGAAGAGTCCGCTGGCGGCGCGGACGCGAGGTGTAGATTCCCGGGTACCCGGATCGTTCCCGAGGGAGGCGAGAGGATGGACCCGCGATCGACCCCGAGCGCCGCGGCCCCCGCCGGCGGGAACCCCTTCGCGAGGCGGGCCGCCCCGAAGGGCCCGGGCCGCTGGATCCCCCTCCTCGCGGTGTTGCGCACGTACGAGCGCGCGTGGCTCGTCAGCGACCTCGTCGCCGGCCTCGTCCTCACGGCGATCCTCGTCCCCGTCGGGATGGGCTACGCGGAGGCCGCGGGCCTGCCCGCCATCTACGGGCTCTACGCCACCATCGTCCCGCTCCTGGCGTACGCCGTCTTCGGGCCGAGCCGCATCCTCGTCCTCGGTCCCGACTCGGCGCTGGCTGCCTTCATCGCGGCGGCGGTCCTGCCCCACGCCGCCGGGAACCCGCAGCGGGCGGTCGCGCTGGCGGGGCTCCTTGCCGTCCTGACGGGCGTCCTGTGCATGGTGGGCGGCCTCGCCCGGTTCGGTTTCATCACCGACCTCCTCTCGAAACCGGTCCGGTACGGGTACCTCAACGGTATCGCGCTCACCGTCCTCGTCGGCCAGCTCCCGAAGGTCTTCGGGTTTACGGTGAGCGGGGACAGCCTCCTGCAGAAGGGGGCGGGCCTCGTGCAGGGCATCCGGAACGGTCAGACCGGCGAAGCGGCCCTTGCGATCGGCCTGACCTGCCTCGTCGTGATCCTCGGGTTCAGGAAGCGGGCTCCGCGCATCCCCGGACCGCTCGTCGCCGTCGTCGGCGCGACGATCGTCTCGTCGGCCTTCCACCTCGCGGCGACGTCCGGCGTCTCCGTCGTCGGCTCGCTCCCGCAGGGCCTGCCGGCCTTCCAGATCCCGGCCATCTCGCTGGGCGACGTCCGCGCGCTCTTCCTGAACGCCCTCGCCATCGCCCTCGTCTCCTTCGCGGACATGAGCGTCCTCTCCCGCACCTTCGCGCTGCGCGGCCGCTACGAGGTCGACGCCAACCAGGAGCTCATCGCTCTCGGGGCTGCCAACGTCGCGACGGGCTTCTTCCAGGGCTTCCCGATCACCAGCAGCTCGTCGCGCACGCCGGTGGCCGAGGCGGCGGGGGCGAAGACGCAGCTCACGGGCGTCGTCGGCGCCGCCTGCATCGCTCTGCTCCTCATTTTCGGGCCGAGGCTCCTGGCGGACCTGCCCCACGCGGCCCTCGGCGCCGTCGTCATCTCCGCGTGCCTCGGGCTCGTGGAGGTCTCCGGCGTCCTGCGCCTCTGGCGGCTGCGACCCGGGGAGTTCGTCCTGTCGATCGTCTGCTTCCTCGGCGTGGCGCTCTTCGGCGTCATCGAGGGGATCTTCATCGCCGTCGGCCTCGCGCTCCTCGACTTCGTCTGGCGAGCGTGGAGCCCTTACGACGCCGTGCTGGGGCGCGTCGAAGGACTGAAGGGCTACCACGACGTGACGCGCCACCCCGAAGCCACTCGGATCCCGGGTCTCGTCCTGTTCCGGTGGGACGCGCCACTGTTCTTCGCCAACGCCGAAACGTTCCACGAGCACGTCCTCGACGCGGTCGCCCGGGCGCCGACGCCGACGAGGTGGGTCGTCGTGGCCGCCGAGCCCGTGACCGACATCGACATCACGGCCGCCGATCAGCTGGCCGAGCTCGACCAGGAGCTCGAGGAGGCCGGAATCGAGATCTGCTTCGCGGAGATGAAGGGTCCGGTGAAGGACCGCCTGAAGCGGTACGGCCTCTTCGCGAAGCTGGGAGTCGGGAACTTCTTCCCCACCATCGAGCAGGCGGTCGACGCCTACCTGGACCGGTACCCGGAGTCACGGCGAGCCCCGTAGTCGGGGCTCGTCGCGTCGGACCCGGATTGCCCGAGGGGCTCGGATTCCTATCGGGGAGACAGGATTCGGGGGTCGTCGGTCCCGTTGTTGATGACCGAGGCGTAGGCGGCGAACGCCCCGCCCGGAGTCGGCGTGGAGAGAACGAGGCGGGCCCCGGCGACCTCTCCCGTGGCGCCGACGGAGCGGCTGACCTCGTTGACCTGCTTCATGCCGAGCGGCTCGAGGCGGACCCTGAGCGAACCGAGAACGCCACCTCTGTCATCGAAGAGGTTGAGGTCGACGTCAATCGCCTTCTCGACGGCGTTCGTCAGGACGAGGTTCGTCCGGAAGAGCGAGTCGTCGCGGACTCCGACGATCGACCGGGCGTGGTCGTCGCCGATGAGCTCGTTGCGCCCGGAAGCGCCGAGCCCCTGGCCGAACTCGCCGCCGCCGCCCGGAGTCGACGTCGTGCTCTCGACGACGAGCGTTGCGACGTTCGACGAGACGAGGATGGCGCCGTAGTCGTCGTCGATGGCGAACGCGGACGCGAGGACGTCAGAGAACGTGATGGTGGCTCCGGCCTCCAGCGTGAAGCTCTTCTCGGGTCCGGTCCGGCCGTCGCGTTCGTGCCCGAGGAAGCGAAGGGTGACCTGGGCTTCGGCGGACCCGGTGTTCGAGATGGTGACGTTCGTCGTGTAGAAGGCATCGTCCCGGCCGTGCTTGCGGGCGCTCGAAGGAAGGACCCACGTATTCGTCAGATCGGAGCCGCTCGAGGACGGGCCCCACTCCACCTCGACCCGATTGGCGAGGAGCGAACCGTCGGGTCGTGACGTGCCGTGGACCTCCACCAGGGCGCCGAGGGCGAGAGTCCCTCTCTCCTGGTCGATCATGGTCGTTCCGGTGACGACGACGGCCCGGCCGCCAACGCGCCAGTCCCCGATCCATCCCGGTGTGGAAGCCAGGAGCTCCACGGCGCCGCGGAAGCTCGCCGGAGAGGCTCCGGCGGGGGGAACGGCCCTGCGAAGCTCGACTTTCGCCGCGGAGAGTGATCCATCGGTGTTCGAGGTCCCCTCGGCCTCGACGTAGGCGCCGACCGCGAAGGTGCCGCCTTCGGCATTGAGAATCGTCGACGAGGTCACCCGGACGGTCCGGCCGGAAACCGTCCAGTCACCGAGCGCCGGGCTGCCGGCGGGAAGAGACTCGACGAGCCCGAAGACGTGGACGTCTTCGCCCGCGCCGCCTCCGCCACCACCACCCGTTCCGCCGCGGACCTCGATCTCCTCTGCGTCGACCGAACCGTCAGCCCTCTCGGTGCCGTGGACCTCGACCGTCGACCCGACTTTCGGGATGCCGTTCGTTTCGACGACCCGGGTCGCGGCCGAAATGTAGACCGTCCGTCCACCGACGACCCAGGTGCCGACGTACCCGGTCGCGGGCATCGACGAGACGACGGCGGTGAAACGGGCGGGGCTTCCGGCACTGTCGTCGCCTGTCTTCACCTCGACATTCTTCGCGTCGACCGAGCCGTCCGCGCGGAGCGTTCCCCGAACCCTTACCGTCGCGCCGACCTTTGCCGGGCCAAGGACCTGCTCGATCTCCGTGGAGGCGGATACGTGGACGGTCTTGCCGGCGACGGTCCAATCGCCCGCGAATCCGCCTGACGGGAGGGTCTCTATGGAGCCGAAGAACTCGTACAGGGAGTCGCCACCCGAAGCTGTGGCAGGAATGCCAACGGCGACGAGGACGAACAGGACGGACAGGATTGTGATTCTCGATCTCATTTTCTTGTCTCCTGCAGGTGAGTGCCGGTGCCTAACGCTCAGGATTCCGCAACTGTGCGGTCGATCACGCGGGAACGATCACTCGTGAGACGCGGGTCACAAAAGGCCGTGCCAGGAGCCCCCCCCGCAGCGTGACGGATGTCACCCGAAGCGACGTTCCCCGGTGCCGACCCGGGCGTGGCACGGAGCCAGGAGCTAAGGCGCGGTCGGAAACCCTCGAAGGATCTCGAGCGCGTCCCCGGTCGTCTCGTCGACGGCCGCTTCCTCCAGCTCGCCTGCATCGATGCTGGCGACGATCGCGGTCAGGTTGTCCGCCCCGCCGCGTTCGTTCGCCAGGCCGATCAGCTTCCTGCATGCGGCGTCCGGATCGTTTCCCGCCACGAGATCCCGGAGCTCATCGTCGGCGACGGCGTTCGACAGGCCGTCGCAGCAGAGCAGGAACAGATCTCCCCGCCGCAGCTTCAGGCGTCCGATCGCGGCCCTGACCTCGTCGGATGTTCCGATTGCCTGAAGGAGGACGTTCTTTCGGCTGGAGACCCGCGCGGCTTCGGGGGTCAACGCGCCCTGGTCGACGAGAAGCTGGACGAGACTCTGGTCTCGCGTCACCTGCTGGAGCCTTCCGCTCCTGAGGAGGTAGGCGCGCGAATCGCCGACCTGTGCGACGTACGCCTCGTCGCCCCTAATGTGTATGGCCGTCAGCGTTGCTCCCATGCCGCGCTTGCCGGATGCCCGGGCCGTACGAATCACTTCGGCGTTCGCTCGCGCAGCGGCGGCAGCGAGAAGCTCCTCGAGGGACTCGATCTCCGATTCCGCGAGAAGTGCCGCCCGAAGCGAATCGACGACGAGCGCGCTGGCGACCTCTCCGGCAGCGTGGCCGCCCATGCCGTCCGAGAGGGCCAGAAGAACCCCGCGAGGTCCGGCAGTGACCCTCCACGGACCCGTCCCGGCCTCCAGACGCTCTCCCGCGTCCAGGTCGCTGACGGTGAAGGAATCTTCGTTGTTCTTCCGGACTCGCCCGACGTCGGAGAGGCCGGCGATGTTGATCGATGGTCCGTGCATGGCGTTCCTCTCTGGAGGGACGAGTTCCCGGCGTCGCGCCGCACTCGAGTGCGGCAGGGCACGATGAATGGGGGTTCTCCCTCCGTTTGACGGAATGCCTGCCACGAGGTGACGGCGCCAGAGGCCAGAAGATCACCGACGCGCCGGTCTTGATCGCTCGCGATAGCGAGCGGAGCCCGTCGGCGCGAGGAGGTCGTACTCTGAAGCCGTTTCGACACCCCTCGTCGCGCCTTTCGGGAGAAGCCATGACCGACCGCAACTTCGACGTGATCGACATCCCGGGCGGCGTCCCGGTGAAGAGCTGGACGCGGGGCGTCCCGTTCGAGCCCGAGGCGAAGAGGCAGCTCGCGAACATCGCCCGCCTCCCGTTCATCCACAAGTGGGTGGCGGCGATGCCCGACGTCCACCTCGGGATCGGGGCGACGGTCGGGAGCGTCGTCCCGACGCTCGGCGCGATCATCCCGGCCGCGGTCGGCGTCGACATCGGCTGCGGCATGATGGCGCTGAAGACCGACCTTTCGGCGAGCGACCTCCCGGACGACCTCCACGCGGTGAGGACCGCGATCGAGAGCGCCGTGCCGCACGGCCGGACCGACAACGGCGGCCGGAACGACCGGGGCGCCTGGGCCGACCCGCCGGCGGCCGTCCTCGAGGCTTGGGCGCCGCTCGCCCCGCGGCTCGACGCGCTCGTGGAGAAGCACCCGGCGCTTCGCAAGGCGAACCATCTCGCGCACCTCGCGACGCTCGGGACGGGGAACCACTTCATCGAGGTCTGCCTCGACGAGGAGGACTTCGTCTGGCTCATGCTCCACAGCGGGTCGCGCGGCATTGGCAACAAGCTCGGCACCTACTTCATCGACCTCGCCAAGGAGGACATGCGCCGGCACTTCATCAACCTGCCGGACGCCGACCTCGCCTACCTGCCCGAAGGGACGAAGCACTTCGACGACTACGTCCAGGGCGTCAGCTGGGCCCAGGAGTACGCCATGACGAACCGGCGGCTGATGATGGCGAACATCATCGCCGCGCTCCGCACGCTACCTGGCATGAAGCCGTTCACGGCGGGGATCGTCGCCGTGAACTGCCACCACAACTACGTCGAGAGGGAGCACCACTACGGCAGGAACGTCTTCGTCACGCGGAAGGGGGCGGTGCGGGCGCGGAAGGGAGACCTCGGCGTGATCCCCGGCAGCATGGGGACCCGCTCGTACATCGTCCGCGGCCTCGGCAACCCCGAGAGCTTCGACTCGTGCAGCCACGGCGCGGGGCGGTCGATGTCGCGGGCCGAGGCGCGGCGCCGGTTCACCGTGGCGGACCACATCAAGGCGACGGAAGGGATCGAGTGCCGGAAGGACGAGGGCGTCATCGACGAGACGCCGGCGGCCTACAAGCCGATCGACGCGGTGATGGAGGCGCAGAGAGATCTCGTGGAGGTGCTCCACACGCTCCACCAGGTCGTCTGCGTGAAGGGATGACCGGGCTCGTCCGGATCGACGGCTCCATGGGAGAAGGGGGCGGCCAGGTCCTCCGGACCGCCCTCGCCCTCTCCCTGACGACGCGCCGCCCGGTGGAGGTGACGAAGATCCGCGCCGGCCGGACGAAGCCGGGCCTCATGCGCCAGCACCTGACGGCCGTCCAGGCCGCGGCGGCCGTCGGCTCGGCGCGCGTCGCCGGCGCGGAGATCGGCTCGCGAGAGCTGAGGTTCGAGCCGGGGACGATCCGCTCCGGCGCCTTCGAGTTCTCGGTCGGGACGGCCGGCTCGACGACGCTCGTCCTCCAGACGATCCTCCCGGCGCTCCTGACGGCCGGGGGGCCGAGCACGGTCCGCCTCCGGGGCGGGACGCACAACCCGATGGCGCCTCCGTTCGACTTCCTGGTGAAAGCGTTCCTCCCGCTCCTCGGGCGGATGGGAGCCCGCGTCGAGGCGGACCTCGTCCGGCCCGGGTTCTACCCGGCGGGCGGGGGCGAGTTCATCGTGACGGTCGCGCCGGTGGCGCGCCTCCGGCCGCTGGCGCTCCTCGCGCGCGGCGAGGTGAGGCGGCGCCGTGCGCGGGCGGTCGTCTCGAAGCTCTCGCGGGCGATCGCGACGCGCGAGCTGTCGATCGTCTCGCGCCTCCTCGGCTGGGAGGCGGAGTGTCTCGAAACCGTCTCGGTCGATTCGGCCGGGCCGGGGAACGTCCTCACGCTGGAGCTTCAGAGCGACGAGGTGACGGAGGTCTTCACCGGATTCGGCGAGAAGGGAGTCTCCGCAGAGGCGGTGGCCGAGGAGACCGTCCGCGATGTGCGCCGCTACCTCGTCGCCGGTGTTCCCGTCGGCGAGCACCTCGCCGATCAGCTCCTCCTGCCTATGGCTCTGGCCGGTTCGGGCGCCTTCGTCACGACCCTGCTCTCCCGCCACGCCACGACGAACATCCAGGTGATTGAGGCGTTCCTCCCGGTCCGATTCGGCATCGAGCCGGACGAGAAGGGGAACTGCGTCGTGCGGGTCGGGGGTGAGACGAGTTCGAGCCGTCAGAGTCAGGGCGTGACCGCGCGCGCTGGCCCGAAAGGCTCGCGGGCCATCTGACGTCCTTCATCGCTCGCTGGAACGAGAACCCGGCGCCAATCGTCTGGACGACGCCCGCAGGGGGCGAGACACTCGCAGGATGCTCGACTCCCTCAAGCGGTTCTTCCAGGAACGTGTTTCCGGTCGCCCCGCGGAAGCCGCGGGCGACCCGGGCCAGCGCCTCCGCCTCGCGGCCGCGGTGCTCCTCGTCGAGGTGATGCGCGCCGACCCCGAGGTCAGGGACGAGGAGCGGACGGTCGTCCGCACCGCCCTCCAGGGGACGTTCGGCCTCTCGCTCGCCGACACCGAGGAGCTGGTCCGCCTCGCCGAGGCCGAGGCGGACGCCGCGATCTCGCTCTACGAGTTCACGAGCCTCGTCGACAAGGGGTTCTCTCTCGAGGAGAAGAAGCGAATCGTCGAGCTGATGTGGCTCGTCGCCTTCGCCGACGCGGAGAAGCACCCCCTCGAAGAGCACCTCATCCGCCGCGTCGCCGGCCTCCTCAACGTCCCCCATCCCGACTTCATCGACGCGAAGGCCCGAGCCCGGGGAAAGAGCGGGGGTAAAGGCGCCCGCCGAGCGCGACTTGCGGCCCGACAGACCGGCCGGGCCGCGCCGCGGGTCTGTTGCCGCTTCGGCCGTCGGCGCTGGCCGACCGGGTCTTCCACTGCTTGGCGCCAAGTGCAAGGCATCGATGGACGTAGCAGCCATGGCCCGAGCGATGGAGCGGCGCGGAGGACGCGCCCGGGCGAGCCGCCTGTCCCCGGAGCGGCGCCGTCAGATCGCATCGCTCGGCGGACAGGCTCGCCAGCGCTCAATCCTCGCGGCGCGCCGCTCCTCGCCGGGCGACGCGGAAGACATCGCCTTCCTCGAGGCCCGCCGAGCAGAGAGCCGGAGGTGACGGCTCGGAGCCGGGCTCGAGAGGACACGCCGGCGACCCGACCATCGAGCCACTACTGGCCCTGGAGTCGAAGATGTCGACGACGCGGTCGACCGGGCGCTTCGGCCCGCGGGCGATGGACGAGCCGACTTGAGAAACGAAGAGCCCGGCGTTTCCGCCGGGGCCCGTAACCGCTTGATTCCGCGGACTTATGTATGGTTGCGGGGGCAAGATTTGAACCTGCGACCTTTGGGTTGTGAACATCTGGACAGGTCGAACCCCACCAAAGTGCGCAAGGAGTTCCGACGCGACGGTCTAGCTGGCCGTCGGCCCCTTCCGGAGCGTCCGAGTAGAGACGACCAGGAACACCATGGCCGTGAGCGAGAAGCCGAGAGCCTCCGCGAGCCGGATCCGGTCTCTGGGTTCGGCGTGATGGATCACCACCGCCCAGAGGGCAGATGATGTCTCGAACAAGTTCGTGACGACGAGGATGGCCGCAAGGGACGGCGACGACTCCGGGCTTCCAGAATGGAGCGAGGCCACGAGCGGTAGCCAGATAGGTGATGGCCGCAATCGCCATGGACAGAGCAGCTGGAATGGTCGCGAAAGGGTCGGAGTAGTTGGAGGGACGGGGTCCCAGGACCGCGCTCGCGAGGACTCCGACCGCGATGCCGGTGGCGAGACTGACTGGGACGACGAGCACCCAGCGCGATCAGAGCGGCCAGGCCTTGATCCTTGGGTCGCATTTGTCGCCTCCGTTCAAACGTCGTATCGCGGCATCCGAAGGGTGGGACCCGCCTGCGGCGAAGGCAGCATCGGCGTGAGCGGGTAGAGCCTGAACGGATAGCCAGCTCATAATCGCTGGCCCAGTCACGCCCTTTTCCTGAAATTCCAGCTCCAGTCCCGAATGGAGTCGAAGGCCAACGGGCTCACCGTCACGCCGTCGTGCGTCTCGCCCGCGATGATGACGGTCTTACCGTTGCGATGCAGCCCGATGACGGCCGGGTACTCCTTCGCCTTGAAGGCCTCGTCGTTCTGCCCGACCAGGGCCAGCAAGGGCTTCGCGTCGGCCGTCAGCGCCGCTCGGTAGTCGTCGGGAGACATGCTGGCCATGGCGCGGAACGTGTAGGCGTGGATCGGGAGATCCCCGGGGACGTCGAAGTAGAGCGTATCCAGGCCGTTGAGCCCGCGGATCCCGAGGATGTTCAGCATCACGAGCCCGATCGTGCGGGGACCGTGCACCTTGATCAGCTGCGGCGCGTGGGCATCGGCGCCTTCGGCGGGTTCCGTCCGGCTCGTCGGGGACCTGTGTCCGAAGTGCGGGGCGAAGAGGAGGTACCCGTTCACTTCCGGAACGTCGCGCTGCTCCGCGTGGCGCCGTGCGTAGCGCATCACGATGCCGCCGCCCATGGAATGGCCGGCCAGGATGATCCGCGAGCCCGGGTTCTCCTTCTGGAGCGCCGAGACCACGTCCGCCACGTCCTCTTCCCATTGGCCGATGTGGTAGATGTCGCCGGGAGACCCGGCCGAGAGACCGTGCCCGCGCAGGTCGAGACGGATCACCGCGGCCCCTGTCGCCTCACGCAGCATCCGGGCGCTGTCCTCGAACTCGGCGCCGGAGCTCATGATGCCGTGCAGGTACACCACGATGAGCCCACTGTCCGAGGCGAGGTGGCGCTCGGTCAGCAGGGCTCCGTCTCGCATTTGGAAGCAGCGCATTCCGCCGGCGTCGCGACAGGGGCCGACGCGCGGGGGAGCGGCACGAGGTTTCCGGGCCGTCGTGGGGTGAGAGCCTGGGCGCGGCGCCAGAGCCAGGGGCGGTCGCGGCCAGCAACCAGACTGCGGCGACAGCTCCGACACAGATGTCGGCCTTGCGAGAATCCGTTTCATGGACGTCCCTCCTGGCCTGCTGTGAGCAGGCGATACGAGCTGTTCGTTGTCGAGTCTGTTGGGGCGGCGGGGGTGCGAGGTTAGGTGTGGCGCTCGTCCTCTTCGAACCGCGAGACGGAGCTCAGAAAATCGACCGCGGCGTTCAGGCTGTGGCCTGCGAGGTTCCGCATCAGCCGCTGCGCGAGCGGAGAACGCTCCATCCGAGCGGCGTAGCGCTTCGAGATCCACACCGCCAGCAGGATCACCAGGAGGCCGAGGAGCAGGTTGGCGAGCAGGTAGGCGGCGCCGAAGATCGCGTACACGTCCACGCCGAAGAGCCCCTTCGGCACCACGACCAGGACGGCCGTCCAGATCAGCGGCGAGCACAGCAGCGTGAGCTTCGTCGCGCGAACCCGCTCGACCCGGAGCGATTCCAACCGCTTCTGGATGACGACGATCGGTGCGCTGTAGTCGAGGGTCCTGATGGCCACGAGCTGCCGGACACCGGCGAGAATGAGCGCGATCACGAACAGGTGGAGCCCCACCCCCGGAATCAGGAAGCGCGGCTCCGAGATGTGCTTCGCGAGGAACGAGCCGGTCCAGAGGACGGCGACGACGCTCAGCGCGAGCTCGAACCAGAGCAGGCGAGACGACCTCTGGAGCGCGGTGTCGGTTCTGGCCAGAACGGATTCGTTCAGCAGTCGGGTGTTCAGCCGGAGGCTGGCGTCCAGCTTCTTGTCCTGGTCTTCCCAGCGTCTCTTCAGATCGTCGAGCTCCATGTCGTGTCCCTTTCCGTTCAGGCCGTCCGCGTCATGTCGCGGCGAAGCCTCTGCCTGATCCGGCTGAGCTTCGTGCCGACGTTGGTTTCCGATATGCCGAGAATCTCGGCGATGGTGTCGTAGCGGTTCCCGTCGAGGTACAGGATGACGAGCGCGCGGTCGAGCTCGTCAAGCTGCTCGATGAGGTGCTGCAAGAGCCCGAGGTCGTCGTGCGACGCAGCGGATTCGGGTGCTGCCGCCGCTATCTCCAGGATGGAGTCCTCGGCCGATTCGGTGAAGCGTGATCTCCGGGTTTCACTTCGATAGAAGGAGATGGCGACGTTGAGGGCGATCCGGTACATCCAGGTGGAGAACCGGTAGCGCTCGTCGTAGCGGTCGAACGAGCGCCAGAGCTGAACGACCATCTCCTGCACCAGGTCTTGCCGGTCTGCCGTGGTGCGGCAGTACGAGCTCGCGACCTTGAAGAGGATCTTCTTGTGCTCGTCGAGCAGGATCAGGAACCTGTCCTGTCGCGCTGGTTTCGTCATTCGGGGTTTCCTTCCGCCGGCCGGCGGCCCAGTCGATGTTGCCGTCACCCCTATGATTCGCTCCAGGCACCGGAGAATCACACCGTCGACGGAGCGGACTATCTGCCGCGCTCCGTACACCGCGCCCGACAACCTAGACAGCACCTAGACAACGGCCGAAAACGAAGAACCCCGGGTATTCCCGGGGTTTCCGTAACCGCTTGCATCTCGCGGACTTATGTATGGTTGCGGGGGCAAGATTTGAACTTGCGACCTTTGGGTTATGAGCCCAACGAGCTACCAGGCTGCTCCACCCCGCGTCAAGGGAGGGGGAAGATACTGGCGAGGCGGGGGAAAGTCAAGCGGCGGGGCGCGCTCCGGGCCAAAGCCGGGGTCCTGTTTCCCACTTGCGCCTTCTGGCAGCATGGCGACATCTTGAAAGCCTGGAGGACTTCCATTTTCAATCCGTTCGATATATCTTAGACGTATTCTAATTAGCGAGGCCACCGCCCGCTTGATTACGCAAGGAGAACCAGCATGAGCATCATCAACAGCCAGATCCCCGAGTTCAAGGTGCAGGCCTACCACGAGGGCGCTTTCAAGGAGATCTCGAACAAGGACCTCGCCGGCAAGTGGGCGATCTTCTTCTTCTACCCGGCCGACTTCACCTTCGTCTGCCCGACCGAGCTGGGCGACCTGGCTGACAACTACGCCGACTTCAAGAAGCTCGGCGCCGAGATCTACTCCGTCTCGACCGACACCCACTTCACCCACAAGGCGTGGCACGACGCCTCCGACACGATCAAGAAGATCCACTACCCGATGCTCGCCGACCCGACGCACCACCTCTCGAAGGCGTTCGGCGTCCACATCGACGACGCCGGCCTCTCCTACCGCGGCACGTTCGTCGTGAACCCCAAGGGGCAGATCAAGATCGTCGAGATGCACGACAACGGCATCGGCCGCGACGCCAAGGAGCTCCTCCGCAAGGTCCAGGCGGCGGTTCACATCGCCAAGCACCCGAACGAGGTCTGCCCCGCCAAGTGGACCCCGGGCGCGGAGACCCTCAAGCCCAGCCTCGACCTCGTCGGCAAGATCTGATCCGGACCCGGTGTGGGGGAGGCGCGGCCCCACGGGAGCCGCGCCTCCTCCCGCCGTTCAGGCCCACTGACTCCGGCGCGAGCGGGAGTTCCTGCGGAAAGCGGAGCTCGTCCCCGCGCACACCCGAATAGGAACAGAGAAACCTCATGCTCGACGCCTCCCTGTCCGCGCAGCTCCAGCAGCTCTACCGTGACATCCCCGTCACGATCGTCCTCCGCCAGCGCCCGTCCGATCACCCGAAGCAGGACGAGCTCACCACGATGCTCGCCGACATCGCGGCGACGGCGCCGGAGAAGGTCCTGCACCGCGTCGAGGGCGAGCCCGCCGCAATTCCTTCGTTCGAGGTGGCCGTGGAGGGGCGTTCCGCGTCGATCCTCTTCAAGGGGATTCCCGGCGGACACGAGTTCTCCTCCCTCGTCCTCGCGGTCCTGAATGCCGCGGGGCTCGGGAAGAGGCCCGACGAGGGGCTGCAGAACCGGATCAGGCACCTCAAGGGGCCCGTGCGCCTCAGGACCTTCGTATCCCTGTCGTGCCACAACTGCCCCGAGGTCGTGCAGGCGCTGAACCAGATGGCCCTGATCCACCCCGACTTCGTTCACGAGATGGTGGACGGCGGCCTCGCGGAGAGCGAGGTCGAGAAGCTGGGGATACAGGGCGTCCCGACCGTGATCTCCACGATCCACGAGAACGCGCAGGTCTCCGTGGGCCGGGCCGGCCTCGCGGAGCTGATCGACGCGCTCGAGGAGCGCTACGGCGCGGAGACGCCGGACACGGCGCAGGCCCTTCCGGCTCGCGACCCCTACGACGTCGTCGTCGTCGGGGGAGGTCCGGCCGGTGCGTCCGCGGCGATCTACTCGGTCCGCAAGGGGCTCCGCACGGCCCTCGTTGCCAAGAACGTCGGCGGGCAGGTCCTCGAGACAGTCGGTATCGACAACCTCATCGGGACGACGCACACCGAGGGGAAGAAGCTCGCCGCCGACATCCTGGCCCACGTCCGCAGCTACCCGGTCGAGATCCTCGACAACCGGCGCGTCGAGGCGATCGAGAACGGCGAGCTCAAGACGGTCCGCCTCGCGGGGGGCGAGGTGCTCCAGGCGAAGTCGCTCATCGTGGCGACGGGCGCGCAGTGGCGTGAGCTGAACGTCGCCGGCGAGAAGGAGTACATCGGGCGCGGCGTCGCCTTCTGCCCCCACTGCGACGGACCGTTCTACAAGGACAAGAGGGTCGTCGTCGTCGGCGGCGGCAACTCGGGAATCGAGGCGGCGATCGACCTCGCCGGCATCTGCGGCTCGGTGACCGTGATCGAGTTCATGAACGAGCTGAAGGCCGACAAGGTCCTCGTCGACAACCTGAAGAAGCTGCCGAACACCGCGATCGTCCTTCACCACCGGACGGCGGAGATCGTCGGCGACGGGAGCAGGGTCACGGGAATCAAGGTCGTCGACCGTGGGACCGACGCGGAGAAGACGATCCCGGTCGACGGGATCTTCATCCAGATCGGCCTCGCCCCGAACTCCGGCCTCGTGAAGGGGCTCGTCGACGTGAACCGCTTCGGCGAGATCGTCGTGGACGACAAGTGCCGCACGTCGACGAAGGGGATCTACGCGGCGGGCGACGTCACGACGACCCCCTACAAGCAGATCATCATCTCCATGGGCGAGGGGGCGAAGGCCGCTCTCGCAGCCTTCGAGGACCGGATACACGCGGCGTAGCGACTCACGAGGCCTCCCGGCGGCCGCCGGGAGGCTTCCCGTCCTCTCCAGAGGGCGATCAAGAGCCCGGTCGAGAGCGATTGGGTCTTTCGCGCGTGCGAAAGCGTGATTCGCCGCACTCTCGGGTGTTCCGGCGGGTTGGCATCGGGCCTGCAATAGACGGGGTGGGAGCAACGAACTCCCACAGATCGTCCAAGGAGGTCCGACATGAAGAACGCCAACCGGAACATGATCCTCGCCGCAGCGGCGGCCCTCACCCTCGCGGTGGCGCCGTCGGCCCCGGCGGACGTGCGGCTCCACGTGAATCTCCCGCTCCCGCCTTCGCCCCACGAGGTGCTGCGCCACCTTCCCGTGCCGCCGCTGCCCGTCGTCGTCGACGTCCGCCACGACGGCCGCTGGAACTACGAGAACCGCTACCGCGACGACCGCTACGGCAACGACTCCTATCGGCACGACAGCCGGTACCGCAACCGCGATCGCTGGGCCTACGTCGAGGGGCGCTGGGTCGTGCGACCGTACCGAGGCGCCGTGTGGGTGACGGGTTACTACGACAGGTGGGGCCGCTGGATCCCCGGCTACTGGGCCCGTCCCCGCTACCGGTAGGTCACGTCACCGCCTCGCGGCGGCGGAACTCCGGGCGCTCGTGGGCGTGCGACGACAGCACCTCCGCGAGCGCCCTTGCCGTTTCCCAGGCGTCCACGAACCGGACGTAGAGCGGCGCGAAGCCGAAGCGGAGGACGTCGGGGGAGCGGAAGTCGCCGACGACGCCCCGGGCGATGAGCGCCCGCATCACGGCGTAGCCGTCGGGGTGCGAGAAGGAGACCTGGCTGCCGCGACGCGAGGACGCGCGCGGCGAGACGAGACGCACGGCGTCGCCGCACTCCTGCTCGACGGCCTCGACGAAGAACGACGTGAGCTTCTCCGACTTCTCGCGGACGAGCGCGAGGTCGGCCTCGAGGATCACGTCGAGCGCGGCGTCGAGCGCCGTCATCGAGAGGATGGGCGGCGTCCCGCAGAGGAACCGGGAGATGCCGGGGGCTGGCCGGTAGGCCGCCGCGAACGCGAATGGCTCGGCGTGGCCGAGCCATCCGGAGAGCGGCTGCTCGAAGGTCTCCTGGTGGCGCGGCGCGACGTAGAGGAACGCCGGGGCGCCCGGGCCGCCGCAGAGGTACTTGTAACCGCAGCCGACCGCGAAGTCGGCGCCGGCGGCGGTCAGGTCGACGGGCATCGCGCCGGCCGAGTGGGCGAGATCCCAGGCGACGAGGGCTCCCGCATCGTGCGCCGCGCGCGTGACGGCGTGGAGGTCGTGCCTTTCGCCGGTCCGGTAGTCGACGTGCGTCAGGAGGAGGACGGCGATGTCGCCGTCGAGCGCAGAGAGGACGTCCCCTTCGGGACGAGCCGGAGGCGATGCCCCGCGCCCCGCAGGCGCGCGAGCCCTTCGGCCATGTAGAGGTCGGTGGGGAAGTTCCCTTCCTCGGAGAGGATCGTGAGCCGGCCGGGCCGGAGGGCGAGCGCGGCCGAAAGGACCTTGAAGACGTTCACGGAGGTCGAGTCGGTGCAGACGACCTCGCCCGGGCCGGCCCCGACGAGACGCGCGATCTTGTCGCCCACGCGGCGAGGCAGCTCGATCCAGCCGGCGTCGTTCCAGCTTCGGACGAGCCCTTCGCCCCACTCCCGCGCCACGACGTCCGCCACGCGCGTCGCCGCGGCCTTCGGAAGCGCGCCGAGCGAATTGCCGTCGAGGTAGACGAGGCCATCGGGCAGAAGGAACCGGTCGCGGAAGGGGGCGAGCGGGTCGGAGGCGTCGAGACGCTCGGCGTCTTTACGCGTGATCACGCCGGTCAGCGGCCGGGAGCGGGGGGAGAGGGCGTCCGCTTCGGCGTCACTCTCTCCTCGAAGCCCTGCGGCAGGACGAGGACGACGTCCCCGGGGGCGACGAGCTGGAGATCCTCGCGGGCGATCTTCTCGACGGCAGCGGGCTCCCCCGCGAGGAGGGCGACCTCTCTCTCGAGCGCCTCGTTCCTCGCGTTGATCGCCGTGACCTCGGCCTGGAGGGCTCCCGCCTGCGCCCGCTGCTTCCGAACCTGGAGGAAGCCGCGGTCGCCGGCGAGGAAGAAGACGAACAGGAGGACCGAGAGGACGAGCGAGAAGCCGACGTAGGAGAGCGGGTGGACGTGCGGACGCTCCGGCCGGGCCGCGGGTCCCGACACGGGGGGCTCGTCGGTCCGTCGCGCGGGACGGGGAGGCGGCGCGGGCCGTCCCCCCGTCCTCGAAACGAGGCCCTTCTTCGGGCCGGTGATCCGCTCGATCCTCAACTCTTCGTCCGTCTCCTCAGGCCTTCGTCACTTCTTCTTTACGGCGAGGCCGAAGAAGTGCCCGGCGGAGGCGAGCTCTTCCTCGATCCTCAGGAGGCGGTTGTACTTCGCGAGCCGCTCGGAGCGGGAGGCCGAGCCGGTCTTGATGAACATGGAGTTCGTCGCGACGGCCAGGTCGGCGATCGTCGTGTCCTCGGTCTCGCCCGAGCGGTGCGAGACGGCGGTGACGTAGCGGGCGACCTGCGCCATCCGGACCGCCTCGAGCGTCTCGGTGATCGTCCCGATCTGGTTCACCTTGACGAGGAGGCCGTTGGCGATGCCGTCGCGGATTCCCTCGGCGAGGATCTTCGGGTTCGTGACGAAGAGGTCGTCGCCGATGAGGTGGATCTTCGAACCGAGCCGCTCGGTCATCAGCTTCCAGCCGGCCTTGTCCCCTTCGGCGCAGCCGTCCTCGATCGAGACGATCGGGTAGTCCTTCACGATCGCTTCCCAGAACGCGACCATCTCCGCGGGAGAGAGCTTCAGCCCCTCGCCGTCGAGGACGTAGGTGCCGTCCTTGAAGTACTCGGAGGCGGCCGGGTCGAGGGCGATGAAGACCTGCTCGCCCGCCTTGTAGCCCGCCTTGCCGATCGCCTCGACGATGACGTCGAGCGCCTCGCGCGCGGTGCCGATGGCGGGGGCGAAGCCCCCCTCGTCGCCGACGCCCGTCGCGAGCCCCTTCTTCTTCAGGATCGACTTGAGGGCGTGGAACGTCTCGGCCCCGGCGCGGAGCGCCTCGCGGAACGACTCGAATCCGGCCGGGACGAGCATGAATTCCTGGTGGTCGAGCGGGTTGTCGGCGTGCGCCCCGCCGTTGATGACGTTCATCATCGGCACGGGGAGCGAGACGGCGCCCGTGCCGCCCAGGTAGCGGAACAGCGGCAGGTCACAACCTTCGGCCGCGGCGCGGCAGACGGCCATCGAGACGCCGAGCGTCGCGTTCGCGCCGAGCTTCGACTTGAACTCCGTGCCGTCGAGGTCGCACATCAGCTGGTCGAGCCCGGCCTGGTCGCGGGCGTCGAAGCCGAGGAGCTCGGGGGCGATCGTCTTGTTGACGTTGTCGACGGCCTTGAGGGTCCCCTTGCCGCCGTAGCGCTTCGGGTCGCCGTCGCGCAGCTCGAGCGCCTCGCGGGTGCCCGTGGAGGCGCCCGAGGGGACGCCGGCGCGGCCGGAGGCGCCCGACTCGAGGAGGCACTCGACCTCGATGGTGGGATTCCCGCGGGAATCCAGGATCTCCCGGGCGTGGATTTCTTCGATGGCGTACATGCGGTTCCTTCCTTCCCCGTCCCGGGGACGGTGACGCTCAGCTTTCCAGAACGTGGTGGCGGGCGTTCCCGAAGGTGAATTCCTCGGCGAGGACGACTCTCCAACCCGATGCTCGGAATCGGATCACTGCAACCAGGCTCCTTTCGGCCCGTAAGATTCTACGGGTGAGTGACCTTCGGCAGAAAACTGCGTTTCGGGCGCTCGGCGCGCTGGCGGCCATCGCCGCCCTTCCCCTCGTGGCGGCGCGGGACGCCGAGACGCGTCGGGTCGTGGTGCCGGGCCTCGCGCAGGACTATGGCGAGAGGGTCCCCGCGGCCAAGGCCGAGCTCCTCCGGATCATCAACGAGGAGCGTTCGGCGCACGGCGCCCCGCCTCTGGCCTACGACCTCCTCGGGGCGAAGGTGGGGGACGAGTTCTGCGAGGACGCGGCCCGGAACCGGACGTCGGGCCACTGGGACCTCGCCGGCCGCCCGCCCTACCTGCGCTGGGCGCTCGCCGGCGGAATCGATCACCACGCCCAGAACTTCGCGGCCGAGAGCCGCCGGGGCTTCGAGTTCACCGAGCCCCCGGCCGAGCTCCTGAAGAAGGCTCACGAGGCCTTCATGTCCGAGAGGCCTCCGGACGACGGGCACCGCAAGACGGTCCTCGACCCGATCTGGACGCACGTCGGCATCGGCTTCGCGATCGTCGGCGGCGAGATGCGGATGACCGAGGAGTACAGCCGGCGCGTCCTCGAGTGGGCCGAGCTGCCGGCCGGGCCCGTGAGGCCCGGCGGGGGAACGCTCGTCGCCGTGAAGCTCCCGCGCGGCTGGAACATCGGCGCCGTGGAGGTCGCGTACGAGGGATTCCCGAAGCCGATGTCGCGGCCCGAGATCGCCGCGCGCAACTCCTACGGACTGCCGCCCGCGTGGCGGACCCTTCGTCCCTATCCCCCTGCCGGGACCCGGTGGAAATCGGGTGAAACGGGCGACTTCCGATCGAGCGCCGGGGGACGGATAGAGCTCGTCGTCCCCCTCGACCGCGGCCCCGGGTACTACTACCTCGTCGTTTTTGCCGCGGAAGGCGAGGTGACCGGCAGGCGCCTCTTCCCCGTGGCGGCGCCGATGGTGACGGCCCGGTAGTGCCGTGAGGCACCTTCTCGTCTCCTCCGAGGACGACGCGCTCGTCGAACGGCTCCGGGCCGTTCTCCCGCCGGACTCGGTCCTCTTCTCGGCCCGGGGCGTCGACGACACGCTCGAACGGCTCGCCCGTTCGTCCCGCGTCGACGTCGTCGTCACCGACGACCCGGAGATCGTCGCGGCGGTCCGCGACGAGCTGCCGGGGACCCTGCCGGTCGTCCTCCTGCCCGCGGGGGCGAATCCGGCCGACGTCGCTCGCGCCGTCGCCGCCCTCGACGACGCCTGACCCGGGGCCGGTTGTCGCCGTATCCCCGACGGTGCCATCCCCGACGGTGCCAGGCGTGAAACCGTGTATTACTCCAGTAATACACGGTTTCACGCCTGGCACCGCACCCGGGCCCCGCACCCCCGCATCCCCGTGCAACCGCACCCCGTTCCGCAGGTCAGAAGAGTCTTCGGTAGTCCGAGAGGTCCTTCTTCCAGACGAGGACGCCGCAGAATCGCTCGCCCTCGGGGCAGACCGGTTTTGCGCCGGCGCGGGCACGCAGACCGCAAGGGGGGAGGAGCCAGCGGCCGATGCGCGGCTCCACCTCGCGCACCTGCTCGGCCTCGTCGAGGGAAGCGCGCCAGATCTCCTCCTGCGCGTTGAAGCAGAGGCGCATGGCGAGCTTGTGGCGGAGGCCGGCGAGGTCGGCCGACTCGGTGAATCGGAGAGCGACGGCGTTCGGCAGGAGGTAGGCGCGGAACTCGTCGGGGACGCCGAGGGAGCGAAGGCGCCGGATCGCCTCCCAGGTCCTCTCCATCGTCTCGTCGTAGAGCGTCTTCGCCTCGCCGGGCTCCGCGAGGAGCATCGGGATGACGTAGTCGGGGTCGTCGGTGAGATAGGCGTGGAGCGTGGGGCGGGAGGCCGGAGTCGTCCGGTGGCGCTGGTCCTGGCTGTCGGCCGTGTGGGAGAGCCTCTTGCGGAAGGTGTAGGCCGGGTGGTGGAGGGCCCGGGCGAGCTTGCCGTGGTCGGTCAGGTTGAGCGCTTCGCCGAGGAGCCCGTTCGCGGCCGGGTCGATCGCGAGGGCGATCGCCTCGTCGTCGGAGAGGGACTCGGGCGCGGCGCCGACGACCTCGCGCACGGCCTCGGCGAGGAGCTCCTCGTTCCGCGCCTTCCGGTCGACGAGCCGCGAGATCCGCCCGCCGAGCCCGGCGTCGAAGCGCTCGCGGAATGAGGCGTCGCCGGGACGGTCGGGGAGGGGCCGTGCGAAGAGGCGGGATGCGAGGGTGAACTCGGGCGTCTCCTCGAGCGGGATCGGTTCCTCGAGGACGGCGGCGTACGAGGGGTCGTGCCGGAGGAGCTCCTCCGTCATGGCGTCCACGACCATCCGCTGTTCCGTCGGGGCGTCGAAGGTCTCCGCGAGACGCCGATAGCGGAAGAGGGTGACGGCCGAGACCGTGTGGTAGAGCGTCGTGAAGGTGGCGACCGGGAGGACGTAGCGGGCGACCTCGAGGGCGCGTTTGCGGATCGCCTTTTCCCACCGTGCGGGCTGGCTCTCGCGGCCGCGAAACGTGCCGTAGAAGGCCCGCGAGGCGATGGGGACGAGGAGGTCGCCGAGCCTGCGGTAGGCCTCGGTCTGCCGGTCGCAGGCGGCGCGGTAGACCTCGAGCGCCTCGCCCGTCAGCGGAGGGACGGCGAACGTCCCCGGCTTCACCTCGACGTAGCGCTGCGAGGTCTGCTCGGAGTTGTAGAAGGGGTGGGCGTGGAGGAACGACCAGACGAGCTGGCGGCTGACGTTCTCGAGCGTGAACTCGAAGTGCGCGTGCTGGAACGTCGTGTGGTGTCCGGCGAGGTAGACGTCCCGGGCGAGGGCGTCGCGGCGGGAGCGGCGGCGCTCCCTCTCGACCGGGTCGGCGATCGCGTCGCCCCCGACCTCCTCGGGGGTGACGATCCCCTTCGGGCTGTAACAGGTGCGGGCGGCCGCGACGACGCCGTCGAAGGGGCGCGCGAAGGCGTTCACGAGCCGGACGCGAGGCGGAGGGGACAGGAACGGGGGCACGCGGGAGGAGTCTAGCGAGGTTCGCGGAATTGAACCGGTCCCTCGCCGGGCCTATAGTGGACTGTTGGGGGCTCCGCGATGCTGAAGCTCAACCGCATCGTCGACTACGGCATTCTCGTCATGACCGAGATCGCGCGCCGCAACGCCTGCGTCTCGACCACCGAGCTTGCCGCCACGTACGGCGTTTCCTCGACGATCGTCGCCAAGGTCCTGAAGAGGCTCGCAAGGGCCGGTCTCGTCACGTCGGAGCGGGGAAGCCGCGGCGGCTACCGCCTGGCCCGGCCCGCCGGCGAGGTCACCCTTCGGGCCATCGTCACGGCCCTCGAGGGGCCGATCTCGCTGACTTTCTGCTCCAGCGGGACGTCGAGCGGTCGCTGCCGGACGCGCCCGTTCTGCGTGGCCACCGACGCGATGCGCCGGCTGAACCACCTCGTGAACGGGGCGTTCGAGGCGGTCTCGCTCGAGGACCTCCTGCACGCGCCGGCCCATTCGGAGCTGGTGGCGGAGGGCGCCGCGCCGTGATCCGCCGGCGGCCCGTCTACCTGGACCATCAGGCGACGACGCCGCTCGACCCGCGCGTCCTCGAGGCGACGCTCCCGTGGCTCACGGGGAACTTCGGAAACGCCTCCTCCCGCCAGCACGCCTTCGGCTGGGCGGCCGAGAGCGCCGTTTCGGCCGCGCGCGAGGAGATCGCGGAGGCCCTCGGCGCCGGGCCCGGAGAGATCGTCTTCACCTCCGGCGCGACCGAGTCGAACAACCTCGCGATTCTCGGCGCCGCCCGCGCGGCCAGGGGACGGGGAGACCACGTCGTCACGTCCGCCGTCGAGCACCGGGCCGTTCTCGACCCCTGCGGGCAGCTCGCGACGGAGGGGTTCGAGGTGACGGTGCTCGCCCCGGACGCGACGGGACGGACCACGGTCGAAGCCGTGGCCGGCGCTCTGACGGGACGCACGGTCCTCGTGTCGCTGATGGCCGCGAACAACGAGGTCGGGACGCTCAACCCCGTCGCCGAGATCGCCGCGCTCTGCGCGTCCCGCGGGGTCCTCTTCCACACCGACGCCGCCCAGGCCTTCGGCAAAGTGCCGTTCGACGTGAGGTCCGGCGTCGCGCTGGCGTCCTTCAGCGCCCACAAGATCTACGGACCGAAAGGTGTCGGCGCACTGTACGTGAGGGCCAGGCCCCGGGTGGCCCTCTCTCCGCTCGTCTTCGGAGGAGGGCACGAGAGGGGGCTGAGGCCGGGAACGCTGAACGTCCCGGGGATCGTCGGTTTCGCTGCGGCTGTCCGGCTCGCGTCGCGGGAGCGGGAAGCCGAGGCGGCGAGGCTCACTGCCCTGCGTGACCGGCTCGACCAGGCGATCCGAGGCGCGCTCGACGGCGTCACGCGGAACGGTCCCCGGGTCGACCGCCTGCCGGGCAACCTGAGCCTCTCCTTTGCCGGCGTCGACGGGGAGCGCCTCATCGCCTCGCTGCGGGACGTCGCGGTCTCTTCCGGGTCGGCCTGTACGACCGCCTCGGCCGAGCCGAGCCACGTCCTGCGGGCACTCGGCGTCCCGGACGCGCTCGCGAAGGCGACCATCCGGTTTGGCCTGGGGCGGTTCACGACGGCGGCGGAGGTCGACTTCGCGTCGGCGGAGGTCGTCGGGGTCGTCCGCCGTCTCCGGTCTGAGATCGCGTCGCTCTCGGCTTAGAATCGCCTCGCTCCAGATGCTCTCGAGACTGTGCCTCCTCCTCGTGGCGCTGTCGACGCTCCACCCTCGGCCTGCCGCCGGGCAGTACGGGCGGAGCTCGCCGACGTCCGTCCGGGCGACGGCGAGCCCGCTGCCGTCCGCGTCACCGCTCCCGGCGGTCACGTCGACGCCGCGCCCGACGCCGACCCCCGTTCCGCCGGGCGACGTGCGGGTGAAGGTCGTCGTGACCGGGGCCGACGGCAGGACCGCTCCGGCTGCCGACGCCGTCGCCTGGTTCCCCGGGCTGCGCGGCCCGGCACCGGCGGCACCGCCCCGGATGTCGTCGCGAGACAAGCGGTTCGAGCCGCGGGTCCTGGCCGTTCCGCGGGGATCGGCCGTCACCTTCCCGAACTACGACAAGATCTTCCACAACGTCTTCAGCCTCTCGGAGACGTCGCCTTTCGACCTCGGGCTCTACCGCAACGGGGCCGCGCGGACGACGAGCTTCGAGACGCCCGGCGTCGTCCGTGTCTACTGCAACATCCACCCCCAGATGGCCGCCTACGTCGTCGTCCTCGACGGGAACCTCTACGCCCAGACCGGAAAGGACGGCCTCGCGCTCATCTCCGGCGTTCCTGCCGGACGACAGGCCCTGAAAGTCTGGGAGGAGCGGGGGGGCGACTGGAGCGGGACCGTCGTCGTCCCGCCGGGCGGCACGGTCGAGATCACCGTCCCCTTCGACGCGTCGAAATGGCGAGAGCAGCCCCACAAGAACAAGCACGGGAAGAACTACCCCCCGCCGGACGACGATGAAAACAGGTACTGACGGCTCCGCTTCCGAATCGGCTCCCACCATCGTCGCCCCTCGCGGCGACACCTCCAGTCCCATCGGATCCAGTCTCGGAGGGGTGCCCCTGACCGCGAAGGGGCTGCGCCTGAAGACGCAGTACTTCCTCTCGGCCGCTCTTCTCGTCGTCGTCACGCTCGGGCTCGCCGTGGCGCTCGCCACGTGGCGCGCGAACCAGATCGCCGAGGAGAGCATCCGGACGGCGCTGGAGAAGATCCCGGGCGACGTCGCCGTCTATCGGACGGGTCTCGAGTCGCAGCTGAAGGCGACGCTGCGGTCGGTGGCCGAGGAGCCGGGCATCAAGGCGATCTTCGATTCGCCGGTGGGAACCCTCTGGGACACCGCCAAGGACAAGGCGCAGATCCTGAACGCGCGAACGTTCTTCTTCTTCGACCGGACAGGGGTCCTCGTGGCCCGAAGCGACCGGCCCCCGGTCGAAGAGGAACGGCGTTCCTTCCGCGAGGTCGCCTGGGTGGCCGAGCCGCTCGATTCGTGGAAGGAGTCGACCGCGACGATCCGGGAGGGGAAGACCCTCGCCGTCGTCGCCGCGGCGCCCGTCGTCGCGGGCGACCCCGCGAAGGGCGAGGCGCGGCTCGTCGGTGTCGTCGCGGCGGCGATTTCCCTCGACGAGGAGCGGGCGCGGGAGCTGCGCGACCTCACGGGTGGCCAGGTGGCGTTCGTCGCCGACACGGCGAAGAAGGGGCAGCCCCCCCGGCTCGAGATCGGCGCGGCGACCGACCACTTCGGGGGCGACATGCTCGTCCCCGCCCTGATGGGCGACTCGGCAGTCCTCTCGACGCTCTTCCGGGAGGCGACGGAGGTCGGTCCGCTCGACCTCGTCGTGACCGGCGAGCGGCGGGTGGTGAAGGCGATCCCGCTCCTCTCGGCGTCGGGGGAGGCGCTCGGCGCGGTCGTCGTCTCGCGCTCGCGAGAGGAGGAGACGGCCGCGTTCCGGAAGATCCGCGAGACGCTTCTGCTCGTCGGACTCGGCGTCCTGCTCGTCTCGATTCCCGTCAGCTTCCTCCTCGGCGGAAGGATCGCCCGGCCGCTCCAGCAGCTGGCCGCGGGAGCCATCGCCGTCCGGGACGGCAACCTCGACGTGAAGCTCCCGTCGGGAGGGAGCGGCGAGGTGGGCCTGCTCGCGCGGGCCTTCGAGGCGCTCGTCGGCGAGCTGCGCGAGAAACGCCAGCTCGAGGAGCTCCTCGCCGAGCTGCGCCGCAGGCCCGCCGACGCCACGCGCGGCGTCGCCCCGACCTCGGCGACCTCTGCCGCGACCGTGACGGCCGAGGCCGTCCGGGCCGCCGCGCTCGGCCCGCGCCTCGGCACGACCTTCGCGGGGAGGTACGACGTCCTCTCCGTCCTCGGCCGGGGAGGAATGGGCTCGGTCTACCAGGTCCTCGACCGCGAGCTGGACGAGGAGGTCGCCCTGAAGGTGCTGACCCCCGAAGCCTTCGCCGAGGGGACGCAGGCGGTTCAGACGCTGAAGCAGGAGATCCGCCTCGCGCGGAAGATCACCCACCCGAACGTCGTGAGGACGCACGACCTCGGAGAAGCCGACGGCCTCCGCTTCCTGACGATGGAATACGTTCCCGGTACGACGCTCCGCGAGCTCCTCGACCGGCGCGGTGCCCTGGCGCTCGCCCCCGGCCTCCAGATCGCCAAGCAGCTCTGCCGCGGCCTCACCGCCATCCACGAGGCGGGGATCATCCACCGCGACATCAAGCCGCAGAACATCATGGTCCTGCCGAACGGGGTCGTGAAGGTGATGGACTTCGGCATCGCCCGGACCACCGAGGGGTCCGATCACCCTTCCCTGGAAGGGCAGACCGTGGGGACTCCCCACTACATGAGCCCGGAACAGGCGCTGGGGCGCGACCTGGACGCCCGGAGCGACCTCTACACCGTCGGCGTCGTCCTGTTCGAGCTCTTCACCGGCCAGCGCCCCTTCCTGGGCAAGGAGGCGGCGGAGGTGATGCACAAGCACGTCTCGGCCGAGCCGCCGCGGCCGACCTCGTTGCGCCCGGACCTCCCCGACTACCTCGAGAGGCTGATCCTCGCCTGCCTGGCCAAGCGCCCCGACCGGAGGCCCGCGAGCGCTTCAGACCTCTACGCGGCGCTGACACGGGTCGTCGCGTAGCGGCCGGGTCCGGCGCGCGCTCTCTCAGCGTGCCGGCCGGCGCACGGTCCGTCGAAGAGCGGCCTGGGCTTTCGGCGCCTTGCGGCGCGGGGACCGCCGCCCGGCGAGCTGGACCTCCAGCTCGGCGATCCGCGCCTTCAGGCCCTCGACGTCCTCCGTCTTTGGCGCCCCTTCGGCTTTGCCCGCGGCTGCCGGCACCGCCTTCTGCCTGAGGGTCTCCAGCGTCCGTTCGAGGAACGGAAGAGCATGCGCGAGCGGCGTGAAGACCTCCTTCGCCCCTCGCTGCGCCGAGAGCGCGGCGTCGGCGTACCAGGAGAGGAAATCGCGGAAGGCCCGGTCGGAGGTGACGATCAGCTCGCGGAGGAACGGGAGCGGCAGCTCGCCTTTCTTGTTACGGGCGTCCTCGTGAATGATCTGGGTGAGGATCACCCGCGTGATGTCCTCGCCCGATTTCGCGTCGACGACCTGCACCTCCGCCCCCTCGCGGACCAGCTGGGCGATCTCGGGCAGGTTGACGTAACGGCTCGACGACGTGTCGTAAAGGCGGCGGTTCTCGTACTTCCGGACCACGATGGGCTGGCTCATGGCGTTTCCTCCGGGGTATAGACCGAGGATTGTAGGACCGGAGGGCCGCGGGATGCCGGGTCCCTGTGCCGGGCGGTCCTCGTGACCGAGGACGCACGTCTCCGTAAACTGACGGCCCGTTCAGCGCGTCCCAGGAAAAGGCCCGCGGCGTTCCGCGGCCGGAAGACCACGGAGGTCCTTGTTGACTAGAACCCGGTTCGCCGTCGTTCTTCTCGGGTCCCTTCTCGCCCTTCCCGCCTCGCGCGCCTCCGCGGGAACGCTGAGCGGCACGGTCGTGATCGACGGGAAGCCGGCCGCCGGGGCGGTCGTCTCGGCGATCCCGTTCGAGGAGCCGCTGGAGAAGGCCCGCCGGCAGCTGCGGGGAGAGGCCGAGCCGAAGGCGCTCTCCTCCGCGACGGCGGGTCCCGGGAGGTGCTTTCGCCCTCACGGTCCCAGCGGAGCCGGGGAAGGTGACCTGGTTCCGCGTCCGTATCACCGCCAGGGGGGCCATCGCGGCGGAGGCTTCCGGTGTTTTCGACGCATCCGAGACGGACGACCTGGGCGAGCTGGCACTGCGGAAAGCCGAGGCGCTGGCGGGTCGCGTGACCGGGCCGGGAGGGAAGCCGGTGGCCGGAGCGCGCGTCACGCTGACGCCGCGTGGCCGTTTCGACGCCGCGTCCGGCCTGGGTCCGGTCCCCGAGGTCACGACGACCGGGGCGGACGGGACCTTCCGATTCGTCGGCGCGGCCTCCGAGCAGAACGAGCTCGTCGTCGAGGCCGCGGGGCTCGCGCCGGCGCGCGTCGCCGACGCGAAGGGGGGCGCGCAGAGCCGGGCGATCGTCCTCGCGGCCGGGACACCCCTGGCGGGGAGCGTGAAGAAGAGCGACGGGAAGCCGGCGGCGGGGGTCCTCGTGCGATACGAGGCGGACGGCCTCGAGACGAGCTGGGTGGAGACGGGGGCAGACGGGGCCTTCGTCCTCCCGGACCTGCCGTCCCGTCAGGGAAGCGTCGTCGCCGACGCCGGCGACGGAGGTTTCGTCGAGGTCCGTTCCGTCACGCCGGCGCCGGGGCACGCGGCACTCGGGCTCGTCCTCGCCCCCCCGACGGTCCTCGAGGGGCGGACGCTCGACGTCGCCACGCTGAAGGCCGTACCGCGCGTGAAGCTGGCCGTGGGCGCGCGCGAGGCGATCCGCATCGCGCGCTCGGGGGCCGACGGACGCTATCGGGTGAGAGGTCTCCGTCCGGGCGATGCGACCGTTCGAGCCGACGAGCCGCGGTACGTCCCCTGGGCCCGTCGCCGGATTCGGCTCGACAAGGGGACGACGAAGACGCTCGACATCCCGCTCACGCGCGGCGCGACGCTCTCGGGGCGCGTTCTCGACGAAGATGGCCGGCCGGTGGCGGAGGCGAAGGTCCTCGTCTCGCTGGGAGACCTGGGCCAGGGCCAGTTCCGGCTCGTCTCGCAGGCGATGGCGAGCGATCTCGGAGCAGAGATCCGCTCGCGCGAGGATGGGACCTTCTCGGCCTCGCGCCTTCCTCCCGGAGAGAATCAGCGCCTCACCGCCGAGCATCCCGACTACGAGAAGGGGAAGGTCGGAGGAATTTCCCTGCAGCCCGGGGAGACGCGGACGGGAGCGGTCGTCACGCTCCGGCGAGGCCTCGTCGTGACGGGGACGGTGAAGGACCCGGAGGGGAATCCGATCGCCGGAGCCGAGCTGACCATCTCTCCGTCCCGCGTCGTCCGCTCCTCGCGGGGCGGAATGAGAATGCTGATGGCCTTTGGCGGCCTGTTGTCGGACGTCCCCACTGCAAAGAGCGGCGCCGACGGCCGCTTCGAGCTGAAGGGGATCCCTGCGGGCGACTGGGGACTCACCGCGAAGGCACCGGGCCGGGCGACAGAGGTCGTCGATCCGGTGAGGCTCGTGCGGGACACGCGCCCGGAGCCGATCGACATCGTCCTCTTCCCGGGGGCGGCCATCGCCGGTTTCGTCCTCCGGAAGACGGGAGGGGGCGCCGAGGGGTACGCCGTCATTCCGCGGCCGTCCGGAAAGCCCGCGGCGGTCGTCTTCGGGTCCGGTGCGACGCCTACGGGCCCCGACGGCGCGTTCCTTCTCGACGGCCTGAAGGCCGGGGAAGTTTACGACCTCCAGCTCTTCGGCGGAGCGTCCATGGGGCCTGGCCCGGCGAAGAAGGGGATCGTCGCGCCCGCCGCGAACGTCGAGTGGATCGTCGAGGGCGCCGGGCGGATCGAGGGGGTGGCGGTGGACGGCCGAACCGGCCAGCCGCTGACGTCGTTCGAGGTCTCCTATCAGCCCGATCGATTCGGCGGCAGCGCCATGATGTGGAGCAGCCGGCGTGCCGGCCGTGGAACGGGCCGCGTGGGGGATCCGGCGCTCGTGGAGGCCCCGGACGGCCGATTCGTCCTCGAGGACGTCCCTGCAGGGAAGTGGCTGGTCAGTGTGACGGCGAAGGGCTACCAGGACGGCCGGGCCGCCGGAGTCGTCGTCGAGGAAGCGACGACGACGGATGGAGTGGAGATCCGGGTTTCGCCCGGAAGCACCCTCAAGGTCCGCGTCACCGACGCGAAATCGGGCCGGGGGGTCCCCGAGGCCCAGGTCGGGGTCGCCGCAGAAGCGGGCGGCTCGACGTTCCAGAGCTCCAGTGCGGGCGGCCTCCTCCTGACCGACGTCGACGGCCGGTTCGAGGCCGAGGGGCTCGCTCCCGGGAAGGTGAAGGTCTCCGTGGCACACGCCGACTACACGGACCGGACCGAGAGCGTCGAGCTGAAGGAAGGGGGGAGCAGCGTCGAGGTGGCCCTCTCCCGCGGGAGCTCGCTCGGAGGCGTCGTCCTTTCCGAAACGCGTCAGCCGGTGCCGGGGGCCGAGGTGGCGCTCGAAGGGGCGAACGCCCCGGGGCGCGGCTTCGGATCCGGAGGAGGAGAGTCGGCCACGACGGACGCCTCGGGGCGATTCCGCTTCGACCACCTCTCGCCGGGGCGCTACACGCTCGGCGCGAGCGTTCCCGCGCAGGCGGCGGAACCGGTCGAGGCGATCGTCGTCGCGGGCGAGTCGAAGGACGACGTCACCCTCGTCCTCGCGGGAGGCGCGACGATCCGCGGCGTCGTCTCGGGCCTTTCCGAAACCCTGCGCGCCGGGGTCGGCGTGAACGCGAGCGGCCCCCGCGATTACTGGGCATCCGCGCGGACGGGCGCGGACGGCCGCTTCGAGCTCTCCGGCGCGCCGGCCGGGACGATCTCGCTCCGCGCCACCGCGGGAGACATCCTCTCCGGGGCGACCCGCTCCGCCAGCGGGAGCTTGACGATTGCCGAAGGGCAGAA
>JADJVF010000031.1 GCA_016716705.1 Holophagales bacterium
GGTCCAACGACCTCAGGTGGCGCGGAATCGTCCGCCCGTACAGCGCCGCCGACGTCGACCGCCTCCGCGGCACCATCCAGATCGACTACCCGGTCGCCCGGATGGGCTCCGAGCGTCTCTGGAACCTCCTCCACACGGAGAAGTTCGTTCCCGCCCTCGGGGCGCTGACGGGCAACCAGGCCGTCGAGATGGTCGAGGCCGGCCTGAAAGCGATCTACCTGTCGGGCTGGCAGGTCGCGGGCGACGCGAACGACGCCCTCACGATGTACCCCGACCAGAGCCTCTACCCGGTGACGAGCGTCCCCACCGTCATCCGGCGGATCACGAACGCCCTCATGCGCGCCGACCAGATCCAGCACATGGAAGGCAAGTCCGACATCTACTACTTCGCGCCGATCGTGGCCGACGCGGAGGCCGGTTTCGGCGGCCCGCTGAACACGTTCGAGCTGATCAAGTCGATGATCGAGGCGGGCGCCGGCGGCATCCACCTCGAGGACCAGCTCTCCTCGCTGAAGAAGTGCGGCCACATGGGCGGCAAGGTCCTCGTCCCGATCCACGACTTCATCAGCAAGCTCATCGCCGCGCGCCTCGCGGCGGACGTCCTCGGCGTCCCGACCGTCTTCATCGGCCGGACCGACTCCCTCGGCGCCGGCCTCATCCGCGGCGACATCGACAAGGTCGACCAGGAGTACCTCACCGGCGAGCGGACGTCCGACGGCTTCTTCATCGTCAAGGGGAGCCTCGACTACGCCGTCGCCCGCGCCTGCGCCTACGCGCCGTACGTCGACGTCGTCTGGTGCGAGACCTCGACGCCCGACATCGGCGAGGCCCGCGCCTTCGCGCAGGGCGTCCACGAGAAGTTCCCCGGCAAGATCCTCGCCTACAACTGCTCGCCCTCGTTCAACTGGAAGAAGAAGCTCTCCGACTCGGACATCGCCGCCTTCCAGGAAGAGCTCGGCGCGATGGGCTACAAGTTCCAGTTCATCACGCTCGCCGGCTTCCACACGCTGAACGCCTCGATGTTCAAGCTCGCGTACAACTACGCCAAGACCGGCATGAGCGCCTTCGTGCAGCTCCAGGAAGAGGAGTTCGAGATGGAGCGCGAGTGGGGCTTCAAGGCGATCAAGCACCAGCGCTTCGTCGGCGCCGGCTACTTCGACCAGGTTCAGCAGACGGTCGCAGGGGGCGAAGTCGCCACCTCGGCGCTCAAGGGCTCCACCGAAGAGGAGCAGTTCGACAAGCACTGACCCCGGACGTCAGGGTTTCACCGCGGCGCCCCGGGACACCGGGGCGCCGTGCTTTCGGCCCGTCTCCGCCACGCGGCCGCCTTCGCCTTCTCGCCGAGCGAGTCGAGGGTGCTCGCGGCGACGAGGGCCGTCCTCGGCGAAGGCGCCGCCCGGTACATCTCCTCGAGCACGCGGTCGACCTCCGGCCGGTCTCCCTTCATGAAGCGAAGGACGGCGAGGCTCACGAACGGCTGCGTGTTCGACGGGTAGGCCGCGATCTCGGCCCGGAACGCCGCCTGCGCCTCGTCGATGCGGTTCATCCGGGCGAGCGCGTCGCCGCGCAGGAACTCCAGGTTCCAGACCGAAGGGAGCCGCAGCTCCTTCGCACGAGCCGCCGCGCGTTCGACGTCGGCGAGTCCCTCGGCCGCCCGGCCGGCCTTCAGCCTGACCTCGGCGAGCGCGAGGATCGCCGAGGGCTGCGGGTCGCGCTCCCCCGCCGCCTCCCTGGCCTCGCGCTCGGCGGAGGCGAGGTCTCCCCTTGCGAGCGCGATCCGGGAAAGGAGGATGTGCGCCTTGGCCGGGAGGCCCGGGAGCGCGCTGCGCGCGAGCCGCTCGGCCTCGTCGAAGAGCTTCCGGCGCAGCTCGACGACGCCGAGGGAGATCGCGATGTCGGGGAGAGGAACCGGCGAGCGGTCGAGCACCTGCCGGTACGTGGCGGCCGCGTCGTCGTCCTTCCCCGCGTCGGCCTGCAGCTCGGCGAGCTTGATCCACGCCTCCGTCATCCCGGGGTTCTCCGCGACCATCGCGGTGAGGTGCTCGATGGCCCGCTCCGTCTGCCCGATTCCGGCGAGGCGCCACCCCTCTTCCATCCGACGGAGGCTGGCGATGTTGTCGACGGGGTTCGGGAGGTCGGCTCCGCCGGCCCGGTCGCGCAGGCTGCCGATGTAGCCGAGGGCCGCGAGGCGCTTCAGCGTCTCCTCGTCCTCCTGCGCCGGCTTCTCGTTCCCCTGCGGGAAGCGGAGGAGGGCCCTTGCGAGGTTCGCCGCCGTCGCCCGTTCCGGCTTCACGAGATCGTTCTTCTCTCCGGGGTCGGCCACGAGGTCGTAGAGCTCGGGACGCGGGCCGTGGATGTAGTGCCAGCGATCGTCGACGACGCTCCTCAGGTCGGCCCACCCGAGCTGGAGGCGCGGATAGAGCGTCTCGCCGTAGATCGTCCGGACGGCGGCTCCCTTCGCCCCGGCCGCGAAGAGCGACGTTCCGCTCACCCCCGCGGGCGTCGGAATACCGAGCGAGCCGGTGACCGTGGGGAGGATGTCGGAGAGCTGCACCGGCGCGGCCACGCGGCTCCCGCCGCCACGGCTCCCTGGAAGCTTGACGAGGAGCGGGACCTGGATCGCCTCGCGGTAGAGCAGGAGCGAGTGCTGCTCTTCGCCGTGCTCGCCCAGACCCTCGCCGTGGTCCGACGTCACGATGACGATCGCCCTGTCGTAGAGGCCGAGCGACCGCAGGTGCTCGAGGACGTCCCCCACGATGGCGTCGGCCGTCGCCACCTCGGCCTCGTACGTCGCGCCGTACTCGGCGAGGAACGGCGCTGCGGGCTCGTAGGGAAGGTGCGGCTCGAAGATGTGAAAGAAGAAGAAGAACGGCCCCCCGGCGTGAGCGGAGATCCACTCCTTCGCGAAGGCCGCGGTTTTTTCCCCCGGGCGCTGGTAGCGCACCGTCGCGACGCCCGGCGTCACGGACACCGAGTCCTCGTAGTAGTCGAAGAGCGCCCCGAGCCCCGTCTCCCGCCTCAGGACGTACGTCGATACGGCTGCCCCCGTGGCGTAGCCCTGCTCCTTCAGGAGACGCGGAAGGCTCGGGTGGGTTTCGCCACGGAAGACGAACCCCGAGTTGTTCCTCACGCCGTGCTCGGGCGGGAGCATCCCGGTGAGCATCGAGGTGTGCGACGGGAGGGTCATCGGCGTCGGCGCCCACGCCTTCTCGAAGAGCCACGCGTCGGCCGCGAAGCGGTCGAGGTGCGGGGTCCTCACCTTCGTGTAGCCGTAGGCCGGGAGGCGGTCGGAGCGAAGCGTGTCGATCGAGATCAGGACGACGGGGGCGCCGGGAGTGACGGGGGGGCCTTCCAGCCGGGCGGCGAGCTCCTTCGTCTTCCGGGAGCAGGCCGGGAGCAGGAGAAGCGAAAGGAGCGGGAGGGCCGCCACTGCGGCGCCCCACGTGGGGCGGCGACGCATCAGCGATCCCTCTCCGGGTTTGCGAGCGCGCTTTCCTCGCGGGCGAGGCGCGCGTCGAGGGGAAACGCGCGCCGCCCCTCGGCCAGGAGCGCACGGGCCTGGTCGATCCTCCCGAAACTCCTGAGGCTGACGACTCCCGTCCGGTACGCTTCCGCGGTCGGGAGGGCCCTCACCATCGCCTCGACGCGCTTCGCGGCTTCGGCGATGTCGCCCCGGGAGGCCGCGACGATCGCAAGCCCGGAAAACGCATCGAGGCTCCGAGGATGTGCCTCGAGCTCCCGCCGGTACTCCGCTTCCGCCTCGGCGAGCTTCTCCTGCCGGCCGAAGACCTCTGCCCGGAGGACGTGGAGCCCGGCCGGAGGAGACGAAGCGAAGCGCTTCAACCCCTCGTCGATCACCCCGAGCGCCGCGGAGAGCTTCCCCTCGCGCAGGGCGAGACGGCCCAGGACCACGTACGCCCGCGGATCGCCGAGGTCCCGTGCCAGCTCCGCATGGCGCCGGGCGTCCTCCGCGTGGCCGGCCCGGAGGGCGAGACTCGCGACGTCGACGAGGTAGTTGGATCGACCCGGCGGCGAGAGCGCCACGGTCTTCTTCAGCGCGGCCAGGGCCTCGTCCGTGCGCCCTTCCCTCTCGAGCGCGCTCGACAGGATCTCCCAGCCGTCGACGAGACGCGGGTTCGCGGCGAGGACCTCGCGGAGGATCGGCACGGCTTCGGCGCTCCTCCCTGCCGTGTGAAGCTCGGCGGCCTGCTGAAGCCGCGCGAGGCTCCTGATGCCGTCCTTCGGGTCGGGCCGGGCGCCCCCCTCCTCCCGAGGCGTCCCGGTCAGGTAGCCGAGGGCCTGCAGCTTCTTCGCCATCTCCGGGTCGACTGCCGCGGGTGCACGAAGGGCCGTCCGGCGCCGCTCCGTCTCCACGACCATGGCGCGCAGCTCAGGCGGCTTCCGGCTTGCCAGGTTCTCCTTCTCCGCCGGGTCGTTCACGAGGTCGTAGAACTCCGGGACCGGGGCCTCGATGTACTGGTGCCCCTCCGAGACGAGGGACCGCAGCTCGCTCCACCCGAGCCGGATTCGCGGGCTGAAGTTCTCCGCGAAGATGCGGCGCGCGGGGGCTGGCGCTCCGGCGGCGAGCGCGACAAGGGAGACGGTGCCGGGACGCTCGGGGAAGCCGGACAGGCCGAGGACGCCGCCGATCGTCGGGAAGACGTCCGTGAGCTGGACGGGAGCGCCGACGGACGTTCCGGCAAGGGCCTGCCCCGGCAGCTTGACGACGAGAGGCACCTGGATCGACTCGCGATAGAGGAAGATGCCGTGCTGCTCCTCCCCGTGGTCGCCGAGCCCTTCGCCGTGGTCGGAGAGGAAGATGACGAGCGCCCGGTCGTAGATCCCCATCTTCTTCAGCTCGTCGAGAAACGTGCCGACGATGCCATCCGTGGCCGCGACCTCCGCATCGTAGCGGTCGGGATACTGCGACCGGTACGGCTCCGGCGCCTCGTAGGGCGCGTGGGGCTCGTACGTGTGGAGAAAAGCGAAGAAGGGGCGTGAAGAGTTCTGCCGGATCCAGCCGAGGAGGAGCCCGGCTGTTTCGTTCCCGGGGCGCTCGACGAAATCGAGCATCGACACGGGGCCCGTTCCCTGGACCTTCTCGTCGTAGAAATCGAAACCCCGGCCGATACCGCTCGCCGACCCGAGGACGGCCGCCGAGATCGCCCCGCCCGTGGCGTAGCCCGCCTTCTTCAGCAGCTCGGCGAGCGTCGGGTCCCCCGCGGCAAGCCGGTAGCCCGAGTTGTCGAGGACCCCGTGGCTCCCCGGTTCCAGGCCGGTGAAGAGCGAGGCGTGGGACGGGAGCGTCAGGGGGACGTGAGACCAGGCCCTCTCGAAGAGGACGGAGTCCTTCCGAAGCGAGTCCAGGGCAGGGGTCCGGACCTTCGTGTACCCGTACATCGGCAGCCGGTCCGACCGGAGCGTGTCGACCGAGATCAGGACGACGGGCGCGTTCGGGAAGCGGTGGTCGGCGGGCGCGGGCTTTCCTCGACCGCACGCGGGCGACGTGGCGAGGGCGACCAGGCCGGCGAGGAGCACGAGACGACCGGAGGGGGCAGTTCGCATGTCGGGCTGGAGGATAGCGTCCGGCCCGGTATTCCCTCCAGCCGGCCATGGACCCCTCCGGACCTTCTCGATCCCCGGAGGGCCTCCACCTCCAGGTCAAAAAAAAAGAGCCCTGGCCCGAAAAGGGCCAGGGCGGAAAACAAAGGGAAGAGAGTTGTTAGAAGCGGATTCCCATCGTGACGTAGAACTGACGCGGGATCTGGTACGAACCCGTGGCGGTCGGCTTGCCGAAGTTCACGCCCTTCTTGTAGTTCGCGCCCAGCGCCTTGCACTCGGCCGCCACGGCCGTCTGCGGGCACTCGATCGGCGTATCGGTGAAGGGATTGAAGCCCTTGAGGCCCGCGCTGTTCGCGGTCGTGCCCTGGCCGGTCGAGACCGACTGGTTGACCGCAATGACGGCCTGGGCGTTGAAGAGGTTCCACACCTGCGGCTGCACGAAGATCTCGATGGGGCCGATCTTGCCGGAGAAGTTCAGGGAAAGGTCGGTCCGCCAGATGTCATCGGTCTTGTAGGCGTCGCGCGCGGTGTAGTAGTAGGTGCTCCGGGCGGGAGGGCTGACGTATCCCGGGTTGGTGACGTACGCCGCCACCGGGGCTCCCTGGGTGCCGGTGCCGATGGCGCCGTACGGCGTGCCGCTGTCGAAGGCCTGGATGACGCCCGGGGTGATGGCGACGGGACCCAGGTTGAAGTCGTACGCAGCGGTGATGCGGACGCGATGGCGCTGGTCCGAAGCGAGGCTGCCGTTGGGGGCGTTCCACTTCAGGTCGAGGTACTCGGGGTAGCTCTCGAAGCCGATCCGGGTGGAGCCACCACCCGTGTTCTCCCCGTTGGTATTGCCAAGGAGGTGCGACCAGGTCCAGTTGCCGGCGAGGCTCAGAGCATTCCACCGGTAGGAGAGGGCCGTGTGGAGACCCGTGTACTCACGCGTGGGCAGGTTGGAGTTCTGGACGATCGCGAGGTCGTAGACGTTGCCGAGAGAATCCGTGACCTTGCCCGTGGACGTGTCCTGCTTCTGCGAATAGAAATTCTTGAATTCGCGGCGAACGCCGTCCACGCGGTAGATGAAGTTCTGGCCGACGGTTCCGCCGATTCCGAGGACGTACTCGTTCGCGTACGGCGAGGAGAGGCCGCCACGGATCTGGACGTTGACGCCCGGGACGGCAATGATGTCGGCGGTCGTGTTGGGCGGGAACATGTTGATCCCGTTGATGCCCCAGGCCGCGAACATCTCGCGCAGCACGGTGGCGGTCGGGGTGAGAGCCTGCCCGGGCTGGTTGTAGCTCTTTCCGGTCCAGTAGTAGTAATAGGAAGCCGGGCTGCCGGCCGAGCTGGCGGCTCCCGCCTGAGTCTCCTGGATCTGGCCAACGTACTTCGAGTAGCTGGCGCTCAGGCGCATCTTTCCGTCGCCCTTGACGTCGTAGGTCGCCGACAGGCGCGGGCTGAAGGCCGAGTCGTCCGCCACCACCGCGCCCATGGTGTCCGTCGCGTCGTTCTTGTCGTAGCGGACACCGAGGTTGAACGACAGGTTGTTGTTGAGCCTCCAGGTGTCGTTGACGAAGATCGACCACGTCCGGATGTCGGAACCCTGTGACTCGTTGGAGAATCGGGAAGAAGACGAGCGCGGTGCCCTCGTCGACGACCGGGTACAGCGTTCCGCCCACGTTCTGGACGTCCGTGGAGTTGAGCACGTAGTTGGTCGGGGACTGCCAGTTGTTCCCCGTGCGCTGGATGCCGAAGTTCTGGTAGCCGAACGCGACGCTGTGCGAGCCGAGGCTCTTCGTCGAGATGAAGACCGTACCCTTCGCCAGGATGTCGTCGTTGTCGCGCGCCTCACCCCCACCGGGGCAGCTGGCGCAGAAGTACGGCGCCCAGAACTGGGCGTAACCCTGAGCCGCGGAGAGGATCGGCGTCCCATCGACCAGATCCGAGTTGGTTCCGCCGGAATTGAGGAACTGGAACGTCTTCTTCGAGTACTGGGCCTCGACGAAGAAGTTCGACGTGATGACGCCGTTGTAGTTGATCGCCAGGACGTCCGTCGGGAGCTCCCGCGAGTAACGGATCCGCGGGTCGTCGAACTGGGGGAGACCGGTGAAACCGTAGTTGCTCTGCTTGGAGTTCTGGTTCGTGTAGGTGCCGGTCACCGTGTGGTTCTGGAAGGGGGAGATCGTCAGCTTCCCCTCGTACCGCCGGTCTTCCGTCATTTCCGTGTATCCGTTGGCCGCGGGGGCGACGGTCGACCGGATGGTCTCGTTGTCGACCATACGGCCGGCAGCGAAGAACCAGACCTTGTCCTTCCAGATCGGCCCGCCGAGGGTGGCCTCGTAGGTGGGAATGACCTTGTCGGTCAGATTTGCCGGGATCGGGGGCTGCGCCCGCCAGTCGTTGTTGTTGAGCGTGGCGCGGAGCGAGCCGGAGAAGGTGTTGCCGCCCTGCTTCGTGATGGCGTTGATGACGCCACCCGTGAAGCGGCCGTACTCGGCGGAGACACTGGAGGTCATCGTCGTCGTTTCCTGGATCGAATCCTCGATGAAGAGGTTCGTCTGGGTCCCGCGGACCGGGTCCTGCAGGTTGACGCCGTTGACCGTCATGACGTTGTCGAAGGACGCCGAGCCGCTGATGCTCGGGGCGGCCGCGGAGAAGTTGAAGTTGACGCCCGCGCTCAGGGCGACCGTGGAGAGGTAGTTACGGGTGACCGGCAGCTTGGACGTCACGTCGGCGGTGTACGTCGAGGCGGCCTGAGCCGTCTGGGACACCGTCTCGCTCTGCGCCACGACCGTCGCCTCGGCGGCGACCGCGCTGATCGACATCTTGGCGTTCACGGCGACCTGCTGCGAGCCGGAGACCTTCGCGGTCCTGGTCACAGTGGTGAAGCCCGGCATCACGAAGGTCAGTGTGTAGTCGCCCGGGGTCAGGTTCGGCATGACGAAGTCGCCGTTGACGTTCGTCACGGCCGTACGGGAGCCCTGCAGGGCAGGGGACTTCGCCGTGATCGTCACGCCCGGAAGGGCCAGGCCTTCCGCTTCGGAGACGCGCCCGTTGATCGTCCCGGTCGGGATGCCCTGCGCCCAGACCTGGGTTGCCAGCAGCAGCGGCAGCGCCAGTAGTACGAACCAAGCTCTGTTATTTCGCATTCGTCTTTCCTCCAAGATTGAAAATCTTCTTATGGTCAGAACCACCTGGTTGACACTCCAATACGACAGAGTAGAGCTCCGTGCCTGTCAGGCCTCCTTTCCTCCTTAAGATCGACCCTCACCTGAGTTCATTCCGAAATGACCAGATCCCCTCCAATTTTTGGACGGGATTCAAGAAAGTGGAGATAGGGAGTTTCTCATGGAATCGGCCCCCGCCCCCTACGGGGAACATAAAGCGAAGTAGCGCCTCCATTTACGGTTCCAGTTGGCTCGCACGCGGACGTGATTTCGTGGGACTTCGATCACAGTTCGTAGATGGTCTGGAAGAAGCGTGCCAGCGACCGGGGACGTTCTGCCCGGCAGCTCGGGCGCCGGAAAGTAGAACTAGACTCCCGCCCGATGAATGGCCGGAGCCCGATATCCAGGATGGGCGCCTTCGCGAGACTGATTCCCGCGCTGCTGCTTCTTCTCCTTCTTCCCTCTGCCTGCGGCCCCGGGAACGGGAAAAGGAAGACGGCCCCTCGCGTCTTCCCGAATGCGCCGGTCATTCTGATCTCGATAGACACTCTCCGGTCGGACCACCTCCCATTCTACGGATATGGAGGCGTCGAAACGCCCGCGCTCTCCGCCCTGCGCGCCGACTCGATCCTCTTCGAGAACGCCTGGTCGCACGTCCCGCTGACCCTTCCCTCCCACGCCTCTCTCTTCACCGGCCTCCTCCCCGACAAGAACGGGGTCCACGACAACCTGGGGTACACCGTCAACCCGAGGGTGCCGACGCTGGCGGAGCTCCTCAGGAAGGCGGGTTACGCCACGGGTGGCGCGGTGACGAGCCGCGTCATGAACGGCAACAGCGGTATCGGCCGCGGCTTCGATCTCTGGGACGACGACATCTTCGCGAGCCGCCCCTTCCAGGCGTTCGGCAGCGTCCAGCGTCCCGGAGACGACGCCGAGGCCTCCATGGAAGCGTGGATCGAGGGAAAGAAGGACCGCCCCTTCTTCGCGTTCCTCCACCTCTACGAGCCCCACAGTCCCTACGAGCCGATCGAGCCGTTCAAGAGCCGGTACTCGAATCCGTACGACGGCGAAATCGCCACGGTCGACGCCATCACAGGCAGGTTTCTCGACTTTCTGAAGGCGAAGGGAATCTACGACCGGGCCCTCGTCATTCTCCTTTCCGACCACGGCGAGGGGCTCGGAGACCATGGCGAAGACGAGCACGGGGTCTTCCTTTACCGGGAGGTCCTTCAGGTTCCCCTCCTCGTCAAGCTTCCCAGGGGCGAGGCCCTCGTGAGCCCATCCGTCTCGGTCCCCGTCCAGCTGTCCGACGTCTTCACGACCGTCGGACAGGCGGTGGGCCTCCAGGGATTCGTGGCCCCCGCAGGAACCGTTTCGGTGATCGACGTCGCGGACGGCATCGCCCTTCCGGACCGCCGGATCTACGCGGAGACCTTCTTCCCGCGAATTCATTTCGGCTGGAGCGAGCTCCGTGCCCTTCTCGACGACCGGTGGCACTACATCGAAGCGCCCAGGCCGGAGTTCTTCGATCTGAAAAGCGACCCGGGACAGAAGGTGAACCTGGTGGAAGGGAAGCCCGACGCGTTTCGGGCGATGCGGATCGAGATGGAGAAGCTCCGGACGTCCTTCGCGGCGCCGTCGGCGGTCGACCCGGAGATGGCGAAGAAGCTGGCCTCGCTCGGCTACATCAGTTCCGGGGCCACGGCGGGGGATGGGCCTCTCGACGATCCGAAAGACCATATCGAGACCGTCGGGCTGATGAAGGCCGCACTGCACGAATTCAACGCGGGGAATCCGGACATCACCGTGGCGATCGCCGAGAAGCTGCTCAAGGAGAACCCCCGGATGCTCGATATCTGGGAGCTCTACGCGCAGGCACTGGCGAACCTCGGACGGACGGACGAGGCCGTCTCCGCGCTCAAGAAGACGATCGAGCTCGGTCCCCCGGGCTCCACTCAGTACGTTCGCTCCACGGCAAATCACTGCCTGCAGATGGGAAAGCTCGAGGAAGGGAAGAGGCATGCCGAGCTGGCGAAACAGATGGGTGATCCGGCCGGAGACGAGATTCTCGCGCGCGCTTGTCTCGCGCTCGGAGACCTGAAAGGAGCCGAGGCCGCCGCCCTGGCGTCGCTCCCGTCGGAAACGAACAAGAACCGTGGATACCTGACGCTGGCACGGGTCGAGGTCCAGAGAGGGAACTTCGCGAAGGCGCTCGAGTACTCGGACAAGGCGCTCCCGCGTTCTGCCCGCTCGATTCCCCACGCTGGTCTTCACCTTCTTCGTGGGGACATCTTCGCCCGGACGGACCGGCACAAAGAGGCCGAGGCGGAGTTCAAAGAGGAGATCCGCTTCTTCCCGTCGACCCTCAACGCCTGGAGCTCCCTCATCGTCGTGTTTGCAGCGCAGAACCGCCTGCCGGACGCGCGAAAGACGGTCGAGCAGATGATCGCGGTCAATGGCACCGTCGACTCGTACCTCTACGCCATCCGGACCCTTGCGATCGCGGGGGACCGGGAGGGGGCCGAGCACTGGCAGAGGGAAGGGCTCAAGCGTTTCCCGCAGGAAATGCGGCTCCGGAAGATCCCTCGCCCCGCGTGACCCGCCTCGAACGGAGGGATCAGGGTAGACCCGGGCTGGCGCCCTGGAAGGCGAAATTCTGACATCGCGTTTCAAAATCGCCCGGTTTCGGTTATTTTCCGGCCCGAACGAACGGCCCGCTCGAGGAGGAGCCTCCCCATGCGCACTCTTTCCCTCTATCTGCCCTTGCTTGCCCTCGCCGCCGTCGCCGCGCTCCCCGCCGCCGCGGCCGTGAAGACCGAAGTCGTCGAGTACAAGGACGGAGACCAGGTCTGCGAGGGGTTCCTCGCGTACGACGACGCGGCGAAGGGGAAGCGCCCGGGCGTCGTCGTCGTCCACGACTGGATGGGCGTCGGCGACGAGACGCGGCGGCGCGTCAAGCAGCTCGCCGAGCTCGGCTATGTGGCGCTCGCGGCCGACGTCTACGGGAAGGGGATCCGCCCGAAGGACGCGAAGGAGGCGGGGGCGCTCGCCGGGAAGTACAAGGGAGACCTCCCGGCGCTCCGGGCCCGCGTCCGCGCCGCGTTCGACACGCTCTCGAAGAACCCCCGCGTCGATGCGTCGAAGGTCCTCGCCATCGGCTACTGCTTCGGCGGGACGACCGCCATCGAGCTCGCCCGGAGCGGCGCGCCGCTCGCGGGCGTCGTCTCCTTCCACGGCGGCCTCGGGACGAAGGACCCCGCCGACGCGAAGAACGTCAGGTGCCCGATCCTCGCGCTCCACGGCGCGGCCGACCCGTTCGTCCCTCCGGCGGAGGTCGCCGCGTTCCAGAAGGAGATGACCGACGCGAAGGTCGACTGGCAGATGGTCTTCTACGCCGACGCCGTCCACGCCTTCACGAATCCGGGCGCCGGGAACGACCCGTCGAAGGGGGCCGCGTACAACGAGAGGGCCGACCGGCGCTCGTGGGAGGCGATGAAGGCCTTCTTCGCCGAAGCGACGAAGTAGCGACCCGCGGGGAGGCGCGGCGGCGTCCGGAGGGCTACGATGCCGCCGGACAAAAATCATGACGCCGCGCCTCCGCTCCGCCCTCCTCCTCCTCTGCGCTTCCGCCTTCCTCCCGGTCCCCTCCCCCGCTTCCGCCGACGAGGGACAGTGGCCCCCCGAGGCCCTCGCCACGCTCGGCACGGCCCGCTGGGGCGAGCTGTCGAGCCGCGGGCTCGCCGTGACGGCGAAGGACCTCTGGGACGGCCAGGGCGGCGGCCTCCTCACCGCGGTCCTCGGCCTCGGGGGCTGCACGGGGGCGCTCGTCTCGGAGGAAGGGCTCTTCCTGACGAACCACCACTGCGCCTTCTCGGCGATCCAGCTCGCCTCGACGCCCGAGAAGAACTACCTGCGCGACGGCTTCGTCGCGCGGACGCGGGCCGAGGAGGTCGAGGCGCGGGGAGGGGCCGGACGGGTCCTCATCCTCTCGCGCCTCGTCGACGTGACGGATCGCGTGCGCGGGCCGAAGAGCGCCTTCGCGAAGGCGAAGGGTGACGCCGCACGCTTCGAGGCGGTCGAGCGAGCGAAGAAGGAGATCGTCGCCGAGTGCGAGAAGGCGCCCGACCGGCGCTGCGCCGTGGCGGCGTTCGAGGACGGCCGGACGTTCCGGCTCATGGAGCAGGTCGAGTTCCGCGACGTCCGGCTCGTCTACGCGCCGCCGCGCGGCGTCGGCGACTTCGGCGGCGAGGAGGACAACTTCCGGTGGCCGCGCCACACGGGGGACTTCACCGTCCTCCGGGTCTACGTCTCGCCCGACGGCAAGCCCGCGCCCTTCTCGAAGGAGAACGTGCCGTACCGGCCGAAGACCTGGCTGAAGGTCGCCTCGAAGGGGATCGCCGAGGGCGACGTCGTGATGATCGCCGGGTACCCCGGCCGGACCCAGCGCTACCTGACTCCGTCTGCCGTCGCGAACCAGGAGAAGTGGTTCTACCCGCTCCGCGGCAGGACGTTCTCGGATCTCATCGCGATCCTCGAAACCGAAGGCAGGAAGGACCCCGACACCGGGCTGCGTGTCGCCTCGGCGATCAAGAGCTACGGCAACGGCGAGACGAACGCGCGCGGGCAGGTCGAGGGGCTCGCGCGCAACGGCGTCCTCGCGAAGGCCGAAGCCGAGGCGAAGGAGCTGGCCGGGTTCCTCGCGAGCCGGAAGGACCTCCCCGCCGACTGGGCCGTTGCCCCGGCCGAGCTGGAAAGGATCCTCGCGGCCGACCGGGCCGGGCAGGACCGGCGCTTCTTCCTCGAGGAGATCGAGAAGCTCACGTCGGTCCTCGGCTCTGCCCTCTCCGCCGTCCGGCGCGCGGACGAGCGGCGCAAGCCCGACCTGGAACGCGAGGCGGGCTACCAGGAGCGCGATCTCGACCGCGCCCGGCAGCGCGAGAGGGACGTGACGCGGTCCCTCGCCCCCTCCGCCGCGCGCAAGGCGCTCGCGTATCTCGTCTCGAAGACGCAGGCCGCGTCGCGCGAGAGACCCGTGGGCGCCTTCGACGCGGCCTTCGGGAAGGAGGCGGCCGTCGAGGCGATCGAGGCGAAGCTCTCGGAGATGGACGCGGCCACGGCGCTCGGCGACGAGACGGTGCGCCTCGCGAACGTCGACGCTTCCTGGACCGCGCTCGCCGCGTCGAACGACCCGTACCTGAAGCTCGCCGTCGCGCTCCACCCCTACCTCGTCGCTCTCCGCGCTGCGCGGAAGGAGACGGACGGAGCCCTCCTCGTCTGGCGACCCCGCTACCTCTCGGCCCTGGAGGCGCTCCGCAAATCGAAAGGGAAGGCCATCTACCCCGACGCGAACTCGACGCTCCGCGTTTCCTTCGCCACGGTGAAGGGCTACTCCCCGCGCGAGGCGGTGACGTTCACGCCCAGGACGTCGTTGAAGGGCGTCCTCGAGAAGGAACGCGGCGCCGAGCCGTTCGCCACGCCGAAGAAGGTCCTCGACGCGGCCCGCGCCGCGGATTTCGGCCGGTGGGCCGATCCGCTTCTCGGGAGCGTCCCGGTCGGCTTCCTGACCGACGGCGACACGACCGGGGGCAACTCGGGAAGCCCGACGATGAACGGCAGCGGCGAGGTCGTCGGCCTCAACTTCGACCGGGTATGGGAGAACGTGGCGGGCGATTTCGGATGGAACCCCGAACGCTCGCGGAACGTGAACGTCGACCTGCGCTACGCGCTCTGGATGATGGAGCGGGTGGACGGAGCGGGCGCCCTGGTGCAGGAGCTGCTGCCATCGAAGTGAGGGACACCGAAGAGGTCCGGCCACCGCGGACGAGGCGCCCGGCGAGATTCACGCCGGATCGCCTGGGTCGTGCGCTCGGGCGGTCCGGGGCGGTGCCGGGCGTCGTGGCACTGGTCGTCGCCACCCTGCTCGTTCCCGGGGCGGCCTGCCGGAAGACGTCTCCGGAACGGACGCTCGAGGTCCTCGTCCCCCTCCTCCCGGCGACTCTCGATCCGTTCGCCGACTCGCGCCTCGTGGCGCGAAGCATCTTCACCGCCATCTACGAGCCGCTCGCCGAGGAGACGGCGTTCGGCATCCGGCCGGCGATTGCCGAGAGCTGGACGAACCCGAACCCCGAGACCTGGGTCTTCCGCATCTCCCGGGATGCCCTGTTCCACGACGGCACGCCCGTGACGGGCCGGGACGTCGTCGACGCGGCCCACGCCTCGCGGACTTCGCGCGGCTCTCTCGCAGCCCTCGCCGACCTTAAGTCGATCGAGGTCCTCGACGAGAGGACAGTCCAGTTTCGGACCCATAAGCCCGCGGAGGATTTCCTTCTCACCGTCTCTGCCGTCTTCGTCCCGCGGAAGACGGGCGAGGCTTTCCAGGGCTCCGGGCCATTCCGGATCGTCGCCCAGACGCCGGACCGGGTTCTCCTCAGGCGACACCCCCGCCCCGGTCACCCGCACCCCCTCCTCGAGGAAGTCGTCTTCCGGCGCTTCTCCAGCCCGGCGGAAGGCCTCAGGCTCCTGCGCCGCCGCGAGGTCGCGGCCGTGATCGACCCGACCCCTGCGATGGTCGAGGAGGTCCGCGACGATCCGCGTTACCGCGTCGTCGTGACGGAATCGGGCGGCCTCTCGTACCTCGCCGTCGGCTTCTCCGCGGACCCCGGCCCGCTCGGAGACGTCCGCGTGCGACGCGCCCTCCGCCTCGCCATCGACCTCCCGGAGCTGGTGAGGACCGGGCTCGTCGCCGGAGGGACGCCGTCGGGACAGCTCATCCCGCCGGGGGCCTTCGGCTTCGACCCGAAGCGAACCGCCTCCGGGCGAAATCTCGCGGAGGCGCGTCGCCTCCTCGCGCTCGCCGGCCTCCCCCGTGGATTCGACACCGATCTCGACGTCAACCCGAACGGGCACCGGACCGCGGTGATCCTCGCGCGACAGGCCGCGGAGGCCGGCATCCGGCTCCGCGTCGCGCTCCACACCTCCGACGAGTTCGTGGCGCGCATCGACGGCCACAGCTCGCTCTACCTCTACAGCTGGTATGTCGGTCAGGACGCTGGACAGGCGCTCCGGAACGCCTTCCACACGAAGGACCTCTCCCGCGGTCTCGGCTCGCTCAACCGGACCGGCTTCTCGAGCTCCGCCGTGGATCTCGCCTTCGCCGACCTCACGGCGGCGACCCGTCCGGAAGATCGCCTCGAGAGGCTCCGCGTCCTCTCGGATCTTCTCGACGCCGAGCTCCCCTGGATTCCCCTCTTCTCCGCGCGGGAGGCCCGGATTCTCCCCTCGTGGCTCGACCTTCCCCGCCGCGCCGACGGGCTGTTCGTGATCGCCGAGGCCCGCCTGGCCGACGGCAGGCGCTGACCTGCCGCCGGCCCTTTCACAACGGCCTACTTCGTCTTCACCGGGTCCGCGGGCCTCTTCGGGAGCGTCATGGGTTCCTTCTCGATCGCCTTCAGGACCTCCGCCACGCCCCGCTCGAGCTGCGGATCCCGCCCGGCTGCCACCGACGCCGGGTCGTTCTCCACCTCGATGTCCGGCACGACGCCGAGACCTTCGATGATGTAGCTCCCGTCCACGTCGTTCGTCGCCTGCTGCGGCACGAAGACCTGCCCTCCGTCGAGGAGCGGACCGCGGCCCGAGATGCCGACGACGCCGCCCCAGGTCCGCTTGCCGATGAGCGGGCCGAGCCCCGCCTTGCGGAAGCGCGCCGGGAAGATGTCGCCGTCCGACGCGGACGTCTCGTTGATGAGCGCCGCGAGGTGCCCGTGGAAGACGCTGCCGGGATAGGTTCCCGGCTCGTCGCTCGCCATCCCGAAGCGGGTCCCGAGGAGCTTCGAGTCGAGCCGCTCGAGGATCCACTGCGAGACGTTGCCGCCGCCGTTGGAGCGGACGTCGACGACGAGCCCTTCCTTGCGGATCTGCGGGTAGTACCACTTGAGGAACTCGTAGATGCCGGGGGCGCCCATGTCGGGAATGTGCAGGTACCCGACCCGGCCGCCGCTCAGCTTCGTCACCTTCTCGTGGTTGCCGAGGACCCAGTCGAGGTAGAGGAGGGAGGCCTCGCTCTCCACCGGCTCGTACGTCGCCTTGCGCGCCCCTTCGAAGGTCGGCTTCCCGTTCAGCATGAGGGTGACCGGGTGCGTCTTGTGCTGGAGGAGGCGGTAGGGGTTGTCGTCTCCCTTCAGCTCGTCGCCGTCGACGGCAAGGACGTAGTCGCCGACGCGGGCGTCGACGCCGACCGCCGTGAGCGGCGAACGGTATTTCTCCTCCTCGTTGTGCCCGCGGAAGATCGTCGCGATGCGGTAGCGCCCCGCTTTCGCGTCGAGCTCGAACCGCGCACCGGGCAGACCCACCTTCGCCCGCGCGGGGCGTTCGATATCCCCTTCCTCGATGTAGGCGTGGCCGACGTTCAGCTCGGCCACCATCTCGCCGAGGAGATAGGTCAGGTCGGAGCGGTGGGAGACGTACGGCAGGAGCTGCCTGTAGCGCGCGCCGATCGCCTTCCAGTCGTAGCCGTGCATGTTCCGGACGTAGAAGAAGTCGCGGTAGCGGCGCCAGACCTCGTCGAAGATCGTCGTCCACTCCTCGGCGGGGACGCGGTCGACCACCAGCTCTTTCGTGGAGACGCTCTTCGGGTCCTTGGCCTTCGGCTTGACGTCCCAGAGCTTGAAGCCCTTTTCCTTGCCGCCACCGCGCACGAGGACCTTCTTCCCGTCGTCCGACACGGCCCAGCCGTCGACGTCGGCGACGAGCTCGGTCTCCTCGCGCTCCTTCAGGTCGTAGATCGCGAGCGAGGTCTTCCGGTCGCTGTCACGCCCGTAGAACGGGGCCCCCTCCTTCGCGTAGAGAAGCGCCGTCTTCGTCACCGCGAGGCCGTCGAGGTTGTCGGCCTCCACCGGGACGCGGACGACGCGCGAGGCGAGACCGTCCCACTCGATGACGACGGGCTTCGGCGCCTTCGCGACGTCCGTCTTCCCGTTTCTTCCGTCCTTCTTCTTCGTGCCGGTGGCGTCTTTCTCGTCTTCGTCGTCCTTCTTCTCCGCGTCCTTCTTCCCGTCCTTCGCGTCGCCCGCGTTCACCTCGTCGCTCTCGGGCGCGAAGGGGCTCGCGACGTCCTTCCGGAGGGCGAGGGCGAAGATCCCGGTCCTGCGATTGCCCGCGTAGTTCCACTCGATGTCCGAGATCTGCGGGGCGAACTCGCGGTTCGAGAAGAAGTACAGGAGCTTGCCCTCGGGGTCCCAGGCGGGCGAGCTCGACGAGAAGAGCTCGCTCGTCACCCGCCTCGCCTTGCCGTCCGCCACGCTCCAGACGTGGAGGACCCGCATCCCGGTGTGCTCGCCCATGGAGAAGGCCAGGTGCGCGCCGTCGGGCGACCAGGCGTAGTCGGAGATCCCGCCGAAGCGGTCGTCGGCAATCTCGACGACCTTCTTTCCGGCCACGGTCACGACGTAGAGCTTCCCGTCCTTGTCCGAGAGCGCGAGGCGGGCGCCGTCGGGCGACCAGGCCGGGGCCGAGAGCATCGATCCGAAGGTCGTCGTCAGCTGCTCGGGCTTGCCGGAGCCGTCCTGCGCCGCGAGCCAGATCTGCTCCTCGCCCGTCCGGTCGGAGACGTACGCGATCGTCTTGCCGTCGGGAGACCAGGTGGCGTGCTTGTCGTGGGCGTTCGAGGAGCGGGTCAGGTTGCGCGTCGGCCCGTTCTCGATCGGCGCGGTGAAGACGTCGCCGCGGGCGACGAAGAGGGCGCGCTCACCCTTCGGGGAGAGACTGAAGGCCTCGATCCGCTTGTCGGCGGGGACCCGCGAGGGGCGCGAGGCGAGGCCGTCGGTCGGGACGGTGATGGCGAGCGCCGTGTCGGCCTTCGCCTTCACGTCGTAGAGGCGCAGCTCGCCCCCGAGCTCGTAGACGATGCGGCCCGCGGAATCGGAGCTCGCCCAGCGGACGTCCCACGTCGTCGACTGCGTCAGCTTCTCGAGACCGTCGCCCGACGGGTCGACGGAGTAGAGGTTCAGCGTTCCGTCCCTGTCGGAAACGAAGTAGATCCTTCCGCCGACCCACATCGGATCGCGCTCGGTCCGCTTCGACGGGGCGATGACCTTCGACGTGCCGGCCGCGAGGTCGTAGACGAAGAGGTCCTGCGCCCAGCCCCCCTCGTAGCGCTTCCACGTGCGGAAGTCGCGGAAGAGGGGGGAGTAGACGAGCTTCGTCCCGTCGGGACTGAAGTCGCCGGCACCGGCCGTGTACATCGGGAGCTTCACGGGGAGGCCGCCCGTCACCGGAACGGTGTAGAGGGCCGACTCCACCTTCGCGCTCTCGGCGTCGCGGAGCGAACGGAAGAGGACCTTCGCCCCGTCGGGCGTCCAGCCGTAGACCTGGTTGTCCATGCCGCCGCGCGGCGGCAGCGGCCCTCGTGCCGGGTACCAGGTGAGGCGCTTCGGAACGCCACCGTCGGACGGCACGACGTAGACCTGCTCGTCACCTTCGTACTGACCGGTGAAGGCGATCCACTTCCCGTCGGGCGAGAACTTCGGGAAGAGCTCCTGCCCCGGGTGCGCGGTCACGCGGGCGGCGAGACCGCCCGTGGCGGGCGCGGTCCAGATGTCGCCGCCGTAGCAGAACGCCACGCGGCTGCCGTGGACGTCGGGGTAGCGGAGGAGCTTCGTCTGGGCCGCGGCCGGGTTGGAGGAGAGCAGGGCCGCGGCGGCGGCGGCTGCGAGGGGGGCCGAGAGGCGCGCAAAGCGCCGGGGACGTGGATTCATCGGATCCTCCGGCGGGGATGGTAACGCGCCGGGAATATGGCGCCTGGCCGCTCGTATCCCTGGAATCGCGATGTGAGGCTCCGAGGCTCCGTGCCAGGCGTGCATTCGTGTATTGTTTTCAACAATACACGAATGCACGCCTGGCACACGGAACTCAGGGCTTCAGGGTCTTGCGCTCGAAGGCGAGCCAGCGCTTCACGTCGGTCGCGTACCAGCGGGAGAAGCGGCGATCCGAAGGGCCTCCGGCGAGGGCGGTCTCGGCCGTGTCGGTCGCGAGGTCGGTCACGAAGCGCCAGGAGGGGCAGAAGGCCGACTCGCGCCCCGCGAGGGTCAGGACCTGGCCCTGGACGACGGTCGCGCGGCCGCCGACGACGGGGAACGGCCCGCGGTCGAAACCGAGCAGAGCAGGGAGCTTCCCGCCGAAGAGGAGGTGGCGCATGGTGACGGGGCGCGTCGCGCCCCAGGATGGAAGCGAGGCCGGGTCGACGCCGTCGAGCGCCGCGCGCGCGATGCGGGAGACGAACGCGGCCTTCCCGCCGTCGCCGAACCACTCGGGGCCCTCCTCGCGGGCGAGGACGTCGTCGAAGAGGCGAAAGAAGAACGGGTGGACGAGGGAGGCGTCGCGGAGGGCCCGCCACGCCTCGACGCCGAAGAGGCCTTCGCCGAAGAGCCCCTCGCAGAGGGCCGCGTAGAGCTTCTCGAAGAGGACGGCACCCGTCGACGCCGCGTCGTAGCGCCGGTCCCAGGCGCGTAGAAAGCGGACCGCGGGGAGATCGGGCAGGTCCGCGTCGAGCGCCGAGAGAAGGCGCCGGGCCTGGCCGGAGACGAGGTCGGACTGCAGGTCCCCGAGGTCCGCGGCCACGAGCGCGTGACCTGTCGAGAGCTTCGCGGCGAGGAGCTCCCGCAGGCGATCGGCCCTGTCGCTCCCCATCGAGAGCGTGACGCCGACGGGCTTCCACGCGCCGTGACCGCTGTCGTTCGCGGTGACGAGAAGCCCTTCGGGAGGATCGAGAACGCAGGCGAGGGCGGCCGGAGGAAGCGTGCCGTCGGCGAGGTCCCCCGGCTCCCAGCCCCGGAGCGGCAGGAGGCCCGTTCCGCGCCGGCGACGCGGCAGGAGGCCCGACTGCTGTGCGGCGACCCTGCCGTCCCTTCCGGAAAAGAGCCAGTTTGCCGGAATCGCGATGCGCGACGCGGCCTCGGACGCGCGCTCGATGTCCGGGGCGGACCAGAGGTCGAGGATCGCCTCGAGCGACGCGGCGCCGCCGTCGCGGCGGCACGTCCAGGCGCGTGAGAGCCAGAGGCCGTCTTCGACCCGCGTCGCGCCGTCGGGCGTCTCGAGGACGCCCGCGTCCGTCTCGAAGATGCCGACGTCCAGGGACGCGCCCCTCTTCCGCAGGACCCTCTCGCGCCGTTCCTGCAGGGGACGCCACTCACCCGCCCGGCGGTATCGCCCGTCCTTCACGTCCTCGATCACGAAGTCGATCGTGTCGGCGAACCCGTAGGTGAATCCGCCCGCGATCGCTCGGGTCCGCCCCATCACGAGGCCCGGGACACCCGGCACGGTGACGCCGGTCCGGAAGTCGCCGTCGGGCAGCTCACCGACGACCTCGTACCAGATGGCCGGCAGACGATTCACCTCGAGGTGCGGGTCGCTGGCGTAGAGAGCGGAACCCGAGGCCGACAGGCGCCCCGCCACGGCGACGTTGTTGCTCGCGCGAAGCCCGGGGAGCGGCGGGAGACCGGGGACGAGGGACGGCACGTGGCGCACGGCCCGGATCGCGTCGAGGAGCCCCTCGTCGAGGCCTTCGAGGTGGGGACGGAAGAGGCGGGTGAGCTTCGCCGGGTCCACGCCCGCGCGGAGCGCCTGGATGAGGACGATCTCCGCGTCTCCCTGCGCCTGTGCGAGGCCGACGAAGCTCATGAGCCGGAGCGTGAGGAGTGTGTCGGCGGGGCGCCACGGCTCGTCCGGGACTCCCAGGAGCCGCAGCTCCCAGGGCCGGCCGCGAGCGAGGCGGGCGTTCACGCCGGCGGCGTAGGCCTCGGCCAGCTCACGCGCCCGTCCGTCGAGAGCCAGGGCCTCCTGGGCGGAGCAGGCCGCGAAGAGGTTCCTCCGCATGAAGAGGTCGACGGCGAGGGAGGCGGGCGAGTCGTCGAGCAGCTCGCAGAGCCTCCCCTGGCCGATGACCCTCACGAGGAGCATCTGGAGCGCCCGGTCGTGCGCGTGGGCGAAGCCGTACGCCACGGCGAGCCCGAGGTCGTCCGCCGCGGCGGCGTGCATCACGCCGTTCTCGTCGCGGTGGAGCGCGAAGGCGCGACCACCGGCCGTGAAGGGGTGGGCGGAGGTCCCGATACGCGGTCCCACGACCGGGCATTCTATGGGTCAGCCGACGGGAAGGTGAGCGAAACCCCTCAGCGGCCTCGTCCGTACCTCCCTGCATGCAACGCCTCCTCGCGACAGCTTTGACCGCGGGTCTCCTCGCGGTCCTGCCTACGGCCTCGCTGACCGCCCAGGGCGCCACGGACATCACGAAGGACGCCCGGCTCCTCCGTTTCCCCGACGTCCACGGCGACACGATCGCCTTCTCCCACGCGGGAGACCTCTGGACCGTTCCGACCTCGGGCGGCACCGCGCGCCGCCTGACGACCGGGGACGGCCTCGAGCTCTTCCCCCGCTTCTCTCCCGACGGGAAGTGGATCGCCTTCACCGGGCAGTACGACGGGACCACCGACGTCTACGTCATGCCGGCCACGGGGGGCGAGCCGCGTCGCCTCACCTGGTACCCCTCGACGGACCAGAACGAGCGGATGGGACCGGACAACCTCATCCTCGGTTGGACGCCCGACGGGAAGGTCCTCTTCCGCGGCCTCCGGGGGCCGATCCGCGGCTTCGTCGGCGAGCCGTACGTCGTCTCGCCCGGGGGAGGCCCCGTCGAGCGCTTCCCGCTGCCCGAATCGGGCGCGATCAGCTTCTCGCCCGACGGGAAGAAGATCGCCTACAACCGGATCCACCGCGACTTCCGCACCTGGAAGCGCTACAAGGGCGGGATGGCCCAGGACGTGTGGGTCTACGACCTCGCCTCGAGGGCGATCGAGAAGATCACCGACTGGCCGGGCACCGACACGCAGCCGATGTGGATCGGCGGATCGGTCTACTTCCTCTCCGACCGCGACGGCTGGAAAGGGAACCTCTGGAAGTACGACATCGCGACGAAGTCGACGGCGCGGGTCACGTCGTTCACCGAGTTCGACGTGAAGTGGCCGCACGCCGGTGGCGACGCGATCGTCTTCGAGAACGGCGGCTTCCTGTACCTCCTCGACACGAAGAGCGGGCAGAGCCGGAAGGTGACCGTTGACCTTCCCGACGACAGGAAGCTGGCGCGCGCGCGCTGGGTGAAGGTCGACGACCGGATCACCGACTTTGCCCTCTCCCCCGGAGGACAGCGGGCGGTCCTCACCGCGCGCGGCGACGTCTTCACGGTCCCCGCGGAGAACGGCAACACGCGGAACGTGACCCGGACGAACGGCGTCCGCGAGCGCAACGCCGTCTGGTCGCCCGACGGGAAGTGGATCGCGTACTGGTCCGACGCCTCCGGCGAGGAGGAGCTCTTCGTCGCCCCGCAGGACGGGAAGGGGGCACCGGTGAAGGTCGCCGCGGCGACGAGCACCTGGCACTTCCCGCCCGTCTGGTCGGGCGACTCGAAGAAGCTCGCGTACTCCGACCGTGCGATGCGCCTCTGGGTCGTCGACGTCGCGGAGAAGAAGCCAGCCCTCGTCGACACCGCGACGATCCTCGAGATCTCCCGCTACGCCCTCTCGCCCGACGGGCAGTGGCTCGCGTACGTGAAGTCCGTCGAGAACGACTTCCGCGTCGTCTTCCTCCACTCGCTCGCGACGAAGAAGACGGTCGCCGTCACGTCGTCCGCTTCGAACAGCGCCGAGCCGGTCTTCGACCCCGAGGGCAGGTACCTCTACCTCCTCTCCGATCGGGATCTCAACCCCACGCTCGGCGCCTTCGAGGCGTCGTACACCGTGAACAAGGCGACACGTCCCTACGCTCTCCTCCTCGCAGCCGCCACGCCGTCCCCCTTCGCCCCGAAGAGCGACGAGGCGAGGCTGGCTGGAGAGAAGGACGACAAGAAGGCCGCGGGACGGGACGAGAAGAAGCCCGATGCGGGCAACGAGGCCGACAGGAAGGAGACCGGCAAGAAGGACGCCGCCGGGAAGGAGGCGCCGAAGGTCGTGACGGTGAAGGTCGACCTCGACGGTATCGAGACCCGCCTCGTCGCCTTCCCCGTACCCCCGGGCAACTACTTCGGCCTGACGGCCGCCAAGGAGAAGCTCTTCTGGCTCTCCGCCCCGACGCTCGCGCTCACCGAAGCGGACGGCCCGCCGAAGAGCGCCCTCCAGATGTACGACCTCGAGAAGCGGAAGGTGAGCGACCTCTTCCCCGCCGTCGAGAACTACGACCTCGCGCCCGACGGCGGCAAGCTCATCGTGAAGGCCGACGCGAAGACCTACCAGGTCGTGGAGCCGAAGGAAGGGCTGAAGCCGGGCGACGGGAAGCTCGACCTCTCGGGCCTCCGGATGGAGCTCGACCCGCAGGCCGAGTGGCGACAGATCTTCCGGGAGACGTGGCGCCTTTACCGCGACTTCTTCTATCTCCCCGACATGGGAAAGATCGACTGGGACGGGATCCGGAAGCGTTACGAGCCGCTCGTGGCGCACGTCTCGCACCGATTCGACCTCACCTGCGTCCTCTCCGAGGTCGCCGCCGAGCTCGGCTCGGGACACGCCTACGTCGGCGGCGGCGACGTGCCGAAGGTGGAGAAGGTCCCCGTGGGCCTCCTCGGCGCCGACCTCGCGCTCGACGCGAAGGCCGGTCGCTGGAAGATCTCCCGGATCCTCCCGGGGCAGAACTGGAACGAGAGCCGTCGCTCGCCGCTCACCGAGCCGGGCGTGAACGTGAAGGAAGGCGACTATCTCCTCGCGATCGACGGCCGCGACCTGACGGGGAAGGACGAGCCGTATCGGCTCCTGGCGGGGAACTACCCCGCCGCGTCCCCCTCCGGCCCGACGCCCCGCACGGTCACGCTCCTCGTCAACGCACAGCCCGTCACGGCCGGCGCCCGGGAGTTCGTCGTGAAGCCGATCGGCAACGAGGAGGAGCTTCGCTACATAGACTGGGTCGAGACGAACCGGAAGAAGGTCGACACCGCGACGAACGGACGCGTCGGCTACGTCCACATCCCGAACATGGGTGGCGACGGTCTCCAGGAGTTCATCCGGCAGTACTACCCGCAGCTGCGCAAGGAGGCGCTCGTCGTCGACGTCCGCGCCAACGGAGGCGGGTTCGTCTCCGAGATGATCCTCGAGCGGCTGCGCCGGACGGTGAAGGGGATGGGCAGCATGCGCAGCGCCCGCCCCGGCCCCTACCCCACCGCGGCCTTCAACGGCCCGATGGTCGCCCTCATCAGCCCCTACTCGGCTTCGGACGGTGACATCTTTCCCTTCTACTTCCGCGAGTACGGCCTCGGCCCGCTCATCGGGATGCGGACCTGGGGCGGCGTCGTCGGCATCCGCGGCCTCGGCGGCGGGATGATCGACGGCGGCTACACCTTCGTCCCGGAGTTCGGCACGTACGACCTGAAGTCGCAGTGGGTCATGGAGAACGAAGGGGTCTCGCCCGACATCGAGGTCGACAACCTTCCGGCCGACGAGCTGGCCGGCAAGGACGTCCAGCTCGAGCGCGCGATCGCCGAGGTGATGAAGCGGCTCGAGGCCAGCCCGTCCAGGTGGGCTCCGCTCCCGCCTTCCAGGGACCTGACGAATCCGCAGGTCCCGAAGAAGTAGCCCACTCGATTCTCCGGAAGATTCACGCGGCCGGCGGAAACGCCGGCCGCAGCGCTCTTCCGGGCCTGGAATCGCCCTCGAACCGGACGCGTCAGTGCCCGGAGCAGCCCGGGACGTGACCGAGCGAGGCCACGTCGCCCTCGAGCGTCATCTTTCCCTTCGAGGAAAGGAACGCGAGGAGGCCCTCGAAGTCGAACCGGTCGCCGTGGCAATTTCCGTAGATCGCCTCCGGGCCGAAGGCCGCGCTCGCCGCGCTCTTCAGGTCGGCCACGGGAAGCCGGCCGCCGCGGTCCGCGAGAATCGAGAGGACCTCGTGGCCGAAGACGAAGCCGTCGCCCTCATGGGAGTGATCGTGGTCATGGTCGTGGGCGTGCATCGTCATGGCCCGAACCGTAGCACGTGGCTGGGGCCGGACCGGTATGACGGATGTCATCCCGGTCGGCGACTCGCCCGGCTCAGCGCGGGAGCGCCGGCGGAAGTCCCCTGTCCGTCAGGAGATAGACGGCGAAGGTCCCGAGCCAGTGGCTCCCCTCGTAGTGCTCGGAGGCGACGCTCGGGAGGCTTGCATTCGCGTGGGCATCGGCGGTCGCCCGGAGCGTCCGAACGCGGGCGTCGCCCTTCGGCAGTCCCGCAGCGATCCCTCGGAGCATCCAGGCGCGGGAGAGGTTGAGGCCATCGAGGTGGATGAGCTTGCCGTCGGTGCGATCGGTGACGACGCCGGGGGACGAGCCACTTCGTGGAGCCGTTCTTCGGGAGCTCCGGAAGAAATTTCGAGAGCCACGCGGCGAAGCGGCCGGGCGGCAGCACCCGGCGCATCAGGTCGGCCTCGGCGATGCACGGCGACAGGAAGTCCTGGCCGGACGGCTCGTAGCCGATCGGGCAGCCCTCGTCCTTGCCGTAGAGCTCGACGACCCGGCGGGCGAGGAGCTCCAGCTTCGCCGATTCGCCGGCGCCGCGCGCCCAGTCGAGGACGAGGCCGAAGGCGAACGCCGTCTGCGGGTGCTCGCCCTCGCGGATCGGGTAGGCGAGCTTCGGAACCCAGGCGAAGAGCATCTCCGCGCTCTTAGCCTCCAGGGGCGCCAGCGACTTCGACCACGCCCGCGCCTCGGGGTCGTCCCACTCGCGCAGCTCGGTGGCGAGCGCCAGGAGCCAGGCGAGGCCGTAGGGCCTCTCGAAGCCGACGCGACCCGGCGCGGAGAGGTAGGCGACCTCTCCCGCGACGTTCGCCTCGGTGAGGCTCTTCGCGAGCGCCGCGCGCGCCTCGGCCGCGAAGGGCGCCGCCGGGTGGAGCCGCGCGAGGCGAGCGAGGAGCCAGTGCCCGTGGACGGAGGAGTGCCAGTCGAAGCAGCCGTAGAACGCCGGCGTCAGCTCGCGCGGGGGCTTCGCGTCGGCGTCGGCGTTCATCACGTGGGCGATCTTGTTCGGGTACTCCCGGTGGACGCAGTCGAGCGCGAGGCGCGCGAAGCGGCCGGCCGCCGCCTCGTCGAGGCGGTCCGGCCCGGCGGCGTCAGCGGGGACGGCAAGGGAAAGAGAGAGGAGGAGCGGGAGAGCCAGCGCGCGGACCATCACCTTCGATTGTAGGTGGGCCCGAGGCCGCCGCATCCGCTCCCCTTTCCGCTACGGGTTCACCGGGACGAAGACGAGGCGCGGGTCGACCTTGAATTCCCTCCCGCCGCAGGTTCCGAAGATGTTGTAGTCGACCGTGACCGGTTCCCTCACCTCGGGGCCGACGAGAGTGCACTCACCCCCTCTGCAGGCCGGCTCCGGGACTCTGGGTTCGGGCCTTTTCCAGGTGATCTTCAGCTCCTCGCAGCAGACCGCGATGACGAGCTTCTGCCCCGTTCGCACGACCGCCCTGTCGGGAGTGACGACGGCCCCGCCGCGCCCGTCGGCCTTCACCTGGACGACGACTTCCTGCGCCAGCGGCGGCCCCTGCCCGCTCGCGCGGGCCGGCTTCGTCCCCGACGTGGCGCACGCACGCCGTCGCTGCGGCTGCGAGAGGGCGAGGGCGAGGGGGCGTGCAAACGTGTCGGTCTCTCATGTGACGTCTCCTTCTTCCTCTGCTGTCCGTTTCGGCGTCCTTCGGGCTCTCGCTCCGAACGTTCATCGAGCTGGCTTCTCGCGGTATTCGGTGGAGGCGCGGACGGCGCGCAGCTCCGGGTCCGCCTCGACCTGCCATACCGGTGCCCCGCGCCGCTCGGCCGGCCAAGCAGGTCGGCCGACTCGCGAATCCGGCCGGAGGCAGCCTCGCAGACGGCCGCCTGGTACAGGACGTCGGGGTTCTCCGGGCTCCCGCGAGCGCCGCCGCGATATGCGGCGCGGCTTGTGCCGGCCGGCCCGTCTTCGCGTACGAGCTCGCGAGGGCGAGGTGGGCGTCGACGTCCCTCGGGTTGACACGCAGGTCCTCGCTCGCGGCCCCGATCGCCCGGCCATAGGCCTCCGCTGCCCGGTCGCGGTCCGACGGCGACCAGCGCCGGGCGTCGCCGAGGTTCACCCAGAGCGTGGAGAACCCCGGCGAGAGGGCAACGGCCTTCTCGTACCCGGCCACCGCCTCGTCGAACCGCCCCCGGTAGTACTCGACCGTTCCGAGCGCCGAGAGGGCTTCCGCGGTCGGCTCGACGACGACGCTCCGGCGGAGGACACCGGCCGCCTCCTCGAGGCTTCCCGCGAGGACGAGCGCGGACCCGAAGTTCACGAGCGCGCGCGCGTTCTCGGGGGCCAGCTCCACGGCTCGGCGGAAGGCCGCCACGGCCTCTCCGACGCGCCCCGACGAGACGAGGACGGTTCCGAGCTTGTTGTGAACCACCCAGTAGGAGGGCTCACCGCGAGGGCGCGCCGGGCCGCCTCTTCCGCCTCTCCGGGTTTGCCTGCGTAGAGCAGCGCGTCGGCGAGCCCGAGAAGCGCTTCGACGTCGGCGGGCTGCCGGGCAAGCACCTTCCGGAAAGCGTCCACCGCTCCCTCGGGATCGCCCGATACCGCGGCGAGCCGCCCCATCGTCTGCTGAACTTCGGGTAAGAGAGCTGTCGATCCGCTCCGCCTTCAGGCATTCCTCGCGCGCGCGGTCCGCCCAGGCAGGTTCGCGCGTGAGGAGCCTCTTCGCGAGGTAGGCCCGCGCGAGAGCGGCGTGAACCGGCGCCCACTGCGCCTCCTCGGTGGAGAGCTTTTCGAGCAGCGTGATCGCGGCGTCGACCGACGCGGCGTCCTGGTACTTCTGAAGGTGCCCGAGCGCGGAGAGATACCTCTCCTGCACACCCTCTCCCTTTGGACCCGAGGGAGCGGACCCGGTCGCCGCCGCCAGGCCGAGAGCCGAGCCGACACCTGCGGCCACCCGGTCCTGCAACGCGAAGAGGTCGGCCGCGGGGCCCGTCTGCGTGTCGCCCCCGAGCGGAGCCCCCCCGGACCCCGCGACGACGAGCCAGCTCACGCGGACGAGCTCTCCCGCACGCTGGACGGAGCCCCTCAGGACGAGCGTCGCCCCGAGCTGGCTCACGAGCCGGGCCCCGTCGGCGTCGTCACGGAACGCCGCCGTGACGAGCGGGGTGAGGACCTGAACCCCCGGGGCGCGGGCGAGCTGGGCCGACACCGTCTCGGCGAGGCCGTCCGCGACGAGCGGGCCGTCCGCCCTGCCGGTCAGGTCCCGGAACGGGAGGACCGCGAGGACCTTCGCGTCCGGGGCCGAGCGTTCCGCCACCGGCCTCCCACGCCCCCGATAGGCGATGGTGACCGCGGCGACCGCCAGCGCGGCGACAGCGAGGAGCGCCAGGGCCCAGAGGGCCGCTTGCCGAAACGTGCGGCGCTGATGGGGCCGGCCGGAGCCGTGAAGGGCTTTCGTCTCCGCGGCCGCCGAACGCCCCGAGAGGATCCCCTCGATCTCGGCTGCGACGAGCCCGGCGTCGGCGGGCCGGCGGGCCGTTTCCTTGTGGAGGCAGCTCTGGAGCAGGAGCCGGGCGCCGGCCGGGGTGTCGTCCGGGAGGGCTTCCCAGTCGGGCTCGCGGACGAGGATCGAGGCGAGGACGTCCGAGATCGAGCTTCCCGAGAACGCCTGCCGGCCGGTGAGGAGCTCGAAGAGGACGCAGCCGAACGACCAGAGGTCGGTTCTCGGATCGAGCGTGAGCCCGCGCGCCTGCTCGGGGCTCATGTACGCCGCGGTCCCGACGACGAGCCCCTCGTGCGTGTCGGCCGCCGAGATGCCGTCGGGCGGCGCCGCGGGAGAGCTCTCCCCTTCGAGCGCCTTCGCGAGCCCGAAATCGAGGAGCTTCACCCGCCCGTCGGGCGTCACCTTGACGTTCGCGGGCTTCAGGTCGCGGTGGATGATCCCCCCGGCGTGGGCCGCCTCCAGGGCGACGGCCATCTGGCGCGCGGTCTCGAGCGCCTCCCGCACGGGCGGCCGTCCGCGCCGGATCCTCTCGGCCAGCGTCTCTCCCGGGACGTACTCGAGGACGAGGAAGCGCGTCGGACCGTCCTCGTCGAACTCGTAGAGCGCTGCGATGTTCGGGTGGTTCAGCTGTGCGAGGAGATGCGCCTCGCGTCCGAAACGGGCGACCGTCTGCAGGTCGGCCGCGACTCCCGTCGAGAGGACCTTGAGAGCGACTTCCCGCCCGATCCTCGTGTCGCGTGCGAGGTACACCTCGCCCATTCCCCCCGCGCCCAGCGGGACGACGATCTCGAAAGGACCCAGGCGGGACCCTGAAGGGTGCGACATGATCGGGTCACACGATTATCCACGCCCGTCGGCCGCGGGTCCCGCCGAGCCGATTCAGTCCGGGTGGGCGAGTATCCGGATGCGGAGCTTCGCAGCCTTCGGGAAGTCGAGGGTCCGCATCTTCACGGAGACGCGGTTCGTGTCGCTCGCTTCGGTCCCGTTCAGCGTGCGCTCCTGGACCCCGGAGCCGATCTCACGGCCGTCGCCGTCCAGAATCGCGACGCGGTACGTGCACTTCCAGTCGTCGTCGTCGCGGTTCGAGTAGGCGAACTTCAGCGTCAGGCTCGTCGTCTCGCCCGGCTTGCTCTCGGCCTTCCGGACCTCGTCCGGTTTCGGCCAGCCCGTCACCTCGACGGACTCGATCGTGATGAACCGGTCCTCGATCCCGACGGGAATCGACTCCTTCGTCCGGAACGGGACGACGCGCTCGAGGCGCGCAGCAGCCTGCCCGGAGCCCGCGGGCTCCGCCGGCCGCTGCGGCTCCGCGGTGGGAGGAACGGGGACGGGGTGAGGCGCGGAGGTCGGGGATGCGGGGGAGGAGCCAGTCGGGGCGCTCCGCTCGGGAACCGGCGTCGGCCGCGGAGCCCCCGTCGGCGCCACGGCGGGCGGCATCGTCGGCACCCCCAGCTCCTCGATCGTCACCCGCGACGAGCCGTCGTCCGGGGTCGAAGCGTCTCCTGCCGGCGTCCCTACGGCAGGGATCCCACCGGTTCCCACCGCCTCCGGAGACGGTGTCGGGACCGCATCGACCGGCGCCGGAGTCGGAAGGACCGTCCCGCTCGCGGGAGGCTCCGCCGGCGTTCGCTTGGGCCCGAAGAGCATCCAGCCCACACCCGACGCCACGCCGATGAAGAGGAGCGCCACGACGACCACCGCCACCACGACCGCGTTCGTCGAAGGGCCGGAGGGAGGCCTGCGCCGCGCCGTGACCGCCGTCGGCGGGGCGGGAAGAGTCAGGTGCGCCGGCCGGAAGGTGGGCGGCGGAGTCCCGGGGGGGAGCGTCGCCGCGGTGTCGGCGACCCAGGTCTGGTCGGGAGGCCGCGCGGCCCGGACCGCCGTGGAGGGCCTCAGCGGCATCGAGGTGCCGAGAGCGGCGGCAAGCGCCTCGACCATCTGGCGGCAGGTTCCGAAACGCTCCTGCGGCTGCTTGGAAAGCGCTTTCGCGAGGACGGCATCGACCTCCGGAGGAAGGTCCGGGACGAAGGACGACGGCGGCGGCGGCGCCTCCCGCAGGTGCTTGTCGAGGATGGCGAACGGGGACTCGCTCCGGAAGGGAGTCCGCCCGGTGAGGAGCTCGAACGCCACGATGCCGAGGGCGTACTGGTCGGCCCGGGCGTCCACCGGCCTGCCGACCGCCTGTTCGGGGGCCATGTAGGCCGGCGTGCCGACGACCATTCCGGCGACCGTCAGCTCGGAGGAGACCGCCGTGTTCTTGGCGAGGCCGAAGTCGGCGAGGAGGAGGCTCCCCGAAGCGTCGACGAGGACGTTCGACGGCTTCACGTCGCGGTGGAGGACGCCCCGCCCATGCGCGTGGTCGAGGGCGGCGGCGATGGCGGCGAGCGCCTCCACCGCCTCGTCGGCCGGCATCGGGCCCGAGATCCGCTCCTTCAGGCTCCCGCCCGGCAGGAGCGGCATGACGAGGTAGGTGACGCCCGTCTCCGTCCCGAAGTCGTAGATCGGGAGGATGCGGGGGTGCTCGAGCTGGGCGGCGAGGCGCGCCTCGCGGATGAAGCGCTCGCGGAACTCGGCCTCCCCGGCGATCTCGTCGCGAACGACCTTCACCGCGACGCTCCGGTGGAGCCCTTCGTCGAACGCCTCCCAGACCTCCGCCATTCCGCCCGCGCCGATCTTTCGCGAGAGGACGTAGCGCCCCAGCTTGCGGCCCGCCTCGACCGTCATTGCCCGAATCCCTCTCCCCTGCGGTCGCGCGAGAAGCGAGCGAAGACCTTCTGAAGGACCTCGGGCCCTGGGCGAGGCGTCCCGGGGTCGGGGTTCCTGGCGGCCCAGACGGGAGCCATGACGAGGGGCACGCAGGTCGCCGGGTCGGAGTTCGGGATGCCGTTCTCCTCGCGCGCGACCGCGGCCCACACTCGCGTGGGGAGCGGGACCGTGTCGATCGTCTCGGGGGTCGGTGCGGCACAGAAGGCGGGGGGCGACGTGACGAGGTACTCCCGGCAGGCGATGGGCCGGTCGTGGTAGATCGAGCAGCTCTCGTCCTCGAGGAACGGACAGGGGATGCCGAGACGGAAATAGTCCATGCCGAGATGGACCGCCTCGCTGGCCAGCCGCCCGGTCCGTCCCATGAGCGACGGCAGGAGTCCGCTCGCCTCGACCCGGCGGAGAGCTTCGGCGAACCGCTCCCTCACGACCGACCGCCTCGGCTCGGGAAGCTCCTCGATGAGCTTCGCGAGCTGCCGGGCCTCCGAGTGGGCAAGGGGGACGAGCTGCCGGCAGCAGGCCCCGCACCCCTTACTGCAGGAGACGGGCTTCCCCGCGGCAACGGACATCTCGGCCCCATAGGCGACGAAGGCGTCCGCCGTCGTCCGGAGCGCCGGCAGGAGGCGCTCCATGGGCACCGCTCCCATCGGGACGACCATCTCGACGTGGACGGTGCCCCCGGGGAGACCCAGATCCACCGTCAGCCGGCGGGATTCCACGGTCGTTTCCTCATGCGGCTGAATTAGACCAGACAAGCCCCTACGAGGCGCGCCCCGCGTAAAGGAATCGCTTGATCTTCCGGGTCGGGGTCTTCTGGAACTCCTCCGGGACGATCTCGATCGTGGCGACCTGGCAGAAGGGCGGCAGCCGTCCGTTCAGCTTCTGCCGGTTCCGTTCCATCTCCTTCAGGATCGCCTCGTGCCCCACCTTCGCGGCGTCGGCGGCCTCCAGGTCGGGGTAGACGAGGGCGTGCAGGCGATGGTCCCGCTCGAGGACGAGCGACTCCGCGACGAACGGCAGGGCGTTCAGCCGGGCCTCGATCTCCTCGGGATAGACGTTCTGGCCCGTCGCGCCGAGGAACATCGTCTTCGACCGGCCGCGGAGCACCAGGAAGCCATCGGCGTCGAGGAGGCCGAGGTCTCCGGTCTTCAGCCAGCCGTTTTCGTCGAGGACCTCCCGGGTCGCTTCCGGGCTCTTGTAGTACCCCGCCATGACGTGCGGCCCGCGGACCCTCACCTCGCCCGCGGTCCGGGACGGATCGTCCGAGTCGACGACGAGCTCCATCCCGTCGACGACGCGGCCCACTCCCTGCGGCTTGTGTTCCCGCCAGCCGGCGTAGGTCAGGAGCGGCCCGCACTCGGTCATGCCGTAGCCGACCGTGACCGGGAAGCCGATCCGGAGGAGGAACTCCTCGACCACGGGGTTCAGGGCCGCCCCTCCGACGACGACCTCGAGGACCCGTCCGCCGAAGGCGTCGATCAGCTTCTTCCGGAGGAGGGCGTCGATCCGTCGCCGCAGCGCCGGCACCTTCGTCAGGAGCCTCACGGCCGGCTTCTCGAGGAACGGACGGACCCGCTTCGCGTAGATCTTCTCGAGGACCAGCGGAACCGTCAGGACGAGGCGCGGCTTCTCGGCGCCGAACGCCTTGAGGATGACCTGCGGAGAGGGGGTCTTGTCGAGAAAAGCGATCCGGCATCCGACCGAGACCGGGAAGAGGAACTCGAAGGCGCACCCGAAGGCGTGGGCGAGCGGGAGGAACGACACGAGGGCGTCCCCCGCCTCGAGCGGCATGTGCCTCTGGGCGAAGAGGACGTTCCGGTAGAGGCTCCGGTGCGGGAGCATGACTCCCTTCGAGAAGCCCGTCGTCCCCGACGTATAGACGATGGATGCGAGGTCCTCGGAATCCGGGCGGGCCCAGGAGATCGCCTCGGGACGTGGGGCCGGGAGGGAGCGGGCGGCCTCGTCGGCCTTCCTGAGGGGCGCCGCCATCCCCTCGCGTCTCACGAAGAGGGGCGCGAAGTCCTTCGTCGAAAGGACCGCCTTCACTCCCGGCATCTTTCCGGGATCGAGGTGCTCCAGGAACGCCCCGGTCGTCAGGAGGAGCGCCGCCTCGGAGTGGTTCAGGATGTGGTGGACGTCCTCGTCCCGGAAATCGGGGAGGATCGGCACCGCAACCGCCCCGAAAGAGAGGATTGCGAGGTAGGACGTCGCCCAGCCGGCGGAATTCCGGCCGAGGAGCCCCACTTTCGTCCCCGGCTTGACGTTCAGCTCGCGGAACGCCGCGTGGAGTCGCGCGACGCGGGCCGCGACCTCCCCGTAGGTGACCGTCGGACCCGGGAAGTCGGAAAAGGCAGGAAGGTCGAAGTTCCGGCGGACGGCGCTCTCGAGGAGCGATACCAGCGTCTCGGCTTCCATCGCGATCGATGATCTTACGCTGCGCCCGGGGCCCGATCACGGGCTAAGATCCGTCGGTGCGGGGCCACCGAAACGGCCCCGGGAGTGCTTCGATGAGCCAGACCGTCGATTTCGCCACCCTCGATCTGAAAGACGCCCTCGACCTCGCCATCCTGATCGAGGAAGAGGCCCGCGAGCGCTACGAAGAGTTCGCGGACCAGATGGAGGTCCACCACACCGCCGACGCCGCGGCCTTCTACAGGCTGATGGCCCAGTACGAGGCGAAGCACGGCGAGGAGATCGCCGTCCGGCGCAAGGAGCTCTTCGGCGACGCCCCTTCCCGCATGAGCCGCTCGATGCTCTGGGGCGTCGAAGCCCCCGACTACGACCAGGCCCGGGCGTTCATGTCGCCCCGAAGGGCCCTCGAGGTCGCCCTCGAGTCCGAGATCAAGGCGCACGCCTACTTCACCGCCGCGATCCCGTCGATCTCCGACCCCGAGGTCAAGGCCCTCTTCGTCGAGCTCCAGGGAGACGAGGTCCACCACAAGGAGCTCGTCCAGGCCGAGATCGACAAGCTCCCGCCCGACCCGGAGGTCGACGTCGAGGATCTCGTCGACGAGCCCGTCGGGCAGTAACGGCCCGGCTCCCGTTCATCGCTCCGTCCTGCGGCGCGGCGCCCCGGCGCCGCGCTCTGCGTTTTGGGCGGGGACTTCGGGCGGCTCCGACGCTACGATTCCCCTCATGGGCGACAACGTGGCGGACGGCACTCTCCTGACTCCCGTCGATACCGCGTGGCTCCACATGGAAGACCCCACGAACCTGATGATGGTGACGGGGATCTACGTCTTCGAGGAACCGCTGGACTTCGGCAGGCTGAAAGACACCGTGCGGGTGCGGATGGTCGAGCGGTTTCCGCGCCTGCGCCACAAGGTGAGGCAGTCGGGAGCCTCGGCCAGCTGGGTCGAGGACCGGAAGTTCAACCTCGACGCCCACGTCCACCGGATCGCGCTTCCCGGGCCGTGCGACGACCGGGCTCTCCGCGACACCGTCAGCGACCTGATGTCGACGCCGCTCGACTTCAGCAAGCCCCTCTGGCAGATCCACCTCATCGAGAACTACTGCGGCGGCGCCGTCGTCCTCCTGCGGTTTCACCACTGCATCGGCGACGGCATCGCCCTCGTCCACGTCCTCCTCTCCTCCACCGACACGACGGCGGACGCCCCGTGGCCGAAGTCGGTGCCGAAGGCCTCGCACGAGAAGCACGTCGGGAGCCGCATCACGTCGCTCTTCGAAGGGGTCCAGCGCCTCGTCGTGAACACGCGAAACGCGGCCGACGCGATCGCCACGCAGACGGTCGAATCGCTCCTCCACCCCTCGCACGTCCTGGAGATGGCCCAGACGGCGATGGAGTCCGCCGGCATCCTCGCGAAGATGCTCGTCCGCCCCGCCGACCCGCCGACGGTCCTCAAAGGGCTCCCTCGGCGTCGCCAAGCGGGCCGCCTGGTCGCGCAGGATCGCCGTGGCCGACGTCAAGGCGGTCTCCCCGGCGCATCGGCGGCACCGTCAACGACGTCCTTCCTCACGGCCGTCACCGGCGCCCTCCGCCGCTACCTCCTCTTCCGCGGCGACAAGCCCGACGGCAAGGACGTCAACGCCATGGTGCCGGTCAACCTCAGGCCGCCGTCGGAAGCCGACGAGCTCGGCAACCGGTTCGGCCTCATCTACCTCTCCCTCCCCCTGGGCGAGCCCGACCCGGCCGAACGGCTCCGCCTCGTGAAGCAGAGGATGGACGCCATCAAGAAGACGCCGGAGCCGTTCGTGGCGTTCCAGATCCTCAACGCCCTCGGCCTGGCCCCGGCCGAGGTGGCATCTCTCGTCGTCGACATGTTCGGCAGCAAGTCGACGGCGGTCATGACGAACGTCGTCGGCCCGAAGCAACCCGTCTACTTCGCCGGCCACCGCATGGCCGACATGATGTTCTGGGTGCCGCAGTCGGGCCGCATGGGCCTCGGCATCTCCATCTTCAGCTACGACGGGCACGTCGTCGTCGGCGTCGCCACCGACGCCGGCCTCGTCCCCGATCCCGAGAGGATCGCCACCTTCTTCGAGGACGAGCTCGACGCCCTGGGCACCTCGCCGTTCCCGCTCCTGGACGAGGTTCGGGCTGCCGCGCCCGAGAAAAGGAAGAAGCCATGGAGAAAGACCCCGCCCGCGATCTCCTCCGTCACACCGTCGCCACGCTCGCGTACCGAGGCGGGAAAGCGGCCCGCGGCGCGCCGGAAGGCTTCGAAGCGCTGAAGGTCGAAGAGAAGACGAAGACGCCGGGCGCAATCCTCGCGCACATCGGAGATCTCCTCGACTGGGCCCTCTCGATGGCCGTGGGGACGCCGGCATGGTCCGATTCGAAGCCCCTGCCGTGGGGCGAAGAGGTCGCGCGTTTCCACACCGGCCTCGCGAAGCTCGACGCCTTCCTCGCGTCCGACGCACCCCTGGCCACGCCACCGGAGAAGCTCTTCCAGGGGCCCATCGCAGATGCCCTCACCCACGTCGGCCAGCTCGCGCTCCTGCGCCGCCTCGGCGGCGCGCCGATCCGCGGCGAGAACTACTTCAGGGCCGACATCGCCGCCGGCCGCGTGGGGCCGGAGCAGGCACCGCCGAAGCGGGAGTTCGACTGAGGGCCGCCAGCTAAGGGCGCCGGGACTTCTCCACGCCGGCGACGGGCTCGGCGAGGATGATGCTGGAAAGGTTCTCCCTGGCGGCGATCGTGATCGACGCCCCGTCGGGAAAGATCCCGAACGACTCGGCAGAATGGCCGGGTCGAAGCCGGCGAGCTTTCGGCGCGAGGCGGACGTGTCCTGGCCCGGCACGACGTCCTGGACGAAGACGCCCGCCACCCCCTGATCGTCGAGCCCGACGAAGGCGAGACGGCCGTCGGGCATCCAGCGGGAGCGGCCGGCTTCCAACCCTGCCAGGGCGTCGACGACCCCGAAGGAGATCGCGAAGACCTCGGCGCCGTCTGCGAGCCTGAGGACGCGCACGGCCCTCTGACCGGGCCCGAAGCCCGCGCGGAAGGCGACGTAGCGACCGTCGGGAGAGACCTCCGGAAGCTGAAGCGTCAAGCCGCGCGCGAGGGCTCCGCGCCCGAGCCGTCCGACCGGGACCGCCAGATCCCTTCCCGTCCCCGATGCAGCGAGCCCCAGAGGAGAGTCGACCCGTCCGGCGTCAGGACCGGGTTCTCGGCCTCGAATCCCCCGCGCGACAGGAGCCTGGCGCCGGTGCCGTCCACGGCCGACATCCAGATCTCGAACCGTCCCGTCCGGTCGGAGCTCCAGAGGGATCCGGCGACCGTCGGGGCTGAAGGACAGGTCCCAGTCCTGCGCGGCGTCGTCGGTCACGCGCCGCCGGCTCCCGGTCTCCCTCGACGTCATCCAGAGGTCGAGCTGGCCTGAGCGGTCGGAAGAGAAGAGATCCACTTGCCGTCCGGCGAGTAGACGGGCTGCCGGTCCGTCGCCGTTCCGTGGGTCAGCCAGCGAACCGGACCGTTACCGGACGCGGGAACTTCGCGAAGGCTCTCGCGCGTCGTGACCGACTCGAAGACGACGCGCCCGTCCCCGAGGACGTCGAGGGTGCGGCCCGCGGAAGGCCACCAGGCGATGGCCTCGCTACGGCCGCTCGCCACGGACAATCGCATCACGTGAAGGCCGACGGTTCGTGCGTGCGGAACGCTCGCGTCGAAGATGCCCGCCAGGAGGCTCCCTCCCGATTTCAGCCAGGCGACCGAGGTCGGTTGGCGCGCGGCCTGTGGAAGCCCCAGGCGGCGGACGCGCCCGTCGCGCGAGACGAGGACGACGGACCCCGGGACTCCGCTCGTGCGCTCCCCTCCTCCGAGAGAGCGACGAGCCTGCCATCCGGCGAGTAGCGCGGGCTCGACATCGATGGTCGTGAAGCGGGCCAGCTCCCGCTCTTTCCCCTCCGGCCGGGGTACGGTCACGAAAGCGCCGAGATCCACGGTCTTCCGGCGCAGGATTCGGAGAAGACGATTTCGGCCCCCGTCAGGCGACACGTCACGGACTCGGCCTCGGTGAAGAGGCGCGTCGCTCCTCGCCCCCGACCACCGGGACCTTCCAGATCGACGGTCCGTCTTTTCCATCCGTTCGCGTGAAGAGGTCGACTGGCCGTCCGGGA
>JADJVF010000032.1 GCA_016716705.1 Holophagales bacterium
AACGCCCGTCGTCTGCTCCGACCGCGGCGGCCTGCCGGAGGCGGCGGGCGATGCGGCGCTCCTGGCGAGCCCCGACGATCCCGACGCCCTCGGGAACGCGCTCGTCCGGCTCCTGACGGACGCGGACCTGGCGGCCCGCCTCTCCGCGCGCGGCCGGGAGCGGGCCCGGGCCTTCACCTGGGACGCGGCCTTCGCCCAGGTCGCAGTCGCCTGGCGGGATGCGGCGGCGCCGCAGTGAAGGTCGCGCTCGTCCACGACTGGCTCACCGGGACGCGCGGCGGCGAGAAGGTCCTCCTCCAGCTCGCCCGTCTCTTCCCGAAGGCGCCGCTCTTCACGCTCTTCCATTTTCCGGGGTCGGTCCCTCCCGAGATCGAGGACCGGCCCCTGACGACGACGTGGCTCCAGCGCGTCGTCTCCCGCAAGCGGGACTACCGGTCGCTCCTTCCTCTCTACTTCCTCGCCGCCGAAAGCTGGGACCTCTCGGGCTTCGACCTGGTGATCTCCACGTCGCACTGCGTCGCGAAAGCGGCGATGCGGGGGCCGAAGGGCTTTCACCTCTGCTACTGCCACACCCCGGTCCGCTACCTGCACGACCAGTTCGACGACTACCTCCGGGGGCGCGGGACGCTCGTGAAGGCCGCAGCCCGTCTCGTTCGTGTCCCCCTCCGCGCCCGCGACGTGGCCACGGTTCCGCGGGTCGACGCCTTCCTCGCGAACTCAGAGAACGTGCGCGAGCGGATCGCACGGATCTACGGCCGCCCGTCCCGCGTCGTGCCGGCGCCGGCCGACACGGCCTTCTACACGCCCGCACCGTCGCCGCGCCCGCGCGAGGGGATCCTCGTCGTCTCCGCGCTCGCCCCGTACAAGCGGCTCGACGACGCCCTCGAGGCTTCGGCTCGCCTCGGGCGGCCCCTCACGATCGCCGGGTTCGGCCCCGAGGAGGACCGCCTGCGCGCTCTGGCGGGCCCGAACGTCCGCTTCGCCGGCTCGCCGTCCGACGAGAAGCTCCGGGAACTCTACCGGTCGGCCGAGGTCGTCCTGATGCCGGGCGAGGAGGACTTCGGCATCGTCCCCCTCGAGGCGCAGGCCTGCGGGACGCCCGTCGTCGCCCTCGGCAGAGGGGGCGCGCTCGAGACCGTCGTCGACGGCGTCACGGGTGTCCTCTATCTCGAAGCGGGCGCGGGCCCGCTCGCCCGCGCAATCGAGCTGGCCCGCGCCAGGACGTTCGACACCGACGCTCTCGTGGAGAACGCCCGCCGCTTCTCCGAGCCCGCGTTCCGGGAGCGCTTCCTCGACGCCGCACGATCGGCCCTGACCGAATCCGGGCGCGAGGACCTCGCCCGCGCGCTTCCCCGTGCGGAACCTTAGAATCCCTCGGGAGACCGCGTGATCCAGAGACAGGCCCGACGCCTCCAGGCCACGTTCCTCGCATCCGACGTCGGCGCGACGTGTGCGGCGCTTCTGACCGCCTGGGTGATTCGATTCGAGACCGTCTGGCCCATTCCCCTCGGGCCACAGCCGATCGGCAACTACGCGTCTCTCCTGCCGGTCATCTTCTTCCTGTGGCCGGTCGTCTTCTACTTCCACCGGCTCTACCAGCTGCGGCGGGACCGCTCTTCCATCGACGAGGCGCTCGCCATCGTCATGGCCGCCTCGCTCGCGACGCTCCTTCTCGTGGGTCTCCTCTCGTTCTGGCGGGCCTGGTCGTTCAACCGGGCGCTCCTGATCCTCTTCCTTCTCCTGGACATCCTCTTCGTCGCCCTCGGGCGATTCGCGATCTGGAGGTATCTCGAGAAGGTCTGGGCCGCCGGCGTGGGCGTCCGGAGGGCACTCGTCGTCGGCGCGGGAAACGCCGGGCGGGCGATCGCGGACAAGCTCCTCGACCACCCGGCCACCGGCCTGAAGCCGGTGGGATTCGTCGACGACGACGCGGGCAAGCGGGGCGAGGAGTACCGGGGTCTCGCCGTCCTCGGGACGACGGCCGACGTCCGGTCCCTGATGGAGCGGTACGAGGTCGACACGATCTTCCTCGCACTCCCCGTCGACGCCTATCGGACCATGCTGGGAATACTGAAAGACGTCGGGAACGAGATGGTCGACATCCGGTTCGTCCCCGACCTCTTCCAGTTCGTCACGTTCAAGGCGGGCGTGGAGGACTTCGACGGCCTCCCGGTCATCAACCTCACGCAGCGCCCTCTCGAGGGGTGGAACTCGCTCGTGAAGAGGACGATGGACATCGTCCTGTCGGCCGTCGGGGCTCGTCGCCCTGGCCATCCTCCTTCCTTTCGTCGCGCTCGCGATATGGATGGAGGACCGGGGCCCCGTCTTCTACACCCAGGAGCGCATGGGGCTGGACGGACGCCTCTTCCGGATCCTCAAGTTCCGCTCCATGCGGGTCGGCGCCGAAGACGAGACCGGCGCGGTCTGGGCGCAGGAGGGAGATACCCGGCGGACACGCGTCGGAGCCTTCCTGAGGAGCACCTCGCTGGACGAGGTCCCCCAGCTCGTCAACATCTTCACGGGAGACATGTCGCTCGTCGGGCCGCGCCCCGAGCGGCCGGAGTTCGTCCGCGAGTTCAAGGAGAAGTTCCCCCAGTACATGCTCCGCCACCGCGTGAGGGCCGGACTCACCGGCTGGGCGCAGGTGCACGGCTGGCGCGGGAACACGAGCCTCTCCAAGCGCGTCGAGTACGACCTCTACTACATAGAGAACTGGAGCCTCGCGCTCGACCTGCAGATCCTCTGGCGGACGGCGACGCGGAGCTTCCGGGACGAGAACGCCTACTGATCGATCGTCCCGCGAGAACCCGGTACCTGCAGCGCGGCGGCCGTTCCCCGCGACCGCCTCCGCGCCGGCCCGGGGCTTCTACTTCGTCCGAAGGTGAATCGTCCCCTTGTACGTTTCGACCCGGACGCGGGTGCCGCCGCGCACTCCTTCGACGTCGGCCTCGAACCGCCCCCTGCGGCCGATCTCCTCGTGGAGGTCGACGCGTTCGCCCTTTGGCAGGACCATCTCGATCTCGCCCTTGTAGGTCTCGGCGCGAATGTCTCCCGTCACCCGGTCGAGCTCCGCCACGGCGTCTCCCTTGTAGGTCTCGAGGTCGAGCTTCCCGACGAGGTGAGCCAGCCTCACGACCCCCTTGTAGCTGCTGACCGCGACGTCCCCGGCGAGCCCGTCCACCGAGATGCGCGACTTGTGGTCCTTCAGCCGTAGCGAGGCGCCTCGCGGAATGCGGATCTCGTAGTTCACGAAGGGTCGGGATCCGCAGTCACTCCCGAGCGTGAAACTCATCTTCGGCAGGTCGTCGTAATCGGACTCGACCCTCACTTCGCGACCGCCCCCTTCGATCCGCACCTGCGTCCTGGCGACGAGGTCCGCCCCGTCGTCGCACCTCCCGTCGGCGGCGACGACGGCCCGGACGTCGACCTCGCTGCGTTCCCAGGCCGTGATCGTCACGCGCCCCTTGTAGGTGTCGAGGACGAGACGGCCGTCCGGGACAAGGGCCAGGGTCTTTTCCACGACCCTGGACGGGACCTCGGCCGAGAAACCGGGAACGGCGAGGAGGGCGGAAAGGGCGAGGGTCGCGAGACGGACTCGGGCCATGGCTTCTCCTTCGGATTCGCTCTCCGACGGATACGAACGCCGGGACCTCGAAGTTCCTCTCCTCACCGGGACGGGCCGCGGGACCGGAGCTCCTTCAGGAGACCGCCGAGCCGAACGACCTCGGATTCCGGCGTCGGACGGCCCCCGAACGACTCCGCGACGTAGGCGCCGACGATCTCCCGCGAGATGCGGCCCGCCCCGAGCTGGTCGGCCGAAGCGAGCGTCTCGGACGGCGCTGACGCGGGAGTCAGGTCGGCGCCCTGCCGTCGCAGGACCCGCTGGAGCTTCCTGTAGGCCGCCGAGGCGGGCGGCAGGCCCCGAGTCCCGAAGCCGCCGGTCCCCAGGGCGAGGCGACGCAGCAGGAGAACGGCCGCCACGGCGGCCGCAGCGCCCAGGAGGAGGAGCGCGGGGCGTTTCCAGCCTCCCCACGCGAACGCGCGAATCGCCCGGACCACGCCCTTCGCGGTCTCGGACGCCCCCTCGAAGCCCTCGCGGACCGTCTGCGCGAGCGAAGCCTGGTCGGCCTGCGCGAACCCGAGGACGTAGCGGCCATAGAGAAACTCGAGGTTCTGGAAGAGCTGCCCGGCGCTCTGCAGGAGATTGACTCTCGTAACCCCCGGCCGCCCGGACGGAGGCGTCGGGTCGAAGGCGATCCACCCGTACCCCGGGCCACACCAGGCCTCCACCCATGCGTGGGCGTCCAGGCCGCGGACGAGGTAGTAGGAGCCGAAGGGGCCACGCTCGCCTCCGGCGAAACCGGTTACGAGGCGCGATGGAATGCCGTGCTCGCGCAGGACGAGAGCCATGGCCGTGGCGAAGGTCTCGCAGTGCCCCGATCTTCTCTGCGTCAGGAACTCCTCGACAGGGTTCGGTCCCCATCGAGCGGAATCGACGGAGTAGAAGAAGCGCGTCGCGAGGTGGTCCGAGATCCGGCTCGCGAAGAGGAACGGGCTCGTCGCCGGGTCGACGCCCCCCGCGACGTCCTGGCCGAACGCGCGGAGCGTCTCCGATCCGATCGCTTCGCGGGAAGGGTCGAGGTCGGCAGGCGGCACGAGATCGACGGCCGGCTTCGGGCCGGAGAGGATCTCGACCCGGAAAAGCCGGGGGGGTTCGAAGGTCAGGTGGAAGTTCCCGGTTCCGTCCCTCACGAGCGGCACGACTCCATAGCGTCGGATCAGCTCGGGCGAGGCCACCCCGGAGATCGCCGTGACCGGGTAGGGGAGGAACCGGACACCGAGCGGGGCGATCTCGAAGGAGAGCCGGTGGAGGGGCTCGACGGGCGCGCTCCCGGGAGGAAGGAGCGACAGGCGCGCCCCCTCGCGCATGGCGACGACTCGCCCCTGACCGTCCGGCTTCTTCCAGACCCCGCCTGCGAACCGCGTGTGCGCCACGAGCCGGATCTTCAGGAACGGCGGGTCGTCGCTCACGGGCCCCTCTTCGACGGCCACGCGAAGGAACACCTTGTTCGTCTGCCTCAGACGGCCGTAGAGGTTCGTGTCGACCGTGTCGGAGAACCCGGTGTCGGCGGTGTCCCCTCCGGGAAGGCCCTGGATATAGGACGACTTCAGCCGCGGGAGGAGGATGAACATCGGGGCGGCGAGGACGAACGAGGCCGCCAGCGACGCCACTACGGCGCGCCGCGAGGGAATCTCGCGCGCCCTCTCGTCGCACCGCCACTCGTCGGGAGCGGCGGCAAGGTCCCGCCAGAGCGCCCACCGCGAAAAGATGGGCCAGGCGACGGCCGCATAGGCAGCGAGGAAGAGGAGGATCGTCGCGTGAGTCGACGTCGCCATCGACGCCACCAGGAGGAAGGCCGCAAGCGTGAGGGTGACGGAGAAATCGCGTTCTCGCTTGATCGACGCGAGCTTCAGGACGGCCGTGAAGAGAAGGATGTGGAGGGCCGTCCGGAGAAGAGACCGGCCGCCGAGGCGGAAGCCGAACCAGAAGAGGGCGAAGTAGACCAGGCCCGCGAGGTTCAACCAGCGATCCGCAAGACACGGGATCCTGCCCGCCCGGACGAACCCGAGGAGGACCCCGAGGGCGGCCAGGTAGACGAGGAGGGCGGCCGGCTGAAGCGAGTCGCCGAACGCGAGGGGGATCGGACCGAGCGCCAGGAGGGTCCCCGCCGCGAGGATGCGCTCGCGACGGAACGGCAGGAGGGCCGGGTCGGGCCGCGCTTTCGCATCCTTCGCCATCATCCGCTCGCCGCCCTGACCCGGTAGAGCGCGACGCCCGGAGGGAGGACGAGCGGTAGCGACGCCTCCGTTCCGACTTCGGCGAGGGCGAGCGCCGTGAGGACCGTCGACCGGTGGAGAGGACCCATGGCCGGCGGAACGAACTGGTCTCCGCAAAGGAGGCCGACGCGCTCGCCGCGCGAAAGAAACCTCAGGACGAGCCCGGTGGCCTCGCGGACCGCCTCCTCGAACGCCGCGTCCCACTCCGCTCCGGCCCGGGCGGGCCGTGCCGTCTCGAGCTGGACGACGATCTCGCGCCCGAGCTCGGAGGCGCGCTCCTTGACGATCGGCCTCCCCTGCCGCGCAGTCTGCGGCCAGTGGATGTCGCGCGGGTCGTCTCCCGGGACGGCCTCGCGGAGCTTCAGGATCTCCGCGCCGCGCCCCTTCCGTCGAGGGTCGATCCCGTCATCCACCGCCTCCCGTGCCTCGGGGGGCGGGTAGGCGGCCGCCTTTGGCCTCGGGAAGACGATCCTCTCCTCGTTGACCGGGTGGAGGCGTCCCTTGCGAAAGAGGCCGATCGGATAGCCGCTGAAGAGGAGGACCGACTCTACCCTCTGCCGTCCGCGGCGGGGGAATACGAGGTCGACGCCCCGCTCCGCTTCGCCCCCCGCGACGAGGCGCGGGAAAAGGAGAGGCGCCGCCTTTCCGGAAACCTTCACCAGGAGAGCGCTCTTCTCCCGAAGGGTCCGGTTCCCCAGGCGGAGGCGGAATCGGACCGGCTCCCCCGCAAAAACCTCGACGGGGCCTTGCAGGACGACGTCAATCCCGTCGACGTTCCGCCGTGAGACGACTCCCGAGACGAGGAGGATGCCGAGGAGGAGCGAGAGGAGGACGTAGAGGCCGTTGTTCCCCGTGTTCGTCGCGCCGATGGCGACGACGAGCGTCGTGAAGACGAAACCCAGGCCGAGGTTCGTGACCCGGACGAGGATCTTGTCGTCCCACGGGATTTTCAGCCGGAGCCTGAGGACCGACAGCTTCACGGTGTCTTCCCCTCGACTACGCCTCTGCCTCGACCATGCGTTCCCCGCGCGTCTCCGTCAGAGCGGGACGGCGACCTCGTCCAGGATCTTCTGCAGCGCCTCGCGCTCGCGGCGGCCGGCGCCCGTTCCTTCGTAGCGCCCGGTGGCGCTCGCGAGGATCCGGTGGGCGAGGACGGCCGGTGCGACCCTCTTCACGTCGTCGGGCGTCGCGAAGGGGCGCCCCGCGACGAGGGCGTGCGCCTGGACCGCCCGGAAGAAGCCCTGCGCGCCGCGGGGCGAGACGCCGAGGACGAGGTCGCGGGTCGAACGGGTCCTCTGGACGAGCGACATCAGGTAGTCGAGAAGCTTCTCGGCGACGGTCACCCTCTCCACGGCCTCCTGCGCCCGCTTCAGCTCGTCGAGGGTCAGGACGGGCCGGACCGATGCGAGCGCCCTGTCGGCGCCTCCCGAAAGGAGGAGCCGCCGCTCCTCCTCGGCGACCGGGTAGCCGAGCGAGATCCGCATCAGGAACCGGTCGAGCTGGGACTCGGGGAGCGGGTAGGTTCCGAGGTACTCGATCGGGTTCTGGGTCGCCAGGACCAGGAACGGCTCGGGGAGCGGGCGGGTTTCGCCGTCCACCGTCACGCTCCGCTCGTTCATCGCCTCCAGGAGCGCCGCCTGCGCCTTCGGCGTCGCGCGGTTGATCTCGTCGGCGACGAGGATCGGCGTGAAGACCGGCCCCGGGTGGAAGTCGAAGGACTGCGTCTGCTGATTGAAGATCGTCAGCCCGAGAATGTCCGACGGGAGCGTGTCGGGCGTGAACTGGAGACGGTGGACCCCGAGACCGAGCGCCTTCCCGAGCGCCATGGCGAGCGTCGTCTTGCCGACGCCGGGCACGTCCTCGATGAGGAGGTGCCCGCGCGAGAGGAGGCAGACGACCGCGTGCTCGACCGCGACGGCGGGGCCGCGGTAGACCGTCCGGACCGTGGAGACGAGACGCGAGACGGCCGACAGCGCCCCGTCGGGCACCTGAGCGCTCATCTCCGACCCTCGGCGAGGCTCTTCTCGACGCTGGCGCGGAGGAGGTCCGAGGAGCCCCGTTTCATCACGAGGAGACCGTCGGGAGAGTCGATGACCACGACCTCGGAGAGGCCGAGGAGCCGGATGGGGCGGTCGCCCGCCAGGATGAGGTTTCCCGACCCGCCTTCCTCGATCGCCGGGCCCGAGAGGACGGAGCGGCCGTCGCCTCCCCCGCGGAACTCGAGGACCGCCTCCCAGGAGCCGAGGTCGCTCCAGCCGCACGCGGAGGGGACCGTCCTCACCGCGCCGGCCTTCTCCATCACCGCGTAGTCGATCGAGATCGACCGGCAGGCTCGGAACGCCGCATCGAAGCCGGCGGCGTCGCCGGCGAGCCGGGACGCCCGGGCGGCGCGCATGGAGGCGAGGACGTCGGGGCAGAGCCTCTCCATCTCGGCAAAGAGGAGGCGGACGGAGAAGGCGAAAATCCCCGCGTTCCAGTAGTGGTTTCCCGAGGCTGAATAGCGTTCGGCCTCCGCCAGCGGCGGCTTCTCGACGAACCGGACGACCTCCCGGACCCCGGGCGCCGTCTCGCGGCCCGCCTCGAGGTACCCGAAGCCGGTCTCGGGGCGCGACGGGGGAATTCCGAGGGTCAGGAACGCGTCCCCGGCTCGCGCGCTCTCGACGGCCAGGGAGAGCGCGCGATGGAACTCGTCGACATCCCGGACCGCCTGGTCCGACGGCAGGACGACGAGGACGGCGTCGGGGTCCTCTTCCGAGACCGCGATCGCGGCCAGGGCGATGGCCGGCGCCGTGTTCCTCCGATCGGGCTCGAGGACGAGACGGTCCGAGGGAAGACCCGGGAACTCCCGCTCGAGGTGAGGGGCGTGCGACGCACGCGCCGAAAAGAGGACGTTGCCTTCCCCCGTGACGCGGGCGGCCCGGTCGTACGTCTCCCGCAGGAGCGAGGCTTTCCCCGAGAGCGGGAGAAACGGCTTCGGGCGGTCGTCGGTGGAGAGGGGCCAGAGGCGGGTGCCGCTCCCGCCGGCAAGGATCAGAGCGCGGACGGTCATCGAGGGGATTCTACGGACCGTGGGCCCGGGCGGTTGGTGACGGTGCGCCCGAGATCTTCCACTTCCGGCACGAGGTCGACGCCGAACCTCGCCCGCACCGCCTCCCGCATTCTCGCCATCAGCTCCCTCACGTCGTCGGCCGTCGCGCTCCCCCGGTTCACGATGACGTTCGCGTGCCGCTCCGAGACCTCGGCCCCGCCCACGCCGAGGCCCTTCAGGCCGCACGCCTCGAGAACCCGGCCGGCGTGGTCCCCCGGAGGGTTCTTGAAGACCGAACCGGCGTTCGGCCCGGTCGGGAGCGCCCTCTTCCGCTTCTCTCTGACCTCGGCGAGGCGGGCGTCGATCTCGTCCCGTCCCGCCGGCCGGAGGCGGAGCGTGGCCGATGCCACCACGTCATCCCCCTCGCAGAGCGCTGACCAGCGGTAGCCGTGCGGGATGGTTCCGGCCGGAACGACCCGGACCTCGCCGACCCGCGAGACGAGCGTCACCTCCTCGAGGAGGTCGAAGATCTCCGTCCCGTAGGCCCCCGCGTTGATCCGCACCGCCCCGCCGACCGAAGACGGGATACCCGAGAGCCCTTCGGTCCCGGAAAGACCCGTGTTGCGGGCAGCAACCGCGAGCGACATGAGCGATGCGCCCCCTCCGGCCTTCACCAGCGGCGCCTCGATCGAAACCGCCGCGAGCTCGCCCGCGAGGACGAAGACGACGGCATCGAGCCCCTCGTCGGGGACGAGGACGTTCGACCCTTTCCCGAGAGGAATGGCCGGCAGTCTTGCTGCAGCGGCCCATCGCAGTAACCCGCCGAGCGCCGGGACGTCCTCGACCTCGGCGAAGAGCCGGGCCGGCCCGCCGATCCGCCACGTCGTCCTCGGCGCGAGAGGCTCCTCGGGCCGAAGCCGCATGCGCAGGCCGGAGAGTGAGGACGTGTCGATCACGACAACAGGAACGCAGCGAAGCCCGCCAGGATTCCGGCAAGGACGCCGGCGAGGAGGTCGTCGGCCATGACCCCCCACCCCCCCGGCAGCGACTGGAGACGGTTGACAGGTCCGGGCTTGAGGATGTCGAAGGCGCGAAAGAGCCCGAAGGCGACGACGACGAGGACCCACCGGAGCGGCGCGGACGCGGCCGCCGGGAGGACCGCATGAAGGCCTGCGAGGGCGATCGCCTGCCCCGCGATCTCGTCGACGACGATCTCCCCCGGGTCCTTCAGGCCCCGCAGCGTCGCGACGCGCCCCGACACCGGGACTCCGACCAAGACCGAAACGGCCGCGAGGCCGGTAACCCCGCCCAGGCCAACCGCCTGGAACAGCCCTTCTCCCAGGACCACCGCCAGAAGGCTCCCCCAGGTTCCGGGGGCTCCCGGCAGGAGGCCCGACCCGAACCCGGTCGCCAGGAGGGTCGCCAGCGGCGCCCTCCGGAAGACCTCCCTCCAGGGAACCTCTTGCGCCGCGGGCAGCTCCGCGCTAGCGTCTTCCACGTCTCCCCTTCGAACGGGCCGTCGCGGCGCTCGCCGGGACATCAACTGTCCGCGCGCCCGCCACCCGATTCCTATAATCCGCCGTCTTCACGCAGAAAGCGAGGATCCGAATGCCTCCCATCGAGAAGGAAAAGCTCAAGGCCCTGGAGCAGGCGCTCCAGCAGATCGACCGCCAGTTCGGCAAGGGCGCCCTCGTCCGCCTCGGCGACAAGCCGCAGGACGCGATCCAGGCGATCTCGACCGGCTCCATCAACCTCGACGCCGCCCTCGGCATCGGGGGCGTGCCGCGCGGCCGCGTCACCGAGATCTACGGCCCCGAGTCGTCGGGCAAGACGACCTTGACGCTCCACATCATCGCCGAGGCGCAGAAGCTGGGCGGCCTCGCGGCGTTCATCGACGCCGAGCACGCCCTCGACGCCGAGTACGCCAGGAAGCTCGGGGTCGACATCGACAACCTGATGGTCTCCCAGCCCGATTCCGGCGAGCAGGCGCTCGAGATCGCCGAGGCGCTCGTCCGCTCGGCCGCCGTCGACATCGTCGTCATCGACTCCGTCGCGGCCCTCGTCCCGAAGGCCGAGCTCGAGGGCGAGATGGGCGACGCGATGGTCGGCCTGCAGGCCCGCCTCATGTCGCAGGCCCTCCGCAAGCTCACCGCCGTCGTCTCCAAGTCGGGCACCTGCCTCATCTTCATCAACCAGATCCGCGAAAAGATCGGCGTCATGTTCGGCAACCCGGAGACCACGACGGGCGGCCGGGCCCTGAAGTTCTACTCCTCGGTTCGCCTCGACATCCGCCGGATCAACTCCATCAAGGACGGCGACGCCGTCGTCGGGAGCCGCACGAAGGTCAAGGTCGTCAAGAACAAGGTCGCCCCGCCGTTCAAGGTCGCCGAGTTCGACATCGGCTACGGCGAAGGGATCTCCAAGACGGGCGAGCTGATCGACCTCGGCGTCGAGCACAAGGTCGTCGAGAAGAGCGGCGCCTGGTTCAGCTACGGGGACCTGAGGATCGGCCAGGGCCGCGAGAACACGAAGGCCTGGCTCCGCGACAACCCCGACGTCGCCCTCGAGATCGAGAACAAGATCCGCGAGAAGCTCGGTATCGCCCCGGTCGAGCTGCCCCCCACCGCCGTCGTGGCGCCGGAGGGGAAGAAGAAGTAACCCCCGGGAATTCCTACGGTCTATCGCGGGGCGGGCCATCGAGCCCGCCCCGTTCTCTTTGGAAAGGGCAGCACCACTTCGACCAGGGGAGTGAAGAGACCGGAGGGACCGGAGGGACCAGAGGGACCGAAAACACCGGAAGAACCACCAAGCTGGGCCGCTCCCGGTTCTCCCGATTCGTGACGCCCGTTCCCGACATGACCCACCCCGTCCGCGTATAACAGCAGGTGATGCTGTCTCTCCTCTCTCTGGCGCTCAGCTCGGCGCTCGTCCCGACCCTTGCGGCACCTCAGGAGCGACCCTACCTGACCCCGTGGGTCATCGTCCGTCCGACCGCAACCGCGCCGCCTGCCGCTGGTCACGCCCCGGCCACACTCTCGGTGAACGCCCCCGGGCTCCTCGTCGAGGTCCGTGCAGCCGAGGTCGGCGAACCCGCGACCGCAGCCAGGTCCGCCGCCTCTTCGAGGAGACCCAGGGCGCGGGCCGCAGGACCGGGCTCCTGGTGGAACTGCCCGTCGTGATCGTCCCCGAGAACGCCCGCGAGGCCGAGGCCGTCACGGCCGACTCTCTCGTCCCGGGCCTCGGTGCCCTCCTCGGGGCGGCACAGGGGGCCGACCTCTTCGTCCTCTCCCTCCCCGACCTCTCCGGGGAGATCCGCTCGCGGCGCTACCTCCTGATGAAGGCCGCGGCGATCGTCAGGTCCCGGAGCCCTTCCTCGCGCATCGCGGTCCTCTTCCACCAGCCGGCGGGGGGAGGGCTCTTCCCGCCTGGTGCGAAGGAACTGCTCTCCGAGGAGGCGGCCGCGTTCGTCGATCTCCTCGGCCTCGACCTCGACGACGTGACGACGACGCCCGAGACCGTCCGCGAGGCCGCCGACGGTCTCTCGTTCGCACGCCCTCTCCTCGTCACCGCGCCGGAGGTTCCTGGCGCCGTTGCGCTCCTCGACCTCGCCGCACGCTTCTCGGGAGTCGATGCCCCGGTCGTCGCCGCCCCGCTGACCGACCCCGCGGGGGTTCCCCTGCTCGACCGCCTCGGCCCCCTTCTTTCCGGTGACGTGAACCGCGACGGCCGGAGCGCGTCTGCGAGGACTCCCGAAGGGAAGACCCTCTCGGTCGTCAGGCTCGCCAAGGGAACCGACCTCGGCGGCGTCGTCCTCGTGACAGGTGCGGATGCCTCGGGCCTGGAGGCCCGGGGACCCATCGTTCTCGAGCTCGATTCCCCTTCCTATGCGACGGCAGAGGTCTTCGAGCTCGCCACCGGCCGCTCCCGCAGCTTCGACCTCCCGAAGAGCGGAACGCCCCGCCTCTCGCTCACGACCGCGAACGGGCCGCTCGCCGTCGTCCTGACCGCGAGGGAGAAGGCGCCGGCCGAGGCGACCCGGGCCGCGACCGACGTCTCCGCCGTCCGCGGCCTCACCGTCGAGGAGATCCTCGCGAAGCACCAGGTCTGGCGGGCCGGGCGCGACGCCCGCTGGACCCGCTTCACCGCGACGAACCGCACGTCGTACCGCTTCCGCCTCGAGGGCTTCCCGACTTCGTTCGAGCTGACCTTCGAAGGGCCTTTCTTCTACGAGCGCGGCAAGGGCTTCGACTGGGCCTGGCAGACCTCGTACGTCAACGGCGTGAGGTGGAAGGGGAAGAAGGCCCCCGAGCTGCCTCTCCTCCAGCCCGAGAAGGTCTCCGAGCTCCCCCTCAACCTGACGTTCAACGAGGCCTACCGCTACGAGCTGGACGGCGACGGCGAAGCCGGGGGCATCCCCTGCTGGGTCGTCCGCTTCGAGCCGAGCGAAGGATTCAAGGCGAAGGCGATCAACGCCGGCAAGGTCTATATCGCGAAGTCCGACTTCTCGCTCCGCCGCGTCGTCGCCAGGCAGCTGAACCTGACGGGCGAGGTCCAGTCGGTCGATGAGACGACCGACTTCGCCGAGGCGGCCGCGCCGGACGGCGGACCACCCCTCCTCCTGCCGACGACGACGCGAGGGCAGTCGATCCTCCGCACCTTCTCGCGGACGACGACGCTCGAGCGGACGACCGAGCTCCTCGAGGTCCGCCTCGACCCGGCCGACTACGACAGCCGGCGCGCCGCGCCCTCGCGAGCAACCAGGTCATGGTCCGCGACACCGACAAGGGCGTGCGGTACCTCGAGAAGCAGAAGGACGGCGAGCGCGTCGTCGTCGAGGACAACAAGACCTCGCGCCTCTTCGGCCTCGGCGGCGTCTTCTACGAGGCGTCGCTCGACTACCCGCTCCCCCTCCTCGGCCTCTACTACATCGACCTCGACGTCGCGAAGAAGGGCAAGCAGCTCCAGGGCTTCTTCGGCGGGCCGCTCCTCGCCGGCTCGTACAGCGACCCGAACCTCTTCGGGACGAACGTCGACCTCGGCGCCGACGTCTTCGCGAACCTCATCCGCGGCGACGACGCCCTCTGGGCCGACGGGGAAAAGGTCGACGCGACGACGGTTAAGGCCCGGACCTTCGCGGGGAACCTGAACGTCGGCTACCCCCTGTCGCGCCACCTGAAGCTGACCGGGACGCTCGGCGGCACCTGGCGCGACTACGCCTCCGGGGACGACGCCGACCCGGCGTTCGTCGTCCCGTCCGACCACCTCGTCACGCGCCTCGAGGGGCGCCTGTCGTGGGACCTCTCCGGCTGGAACGCCGTCGGGAAATACTCTCTGAACCTCCGGTCGACGTGGGACCCGTGGGGCTATCCGGGAAACCCCGAGTGGGACGCGGGGAAAGACCGGTTCCACCTCTACTCGGTTTCCCTGGCGAAGACGTTCGAGCTCCCCCGCTTCCAGCGGATCGACACGGGGTCTCGTACGTCGGCACCTCGAACACCGACCGCTTCTCGAAGATCCAGTTCGGCATGTTCGGCGGCACGTCGCTCCGGGGCTTCAGCTCGGGGAGCCTCCGCGCCGAGGAGGCGTTCACCGCCAAGGTCGCCTACGGCGTCGTCGTCGGGAAGCTCTTCCGGCTGCAGGCGCTCTACGACCACGCCATCGTGAAGGACCCGGCCGCCGGCTACGACTGGGTGAACTTCGGCGGCGCCGGTGTCTCGGGTCAGTTCTCCGGCCCGTGGTCGACCCTCGTCCAGCTCGAGGCGGGCCTCCCGGTCGTCGGCAGGAACCGGGGCCAGACCGGCTTCGTGGTCTATCTCGTCTTCCTCAGGAGCTTCTGAGAGCGAATCGTAGAATCCGCTCGCGCATGAGAGCCCGACCCATCGCCCTCCTTCTGCCGGTCCTCCTCGCCGCGGGGAGCGTCGGGGCCGCGGGACCGGCGCGCTGGCCCGTTCCGGCCGCCGGGCTGATGGCGGCGGACGCCGCCGCCTCCGCGCCGCCCGACTTCAAGCGGATGCTCGCGAAGAACCCGGCACGGCTGATGGAGGGCGTGAAGGCCGGCCTGGCCGCCTCGCCGAACCGCGACGCCGCCGCCCGGCGGGCCGCGCTCGCCGCCGGGACGCGCCGGATCGCGCAGGCCATCCGCGACCATCGCCCCTTCGAAGACGTCGCCTACGAGGCAGGGGGGCTCGTGGCCGAGGCCTCGCTTCTGTTTCCGCCCGTTGGCACGCCTTCGGGCGAGGCAACGCTCCTCGCCCTCGCCCGAAGCGGATCGAGCTTCCTCGGCTTCACGCCACGGCCGTTCGACGCTCCCGAGACGCTCGTCGCCGGCAGGCTGCCGGCCGGTTCGGCACGCGAGGCCTACGACTCCGCGTTGACCCTCTCCGCACGGCTCCTCGCCTGGATCTGGAACACGGCCGGCGGCGACGCGTCCGTCGCCACCACCCGCCCCGAGTCGAAAGGACCGTACCCCGTCCGATGAGCACGAAACGCGCCCTCCTCTCCGTCTCCGATCGCAGCGGCCTTCTCGACCTCGCGAATGCCCTCCTTCGTCACGACTTCGAGCTCGTCTCGACGGGCGGCACCGGGAAGCACCTTTCCGACGCCGGTCTCCCGGTGACGCAGGTCGCCGACGTGACCGGCTTCCCCGAGGTCTTCGACGGGCGCGTCAAGACGCTCCACCCCGCCCTCTTCGGGGGCGTCCTCTACGACCGGTCGGTCCCGAAGCACGTCGAGCAGGCGGGAGAGAACGGCATCGGGCCGATCGACGTCGTCGTCGTGAACCTCTACCCGTTCGAGGAGACGGTCGCGAGCGCCAGCACGACCTTCGCGCAGGGGATCGAGAAGATCGACGTCGGCGGCCCCTCCCTCCTGCGCGCCGCCGCCAAGAACCACGCCCACGTCGCCGTCCTCTGCGACCCGGCCGACTACCCCGCCTTCGCCGCCGAGCTCGACGCCAACAGGGGCGGCTCCACGCTCGGGACGCGGAAGAGGCTCGCTGGGAAGGTCTTCCGCCGGACGGCGGCCTACGACGCGGCGATCTCGGCGTGGCTCGCGGCCCGGACGGAGGGGGAAGCGTTCCCCGAGCGTCTCCCGCTCTCCTTCGAGCTCGGCGGGACGCTCCGCTACGGCGAGAATCCCCACCAGGCGGGGGCTTTCTACCGGGACCCGGCCGCCCCGCCTTCGGCGCTCGCGCGATTCGTCCTCCACCAGGGCAAGGAGCTCTCCTACACGAACCTCCTCGACGCCGACTCCGCCCTCTTCACCTCGCGCCTCCTTCCGCGTGGCGCCCTGACGATCGTCAAGCACCGGATCCCTTGCGGGATCGCGCGCGAGGAGAACGCCGCGCCGACGTTCGAGGCGGCGTGGGCGTCCGATCCGGTCTCCGGTTTCGGCGGCGTCCTCGCCTACACCGGCGTCCTCGACCGCGCCGCGGCCGAGGCGATGACGACGAAGTTCCTCGAGGTCGTCGTCTGCGAAGGAGTGACCGACGAGGCTCGCGCCGTCTTCGCGAGGAAGCCGAACCTCCGCCTCCTCTCCGTCGCCCCCGATCCCGCCCCCCGAGCCCGGCGCGAGCTGCGCGGCATCGACGGCGGGCTCCTCGTCCAGGAGGCCGACGTCCTGCCGGGCGACGAGACGACCTGGAAGGTCGTGACGAAGCGCGTACCGACCGACGGGGAAATGCGGGCGCTGCGCTTCCTCGAGCGGGCCGTCGCGGGCGTCATCTCGAACGCGATCGTCATCGGCGGCGAGACGGCGACCTTCGGGATCGGCGGCGGCCGGACGAGCCGCGTGGACGCGGCCGGCGACGCCGTCGGGAAGGCGGGCGAGCGGGCGAAGGGCGCTTGCGCCGCCTCCGACGCCTTCTTTCCGTTCCCCGACGGCCTCCTCCTCCTTGCTGAAGCAGGCGTGACGGCCTGCGTCGAGCCTGGCGGGTCGGTGAAGGACGCCGAGGTCATCGCCGCGGCCGACGAACGGGGGATGGCCCTCGTCTTCAGCGGCCGGCGTCACTTCCGGCACTGACACAGCGGCACGGAACCCGCTTATCCGAGAAGATGAGAAGGCCCTTCGCACTTCCGTTCCTGGCCGCGGCGCTCGCCGCCGCGCTCGTCGCCGCGGCGCCGCTCTCCCTGGCCCAGACGCCCGACGCTCCGGCGCTCCTCCGGGCGATCGTGAACGCCTACAAGGCCAGGCCCGCGTTCTCGATGACGTTCGTCCAGAGCTACGCCCCCGCCGGCTTCCCCGACGCGAGCCCCGAAACCGGCACGTTGACGATCCAGGCTCCCGCCTCGCTCCGGTTCGACTACGACGGGCCGGAAGGGAAGGTCTACACGTTCGACGGCCGGGCGGCCCGGCAGTACGTCGCGATGGACAAGCAGATCGTCCTGAAGACCCTCACTGCGGCCGAGAAGGCCCGCCTCCCGCTCCTCTTCCTCCAGCCCGCCTCCGAGGTCCTCGACCGGTTCACGGCCGTGGCGACGGCGGCCGCGAACGGTCTCGTCGACCTGACGCTGACGCCCCGCGCGGAGGGAGACCTGAAGTCGGTCGCGGTCCTGGCGACCCCGTCCGGCGAGGTCCGGCGCCTCGTCGTCCTCGACGGCGAGGGGAACCGGACGACCTTCACCTTCACGAACCTGGCCCCACGCGCGAAGCGCCCCCTCTCCGACTTCGCCCTGGTTCCCCCGAAAGGGACCCGCGTCGTCGGAGAATGAGGGACGGAGGAAAGAGATGGCCGATCCCAGCTTCGACATCGTGTCCGAAGTCGCCATGCCCGAGGTCGTCAACGCCGTCGCCCAGGCCCAGAAGGAAGTCGCCCAGCGCTTCGACCTGAAGGGAACCGCCGCGGGCATCGAGCTCAAGGAGAAGGAGAACCAGATCGTCCTGACGGCCAACGACGACTTCGGCCTCAAGGCGGTGAACGACGTCCTCCAGGGGAAGCTCATCAAGAGGAGCGTCCACCTGAAGTCCCTCGTCTACGGAACGGTCGAGCCGGCCGCGAAGGGGACAGCCCGGCAGGTCGTCACGATCCAGCAGGGGATCGAAACCGAGAAGGCGAAGGAGATCGTCCGGGCCATCAAGGACGCCAAGCTGAAGGTCCAGGCGGCGATCCAGGGAGAGCAGGTGCGGGTCTCCGGAAAGAAGCGGGACGACCTGCAGGCCGTCATCGCCCTGCTGCGGGACAAGGACTTCGGCCTGCCCCTGCAGTTCTCGAACTACAGGAATTGAAGGTCCTTCCGCGCTCGAGGGAGCATCCCCGGCGACCCTCCGGGCGTAGGGTCGAGAGGGACGGTAAGATCCGCCCCGCAGCCGGATGAACTCGACCTCCCTCACGGACCGCCTTCTCCTCGCGAATCTCCCGGTTGAGGAGAGGGCCAACGGGCAGCGTCTCGTCCGCGCCCTCTCGCTCGTCGAGGAGAAGCTCAGGGGCGTCGAGGAAGAGCTCGAGCGGCGGACGCGCTCCGACGTCCCCACGATCTCCCTCATCGGCGAATACCTCGTCGACGGCGGCGGGAAGCGGATCCGGCCCGCTCTTCTCCTCCTGGCCTCCCGGCTCCTCGGCTACGAGGGCGAGATCGACGTGAAGTACGCGGCGGTCCTGGAGCTGATCCACACCGCGACCCTCGTCCATGACGACATCATCGACGGGGCCGACACGCGCCGGGGGCGCGTGAGCGTGAACCGGCGCTGGGGCAACGAGCTGACCGTCCTCTTCGGCGACTACCTCTACATGAAGGGGATGAAGGTCGCGCTCGAGGAAGGGGACGTCCGCGTCCTCGACCTCCTCGCCGACGTCACCCTCGCCATGACCGAGGGGGAGATCCTCGGAGCCGAGCGGCGAGGCTCGGTCGACCTGACGATCGGCGACTACCTCGAGGTCGTCCGCCGGAAGACGGCCCTGCTCTTCGCCGCGGCCTGCCGGATCCCGGCCTTCCTCGTCCCGGGAGCCGAAGCGCGCGCCGATACCCTCTGGGGCTTCGGCCTCGCCCTCGGGACCGCTTTCCAGCTCCAGGACGACCTCCTCGACTACACCGCGTCGGAGGAAGACCTCGGCAAGCCGGTCCTGTCCGACCTGCGCGAAGGGAAGCTGACCCTCCCCCTCATCCTGAGCATTCCCCAAGCCACCCCTGCCGAGCGGGCGGCGATCGAGACGGTCATGCGGGAACAGGCCTTCGTCTCGGTGCCCGTCTCCGCGATCCTCGAGATCGTCGATCGCCTCGGCGCGCTCGAGAAGGCCCGCAGGATGGTCGAGGAGTACGCCGGCCGCGCGCGGGACCTCGCGCTGACGCTCCCTGAAGGCGATCCTCGCGACGCCCTCCTGCTCGCAGCCGAATACGCCGCGAACCGCCGGAAATAGGTCTCTTCGGACAACCGGCCCTCCTGCGCCGGGCCGAGACCTGTCCCTCGACTGTTCCATTCTCGACCGAATTCCATTCGGCAAAGGGCCTGTGACCGTCTAACCCCGTGCAGCGATGTCTGCTCCTACAAGGGTCGCCCCGATATAAATAAGGCCAATCGTCTTCCACGCCTAAAAATATCTGGCAGACCCCTTGATTTCGCTCCCGGAGTGCATTACCTTTGCTTTGCGATTCCACGCGAGGTAAAGGCCATGAGTTTTCAGCGACTTCTGAGGTCTCTCCGGCCGGCCGCCGTTCGGACGAAGGCCGAGGTCACCCTCGACGACGAGATCGCCCTCTATCGCCGCCGGGCGGAGATGGCGCTTCGCGAGGAGCGCTGGAACGACGCCCTCGTCTTCCTGGCCAAGATCCTCCGGCTCAACCCCTACGACCTCGCCGCGCGGATGGCGGTCGCCCAGACCTTCCATCGCGGCCTCGAGGAGCCGACCAAGGCGATCCTGACTTACGAAAAGGTCATCGCCGCAGCGGGGTACGACGAGTCGAACCCCTACTGCGCTTCTGCTCGTGAGGGAATCCGTGAGCTCTCGACGTCGATGGAAGAACCCCCGTTCCAGCTCAACGAACTCGTGACCGGGGAGGCCGACCAGGAAGACAACGGCGGCCTTCCCCAGACCATCGCCCTGTAACGGGCTCCTTTTCGCCCCCGGTCCCGGATCCTCGAAGCGTCGTCGTCGGCTCCCCAGCCTCGGCCGGTGACGACGCTCTTCCCTTTTCCGGAGGCGTCCCGCAGTCGAAGGCGGATCGAGGCGACGCCGGTCGGGTGCGAGGAAACCGCCACCAGGAGGTGACTTCCCGGCAGGATCGGTCCCGGCAGCTCGAACCGGCGAGGTCCGCTCCCCGACCCTTTCGCAAGGACCCGTCCGTCGAGTGCGACCTCCCAGTCCCGGTCCCCCTCGGCTTCGAGGACGGGTCGCCGCATGGGTTCCGGCAGGTCGAACTCCTTCGCAAAGGCGACCTCCGCCGGGAGGGCCTTCGCGGCGGCCCGCCAGAGACCGATCCAGCGCGCCGGGCGGAGCGGGTCATTCGCCCGGCGCCAGGCTCCCTGTGCGGCGGCTCCGAAGACCGCGAGAAGGACGAGAACCGTTGCCGCCCGGCCCCGGGAGCTCGAAAGGCCCCGCAGAGGGCTCACCCGGGTCGTATCCCCGCTCACCTCGCGGATGGTAACCGGCGCCTCCGACCGATGGGTTACCATTCCACGTGCCCCACCCTGAACGCGCGGTCGTCGTGATCCCTTCGCGGATGGGCGCCCAGCGCTTCCCCGGAAAGCCTCTCCATCCCATCGCCGGAGTGCCTCTCGTCGTGCGGGTCCTCCGCCGGGCCTTGAAGTCGCGCCGGGCCGACGCCGTCCTCGTCGCCACCGACGACGAGCGAATCGCGGCCGTCGTGAGGGAAGCGGGCGGAACGGCGGTGATGACCGCCTCGAACCTGCCGTCCGGAACCGACCGGGTCCGGGCCGCGGTGCAGGGGACGGACGCCACGATCGTCGTGAACGTCCAGGGGGACGAACCGCTGATGGACCCCGAGAACATCGACCGGGTCATCGAGTACCTCCTGGACCACCCGGAGGTTCCCCTGGCGACCGTGGCACGGCCGATCGACGACCCAGCCGTAATCGCCGACCCGAACGTCGTCAAGGTCGTGAGGGGCGACGACGGACGAGCGCTCTACTTCTCGAGGAGCCCGATCCCGTTCCGGCGGAACGCGGAGCCCGGGCTCCCCACCTGGAAGCACCTGGGGCTCTACGGCTACCGCCGGGCGGCCCTCGACACCTGGACGAGCCTCCCTCCCCATCCCCTCGAGCGGGCGGAGGGCCTCGAGCAGCTCCGCGCGCTGGCCGCGGGGCTCGTCATGGCCGTCCTTCCCGCCGTCGGCGACTCCATCGGGGTCGACACGCCGGCCGACGCGGAGGCGGTGGAACGGATCCTGGAAAGCGAACCGGCGGCGGGCGGAGCCGCCCGACGGTCCTGGCGGGCGAGGGGGGGGAGCGATGAGCACGAAGTACGTCTTCATCACGGGAGGGGTCGTTTCGGGCCTCGGGAAAGGGATCGCGGGGGCGTCGCTGGCGGCGCTCCTCGAGGCCCGGGGCTTCAAGGTCACCCTCCAGAAGCTCGACCCCTACCTCAACGTCGACCCGGGGACGATGTCGCCGTTCCAGCACGGCGAGGTCTTCGTCACCGACGACGGCGCCGAGACCGACCTCGACCTCGGGCACTACGAGCGCTTCACCTCCGCCGTCACCGGCAAGGCGAACAGCATCACCGCCGGGAGGATCTACCAGACCGTCATCGAGAAGGAGCGGCGCGGCGACTACCTCGGCAAGACCGTCCAGGTCATCCCCCACGTCACCGACGAGATCAAGGACTGCATCCGCCGCGTCTCGGCCGACAACGACGTCGTCATCGTCGAGATCGGCGGCACCGTGGGCGACATCGAGTCGCTCCCCTTCCTCGAGGCGATCCGGCAGTTCCGCAAGGACGTCGGCCGCGGCAACGCGCTCAACATCCACGTCACCCTCGTCCCCTACATCGCCGCCTCCGACGAGCTGAAGACGAAGCCGACCCAGCACTCCGTCAAGGAGCTCCTCTCCATCGGCATCAAGCCCGACATCCTCCTCTGCCGGTCCGACCGCCCGATCCCGGAGGAGATGAAGAAGAAGATCGCCCTCTTCTGCAACGTCGACGAGCCGGCCGTCATCACGGCCCAGGACGTCTCGACGATCTACGAGTGCCCGCTCGCGTTCGCCCGCGAAGGGCTCGACCAGATCGTCCTCGACTACCTCTCGCTCCCCCCACTCCGAGCGCGACCTCAGCAAGTGGGACCAGATCGTCAACCGCTGGAAGAATCCCGCCGGCGAGGTGAAGATCGCCATCGTCGGCAAGTACGTGGCGCTCGGCGACTCGTACAAGTCGCTGAACGAGGCGCTCCACCACGGCGGCATCGCGAACAACGTCAAGGTGCGCCTCGAGTACGTCGACTCGGAGGACCTCGAGACGACCGGCTACCCCGAGGCGCTCTCCCAGGCCGACGCCATTCTCGTGCCGGGCGGCTTCGGCCGCCGCGGCATCGAGGGGATGCTCCGCGCCATCCGTTTCGCCCGCGAGACGAAGGTCCCCTTCTTCGGCATCTGCCTCGGAATGCAGTGCGCCGTCATCGAGTTCGCGCGCAACGTCTGCGGCCTGGCGAACGCGAACTCCACCGAGTTCGACTCCAACGCCCCGCACAAGGTCATCTACAAGCTGCGCGACCTCATCGGCATCGAGGCGCTCGGCGGGACGATGCGCCTCGGCAAGTACCCCTGCGACCTGGTCGACGGCTCGACCGCCCGGCGCGCCTACGGCGAGCCGCTCATTCACGAGCGGCACCGGCACCGCTACGAGGTGAACCAGGAGTACCTGCCGGTCCTGCGCGAGGCGGGCCTGGCCGTCACCGGCCTCTCGCCCGACCGGAAGTTCGTCGAGATGGTCGAGCTCCCCGACCACCCCTGGTTCCTCGGCTGCCAGTTCCACCCCGAGTTCAAGTCGAAGCCGACCGCGGCGCACCCCCTCTTCAGGGATTTCGTCCGGGCCGCCCGCGCCCACCAGGCTGCGCGCAAGGAAGGCGTCGCCCAGAAGGCGGCCTCGCTGGAGCCGCAGATCCCCGTTCCCGCGAACCTTCCCCCGCCCAACGGCCAGACGGCCTGACGGGCCGGCCTTTTCTCCCTCCCGCGATCCGGCCGCGAGATAGAGTAAGGGCGTCCATGCAGCTCTTCCCGATCGACGACGCCGAGACGCTCTTCATCTCGCCGGCCATCGACGACTGGAGCCCGGTCCACGCCCACCGGATCGGCTGCGTCATCGACCTCGACGGTGAGGTCGACCACGGCGTCCCGAGCCTCCCGGGTCACATGCTCTACGTCTACTTCCCCATCTTCGACGAGGACCTTCCCGACCTCGCGCGGCTCGACGCGGTCTGCTCGCTCGGGACGCGCCTCCTCGAGAGCGGGCAGAAGGTCCTGTCCCACTGCGGCATGGGCTTCAACCGGTCGGCGCTCGTCGCGGGGGTCATCCTCGTCCAGCGCGGCCTCTCCGGCTCCGAGGCCGTCGCGCGAATCCGGAGACGGCGCCCCGGAGCGCTCTTCAACGAGACCTTCGAAGCCTATCTAGAGAGCCTCCCCGCGGGACGGAACCCCTCGTCGGCAGACCTCGCCCCGTCGGGAGATTCCCAGCCCGTGGCGCCGACCGCCTGACCCCCCGCCGAATGCCTCAGGAACCGTGGACCCACCGCGAAGAAGCCGTCGGCGGCCTCCGCCTCCACTGGGTCGAGGCGGGAGAAGGTCCGCTCGTCCTCCTCCTCCACGGCTTCCCGGAACACTGGCTCGCCTGGCGGCACCAGATTCCCGCGCTCGCCGCGGCCGGGTTTCGCGTGGTCGCCCCGGACCTGCGCGGCTACAACCTCTCCGGAAAACCGGCAGGCATTTCCAGCTACCGGATGGAGCTCCTCGCCGGAGACGTCGCGAACCTCGTCCGGCACCTGGGCTACGAGAGGACGCACCTCGTCGGCCACGACTGGGGCGGCGCGATCGCCTGGTGCGTCCCGGCGCTCCACCCCGGCCTCGTCGAACGGCTCGCGATCCTCAACGCCCCGCACCCGATCCTCTTCCGCAAGAAGCTCGCGACCCTCGCGCAGGCGAAGCGCTCGTCCTACGTCTTCTTCTTCCAGCTCCCGTTCTTCCCCGAACGCTCGCTCCTGCGCCACCGTGCCGGCTTCCTGAAGATGATGCTTCGTCGCGACCCGGTTACTCCCGGCGCGTTCTCGCCGGACGAGATCGAGGCCTACCGGGAGGCGTTCCTCGTCCCCGGCGCCGCGACGGCGGCGATCAACTACTACCGCGCCGCCTTTCGTACCGGCACGCGGATTCCGGGCCTGCGACGTTCCCTCGACGGCGTCCCGACGCTCGTCCTCTGGGGCGAGGGAGACCGCTACCTCGGCCCCGAGCTCCTCGACGGCCTGGAAGCCCTGGTCCCCGACCTCCGCCTCGTCCGGATTCCCGACGCCAGCCACTGGCTGCCCGCCGACGCCAGGGAGAGAGTGAACGCCGAGCTGATTGCCTTCCTTGGCTGAGGGGCGTCCCGGGGTCCGCCGGTTTCAGACGAGGTTGCGGGCGGCTGCGGCGACGGCCTCGGCCGTGAGGCCGAGCTTCTCGTAGACGATCTGGAAGGGGGCGGAGGCTCCGAAGCGGTCGAGGCCGACGACGGTTCCGTCGAGGCCGACGATTCCGGTCCAGGAAAGGGTGGCGGCGGCTTCCACGGCGACGCGGGCGCGACAGCCGAGCGGGAGGACGGATTCGCGCCACGCTTCGTCCTGCGTGAGGAAGAGCTCGAGCGAGGGCATCGACACGACGCGGACCGGAATCCCTTCCGCTGCCAGGAGCTTCTGCGCCGCGAGGGCGAGGTGAAGCTCGGAGCCGGAACCGATGAGGATCGCCTTGAACCCCTCGGCGTCGGAGACGACGTAGCCGCCGCGAAGGGCGGCTTCGGTCGGGGGGAGGATCGGAAGCGCCTGCCGCGTCAGGACGAGGGCCGTCGGGCCGTGCGCTCGCCCGAGGGCGACCCGCCAGCCGGCGGCGGTCTCGTTCGCGTCGGCCGGGCGGTAGACGACGAGGTGGGGCGTCGCGCGGAGCGCGGTGAGCTGCTCCACGGGCTGGTGCGTCGGGCCGTCCTCGCCGAGGCCGATCGAGTCGTGCGTGAAGACGTAGACGACCGGCTGCTCCATGAGCGCCGCGAGGCGGATCGAGCCCTTCATGTAGTCGGAGAAGACGAGGAAGGTCCCGCCGAACGGCCGGAAGCCGTGGAGCGCGAGACCATTCAGGATGGCGCCCATGCCGTGCTCGCGGATGCCGAAGCGGAAATACGTGCCGCCGAACTCACCCGGCTTCACGTCGACGGCGCTCTTCGCCCGCGTGTTGTTGGACGGCGTCAGGTCGGCCGATCCGCCGGCGAGGGTCGGGAGGACCGGGACGAGCGCGTCGAGCACGGCGCCCGAAGCCTGGCGGGTCGCGAGGGGCTTGTCCGCGGGGAAGGACGGGACCCTGGCTTCCCAGCCCTCCGGCAGGCTTCCGGAGAGGAAGAGGTCGAGCTGAGCGGCGAGATCGGGAAGCTCGGCGCGGTACGCCGAGAGTCGGGCGTTCCACATCCCTTCCTCGGCCGTTCCGCGTCCGGCGGCCTCGCCGAAGAACGCGCGGACCTCGTCGGGAACGAGGAACTGCGCGTCGGCCGGCCAGCCGAGCTTCTCCTTCGTGAGCCGGATCTCGTCGGCTCCGAGCGGCTCGCCGTGCGCCTTGCTCGTGTCCTGCCGGTTCGGGCTGCCGAAGCCGATGTGCGTCCGGCAGGCGACGAGCGACGGCTTTCCGCCTTCGGCCTTCGCGGCCGCGATCGCCGCTTCGACGGCGTCGGAATCGTGCCCGTCGACGCGCTGGACGTGCCAGCCGTAGGCGGCGAAGCGGGCCGTGACGTCCTCGGAGAAAGAGAGCGACGTGGGGCCGTCGATGGAGATGTGGTTGTCGTCGTAGAGGACGACGAGTTTTCCGAGCCCGAGATGCCCCGCCAGAGCGCAGGCCTCGTGGGAGATCCCTTCCATCATGTCGCCGTCGCTCGCGATCACGTAGGTGTGATGGTCGACGATCTCGTGCCCCGGGCGGTTGAACCGGGCCGCCAGCATCCGCTCGGCGAGGGCGAGTCCGACGGCCGTCGAGATTCCCTGCCCCAGCGGGCCGGTCGTCATCTCGACGCCGGGAGTGAGGCCGTGCTCGGGGTGCCCCGGGGTCCGGCTCCCCCACTGGCGGAACGCCTTCAGCTCGTCGAGCGGGAGGTCGTAGCCGGAGAGGTGGAGGAGGCCGTAGAGAAGCATCGAGCCGTGCCCGGCCGAGAGGACGAACCGGTCGCGGTCGGGCCAGGACGGGCTCTTCGGGCTGAACTTGAGGAACCGGCTGAAGAGGACGGTGGCGACGTCGGCCATCCCCATCGGCATCCCGGGGTGCCCGGAATTGGCCTTCTGTACGCCGTCCATCGCGAGCGTCCGGAGGGTATTTGCCGCGAGGCGGCGGAGGGCGTCTTCGGCCATGGTCTTCTCCTTCGAGTCGACGATGGTACATGGAGAGGCTCGCTCGCCGGACCGCCCCCGGCACCGCGCCGAAGGGCTACGATCGGCAGGATGGCCGTCCACGCCTCGATCACCCCCTACCTCTCCGCCGGCGACCGCTGCCGCCCCGTCTTCTTCGCGGGGCCCTGCGTCATCGAATCGCGCGCCCACACCCTGAAGATGGCGAAGGCGATCAAGGCCGTCTTCGAAGGGCTCGGCGTCTCCGACCGGCTGGTCTTCAAGGCGTCGTTCGACAAGGCGAACCGCTCGGCCGGCGACTCGTTCCGCGGCCCCGGAATCGAGAAGGGGCTCGACGTCCTCTCGACGGTGAAGGAGAAGCTCGACCTGCCGATCCTCACGGACATCCACGAGGTCGAGCAGTGCGAGCTGGCGGCCGAGGTCGCCGACGTCCTCCAGGTCCCCGCCTTCCTCTGCCGGCAGACCGACCTGATCGTCGCCGCGGCGAGGACGGGCCGGGCCGTCAACGTGAAGAAGGGGCAGTTCCTCGCCCCCGACGACTGCGCGCAGATCGTCGCCAAGTGCCGCGCCGCCGGAAACTCGAACGTCCTCCTGACCGAGCGCGGAACGACGTTCGGCTACCACAACCTCGTCGTCGACTTCCGCGGCCTGCCGATGATGCGGGCCCTCGGCGCACCGGTGATCTACGACGCGACCCACTCGCTCCAGCTCCCCGGCGGTCTCGGGAAGGAGACGGGCGGAGCCCGCCAGTACGCCCCGGCGCTCGCGAGGGCCGCAGCGGCCGTCGGCGTCGACGGCTACTTCTTCGAGGTCCACGACGACCCGGCGAACGCGAAGTCCGACCGGGCGACGCAGCTGCCGCTCGCCGAGCTCGAGGGATTCCTCTCGCGGCTGCTGAAGTTCGACGCCCTCCGGCGGGAGACGGAGGGTTGACCATGCGGCACGGGTCCCCAGAAGCGGCTCCCGTCCGGATGACCCCAGTCGCCGTCTCGATGGCGGCGCTCGCTCTCGCCGCTTCCGTCGTCTCCCTGGTCTCCTTGGCCTCCTTCGCCTCCGTCGCTTCCGCGGCCGACGTCACACTTCACGTCGTCCGTCTCCCCGAGGGAACCACTGTCGCCGTCCCCTTCGCCTCCACCGGCCGCGCCCCTGCCGCAGCGACCCTCGAGGGCGAGCTGAGGACCGACGGGGGCCGGACGCGGATCGCGCTCTCGTGGAAGAAGATGAAGCCCGCACTTCTCTTTGGCGGCACCGTCACGTCGTACGTGGCCTGGGCCGTGACGAAGGACGGCTCCATCGAAAACCTCGGCGAGCTCCTCGTGAGCGGCGCCAGGGGAGAGGCGGCCTTCTCGACCAGCCGCAGGGACTTCGGCCTGATGGTCACCGCCGAGCCCTTTCCCCTGGTGACTCGGCCCTCCGACGTGGTCGTCTTCACGGGAGGCGCCCCAAGCCCCGGAAAGGCACCCAGCGAGCCGATCGCCTTCGGCCGGTTCTCAGGAGACGGCAAGCCCGCCACCCCGTCCATCGCTTCGCTCGAATGGACCAGCGCGGAGCCGGTCGAGCTTTCGCAGGCGAGGGCCATCGTCGAGATGGCCGAGAGGGAGGCGTCCGGCGACCCGGACCGGCGCCTCGCCCGCGAGGCGCGCGTCGCTCTCTCGCGGGCCGAAGGTTCCCCGAAGGGCGGGAATCCGAAGGGCGCCGCCGACGAAGCGCGCCGGGCTGCGGCGCTCGCCTCGGAGGCGCTCCGCGAGGTGGCGCGGCGGAAGGAGGCCGAAGAGCTGGCCCGGCTCGAAGCGGAAAAGCGGGCCCAGGAGGCGGCGAGCAAGGTCGCCGTGGTCGACGAGGCGGACCGGCGCCGGCAGGCCGAGGCGACCCTCGCCGAGATCGAGGACCTGAGGCAGAAGGTGGCGCTCGAGCTCGAGCGGACCCGCCTCTCCGCCGCCGCGCTCGCCGCCTCCGGCGCCCAGCTCGAAGAGGAGCGGGGCCGGCTCGTGCAGGAGAGGGAAGCTCTCCGGCGTGAGCGCGATGCCCTTGCCGCGGGACTCGCGGACGCCCTGGAGAAAGTCGCCCCGGCCCTCGAGACCGCACGGGGCCTCGTCGCCACCCTTCCCGGCACCTCGTTCGACCCGGGGAAGGCGGCGCTCCGGGCCGCCTCGCGGGTCACGGTCGGCAAGCTCGCGGGAATCCTCCTCATGCTCCCGGAGCACAACGTCCGGATCGAGGGATACACGGACTCGGCCGGAAATGCCGCCGCGAACCGCAAGCTCTCCGCGGATCGCGCCCGGAATGTCGCGGACCTCCTCCGGGAGCAGGGGATTCCGGACGAGAGAATCGCGTTCGAGGGCTACGGCGCTGCGAATCCCGTCGCCCCGAATGCGACGGCCGACGGACGGGCCCTGAACCGGAGGATCGAGATCATCGTCGCGAAGGGGACGATCGAGGCGGCGCCGATGGACGTCGAAGCGACGGCGAAGTAGATCCGTCGCGTCAGCCCGGCCTCTGGAGCCGCTCGGCCACTTTCTGTGCTTTTTTCGAGAGAGGGCGCCGTTCGTCCCTCAGGTGGAGGAGGGCGAGGATCGGGTGGCGGAGAAGCATCCGGGGACCGGCGTAGCGCATGACCTGCCGGACCCGTTCCCGCATCGCCGCCTCGTAGCAGTGGACGGGACACATCACGCAGGTCGGCTTCTCCTCCGCGAAGGGGCACTTCTCGAGGCGCCGTTCGGCGTAGGCGCGCAGTTCCTCGCACCCGTCGCAGAGCGCTTTCCCGCCTCCGTGGAGGTTCCGGCACGCGATACGGATCATCGCCTGGATCGTCTTCCACTCCCGGGCGACCCGGCGCTCGGCCGAGCTCATCCGGCAGCTCCCGGTCCGGGCTCGAGCGAAGGCTTCTCGCCGCGCGCCGGCGGGACCCGCACGGCCAGCGCGGAGAGGGCCGTCAGGGTCGCCACCACCCCGAGAATCACGGCCAGCCTCCCCCACGGCCGCCCCACTTCCATCCGCTGACCGGCAAAGTACGCGAGCGTCCTCACCCACTCGAGAGCGCCGAGGACGAGCCCGGCCTGGACGACCCTCGCGCTCCACCGCTCCCGGACGAAAAGGAGAAGCGGCACGGCGAGGGAGAGGGCTACGAGAGGCAGCTGGCGCGACCGGAAGAAGTGCGCTGCAAGGACCAGAGCCGAGAGGACGACGGGGAGGGCTCTCAGGAAGGACTTCATGCCGCCAGCAGGAGATCACGTCTCAGGCCCGAGGGGAATGACGGCGGTCATGCGGCCCGTTCGGAGAAATCTCGTCCGCGTGGCAGCCCACTTGCACTAAAGTAGCGCGGTTCGGTGAGACAGCTGGCAGGTGCCCGTAACCCCTTCTGAAAAGGCCCCTCGGTGCCATGGATGGGAAATTACGGGCGAAACCCGATACGGAATTCTGGGTTGCGTTATGGATTTCCGTTGCGCAGCAATAAGGGCTGGAGTGGACACCACGGAAGAACAGGAACTGTCATGTGGGAGGAGATAAGCGTATGAAGCTCTTTCGATTCACAGCGCTCTTCGTCGGTGCGGTCCTCTTCGCAGGGGTCGCGTTCGCGCAAGGGAGTCCGAGTTCCACGCTGACGGGCCGGGTCCTCAACGAGGGGCAGGGGCTTCCAGGAGTGTCCGTAACCGTCAAGTCGCCAACCCTCCAGGGAACCCGAACCGCCGTCACCTCCGTGAACGGCGACTTCTCCCTTCCCCAGCTTCCCCCGGGGGACTGCACCGTCACCTTGACGATGAGCGGATTCCAGACGGTGACCCGCCAGGTGAAGCTCTCGGCCGCCCAGACGAGCCAGCTCCAGGTCACGATGAACATGGCGTCCGTGGCCGCGGAAGCGGTCGTCGTCGCTCAGAGCGAGACGATCTCCCAGACCCAGCAGGCGGCGCAGACGGTCACGACCGACACGCTCGCCAAGCTGCCTTCGGGCCGGACCATCAACTCCGCCATCGACCTCGCGCCGGGCGTCAACTTCAACGGTCCGAGCGGCCAGCCCGTCATCTCGGGCGGCATGTCGTTCGAGAACCTCATCCTCGTCAACGGCGTCGCCGTCCAGGACAACGTCCGGAACACGCAGCTCGGGCTGTACGTCGAGGACGCCATCCAGGAGCAGACCGTGGCCACCTCGGGCATCAGCGCCGAGTACGGCCGGTTCGCCGGCGGCGTGGTGAACGTCATCACGAAGTCCGGAGGAAACGTCTTTTCGGGCTCGTTCCGCTCGAGCCTCACGAACGACAAGTGGACGAGCAAGACCGACTTCATCGACCCCGCCACGGGCAAGAACCCCGAGGTGAAGCTCGACAAGATCGTCCCGACCTACGAGGCGACGTTCGGCGGCCCGATCCTCAAGGACACGCTCTGGTTCTTCGGCGCCGCCCGCCTCGCCGACACCGACACGAGCCGCAATTCAGCGGCCCCCGTCAGCCTCCCGTACGTCGAAACCCGCAACCAGAAGCGTTTCGAGGGGAAGCTCACCTTCTCGCTCGGCAGCAGGCACACGCTCCTCGCGAACTACCAGACCATCTCCGACAAGCAGGGGAACAACAGCTACCCGAACGCGGCAGGCATCTACGACCAGCAGAGCCTCTACGACCGGGAGACGCCCCAGGAGCTGATCTCGGGCAACTACTCCGGAACCCTTTCCGACAACTTCTTCGTCGAGGCGCAGTACTCGCAGAGGAAGTTCACGTTCGTCAACTCCGGCTCCAAGTACACCGACATCATCAACGGCACCCTCATGGTCGACCGCGCCACCAACATCCGCTGGTGGTCCCCCACGTTCTGCGGCGTCTGCGACGACGAGAAGCGCGACGCGAACCAGGCCCTCGTCAAGGGGACCTACTTCCTCTCGACGAAGGACCTCGGCTCCCACAACATCGTCCTGGGCGGCGAGCTGTACGACGACCAGCGCTTCGCGAACAACTACCAGTCGGGGAGCAACTACCGGATCTACACGAAGAGCGTCATCGTCAGGAACGGCGTCGTCTACCCGGTGATCGACACCGCCGCGACCGGCTCGCCCACCTCCTTCATCCGGTGGACGCCGATCGCGGAGGGGTCGCAGGGGAACTCGTTCAAGACGTGGTCCGTCTTCCTGAACGACTCCTGGACACTGAACAAGAACCTGACCTTCAATGTCGGCGTCCGCTGGGACAAGAACGACGGCAAGGACGCCAGCGGGGTGAAGACCGTCAACGACAGCAAGTTCAGCCCGCGCCTCGGCGTCGTGTGGGACGTCAAGGCCAACGGCGACCTCCTCGTGAACGCGTCGTACGCCCGGTACGTGGCCGCCATCGCGAACAACCAGGCCGACGCCGCCGCCGTCGGAGGCCAGCCCGCCACGATCGACTACGACTACCGCGGACCGGCGATCAACATGGACTCGACCGCGCCGCTCGTGACGACCGACGAGGCGATCCGCCGCGTCTTCGAGTGGTTCAACGCGAACGGCGGAACGACCCGGACGACGCGAGGGAACCCTGCCATTCCCGGCCTCAGCCCCGAGATCCAGGGAAGCCTCAAGTCCCCGAACACCGACGAGTTCGCCATCGGCATCACCAAGAGGCTCGGTCAGAAGGGGAGCGTCCGCACCGATCTCGTCTACCGGAGCGCGGCCGACTTCTACGCGCAGCAGCTCGACATGACGACCGGGAGGGCGACGGGCGGAATCGGCGGAGTCACGAAGACCGTCGACAGGGGCTTCCTCGTCAACACGGACGTCCTCGAACGCGAGTACTGGGGGTTCAGCCTCAACGCGTCCTACCGCCCCCTGGACGGCCTCAGCCTCCAGGGGAACTGGACCTGGTCCCGCCTCCGCGGGAACATCGACGGCGAGACCGCGACGAGCGGCCCGACGAGCTCCGGCGTCCTCTCCTACCCCGAGTACTTCAACAACTCGTGGAGCTACCCGATCGGAGACCTCGCGAACGACCGGCGGCACAAGGTCCGTCTCTGGGCGATCTACGACCTGCCGTTCAACACGAGATGGTTCCGTTCCTCTATCAGCCTCCTCGAGTCGTACCAGACCGGCCTCGCCTACAGCGCCTCCGGCACCGTCGACTCGCGCCCCTACGTGGCGAACCCGGGCTACCTGAACCCTCCGTCGTCGGTCACGTATACCTTCGGTCCCCGCGGCTCCTACAAGCTCGACGACATCTATTCGACCGACATCGGCATGAGCTTCAACTTCAAGGTGGCGGGGACGCTCGAGATCTTCGTCGAGCCCCAGGTCCTGAACGTCTTCAACCACCAGAACCTCGACGGCGTGAACACGACGGTCGAGACGAAGGCGACCCGGTCGACCGACTACGCGGCCTTCAACCCCTTCACCGACACGCCGAAGCAGGGTGCCCGCGGTACCGGAGCGAACTGGAACTACGGCCCCAATTTCGGCAAGCCGACGAGCCCCGCGAACTACCAGGATCCGACGACCTTCCGGATCTCGCTCGGCCTCCGCTTCTAACGGCAGCCCCGCGGGGATGACCCCCCGCGTTTTCGTTCGCCCCGGCCTTCGGGCCGGGGCTCTTCTTTTCCCGATCCCCCCGTCGTCCGCGGCGCCGCAACCGGATCGCCTCCGAGGTGCTTCATCGCCTCCCTGCGGGAGAGTGCGGAGAGGCGCCCCGCGTTCGCCTCCACGTAGCGCCGGACCTCGTCCGGGTCGGTCCGCGCGTGCTGGCGGAGCGCCCAGCCGATCGCCTTGCGCAGGAAGAACTCCTTCGAGTCGAGCGCCGGCTCGAGGCAGGCGTGCAGGAGGTCGAGATCGGTGTCACCCTTGAAACCGAGCTGGCAGAGGATGGCCGCACGCCGCTTCCAGAGGTCGCCGCAGCGCGCCCACGCGAGCATCTCGCGACGGACGGCCCCCGGTTCCTTCCGCAGGAGCTCCCCGAGGAGATGCGGCGAGACGGCGTCGACGACGTCCCACCACGCTCCGGAGACGACCATCTCCTCGCAGACCGGGAGGAACGCGAGGTCCCTCAGCGGCGCGGCCCTCCCCAGGCGCGCCAGCTCGACGGCGGCGTACATCTCCTCCCGGAACTTCGCGCCCCGGAAGAGACCGAGGACCTCCTGCCGCAGCGCCGCGGCGTCGGGAAGCGCCAGGGTCGAGAAGAGTTCCCGGCATACCTCGCGGAGAGGCACCGCACCAACTCCGTGGAACGGCGTCGCCGACTTCATGTACGCCTGCGCGCCCCGGGCGCGCTCCGGATCCCCGCGGCTGGCGAGCTCCCGGCGAACGGCGAGGAGAAGGCGGGTCGGGCGCGGCATTCCCCCATTCTGCCCCGCGGCGCACCCCGTCCGGCGTCCCGTTCCCCTTTTTCCTCCCCTCCCTTGACATCCGGCCGTACCCGGCCCTACTGTATTAGTGTTGTGATACACCGACGCGCCAGGAGAACCCCGTGACCCCCCGCGGCCTCCACGTCGACCCGCGCGACGCCGTCCCTATCTGGAAGCAGATCGAAGAAGGGATGAGGCGCCTCGTCGCCTCCGGCGCGCTGAAGCCGGGCGCGGCGGTCCCCTCGGTCCGCGACCTCGCCCGGGACCTGCAGGTGAACCCGGCGACCGTCGTCCGCGCCTACCAGCGCCTGGTGGACGCCGGCCTCCTCGCCGTGAAGCGCGGCGAGGGGACGTTCGTCGCCGACTCGATCCCTGCGGTGCCTAAGGCCGAGCGGGGCCGCGCCCTCGCGGAGGGAGCCCTCCGCTACGCGAGCACGGCGGTCACCGTCGGCGCCTCGCGCGATGAGGCGGCCCGTGCCCTCGACGCCGCGTTCTCGCGCCTCGCCCCCTCGAAGGAAGGAGAGAAGAAGTGACGGACGCCGCAACCACGGTCCCGGCCGCGCGCGTCGACGGGCTCACCGTCCGCTACGGACGCACGCTCGCCCTCGACGCCGTCTCGCTCGACGTCCCGACGGGGTCCGTCTTCGCTCTCCTCGGCCGGAACGGATCCGGAAAGTCCTCGCTCGTCCGCTGCCTCCTCGGCCAGCAGAAGCCCGAGGCGGGGCGGCTGGAGCTCCTGGGCTGTGAGCCGTGGGGCGAGCGCACGAAGCTCATGGAGCGCGTCGGCGTCGTTCCCGAGGAGCCGGACGCGCCTCGCGAGATGACGCCGCGACAGCTCGGTGCGTTCTGCGCACGTATCTACCAATCGTGGGATGCGCCGGGCTACGCCGCCCGCCTCTCGCGATTCGGGGTGCCGCCCGCGACCGCCTTCGGCCGGCTCTCGAAGGGGCAGAAGGGGCTCACGCAGCTCTCCCTCGCCCTCGCGTCCTCTCCCGAGCTCCTCCTCCTCGACGACCCGACGCTCGGCCTCGACCCGGTCGCCCGCCACGCGTTCTTCGACGAGATCGTGACGGAGCTGGCCGACCGCGGGACGACCGTGATCCTCACGACGCACGATCTCGCGGGCGTCGAGCGGATCGCCGACAGCGTCGGCATCCTGAAGGACGGGAGGCTCCTCCTCTGCGAGGAGGTGGAAAGCCTCAAGGCCCGCTTCCGGACCGTCCGCTACAGGAGCGAGGTGACCGAGGGGCGGACGGAGTTCGGCAACGAGCTGGACGAGATGGAGCCGCTTCGCGCGAAGGTCCGAGGCTGGGGAATCGAGGCGGTCGTCACGGGATTCACCGACGCGCGCTTCGAGCGCTTCTCGGCGAAGGACGGCATCACCGAAGCCGAGGCCTCGCCTCTCTCCCTCGAGGAGGTCTTCCTCGCCGTGGCCGGCGAGGAGAAGGGAGCCGCCCGATGAAGCGCTTCGCCGCCGTCGCCCTCCGCGAGATCGCGGAGCGGCGCTTCGTCCTCCTCGCGGCCGGGGTCGCTGCCGTCATCCCGTTCCTCGTGCCGCTACTGCCGGGAGTTCAAGGCGATCAGGTAGTTCTCACACGCGGGATCACGGCTCTCATCCTC
>JADJVF010000033.1 GCA_016716705.1 Holophagales bacterium
GTCTCGTCGTGGACCAAGCTCGAGCCGTGTCACTGGCGCGGCTCGGGCGGTTCTGCATGGAAGGGCGATACCCGGAGTCGTGGGCACCGCCGCCGTCGAAAGACCTGGCGGCGGAGATCTTCGAAGAGTCGAAAGGGCTCGTGGCGTGGCTGAGCTCGATGTCCTAGCCAAGATCCGGCTCTACCTGGAGACGGTCCAGCGGCTGGGAATCCCTGTCGCGCGCGCCGTCCTCTTCGGCTCGCGAGCTCGCGGCACAGCAGACGAATGGAGCGACATCGACCTCGTCGTCGTCTCTCCCGTCTTCGACGGTCCGAGGGGACCCGACGCCGTCGACGCGCTCTGGCGTGCCTGCGCCGTGACGGGGGGCTACATCGAGCCTGTCGGCTGCGGCGTCAAGCGCTGGGAGGAGGACGACGGTTCCCCCCTCCTCGCCATCGCGCGCGGAGGGAGTCGACGTTCTCGGTGTCTCGAGCCTCCCCGGCGCCCCGCCCCGGGCGTAGACTTTCCCTCCAGATCGTCCTCTCTCATCGCCGCGGAGGAGCCCGATGCCGCTCGCTCGCGGGACAGGTCTCGGCCCTTACGAGGTTCTCTCGCCGCTCGGCGCAGGCGGTATGGGAGAAGTCTGGCGGGCGCGCGACACGAAACTCGCACGCGACGTCGCGCTGAAGGTCCTCCCCGATCACCTCGCAGACGACCCGAAGGCCCTCGCCCGGTTCGAGAACGAGGCGAAGGCCGTCGCGGCGCTCTCGCACCCGCACATCCTCGCCATTTTCGACTTCGGCCGGATCGACGGAGTCTCCTTCGTCGTCACCGAGCTGCTCGAGGGCGAGACCCTCCGTGCCGCCCTCCTCCGCGGCCCCCTTCCCCTCCGCAGGGCCCTCGACGTCGCGTCACAGCTCGCCGACGCCCTCGCCGCCGCCCACGAGAAGGAGATCGTCCACCGCGACGTCAAGCCCGAGAACGTCATCCTGACGAAGGACGGCCGCGCCAAGCTGATCGACTTCGGTCTCGCGCACCACGACACAGCCTTCCGTTCCGGCAACGACACCCACTCTCCCACCGTCTCGAGAAACACCGACCCCGGCACGATCCTCGGCACCGTCTCCTACATGTCGCCCGAGCAGGCGCAGGGCCGACCGGCGGGCTATCGCTCCGACCAGTTCTCCCTCGGCGTCGTCCTCTACGAGATGCTCTCGGGGAAGCGCCCCTTCCACGGCCCGTCCCCCGCCGAGACCCTCACGGCAATCATCCGCGCAGAGCCCGAGCCGCTCGGCACCCTCGCGCCCTCCACACCTACGCCACTCCGCTGGATCGTCGACCGGCTCCTCTCCAAGGACCCGGCAGATCGCTACGACTCGACCCGCGACCTCGCGCGCGACCTCGAGACGTGTCGGCTACATCTCTCGGAGGCGGCGACCTCAACCGAAGCTTCGTCGGGACTTCTTCTGCCAGGGCGGAGGGCGAAGGGCAGACGCCTTCGCTTCCTGGCCGTCGCAACGATCGCTGTCGCGGCGTTCGCCGGGGGCGTCTTCTTCGGCCGAGGTACTGGCCTGCCGACGAAGCCGGTTCTTGAACGCCTGACCTTCCGGCGAGGCCACGTCACGGGTGCGCGGTTCGCTCCGGACGGCCGGTCCGTCGTCTACAGCGCGGCCTGGGACGGGGCCCCGAGTCAGATCTACACGGTCGACGCGGACAGCCGCGAGTCCCGCCCGGCAGCACTGCCTGCTGCACGGATACTGTCCTCTTCCGCCTCCGGGGACGTTGCGATAGCACTCGGCGACAGGCTCCGGTACTTCGTCCTCCCGCGGTCGGCATCTCCCCTGGCCGTCGTTCCTTCCGCAGGGGGAACGCCGCGTCAGATCGACCAGGACGTCCTGTTCGCCGACTGGGCCCCGGACGGATCCACGATGGCGACCATCCGGTGGGCCGGTCAGGGAACGCAGCTCGAGTACCCGACCGGCAGGGTCCTCGTGAAAAGCCCGGTCCTGTTGTCCAGCGTCCGCGTCTCCCCCCGCGGCGACAGCGTAGCGTTCCTCGAGCACCCGTTCTTCGCCGGAGGCCTACAGGGTCACGTCGTCGTCGTGGACCGCTCGGGCGTGCAAAAGCGCCTGACGCGCACGTACCTCTATGCGTACGGGCTCGCCTGGGCCGCCTCCGGGGAGGAAGTCTGGTTCACGGCCTCCAACATGGGTGAGGCGAGGAAGCTTCGGGCCGTAACCCTGGCGGGGGGAGAACGCGTCGTGCACGGAGAAACCGGTGCGCTCGTCCTCCATGACATCTCGCCGGGTGGCCGGGTCCTTCTCGCGAGGGAGGACTTCCGAAGGCGCATCTTCTACCGGGATCTCGAGAATCGCCTCGAAAAGGAGCTTACCTGGCAGGACCGGCCACGCCTCTACGACCTGACGGCAGACGGCCGGCTGGTCGCCTTCTGGGAATCAGGGGAGGGAGCCGCGCGCCGCACCATGCGCTTCTACCTGCGGGAGACGTCGGGCAAGCCTCCAGTAAGGCTCGAGACGGGCGAATTTGGCCTCGTCTTCTCGCCGAACGGCTCGTCCGTCGTCACCGTGAAGTCGGCGGAATCGGTCGCGCAGGCGGGATCGGCCGAGGGGGCCGCCACCGCCTACGTCTACCCGGTTGCTGGCGGGCGGGCCAGGACTGTCCCGCTCAAAGGCTTCCAGACTTGCTTGGCTGGGCTGATGCCGGACGGGAAAGGCCTCTGGATCGGGGATCTGACCGGAGGACGACCCCCGCGAACCTGGCTGATGGCGGGTGAGGGCGCGACGCCGCGCCCGCTCACCCCGGAAGGCGTTCAGGCAATCTACCCGTGGGTCACGCCGGACGGGAAGGCTATCGTTGGACGAGCCTGGCCCTCCACGAGCCTCTACCCCGTCACCGGAGAAGCGGCGACTCCGCTTGCCGGAGTCGGAGAAGACGAGCGCCTCGCGGGCTGGGGACCTGGCGGTCAGTCGGTCTTCGTCCACGATCCGTCACAGATCCCCACCACCGTCTACCGCGTGGACCTCGCCACCGGCGCGCACGCAGGTCCACCAGGTGGCCCCGCCCGATCTCGCCGGTGTCCGAAACATCGAGGTCCTCGTGACCCCCGACGGGAAACGCCTCGCCTTCGAGATCCACGAGATCCGCCACGAGCTCTACCTCGCGGAAGGGCTTCGATGAGCGAGGGACCCTCGTTCCCGGACCTGCCTCCCGGGTCCACTCAGGCGATGTGCTTGCAGCACATGCAAGCTGTGCCTACACTAGTAGCATGCAGTACTCGCTCCGCGGAATCGCCCCCGAGATTGACGATGCCCTCCGGAACCGCGCCCGGGCCGAGGGCCGCAGCCTGAACGCCGTCGCTCTGGAGGCCCTCGCCGAAGGCCTCGGCCTCGGCGGGGAGGGCGTCGTTCGTCGCGACATGTCGGACGTCGCCGGCACGTGGCGCCGCGACGCCGCCGTCGAGAAGGCCCTTGCCGACCAGGACGAGATCGAAGAGGCGCTCTGGAAGTGAGGCTTGCCCTCGACACGAACGCCTACGTCGATCTCTGCAAGGGCGTGGAGGCCACAGTCCGACTCGTCGCGACAGCCGACTCGGTCCACCTTCCGTTCGCGGTCGTCGCCGAGCTCCGCGCCGGCTTTGCCATGGGCCGCCGCTCGGCGGAGAACGAGCGGACGCTCCGTCGCTTTCTCCTGAAGCCGGGCGTCGGGATCCTCTACCCCGACGACCAGACCTCACACCACTACGCCTCCGCCTACCGCCAGCTCCGGCACCAGGGAACGCCGATCCCGACGAACGACCTCTGGATCGCCGCCCTCGTCCTCCAGCACAACCTCGTCCTCCATTCCCGCGACCGCCACTTCGACCACCTGCCGCAGATCCTGCGGGCCTGACGAGCGGCCGCCCCGGGCGTAGACTTTCCCTCCAGATCGTTCTCTCTCATCGCCGCGGAGGAGCCCGATGCCGCTCGCTCCCGGAACACGTCTCGGCTCGTACGAGGTTCTCTCGCCTCTCGGCGCAGGCGGCATGGGAGAGGTCTGGCGGGCGCGCGACACGAAGCTCGCGCGCGACGTCGCGCTGAAGGTCCTCCCCGACCACCTCTCGGACGACCCGAAGGCGCTCGCCCGTTTCGAGAACGAGGCGAAGGCCGTCGCGGCGCTCTCGCACCCGCACATCCTCGCCATCCACGACTTCGGGCGGATCGACGGAGTCTCCTTCGTCGTCACCGAGCTGCTCGAGGGCGAGACCCTCCGCGCCACCCTTCTCCGCGGCCCGCTCCCTGTCCGCAAGGCTCTCGACGTCGCATCCCAGCTCGCCGACGCCCTCGCCGCCGCGCACGAGAAGGAGATCGTCCACCGCGACGTCAAGCCCGAGAACGTCATCCTCACGAAGGACGGCCGCGCCAAGCTCCTCGACTTCGGCCTCGCGCACCACGACACCGCCTTCCGCTCCGGCGACGACACCCATTCCCCCACCGTCTCGAGAAACACCGACCCCGGCACAATCCTCGGCACGGTCTCCTACATGTCGCCCGAGCAGGCGCAGGGTCACACCGCGGGCTATCGCTCCGACCAGTTCTCCCTCGGCGTCGTCCTCTACGAGATGCTCTCCGGCAAGCGCCCCTTCCACGGTCCGTCCCCTGCCGAGACCCTCGCGGCGATCATCCGCGCCGAGCCCGAGCCGGTTGGGACGCTTGCGCCCTCCACGCCAACACCCGTCCGCTGGATCCTCGATCGCCTCCTCTCCAAGGACCCCGCCGACCGCTACGACTCGACCCGCGACCTCGCACGAGACCTTGCGACGTGTCGCCTGCATGTCTCCGAGACGAGCACAGATCCAACACCCGCCTCGGCTATGCGTCGCTCCCGCCGCACTCTCGTCGCCATCGCCGCGAGTCTCGTCGTGCTCGCCTGCCTCGTTGGCGCCGTCCTGCTCGGTCGGGGCCTCCGCCCCAACGCCCCTCCGACTTTTCGCAAGCTCACGTTCGGGAAGGGAAGCGTTGGCGCAGCGAGATTCACTCCGGATGGATTCAGCTTCGTCTACACGGCGTGGTGGGAGGGCGGAGCGACGCCGCTGATGTACTCGGCTCGTCTCGACGCGCCCGCCGCGGCGCGGCCGCTGGAACACGGCGCCGGACAGGCCGTCGCCGCAAGGGGAGGTGAACTGGCGCTCCTCCTGCCCCAACGTATCCAGGCCGACTCTCCGGGAGTCTCGCGGCAAGTCGAGTCCCTTCTCGCGACTGTCCCCCTCGGAGGCGGGACGCCGCGGCCGATCCTCGAAGGTGTCCTCGCGGCGGACTGGAACTCTGAAGGGAAGACCTTCGCCGTTGTACGAAATGTCGGCGGACGAGACCGCCTCGAGTTCCCTCCGGGAAGGGTCCTCTTCGAAACGGCGGGCTGGATCCGGAGTCTCAGCATTGCGCCGCGTGGAGGCCTCGTGGCCTTCACCCACTGGCCATTGCCCACCTACCCGGGCGGCGACCTGCTCGTTGCGGGAACCAACCGGAAAGCCACGGCTCTATCGGTCGGGTGGGCCCAGATCACAGGAGTGAGGTGGTCCCCGGACGGTTCGGAGATCTGGTTTGCGGCCGGGCGGCCCTGGGGTTCTCAGGACCTCCACGCCATTCGGCTGGACGGAAAGACCCGGGCCCTTGCCACGACGACGAACAGCTACGTCCTTCAGGACGTCTACAGAGACGGCCGGATCCTGCTCACGAGCGGGATCTCGACCGTCGAGGTCTGGGGACGGGGACCGGCGGACGAGAGCGAACGGCCCTATTCGTGGCTCGATGGCTCGGGCGCCACCGGGGTCTCCGCCGACGGGAGGAGCATGCTCCTGGGCGAGTTCTCGCTGGGGGGCGGCGAGGAATGCGCGGCCTACCTCCGCCGTTTCGACGGCACGGCGCCGGTCCGCTTGGGCGACGGCAGGCCGCGAGGGTTGGCGCCGGACGGGTCCCTGGCCCTCGTGGTGGTCCGCAAGCCGGAGGTGGCCCTCCTTCTCGTCCCGACAGGCCCCGGGGAGCCGAGAGCCCTCCCGAGGGGCCCGATCGCGGGCTTCCACTGGGCCTCCTTCTTCCCTGACGGGAAGCGCATCCTCATCGTTGGCAACGAGGACGGTCGACCTATGCGACTCTTCGTCCAGGAAGCCGCAGGGGGAATGCCTCGCCCCATGTCGCCGGAAGGAGTCCGTGTGGCGGAGCCCAGCAACGCCGTGTCCCCCGACGGCAGCCTCGTCGCGGCGACGTCCGTAGAGGCGGACCGGGCGCCGATCCTCGTGAACGTGGAAGACGGGACGACGCGGCCGATCGAGGGGCTTGGATCGGGTGACATCCCCTTGTCCTGGACGAGGGACGGGAGAGCATTGTTCGTTAGAGAGCCTTCCTCCTCGTGGAGCGCCCGCGTCGTCCGCTTCGACCTCGCGACCCGGAAGAAGACTCTCTGGAAGGAGCTGCGCCCGGCAGATCCGACCGGAGGGAGTCTCGTCTATCAGCCGGTCATCGCCGGAGACGGTGAGATCTACTTCTACACGGTGACTCGCGCTCTCTCGAATCTCTTCCTTGTCGAAGGGGTCCGTTGACCGTCGGGTCCAACACAGAAGTGCGCGCCTGATTCCGTCGATGCGAGAAGGCCGGGGCCATCCGTCCGGAACGTAATACACGATTTCACGCCTGGCACCGCATCCCTGGCACCGCATCCCGATGGCACGGATCTGAGCGGGCGGGAGGGGTGTCCCGCGAGCGGCGTCCGAGCACGTGCGGGGCCCCGCACGGCTCCACGAGCAGGCCGCCGGATCAGGCGAGCGCGCGTGTTTGAGCGAAGCGAGTTCGCGCTCGCCCCGGCGGCCCGCGCAGTGGAGCCGATGCGGGTCGCGCGCGCGCAGGAGCCGCCGTGGGATGCCCCTCCCGCCCGCGGAATGAGAGAGACGAACACCAGCCCCGCCGGGTGGTCCGGCCCCCGTCCCTGGTCCCTGCTCCCGGTCCTACCCCCCGAACGTCCCCACGGCATCCCGCACGTACTCGGGCCGCCGCATCCCGACCAGCACGCTCGTCACGCCCGGCACGTCCAGGAGCCCCTTGATCGTCCGCTGCGAGAGCGTTCCCTCGAGCGACTCGTGGAGCGTCTTCGTGACGATCTCGGAGAGCTCCGCGAAACGCGCTTCCTCCTTCGGCGTCAATCGCTCCACCAGCGCCGACGCCGCCTCGAGGAGCGCGAGGTCCCACTCGTCGGCCCAGCGGCGGAAGGCGGGGTCGCGGTCGAAGACCTCGCGCAGCTCCGCGAGAAGCTCGGTCCGCCGCGGCTCGACGACGTCGTCCCAGACCTCGCGGAACGTCGAGAGGTCGAGCCCGCGCTTCTCGAACTCCGTCAGGAGCGGCGAGACGGCGATCAGCTCCTCCGGCGGCGCCACGCCGTCCTCCACGGAGAGGCGGGGCGCGAAGGCCTGCGCGAACTCCTCCTCCGCCGTCCGGAGCCGCGCGAGCGCGTCGGCGGACGGCGACGGGACGAGCGGGAACGGGGCCCCGACCGTCGCGAAGCGGTGGAGCTGGCCCTGCCGGAATCCGTTCAGCGGGCGGTTCACGAGGACGGCGAGCTCGTGCTCGCGGGCCACGTCGAGGACGCTCCGGCCGTCGACCGTGTGGATCGGCTCGCGGGCGCCCAGCTCCACCGGGTTCATCGGAAGCTGGACCGCGGCGAAGCCGGGGCCGGCGAGCTCGAGGACGCGGAGGAGGTCGACCGCGTCGGCCTTGTCGTGCGGGACGACGAACGTGTTCGAGGAGATGCCGTAGGCCCCGATCCGGCCCGCGGCGACCTCCTTCTCGAGCTGTCCGAAAGCCCGGCCGATCCGTTCGTAGAACGTGTCGCGCGCTTCGGCGAGCGGCATCCTCCGGTGCTCGGCGTCCGACAGGAAGTACTCGGGGTTGTGCAGCAGCAGCAGGTCGACGCGCGGCATCGCGAGCCGCCCGAGCGAGGCCGAGAGCTGGTCGGCGAGGAACTCGGGGGAGATGCAGTGCCAGCAGTCGCGCGAGTACTCGGTCATCTCGCGCCAGGGGTCGCCCAGCTTCCGGCGCTCGTGCGCCTCGCGCAGGTTCTGCCCCTGGACGTACCCCGCCTTCGTGACGACGACGACCTCGTCGCGTTTCACCTCTCCCGAGGCGGCCAGCTCCTTCAGCACCTTCCCCACGAGGATCTCGCTGTGCCCGTCGCCGTAGTTCGTCGACGTGTCGACGAGGTTCACCCCCGAGAGGAGCGCGAGGCGGAGCGCCTCCCGGTGCCGTGGAACCCGGTCGTCGACGCGGTAGCACCCGAACCCGACGGGGGAGACACGTGCGTGAAGCTTGCCGAGGGGGCGGCGGGTCGAGTCGGGGAGGCGGGCCTCGCTCATGGCCCGGAACGATATCGGACGCCGGGTTTCCCTGCCCGGTCCGGGCCCGAAAGGGGTGTCCCGGGGCCCCGTCCCGCCGATCCTGCGAGAATCGACCGATGAGCACCCGCCCCGACAAGCCCTGGAACCCCGTCGAGCTCGAGGTCGAGCTCTTCTGCCGGGGCCTCCTGGTCGACGACTCCGCCCGCGCCGGCGTAGACGCCCGCCGGGTCGCCCGCACCCGCGCCGGCCTCGGCTCCGGCGTCGAGCTGGTCATTCCCGCCCCCCGCCAGGGGATCTGGGTCAACGTCCCGCTCGACGAGCCCTTCGTCGCCGTCTCGCCCCTCACCCTCGTCCGCCAGGGCGACTCGTTCGCCGTCCGCGACAAGCGCCATCCCGACGTCGTCTACCCGGTCCGCCTTCCCGATCCGCCCGCCTGGTACGCGCGGACGACGAGCCGGGGAGTCCCTATGACGCGCGTCGGCGTCCTGCAGGGAACGTACCTCGGCGTCTACTTCGCCGAGACCTGCATGTACTGGTACAACACCCCTTCCGCCGCGAACTGCCAGTTCTGCACGACGGGCGTGAACGTCGGCAAGAACGAGGAGCTCGCCAAGAAGGTCGAGGACGTCGTCGAGGTCGCGAAGGTCGCGCGCGAGGAATCGGGCGTCACCTTCACCCACTTCAACACCGGCTACCACTTCGAGGACGACCCGAAGAAGAGGGCCATGCACGGCCTCGTGCAGGCCCGCCCGTTCGTCTCGGCCATCCGCCGGAACGTCGGCGGGTTCATCGGCATGCAGGCCGTCCCGGTCCTGAAGGAGTGCTGGGACGAGTACGACGAGCTGATCGAGCTCGGGTGCGACCACTTCTCCTTCTGCGTCGAGCTCCTCGACAAGAAGTGGTTCGACGAGGTCTGCCCGGGCAAGGCGTCGACCGTCGGCCAGGACGCCTTCTTCGAGGCGCTCGAGTACACCGCCGGAAAGCTCGGCCGGGGCCGGGTCTCGGGCGAGATCATCGCGGGCCTCGAGCCGGCCGAGTCGACGAAGCGGGCGATCGACCGGATCGTCGCGGCCGGCGGCTTCCCGACCGTCTGCATCTTCCGGCCCCTGGCAGGGAGCAACCTCGCCCACCTCCCCTCGCCCGACCCCGACGAGATGCGCGACGTCATGGCCTACCAGTACACCGCGGCCCGCAAGGCCGGCCTCGCCGTCGGCATTCTCCCGAACATCAAGGTCTCCCTCGTCGTCCAGCCCGAGGAAGGGCGCGACCTCCAGCCGGAGCAGAGCTGGCTCGACCCGTACGAGTGGAAGCTGAAGGCGCTGCGCACCCTGGCGCGCCCCTACGCCGCCTGGAAGAAGCGGCCCCGGCCGGGGGCGCCCGCCTTCGTGCCGGAAATCCCGCCGGGGCCGGCCGTCGGAAACTAAGCGGCGGCCGGGTTCGTTCCGTTCCGCCGGGAGATCGTCATGAAGTGGTCGTACTCCATCGCCCGGATCTCGGGCATCGACATCAAGGTCCACGCGACCTTTGCGCTCATCCTCGCCTACGGCGCCTTCCGCTGGGGCTTCCCGAAGGGTTTCGAGGGAGAGTCCTCGCTCCCGGGGGCGATCTTCGGGATGGGCCTGATGATCCTCCTCTTCACCTGCGTCGTCCTGCACGAGCTGGGGCACAGCCTCGTCGCGCAGAAGTTCGGCCTCACCGTGAGGGAGATCGTCCTCCTTCCGATCGGCGGCGTGGCGCGCCTCGAGAAGAACCCCGAGAAGCCGCTCCACGAGCTTCTCATCGCGGCGGCGGGCCCGCTCGTGAACGTGGCGATCGCCGTTCTCCTCTTCTTCGCCGGAGGCCTCGCCGTCAGCTTCGGCGCGCTCGAGGGCCGAACGCTCTTTCAGACGACCGACGGTCCGCCGACGCTCACCACGCTCTGGGCCTGGCTCTTCACCGCGAACGTCGCCCTCGCCCTCTTCAACCTCATCCCCGCCTTCCCGATGGACGGCGGGCGGATCCTCCGCGCCGCCCTCGCCCTGAAGATGGGATTCTCCCGCGCCACCCGGATCGCGACCGGCGTCGGCCAGGCCATCGCCTTCGCCTTCGGCCTCTTCGGCGTCCTCAGCGGGAACATCCTCCTCGTCGTCGTCGCCTTCTTCGTCTTCATGGGGGCGGGGCAGGAGCGGGCCGAGGAGCAGGCGCGGGCCGTCCTGACGACGCTGCGCGTCGGCGACGCCTACAACCGGCACGCCCTCACGCTCTCGCCGGGCGACCACGTCAGCAAGGTCGTCGACTACATCCTGACGAGCTACCAGCCCGACTTCGCCGTCATGCAGGGGAACGGGTTCCTCGGCGTCGTCACGCGCGACGACGTCCTGAAGACGCTCGCGACCGAGGTGACCGACCTCTACGTCGCCGGCATCATGAGGAGGGACGTCCTCACGGTGCAGGCCTCGCAGGGTCTCGACGACGTTCGGCGGCTCATGGGCGAGAAGGGGGAGCGGATCGTCGCCGTGAACAGCGGCGAGCAGTTCCTCGGCCTCGTCAGCGCCGAGGACATCGGCGAGGCGCTCGTCGTCTCCAGCTTCGTCCAGCTGCGCGACCGGCGTCGGGCGACGGCAGAGGCCGAGGCGGACTGAGCCCGGGTCCCGGCGAGCCCGGGGCCTTCAGCCCGCGAGCTTCCCGAGCGCTTCGTTCAGCGCCTTGCGGACCGCCGCCGGAGGCGCCTCCTCGCGGGCGAGGAGAGCCGCCAGGTGGACGAGAACCTGCTTCTGCGCGCGGACCGGGACGAACGCGTCCGGGTCGATCGCCGGGCCGTTCTTCCAGAGGGCCGAGTTCTCGGCGGAGAGCGAAGCGAGCCACGCCTCGAACGGCCTCGGGGCGAAGTCCTTCCGGCGCGTCAGCGAGAGGAGGACGAGCGCGAGCCGCTCGTCCTCGCCCCAGGTGAACACGACGCCCGCCGTCCGCAGCCGTCCCGCGACGGCGTCCACGATTCGCGCCTGCCCGGCGGAGGAGAGCCTCGGATTGCGGGAGAGGAACTTCAGGACGTCGGCCGTGTGGGCCGTCGCGTGGACCCACCCGGAACCGGGGACGAAGCCGCGCAGGTCCCTCTCGGCGCCGAGGTAGGCGGCCGAGGCCGCGAGAAGGTCGTCGAACGCCTCCTGCGTCATCCACGGGCTCTTCAGGTCGGTCGCGGCGAGGATCGAGAGACCGATGGCGGAGAACGACCGCCCGTAGGCCGAGTCGCCGCTCGTCTCCCCAAGGCCGTTCTTCAGCCCGGCCTGCAACCGGAGGCGCAGGCGCTCGAGGTCTGCCGAGGGAACGAGACCGTCCTTGTAGACCCACCGCGCGAGCGCCTCGTAGCCGACCCCGTCGCGAAGCGCCGGGTCGGGCGAGGAGAGGAAGTCCGCCGCCTCGAGGGCGAGGGCACCGGCCGATTCCCCCTCGGGAACGGCGAAGTCCTTCGCGGCGAGGGCCATCCAGAAGGCGCGGTCGTGGCCGGACGGCCCGGCCGCGGCGGGCATGGAGAGCAGGAGCAGGAGGACCCCGGCGGAAAGGCGCATTCCCCGTGTACGGGCGCCGGCTCTCTCGGGTTCCGGTCAGCGGCCGGGGGCGAGCGCTTCCCGGGCCCGCGCGAGGACCGAATCGAGCATCTCCGGCGTCAGCCTCCCCGTGTTCGTGTTCTGCCGGCTCACGTGGTACGAGCCGAGGAGCGTCACCGGGCCGCGGCCGGGGACGTCGATGCGAGCCGCGGCCCCGTGGCCGAAGGCGGGCGCCGGTCTTGGGGTCGAGGCGCCGGCTTCCGCGAGGACGCGGAGCGTCGAAGCCCAGGCCAGGCCGCCGAGCGCGAGAAGGACGAGGACGTCCGGCAGCAGCGCCAGCTCGCGGACGAAGAAGGGGCGGCAGCGATCGAACTCGCCGGGCGTCGGACGGTTGTCGGGCGGGGCGCAACGGACCGGGGCGAGGACGTAGGCGTCGGCGAGCGCGAGGCCGTCGCCGCGCCGGGTCGACGTCGGCTGGTTCGCGAAGCCGGCGCGGTGGAGCGCGGCGAAGAGGAAGTCGCCCGAGGAGTCGCCGGTGAAGACCCGGCCCGTCCGGTTGCCGCCGTGGGCGGCCGGCGCGAGGCCGACGACGAGGAGCCTGGCTGCCGGGTCGCCAAAGCCGGGGACGGGCCGTGCCCAGTAGTCCTCGCCGGCGAAGCGCCGCGGGGGCTTCGCCGCGCTCTCCTCCCGCCACGCCACGAGGCGCGGGCAGGCCCGGCAGGCCTCGATCTCCCGCGTCAGCGTGGCGAGCTTCCGGCTCACCGGGCCGGTGCCCTCTGCCGCCGGAAGGCCTTCGCCGCGAGGACCGCGAGCGTCACGAACGTCAGCGGAAGGACGAAGTACGTCATGGCGTGCTGGAAGCCCGGCAGCGCCGCGGACTGTGCCGCCTTCAGGACGACGAACGAGGCGTAGGCCATGTAGAAGAAGAGGAAGAGCGCCCCTTCCCACCGTGCGATGACGTGCCCCGTGAAGAAGATCGGGAGGCAGGCGCCCGCCACCGCGATCATCACGGGCGTGTCGAAGGCGAGGGCCTGCGCCGCCACCGGGACACCGCCCGGTGCGACGAGGCCCGTCAGGCCGAGGACGGCGAGGATGTTGAAGATGTTCGAGCCGACGACGTTCCCGACGGCGATCTCGCGGTGGCCGCGCCAGGCGGCGAGGACCGACGTCGCGACCTCGGGGAGCGACGTCCCGGCGGCGACGATCGTCAGGCCGATGACGAGCTCGGAGACGCCGAACGACCGGGCGAACGCGACGGCGCCGCCCACGAGCCAGCGGGCGCCGAGGACGAGCATCCCGAGCCCGGCCAGGACGAGGAGGAGGTTCGCCCACCAGGAGCCGGTCGGTCCTCCCGGCATCTCCGCCACCGTCTCCGCGCGCTTGGCGGCGCTCTCGTTGCGGCTCTGGAACACCGAGAAGGCGGTGTAAGCCACGATCCCGGCAAAGAGGAGCGCCCCGTCCAGGCGCCCGATCCGCCCGTCGAGCGCCAGGACCGGGAGCAGGAGCGAGGCCCCGATCATGATCGGGACGTCTCGGCGCATGAGCTGCCGGTCGACGAGGAGGGGCGCGACGAGGGCGCTGAGGCCGAGGATGAAGAGGACGTTGAAGATGTTCGAGCCGACGACGTTGCCGTAGGCGATGTCGGCCTGCCCGGCGAAGGCCGCCTTCACGCTCACGGCCATCTCCGGGGCGCTCGTCCCGAAGGCGACGACGGTCAGGCCGACGACGAGCGGCGAGATGCCGGCGGCGAGCGCGATGCGCGAGGCGCCGCGGACGAGGAGGTCGGCCCCGACGACGAGGAGGGCGATGCCGAGGACGAACAGGAGGATCGTGAGAGCGAGCACGCGAGCCTGTATAACACCGGGGCGACGCTGGCTATTCCGCCCTCACGGCAGGATCGCCCAGGTCGCCTTCAGGACGACCTGCCACGCCCGTCGCTCGAGCCCCTCGCCCGTCGCCCGGTTGTAGACGAGGTAGACGTCCGAGCCGGGCCGCCACATCCAGCGGAGGCGCGTGTTGAGGCTCGCGACGTCCGCCTCCGAGTTCACCTGGGTGAAGGCCGTCAGGAGCAGGGACCTCGAGAAGTTCCAGGTGCCGCGGAGCCCGAAGAGCGAGGTGGTGAAGGCGCCCCCCGGGAGCCTCACGTCGTTGTACTCCTCGGTCAGCGCCACGAGGAGGTGGGGGTTCGGGCGCCAGGAGAGCTCTCCGGCATAGGTCTCGAGGTGCCCGCCGTAGAAGGTCCCCCACTCGACGCTCCCGCTCGCAGAGAGCGCGGCCGCTTCGCTCGTCCCTGCCTCGACCGAGTGCCGCCGGTTCCAGTACGCGCCCTCGGCAACGTGGATCCCGTCGCTGATCTCGAACGGCTCGTCGAGGCGGTCCCACTCGTCGGAGAACGGCTCGGCCTCGAGGTAGCTCGCGTCCCGCCCCTCGGCCCGAAGCTCGGCCCGGATCTCCCGCCCGACGGGCGCCCCGTCCGGGTCCTCGAAGTAGTCGACCTCGGCGCCGACCTGCCACGCCCGCACGAGCCCGCCCGCGGGGTAGAAGCGGCGCGCCGCGCGGCCGAAGAGGTTCGTGATGCCCGTGCGCGGGACGAAGCCGATCCCGGGGTCGAAGTCCTCGTCGTAGCGCTTCAGGCTCGAGTAGAGCTGCCAGGTGCCGTCGTCGAACTGCCCGGAGACGCGCCAGCCGTCGGTGTCGGGTCGCCCCTCGGGGTCGCGGGTCGTGGCCCAGAAGGCGGTGAAGGCGAGCGTCTCCGTCGGCTTCCAGTCGAGGTCGACGCCGGCGGCCCGGTTCCACTCCTTCCCGGCGGGGCCTCCTTCCCGGTCGGTGAAGATCGCGCCGACGGAGGAGCGCGCGCCGAGCGGGTGCCGCACGCGGGCGACGTAGAAGTCCGTCTCGGGGAGTCCGAGGGCCTCGTCCTGCCGGACCGCGATGACGCCGACCTCGGTCCGGCCGACGTTCCCGGTCAGGCGCGCCCCGCCGACGATCGGCACCGGCTCCCCGTCGGGAGAGAGGCCGATGCGCCGGGAGTAGAAGACCTCGCCGAGCTGCTGCTGGCCGAACCGCGTGAAGCCGATCCGCTCGAGGAAGAACTCCCTTTTCTCGGGGAAGAAGAGCGGGAAGCGGGTGAGGTTCACGCGCTGCGTGTCCGACTCGACCTGCGCGAAGTCGGTCCTATACGTCGCGTCGAGGACGAGCGTCGGCGTCACGCCCACCTTCGCGTCGAGCCCGGCGTCGAGGCGCGCGCCGTTCCGGTAGGAGCCCCCGGCCTCGCGGACGTCGTGGTCGTACCCGGTCAGGAGGAACGGCTTGAGGACGAGCGGGAGACGCCGCTCGAGCCGGAACCCGGTCAGCGTCCCCGCCATCGAGATCCGGTTCGGCCCGGCCTCGCGCCGCCACGCGCCCCACGACGAGGTTTCCTGGCGGCGCCGGAGCATCCGGAAGACGTTGAAGCCGAAAGAGGTCGCGCCGGCGGGAGAGCGGAGGGCGGAGAGCGGGATCGCGACCTCGGCCCGCCAGCCGTCCGGGCCGATCGACGTCCGCGACTCCCAGATCGCGTCCCACTCGACCTCCTCGGGCCCCTCGTTCGTGACGAGGGCGTCCCACTGCGTGCCGAGCGGGTTGACGGCGAAGAGCGCTGCGTTCCGACGGTCGAGGTAGGTGTCGAGGACGATCATCACCCAGTCGTCGGCGTCGAAGTCGCCGTCCCGTTCGTAGTTGCGCGCCGCGATCGTCCGCGCCTCGCGGTCGAGACAGACGACCCCGACGACGAGCGTCCTCGGTGTCGCGACGACGCGGATCTCCGTCCGTTCCGTCGCCGGCTGGCCCTCGTCGGGGACCTGCTGCGTGAAGCGGTCGAGGACGGGGGCGTCCTTCCAGAGGGGGTCGCCGAGCCGCCCGTCGAGGACGACCTCGCGGTTCGCGACGAGGGCGGCAGAGGCTCCTCCGGCCTCTGGGCGAGGCCGGAGGAGGAGAGGGCGAGGAGAGAGAGAAGGGCCCGAAGGGCCGCGCGACAGGTGCGCAAAGCGCCCGAGTTTACCGGGCCGCAGGAGTCCGCCCGCGCGTCAGGCCAGGACGGCGTCCAGCTGGTCGACCGCCCAGTCGATCTCCTCCCTCGTGATGACGAGCGGCGGCGCGAGGCGGATCGTCTGCTCGTGCGTGTCCTTGCAGAGCATCCCGCGCTCTTTCAGCTTGTAGCAGTAGGGACGCGCGAGCCCCGCCGAGACCTTCAGCTGCACGCCGGCCCAGAGGCCGCGGACGCGGACCTCCTCGACCTTGTCGGTCTTCATCGTTCTGAGGCGCGCCTCGAGGTGGACGCCGAGCTCGGCGGCCCTCTCGACGAGCTTCTCGTCGACGAGGACGTCGAGCGCCTCGGAGGCGACGGCGCAGGCGAGCGGGTTGCCGCCGTAGGTCGAGCCGTGGATGCCGGGCGTGAAGACGTCCATGACGGCGTTCGACGAGAGGAAGGCGCTGACGGGGTAGAAGCCGCCCGAGAGGGCCTTGCCGATCGTGACGCCGTCGGGGCGGATCCCCTCGTGCTCGAAGGCGAAGAGCTTCCCGGTGCGGCCGAGGCCGGACTGGATCTCGTCGAGGACGAGGAGGCAGTTGTGGCGGTCGGCCAGGTCGCGCAGGCCGCGGAGGTAGCCGTCGGGCGGGATGACGACGCCCCCCTCGCCCTGGATCGGTTCGACGAAGATGGCGGCCGTCTCGGGCGTGATCGCGGCCTCGACGGCGGCGACCGAGCCGTACTCGACGATCCGGAATCCGGGAGTGAAGGGGCCGAAGCGGCTCGTCGAGTCGGGGTCGGTCGAGAAGCCGACGATCGTCGTCGTCCGGCCGTGGAAGTTCCCTTCGGCCACGATGATCTCGGCCTTCGGGTACGGGACCCCCTTCACGTCGTAGGCCCACTTGCGCATCGCCTTGATCGCCGTCTCGACGGCCTCGGCGCCGCTGTTCATCAGGAGCGCCTTGTCGAAGCCGGTGAGGCGGCAGAGCTTCTCGAGGAGCGGCGGGAACTGGTCGTTGCGGAAGGCGCGGCTCGTCAGCGCGAGCTGGCGGACCTGCCGGATCATCGCCTCGGCGATCCGCGGGTGGTTGTGCCCCTGGTTCACGGCGGAGTAGGCGGCGAGGAAGTCCATGTACCGCTTGCCGTCCACGTCCGTGAGCCAGACCCCCTCGCCCTTCGTGCAGACGACGTCGAGGGGGTGGTAGTTGTGGGCGCCGAACCGGTTCTCCTGCTCGATGAAGGTCCCGGAAATTGCGGTCGTCTCCGCCATCGTCTTCTCCCTGGGCGCGGGCCCGTCGAGGCCCGCGACGTCTTTCGTCGGCTTCACGGGCCGCCAGCCGGCGGCGGCCTTTTCTCGTCCGATCCTATCGAACCGGAACACCTCCCGTCCTTCTCCGTGTTACTTTTGTCCTCCGCTTCCATGCCCGGAACCGGCGCCCTTCCCGTCTTCTCGCCGGAATCGATCCGGCTCGGGGCCGCCTTCCTCCTCGGGGCGGCGCTCCTCTTCGTCGCCGTGCGCGAAGCGAGGGGCCCCGTCGTTCGGCTCGTCCTCGTGTTCGGTGTCTCCGTCCTCCTCCGCGGCGTCGGAGCCCTCGCCCTCCTCGAGCTCCCGAGCGCGGCGCCCACCGTCCTCTTCATCGCCCTCCTCCTGCAGGGGATCGCCTTCCTCGGCCTTGCGGCCGTCGTCCTCTTCGACCTGCTCCTGCCCCGGGCGCGGGTGAAGGTCCCTCGCATCGCACGGGACCTCGCGGTCGGGCTCTCGTTCGTGGCCCTCCTGATCTGGCTCTTCTCCGTCCACCACGTCGACGTCACGGGCATCGTCGCGACCTCGGCGGTCGTCACGGCCGTCATCGGGTTCTCGCTCCAGGACACCCTCGCGAACGTGATGGGAGGAATCGCTCTCCAGCTCGAAGGGGCTGTCGAACCGGGAGACTGGGTGAAGTTCGGCGACACGTCCGGACGCGTCCGCGAGACGGCCTGGCGGCATACGGCGGTGGAGACCCGCAACGGCGATACCCTCCTCGTCCCCAACAGCGTCCTCGTGAAAACGCCCCTTCTCCTCCTCGGGAAGGCCGGAGGACGCCGGGTGCCTCTCGAGAGGCGGTGGGTCTATTTCGGCGTCGACTACCGGACCTCGCCGGTCACGGTCGTCGAGACCGTGCGCGAGGCGCTCACGCGCGAGCCGATCCCGAACGTCGCCGCCGAGCCGGTGCCGACCGTCGTCCTGATGGACTTCCGCGAGAGCTGGGCCTCCTACGCCGTCCGCTACTGGCTGACCGACCTCCTCCTGGACGACCCGACCGATTCGGTCGTGAGGACGCGCATCGTCTTCGCCCTTCGTCGCGCCGGGATCTCCCTCTCCAGGCCGGCAACGGCGAACTTCGTCACGATAGAGGAGGAGGGGCACCGGAAACGCCAGGACAGGCGCGACGACGATTCGCGTCTCGCGGCGCTCGAGAGCGTCCCGCTCTTCGCGGCGTTGACCGCCGAGGAACGGGAGCGCCTCGCGCCGGGGCTCGTCCGCGCCCCGTTCGCCCCCGGCGAGGCGATGGTCGTCCAGGGACGGGAAGTGCACGACCTCTACATCCTGACGCGCGGTGCGGCGGACGTCAGGATCGCCGTCCCCGACGCACCGCCGCGGATCGTCAGCCGGATTACCGCACCCGACATCTTCGGCGAGATGGGGATGCTGACCGGCGAGCCGCGCCGCGCGACGGTGATCGCCGTCGGCGAGACGGAGTGCTGGCGCCTGGGGAAGGAGAAGTTCCGGGAGGTCCTCCACGAGCGCCCCGCCATCGCGGAAGAGGTCTCGAGGATCCTCGCGGCGCGGCAGGTCGAGCTCGCAACGGCGACCGAGGGGCTCTCGGAGGAATCGCGCCGCCACCGGATCGAAGCGGAGCACGGGTCCCTCCTGACGCGGATCGAACGCTTCTTCGGCCTCGGACCGCTCGCCCGCGTGCCGACGAGAGGGACGGACGATGAGAGAGACGAAGCTCTTTCTCGCCGGCGCGTGGGAGGACGGCGACGACGCGGCCGTCGTCCGCTCGCCGTGGGATGGAACGCCCGTTTCGCGCGTGGCGCGGGCAGGGCCACCGACCCTCGCGCGCGCGGCGGAAGCCGCTTCGAGGGCGACCCGGGCGATGGCCGCTGTCGCCGCCGAGAAACGCGCGGCGATGCTCGAGGCGGCCCGCGCAGACCTTCTCGAGCGCAAGGAAGAGGTCGCCCGCGCGATCGTCGAAGAGGCCGGGAAGCCCATCGCCCTCGCCCGGGGAGAGGTGGATCGCGCGGGAGACACGCTCCTCGCCGCGGCTCACGTCGCCCGCTTTCCCGAGCTCGTCGCGCGCGATCTATCCGGCTTCGCGAGCGGCGCCGGGCGGATCGCGCTGACGAAACGGGTGCCGGTCGGTCCGGTCCTCGCGATCACGCCCTTCAACTTCCCGCTGAACCTCGTGGCGCACAAGCTGGCTCCGGCGGTCGCCGCCGGCTGCCCCGTCGTCCTCAAGCCGGCGAGCCAGACGCCGACGGCGGCGCTCCTCCTCGCCGCCTCGCTCCAGCGCGCGGGTCTTCCCGACGGGGCCCTCTCCGTCGTCCCCTCGCGGGCGGCCGACGCCGAGGGGCTCGTCTCCGACCCGCGCTTCGCGCTCCTCACGTTCACCGGGTCGGCCGAGGTCGGCTTCTCGCTCCGCCGCAAGGCCTGGGACCGGCGCGTCGCCCTCGAGCTCGGTGGAAACGCCGCGGTCATCGTCGAGCCCGACTGGGACGACCTTCCCGACGTGGCCCGCCGGATCGCGGCCGCGGCCTACGCCTGGGCGGGGCAGTCGTGCATCAGCGTCCAGCGGATCCTCGCCCACCGCGACGTGGCCGCGCGCCTGAGGGACCTGCTCGTCGCCGCGACGGAAACCTTCCCGAAGGGGGACCCGTCCCTTCCCTCCACCCTCTGCGGGCCGATGATCGACGCCGCCAACCGCGACCGCGTACTGGAGTGGATCGAATCCGCGAAGGCCGCGGGAGGGACGCTCCTGGCGGGAGGGACGGCGGAGGGTTCGATGGTTCTCCCGACGCTGCTCGAAGGGGTCCCGGACGACCAGCCCGTCGCCGCCGCCGAGCTGTTCGGGCCGGGCGCGGTCCTCTCGACGTACGACTCCTTCGACGAGGCGCTCGCCCGCGTGAACGCCTCGCGCTACGGCCTCCAGGCCGGCGTCTTCAGCCACGACGTGGCGAAGGTGCGTCGCGCGTGGGAGACGCTCGAGGTCGGCGCCGTCATCCAGGGGGACGTCCCGACCTGGCGCAGCGACCCGATGCCGTACGGCGGGGTCAAGGCGTCGGGCACGGGTCGCGAAGGGCCGGCCTCGGCGTTTCTCGAGATGACCGAGGAGCGGATGCTCGTCCTGCGCTGAGCGCTGGGGGGGGCAAACCCTGCCCCGACGCTCGTGGAACTCGAGAGGACTCGGGACGCCTGAGCCCCTCCGGGCTCACCGCCCGGCCCGGGTCCTCTCCGTTCCGCCCTCAGGTCGTCGTGCGGCGCAGCTCTCGGGCCACCGTCCCGGCGAGCCGGGCGAAGACCCGCTCCGACTCGGCCTCCTTGCGCTCGGCGGGGAGGGCGAGCCAGTCGTCGACCTCCGCCCGCGACATCGCGAGGGCGACGGCGCTGCCGCCCCTCGCGGCGATCCCGTCGAGGAGCGGCACGTGGACCCGCTTCTTCTCGACGACCTCCATCCCGTCGAGGATCTGCCGGTGCGGCGTCCCCTCCCAGATGCCGAGGATCATCGCCTCGCGCAGGAGCCTCTCGACCGGGTAGTCGGCGAGGATGCCGGCGCCGCCGTGCGCCTCCATCGCCCACTTCGCCGACTGTACGGCCACCTCGGCGGTCCAGTACTTCGAGAGGTGCGCCACGAGGCGGAAGAGGTGGTAACGGTCGGAGTAGCGCGGCGTCTCGCGCCAGACCTCCGAGAGGAGCGTCACCGCCTCCCAGGCGAGGGCGAAGGCGTCGAGCAACGTCTCGTGCCGCTCGCGCGCCTGCCGCGCGAAGAGGGGCTGCTCGGCGACGGGTTTCCCGAACGCGACGCGCCCCTCGGCGAAGCTCCACGCCTCGTGGAGAGCCCGCTGGGTCAGCGCGACGGCCCCGATGCTGTTGCAGACCCGCGAGACGTTGAGCGCCTCGAGGACGAGGTAGGTCCCCTGGCCGCGCTCGCCGAGGAGAAACCCGACGCTGCCGTCCAGCTCGACCTCCCCGGTCGGGACGGAACGGGTGCCGATCTTGTCCTTCAGCCTGCGGACGCGGAAGTTCAGGGCGCCGTCGTCGCGCTGCCGGGGTACGAGGAAGAGCTCGAGGCCGCGGATGCCGGCAGGCGCCCCTTCGGGCCGGGCCGCGGCGATCGCCAGCTCGGCGCCGACGTTGCTCGTGAAGTACTTCTCGCCGGTCAGGAGCCAGCGGTCGCCGTCGGGGCGGGCGACCGTCTCGACGAACGAGCCGAGGTCGGAGCCCCCCTTCGCCTCCGTCATCCACGTCGCCCCCTGCCAGACCGATGCGTCGCGCCGGAGGAGCTTCGGGAGGTACGTCGCGCGAAGCGCGGCCGAGCCGTACTTGGCGAGCGGGATCGCCGTCGAGAGCGAGACGGTGTGCGGGCAGTAGAGTCCGGCGTCGTAGAACGACGTGACGTAGCCGACCTGGTACGACGCGGCGACGTCCCCCTCCTCGACCGCCTTGAAGACGACGCCCGTCTCGTACCCCTTCGTCACGAGCTCCCGGTACTCGGGCGGGAAGACGACCTCGTCGATCCGGTGTCCGAACCGGTCGAACATCCGGAGCGGCGGTGTGCCCGCCCGGTCGACCGCCTCGGAGATTCCTTTCCCGCGCTCCTCGAACCACCCCTCGTACCGGGAGAGGACCTCCGGGTTGCGAAGGGCACCGAGGCGCCCCTCGAGAAACCGGACAGGGGAGGGCAGAAGAGCGTCGAGGCTCACTCGAAGGCCTCCTCCACGGCAGCCGAAACGGCGCTGAGGGCCTTCTTCGCCTTTGTCTTGCGTTGTGCGCCGGTGCCTCCGGCGCCAGTGGCGAGCTCTTCGAGCGTCGTTGCCAGCTCGCGAGCCTTCGATGCCGCCTCGCGCAGCGCGCCGGCGTTCTTCGCCTCGGCCGGCTTCGCCGCCACGGGAGGGGCAACAGCGGGGGCGGCTGCGACGGCGGCGGGAGCGGGAGCGGGTGCGCTCACCCGGCGAACCTCGTCGATTCCCCAGGTCGTCACGTAGACGTGGTCCCTCTTCGAAGCGTCGGCGACCCAGCCCTCGGCCTGGAGCTTGCCGAGGATCATCTCGGCGCTCCCGAAGAGCTTCTCCTGTTTCAGGACGTCGACGATGGAGACCATCTGGCGCGGGTTGCCGCCCGCGAGCTCGTGAAGTCTCACGAGGACCTGGTGGAAGACGTCGAGAGCCATGAATCGTTGCCTCCGCGCGATTTTGGTCCACGTTAGCCCCGGTCCGGCCCGGCGTCGAGAGGAAGCGCTTCGCGCGTATCGTGCGGAGAGAGTGAGCGGCGACGACGCCCCCCCGATTCCCCGCCTCGTCCCGGCGAGCGACGCCGCGCTCCTCGCCGTCCTCGCCGCCGAGCCGTCGGAGAGCGCCACGGCCGCGGTCCTCGCCCTGCGCGAGGCGCTCGCGGCGAGCCCGCCGCCCGGCCTCGTCGACCTCCGGCCCGCCTACACGTCGCTCCTCGTCGTCTTCGACCCGCGGGCGACGACTCACGGGAAGATCGAACGCATCGTCACGCAGCTCCTGCCTCCCCCGGGGCTCGCCCTCGAACCGGCGGGGCACGAGGTCGAGATCCCGGTCTGCTACGAGGGGGAGAACGGGCCAGACCTCGCGGACGTCGCCCGTGGGGCGGGGCTCGCGCCCGAGGAGGCGGCCGCACTCCACGCGGGAGCGTCCTACCGCGTCGCGTTCCTCGGCTTCTCGCCCGGCTTCGCCTATCTCCTCGGACTCCCGTCCCGCCTGGCGACGCCGCGTCTGCCCGCGCCGCGCCTGCGCGTGCCGGCCGGAAGCGTCGGGATCGCGGGAGTCCAGACGGGGCTCTACCCGCGCGCGACCCCGGCGGCTGGCGACTCGTGGGGCGGACGCCGGTTCCTCTCTTCGACCCGGGCCGCGAGGGCGCGTCGCTTCTCCTGCCCGGCGACGCCGTCCGGTTCGTACCGGTCTCGCAGCACGACTTCGACCTCCTCGCAAAGGGGCCGCGGTGATCCGCGTCCTTTCGCCCGGCCTGCTGACGACCGTCCAGGACCTCGGACGGCCCGGCCTCGGCGCGCTCGGCGTGCCTCCTGGCGGCGCCGCCGACGCGCACGCGTTTCGCCTCGGCAACCTCCTTCTCGGCAACGACGAGGGCGCGGCGGCCCTCGAGGCGACGCTCGCCGGCCCGGAGCTCCTCTTCGAGGACGAGGCGCTCGTCGCGCTGGCCGGGGCGCCGTTCGCGGCGACGCTCGACGGGGAAGAGCTCCCGGCGTGGAGCGCGATGCGAGTGCGCGCCGGCAGCCGTCTCACCCTCGGGCGTGCGGTTTCCGGCGCCCGCGGGTACCTCTGCGTCCGCGGCGGAATCGATGTCCCGCGAGTCCTCGGCAGCCGGTCGACCGACGTCGCGACCGGCTTCGGAGGCTGCGGGGGGCGTGCGCTGGCCGCCGGAGACCTCTCCCGGTCGGGCGGCCCGCGGCGGCCCGCCGCGGCTCCGGGTCTCTGCCTCCTCCAGCCGGACCGGCGTCCGGCTCGAAGGAGAGCCGCTCGCGGCGCCGGACCGTTCGCTCGTCACGGAAGGGGTCGTCGCGGGGGCCGTCCAGGTCCCGGCAGGGGGGCTGCCGATCGTCCTCCTCGTCGAGCACCCTTCGACGGGCGGATATCCGAAGATCGCGAGCGTGATCTCCGCCGACCTCTCCGCCCTCGCCCAGCTCCGTCCCGGCGACGAGGTCCGCTTCGCGCCGGTCTCGTTCGAAGAGGCGCGCCGGTTGCTCCTCGAGCGCGAGGCGCGGCTCAACCGACCCGGAGTCTTCCTCCCGTGAGCTTCGCCTGGCTTCGCGAGGCGTCGCCCGAGGCCCGCCGCGCCCTCCTCGCCGCGACGTCGGGCTGGATGCTCGACGCGATGGACGTGATGCTCTACGCGTTCGCCCTCACGGCGATCCGCGCCGAGTTCGGCCTCGACGGCGCGCAGGCGGGCCTTCTCGCGTCGGTGACGCTCATCGCCTCCGCCGTGGGCGGGATCGGCGCGGGAATCCTCGCCGACCGGTTCGGCCGGGCGCGCATCCTCGTCCTCTCCATCCTCGCCTACGCCCTCTTCACCGGGGCGACGGCGACCTCGCGCACCGTCGCCGAGCTGGCGCTCTGGCGCGCGCTCGTCGGCCTCGGCCTCGGGGCGGAGTGGTCGGCGGGCTCGGTCCTCGTCGCCGAGACCTGGCCCGCCGCGCACCGGGGAAAGGCGATCGGCCTGATGCAGTCGGGATGGGCCATCGGCTACATCCTGGCGGCGGTCCTCGCCGCCGTCGTCATCCCGAGCTTCGGCTGGCGGCCGCTCTTCGTCCTCGGAGTCCTTCCCGGCCTGCTCGCGGTCTGGGTGAGGTGGCGCGTGCCGGAGCCGGCGATCTGGAGGGAGCGCGGGGTGCGCACGAAGGGCGGGCCCGGCCTCTCCATCCTCCTCCGCCCTCCTCTCCTCGGCCGCGTCGTCGCCGCGACGTCGCTCTCAACGGCACTCCTCTTCGCCTACTGGGGGCTCTTCACCTGGATCCCGAGCTTCCTCGCCGCGCCCGCGGCGGCCGGCGGCGCGGGACTCGGCCTCGTCCGGTCGACCGGCTTCATCGTCGCGATGCAGGCGGGGGCCTTCCTCGGCTACACGACGTTCGGATTTCTCGCCGACCGCTTCGGCCGGCGGCCGGTCTTCCTCGCGTTCGTCCTCGGTGCGGCGGTCGTCGTCCCCGCCTTCGGCCTCTTCGCACGCTCGGAAGCGGCGATCCTCCTTCTCGCCCCGCTCGTCGGCTACCTCGGGCACGGCTACTTCTCGGTCTTCGGCGCGCTCCTGGCCGAGCTCTTCCCCTCGGCGGTGCGAGGCGCCGCGCAGGGCTTCTGCTACAACGCGGGGCGCGCGGTGAGCGCCCTCGCGCCGTTCACGATCGGCGCCCTCGCCGACCGGCACGGCATCGGGAGCGCCCTCGCCCTGACGGCGGCCTTCTACGTCGCCGGGGCCTTCCTGATGCGCTTCCTCCCGGAGACGAAAGGACAGGAGCTCGCATGAGGACGATCGACCTGAACGCCGACGTCGGAGAGATTCCGGAGCTGGTCGAGGTCGAGGACGCCCTCCTCGACATCGTCACGTCCGTCAACGTCGCCTGCGGCGGCCACGCGGGAGACGCCGCGTCGATGGAACGGGTCGTCCGCGCGGCGATGGCGCACGGCGTCGCCGTGGGGGCGCACCCGTCCTATCCCGACCGCGAGGGCTTCGGCCGAAGGACGATGAGGATCTCCCTCGAGGAGGTCTCTGCCGCCGTCGCCGGGCAGGTGGCGGCGTTCCTCGACGTGGCGCGGCTCTGCGGAGCGCGGCTCGCGCACGTCAAGCCGCACGGCGCCCTCTACAACGCCGCGGCGAAGGACGAGGCCCTCGCGCGGGCGATCGCCGAAGGCGTCGCGCGCGTCGCCCCGGGCGTCGTCCTCGTCGGCCTCGCCGGCTCGGTGATGCTCCAGGGCTTCTCCGAGGAAGGGTTCCCGTTCGCGGGGGAAGCGTTCGCCGACCGCGGCTACGAGCCCGACGGAACCCTGACGCCGCGCGGGCGGCCCGGCGCGCTGAAGGCGACGGCAGAAGAAGCAGCCGGGCAGGCGGTCTCGATCGCCGCCCGCGGCGAAGTCGTCGCGTCGAGCGGCGAGGTCGTCGCCGTCGACGCGAGGACGCTCTGCCTCCACTCCGACACACCGGGCGCGGTCGACT
>JADJVF010000034.1 GCA_016716705.1 Holophagales bacterium
TCGAGAACCGCTGGGCCCGCCACGACGCGATGCTCGCGGCCGTCGAGGAATGGGCTCCGAAGGCCGGGTTCCGCTTCCTCCCCGACGTCGGCGCGCACTCGCCGAGCGTCTCCTCGCTCTTCCCGCCCGAGGGCGTGAACGCCGAGGAGCTCAACAAGGCGATGAAGGGTGCGGGCTGGGTGCCGGGCTCCGGCTACGGCAAGTTCAAGTCGCTGAACATCCGGATCGGGCACATGGGCGACGTGGACGTGGCCTCGGTGAAGAACGTCCTGGCCGCCTACGAGGAGCAGGCCGCGCGGATCCTGGCCGCCGCTCCGGCAGCGGCAAAGGCGTGAGCCTCCGGACCCGCGTAGGGGTCGTCTTCGGCGGCCCCTCGCGGGAGCACGGAGTCTCCTTCCTTTCCGCCCGCTGCATCCTCCAGAACCTGCCGTCCGACCGGTACGAGGCGCTTCCCGTCTTCGTCGGCAAGGACGGCCTCTGGCACGGCGTCGCGGCGTCCCGCGAGGCGATGCTCCGGTACTTCGAACGGCCTCCGCGCGAGGCTCTCCTCGACGGCATCCTGCCGGGGTCGAGGCCGGCCACCGCCGGCGCCATCGTCGAGTCGTTCGGTGCGTCCTTCCGCGACGGGGCCTGGGACGTCGTCTTCCCGATCGTCCACGGGACGTTCGGCGAGGACGGCGTGCTCCAGGGCCTCTTCGAGGCGATGAACGTTCCCTACGTCGGCTTCGGCGTCGCGGCCTCGGCCGTCGGCATGGACAAGGTCCAGATGAAGGCCGCGTTCGCAGCCGCCGGGCTGCCGCAGGTGCGCTACGTCGGCCTTCCCGCCGCCTCGTGGAAGGTGCCCGCGCTCCGCTCTGCGCTCCTCTCGCGCGTCGAGGCCCTCGGCCTGCCCCTCTTCGTCAAGCCGGCCTGCGCCGGCTCATCGGTCGGCATCACGAAGGTGAAGCGCTTCGACGAGCTCGACGCGGCCGTCGATGTGGCCCTGGACGTCGACGCGACGGCCCTCGTCGAAGCGGCCGTCGACGCCCGCGAGATCGAGTGCGCCGTCCTCGAGGGGGACGGTGGGCCCACGGAGGCGTCGCTTCCGGGTGAGATCGTCCCGGCCCACGAGTTCTACGACTACGAGGACAAGTACATCGACGACCGCTCCTATTCCGTCATCCCGGCCCGGATCCCGGAGGCGACGCGGGATGAAGTGCGTCGGATGGCCTGCGCCGCGTTCGACGCCGTCGGCGGAGCGGGCTTCGCACGGGTCGATTTCTTCTTCGAGAGGACGACGGGAAGAGTCTTTCTGAACGAGATCAACTCGCTCCCCGGTTTCACGCCGATCTCCATGTTTCCGAAGATGTGGGAGGCCGCTGGCCTGCCGCTCGACGCGCTCCTCGGCCGGCTCGTGAAGAGTGCGTTCCTGAGGCCGCTTCGGGGCAGATAGCGCCGGCAGCGGCGGGCCGGCCGGGTGTCGCCGAGACGCGGTCTCCGGAACGGCTCTCTCCCGAGTGGAATCGCACCGCCGTCCTGCGGTACCGTATACCGTGGACGTGCGGTCGACCGGTAGCGAAGGTTCCCCGATCTCCTCCGGTCCGGCCGAGCCGGCAGAACTGCCTTTGCCCTGGCTTCTGCTGCCGTCTCCGAAAGTCCTCGTTGTCGGGTCGGACGAGAAGTCCCGCGATCAGGCCGCACGGCTCTTCACGGGCCCGGTCGAGATGCTCGCGTGGGGTGTCCCCGAGACGGTGCCGGCCGCTAGACCCGAACTCGTCCTCCTTTTCGGAGCGGACGAGGAGCAGATCGCTTCCTGCCTCGCCGTCGCCAGCGCGACGCCGGAGGAGCCGCCCCTCGTCGTCGTCGTCGCGGCGACGCCGGACCTCGCGGCCGTCGCCGTCGCCGCCGGCGCGGACGAAGTGCTCCTCGCGACGGACTCCACGGCCCTGAACCAGAGGCGCATCGCCCGGTTGCTGGAGGTTCTCGCCTGCAGGCAGCGAGACGCGCTCGCGCGTCGCTTGCTCGACGGACTCGAGTGCGGGATCGTCGTCACGGACGCGACGACGGCCGGCTACCCGATCCAGCACGTCAACAAGTCGTGGGAGAGGATCACGGGGCGCGATCGAACGGCGGTCCTCGGCCGGAGCTCGAGCCTGCTGGCGGGACCGAATACCGACCCGACCGTAGTGGATGAGATCGCCAGGTTCGCCGCGTCCGGCAGGAAGGGGCGCGTCGTGGTTCGTAGCCAGGCCGGGGACGGCCCGGCGTCCATGCACGAGCTGGTCGTCATGCCGCTTCGGAACGGGGCCCGACGGGTCACCCACTACGTCGGTGTCCGGCACGACGTGACCGACCGGCATAAGGTCGCCGAGCTGGAGCGCCACCACGAGAGCCTCGAGGCACTGGTCGAGCTGAGGACGCGGACGCTCGTCTCGGCGCTCGAGGCCCTCGAGGCGAGAGGCTCGTTCGTGGAGACGGTCCTCGACGCGATGACGGCCGGGGTCCTGGCGGTGGACGCGAGCAGTGCGGTGACGCTGGCCAACCGGGCCGCCCTCCAGCTTCTCGAGCTGACTCGCGAGGAGTGTGTCGGGGTACCGGTGCTCCGGCTTCTCCAGAGTGGCCCCGAGATCATGGAGGCCATGGCCTCGGTCCTGCCTGGAACCGAGAAGCGGGTCGACGCGCTCTACGTCACTCCGTCCGGCCGGACGGTCGAGCTCGGGATGTCCGTGATCGCGACGAGGACTTCGGCCGTCGTGGGCCGGCCCGGTTTCTGGAGCCCGGCTCACTCCAGGGAGGGATCGGGTGGGGCGGACGGCCTGGCGATCGACCGGCCGTTGTCGTTTCTCTTCCTCTTTCGAGACCTCGGTACCCAGCGCGAGTTCGAGCTGGAGCTGAGGAGGGTCAACGCCCTGACGGCCGTCGGCCAGATGGCGGCGGGCTTCGCCCACGAGATCCGGAACCCCCTCGCCGCCATCCGGTCCCTCAGCGACAACCTCCTGATGGAGCTGGCCCAGGACGACGACCGCCGCGAGTACGCGACGCGGATCGTCTCGCTGACGAGGCGCCTCGAGAGGTTCGTGAAGACGTCTCTGCGCTTCGCGCAGCCTCGCGAGCCGGCGCCGCGGCCGTGCGGGCCTCGCGGCCTCGCCGAGGATGCGCTCGAGGTCTTCGCCCCGCGCTTCAATCCCGGGCCGGCGCCCCCGACGCTCGTCGCGGACCCTGCCGCGCCGCAGGTCTTCGTCGACCCCGACCAGATGGTGGAGGTGCTCGTCGCGCTCGTCGAGAACGCCCTCGACGTGGTCGAGGCCCCGAGCCACGTCCGCGTCCTCGTCGAGGTGGTCGGTCCCGCCGACGGCGTCGACGCGGGTTCCTGTGTCGCGATCGAGGTGGCGGACGACGGACCGGGGATTCCCCCAGAGCTCCAGGCACGCGTCTTCGATGCATTCTTCACGACGAAGCCCAAGGGGACGGGTCTGGGCCTCTCGATCGTCCAACGGATCGTCCGCAACAATGGGGGACACGTCCGTCTCCAGTCGAGGCCTGGCGAGACCCGATTCCGGATCCTGCTGCCGGTGGCCGACCTGTGACGACGCTCCTGCTCGTCGAGGACGAGGAGGACCTCGCGTTCGCCATGGGGCGGCTCCTCGAGCGGGAGGGGCATACGGTGGACCGGGCTTCGGGATTCCGGGAGGCGCTGAGGCTCTCCGCCGCCCGCCTCTATGACGCCGTCCTCCTCGATCTCGGCCTGCCCGACGGCGACGGTTTCGATCTCCTGGAGCGCCTTCGGGAGCCCGACGGGTGTCCCGTCATCGTGCAGACGGGACGCGACGACGCCGCGTCGGCTGTCCGGGCGCTTCGTCTCGGCGCCGCGGACTACCTCACGAAGCCGATCGAGCCCGAGGCCCTCGGCCTCGCGCTCAGGAGGGCGCTCGAGGCCTCTGACCTGAAGCGGGCGCTCGAGGCGACGCGCCGGCGACCCGTCGACGGACCGGTCGTGCTCGGCAGCTCGCCGGTCTGGCTGCGGGTCATCTCGGAGATCCACTCTGCCGCCGCCGCGGCGCGAACGCCGGTCCTCCTGCAAGGGGAGTCGGGCACGGGAAAACAGGTCGCCGCCGAGCTGCTGCACGCGGTGAGCCCGCGCGCAGGCCGCCCGTTCGTCGCGGTGAACGCCGCGTGCTTCTCGGCGACCCTCCTCGACTCGGAGCTGTTCGGCCACGAAGCGGGGGCGTTCACGGACGCGAGGGTCGCAAGGCGCGGGCTCCTCGAGCTCGCCTCCGGCGGGACCCTGTTCCTCGACGAGATCGCCGAGCTTCCCCGCGAGATCCAGCCGAAGCTCCTGCGTGTCCTCGAAGGCCATCCGTTCCGCCGGGTCGGGGGCGAGCGGGAGATCCGGTGCGACGTTCGGCTCGTCTCCGCGTCCAACCGCCGTCTTGCGGACGAAGTTGCGGCGGGCCGCCTGCGCGAGGACCTCTACCACCGCCTGCGCGTCGTGGAGATCTCGCTCCCGCCGCTGCGGGTACGACCGGAAGACGTCCGCGAGCTCGGCCTGGAGTTCCTCTCGCGATCGGCAGCCCAGGCCGGCCGCAGCGACCTCTACTTCTCCGTCGAGGCGTGCGCCTGCCTGATGCAGTACTCGTGGCCGGGGAACGTCCGTGAGCTTCGGAACGTGGTCGAGCGCGCGGTCATCTTCGCCGCGGGGCCGGCCATCGGACCGCAGGATTTCCCCGCGGAGGTCCGGGCCGCGGTCGAGAGCCCTCTCCGGCCCGACCGGGTCGGCCGCGCTCGGGACGCCACCCCCGTCGAGGTCCGCCTCGACGAGGCGGTGAGGCGCCACATCCTGGCGGTCTTCGATGCCTGCGGGGGCAACCTCACGCACGCGGCCGCGCGTCTCGGTATCTCGAGGCCGACGCTCCGCGACCACCTGCAACGCTACGGTGCTCGCGGGCCCGCAGCCTGAACTCGCCGGCCGGCCGCGGTCCGCGGCCGGCCGGGATGCGGCCCGAGCGGCTCAGCCCGAGGTCGTCAGCTCCATGTGGCATTCCGCGCCCGCTTCCGTCACCCGGCACTGGTGCTTCTTGCCGACGAACGTCGTGACGAGGCCAGCCCAGTACTCGTGGAAGAGATGGCAGAGAACCGCCTCGCCCACCTTCTGTCCGGATTCCTCGACGACCCGGCAGAGGCCGCACGGCTTGAACGTCAGGCGGGCCTGCCCTTCGGAGATCTCGTAGTCGAAGTCGAAGCAGTTTCGGAACCTCTTCTGCAGGGCCGCGAGCACCTTCTCGAGGCCCGGGTCCTCGTACATCTCCGGCAGGTGGGCCGCGGCGAGGACGCCGGACTGCCGACCGAGCGTCTTGTACCCGCGCCCGATCGTCGATTCGATCGTGTCGGCGAGGCCGACGAGGCAGCGCGAGACGTCGTGCCGCGCTTCCTCCCAGTCCTGGGCCGTGATCTCGATCCGTTCCCCCGGCCTCTGGAGGAACTTCTCGACGACGGCCGAGTGCTCCTCGATCCGGTGGTACGGCTTCTCGTGGACGACGTCCGTCACCTCGATGCAGCGCGACGGGCAGACGTAGAAGCACGCCAGGCACCCGATGCAGTCCCCGTCGCGCGCGACGACCGCGAGCGCCCCGTCCGGGCTCGTGTCGAAGACGTGAACCGGGCAGGTGTCGACGCAGAGCGAGCAGCCACGGCAGCCGGCCTCGGCGATCTCGATACTGGCCATCGGCTACCTCCTCGCCTCGCGGAGGATCTCGCCGCCACGGCGGACGATGACCTCCAGCTTCATCTCGCCGAGCCTGTGCGTGGCACAGGAGAGGCACGGGTCGTAGCAGCGGATTCCGAACTCGACGGCGGCCATGAGCGCCGCGTCCGGGGCATCGAGGAGCTTGGAAGCGGACAGGCCGATCGTCCGGTTCATCGAGGAGATGTTCTGCTGCGTGGCGACGAGGAGGTTCGCACGCTGGACGATCCCCTTGTCGTCCACGTCGAAGTGGTGGATGAGGACGCCACGCGGGGCCTCTACGTGCGCGCCCGCGCTGCGGGGCCCGTGGGTGGGCGCCGTTCGGACGTTCGGCGAGAGGATCTCCGGGTCGGAGGCGATCTGCGCCAGCTTCTCGGCGGCGTAGAGCATCTCGACCATGCGGGCGTAGTGATAGAGGACGGTCTGATGGCAGGGGGATCCGCCCAGCTCGCGGAACCGCTGCAGCTCCGCATGGGCGAGCGGCGTGTCGATCCGGTCGACGCAGTTCAGCCTGGCCAGGGCGCCGACCCGGTACGGGATGGGCGTCCCCGAGCTGTCCTTGCAGAACGTGATCTTCCCGTAGGAGGCGGGAAGGACCTCCTCGTGGATGTGGGACATCCATTCGTCCTCGTCGAACTCGACCTGGGTGCCGTCGGGCGAGCGGAGGCGGAGCGCGCCCTCGTAGAGGTCGAGGGCACCCTCTTTCACCGTCCCGAGGTAGGCCGTCTCGAGCGGAAGCTGCTCGACGAGGTCGGTCCGCGCGAGGAGGGCCTTGCGCGCCGTCTCGACGAGCTCGATCGTCAGCGGGAGGGCCTCGTCCGCGAGCCGCTTCAACGTCGCGTGCCGCTCCGGGGTGAGGGGCCCGGCCAGCCCGCCGACGACGGCGGCCACGGGATGCGTGCCGCGCCCGCCGATCACCTCGGCGACCCGCTGGCCGACGCTCCGAAGCTGGAGGCCCTTGCGGGCGACGTCGGGCGTCGCCTTGAGGAGGCCCATGATGTTGCGGTCGGCGGAAGGGGTGTCGGGCGGGAGGAGGATGTCGGGCGCCGCCAGGGCGAAGAAATGGACCGCGTGCGAGTGGATGAGGCCGCCGAGGTTCAGGGCCGTCCTGAGAAGTACGGCCGGTCGCGGCGGGACGGCGCCGAAGATCTTGTCGACGGCCTTCGCCGAGGCGAGGTGCTGCGACTGGGGACAGGTGCCGCAGATCCGCGCGAGGATCGTCGGCATCATCTCGACCTGCATCCCCTTCAGGAACGCCTCGAACCCGCGGAAGTCCATCACCTTGAAGAGGGTCCTGGCGACCTTCCCGTCGTCGCCGATCTCGAGCTCCACTCGGGCGTGTCCCTCGATCCGGGTGACGGGGTCGATCGTGAGGGAGCGCGTCATGCGCGGCCTCCTTCCTTGTCGCTGGCGCGTATCCACTTCTTCAGGAGGAACGTGGGTTTCTGCTGGAAGATCGGCGAAGCCATCGCGTAGGCGAAGTGCGACTTGGCCTGCTGCTCGATCTCCTGGACGATCGTGTCGTACGGGATCTTCGTCAGGTGGCTCATCCGTTGAGCGATCTCGGTCCTCACGTCCTTCTGCGGCTCGATCGCGATGGCCTCGGACGGGCCGCCGCAGGAGAAGCAGGGGACCCCGACCGACATGCAGGGCGAGAGGCACCGGTCGAGCGTCACCGAGCCGAGACAGATGCACCCCTGAGAGAGGAAGCACAGGTCCTGGTCGAACTCCCCGTCGTAGGCCCGCCGAAGCGTCGTGACCTCGGTCTTCACCATCTTCCGCTTGCAGTGGTAGCAGACGTTGTGCTGACCGATCTTGTTCTCGGTCCCGCGCAGGAGGGAGAGGAGCCCGTCGAAGATGTAGGCCGCGTGCGGCGGGCAGCCCGGGATGTAGACGTCGACCTCGATCTCGCTGTCGAGGGGACGGTTCCCCGCGAGGAGCGCGGGGACGTCCGTCGGCGCCGTGTTCGTCGTCGTCGAGGGGTTGTGACAGAAGGCGGTGTCCAGGAGCTCCTCGCGACTCTGCGCGTACGCGGAGCTGTGGGGCCCGCCGTAGACCGGGCAGGTCCCGAACGCGACGATGGACTTGCAGGTCCGTCGCATCTCGCGGGCCGCGTGAATGTCGTGCTCGGAGCGGATCGAGCCCGTGATGAGACCCACCTCGGCCTCCACGTACTCTTTCGTGTCCATGAGGATCGGCATCCGCACGAGCTCGACCTCGTCGAGCACGGAAAGGAGCTTCTCGTGCAGGTCGACGATTCCGAACTCGCAGCCGGAGCAGCCGGAGAGCCATTCGACGGACAGGCGCGACTTGGGCACGACGCCTCCCTTCACTTCTGCACGGTCAGGCGTTTGAGGCAGGCGTTCTCGCCCGCGTAGAGGATCTCGAGGTCGGCCTTGCAGCCGTGCACCTGCTCCAGGAGGCCGCAGAAGAGGCCGTAGTTCATCTGGCAGAGGGAGAGCTTCTGCGCGTGTCCATAGCGGAAGAGGGAGCTTCGGACCATGCAGTTCCGGAACACGAGCTTCACTTCCGTGCGGCCGTCGGAATGACGGACCATCTCGGACTCCGCCGCGGGCTTCCAGGGCTCGAAGCCCCACTTCATCCCGAGCTTCAGCATCTCTTCCCAGACGACGTCGAAGGCCTTCAGGAGGTCGTCGGGCTCGTGCTTCTCCACCTTCCGCTTCAGCCCGATGCTCTTGCCGGCGCAGTACATGACGCCGGTCGAGGAGCGGCCGAGGGCGTTCTCGAGCCCGTGCGACAGCGAAGCCAGGAAGACCATGAGCCCCTGGACGTGAAGTCGATTGGTTTCCTGCACCGTCACCTCCCGACCGTGGCGGCGTCCGGCGACAGGTTCCGGCCGGATGCGAAGGCGCCACGGCGCCAACACTCGATTTCGTTCATGACGGTGTCGGCCGCACTGCGAACGGCGTCGTCTTCTCCCGATTCCTCGAGGCCGCCGGTCTCGACGAGTACGAGGCGGACCTTTTCCGGCATCTCCCCGGGGTAGAGGTGCGAGGCCACGACGAGGGCCTCGCGCGGCCCGATCTGGTGGACACTCGGCTCCCGGCCGAGCGGGGCGAGGAGGTCCAGGTCCTCGACGAGGACTTCTCCCGGGGAACCGTGCCCGACACAGGCGTCCACGACGACGAGGAGCTCCTGTGCGTGGAGATGGTCGAGGAGCGCGAGACCCGACATTCCGACGTCGGAGAGCTCGACGCCGGGGGGCGCGAGGCGCTCGACCTCCTTGAGAACGCGGGGCCCGATGCGGTCGCAGCTGATGATCCAGTTGCCCGCCGCGGCAACCGTTATCGGCCCGTTTCGTGCGCCGGAGTGCGTCCCCGTATCGGTCAAGCTCGATGCCCTCCGGAGAAGCAGGACGCATCTCCTGTCCCGATTTAGCAAGAGCCGTACCGTTCCTTTCGCGGATCCGCAGGAGCGGAACCGCCCGGGCGAGCGGATCTCGCGACTCGGCCCGGAGTCCTCTCTTCAGACCCGCTGCCGCCACGGTCTCTGCGGCGGACCTTCTCCAAAGACGCCCTGTCGGCCGGAGGCCTGCCGTCCAAGAAGCCCGGTCGGTTTCTTTCCAGCAGAGGGATCGTTACCGGCAAAGATTCGACCACCAGGCGCCCGGCGGACGGCGCACCTTCGGTGAATGACTCTTCCTGAAGGGAGGCCGGGGCCGCACGGCATCCGGCACGTCAATTGCTGGCGATCGGGCGTGCCGCAACGAGTGATGATCGTCGACGACGAAGAAGACCTCGTCTGGACGCTCCTGAGGCAGGTCCGGAGGGAGCGGCCCCAGCTCGAGGTCGAGGGCTTTTCGGACCCGCTCGCGGCCCTCGAGCAGATTCGTCGCACGCCACCCGACGTCCTCGTGACCGACGTGCGGATGCCGAAGCTCGGCGGCGTCGACCTGATCATCGCCGCGAGGCAATCCGCGCCGTCGATGCAGGTGATCGTCATGACGGCCTTCAATACCGAGCACGTCAAGCGGGCCGTGGCCCGGCACGGGAGCGTGACCCTGATCGAGAAGCCGTTCGAGGTCTCGGCGCTCCTCGACCTGCTCACGCCGCCCGCGGACGGGGGAGGCGGATTTCGGGGAGACGTCTCCCTTCCGATGCTCCCGGACCTCGTCCAGCTCTACTCGCTCGCGCGAGTCGACGGGGCGCTGCGAATCGTGAACGGCGCAGGGAACGGGACGCTCTGGTTCAAGACGGGAGACATCGTGCACGCGCGTTGCGGCGACGCGACCGGAGTGGCGGCCTTTTTCGAGATGATGCGGTGGGACGGGGGACGCTTCCTCCTCGAACCGCTCGAGGAGCCGCCCGAGAGGACGATCCGCGAGTCCGTGGCGTCGCTCCTCATCGAGGGCGCTCGACTGCAGGACGAGGAGAGCGTGGCGAAAGCGGCCCCGGTGGACGCGCCCCCGGATGGGCTCGAAAGCGTCGGCGTTGCATCCCGGAATACCTGGTCGGTGTCCGAGGTTCGAGCGGGCCTCCCGGCTCAGCTGCCGCTCGCCTGGGTCGTCGATCCTTCGGAGCCGCGGGACGCTGCCCTCTGGGCCGCGGCAGACGAGCTCCTGCAGGCGGCACGGCCCCTGGGGGACGGGGACGGGAACGGGCTCCTCGAGCTCGTCGGGTCCGCAACCGGGCTCGCCCTCTTCTGGGACTCGGGAGAGGGCCGGCTGGCGGTGGGCGCCGACCTGGGAGGCCGCGAGGCGCTGACCCGGTTCCGCGCCGCGGTCGCGACGGTCGGTGGAGTTGCCGTTCGCGCCGCGAGCGGCGACCTGGCGGCGGCGCGGTGAGCGGCGCGCGCGTGGTCTGTGAGGAGACCGTCCGGACCACGGACGGCGGGCTCGTGTGCAGCGTCGTCGAGCTCCCGACGGGCCGGACGCTCGGCAGGTATCCCGCAGCCTCCTCCGAGGACGTCGAGAAGACGCTCGCAGCGCTGTCCGGCCTCCTCTGTTCCGGCCTGCTCCCGCGCGTCGGGGACCTCGTCCGTTCGCGCGTGGGCCTCCCGCCGACGACGGCGAGCTTCTTCGACGAGGTCTACTGCGCGGGAAGCCGGCAGCTGTTCGCCAAGATCCTCCCGTCGGGAAGCGCCGCCGTCATTCTCGCCACCGAGCCGACGACCCCCGTCGCGTGGGGCTGGCTCCGGCTCCGCTCGGCGCTTCGTGCCCTGGGGGCAACCCTTGCCTAGCGCCGCGCCCCGTCCTCCGGAATCCCTCTGTCCGGCCGTCATTTCCGGCGTCCGGCTCGTCCCGGTCAAATTGCTCTCGAGGTGAAGAATGCCCACTCGCTCTGAACTCATGCAGCAGGTCCTCAGGAACTTCACGGCCAACACGGCCGACGTCGAGGGAGCCGCGGTCGTCAGCCTCGACGGTCTCATCCTCGCATCGGTCCTTCCGGCAGGAACGGACGAGGACAGGGTGTCGGCGATGGCCGCCGCGCTCCTGTCGCTCGGCGAGCGCACCGCGACGGAGCTCCAGCGCGGGACGCTCGAGCAGGTCTACGTGAAGGGGAACTCGGGCTACATCATCCTGATGCAGGCCGGGTCCGAGGCGGTCCTCGAGACGATCGCCGGGCCGCAGTCGAAGCTCGGCATGGTCCTTCTCGACATGAAACGCGCGGCCCAGGAACTCGGGAAGCTCCTGTAGTCGTGACGCCCTGCGACCGTGGCGGTCGGGGCCCCGCGGGCCCTCGACGACGAGATGAGGTGTGACGTGACGCACAGGGTCTGCATCGCCAGCCAGAAGGGCGGCGTCGGCAAGACGACGGTGGTCCTGAACCTCGCCGTCGCCCTGGCCGAGCGAGGACGGAAAGTCCTGCTGGTCGACCTCGACCCGCAGGGGGCCATCGGCCTATCGCTCGCCAGAGAGGAGACGGAGCTGGCGGGCCTGGCCGACGTCGTGGCCGGGATCGTGCCGCCGGGGCAGGCCGTCCTCGCAACGAAGCTGCCGGGGCTGAGCCTGCTGCCGCGGGGCCGCCTCGACTCCGTCGATGCCTGCGAGTTCGAGCTGGCACTCCACGAGCCGGGAACTCTCGAAGCCGTACTCGGTCCCCTGGAGAGCGCGTTCGACTTCCTTCTCCTCGACACCCCGGCGGGCCTGGGGTGCGTGACGCGCGCCGCCCTCGCGTTTACCGAGCTGGTCCTCGTCCCCTTCCAGCCCGAGTCTCTCTCGCTTCGCTCCGTGACGCAGGTCCTCCGGCTGGTCGATCACATGCGCCAGGACGAGAACCCGCGGCTCCAGCTCCTCGGCATCCTTCCGACCATGGTGGAGAAGACCTCCCCCGCGTCCCTCGCCGTCCTCTCGGAGATCTGGACGGGATTCGGTTGCGTCCTCGAATCGATCGTCCCGCGCGCCGCGGCCTACGTCGAGGCGAGCCGCCGTGGGGTCCCGGTCGCCTTCCTGTCCGGCCCGGTCTCTCCCGAGGCCCGCCGCTTCAGCCTTCTGGCCGCCGAGATCGAGCACGTGATCCAGCGGCTCGGATTCGAGGAGGCTCGCCATGACGAGCAGCCCGAGCGACGGCTCCTCTGACCTCGAGAAAGCCCGGACGCTCTCGAAGCGCCTCGGGCCCGCGAGTCCCCCGGACGTACGTCCCGGCGGTTTCATCGTCTTCCGCAGGCCGGCGCGGCACGCGGTCGGCGCGTTTCCTCCGCCCTCCCCCCCGCAAGCCGCCGCAGTCGGCGGCCTGTCGGGCGTCCAGACGTCGCCGCCCATGCTGCCGGCTTTCGGAGCGCGGCGCTGGGACCTGTTGACGGCGTGGTTGCGCGAGTCGGTCGACGGCCGCGCCGCTTTCGTTATGGATTCCCAAGGGCTCCTGATGGCCCTCGACGGCCCACTCGAGGTTCCGGAGGTGGAGAACGCGGGCGCCCGGCTCGGACTCGCCCTCCTTCATGCGGGGAAGATGTTCGCGGAGTCGCCGCCGTTTCTTCGCCTCGACGTATCGGTCGGTGACCTTCACCTGACCGGATTCGAGCTCCACGAGCCGGGCGGCAGCCAGTTCACCGTGGGAATCCTCGGACCGGAGCCGATCTCCCCTCGCCGCTGCGCGGCACTCAGGCGGCAGGCAGAATCGGCCCTCGCTACGGATCCCGACCCGGCGACCGGGCCGGAAGCCGGCTGAGCCGTCGTCGCCCCGGCTCGCCGCGTGTGCCGGGGCGACGGCGAAGGGTCTCAGCGCGGCAGGAGCGTCCTCGGGTCCGCCGTACCCGCGTCGATGACCGAGGCGTAGGCGCCGACGGCCGCGCCGGGCGTCGGCGACGAGATGACGAAGACGGCATCCGAGAGGTTCGAGTAGCCGAAGTCCGTCGCGACGTTCAGCTGGTCGCGCGAGAGCGGCCCGAGGCTCCGGCGTTTCGTCACCAGGACCGTCCCGCCGATCGAGACGAGCTGGACGTCGACGTCGACCCAGGATTCCGTGGCGTTGGCGAGCATGAGGTTCGTCCGGAAGAAGGTGTCCTGCCTCACTCCGAGGATCGAGCGGGGTGTGCTCCCGATCAGCTCGGCCGTCGAGAGGACGGGAACGCTCTGCCCGTACGTCCCGGCCCCGCCGGCGGTCCACGTCTGGCCGAGGATCGCGAGGTTGGCCGAGGTCGACCGGACGAGGATCGGGCCGTAGTCGCTCGAGAGGTTGAAGAGGCCTCCGATCACGTCGCGCCACGTCTGCGTCTGGCCGGCCGGAATCGTCCTGTACCGTTCGGGTCCGCCGCGTCCGTCACCGGAGTGCCCGAGGAATTTGATCGTGACGTCGGCGTTCGAGGTGCCGGTGTTCCTGATGGTCAGGTCGGTCTGCCAGAACGCGCCCGCGCCCTGGAACCGCGCGCTCGAGGTGAGCAGCCACGTGCCGGCGATGGTTCCGCCCCCGCCCCCGCCTCCGGAGATCGTGAAGGGGAGGTCGACGTAGGGGACGTCGGTGATCATGTTGGAATAGACGCGGACCCTCCAGGCTCCCGGCCAGTTTGCCGGCGACGAGCCTGCGATCTGCAGGCTGGCCGAGAGGCAATAGCCGGAGCCGGACGGCAGCGGGTCCCAGCTGCCAGAAGCGGCAACCTCGCCGTCGGGCGAGTACCAGACGTGCGTGAGCGTTTCCCCGTTCGCCTGGCCGCTGATATTGAAGAACACGTAGGCGGCGGCGTCCGTCGAAGCGAACGTCGTGACGGCCGTTGGCAGGGGCGTGCAGGTCCCCTGGGGGACCGACTTCGCCGTTCTCGCGTTCGTGATCGTCGGGAATCCGCTCCCTCCGCCGCCCGATGAGATCGTGAAGGTCAGGTCGACGTACGGGACGTCGGTGATCATGTTCGAGAAGACCTGGACCCGCCAGGTCCCCGGCGTGCTTGCCGGAGAAGATCCCGCGATCTGCGGGCGGCCGGGGGGGTGGCCGCCGACGTCATGGCGTTCCGGTGCCGGCGCGCGCGTCCGTCGGGGGTCAGGCGGGTGAGCTGCTCGCCGTTGGCCTGCCCGCTGATGTTGAAGAAGATGTAGACGTAGGCGTCCGTCGAGGAGAACGAAGCGGTCGCCGCCGGTACGGGAGTGCACCCGCTCGGGGGGCCGTTTCGCCGTCCCTGGTTCGTGCGCCGGAAGCGAGGCGGCCTGCCGTTCCGCGCCCCGGGTCGCCGATCTCGCGGGGCGGCGCGATGGCGGGGCGGTTCGCGGGGGGCGCGTGCGGACGGCAATACAAAGCAGCAGAAGATCCCGGCGGCGGTGGTCTCGGCGTCCCGTGGCCCGGGGCGAACGACCGGAAGGGGGTGGGCGCCTCGCGTCACTCCTCTGGTCGGCAATTCTACGCCGCGCCCAAGGCCCGGGCCTCCCTACAATGGCGGGTGCCGCCGAGGGGTGGCGCCCAGGAGGTGTCTCGTGACGGACGTGCGTACGGTCCTCGGAGCGACCGAGATCTTTTCGGGCCTTTCAGAGGATGTCCTGGCCCTCCTCGCCGGGGCCGCCTCGCGGCGCGAGGTGCCGGCGGGGACCCTTCTCTGGGGCCAGGGAACGCCGCGGCAGGCGCTCTTCGTCATCCTCGACGGGAGCGTCGAGATCTCCCGCGATCGGGAGGGCGTCGTCGAGCCGCTCTCGGTCGAGGGACGCGGCGAGGCGGTCGGCGTCGGAGCGCTCCTGCACACGTCGGATCACACGACGTCGGCGCGCGCTCTCACGCGCGCCGTGGTCCTCGAGCTTCCGAGGGAGGCGGTCCGGCAGCGGCTTCTCGGCGACGCGGCCGGCGCGATGCAGGTCCTCTCGCGCGTGGCCGTCGTGATGAACCGGCGCCTCCAGTACCAGAGCTCTCGCGCCGTCGGGCCCGAGAAGGGCTACGGCTCCGGTGCGACCCGCCGCGAGCACGACCTCCTCGGCGAGCGCGACGTCCCGGCCGACGCCCTCTACGGCGTCCAGTCGCTCCGGGCCGTCGAGAACTTCCCGATCACCGGCATCCCGGTGTCGCACTTCCCGACGCTCGTCCGTGCCCTCGCGATGGTCAAGCTCGCCGCGGCGCGCGCGAACGCTCGACTCGGGCTCCTCCCCGGGCCGATCGCCGCCGCCATCGAGCAGGCCTCGCAGGAGATCATCGACGGGCACCACCACGGGCACTTCGTCGTCGACATGGTCCAGGGGGGCGCGGGGACCTCGACGAACATGAACGCGAACGAGGTCATCGCGAACCGGGCGCTCGAGATCCTCGGCCACGCGCGCGGCGACTACGCGGCCTGCCACCCGAACAACCACGTGAACCTCGCCCAGTCGACGAACGACGTCTACCCGACGGCGCTCCGGATCGCCGCGATCCTCGCGACGCGCGGCCTCGTGGCCTCCCTCGAGAAGCTCCGCGGGGCCCTCGCCGAGAAGGGCGAGGAGTTCCGCGACGTCCTGAAGATGGGCCGGACGCAGCTTCAGGACGCCGTCCCGATGACGCTGGGCCAGGAGTTCGGCGCCTTCGCGGTGACGACGGGCGAGGACGTCGCGCGGCTGCGCGAGACGGTGAGGCTCTTCCTCGAGGTGAACATGGGCGGGACGGCGATCGGCACCGGGATCAACGCCGACCCGCGCTACCCCGAGCTCGTCGTCGAGGAGCTGCGGCGCGTCACCGGCCTCGACGTCGTCCTGGCCGAGAACCTCGTCGAGGCCACGCCCGACACCGGCGCCTTCGTCATGTTCTCCGGCGTCCTCAAGCGCGTCGCCGTGAAGCTCTCGAAGATGTGCAACGACCTGAGGCTCCTCTCCTCGGGGCCGCGCTGCGGCCTGAACGAGATCAACCTCCCGCCGATGCAGCCGGGCTCGAGCATCATGCCGGGGAAGGTGAACCCGGTGATCCCCGAGGTCGTCAACCAGGTCGCCTTCCAGGTCATCGGGAACGACCTGACGATCACCCTCGCCTCCGAGGCCGGTCAGCTCCAGCTCAACGTCATGGAGCCGATCCTCGCGTTCAACCTCTTCCAGTCGGTCGACATGCTCACGGCCGCGATCGACACGCTTCGCCTCCGGTGCATCCGCGGCATCACGGCGAACCGCGAGCACTGCCGCGGGATGGTGGATCGCTCCATCGGCATCGTGACGGCCGTCGTCCCCGCGCTCGGCTACGAGCGGGCGAGCGAGGTCGCCAAGGAGGCCCTCGCAACGGGGCGCGCAGTGAGGGACCTGATCCTCGAGAAGGGGTATCTCTCCGCCGCCCAGCTCGACGACCTCCTTTCCATCGAAGCGATGACGAAACCGCGGCCTCTCGAGTTCGGAGACCGGACGGTCTGACGGCGCGACTTCACGCCGTCCTCACGACACTCTCGTAACTTCCTTCCACCGGACGCGGCGGGATAATCCCTGTCTCCGGAGGGAGAGACATGTCCAAGCTCATCGGGGTCCTGACGTCGGGCGGTGACACGCCCGGCCTGAATGCCGCCCTCCGCGCCGTCGGCAAGGCGGCCGAGCTGCGCCACGGGATGCAGGTGATCGGTTTCCGCGACGGATTCCGGGGCCTCATGGAGAACCGCACGATCTGGCTCGACGACCGGGCGCTCTCCGGGATCCTGACGCACGGCGGGACGATCCTCGGAACGAGCCGCGACAAGCCCTACGCGATGCCCGTCGCGGGCAAGACCCTCGACATGACCGATCTCATCGTCGAGAACTACCGCAAGCACCACCTCGACGCGCTCGTCTGCCTCGGCGGTGGCGGGACGCAGAAGAACGCGCACCACCTCCAGAAGGCGGGCCTGAACGTCGTCACGATTCCGAAGACGATCGACAACGACGTCGCGATGACCGACGTGACGTTCGGCTACGACACCGCGCTCGGCATCGCGACGGAGGCGGTGGACCGGCTCCACTCCACGGCCCACAGCCACCACCGGATCATCGTGGTCGAGGTGATGGGCCACAAGGCGGGCTGGCTCGCTCTCGGTGCCGGCGTGGCGGGAGGGGCCGACGTCATCCTGATTCCCGAGATCCCTTACGACGTCGAGTCGGTGGCGGGCGCGATCCTGAAGCGGTTCCGGAGCGAGAAGCGGTTCTCCATCGTCGCGGTGGCGGAAGGAGCGCTCTCGAAAGAGCAGGCCGACGAGGAGATCGCCTCCAGGGCGAAGGAGAAGGATCCCGGGGGGAAGAAGGCGAAGGGCGGAAAGAGGGCGAAGGATGCCGGGAGCTCCGTGGCGGGCGAGGGCCACCGGACCGGCCGGGCGCTGGGCCTCGCCGAGCAGCTCGAGAGGCTGACGGGCCTCGAATCGCGGGTGACGATCCTCGGCCACCTCCAGCGCGGAGGGACCCCCTCTGCCGCCGACCGGTTCCTCGCGACACGCCTCGGCACCGCCTGCGCCGACCTCGTCGCGAAGCGGAAATTCGGCGTCATGGTCGCCGCGCGAGGTGAGGGGACGAAGCCGGTCCCGCTCGAGGAGGTCGTGGGAATCCGGAAGACGGTCCCTCTCGACCACCCCTGGGTCGAAGCCGCGCGCGCCGTCGGGACCTGCCTGGGGGACTAGGAACTCCCGGGAACGGAAAGACGGCGGGCCTTTCGGCCCGCCGTATCAGCAGGAGGCGGGGCGAACGTCCCCGGGGGCTTACTTCTTCTCAGCGGAGATCTGCTTCGCGGTGCCGATCCCGATCGGGATCGACTTCGGCTTGGCCTCTTCGCGCTTCGGGAGCTCGATCGTCAGGACACCGTCGACGAGGGAGGCGTTGATCTTCTCCGGGTCGACGTTCACGGGGAGCGAGAACGCGCGCACGAAGCGCCCGTAGGCCCGCTCGACGCGGTGGTAGGCCTTCTTTTCGTGCTCCTTCTCGAAGGTCCGCTCGCCCTCGAGCGTCAGGACGCCGTTCTCGGCGCGGAGCTTGAGGTTCTCCTGCGAGAAGCCGGGGAGCTCGACCTGGAAGACGAGCAGGTCGGGGGTCTCGCTGATGTCGACGGGCGGGGCCCAGGCTGCAAGGCTCGGGGCCTCGTCGGCGGCCCGTGCAGCCGGGGAATTCTCACCGAAGAGCCGGTTGACCTGGTTGCGGAAGGACTCGAGTTCGCGGAAGGGATCGTTCCAGCGCGTGATCATGGGTGACCTCCTGACATGAAGATCCGTTTCTTAGTACCTGGCCTCTTTTCTTCATCGGAGGCATCAGGTCCACTTGAAATATGAGATCTGCTTGTGTGTCTGTCAAGTATTTTCAGACGAAGCCACGCGTGCCGTCCCCATCGGGTCCGGTCAACGGTGCGATCTTCGTTCGAGCGTTGCGCCTAAGATGCTGACCAGAAAGGTCTTGCGCGTTCGTATGGGCGTGGCCCTGGAAGGGGCATACCGAGTTCAGCGGAGGCCCGAAGCGCCCAGTGGGGAGTTCGGAGCATCTCTCTTCCGAGGAGAACGAGGTCCGCCTGGCCGCTCTCGACGATGCCTTCCGCCTGGTGCGCCGTAGTGATGAGGCCGACGGCCGCGGTGGCGACGCCGGCGTCTGCTCGAACCCTGGCCGCGAACGGAACCTGATACCCGGGTCCGACCGGAACCTGCGCCCTCGGGTGCATCCCGCCCGAGGAGCAGTCGACGAGGTCGACGCCCAGGGTGCGAGCCTGCCGCGCGAAGATGACTGCCTCGTCGAGGACGAAGCCTCCCTCGACCCAGTCCGTGGCCGAGATCCGGAGGAGGAGCGGCAGCTCGGCGGGCCACGCGGAGCGGACCGCCTCGACGACGCGGAGCGGAAAGCGCATCCGGTTCTCGATTGAGCCGCCGAGGGCGTCGGTCCTTCGGTTCGAAACCGGGGAGAGGAACTGGTGCAGAAGGTAGCCGTGAGCCGCATGGATCTCGGCGGCCCGGAAGCCGGCGGCCGCCGCCCGGCGAGCGGCGGAGACGAAGGCCGCGACGATCCGCGCCATTCCGCCCTCGTCGAGCGCCTGCGGTACCTGCCAGCCGTCGTCGAACGGGACGCCGCTCGGCGCCAGGACCGGCGACCAGCCCCCGTCCTGGGGAGCGGCGGGGCCACCGCCGTCCCAGGGTCGCTTCGTCGAGGCCTTTCGCCCCGCGTGGGCGAGCTGGATCGCGGGGACCGAGCCCTGGGCCGAGATGAATGAGGCGATCCGGGCGAGCGGGGCGACCTGCTCGTCGTCCCAGAGGCCGAGATCCTGCGGGCTGATGCGCCCTTCGGGCGAGACCGCCGCCGCCTCGGTCATGACGAGCCCCGCGCCGCCCACGGCGCGCGCCCCGAGGTGGACGAGGTGCCAGTCGTTCGCGAGGCCGTTCTCGGCGGAGTACTGGCACATGGGCGAGACGCCGACCCGGTTCGGGAGGGTGACGGAACGGAGGGCAAGGGGCGTGAAGAGCGCCATGGTCCGAGACTACTGGAACCCGGGGAGGCCGGGGACGTATCAGGAAGCGTGATGGTGAAGCTCCTCCTCTGGCTCCTCCTCCTCGTCCTGTGCTGGCCGCTCGCGCTCGTGGCGCTCGTCGCGTATCCCTTCCTCTGGCTCCTCTCGATCCCCTTCCGGATCGTCGGAGGCGTCCTGGAAGGACTCGTCGAGCTCGTCCGCGCGCTCTTTCTCTTCCCGGCGCGTCTTCTGGGCGGAAGGGCGCGGGCCTGACGAGAGAGGGCGCGGCACGGTAACCTCTCCGCCCATGACGGACGCGCGCCACCGGCTCCTCCTCGTCAGCAGCTCCACGATCCACGGGCTCGGCTACCTCGATCACGTGGCCGAGGCCCTTTCGGCCTTCCTCGCCGGCGTGAAGACGGTGACCTTCGTCCCGTATGCCCTCGCCGACCGCGACGGGTACGCCGCGAAAGCGCGAGAGCGCTTCGCCAGCCTCGGGATCGAGGTCCCGAGCGTCCACCAGGCGCCCGATTCGCGCGCGGCACTTCGTGGCGCCGAGGCCGTCTTCGTCGGCGGCGGGAACACCTTCCGGCTCCTCAAGTGGCTCCAGGACGAGGGGCTCCTCGGGCCGATCCGCGACCGGGCCGGGGAGGGAATGCCGTACGTCGGATCCAGCGCGGGGACGAACGTCGCCGCTCCGTCGATCCGGACGACGAACGACATGCCGATCGTCCAGACGGCGAACCTCCTCTCCCTCGGGCTCGTGCCGTACCAGATCAACCCCCACTACCTCGACCCCGACCCGGCATCGACCCACAAGGGGGAGACTCGGGAGGAACGCCTCCTGCAGTACCTAGAGGAGAGCCCCGTTCCGGTCATAGGGCTTCGCGAGGCGGCGTACCTCAGGGTGGAGAACGGCATCTCGAAGCTCCTCGGGGAGAGAGGCGCCCGCGTCTTCAGGAAAGGGACGCCCCCATTCGAGATCGAGGCGGGCGCCGAGGTCGAACCGCTCCTTCGTTGACGGGAGCGGACGTCGGCCTCGGGCTCGTCCCGGGTGGACCTCAGGTCGTCGTGAGCCAGGCGACGAGCTGAGCGCTCGGGACGAGGCCAGGCTGCTGCACCACCACTCGACCACCGGACAGGACGACGAAGTTCGGAATGGACTGGACCCGGTAGCGAGACGCGAGGTCCGGGTGAGCCTCGGTGTCGACCTTCAGGACCACGGCGCGTCCCGCCGTCTCGGCGGCTGCGCGGGCCACCTCGGGCGCCGCACGGCGGCACGGGGCGCACCAGCCCGCCCACAAATCGACGAGGACCGGCACGGGCGCCTCGCCGACGACCTCGTCGAAGAGCGCCGTATCGGCCTCGATGGGCTCGGAGGGGGAGGGAGCTCTCTCCGGCACTTTCCGCAGCGAGTGAGGGAGACGACGTTGCGGGCGGCGACGCGGTTCTTCTGGTGGCAGGTCGGACAGGTTCGGATCATGAGGGAATTCTAGGAGCCGTTTCAGGCAGCGCCCGTCATCGGTGGGGAACGACGATGCCGGCCAGCCCGAGGTCGGCGAGGGTCTCGCGGGCGGAATCGGCCTCCTCGCGCGAGGCATAGGGGCCGAACTTCACCCGGGTCAACCCGTCGAACGGCTCGAGCCAGGCCTTCGGGTAGCGCTCGGCGAGGCGTTCCTTCAGCCTTGCGGCGTTCTCCTCGCTCGCGAAGGCGCCCGCCTGCACGGCCCAGGAGGTGACGACGGCTTCGTCCCCCGTTCCCGTGCGAGCCGAGGCGCTTCGCCGGCCCGAGCCGAGCGAGACGACGGTGAGCGTCACGGGGACGACCCCGTCGACGACGGAATCGATCTCCTCGGCCGCGGCCTTCGAGAGGTCGACGATTCGCCCGGCGATGAAGGGGCCGCGGTCGTTGATCCGCACCCGGACGGTCCGTCCGTTCCTCTCGTTCGTCACGTCGACGACGGTTCCGAGCGGGAGCCCGCGGTGGGCGGCCGAGATGCGGCCCGGCTCGAAGATCTCGCCGCTGGCCGTGGGCAGGCCTGCGAAGTCGGCGCCGTACCACGATGCGAGCCCCCGTTCGACTCCTTCGCCCGCCAGGTCGCCGGCGCTCTTCACGGCGGGGCGCGAGGAGCAGGAGGGGAGGAGCGCGGAGACGAAGAGGAGTGCCGCGACCCGGAGTACGGGTGCTCGTCCACCGCCGCGTCTCAGACCTTCACCTCGACGGCCGCGTCGGAGAGCGCCGCCGCGTGCGCGGCGAGGAGCGGATCGACCTCGGCCGCGAGGAATTCCTCGACCTGCTCCGGTGCGCGCCCGACGAAGATGCGCGGGTCGGCCGCGGCGGCGACCTCCTCGCGCGTCAGGAGGAAAACCGGGTCGGCGGCGATCCGGTCGAGGAGGTCGTTTTCGCCCCCCTCGGCCTTCAGCCGGTCGCCGGCGGCCTGGGCGTAGACCCGGATCCGCTCGTGCAGCACCTGCCGGTCGCCCCTTCTTCGCGGCGGCCATCAGGACGTTCTCGGTGGCGAGGAACGGAAGCTCCTCGGCGAGTCTCCGGCGAACGACCGCCGGGTGGACGACGAGGCCCGAGGCGACCGCCTCCCAGAGAACGAGGAGGGCGTCGGCGGCGAGGAACGACTCGGCCAGGGCGAGGCGCCGGTTCGCGGAGTCGTCGAGCGTCCGCTCGAGCCACTGTGTCGCGTGGGTCCAGCTGCCGTTCTCGGCCGTCGTCAGGATCCAGCGCGAGAGGGCGTTCATTCGCTCGCACTTCATCGGGTTCCGCATGGCAGGGCATCGCCGACGAGCCGACCTGCTTCGATCCGAACGGCTCTTCGACCTCCTTCATGTGTTGGAGGAGGCGCAGGTCGTGGGCGAACTTCGAGGCGGAGGCGGAGGCCGAGAAAGAGACGGAGAGGACGAAGAAGGCGTCCTGCTTGCGCGTGTAGGTCTGACCCGAGATGAGGCGCTTCGGGAAGCCGCCTTCGGCCACCTTCCGGTCGGGGAGGTCGGCCTTTTCGGCGTCTC
>JADJVF010000035.1 GCA_016716705.1 Holophagales bacterium
CTTCATGGCCGCGACGCTCTTCTCGAAGGTGTGGGATGCACACACGGTCCGAGTCCTCCCCACCGGGCAGACGCAGCTCTTCGTGGGGCTGCACCTCGTCCACGAGGTGACGAGCCCGCAGGCGTTCGACATGCTTCGTCTCCGCGGGCTCGCGTCGCCTTCCCGGACCGGACCGTCGCGACCGTCGACCACATCGTTCCGACGGACTCTCAGGAACGCCCCTTCCGCGACCCGATGGCCGAGGAGATGCTCGCGGCCCTCGAGAGGAACTGTACGGAGTTCGGGATTCCCCTTCACGCCCTCGGCTCCGACAGGCAGGGGATCGTCCACGTCATCGGGCCCGAGCTCGGCCTGACGCAGCCCGGCCTGACGATCGCCTGCGGCGACAGCCACACCTCGACCCACGGGGCGTTCGGCGCGATCGCGTTCGGAATCGGCACGTCGCAGGTGCGCGACGTCCTCGCCTCGCAGTGCCTCGCGCTCGACCCGCTGAAGGTGAGGCGCATCGACGTCGACGGCGCCCTCGGCCGCGGCGTCACCGCCAAGGACGTCATCCTCGAGATCATCCGCCGCCTCGGCGTGAACGGCGGCGCCGGCTTCGCCTACGAGTACGGCGGCTCGGCCGTCGAGGCGATGTCGATGGAAGAGCGGATGACCCTCTGCAACATGTCGATCGAGGGGGCCGCCCGCGCGGGCTACGTCAACCCCGACGAGACGACGTACGCGTACCTGAAGGGACGCCCGTTCGCGCCGAAAGGCGACGCCTGGGACGAAGCCGTCGAGGGCTGGCATTCGCTCGCGTCCGACGCCGGGGCCGCGTACGACGACCGGGTCCGCCTCGATGCGCCGGACATCGAGCCGAACGTGACCTGGGGGATCAACCCCGGACAGTCCGTGCCGGTTTCAGGTCGCGTGCCGCGCCCCGCCGACCTCCCCGACGCCGAGCGCGCCTCCGTGGCCGAGGCCCTCGACTACATGGGCTTCTCCGGCGGCGAGACGATCGCCGGGACACGCATCGACGTCGCCTTCATCGGCTCGTGTACGAACGGGCGCCTCTCCGACCTGCGCGCCGCGGCCGAGGTCGCGCGAGGGCGGCGCGTCGCGCCGCACGTGAAGGCGCTCGTCGTCCCGGGCTCCGTCGCGGTGAAGGCCGCCGCGGAGCGCGAGGGCCTCGACGAGGTCTTCCGCGCGGCCGGCTTCGAGTGGCGGAGCGCCGGCTGCTCGATGTGCCTCGCGATGAACCCCGACCGGCTCGAGGGCCGGCAGGTCTGCGCCTCCTCCTCGAACCGGAACTTCAAGGGCCGCCAGGGAAGCCCGAACGGCCGCACGCTCCTCATGAGCCCGGCGATGGTCGCGGCCGCCGCGATCGCGGGCGAGGTCGTCGACGTGCGGACGGCCCTCGGACCGTCGGAGGCCTCGCGATGAGCCGCATCGACCGGATTCGCGGGACGGCCCTCCCCCTCCGCGGCGACGACGTCGACACCGACCGGATCATCCCGGCCCGCTACCTCAAGGCCGTGACGTTCGAAGGGCTCGGCGACCACGCCTTCGAGGACGACCGGATCGCCCTCGCGGGGGCGCACCCGTTCGACGACTCCCGCTTCGCCTCCGCTTCCATCCTCGTCGTGAACCGCAACTTCGGCTGCGGCTCGTCCCGCGAGCACGCGCCCCAGGCGCTCTACCGCCGCGGCCTGCGCGCCGTCGTCGGAGAGGGGTTCTCCGAGATCTTCTTCGGCAACTCCGTCGCCCTCGGCCTTCCCTGCCTTCGCGTCTCGCGTGAGGACGCCATTGCGCTTCAGGACCTCGCCGAGCGCGAGCCGGGAACGGAGTTCGTCGTCGATCTCGAGGCGGGACGCGTGCCGCGGGAACCTTCCGGGTCTCCTGCGAGCTCCCCGTCGGGGCGCGCGAGGCCTTCCTCACCGGCGGATGGGACGGCCTGAACCTCCTCCTCGAGCGGTTCGAGGACGTTCGCGCCGCCGCCGCGCGGCTGCCGGGCGCAACCGGCTCCTGACTCGGGAGGAGGGCAGGGCAAAGGCCGCCGACGTCAGCGGAAGCGGTCGACGAGCATCAGCTCCGTCGATTCCTGGTCGTACTGCGTGTAGAGGAGCGTCCGCTCGTCCGGCGCGACGGTGACGCCGAACGACGTCCGCTTCTCGAGCGTCCCGAGAAGGGTTTCGGCCGAGCCGCCGAACGGGTGAAGGAGGATCCGGGCTCCGGCGCGCGGCGTGTCGATGAAGTAGATCCCGTCCGCGCCGACGTCGAAGTCTCCCCACGTGGCGATCCGCGGCAGGAGGAGGGTCTCCTCGCCTCCGCCGACCGGGACGCTCCAGAGCGACCACGCGGCTTCCTCGCCGCGCCTCCCGTAGTAGAGCGTCCGGCCGTCCGAGGACTCGAGCGCCGAGTAGCCGCCGTTCCGAGTGACGCGCACGGGGGGCGCTCCTCCGTCGGCCGGGATCTTCCAGACCTGGAAGTCGCCGTCCCGGTTCGACGCGAAGTAGATCCAGCGCCCGTCGCGTGAGAAGCTCGGGGCGCTGTCGTGCGCCTTGTCATCGGTCAGCCTCCGGGGGCTCCGCCCCTCTGGCGTCGTCAGGTACAGCTCCATCTGGCCCGGCTCGTTGCAGACGAAGACGATCGACCGGCCGTCGGGCGACCAGCGTCCGCCGCCCGCCATCGTTCCTTTCGTCGCGGTCAGCGGACGCGCGTCGGAGCCGTCCGCGTTCGCGATCCAGATCTGGTGGCTTCCCGTGCGGTCGGAGGCGAACGTGATCCTCTTGCCATCCGGCGAGAAGTGCGGATCGTTGTCGCGGCGCGTCGAGCATACGAGGCGTTCGGGCGCTCCGCCGGCGAGGGGAAGGCGCCAGATGTTCTCGTCGCGCGTCCAGCGTGCCCAGGCGAGCCGCCCGGTCGAGGAGATGGTGGGTGACTCCCCTCCCTCTCCGACCTCGAGCCGCTCCGCCTTCTCGCCCGAGGCCGATGCCGGGATGATCCTGAGGCCGGGCGTCGAGCTCGAGCCTCCGGCTCCGACGGAGAAGACGACGGACTTCCCGTCGGGAGTCCAGGCCGGCTCGCTCGCCGTCGACTCCTCGTAGGTGAGGCGCCGCGGCTCTCCTGCGGCCTCGAGTCCGGGCGTCAGGGGAAGGAGGTAGATCTCGCTGTTGGATCGGGTAGAAGCCCGGGTGAAGGCGATCGTCCGCCCGTCTGGAGAGACCTCGGGTCTCTGGTCGCCCGCCCAGAGGCCGGCAGGCGACCTCGTGAGACGCCGGAACTGCCCCGTTTCCACCGAGAGGACGGCGAGCCCGCAATCCCTCTCGGACTCATCGCAGCGCGACAGGAAGAGCGCGGAGCCGTCCCGTGACCAGGAGACGTGGGCCGTGAGGCGACCCTCGGCGAGCCGGCGCTCCGGTCCTCCCATGGCGGGGACGACGACGATGGCGGACCTCGTCGCGTCGAGCTGCCGCCGGAAGGCGATCTGCGTCCCGTCGGGAGACCACGCGGGAAAGGAATCGAGAGCCGGATCGGTCGTCAGCCGGAGCGGCACGCCGGGTCCGACGAGCTTCACGTAGACGTCGAAGTTGTCCTGCCTCTCGCCGTTCCACGAGAAGGCCGCGAACCGCCCGTCCGGAGAGAGCGCGGGCTGGACGCAGTTCCCCGCATAGCTCGTCAGCGGAACCGGAGGAGCCGCCTCGCGGCGCTCTCCGGTGATGGTTCGGCCGAGCCACGTCCCCGCGGCGAGGAGGGACCGCCGCGATGCCGGCAGCCGCCCAGCGAAAGGGCCGCTGCCGGGGGGCGGGGGTCCCGACGAGGAGGCCTGCCCCCGAGCTGAGCGCCTCCTCCACCTCCTCGAGCGCGACCTTCACGTCGGCCATGCCCTGGAAGCGCTTCGCCGGCGCCTTCCGGAGACAGCGCTTGACGACGATTTCGAGGTCGTGGGGAATCCCCTCGATCTCGGGCGGGTCGTCGCGGAGCACGGCGGCGAGCGTCGCCGTCGCGCTCTCCCGCGCGAACGCGGTCCGCCCCGTGAGCATCTCGTGGAGCATCGTTCCGAAGGAGAAGACGTCGCTTCGCGCATCGACCGCCTTCCCCTCGGCCTGCTCGGGGGACATGTAGGCGATGGTCCCGACGATCGTCCCCTCCGCCGTCCGGGCCGAGAGCGTCGGGAGGTCCTCGGTGACAGCCTCTGAGGACTTGGCGGACAGTTTGGCGAGGCCGAAGTCCAGGAGCTTGGCCGCTCCGTCCGGGGTCACCATCACGTTGGCGGGCTTCAGGTCGCGGTGGACGATTCCCGCCGCGTGGGCGCAGGCCAGGGCCTCTGCGATCTGGCGCCCCAGGCGTACCGCCTCGCCGACCGGCAGGCCCCTTCTTCCGATGACATCGGCGAGCGTCCGGCCTTCGACGAGCTCCATGGCGATGAAGTGGACGCCGCCGACCTCGTCGATGTCGAATACGGTGACGATTCCCGGGTGGTGGAGAGCGCTTGCCGCGCGGGCCTCCTGCACGAACCGCCGCATTCGGTCGGGGTCCGACACCTTTCCCGGCGGCAGGACCTTGAGCGCGACGAGTCGATCGAGCCTCAGGTCTCGCGCCTTGTACACGACGCCCATCCCGCCCTCGCCGAGCTTCTCGACCACCTTGTAGTGGGAGAGCGACGTGCCGATCATCGGTGCGCGCGGCCTCCGGAACGGGAATGAGTGCTTCGATCCAGATTAGGCGCGTCGCCCTCCGCCGGCAAGGGACAGGCCCGGCCGGAGGTGGAACCGGCCGAGGTCCTGCTCAACGAAACCTGTCGACGGAGAGAAGCTCCGTGGCGTCCTGCTCGACGAGGGTATAGAGGAGCCACCTGCCGTCCGGAGAGACGCTGATTCCGAAGGACGGCCGCCTGTCGAGCGTCGCGAGGACCTTTTCCGGCCCGCCGTCGAACGGATGAAGGATGATCCGCTCGTTCGCGCCGCGCGGATCGATGCAGACGATCCCGCCTGCCGTGACGTCGAAGTCGCCCCAGTCCGCGATGCGCGGCGCCACGAGGGTCTCCCGGCCTCCTCCCACCGGAGCGCTCAAGACCTCGAACCCCGCCTCCTCCGAGCGTCGGGCGTAGAAGAGGGTCCGGCCATCCGGCGACTCCAGCGCCGCATAGCCACCGTTCCGCGTGACCCGCACGGGCTCTTCCGCCCCCTCCGCGCGCATCTTCCAGACCTGGAAATCGCCGTCCCTGTTCGAGCCGAAGTAGATCCATCGGCCGTCGCGCGAGAAGCTCGGCGCTCCGTCCTGGGCCGGGTTCACCGTCAGCCGTTGCGGTGTCTGCCCCTCGGGCGTCGTCCTGTAGATCTCCATCTGTCCGGGCTCGTTGCTCAGGAAGACGATGGACCGGCCGTCCGGCGACCAACGGGCGCCCCGCGTCTTCGTCCCTTGCATGGCCGTCAGCGGGCGCGCGCGGGAGCCGTCGGCGTCCGAGATCCAGGCCTGAGGCGATCCGGAACGATCGGAGGCGAACGTGATCCTGGAGCCGTCCGGCGAGTAGCGCGGATCGTCGTCACGCCTCGTGGAGACGGCGATCCGCTCGGGGGTTCCTCCGGCGAACGGACGACGCCAGATGTTCTCGTCGCGGGTACGGCGCACCCAGGCGAGGCGGCCGTCAGAGGAGATCGCCGGCGACGTTCCTCCTTCGGCGGCCTCGATTCGTTCCGCCTTCTCGCCGTTCGCCGACGCCGGAATGATCCGGAGGCCGGGCGGCGAGTCCGCCCCCCCCTCGCGCACGGAGAACACGATCGACTTCCCGTCGGGCGTCCACGCCGGCTCGCTGGCCGTCGACTCTTCGTGCGTGAGCCGGCGCGGCTCCCCTGCCGGCTCGAGCCCGGCCTTCACCGGAACGAGATAGATCTCGCTGTTCGCCCGGGTGGAGGCCCGTCGAAAGGCGACCGTCCTCCCGTCGGGCGAGATCGCCGGCATCGCGTCCCCGGCGTAGGGGCTTTGAGACGGCGACTCCAGGCGCCGGACTTCCCCGGTCCCGACGGTGACGACGACCAGCCCGCAGTCCAGGTCCGTCCGGTCGCAGCGCGACGCGAGGAGAGCCGACCCGTCTGGCGACCAGCGGATCGAATAGATGAAGCGGCCGTCCGCGACCCGGCGCTCCGGTCCACCCATGACGGGGACGACGACGATCGCGGACCGTGTCCCGTCGAGCAGGCGCCGGAAGGCGATCTGCGTCCCGTCCGGCGAGAACGCCGGGTACAAGTCGGCCGCGGGATCCGTCGTCAAGCGCAGCGGGGCTCCCGGACCGACCAGCTTCACGTAGACGTCGAAGTTGTCCTGCTTCTCGCCGTTCCAAGCGAACGCCACGATCTTCCCGTCCGGGGAGAGTGCCGGGTCGATGCAGGTCCCCGCGTAGCTCGTGAGCGGGACCGGCGCCGGCACCCCGGCGCGACTCCCGCTCGCGCGGCGGCCGAGCCAGACGCCTCCGGCCAGAACGACCGCCGCGACGACGCCGACTCCCGCCCAAGCGAGGCTTCGGCGCCGGGGGGCGGGCGTCGCGACGACGAGGCCCGCTCCGGAGGTCAGCGCCTCCTCGACCTCCTCGAGCACCACCCTCACGTCGGCCATGCTCTGGAACCGCTTCGCCGGCGCCTTCCGGAGGCACCGGCGAAGGAGCCCCTCGAGGTCGTGGGGAATGCCCGCGATCGGCGGCGGGTCGTCGCGGAGGACGGCGGCGAGGGTCGCTGTCGCGCTGTCGCGCGCGAAGGCGACGCGTCCCGTCAGCATCTCGTGGAGCATCGCCCCTGAAGGAGAAGACGTCGCTCCGCGCGTCGACCGCCTTTCCCTCGGCCTGCTCCGGCGACATGTAGGCCACGGTGCCGACGATCGTCCCCTCGGTCGTGCGCGCCGCCAGCGTCGGCAGGTCGTCGGCGTGAACCGCCGAGGGCTCCTGCCCGGTCAGCTTGGCAAGGCCGAAGTCGAGGAGCTTGGCCGCGCCTTCCGCCGTCACGACGACGTTCGCGGGCTTCAGGTCGCGGTGGACGATCCCCGCCGCGTGGGCGCAGGCGAGGGCGTCGGCGACCTGGCGGGCCAGCCGAACGGCTTCTCCCACGGGCAGCCCCCTGCGTCCGACCATCTCGGCGAGCGTCCGTCCCTCGACGAGCTCCATCGCGATGAAGTGGACTCCATCAGCCTCGTCGATCTCGTAGACCGAGACGATGCCGGGATGGTGAAGCGCGCTCGCCGCCCGCGCCTCCTGGAGGAATCGCCGCAGCCGGTCCGCGTCTCCCGCCTTCTCCGCCGGCAGCACCTTGAGGGCGACGGGGCGCTCCAGCTTCAGGTCCACGGCCCTGTAGACGGCTCCCATGCCGCCTTCGCCGACCTTCTCAAGCACCCGGTAGTGGGAGAGCGTTGTCCCGATCATCGGACCACGTTGCCTCCCCGAAGCCGCGTCTTCGCGACAGCTTAGGCGTCCGGCCCGGCCCCGGCAAGGACGCCCCGTCCACGCCCCCTCGACGGGCCGCTTGACATCGCCCTCCCGGATCCCCCACCATCCACCAACTTTTCCGCAATGAAGCGAGCCAATCACACCCCCGCCCCCGACGCCATCGAGACGAACAGCCGGTTTGTCCCTGGGACGGCCGTCCTCTCGCTGCTCGTCCTCGTTCTCCTTCTGGTCCTCGTTATCGGCCCTCCGGGGGTCGGTTGATCTAGGCCAGGAGCCACAAGAGATCAAACGACCCCCGGGGAAACCCGGGGGTCTTCGTTTTTGGGCCTGCCAATCGGAACGGAGAGACGATGAGATCGGACGAAATCAAGAAGGGGATCGAGAGGGCGCCGCACAGGAGCCTGCTGCGCGCCACGGGAGTCGTCGGCGAGGACGACTGGGACAAGCCGTTCGTCGCCATCGTCAACTCCTACGTCGACGTCGTCCCCGGCCACGTCCACCTCCGCGAGTTCGGCGCCCTGGTGAAGGCGGCCGTCCGGGCCGCGGGCGCCGTCCCCTTCGAGTTCAACACCATCGGCGTCGACGACGGGATCGCGATGGGGCACGAGGGGATGAAGTTCTCCCTCCCCTCCCGCGAGCTGATCGCCGACTGCGTGGAGACGATGCTCTCGGCCCACCGCTTCGACGGGATGGTCTGCATCCCCAACTGCGACAAGATCACCCCCGGGATGCTGATGGCGGCCGTCCGCCTCGACGTCCCGGCCGTCTTCGTCTCGGGCGGCCCGATGGCGACGGGCCGCGACGGGGCCGGGAAGGCAATCGATCTCGTCTCCGTCTTCGAGGGCGTCGGCGCCTACCGCGCCGGAGCGATCGGAGAGGCGCGGCTCACCGAGCTGGAGAAGAACGCGTGCCCCTCCTGCGGCTCCTGCTCGGGGCTCTTCACCGCCAACTCGATGAACTGCCTCATGGAGGCGCTCGGACTGGCGCTCCCGTTCAACGGGACGGCGCTCGCCAGGACGGAGGAGCGCGAGGCGATCGCGAAGACCGCCGCCGCGCTCATCGTCGACCTGATCGCCGCCGGCCTGACTCCCCGCCGGATCGTCACCCGCGAAGCGATCGACGACGCCTTCGCCCTCGACGTGGCGATGGGGGGCTCGACGAACACCGTCCTTCACACGCTGGCGATCGCCCGTGAAGCGGGGCTCGACTACCCGATCGAGCGGATCAACGAGGTCGCCGACCGGACGCCCCACCTGACGAAGGTCGCGCCGAGCGGCCCGTGGCACATGGACGACGTCCACGCCGCCGGCGGCGTCCCGGCGATCCTCGAGCGCCTCTCCCGCCTCGGCCTCCTCCACCTCGACCGGCCGACCGTGGCCGGCACGTTCCGCGACCACGTGGCCAAGGCGCCTGCGACGAACGACGACGTCATCCGCCCCGTGACGAATCCTCACTCGGCGCGCGGCGGACTCGCCGTCCTCTTCGGGTCGCTCGCGCCGGAAGGCGCGGTCGTCAAGACCGCGGGCGTCACGCCCGCGATGCGCAGGCACCGCGGCCCGGCCGTCGTCTTCGAGAGCCAGGAAGCCGCCATGGAGGGGATCACCTCGGGCCTCGTGAAGAAGGGGGACGTCGTCGTCCTGCGGAACGAAGGCCCGCGCGGCGGCCCCGGCATGCAGGAGATGCTCTCCCCCACCTCCGCCATCATGGGGATGGGCCTCGGCGAGTCGGTCGCGCTCGTCACCGACGGCCGCTTCTCCGGAGGGACGCGCGGTGCCTGCGTCGGCCACGTCAGCCCCGAGGCGGCCGAGGGCGGGCCGATCGGCTACGTGAGGGAGGGCGACCTCATCTCCCTCGACCTCGACGCCCGAACGATCGAGCTCGAGGTCGGCCCCGAGGAGATGGGGCGCCGCCGGGAGACTCCGCTGCCGCCTCGCCGCGCGGTCTCGAGCCCCTGGCTTCGCCGCTACCGCGCCCTCGTCACCAACGCCGCACGCGGCGCCGTCCTTCGCGACGGCGACGAGCTCCTCGCCGCGAGCGAGGGCACGGACCACGGAGACGACCCACCCCATCGGCCGGACGGCCGGGAGGACCTCATGAAGAAGACCGGAGCGCAGATCGTCTGGGAATGCCTCGTCCGCGAAGGCGTCGACACGGTGTTCGGATACCCCGGCGGGGCGATCCTGCCGATCTACGACGCGATGATGGACTACCCGATCCACCACGTCCTCGTGCGGCACGAGCAGGGAGCTGCGCACGCGGCCGACGGCTACGCACGCGCCAGCGGCCGGGTCGGCGTCGCTCTCGGCACGTCGGGCCCCGGCGCGACGAACCTCGTCACCGGCATCGCCACGGCGATGCTCGACTCGATCCCCGTCGTCTTCATCACCGGGCAGGTCCCCTCGAAGGTCCTCGGGACGGACGCCTTCCAGGAAGCGGACATCGTCGGCATCACGATGCCGATCACGAAGCACAACGTCCTCGTGACGCAGATCGAGGACCTCGCCCCCGCCCTCGTCGAGGCGTTCCAGATCGCCCGCTCGGGCCGCCCGGGCCCGGTCCTCGTCGACGTCTGCAAGGACGTCCA
>JADJVF010000036.1 GCA_016716705.1 Holophagales bacterium
GCGGCTCGGGGCCGCCCTCAACGACCTCTCCTGCTCGCTCGAGCGCCGGTGGCGCGAGGCCGCCGAGGTCGATGCGATCGCGGCCCGGATCAACGCCGGCCTTCTCCTCGACGACGTCCTCGAGGACTTCTTCCGGGAGGCCCGGGAGATCTTCCCCTACGACAGGATCGGGTTCTCCCTTCTCGAGGACGACGGCACCGTCGTCCGCGCACGCTGGGCCAGGAGCGACCTCGGAGAGCTCCGCCTCGGCAGGGGCTACGCCGCGCGCCTTTCGGGGAGCAGCCTGAAGTCGATCCTCGAGACGGGCCGGCCGAGGGTCCTCAACGACCTCGCCGCCTACCTCGAGTCGAAACCCTCGTCGGAATCGACGAGGCTCGTGGTCGAAGAAGGGGTCCGTTCGTCCCTGACCTGCCCTCTCGTCGCCAACGGCGTCCCCGTCGGGTTCATCTTCTTCTCCTCGCGCCACCCGGGCACGTACCGCGACGCGCACGTCGAGGCGTACCAGAGGATCGCGGGCCAGCTCTCGGTCATCGTCGAGAAAGGCCGTCTCATCTCGGAGCTCTCCGAGCAGAAGGCGGCCCTGGAGATTCGCAACCGGTTCATCACCCGGGTCTTCGGCCGCTACGTCTCGGACGCGGTCGTCGAGCGGCTCCTCGAGACGCCCGACGGCCTGCGGCTCGGGGGGGAAAGGCGGACGGTGACGGTCGTGATGACCGACCTCAGGGGCTTCACCCCGGTCGCCGAGAGCCTTCCGCCGGAACGCGTCGTCGCGCTCCTGAACCTCTACCTCGGCACGATGTCGGAGGTCGTCCTCGAGCACGGCGGGACGATCGACGAGTTCATCGGCGACGCCATCCTCGCGCTCTTCGGGGCGCCCATGACCAGGGAGGACGACGCCCGGCGCGCGCTGGAGTGCGCGGTGGCGATGCAGCAGGCGATGGAGCGCGTGAACGCCCGCTTCCGGGAGCTCTCGCTGCCGGTGATGGAGATGGGGATCGGCGTCCACACGGGCGAGGTCGTCGCGGGGAACATCGGCTCGGAGCGGCGCGCCAAGTACGGCGTCGTCGGAGCCGCCATCAACCTCGCCTCGCGCATCCAGGGGTTCACCCTCGGCGGGCAGATCCTCGCCTCGGAAGGGACCGTCCTGGCCGCAGGGCCAGCCGTCGCCGCCGGAACGAGATTCCGCGTGAAGGCCAAGGGGGTGCGGGATCCCGTCTCCATCGTCGAGGTCCTCGGCGTGGGGCCGAACCGTCTCGCGCCCGCCTCCGACCCTCTCACGCCCCTCGATTCGCCCGTGGAGGTCGAGGTGGAGAGGGTCGGGGAGGAGGAGCTGCCCCCGCAGAGGGCCGCCGGCCTCCTCAGGGCCGTCGGCCGGTGGGAGGCCGCCGTGGAGACGGGCGCGTCGTTCGCTCCGCGTGACGAGATCCGTCTGACGCTGCCCGGCGGACTCGAGGTTCGTGCCCGGGTCCTCGGGCGGGCGGGCCGGGGCGCCGGCGTGAGGATCCGCTTCGGAGACCTTCCGGAAGAGGCGGCGCGGCTCCTCGGGATGGTGTCGGGCCGGGCCGTCCCTCCTGCCGGGTTCTGACGCTACGCCGGCCCCGGACGGTTCGACTTCTCTCCCGCGGGACCTTCCCCCTGCAGGGCCGACGGCAGGGAGATCTGGAACGTGGCGCCACACCCGGGAGCCGAGTCGACCAGGACGGCTCCCCCGCTCTGGGTGACGATGCCGTAGACGGTCGCCAGGCCGAGCCCCGTCCCCTTTCCCTCCGCCTTCGTCGTGAAGAACGGCTCGAAGAGGTGGTCGAGGACGTCCGCCGTCATCCCCTCGCCGGTGTCGCTGATCCTGAGGAGAGCGGTCGCCGGCGAGCCACCGTCGCCGTCGCCGTCGCGGGACTGCACCTCGATCGTCAGCCGGCCGCCAGCCGGCATCGCGTCCCGGGCGTTGACGACGAGGTTGAGGACGACCTGCTCGAGCCGGCCCGGGTCGACACTGACCCAGACGGGCGCGGGTGCCCGGACCTCGAGCTCCACCGTCTCTCCGAGGATCCGCCGGAGCATCGTGTCCATTTCGGAGAGCGCCGCGCGCAGGTCGACCACGTGCGGCTTGAGGACCTGGCGGCGCCCGAAGGCGAGGAGCTGAGACGTCAGCCGGGCGCCCCGGTCCGCGGCACGGACCATCTCCTCGAGCGCCGCCCGGACGTCGTCCGGCCCCTGCGGATAGCGCAGCAGCAGCTCCGCGTAGCCCCGGATGACCCCGAGGAGGTTGTTGAAGTCGTGGGCGATCCCCCCCGCCATCCGGCCCAGCGCCTCGACCCGCTGGCTCAGCTCGAGCTGCCTCTGCAGGGCGGTCTCGCGGGTCACGTCCCGCTGGACGGCGACGTAGTGGGTGACCGCCCCGGACGCGTCGCGGACGGGCGAGATGGTCGCGTCCGCCTCCACGAGAGTTCCGTCCTTGCGGCGGTTCGTGAATCGCCCGCGCCAGACCTCGCCGCGGGCGAGCGTTTTCCACATCTCCGCATAGAAGGCCTCGTCCTGCCGCCCGCTCTTGAGGATCCGTGGATTCTGGCCGATCGACTCTTCCTTCGAATACCCCGTGGTCCGTTCGAAGGCCGGATTGACCCAGTGGATCCGGGCGGCGTCGTCGGTGATGACGATCGACTCGTCGGCCTGCCCGACGGCGGCCGCCAGGAGCCGCCTCTCCTGCTCCGTCCGCCGGGAAACGAGCGCCGTCGTGACGGCCGACGGGAGGCGGCCGAGCCGGTCCTTCAGGAGGTAGTCCGCCGCGCCGGCCCGCAGGCACGAGACGGCGGTCTCCTCGGTGATGGTCCCCGTCACGACGAGGACCGGCGTCGCCGGGGCGAAGCGGCGCGCCACGTCGAGGACGCCGAGCGCATCGAAGCCCGGTAGCGTGTAGTCGGCGAGGATCACGTCCGGCCGGAACTCGGCGAGCGCCCTCGAGAGGCCCTCTTTCGTCTCGACGCGTCGCGCCTCGAAGACGAGGCCGGCCCGGCGAAGCTCCCGCTCGGCGAGCCTCGCGTCCGCCTCGTCGTCCTCGACCTGGAGGATCCGGAACGTCTCGGCGGGACCTTCCATCGGCACCCATTCTCTCCGGGCCTCACGAACCCGGACACCCGACCGGATCCGAAGCGCTTGAGGAGACGTTGCGGTCGGGGCAGAATGGCAGCGGAACCTTCGATACGCCGGCTGGCGCACGCCCCTGTCGGGAAGGACGAATCCTCCCCCGCCTGATAGCTGGCTCGATCATCACTGTTTTGAGGGAGGGTTCGTGACACGGAACGAGATCGAGGCCGAGGCCCGAAGGACGGAAGGGGCGACGACGCCTCGCGGCCGGATTCTCGTCGTCGAGGACGAGCCGGCGCTCAGGGAGCTCGTCGCGCGCGCGATGCGTGCCGAAGGGTACGAGGCGGAGGGCGCCACCACGGGACGGGAGGCGATCGAGGCCCTCGCGGGGCGGCTCTTCGACGTCGTCCTCCTCGACATGAGGCTCCCCGACGGCAACGGCGTGGAGATCCTTCGCCGGATCAAGGAGCGCGACGCCGGCGTGGAGGTCGTCATCCTGACCGGCTTCCCGGACGTCACGAACGCCGTCGAGGCCCTCAAGCTGGGGGCCTACGACTACCTCTCGAAACCCGTCGACCTCGCGGCCCTCACCCGCCTCGTGGCCCAGATCCTCGAGAGGTCGCGACTGCGCGAGGAGGTCCGCTCGCTCCGGAGCCGCCTCGGCGAGCGCCTCGCGGCGCGCGAGTTCGTCGCCGCCTCGCCTGCGCTCCTGGCGGTGAAGGCGGTCCTCGTCGCCGTCGCTCCCACGAGCTCCACGGTCCTCATCGAAGGGGAGACGGGAACCGGAAAGGAAGTCGTCGCCGCCGCCGTCCACCGCCTCTCTCCCCGGCGCGAGAGCCCCTTCCTGCCGATCAACTGCGGCGCCATCCCCTCCGAGCTCCTCGAATCGGAGCTCTTCGGTCACGTTCGAGGGGCCTTCTCCGGCGCCTCCTCGGACACTCTCGGCCTCTTCCGCGCCGCGGAGGGGGGGACCGTCTTCCTCGACGAGGTGACCGAGCTCGCCCCCTCGCTCCAGGTCAAGCTCCTCCGGGTCCTCCAGGAGCGCCAGGTGAGGCCCGTCGGCTCGACGCGGAGCTTCCCGATCGACTGCCGGCTCGTCGCCGCGACGAACCAGTCGCTCGAGGAGGCCGTCCGAAACGGGCAGCTGCGCTCCGACCTCTACTACCGCCTCAACGTCGTCCGGGTCGTCCTTCCTCCCCTGCGCGAGCGGAGGGAAGACATTCCCGCCCTCGTCGCCCACTTCCTCCGCGAGCTCAACAATCGCTTCGGCCGGCGCGTCCGGGGAGTCTCCGCCGAGGCGATGGAGCATCTCCTCTCGTATCCGTTCCCGGGAAACGTGAGGGAGCTGGAACACCTCCTCGAACGGGCCCTGGCCCTCGGCGCGACCGAGGAGATCGGGATCGACGACCTCCCCGACCTGCGGCCGAGACGGCTCGGCGGCGCGGAAAGCCCGCTGGAACGCGCCGAGAGGGAGACGATCCTCGAGGTCCTCAGGCGCACCGGCGGCGACAAGGACGCCGCGGCCCGCGAGCTCGGGATCTCGCGCCGCACCCTCTACCGGCGCCTGCACGAGATCGGAGTTGAGGGCGCGGGCTGAAA
>JADJVF010000037.1 GCA_016716705.1 Holophagales bacterium
TTGGCGAGTCCGAAGTCCGCGAGGACGATCCGGGCTGCTCTCTGGGTCGAAAAAGGGACGTTCACCGACTTGATGTCGCGGTGGATGATTCCGCGGGCGTGGGCCGGGCAACCAGGCCGAGGCGAGGGCGTCGACCCACTCGCAGACCGTTTCCGGCGAAGGCGGCGGCCCCGGACTTCAGGCGAGAAGCGAGAGTGCGGTCCGCGACAGGGCATTTGCACGTAGGCGACGCTGTTCTCGACGCCGAAACCGTAGATCTGGAGGATGTTCTGGCGCTCCAGTTGCGCTGCCGTTTTCGCCTCACGACGGAATCGCGCGTCGAACTCGGGAAGGCTTCGAGATCGTCTCCTTGACGACCTTGATCGCGACCTGCCGTTCGAGCGTGACGTCGACCGCCCCCCCAGATCCCGGTTACGCCCCTCGCCCAGCTTCCGGACGAGGCGGCAGTTCCCCAGTCGGGTCCCTTCGGAGAGAGGCATGTCGGCGGCTCGATCTTCCTCGGTTCGGCCTGCCGATGTTAGACGAGGACCGGTGGAATCGCCGACGAGGTCAATCTTTAGGCCGACGGTCGCCCGCCAGCCTCCCATGGCGATCTCGGTCGCCGGGAGAGGCGCGCTTTCGTCACGACCGCGCCGTTCGCCAACGTCGAGTTACTAAGTATTTCACGTCCGACCCAGAAGGTCCTCCTTCGCGCACGATCCGCGCGGTGCTGGCGAGACCCCGGAAGTCGGGCAATGACGTCGTTCTCGCGCGCCGTGCCGATCGTCAGGACCGCGCTATCGAGAAGGTAGATCTCGCCCAGGTTGTCGAGGAGATGCGGCCGGCTGCGCCGCGCGGAGAAGCTCCCGGCGCTGCAGCCTTCGAGGAAAAGAGGCCATGCGGGTAAGGATACGCGGACCCGGACCGTCCTGCACGCGCGCGGGTCAGGGAGACGCCCCCCGGGCGGCAGGAGCAGGACCGCCAGGAGACCCCCTCCGATGGCGACCACCGTTCCGAGGGGCGGCGTCCCGCTGCTTCCGCCACGCTTTCGCTTCCTTCTCGGGCGCCCTACTCCGCCCTTACGAAGACCGGGTCCGTCGACGCGTTGTCGATCACCGTCACGTAGGCGTCGAAGGGCTCGAACCCGTCCGTCCGTTCGATCGTGGCGGTGAAACCCTCCCCAGTCGTACCGAGGAAGTCCGACAACACCTTCGTCCACTGGTGAAGCTGCCCCGGCCCGAGCGTCTTCTCCAGTGGCGTCCCGACGACGCGCCCGCTTCCGTCCCGCACCGTCGCGCGCACGGTGATCTTCGCGGCCGGATCCGAGCCCGTCGCTCCGGCGTGGACCACGGCCAGGTTCGTCCGGAAGCGATCGTTCTGCACGAGCCCGACGATCCGCTTCGTCCGCCTGGCCCGCTCGACGAACGGGTCGATCGCCGTGAAGCCGAGGCCCGTCCCGTTCGTCGCGGTCGTCCTCACGGAGGCGAATCCCCCCGCGTAGTCCCGGAACGCGATTCTCACCGGACCGAAGTCGTCCGCGGCAACCGCGCCCGGCGAGATCGACCGGAAGTGGTCGACGGCGTTGGGCCACAGGACGCCGAGCCCCGTTCCCAGGCTCAGAGTCTCGGAGACGGTGTTCCCCGATTTCGACGACGTGAAGGTCACGTCGGCCACGGCCGGCCCCCCGGTCGTGTTCGTCAGGGCGCATTCCGAGGTGAAGCGCGTACCGATACCGCCGGCGTCCGTTATCACGGGCAGCGTCAGGTTCGAGGCCCGATCCGCCGGCAGGGCGCGGACGAAGGCCGCGTCCTGGTTCGCTTCCGAGATGACCGTGGCGTAGGCGTCGTAGGCCGTCGCGTCCACCGAGAACGGGATGAAAAGGACTGAGAACGTCTCGCCAACTGCGCCCGGAAACCCCTTCAGGGGAACGTCGAGCTGGCGCCACTGCCCCGGCGGTACCTGTAGAGCCGCCCCGCCGACCCGCACGCCGGTCGTGTCGTCGAAGAAATCGGCCGAGATGTCGAGCGTCGAGCAGCCCCCCTCGAGGCCGCAGAGATTCGCGACCGCCACGTTCGTCCGAAATGCCGAAGTGTTCTTCAGGCCGTTCAGCGCCTTGCGGAAGACCCTCACCTCCCGGGATGCGTCGAGCGAAGTGAAGCCGAGCCCTGTCGTAGAGGCGTCGGGGAAGCGGGTGAAGACCCGGGCCGAGAGGCTCCCCGAGCCGTTCCGGAACGCGGCTTCCAGAGTCCCCGCGACCGTCTCGCCCCGAGGGAGCGCGGCGCCTCCGAGGTCGCGGAACGCCTGGACGACGTTCGGGAAGACACGCGTCGCTCCAGCGGACAGATCGATCGGGAGGGTGTAGGTCCCGTTCGCCGTCGTGAGGGTCAGGACGACGTTGGGGTCCGCGTCGAGATTGGCGACGGTGACCTCCGTGAAGAAGTTCCTCGTCGGGTCGTCGGGCCGGACCTCGACGGAGACGGGGAGGACCTGGCGCGTCACGAACGGCGCTCCGGCCACGAGCGGCTCCCAGAGTTCGACCGCGCCCGTCGCGACGAGAGTGTTCCCTCCCCCCGACCAGAGGACCGAGCGATACGTCTCTCCGCTCGTCGTGAAGAGCGAGCGGCCGCCGTCGCCGGGGGCGTAGACCGTGCGAACGGACGACGACGCCGTCGTGTCGGTGCGCACCGGCGTCACCGGCACGGCCGGAGCCGCGATGGTCGTTCCCGAGCCCAGCCTCGGCAGGGATCGCCGACAGTGTCGTCGTTGTCCCGTCCGTCCTCTCGGTGGCGGTACTGACGAGAACGTGCGGGCCGTACGACGCCGCGAGCAGGACGGTCCCGGCGGAGGCACCCACTCCCGCCCAGTTCGAGACCGCGCGGACTTCGGGGAACTCGGTCCTCTCGCCCGACGCGGGGCGGAAGCGGACGAGCCGGTCCCTGGCCCCGTCGACGCCCCAGAGCTCCGTTCCCGTCTCGTCGACGCTCAGGAGGGTACCGGGCGATGAGCCGTTCCCCCAGTTCGTGAGGGCGCCCGCGGGCGTCATCGAGAGCAGGACGCCGGCCTCGGTCACGAGCCAGAGGCGCCGCGCCGCATCGTAACGGCCGGCGGCCTCGACGACCCCCGGGAGCGTCCACGTCGTCAGCGTCCCCCCCGCAAGCCGCGCTACGAGGTCGCGACCGACCAGCCAGGCCGATCCGTCCTGCGGGTCGAGGCGAAGGGATCTCGCGAAGAACGGGATCTCCGTCCGCGCGACCGTTCCCGCCACCGGATCGAGAACGTAGACGAGCGTCCTCTGCTCCGTGGTCAGGGGAACGAGGACGTGGACTCGCCCCGTCTCGGCGTGGCGCCGGACGGCGACCGGGAAGAACGAACGGGCCGTCGAGTCGAGTCCCCACGTCGTGAGGGCGCCCGACGGCGTGAGGCGCTGAAGGCGGGGCTTCCAGCCTCCGGTCGGGTCGTCGTATTCGGCCGCAGGGAACCAGAAGGCCCCGTCCGCGCCCGCCTCGCGGTCGCCCGTCGCCCCCTCGACCCCCGATACCGAGTAGAGAGTCACGCGATAGGCCTTTCCCGCCGCGAGAGCGGGAACCGGGAACAGGACCAAGACCGCCGCCGCGACGGCAGCCACGAGAGCGTTCTTCATGGGGGCCTCCGCCGGAGAAAATATCCGATTCGTTGACAGTCGGCGAGCCCGGAACGACGATTCCGTCCTATGAACGTCGCCGACCGATCGCGCCGGATCCTCGTCCCGATCCTTCTCGTCGCACTGGCCCCGTTGGCCCTCGACGGGTGTGTTTCCGTCGGCCTTGCCCGCTCCGTGCGCGACGGGGGCGCGTCCCGCACGGGAGAAATCGGCGTTGCGATCTACAAGACGACGGGAGACCGCGACTCGAAGACACCGGTCAGCCACCCCGTCCTGGCCGAGCTGACCCGGATCGAGAACGGGGTCCGGACGACGGTGGCACGCTCGATGTCCTCGTCCTGGGAACTCCGCGACCTCCCTCCCGGCCGCTACGTGCTCAGGACCTCCAAGAAGATCGACGGGAACGGCAACGTGGTGCCCTTGAAAGGTCCAGTCGAGAAGGAGTTCGCCCTCCAGGCCGGCGAGCGCGTAGAGGCGAGCGTCGTCCTCGAGAAGGTCCCCGTCTTCTGGATCGTCCTCGCGGCCATCACGGTCGTTTTTCTCGTGATCCTCGCGATCGACGCCGCGGGCGACGGACGGCTCCCGCTTCCTCCTCCCCCGCCGCTGCCACCGTTCTTCGTCGGGGTCGCCCTCGAGATCCCGCTCGGGGGCACTTCCGGCCCGCACGCCGTCGAACCCGGCGTGGCGGACGTCTTCCCCGCCCCGGGCTCCGTCGTCGCGGCGCGCCGGGTCGCGGTGAGCTTCTTCGTCACGGTTCCGCTCGACGAGGGCTCGGTGGAAGACGGTGCAATCCTCGCCGTCGGATCGCTCTCCGGGGAGATACCGGGAACGGTCGAGTGGATGGAGGAAGAACACCTCCTCCGTTTCCTGCCGTCCAGGGACTTTCGCCCGGGAGAGGACATCACCGTGACGCTCGACCTCGCGAAGGTCGAGTCGGCGGCAGGACGAAGCGGCAATGGCCGCGCGTCCACGACGTTCCGGGTTCCCTGACGGTCAGGACGCCCCGCCGCCCGCCGCGCGCCGGGGCGTTTCGTCGTCGGCTCGTGGCTCCGCGACTGCTTGAAGAGGCCTTCGTCGCGCCGCCGTGAGGAGGAACGACGCGAGGAGGCCGAGCATCAGGCCAAGGAACGCCTGCGAGGCGAGAAACGCCGCAGGCTTGAGGATCGCGAACCCGGGATGGAGGAACCTGACGAGCCAGCCCGACGCCTCCGACAGGAACGTCGCCGCGAACGTCCCCCCCACGAACGCCGTCTTCAGGCGCCTCGGGCCGGGCACGAAGACGTAGAGGTGCGTCAGGACGAGCAGGACCATCGCCATCATGGCGAAGTGCCCGTGCGAGGACTCGACCATGGAGCCGAAGGTCCGTGCGGGCTGGAACGTCTCGTCGGACCCGCGGTAGTACACGGCGACGCTCGCGGGCGAGAGCCCCATCCTGGAGAAGTACATCCCGAAGTTCGAGACCCAGAGACCGGTGAGGAAGACGAACGTCCCCCAGAGAGTCAGCCGGGTGAGGGGATTGTTCTGGAAGCCACCCTGTTCCATGTACTTCATCGTTTTCTCACTTTCCCTGCGGGGCCGGATCGCCCAGCAGTGAATGGATCGCCAGGACCCGCCGGACCGCCGCGGCGATGGCGCGCGTCGTGAGCGTCGCTCCCGTCACGTGCGCCAGTGCTCGTCCCACGAAGAGCCCATCCTCCTGCTTCTTCCCTTCGACCCTCTTCAGCCACCCGCCGCGCGGCAGGTAGTCCTGAGGCTCGCCGAACGCGAGGACGTCGACGCTCCTCACGCCCTGGTCAGGTGCGACGACGACCATGAGCACCTCGCGTGCCGTCCTCACGATGTGAACGTCGAAATAGGCCGTTCCGAGATGCGCTCCGTCGGTGCCGAAGGCCGCGTATCGCGTCACGACCGCGGAGTCGACCGGCGCCTGCGCCGTCTTCCGGACCGCCTCGTGCTGCTCCTCCGACAGGAACGACGTGCTTCGAACGACGCGGGCCGGCGGCGGGAAGGCCCTTGCCAGCGCCTGCTCCTGCGTTTCGAAGACGGCTGCGCCCGCCGCGCCCGGAAGGAGCGCGGCGAGCGCGAGGAAGGCCCGCGCCCACCGGAACCGGCGGGGGTACGGTCTCACCCCGGGATCAGAAGAGATATGCGAGAGCGACATTCCACTGAGAAACGCCCGTGTTCGCGGCGTCCGTGTAGTCCTGCCAGTCGATCTTCAGCGCGAGCTGGGAGATCGGCTTGAAGTCGAGGCCGACCGTCCATGCCTTCCGGTCGTTCGCACCGTCCCGGGTCCAGCCGGCCGGAACTTCCTTCTGCGTGTCCGTCCGCTCGTAGCGGACGAACGGCGTCAGGGCCATCGAGGATCCGGGCGCGAGGCGAGAGAGGATCTCGTAGCCTGCGGAGAGGTAGTACCCCTCCTGCGTCTCGCCGATCGACTTGTTGCCGGTGAGGCCGAGCGACCGATTCAGGAGCGCGACGTCGTCGACCGTCACCCTCGCGAAGACGCCGCGAAGCCAGAGCCCCCGGAAGCGCCAATCCGCGTGGAGGTCGAACGTCGTCGTCCGCGCCCCGAAGGACTGGCCCGGGACGGCGAGGTCCTTTCCCGATTCACCCGTGAAGAATGACGCCCCCGCGAGGAGCCCCGGCACGGAGACGAGGTCGACCCGCCCGGTGAAGGCGAGGCTGTCAGCCGTCGCCTTCGCCCCGTTCTGCCGCCCTCCGCGTATGCCGTTCGCCGCGGTGAACGACGAGGCGTTCAGGCTCTCCGTCAGGTAGAGCTTGTAGGCGATCGGGCCCGCTTCGCCGAACGCGCCGATGCCGTTCGCCCTCCACGTGGACGGGAGGATCCGGTTCTCCGTGTCGGGACGGCGCGCGCCCAGGTAGGTCGTCGGCTCGTGCATCTCGTTCACGAAGCCCACCGGCACGAGGACGAGACCTGCGCGGAGATTGACCTCGTCGCGGAGCATCGCGTCGAGGGTCGCGAACTCGACCGAGACCTCGCCCCCCTCGCCGGTGGAGGCGTGCTCGTACTCGAACTCGGTGTTCAGGACGAAGGTCTTGTCGAACTTCCACCCGATGTAGATGACGGCTCGCAGATAGTCCCACTCGTTCGTCTTCCCCGACGTGGAACCGTCCTCGCGAGTCGCGTCGAAGTTCTGGTAGAGCGATTCGCCATAGCCGCCGATCGAGAGGCCGGAGGCCTTCCCGTAGACCTTCGAGGCGGCGGGGCCGAGGCCCCACTTTCCTGTCGCGCCGGCGGGAGGAGCGGGATCGGAGGCATCACCGAGCTTTCGGGCCTCCAGCTCGCGGGCGAGGACCTCGATCCGGCGAGCGAGTTCCTCGTTTGTCGGGGCCGACGCGGACTCAGCCGCCTGCGCCTCTTTCGGCGGATCGTCGGAGCGGGCGGGGCCCGCGATCGTCGTCACTGCGCACAACGGGAGCGCGAGGAGCGCCCTCCACTTCTGGTTCATCTTTCTCTCCTCGGAAGGGAATTCAGGGTCCGTGAATGGCGGCGTCGGCGACGCGAGCCGGCAGCCGGAGCCGCTCGAAAGGACGATCGGTCAGGGTCTCGCACCCGCCGTCACGGCCGGCCAGCGCGAAGCCGACGATCCCGGCCCGGCGGAGCGGTGAGCCGGGATCGGACCTGCGGTAGGCCTCGGGCCCGTCGACAGCCCACGCCGTCGAGAGGGCGTCGGCCATCGCGCCGGTCGAAGCGAGAATCGTGACCGACCCGGAAAGTCGAACGAGCTCCCCGGTCCGGGGATCGATGATGTGTCCCGCCTCCCTCCCGGCGACCATCCGCACGCGTTCGGTGTTCGCTGAGGTGGAGAGAGACGCGTCCCGAACCCGGACGGACAGGACGGAAGCGCCGGGGTTGAACGGGGAGCCGACGAGCGCCTCTCGGGCCGGAGCGCCGCCCGAAGGCCCGATGACGAGGATCTGGCCGCCGAAGTTCAGGAGCGCGTCTTCGACACCCCGGGCCCGGAGTGCCGCCGCCGCGCGATCGAGGGCAAATCCCTTGGAAATGCCGTCCAGGTCGAGAGTGACGCCCGCGTCGAGACGCAGAGTGCGGGTCGGAGCGTCATAGCAGACGCCTTCCGGCCGGGCGAGCGTTGCCGAGCGGATGCGCTCCGCGTCCGACGGCCAGCGCCCCTCGCCGCGGAGGTCATATGAGGTCGTGAGCGCTCCGACCGCCGGGGAATAGGCCCCTCCGGTCAGCGAGGCGGCACGGAGAGCTTCCCGGACGAGATCGCCCAGTATCTCGGACACGATCACGGCATCACCCGCCGCGGTCCGGACGTGGACTTCCGCGAGCTCCGTTCCCGGCCTCCAGAGCGAAGCCGCCGCCTCCACTCTCGATACCTCGGCGAAGGCGGATTCCGCGAGGTCGTCGGCGTTCTGCGTTCCGGGAGGAAGACGCAACTCGAGAACCGTACCCATGAGCCACCGGGCGCGAACGACCTCCGCTTCAGACGGCGAAGAGCTTCCCCTCCCTCGCCTCGGACCGGCTCGGCAGGAGGAGGGCAGCCAGGAGCGCAATACTGCCGAGAGGATAGATTCTGCGACCGTGTCTCAACACGGGGACAAGATACAAAAACGCTGGAAACGTGTCAATCACGATCTCGTGTCGACATGATTCTCGTCATGGGCGGCACTCGCACCACTCTTCGCTAGACTCGCGGCGAGGAGACCTTCATGGCGAAATGGGAGCGCCGGGACGTCGTCGTCAGAACCAACGCGACCGGACACGAGCTGACAGCGCCGGTATTCGTCGCGCGCGGGCGCCAGGAGCGGCCGCTCGCCTATATCCAGGCGAACGTCCACGGCGGCGAGCTACAGGGCAACGCCGCCATCCTCGCGCTTTTCGAGCTCCTGGAACGAGAACCGCTTCGCGGTACCGTCATACTCGTCCCCCGCGTCAACCCCGTTTCGGCAAACCAGCAGGTGGGTGACTACGTCGCGGGCGTCTACGACTTCCTGACGGGAAACAACTTCAATCGCGGGTACCTCTACCTCACCGGTCCGTCACGCTCGGCGTCGGCGGCCTCGTACGTCGACGTCGACTCCTTCGCGGCCGCCCACCAGTCCTCATCTGTCGGGGAGATCCGCGAGGACTTTCGCGAATCGCTCAAGGCCGCGCTCGACGCGATCGAGACGGAGACCCGCGTCTGGGGCGCGGATTCCCGCCTGGACTTCTCGCTCGCGATCCAGAGGATGGCGGTCGAGGCGGACCTCGTCCTCGACCTCCACACCGGCGATCGCGCCCCGCGCTACCTCTACGTTCCGGAGGGGGCCGTGGCCGCCGCGAGAGCCTTCGGCTTTCCGTTCGTCCTCGAGGTGCCGGCTCGTTTCGGCGGCGCGCTCGACGAAGCGTCCTTCGTGCCGTGGCAGGATCTGTCCGACGCCTTCGACCGTCTCGGCCGCAACGACGTCCCCCGCCTCATCGACGGGTACACGGTCGAGCTCGGCTCGATGAACTCCTTCTCCCTCGAGGCGGGACAGGCGGACGCTCTCCGTATCGCGTCGGCCCTTCGCCACTACGGCATCCTCGACGGCGAGCCGGAGCCTCCCCCCTCGCGCATTACCGCCTGCTCGATCGGCGACTACCGCTCCCTCAACGCCCCGGTCGGCGGACTCGTCGACCTCGCGGTCCAACCCGGCACGCCCGTGAAAGCCGGAGACGTCGTCGTCCGCCTCGTCGACCCGTCCCGCTGCAGGACGCTCCCCCCCCGCGCCACAGACGCGATCGTGGAGGTGCGGGCACCCGAGGACGGCGTCGTCCTCCTGTTTCATGCCTTCTCGTCGGTCCCGAAAGGAGCGCGCCTCTTCTCGATGATGACCAGAACGCGGACGCTCTGAAAACGGGTCGGGGCGATCGGGCCGCGCCCTCCCCCCCTTGCGCCGCCCCGGGGGCCGGTCCCCCCCCCCCCCCGGGGCGGCCCCCCGCGGGGGGCCCGAAACCGCCGGGGGGCCAGAGAAACGCGGGGCGCCCGGAGGCGCCCCGCGTCGAAAACCAAGGGCGGTGGCCGGCCTACTGGGCCGTCACCGTCACGTCGTCGAGCGAGATGTTGTTGCCGTAGGCGCTGATGCCGAGGAACCCGAGGTAGACGGTCTGCCCCTTGTAGGCGGAGAGGTCGATCGTCGCCTGCGTCCAGCCGGTCGTGGCGCTGTAGCGCGAGACGGCCGTGCCGACGTTCGTCCAGGTGGTGCCGTTCGTGGAGACCTGCGCCTGGATCCGGTCGTTGGAGGTCGAATAGCCGGTGTCGTGGTACATCCAGAACTTGAGCGACACGGTGGTGTAGGAGCTCGCCACCGCGAACCCGGCGGTGCGGTAGACGCGCGTCTGGCTGCCGCTGGCGGCATTGTAGGAGTTGAACTTCGCGAGCTTCGAGCCGCCGTGGGGCGTCGTGGTGGGGTAGGTGGAGGAGGCCGCGAACGTCCAGGTGCCCGCCGTGCCGGACGTGTCGACCGACGACCAGCCCGTGCTCTCGAAGCCGTCGGTGAAGAGCGTCGTGCCGGTGCCGCAGGACGCCGTGAAGGTCACGCCCGTGACGTTCGCGGACGCGACCGTGACCGACCTCGTGGCCGGCGTGAAGGTGCAGCCGCTCTTGGTCGGCGTCACCGTGTAGGTGCCGTTCGCGAGGCCCGTGATCGTGAAGTTGCTCGAGGCGTCGCTCGTCGCGGTCTTCGTACCGGCCGTGATCGTCGCGCTCGCGGTGCCGGCATTGCCGGAGACCGTGTAGGTCGTCCCGCCGAGCGTGTACGTCCCGGTGACGGTGTAGCTGCCCGCGGCGTAGCCGTAGACGCCGAGCCACCAGGTGGCGGCGGCCGGGTTGGTGGCCGAGCAGGTCTCGTTGCCCGTGGAGCCGTAGGGCCGGCAGATGTAGGTGGTCAGGGTCGGCTTGGTGCCGGACTGCGTGTAGATGTCGACGTCGCCGGTGGCGCTCGTCGTGGCGAGCGTCAGGTTCGTGGCGCCGGAGGGGACGACGATGTAGTAGTACTTCCAGGCGCTCTTGGCGACGCTCTGGCCGGTCACGGCGACGCCGCTCGTCAGCTGGAGGTCTCCGCTGGGGCAGGAGGCGGTGAAGTTCTGCCCCGTGGCGCTCGGGCCGACCGTCACGGAGAGGGACGTGGGCGAGAAGGTGCAGCCCGACTTCGACGCGGCGACGGAGTAGGTCCCGGCGGCGAGGCCCGCGAGCGTGTAGTTGCCGCTCGCGTCGGCCGTCGTCGAGACGGCGCCGGCCGCGACCGTCGCGCTGGCGGTCCCGGCGTTGCCGGCGATCGTGTAGGTCGTCCCGCAGGACCAGGTCCCCGGAACGCCGACGGCGTCCCACGCCTTGTGGACGGCCTGCCAGTCGGCCGTGCAGGTGCCGCCGTAGAGGTCGGCCGCGGCGCTCGCGGTCGCGGTGCGGGCTCCCTGGAAGGTCGTCGCCGAGGTCATGTAGACCGTGAGGGCGCGGTACCAGATCTGCTGCGCCTTCGTCAGGCCGACGCCTGTCACGGAAACGGTCGTCTTGCCGCGCGGGTGCGTCCCTCCCTGCGAGAGGAGAAAGTAGAACAGGTTTGCGATGCCGCTGTTCGTGTGGACGCCGCACTGGTCGTTGCTGCTCGAGGGCGTGCAGGTCCCGGAGTAGTTCCGGGTCGGGTAGTAGTCGGCCGACTGGCCGTCCTTGGCCGGGTCGTACATGTAGCGGAGGGCGTCACCCGAGGTGGAGGGGGTGTAGACGTCGGCGCCGATCGTCCAGGAGGTGCTCGTCCCCGAGTTGCCGTTCCCGCCCCAGAAGGCCGCGGAGCGGCCGAGGATGTCGGAGTTGGCCTCGTTCAGGGCCCCCGACTCCTTCTGGTAGGCGAGATTCGCGGTGCGCGAGCAGACGGCGTGCGTCATCTCGTGGGAGGTGACGTCGAGGCCGTTGGCCAGGTTCGAGAAGGTGCTCCCGTCACCGTCGCCGTAGACCATTTCGTTGTACGGGGAATCGAACCAGGCCGCGTTGTTCTTCGTGCAGCTCGTGCCGGTCGAGAACTGGCCGTGGACCGAGGAGACGATCGCGGCCCCGGCGTTGTCGTACGAGTCGCGGTTGAAGATCGCCTTGTAGTAGTCGTACGTGATGCCGGTGCCGTTGTAGGCGCCCGTGACCGCCGTGTCGGTCGACGTGCCACCCTCGGAGATGACGAGCGTTCCGGGCATCTCGTTCCCGGTCGAGATGCACGCCTGGTTCAGCGTGTACACCTTGCGCGTCTTCGCCGTGTACATCCGCGGGAGGGAGCCGACGAAGGCGCCCGTCGCCGCATCGACGTAGACGTCCTCGAACCGGAGCTCCTCGTTCTCCACCCAGATCGCCCGGATCGGGACCGTCAGGACGGGCTCGCGGTCGAGGGCCCAGATCACGGGCTCGAGGACGTCGAGGACCTCGACGTTCGCTCCCCCCTCGCGCTCGGCCCAGCGGACCGCGGCTCCGGCCGACTCGGCGGGGGCGAGGGCGGCGAAAGCCGGGATGTCGAGCCCGGCCACGAACCGGCCGTTGACCCCGAGCAGACCGTCCCCGTCGACGTGGACGATGAGCTCGCCCCCGAGGACGGGAATCCCCCGGTAGGTCTGCGACATCCGCACGTGAGACTGGCCGAGGGTGTCCTTCTCCTCGAGCCGGAACGCGAAGCCGTCCTGCGGTCCGCGCCCGATGGCGTCGCGGTGCGTCTCGACCGCGTCTGCGGCCACCACCATCGGGTCGACCTGGCCGCGGCCGCCGGTTCGGACCGGTTGGCCTCTCTGCGCTTCGCGAACGACGAGCGTGACGTCGCGAACGTCGGCGGCCTGCGCCGCACTCGCGAACAGAAGCGCCGCACCTGCGAAGGCGATCGACAGAAGAACGTCTCTCTTGTGGCTCATGCGTCTCCCTCCAGCTCCGGGGTAGTCAGGCTGTTCCGTGAACTTTCGGACGGAGCTGCGCAACCTCCGTGCCACCGGAAGCGACAGGGGGCGGCGGGGGCTCTAGCTCAGCTCACGACTCCTGGCCCCGCTGGCCATCAGCCTCTACGCCGAATCGAGAGCACGATCGCCATGACGTGCTGTCCGGCGCGTCCGCCATCCGGGTCCGTGCCTGACCCGCACCCCATGGTCCAGATCCTTCGTTGGGTCAGCTCCTACCCCGCCCCGGTCCCCTCGCGCTCGATTAGACCGAATAACTCCGACAGGTCGATAATCCCCCGCCCATACCGGAACCGGAGGAAACGTGGCCACAATCGAGTTCACCGGGAACTACCAAGACCTGTCCACCGACAAGGGATTCCAGTTCAAGTTCTTCTGCGAAAAGTGCGGCAACGGGTACATGTCGAGCTTCAAGCCCAGCACGCTCGGGATGGCCACCTCGGCGCTCCAGGCCGCCGGGAACATCTTCGGCGGGATCCTCGGCCGGGCGGCGTACGGCGCCTACGAGGTCCAGCGGGCCGTCGGCGGTCCTGCGCACGACGCGGCGCTGAAGGAGGCCGTCACCGAGATCAAGCCCCTCTTCGTCCAGTGCACGCGCTGCGGCAAGTGGATCTGCGGACCCGTCTGCTTCAACAAGAAGGCCGGCCTCTGCGAAGGGTGCGCTCCGGACCTCGACGAGGAGCTGGCCTCTGCCCAGGCCGAGGCGGCGCGGGAGCAGGTGCACCAGAAGGCCCGCGAGGTCGACTGGATGAAGCAGCGCGACGTGGCGACGGTCACGGGCGCCGTCTGCCCGCACTGCGGCGCCAAGACCCAGGGCGGGAAGTTCTGCGGGGACTGCGGAAAGCCCATATCGGCGAAGAAGAAATGCGTCACCTGCGGCACCGAGGCGGAAGGGAGCCCGAAGTTCTGTCCCGAGTGCGGCGGAAGGTTCGCCTGAGGACGCCGGGCCGATGAGCGGCGGCGAAGAGACCCGTCGCGCCCTCTGCGTTTTCGAGACGGAGGGGCTCCCGGGTGCGCCTGCCGGCGGCAAGGGCGAGGCGATCGTCGACGACGACGGCGTGAGCGTCGGCGGAATCCGCATCGAGTTTCTCGACGCCGACACCCTCTCCGACGAACGGCGAGTCCTCACGCTCGGTCTCCACCCGGCCGGCCAGCTCCGGCTCTCGATGCTCGCCCGCCGTCACGAGACGTTCGCCAGGGCTCTCGCCGACGCCCGTGACGAGGCTCGCGTCCGCGGACTCCTCGCCCACGGCCTCGGGGAGCCCGAGCCGTTCGACGGCGCGCTCCTCGAGCCCGGACCCGCTCGCGACGCACGGCTCCTCGTCTGGCCGACGCACGTGACGGTCGTCGCCGCCGGCGGAGACCCGTTCCAGATCCCGCTCGGCTCGGTCGACGAGGTCCGGTTCGTCGAGGGGACCTGGGAGGTCGTCCTCGCCACGGCGGACGGGCACTTTCCACTTCGGCCGGCTCGCGCGCCGGACCGACGCCTTCGCCCGCGCCGTCCGAAAGGCCCGGACCGCGATGCTCGAGCGTTGCGCCCGGGCTTCCGGAACGCGGCTCTTCTCGGACGGCCGCGCCGTGCCGGCGAGGGATCTCGACAGTGATTTCGAACGCCTCCTCGTCTCCTTCTCGGCTCCCGAGCGGCTCGACGGCGCGCGGGAGATCGTGAAGAGAGCCGGCCGGGATTCCTGCGCCCTGGGTCTCGCCGACCTCCTCGACCCCGACGACGAGGGCCTCGCGGCAAAGGAAGCGCTGCCGGAGAACACGGCGTCCTTCCTGCTGGCCCGGGTCGGCGAGCTCGTCGTCCTCGAGCTCCTGTCGGGACCCTCCGCGGCGACATACGTCTTTCGGGGTACGCCCGCCGCCATCGGCTGCGACCTGGCCGGGATCCACTTCCGCCGCCGGGGTCTCTCCCTGACCGGCGCAGAGGCAAACGGGCCTTCCGGGAGGCCTTACCGCCTCGCGCTCCGCCGGCTCGAGCCGCTGAAACGGCTGCGGGCCGCGACTGCGGCCCGCGTGATCCACGACGAGGGTTGGGGCGAGGCCCTTTCGAGGGCGATCGCCTAGCAGCTACTTCGCCTTCGCGTTCGGCAGGCCGGCGAGCACGTTGTCCACGACCTTGCGGATCCTCGCCGGATCGTGCCCTGCGCCGAGCTCTCCGGTCCCGGTGCCCCAGCCGCGCCACAGGAGCTTCTTGGCCTTCGGGTCGCCGACGTCGATCATCAGCGACGCATTCTTCCCGACGGCCGACGTCGCGTAGAACCCTCCGACCAGGGGTCCCCACGGGTCCCAGATCGCAACGGTCGCGTTCCACCGGATCGCGCCGACGTCCTCGACCCCGATGAGGGCGTGCGTGGCCACGATCACGTCGGCCTCGGCCTCGGGCGCCTGGACGTAGCCCTTGCTCTTCATCTTCTCCACGACAGCCGGGGTGACGCGGTTCGTCAGGTACTCCCGCATGGCCGGGTCCATCGGGACCTTGTCCTGCGGCGCGACGAGAGCGCAGAAGGTCTTCACTGCCGACAGGTCTCCCCCCTCGATCCGCTGCGAGCCGTACTTCACGGACGAACAGCCACTGAGTACGAGAGGGAGAAGGACGAGTCCTGCCGGGATTGCACGGGACGCACGCATCGAGGCTCCTTGGGGCGGCGCTTGGCGCGCCGCTCTTCGACGAGACGATACTCGAAACCGGGGCCCGGCCCCGGCATGACACCAGGACCGCTCTCCACGCACGGGAGCACCGAATCTTCTTGACAAGCGCGGGGGTGCTTCCTTTACCCTGCCCGGCCATGGACCGCCTCGACGCTCCCAGCCCGTCCGCGGGCATCCCGTCCGGAGCCCTGGCGCGTCCTCTCGCCGAGCCCTGCATTTCGATCTGCATGTCGATTTGCATGTGCATGTGCAGCCCTTCCCTGCTCTCGCAGGAGGAGTCGGGGCACGCGGCGGGACGGCGAATGTGACGCCCCGAGCGTAACCAGCCGAACGAAACGGCTCCCGACCGGCCCTCTCGCGAGAGAGGGCCGGTTTTCGTTTTCTCCCCCTCGACGACGACGAAAGGAAACGCCATGGCCCCCTCGACCGACACCGACACCCGCCCCGCCCTCCGCCCCGACACGCTCGCGATCCACGCCGGTCAGGAAAGCGCCGACTCCGCCACGAACGCCCGCGCCGTTCCGATCTACGCGACGACGTCGTACGTGTTCGAGAGTCCCGAGCACGCGGCCGACCTCTTCGGCCTGCGCAAGCCGGGCAACATCTACACGCGGATCATGAATCCCACGACCGACGTCTTCGAGCGCCGGGTTGCCGCCCTCGAGGGGGGCGTCGCCGCCGTCGCGACGTCGAGCGGCCAGGCCGCCGAGACGCTCGCGATCCTCAACCTCGCCCGCTCCGGAGAGTCGATCGTCTCGACGACCTCGCTCTACGGGGGCACCTGGGCCCTCTTCGCCCACACTCTGCCGCGCCTCGGCATCACCGTGAAGTTCGTCGACTCCTCCGGCCCCGAGGGGCCCGCCCGCGTCGCCGCGGCGATCGACGGGACGACCCGGGCGGTCTACGTCGAGACGGTCGGCAACCCGCGCCTCGACGTGCCGGACTTCCGCGCCCTCGCCGACGTCGCGCACGCCGCCGGCGTCCCGCTCGTCGTCGACAACACCTTCGCCACGCCGCTCCTCTGCCGCCCCATCGACCACGGCGCCGACGTCGTCCTCCACTCCGCCACGAAGTGGATCGGCGGGCACGGGACGGCGATCGGCGGCGTCGTCGTCGACTCGGGCCGCTTCGACTGGAGCCGCTCGCCGCGTTTCCGCGCGTACTACTCCGACCCCGAGCCGGCCTACCACGGGCTCTCCTTCTCCGCCCTCGCGCCGGCGGCCTACGCCGCCCGTCTCCGCGTCGTCCTCCTGCGCGACGTCGGCGCGGCCGTCTCACCGTTCAACTCGTTCCTCTTCCTCCAGGGCCTCGAGACGCTCCCGCTCCGGATCCGCCGCCACTCCGAGAACGCCCTTGCCGTCGCGCGCCACCTCGAGGCGCACCCGGACGTCGCCTGGGTCCGCTACCCGGGCCTTCCCTCGCACCCGACGCACGAGACGGCGCGCCGCACGCTCACCGGCGGCTTCGGCGGAGTCCTGACCTTTGGCGTCAAGCCGCCTGCCGGCCTCTCGGCCGAGCAGGCCGCGCGGAACCTGATCGCGCACCTGAGGCTCTTCTCCCTCGTCGCCAACGTCGGCGACGCCAAGAGCCTCGTCATCCACCCCTGGTCGACGACCCACGAACAGCTCCCCGAGGAGGAGCGGCTCGCCGCGGGCGTCTCGCCCGACCTCGTCCGCCTCTCCGTCGGCCTCGAGGACCTCAACGACCTCCTCGTCGATCTCGACGCCTCCCTCGCGCGGCTCGCCGACGCGCCGGACGGGCCACGATGAGCGCGGCCCGCGAGACCCTCGTCGTCAAGTTCGGGGGGACGTCGCTCGGCACGCCGGCGCGAATCCGGCGCGCCGCACGCCGCGTTGCCGCCCTCGTCGCGGCAGGGCGCCGGGTCGTCGTCGTCGTGAGCGCGATGGGGCACACGACCGACCAGATCCTCGAGACCCTCGGCGCCCTCGAGACCGGACGCGGCGCCGGCCCGGCCGGCCGCGAGGTCGACCGGGCGCTCGCGACCGGCGAGGACCTCTCCGCCGCCGTCCTCGCCGCGGCGCTCCACGCCGTCGGCGTCCCGGCCCGGAGTCTCAGGGGAGGCGAGGCGGGCGTGAGGGCCGACGGCGAGTTCGGCTCCGCCCGCGTCTCCCACGTCGACGCCCGCCGGCTCCGCTCTCTCCTGGCGAAAGGGATCGTCCCGGTCGTCAGCGGCTTCCAGGGGGCGAGGCGCGACCGCGAGACCGCCACGCTCGGGCGGGGCGGCTCCGACACGAGCGCCGTCGCCATCGCGGCGGCGCTCGGGCCCGCGCCCTGTCACATCGTCACCGACGTCGACGCCGTCTACGACCGCGACCCTCGCCTCCACTCCGGCGCCCGGCCGCTGCGCCGCCTCTCCCACGACCAGCTGCTCGTCCTCGCCCGGACCGGCGCGCAGGTCGTCGCCGCGGAGGCCGCGCGCCTCGCGCAGGCGCACGGCGTCCCGCTCCGGGTCCTCGGCTGGGACGCGCCGCCCCGCGACGAGGAGAGCGGCACGTTCGTCGGGGGCTCCCTGTGAGCGGCCCTCCCGACGCCGCCGCGCTGAGGGAAGGGCTCTCGACGCACCGGGCGGGAGACTTCACGCTCGAGTCGGGCGAGACGCTGCGCGACGTGCGCCAGGCCTACCGGCTCGAGGGAGCGATCGACGCGGACGGCGGAAACGTCGTCCTCCTCTTCCACTCGCTCACGGGCTCCCCCGCCGACCTCGGCGGGTGGCGCCCGTTCGTCGGCCCGGGCCTGCCCATCGACACGCGCCGCTACGCCGTCCTCGCCCCGAACCTCCTCGGTTCGTGCTACGGCACCCGCTTCCTGCGCGGAGCCGGCCGGGCCGACGCTCCCCTCGCCGTGACGACGCGCGACATGGCGCGCCTCGCGGAGCTTCTCGTCAGGGACCTCGGCATCCCGCGCCTCGCCCTCGTCGCCGGGGGCTCGCTCGGCGGCATGGTGACGCTCGAGTACTGCGCGACGTTCCCGGAGGCGTCGCGGGCGGCGATCTCGTTCGCCGCCCCCGCCTCTCCCACCGCGTGGGGCGCGGCGTGGAATCACGTCCACCGGACGGCGATCGAGGCCGCGCCCCGGTCGGGCCTCGCCCTCGCACGGATGGTCGGAATGCTCACCTACCGGACGCCGGGGGAGATCGAACGTCGCTTCCGCCCGCCCACTCCAGCCAGCCACCCCGTCCGCGACTATCTCGAGCACCACGGAGAGAAGCTCGTCCGCCGCTTCACGACGAAGAGCTACCTGACGCTCCTCGACGCCATCGACTCCCACAACGTCGCGAGGGGCCGTGGCAGCGTGGCGCGCGCCCTTTCTCCCGTCCGGGAATCGCTCTCGGGAGTCGGCATCCCGGGCGACCTCCTCTACCCGCCCGAGGAGGTGCTCCGGTGGACCCGAGCGGCCGGTGCCCGCTACCGCGAGCTCGCTTCCCCGAGCGGCCACGACGCATTCCTCCTCGAAACGGACTCGGTCGGGGCGATCCTCGCCGAGGCCCTGGGCTCGGAGCCGGCCACGCCGGTGCCTCTCCTTCCGCCCCGCACGCAGCCGAGCCCTTTCGCAGTGCTGGAGTAGCGCCTCCCGCTGATAACCTCCCCAGCGGACTTCGCCATGCGATCCGCTCGCACTTCCGTTCCCGCCTCCCTCGCGCCCCTCGGGCTTCTCGTCCTCTTCGCCGCGACCTCCTGCGGCCGTGGGGCCTTCGATCCCGTCCCGACACCGCTCCCGGCCGGCGAGGCGTGGGTCACCCACCTCTCCCGCGATCTCGCCCCCTTCTGGCTCCGGCCCGAGGCGCTCGGGTCGCCCGTCGGCGCGTTCCCCACGTTCCGCTGCGACGACGGGACCCTCGTCCAGCCCGACCTCCCGTGCGGCGAGATGCTCGTCGCCGGACCCTGGGTCTCCTCGCAGCTCGGCAAGGAATTCACGCGGATGCGGTCGCGCCAGACGTACTTCTACGGCGTGGCCTTCCACATGACGGGCGAGGAGAGGTACCTCGCCCTCGCGAAGGCCGGCGTCGAGCACCTTCGCACGCACGCTCTCGACAGGACGAACCGGAGCGCCGTGTCGTGGTGGCGCGGCGACGAAGCTCACCCGCCCGCCGATGCGAGGAACTCGCAGGACCTCGCCTATGCGAACCTCGGCCTCGCCTTCTATGCCTACCTGACGCGCGACCCCGAAGTGCTGGCCGACGCGCTCCTCCTCTACGACGGCATCTTCGAGCGGTACGACGACCGCTCCCGCGGGCTCCTCCGCTGGGCGGCCGGCGGCGTCGGCGGCGAGATGGCCCGGATCGAGCTCGTCGCGCAGCTCGACCAGGTGAACGCCTACGCGCTGCTCCTGGCCTCCGTCGCCCCCGAGCCCCACCGTTCGAAGCTCCGCACGGACCTCGCGCGGATCGCTCGAATACTGATCGACCGGTTCTGGAGCGAGGAGCTGGGGCTCTTCCGCGGCTCGCTGCACGACCCGCTCGAATCGGGGCTCGGCTCCCGGCACACCGACTTCGGCCACACGATCAAGGCGCTCTGGATGATCGAGAGGACGGGCGCGCTCCTCGGCGACGCGAAGCTCTCCTCGTGGGCCCGGGAGCGGATGCCGAAGGTCTTCGCTCTCGCGTTCCTCCCGCGCGACGGCTGCTGGGCCTCGGGCCTGCGCCGGGACGGGTCGATCGACGCGGGCGTCACCTGGTGGATCGCCGCCGAGCTCGACCAGGCCGCCGCGACCCTCGCCCTCACCGACCGCCGGTACACGGGCTATCTCGAGAAGACGTACGCCTGCTGGCTCGACCGGCTCGTCGACCGGGAGAACGGAGAGGTCTGGAGCTGGATCGACCTCGACAGCGCGGCGCGGCGCGGCGCCAAGCAGCACCTCTGGAAGAACGGGTACCACTCCGCCGAGCACGCGCTCGTCTCGTACCTCACGGCGCAGGAGCTCCACGGAAAGCCCGCGACGCTCCACTTCGCCTTCGCGACGACGCCGCCGCTCGAGGAGCTGAGGCCCTACTTTTTCGCCGGCGAGGCGGGCTCCGTCGAGGAGAGCGTTCTCGAGTACAGCCCGGGGCCAAGGCGCGTCACCGTCTCCTTCCGGCGACTCCGTTGAGTTCCGCTGCGGGGTGAGAACATCCCGCGGTGACCTCCGACGCCGAACTCCTCGCATCCCGCATCTCGAACGCCACGCTCGCCGTCCACGACGTCCTCACGATCTACCTCGGCGAGAAGCTCGGCTTCTACGACGACCTCGCGCGGCACGGCCCCTCGACCCCGTCCGAGCTGGGCGCTCGCACCGGGACCCACGAGCGGTACGTCCGCGAGTGGCTCGAGCAGCAGGCGGCGGCGGAGATCCTGGGCTGCGTGGATCCGGCCGCACCCGCCTCCGAACGGCGCTTCTTTCTCCCGCCCGGCGCCGCCGAGGTCCTGACGGAGCGAGACAGCCTCCTCTGGTCCGTCGCGCGGCCCCGCAGCCTCGTCGCCCTCGCGCAGAAGCTGCCGGCACTGCTGGAGGCGTTCCGCAGCGGCGAGGGCATTCCGGAAGGCACCGACGACGCGCGGACCGCCCAGGCCGACCTCGGCCGGGCCGCCTTCCTCCGGTTCCTCGCGGCGGACTGGATCCCCCGCATCGCCGACGTGGACGCCCGCCTGCGCGAAGAGCCCCCGGCGCGCGTCCTGGACGTCGGCTGCGGCGCCGGCTGGGCCTCGATCGCGCTTGCGAAAGGCTACCCCCTCGTTCGCGTCGACGGCCTCGATCTCGACCCGGTCGCCCTCGAAGCGGCCCGCGTGAACTCGGAGGAGCACGGCGTCGGCACGCGCACGGCGTTCCACGCCGTCGACGCCGCCTCGCCCGGTCTGCCCGGAGGCTACGACCTCGTCCTCGCATTCGAGTCGCTCCACGACATGCCACGCCCGGTCGAGGCCCTCGGCGCGATGCGCCGCCTCGCGTCACCGGCCGGAACGGTCCTCGTCATCGAGGAGAAGTCCGGCGAGGCCTTTTCCATCCCGGCCACCGCGAACGACCGGCTCAACTACGGCTGGAGCGTCCTGACCTGCCTCCCGTCCGCGATGAACGGTCCCGGCGCTGCGGGGACGGGAACCCTCCTGCGCCGCGGCACTCTCGAACGCTACGCCCACGAGGCCGGCTTCTCGTCGATCGAGGACGCGGGCGTTCCGCACGAGGCCTGGACCTTCTGGCGCATGAGGCCCTGAGCCGGCCGGGCCCTGCTTCAGCCGGTCGCGCAGGAACGGCAGCGTTGCCGGCTGTACTCCGCGTCGGGATCGGCGGCCGGACTCACCGGTCGCGTTCTCCGCACTAAACTCGGCCGCAGTGGGAGCGTTGTGAAGATCGTCCGGACCGGTCCGCTGGCGTTCACGGTGGCGTTCGAGTCGGAGGAGGAGCTCGCCGCGGAGGCGCGGACGAACCTCTCGGCCGGAGGCCTCCGGCTCCCGACGGCGGAGAAGCTCGCGATCTTCTCGCGACTCTCCCTCGTCCTTCGGCTCGCCGGGGGGGGCGAGGCCACTGCCAGCGCGACCGTCGTCGCCCCGCTGCCCGACGGCGTCGCCCTCGCCGTGGACGGCGACACCGCCGCGCTCGTCGAGGCCCTCCGCGCCCCGCCGCAGACTCCGGGGGAGGCGGGGCTCGAGGAAGCCGTCGAAGAAACAGACGACGAGGACCAGGGCGCGCCCCGCGGAAACGTCTGGGACCGCCTCCGCTCGATCTCCCGAATGGAGAAGCTCCTCCTCGCCCCGAAGGCCGACCGGGTCGAGCGCGCGATCCTCGCCCAGGACTCCGACCCGCAGGTGCTCTACTCGCTCCTGAAGAATCCGCGACTGACCGCCGACGAGGTGATCCGAATCGCCAAGTCCCCGTTCCTCACGTTCCAGACGGCCGAGGCGATCATGAAGTCGACCCAGTGGCTCTCGAACCTCGAGGTACGGGTCGCTCTCGTCCACAACGCGAAGACTCCGCCCGCCTTCGCCATGCGACTCCTGCACACTCTCCCGGAGTCGGAGGTGAGGACGATCTCCCATGGCGCCGCGACGAGCATGGCGCTCAAGCAGGCGGCCCTGAAGAAGCTCCAGGGCTACACGTAGGGGTACCGTCGCGCGCACGGGGGTGCGTTCGAAGCCCACGCTCCGTGGCAGAATCCGCCGCCAACCGCGAATGGAGAGGCCCCTGCCGACACGACGGCCTGCCGTCGAAGCGTTCCGTTCACCCTCCGGGCAGGAGGCCCCCTGAGCAGCGCCCGGCGGGCGTCCGTCCTCGAGACGGTCCTGAGGATCCAGCCCGGCGAGGGGACCCGCGTCGGGCTCATGCTCGCCTTCTCGCTCCTCGCGGTCGGGGGCGTGGTCATCACCGGCCAGGTCGTGGGCCGCTCGCTCTTCCTGAGCGCGCTCCCCCCCTGGGCGATCCCGTTCCGCTTCCTCCTCCCGCCCCTCGCGCTCGTCGCGGCCGTGGCCCTCCACGGGCGCGCGGCCCGGCACCTGACGCCCCGGCAGCTCGTTACGGCCACGTTCGGGCCCATCGTCGCGTTCGTCGTCCTCGCGCGGATCCTCATGCCGACGCCGGTGGGCGAGACGCTCGCATTCCTGCTGACCCTCGCGGTCATGCTCGACGCGGCGGGGAACGTCGTAATGATCGTCTTCTGGACGATCGCCGGCGACGTCTTCGACGCCCGGGAGGCCAAGCGGCTCTTCGGCGTCATCTCGGGCGGGAGCGTCGTCGCCAACGTGGCCTTCGGGCTCTTCCTCGGCCGGCTCGCGGCCGCGATACGCCCCGCCGACCTGCTCCTCGTGATCGTCCTCGCGGTCCTCGGCTGCTGGGCGATCGTCCAGCGCCTGACCACGCGGCACTCCCGGCACGAGCCGGCGCCCTCCCCTCAGGAGGCCGCTGCCGGCGCGATCGCGAGCGAGGGATTCGTCGCCGACCTTCGGACCGTCCTTTCCTCGCCGCTGACGCGCACGCTCGGTGCGGCCCTCGTCGTCGTCGCCCTCGTCGGGACGATCGCCGACTACCAGCTCGACCTGACGCTGAAATCCGTCTACGGCGCGGACGCGAAAGGGATGGTCGGGTTCCTCTCGAACTTCCGCGTCGCCGCCGGCGTCGTCGGGCTCGTCGTCCAGTTCGCCGTCGCGGGACGCCTCATGGAGCGCTGGGGCGTCCTCGCCGCCCTTCTCGTCCTCCCCGCTTCGGTCGCGCTCGGCGGCGTTGCGGGTCTCGTCACCGGTGGCGCCCTCTGGGCGATCTCCCTCCCCCGCGCCGCGGACATCTCCTTCAAGTACACCCTCAACGACTCCGCGTTCAACCTTCTCTACCTTCCGCTCACCTCGCGGCAGCGCGCCCGGGCGAAGGCCGTGGTGGACGGCACCCTCAAGCCGGTGCTCGCGGTCCTCCTCGGCCTCGCGTTCCTCGCGGTGAGCCGGACCGGGAGCACGCATGTCCTCCCGTGGACGGTACCGCTCCTGCTCCTCTCGGGGATCTGGATCGCACTCCTCTTCAGCGCCACACGACACTACGTGGACGCGCTTTCGGCGAGCCTGGTGATGAGGCGGCTCGATCTCGGGCGCGGCTCCGTCGACCTCTCGGACGAGACGAGCGCACGCGTCCTCAGGACGGCCCTCGGTGAGAGCGACGGCCTGCGCGTCCTCCACACGCTCTCGGTGGCGCGAGCTGCTACCGGGTCGGACTGGTCGGATCTCGTGGCCCCCCTGACGTCGCACTCCGATCCCGAGGTCCGCGCCGAGGCCGCGTCCTACCTCGCCGAGCGCGGGGCGTCCCGCCACGCGGAACGTCTCCGGACCCTGATGGCCGATCCTGCCGAGTCGACCCGTGCCGCGGCCATCGCGGCGTACTGCCGGCTGTCGGGGGCGGACGCCGTCCCCGTCGTCGTCCCCCTGCTCCAGGACGCGAGCCTCTCGACGCGAGGCTCGGCCATCGTCGCGCTCATCCGGCACGGCGGTCTCGGCGGTCTCCTCCACGCCGGTCGGCCGCTCCAGGACCTGCTCGTGTCCCCGGACGCCGGAGAGCGAACGCAGGGCGCCGGAATCCTCGGCGAGCTCGCCGTGCCCGGCTTCTTTCACCCGATCCAGGACCTGCTCGGGGACCCTGTGCCGTCCGTGCGTGCCGCGGCCCTCCGAGCCGCCCAGAGCGTCGCGGCGCCCGAGCTCGTCCCCGCGCTCCGGAAGGCGCTCGACGAGTCGTCCTCGCGCGCCGGCGCCGTGAGGGCCCTCATCGCGAGTACGGCGGCGGACCCTCAGCGCCTCGCCGGGATCGCGCTCGACCCGTCGCTGGCGGCCCCGGCGCGTGCCGCGCTCGTGAGGGCTCTCGGCAAGGCGGGCCCTGCCGCGTCGGCATCCCTCCCGGACTTCGCCTTCGACGAGGAGGAGAGGGTCCGGGCGGCCGCGTACGCCTCGATGCTCGACCTGCGCGCGCGCGGTCACTCGCCCGCGATCGAACCGGAGCGCCTGCGCGGGCAGCTTCGCAACGAGATCCGCTCCGCCTTCGAGAGGCGCGGGGCTCTCGCGGACCTCGAGAAGGACTCGGCGCACCCCCTGCTCCTGGACGCGCTCGCCGCAGGGATTCAACGGGACCAGGACCGTGTCCTCGCGGTCGTCGCGCTGCTCTACCCGCGCCTCGCCCTCGAGCCTCTCCGGCAGGCGATGAGCCAGGCGGACGCGCGCCTGCGGGCGAACGCCATCGAGCTGATCGAGAACGTCGCCCAGGCCGAGAAGGACGTCCTCGTGCCGTACGTCGGCGGCTCGGCGTCCGAGCGCCAGGAGGCCGCGCGGCTCCTCGGCGTCACGAGCCAGGCCCCGGACGCGCACGTCGAGAGGCTCCTCGAGAGCCGGGATTCGTGGATCCGCCTCTGCGCCCTCGCGTCGGCGGGCCGCTCCTGTCACGCGGGACTCACGTCCCGGATCGAGGCCGAGCTCTCGTCGCCGGACCCGCTCTTCAGAGAGACGGCACGTCACGCCCTCGGGATGCCGGCCGCCGGGGCCGGGCAGACAATGGAAGGAGAAAGCCGGATGCCGCTGGCGCCGCTCGAGAAGGTCCTGTTCCTCAAGCAGGTCTCGCTCTTCCGGGAGATCCCCGCCGAGGACGTGGCCGCCCTCCTTCCGATCGCCGACGAGGTTTCCTTCCAGGCCGGCGACGTGGTCATCAGGGAAGGAGATACCGGAGACGCCCTCTACCTCATCGTGGAGGGCACGATCGGCATTTCCGCCGGCGGCGTTCCGACGGGGAAGCGCCTCGGCTCGCGGGACGTGATCGGGGAGCTTTCGATCCTGACGGGCGATCCCCGCTCCGTGACCTGCACGGCCGAGAGCGAGGTCCTCGCCCTCCGGATCCACCGCGAACCCTTCTGGCAGCTCATGCGGGAGAGGCCGGAAGTGCCCGTCGGGCTCGTCAAGATTCTCACGGGCTACATCAGGAAGTGACCGCTGCGGAGATGCGACCGATGAGATGCTCGAACGTTGTCCCCCGCCTGATGTCCGCCGTGGCCGCCCTCGCCCTCGGGGGCTGCGTCACCCACGGCGCTCTCTCGAACCGTGCCGTGGACTACAACACCGCCGCGGAGACCGCCCGGAACGAGATGCTCCTCATGAATATCCTGCGGGCGCGGGATCGAAGGCCGATGGTCTTCACGGGCCTCTCCCGCATCACCGGCAGTGTCCGCGCGGAATCGCGGATCGGCGCGGCGGTGTCGACGGGCTCGGCGGCCCCGGACGTCCAGGCCTTCTCGCCAAGCTTCGGTTTCAGCGACTCGCCCACCTTCGACGTTGCGGTCCTCGACTCGCAGGAGTTCACGCGCGGCATCATGACCCCCGTCGGCACGGAGATCCTCGAGTACTTCTGGGACCAGGGCTACAACCGGGAGGTCCTCCTCTACCTCGTCGTCGACCGGGTCGAGCTGGAGTGCCCGGCACCGGGAAGCGCGCTGTCCGCCGTTCTCGAGAACGACCCCACGGAACCTTCGTTCGCGGCGTTCGGATCCCTCGTCGCCGACCTCGCCGACAAGGGCCGCTGGGAGTTCGACGACTTCCGCACCGAGAAGATCGGCCCGCCCGTGGACGCCGCAGAGGCCCGGCGCCTCCCGACCCTCGTGCAGATGGCAAACTCGCCCCTCCGGCTGCGGCCCGTCGGAGACGGGACGTTCCAGCTCGAGAAAACGTCCACGAAGCTGAGGCTCGCGGCTTCCGGGTCAGGGACGTGCGGGAAGCAGGACCGCGTCGAGGTCCGGCTCTATGACTCCCGGGGAGCCCTCGAGGCAGCGGCCAGGCTCGCGCCCGGCGAACCCCGTGGACGGCTCGTCATGCGCTCGCCACAGTCGATCCTCCACTACCTCGGGGAGCTGGCCCGTCCGGAACGGGAGGTCGTCATCCGCCCGCGGCGTCCGGACCAGCCGGCATCCGAGCGGCGCCTCTTCGCCGTCCGGCCGGCAGGCGCGTGCTCCGGGAGCGAAGTGAACGTCCGCTACGACGGCGGGAAGTGGGCGATTCCGCGCGGGACGGCCGACTGCGACGCCGGCCGTTCCATGCAGTCGCTCGCCATCACGGCCCAGCTCCTCTCGCTTCTCCAGTCGGCCAAGGATCTCCCGACGACCTCGACGGTCCGGATCGTCGGGCAGTAGGCACGCGCCGGCGGCTCAGCCCGGCTCGACGGCGATCCGGTTCCCTTCCGCCGCCTCCGACTCTGCGGCCTGGGCCGCGCGCTCCTCGACGAACCGGACGAGCCCCTTCAGCGTGAGCGGAAGGGAGAAGTGGAATCCCTGGATCAGGTGGACGCCGCGGGCGGCGAGGTAGTCGACCTGCTCCGGCCGCTCGACCCCTTCCGCGATGATCGTCATCTCGAGCTTCTGGCCGAGGTCGACGACGGCATCGATGACCGTCTCGGCGACGGAGCCGGTCCCGATCCCCTCCACGAAGCTCTTGTCGATCTTCAGGTGGTCGAGGCGGAAGCGGCGGAGCGTGGCGATGTTGGAGAAGCCGGTCCCGAAGTCGTCGAGCGCGACCTTCGCGCCCCACGCCTGGATCGCCTCGAGGACGTTCCGCGCCGTCCCCCCCTCGTCCTCGATGAACTCCCGCTCCGTCACCTCGAAGACGAGGCTCTCCGGGCGGAGGGTCGAGTCCTCGAACGCACGGAGGATGCGGGCCACCGTTCCGGGGTCGCGGAGGTGTGCGCCGGCGAGGTTGATCGACACGTGGAAGCGATCCGGCTCTGGCAGGCCGTCGGGAAGGTCCCGCGCGACGCGCCGCATGAGCCAGTCGGTGATCGGCACGATGAGGCCGGTCTCCTCCGCCAGGGCGATGAAGAGGTCGGGCGAGAGGAGCCCCTCGCGCGCGTGGCGCCATCGAAGGAGGGCCTCCGCGCCGACGCAGCGCCCGGAGCGGACGTCGACGACCGGCAGGTAGCGGACCTCCAGCTCACCCCGCCGGGCGGCGCCCCGAAGCTGACGCTTCAGGGCCGCGCCGGGTGATCCGGCGAGGAGGACGAGGGCCGCCGCACCCGCTCCGAACCCGAGCCCGACCGCGAGGAGAAGCGGAAGGGTCTCTCCCCAGGCGGCGAGCTGGACGTCGGCCGTGGCGCGCACGCGAACGGAGATCCCCCCGCCTTCGCACCGGGCTGTCGCCTCCTCCGAACGCACTCCGACGATCCGTCCGAGAAGCCTCAGCAGCGCGCCCGGACGGGGCCGGGGCGTCCCTCCCGAGGCCGGCACGCGAAGGACGGTTCCCGCAGCGCCGGCGACCTCCGCGATGAGCCGTCCGCCGTCCGCCACGGGTGCGAGGAAGCGCGACAGGCGTTCCGCGTCGAAGCTCACCTGACCCGCACCCCGCGGGAGGCGCACGGCGAATCGCACCGCGCCGGTCCCGAGGGCTCCGTCCCAGAGGGCCCGCCCGTCCCGTTGCAGGGCGACGCGAACCGCGCCCGGCAGGGGCAGGGGGACGGCCCCGACGCTGCAGTCGGGTACGAAGGACGTGTCGAGGAGCGAGGCGTCGCGCACGGCGAGGCCGACGTCGACGGCAGACCTCAGCGTCTCGGCAATGCCCGGGCTGCATCCGCCGTCCCACCTGTTCCCGAGGCGGGCGAGGAATGCCTCCGCATGGGAGAGGAGCGCATCGGTCAACGCGGCCGCCACCTGCGCGCGCGCCTCGAGGTCGTCTCGAAGCGCCCGCCTCTCGAGGCGCGACGAGAGCCAGACGAGGAGCGCCGGCGGAAGGAGCACGGCGAGGAGTACGGACGCGGCCAGCCGCGCCGGCCACCGCGTCAACACGCCCCCATTCGGCGAGATTTCCTGTCCGCTGTCATCGGGGCGCCCATTGTACGGACGGGCGGCCCGGTCAGCGGAGGTAGCCGAGGGATCGCAGGTTCTCGACGTATTCCCCGGGGTCGAGCGCCGGACCTCCGCCGGACCGCTTCCGACCCCACGAGGAGACCGTCGCGTCCGACGCCGCGCCCTGACGCAGGAGACGGGTGTCGACCCTCCCCTCGGTCTCCCTCGACGAGGGGACGCCGAGCACGGCGAGAAGCGTCGGCGCGAGGTCGACGGGCTTCACACTCCCCGCGGCGGTCGCCCCGACGAGGCTCCCGGCGAGGAGAAGCTCCCCGCTCCTTGCCGAACGACCGCCGTCGACGACGACGGCGACGAGATCGGCGTCCCCCCCGAGGACGTCGGGCCCGGCGAGGAACGAGGCGATCGCGCGCGTCTCCTCGCCGAGGGCGGTCGCGAGCGTGACGCGGTCGGCAACCGTCCGGCCCGGCTCGGACAGGGCCGCGCCGAGAATGTCGAGTCCCGGCAGGTAGAGAAGCGCGAGTCGCGGCCTCGCCCTCGCAACCTCCTGCCGGAAGGCGGCGATGGCGAACGCGTCGAGCCCTCGCGCGTCCGCGACGAGCCGGCCGGCACCGGTCGTGCGCGCCGTCTCACGGACGGCCAGGGCTCGCGGCGCGCGCGGAGGCCTCGGGCGGCCATCCCTCTCCCTCCAGCTTTGCGCCGGCGCGAGCGGCGAAGAAGAGGTGGTTTCCGAGGACGACGCCGCCCGCGTCGCCCGCCGGCCACGTCGTCCACCAGTTCACGACGAGCGAGGCGAGACCGCCCCTGTGCGCGACCTCCCACATCGAGGGGACCCTGCGGGCGGCGGACGTGACCGACTCCTCGCGCGCCAGGCCGAGCGCCGGGAGCAGGCGGCCGAGGTACCAGCCCGTCCCGGCCGTCAGTCTCACCGGCGCCACGAGGCCGTCGAGCCGCACCAGCTCGAGCGCGCCGACGCCGTGCCGGCGCGCCGGCTCGCCCGTGGCCACGGTCGTCCAGAACGCCGCCGGATCCGTCGTGTCCTTCTGGTACTCGAAGCGCGCGCGCGCGCCGAGAGGCACCGCCTTCGTCGCGAGAGCCGGAATCCAGCCATCCACGGCGACGAGGACGACCCGCGCCGTTCCGGACCGGACGACGAGCGGCTCGTCGACCGGGGGAACGCGGCGCAGGGCGAGCCATCCGCCCGCGGCGAGGACGGACGCCGCGAGCGCCGCCCCGAGGGCGAGCGCCGGACGTGGCGCCCGCGAGAGGACGGCCTTCCCGGACGCCGCGAGGACCGTGAACGCGAGGCCTCGCGCGACCCTGACCGCAAGGACCACCGCGAACGCCGCAGCCGCGAACGCGACGATCGCGGCGAGAGGGCCCGCCGCCTCCAGGACCGGCCGCGCGGCCAGCACGGCCCCGACGCCGGCGAGAACGCCGAAGACGACCGCCACCTCCGTCGAGACTCCCGACGGGTCGCTCCGTCCGCGCACGCGCAGCCACGCGAACGCGGCGAGAAGGAGGACGAGGACGCCCGCAGCGAGGAGCGCCCCGGCGCCCAGCCACGCGAAGAGGACGAGGGCGTCCCGCGGCGAGAGGGCCGAGGCGAGTGCGACTGCGGCGGTCTCGACCGTCGCGAGGGCGAAGGCGAGGAAGAGCGACGCAACCGTCGCGCCGAGGAGGAGACCGAGCGTCCGGGTCCGCGCGGCGAGAGCGCCTTTCAGGACCGCCCCTTCCACGCCGCGATCGAGGTACCCGCGGGAGCGGAGCCGCTCTCTTGCCTCCTCGAACGTGACGGGATCGCGCCTCTCGGGAGGCTCGGGGGGCGGCGTGCTCACGCCGCGACGTTAGCAGGGCGGGCGCCCCGGTGCAGCCGCCCTCTTCAGCTGCTCCTGTCCCTGAGCGCCGAGGCGAAGTCGCGGAGGAGCGCCGCCCGCGCCCCGAACGGCTCGAGGGCCTCGATCGCGTGGAGCGTCAGCTCCTGGACCAGCCGGCGGGCGCCCTCCTCGCCGACGTGCCGGGCGAACGTGGGGGTCGGGGCTCGACGGGCGTGCTTGCCCGTCCGGGCCGGGTCCTGCCTCTCGAGGAGGTCGTCGACGATCTGAAACGCCAGCCCGACGTTCTTGGCGTACGAGCGGACGGCGGCCAGCTCCTTCGGCCTCGCCCCCCCGAGAACCGCCCCGAACTCGGCGGCTGCCACGAAGAGGGCTCCCGTCTTGCGGGCGTGAATCGTCTCGATCCGGTCGAACGACGCATCCGCTTCCCCGGTCCGGAGGTCGAGGGACTGCCCCGAAGCGAGGCCCCAGAGGCCGGAGGCATCCGCAAGGCGCGAGACGAGGTCGAGCGCCGGGGCGGGCCGGATCGTCGACAGCCCGGAGTCGGCCAGAACGCCGAACGCCCGGACGATGAGCGTCACGCCGGCGAGGATGGCGAGGTCTTCCCCGTGGACCGTGTGGAGCGCCGGCCGCCCGCGGCGCGTCGTGGCGTCGTCCATCGAGGGGAGGTCGTCGAGCGCGAGCGAGGCGGCGTGGACCATCTCCACGGCGCAGGCGGGGTCGAGAAGACGCTCCTCCTTCGCGCCGAACAGCGCCCCGACGAGGAAGACGAGGCCGGGCCTGACCCGCTTCCCGGGAGAGAGGAGCGCATCGCGCGCCGCCGGGGGAAGGGGATCCGGAACGTCGTCGAGGAGGCCGGCGGCGGGGCCTCGCTCGAGCAGCTTCGGAAGCCGGGCGTCGACGAGGCTCCGGACGCGGGAGAGGGTTTCCGGGAGGTCGAGAGACACGGTTCGGGGCTCCGTTTCCGATCCGGACGGCGCGGCCCGGGAGGGTTGGAAAGTGTAGCATCGGAGCCGATGTCCGCCGCGTCGACGAAGGAGCCGTCCCGTGCGAAGGCGTGGCTTTCTGCCGCGTTCGCCCCGTTGGTCGTGCTGCTCGGGTTCGCCTCCCTCGCCCTCTCGCCCTCCCCATCCTCGCTCCGCACCCTCACGGCGGGAGTCCTGACCGCCGCGGCCGTCGCGGCGCTCGCACGGCTGGCCCAGGGGCGCATCCTTCGCGCCCGGGAGGCGACGCGCGACGCGCTCCACCGCGCCTCTGCCGGGGACCTCACGCTCTCCCGCGCGGAGCTCGGCCGGTCCGGAGACGCCGCCCTCGCCGAGGCGTTCCACGGCCTGATGGTCGCGATGGAGCGGATCCTCGCCTCGTTCGCACGGCTTTCCGAGGCGGTGTCGGGCGTCGCGCGCGACCTGACGACCCGGGGCAGGGACCTCTCCCTCGCCGCCTCCGTCCAGAACGCGCGCGCGGAGGAGACCGCGGCCGCCATGCGCGGTACCGATGCGGCGATCGGCTCCCTTCGGGAATCGATGGAGACGCTCGCGGGCGCCGCCGAGAACGCGGGCGCCTCGCTCCACGAGATGACCGCCTCGGTCATGCAGGTCTCCCGGAGCACCTCGGCGCTCCGCGCGTTCGTCGACGAGACGGCGGCGTCCCTCGGAGGAGTCGTGTCCGCCCTCCAGGAGGTCGCGTCGGCCGTCGAGAACCTCTCCGGCCTCGCGGGGGAAACGGCCGGTGCGACGGAGGCCATCCGTTCCTCCACCGCCGAGACGGATCGGCAGGCCCAGACCGCCGCGCGGCTCTCCGAGCGCGTCTCGGCGGCCGTCGTCTCGGGCAAGGCGGCCGTCTCCGGAACGCTCGCCGGGATGCACGAGATCCGGGGCGCCGTCTCGGGCGCGGCCGACGCCGCGACGGCGCTCGCCGAGCACTCCGCGAGGATCGGCGAGGTCCTCCACGTCATCGAGGAGATCGCCGGCGAGACGAACCTCCTCGCCCTGAACTCCTCCATCATCGCGGCGCAGGCCGGAGAGAGCGGCAAGACCTTCTCCGTCCTGGCCGACGACATCCGCGACCTTTCCGACCGGACGGCCGTGTCGACCGACGAGGTGCGAGGCCTCGTCTCGTCGGTCCGCTCCGGCGTCGAGGACGTGCGGCGTCTCCTCGCCGAGGCGCGCCGCCGGACGGACGAGGGAGTCGATCTCGCCCAGACCTCCGACGCGACCCTCGACGAGATCGAGTCCCTCGCCCTCGATTCGCGCCGCGCCTCGGAGGGGATCGCGAGCGCCGCCGACGAACAGAGCCGCGAATCGGCCCGCGTCTCCGAGGCGACCTCCCGCGTCTCGTCGGAGGTGGCACGGATCTCGGAAGCGACCCGAGGCCAGCTCGAGTCGGCCAGAGCGGTCAACGCGAGGACCGACCGGGTCCGCCTGCTGACGGAGCAGCTCGCCCGTGCCATGGAAGAGCAGGCCACGGGCGGGCAGGCGCTCCTCGGCTCCATGGAGAGGGTCACCTCCACCGTCGACGCCATCGCCGAGGCGACCGTGACCCTCGCGGACGGCTCGGCGGCCGTCGTGACGTCGATGGACGAGATCCGCAGGGCCGCCGAGAGGAACGCCTACGCCTCGACATCCATGAACCAGGCGGCCCAGGCCCTCGAGCAGGAGTCGCTCCTCCTGCGTTCCCGCTCCTCGCTCTTCCGCCTGCCTTCGCCCGCGCCCGGCGGGCGCGTGAGGGCCGCGCTCCGTTATCTCGACGAGGAGAACTTCGACCCCGCGTTCTGCCAGACCGTCCCGCAGGCGATCCTCGTGAGGACCTGGGGCGAAGGCCTCGTCCGCTTCGGCGAAGGGACCCGGATCCTTCCGGAGCTCGCGGAGAGCTGGGAGATCGACCCGTCGGGAATGCTCTACGCCTTCCACCTGCGGCGGGGCGTCCGCTGGCACGAGGGGGGGAGCCTCGTCGCGGCCGACGTCAAGGCCTCGTTCGAGCGGTTCCTCTCCCCCGCCACCGCCGCGCCGCTGGCGACCCTCTTCGATGCGGTCGACGGATATGACGCCTTCCGCGCCGGGCGCACCCCCGACGTCGCCGGCCTCGAGGCCCCGTCGAGCGACCTCTTCCGCGTCCGCCTCTCACGCCCCGTACCCTTCTTCCTCCAGCTCCTGACCCTTCCGGACATCACCGTCCTCCCGCCGTCACTCCTTGCCGACCCCGCCCGGGCCCGGCGAGCGCCGTCCGGAACCGGCCCGTTCGCGCCCAGGGAGATCTCTTTCGGAAAGGTGGCCCGTTTCGACCGTTCCGACACCTACTGGGACCGGGGCCGGATCGCGCTCGACGGCGTCGACCTCGACCTCACGGAAGACTCCGAAGCCGGCGTCTTCCAGCGGTTCCTCGACGGCCAGCTCGACGTCATCTGGGACATTCCGTACCCCGAAGCGGCCCGGCTCATGGCGGACCCCCAGTGGCGGCCTTACATCGACTCGTCGGTCCAGCTCCACACGTCCTTCCTCGTCCTGCGATGCGACAGGGCCCCCCTCGACGACGTCCGGGTGCGGCGGGCGCTCAACCACGCCGTCGACAGGGCCGCGTTGAACGAGAAGACCTTCGCCGGCCTCACTGTGCCCGCAGCGTCACTCCTGCCTCCCCATCTTGCCGGCCACGACCCGAACCTCCGTCCCTACCGTCACGATCCGGAGAAGGCCAGGGGGCTTCTCCACGATGCAGGGCTCGGCGCCGGCCTCACTCTTTCGGCCTGGCTCAGCCCGAAGGACTCTCGCGACCCCCTGAATCCGCTCCCGGTCATCGCCGCGCAGCTCGAAGCCGTCGGAGTGAAGCTGGTCCTCGAGGTCCTTCCGGGCGAGGAGATGTCCGCCCGCAAGCGGGGCGGCGTCTTCCCCGACGTGAAGCTCTCCCGGTGGTTTGCCGACTTCCCCGATCCCGACACGTTCTTCAGCTCGCTTCTCTACTCGAAAACGGAGGACGTCCTCGACGCAGGTTTCAAGAGCGCCGAGGTGGACCGCCTCGTCGAGAAGGGAGCGCGGCTCCTGGACGCCGCCGAGCGCGAGGCGGTCTATCGCGAGCTGAACCGACTCGTCCAGGCCGAGGCGCCCGTCGTCTTCCTCTTCCACAACCGCGGCTTCGTGGTGCAGGCGCCGCGCCTCAGGGGAGTCCGTGCCCACCTCCTGCCTCCCCCGGTCCGCTGGAACGACCTCTGGCTCGAGCCCTGACGAAAGGACGAGAGACACGCACCGAACAGCCATGGCGCCTCCCGAGAAGGGCGGCCCGGGCCTCCACGTAACGGGTTCCTTCCGGATCAGGAGCCGAAGCTGGCGACGGCCTCGGCTTCGTTCGGGTAGACGTCGAAAACCGTGATGAGCTGGGTGACGGTGAGGACGTCGCTGATCTTGGCCGGGAGGTTCATCAGCTTCATCTTCGCCCCCTTGTGAGTGGACGTCGTATAGCAGCCGACGAGCTCGCCAACGCCCGAGGAGTCGATCGTCGTCACGCCCGACATGTCGACGACGAGCTTGCGGGCGCCTTCGTTCAGGACGGCGTGAATCGCCTCCCGCATCTGAAGGTCTCCCGCTCCGATGGTGATCTTCCCCTTGAGCTCTACGACCGTGATGTCCCCGATCTTACGGACGGAGGCGTTCTTGTTCATTCGTTCTCTCCCTTCGCGTTTCCGCGTTTGCTGAGGTCCTTGCGCATCGTCAGGATCGTCCCCCCGCTCTCTCCCCGAGAGAAGGCGACGTCGTCCATGAACGTCCGGATGTAGAAGATACCTCGTCCGGAGGTCTTCATCTGGTTCTCGGGGGCCAGCGGGTCGGAGACCCGTTCCGGGTCGAAGCCGCCGCCCTCGTCTCCGATGACGATCGTCAGGTCGCTGCCGACCCCGTCGAATTTCACCAGGACCCGCTTGTCGGGATCGAGCCTGTTCCCGTGCTTCACGGCGTTTGCGACGGCCTCCCGCAGGGCCATCCCGATCCAGTGCTCCATCTCGGAGTCGATCGCCCGCTGCTTGCAGACGTGTGTGAGCGCAGCTTGCACCAGCTCGATGTTCTCGTAGCGGCTCGCCAGCCAGAGGACGATGGGGCCTGGTGAGGTTGTCGTCATCTCGTTCGTCAGCTCCCGCCCCTCACGAAGGCCGGGAACCACCTGGAGAGAAGCCTTGCCCCTGCTAAGCTGCGCCCTCATGTGTACGCCCGGGCTCTGCGACAAAGTCGCCGCGATGATACGCCAGCGCCGGCGGCGGCGTCCAGAGTGGGCCGCCGGCCTCGCTCTCCTCGGAGTCCTCGCCGCGGGGCCGGCGGGCGCAGACGAAGCGGCCCTCCTCGCGGGCCGGGTCTCGAAGGCGCAGAAGCTCGTCGAGAGGGTCCGGGGCCGCACCTTCAGCGCGCCAGTTGCCTCCGCGTTCCTTCCCGAGAAGGAGCTGGAGGAGGTGCTCGGCAGGAAGCTCACCGAGGACCTCCCGGTTCCCTTCGAGACGTACGCCGCATCCCTCGAGGCGATCGGCCTCATCGAGAACTCCCCCGATCTCCTGCTCCGTCTCACCCGCCTCTACGCGCGCCAGGTGGTCGGATTCTACGACCCGGCCGAAAAGAGGTTCTACATCGTTCCCGAACGGTCCCGGGACACTGCCGGCGCGGCCGGGGAGCTGATGGAGCAGATCCTCCTCGCTCACGAGCTGACCCATGCCCTTCAGGACCAGCGCCTGGGCCTCGACAGGCGGATGAGGGCCCTCAGGGACTCGACAGACGCGCTCCTCGCCCTTCAGGCCGTGCTCGAGGGTGAGGCCACGCTCCTGATGACGGAGGCCTTGATGGCGAGCGTTCCAGGCGACGCCCGCGAGGCCCTCGGAAACGATCCGATCCAGCAGATCATGGACGGTCTCGACAGCCCGACCGCCGTCGAAGGGGCGGAGGGGGTCCCCGACTTCTTCGTCAAGGAGCTCGTCTTTCCGTACGCCGCCGGGAACGGCCTGGGTGAGACAGAAGACGAAGGACGGGGGCTGGGCCGCCATCGACGCCGCATACCGGAACCTCCCGTCGACGACGAGCGAGATCCTCAGACCCGGCACCGCTCCCGGGCCGCGAAAGCGCCTCGTCGCCTCCGACCGTCCCAGGCCCGGCCGCGTACCGGGCGGCGCCTCGAAGATCTGGTACGACACGCTCGGCGAGTGGGCCCTCGGAAGCCTTCTCGAACGCGCAGGTGCTGGCGACGATGCGAAGGAAGCGGCGGCCGGGTGGCAGGACGATCGGGTCGTCTTCTTCGCGTCGAAGGAGTCCCCTTCCTCCGGCGGCATGGGCTTTCTCTGGAGGATTCGCGCCGGGAGCCCCGCCGCGGCGAGACGGATCGCGACGCTTCTCGCACCGCTCTACGGCAGCCGGCCCGTGGACGAGAGACCTTCGGTCACGACCCGCGGCGACGTCGTCGAGGTCGCCCTCGCCGCCGTCCGCTCCCCGGCCGCCTGAGGGTCAGCCCGGGATCAGCCGCACGACCGAGGGGAGGATCAGGAGGAGCTGGACGGCGTCGAAAACGCCGTGGGCGACCATCGACGCCACCACGGATCCCGTCTTCTCGAAGGTCACCGAGAGAACCGCGGTGATCGCGAGGAGGCCGACGAAGAAGAGCGGGTCCCCGTAGCCGCCGTGGGAGACGAGGAAGAGGATCGACGCTGGCACTGCGCCGAACCTCCTCTGCAGGAAGCTCCGGAAGAAGACCTCCTCCACCGTCATCGCCGCGACCACGAGGACGAGCCGGCTCCCGAGAGGCTGGCTCGCGAGCCACCGCACGAGCGGCGGAATCGGCCGGATCTCCTCGACGCCCGCGAAGCGGAGCGCTCCCAGGACGACCAGTCCCGCGGCCACCGTCAGCCCCCAGCCGGCGAGCCCGACGACGAGCCCGATGCGCACCTGCCGGCCAGGCTCGGGCGTCGAAAGGGCGAGGAACTCCCTGACAGGCGGACGGCCCGCAAGCAGCCACCACGCGAGGAGGAAGAGGGCGAGAAGCTGCTGAAGCGCGAGGATGGAGGGAAGACTGAGACGGTCGGGATCGATCGGCCTGCCGAGGGAGAACGCAGGGAGGATCGTCGTCGCGGCGAGCGTGACACCGAGCGCCACGAGCGCCCCCGCGCGCCTCCGCCCGTTCGGAAAGGCGTCGAGCCGGAACGCTCCCTTCCGGCCCGCCACGACGACGATCGCCGCCACGATGGGCAGGGCGACGCCGAGAAGCAGGAAGGTGTCGAGGGGCTTCAAGCGGGCCTCAACGTCTCGGGGCGAGGCGGAGACGGCCGAGCGGTCGATCTGGCGGTGGGTCGGAGGGAGCGTTCATCCAGCGGACAGGAGAGTCTAGCAGGCGGACGAGGATCCCAGGTCGACGGGTCGAGGGAGGACGGGACAGACGACCTGTCAGCGCCTCTCCGGCGTTCGTGGCTCCTGGGCACCGAACCTGGTCAGGAGAAATCCGGCGAGACGTTCGACGTATCTCTCCCCATGCTTGGCGGAGGCCTTGCACGGATCGCCGAGCACGCCCGTGGGGGTCAGGGCGGCCATACCCCGTTCGAGTATGAGCTTCACTTCGGCTTGGCCGGTGGGGCCGACGTATCCCGGAGCGAAGCGGTCGGCGGCGACCAGGTCGCCCTCGAGCGCCATCATGATCGAGGTTTCGTTCTCGCCTGCGTGCGCACCCGCCTCTTCGAACGTCACGCCGTACTCGGCCGACCCCTCGTTCAGGGCAGCCACGAATCCCATGAGGTCGGTGTAGCCCGTCACCTCGATCCCCGGATGATCTTCGCGCGATTCGGCAATCGTCTTCGCTACCGTCGCGAAGTTGCCGCCGTGGCTCGGCAGAAACACGATTCGCCGGAACCCGTGCCTCGCGAGACTGTCGACGTAGTCCCGGAGAAGCGCGTGCAGCGTCTCCGGCTTGACGGAAAGGGTTCCCGCGAACGCGAGGTGATGCTCGGACACGCCGACGGCGATCGTTCGAGCGTGGAGCGCGTGACCGAGACCGAGCGCCACGCGATGAGCGAGTTCGTCGCCGATCCGGGCATCCGTCATCGTCGGCAGATGCGGTCCGTGTTGCTCGGTGGAGCCGACACCCACGACGACCGTCGTGAAACCGGCCTCGATCGCTGCCTTGATCTCCGGCCAGGTCATCTCTTCCATCTTGATCGTCTTCACCGCTCGCTCCTCTTCCCGCACGACGGTGCGCAGCCTGATACACGATACGGCCGAGAGCTGGTCCACGGATCGGCCAGCCTTCGCTCGTGCGCGGCTTGCCCCGGAAACCGGACGATCCCGTGAGAACCCAGGAGACCCTCCGCCCGTAAATGGGTTCATGGGACCGGTGAGGCCCATGCGGGACGCGCCGAACCTGCTTGCGGGGAGCCCGGCGGCCGTGACTGCGATTGCGTCGATCCACGAGATGCTGGCCGAGCACATCTCAGTCGGCGGAAAGGTCGTCGTCGACGTCGGCTGCGGCACAGGTGAGCTGGTCCGGTGGCTCGTCGGCCATGGCGCGACGGTGACCGGCGTCGACACGCCCGCCATGCTCGCCAGGGCGGAGGCCGCCCCACGTGCCGGCGGCGAACGCTATCTCCCCGGGGGGGGCGAGGCGATCCCGATCCCGGACGGCCACGCCGACCTCGTGACCTGGGTCGCCAGCCTTCACCACGTGCCTGCGGATCGGTTGCGAGACGCCATGGCCGAGAGCGCCCGCATCCTCCGGCCGGGCGGCGAGGCAGCGTTCGTCGAACCCGTCGGCGAGCCAGGGTCGTACTACGAGATCACCCGCCTGACCGGCGACGAAAGAGAGATCCAGAGCCTGGCCTACGCCGCGATCCTCGATTCCGCCGACGTCGGGCTCGAGGTCCAGGTCGAGACCTTCGGGTATCTGTCACGGTCGTTCGCCGACTACGAGCACCTCGTCGAAGTGTTCGTGGACTCGGTCGAACTGCGGGCCGAGTGCCTTTCTCGGGCCCGCCCGATCACCGAGCGAATGGCCTTCGACGCCGGAGTCGTCTTCGAGGAGTTCCGTTACCGGTCGATCTGTCGTCTGGACATCCTGCGTCGGTACCGCTGAGGGAGTGCCTCCCGGTTGAACCCTCACGCGCCGACGACCACTCTCTGTCTACCACGGGGGGGCCAGTGAGCACTCTCATCCCCAGTCTCGCGAGGAGACCCTCCTTGCGTGCCCCAGCCACGGCGAGGACTTCTTCGTGTTCCAGGCGGGTTCTTCGGACACGGTCCGTGCGCACAAAGCCTTCGTCAGGCTCGCGCCGCGGTGGATGGACCCCAGCTTCAAGGGCACCGCGACTGAGATCGGGGAAATGAAGGCCGGCATCTCGACGTCAGGCGACGTGCAGCCGCACCTCTCCTTCGCATCCGACCAGGCCGTCGAGGATCGCGCGAGAACCAGGCGAGATCCGCTGGTCCCGTTCCTCGAAAAGGAAAATGCGCCGCCTTCCGCGACGCACCCCTCAGAGAATAAATGGCGGGGCCGACGGGGCTCGAACCCGCGACCTCAGGCGTGACAGGCCTGCGCTCTAACCAACTGAGCTACGACCCCGCTTTGAAAGACCGGCCCTTGCGGGCGGACGCGAATTATACGCAGGCCCGGCGACGACGCAAGCGGCCGATCAGAACGGGTAGCCGATGCTGAAGCTGAGGGCTCCGGCATCTTCCAACGGCTTTCGGTCCAGCCGGAATCCGTACTCCAGGCGGAACGGGCCGACGGGTGTCAGGTAGTGGAAGCCGAGTCCCGCGCCCCAGCGCCCCTGGGCGAGCTTCACGTACGACGGCGCGGCCCAGACGTTTCCCCAGTCGGCGAAGAAGACGAGCCCGAGCCCTCCGGAGACCGGGACGCGCCACTCCACGTTCGCGATCAGGAGCGCGTTGCCGCCGATGCCGCTACCGTCCTTCGACGTCTGACCGACGAGGCCGAGATCGTCGAGGGGAAAGGAGCGGTGCGTCGTGCGGCCTCCCGCGAAGAACCGTTCCACGATCGGCGTGTCGAGGTTCGGGAGGCAGGCGGGGTTCGACTGCAGCGCGCACGGGACGAGGGACTTCGTGAGCCCCGCGCGGAACGCGGCGGCGGCGATCCCGCCGCCGATCGGACGGTAGACGGCGATCTGTGCGAATCCCTTCAGGAAGTTGGCGTCCGCCGACGCGGCCGGGAAGGCCCACTTGCCTTCGAGGGCCGCGAAGTAGCCCCTGGACGGGACGATGGGGTCGTCTCGCGCGTCGACCGCGGCGCTCGCGCCGATCGAGTTGATGAAGATCCGCTGATCCTGCCTTTCGATCTCCGAGAGGATGTCGGGCGGGGCGTTGGGCTCGACGATCTCGTACTGGTAGCGGACCGCCCCCTTGAGCAGACCGACGATGGGCCGGCCGACCTCGAGGAAAGCCCCTCCTCGTCGAACGGAATACGCTTCCCGTATCTCGTCCGCGAGGTATCCCGTGATCGCACCGGAGAGTCCCGAGTCGAAGATCGACCGGTCGGCGACACGCACGAGGACCCGCGTGTCCCGGCGCGAGTAGCGCGCCTCGACGACCCCTGCGATCGCGCGCCCGAAGAGGTTCGAGTGCGTCAGGGCGAGGGAGAGCCGGGGATTCAGCGCCCGCGTCGCGCGAGCGTCGTACTCGAGCCCGAGACCGTAGAGGAGGCTCCAGGGCTTGGCCTCCTCGACCGTGACCAGGACCGACCGCGCGTCGCTCCCGGCGTCGGGAGAGAGGCCCGACACGTCCACGCGCGAGAAGACGCCGAGGCGGTCCAGGTTCTGCTGCGTCCGGATGAGGCGCGCCATCGAGAAGGGCGTTCCCTCGCGGTAGGCGAGCTCCCTCTGGAGGACCGAGAGGCGCGTATCCCGCGCGCCCCGCAGAATCGTCTTGCCGAAGACCGCGTGCTCCCCCTCGCGGACCTCGTAGGAGACGTCCATGACGACCGGCGCGCCCGGCTGAGAGGCGACCGGCGTCGTCCGCCCCTCGACGCGGGCGTCGGGAAAGCCGCCGTCGCCCAGGGCCGTCCGGAGGGTCGCGAGGTCGGCTTCTACGTCCTCCCGCAGGAAAGGCGTTCCCCGCCTGGCACGGAGCCGCTTCCCCATCTCTTCGACGTCGAGGGAGTGGAGTCCCTCCACCGAAACGCGGCCGAACCAGGCAGGCGCCCCTTCTTCGACCCGGAATCGCACGTCGAGCTCGAACGGCAGCTCGCCCGCCACCACCTCGACCGACGCCACCCTGGCCTCGGGGTAGCCGCGGGCACGGTAGATCGCAACGATGTCCGCCCGGTCGGCCGCGATGTCCGCGTCGACGAGCCGCCCCTTCTCCAGGAGGCCCCTCGGCCGGGTACGCAGGGCGGAAAGGAGGGTCTTCTCCTTCACCGCACAGGTGCCCTCGACGGCGACGTTCCCCACGACCCAGCGTTGCCCCGGCTCGGCGTGGAGCCGGACCTCCTCGCGATCCGCGGAGGCTTCCACCTCCAGGTCGACGCCGGCCCGCGCGTAGCCCTTTCGCTGCAGGGCCTCCCGGAGCGCGGCACGGAGGCGGTCGAGGGCCTCGCCGTCTGGCGGGTCCCCTTTCGCCCACGGGGACGCCGGGTTGCGAAGGACGTCGGCCTCCCTCATCCCCGAGACGTCGAGGACGACGTCGGGACCGGTGAAGACCGCATACCTCGCCGTCGCCCGTCCCGTTTCCCGGTCGTACGCGGCCCCCTCGTAGCGCACCTCCGCCCGCGAGCGGCCGAGCGACCGGTAACGCTCCGCGTAGCGTTCGGCGTCCTCCCTCGCGACGGCCGCGCGAAAGACGCGCAGCTTGCGGAGCTTCCCTTTCCGCCGGAGCTCCTCCGGCGAGAGCGGTCCGAGATCGCCCGAAAAGGAGGCGGGGGCCGGAACGGCGGGGCGTCCGGGATTCACCTCGAACGTGACGTCGACCGAGGTGTCGTCGGGGCCCGGCTCGACCCGCGGCGTCACCTCGGCCTCGAAGTACCCGCGCTCCTCGAGGACGCGGAGCGCCGCCCGGGTCGCCGAGATGCCGACATCCACGCTCCAGAGATCGCGCGGCTTCGTTCCGATCGCGTCGACGACCCGTCCCTTCGACGGAATTCCGTGTCCGGAGACCTTCACCTTCGCGACCCGCGTCGCCGCGGAGAAGACGATCGTCACGACGGCCCCTCCCTCCGTCGGCGCGGCCTCGACCGCGAGGTCGGCGAAGCGACCCGTCGCGAAGAGATTCCTGAGCGACGCGTGGACGGCACGCTCGGTGAGAGGCTGACCGGGGCCGAGGACGACGAGCCTCGCGAACGACTCCTCCTCGATCGGGGCGTCGCCGCGGAACGACAGGCTCACGACCTTGCGGCCCCACAGGCTCTCACCAGCCGCCGCGGGGCCGGCCGGCTGCAGGAGCGCGAGGGCGAGAAGGAGCGCTTTCCTCAACGGAGCCTCTGCCGGATCTTCACCTCCGCCGAGTAGACGCCGTTCTCGTCACGCAGGAACTGGACGAAGGCGCTCGGGGAGATCTGGTACTCGACGAGGAGGACCTGCTCCTGGTCCGTCGAGGCCTTGTAGGAGTAGGTGACGGTCAGGTCGTTCGACAGGCGCTTGGCGACGGTGAGGCGCGGGGCGTCGAACGTCGAGCCGATGAAGACAGGATCGATCTGAAGTCGGTCGAGACGGAGAAACTCCTTCGTACGGCTCGCGGCCGCGTCGGTGGCGAGGCCCGCGATGAGCTCCCTGGCCGCCGCGACGATGTCCTGGTCGGTCGAGACGGGCGAGACCGACCCGACGCTCCCTGCGGAGGTGCTCGGGATCTCTCCCGTCGCGAGGATCGAGACGATCTGGGCCTCGGGGAGCTGCGGGTAGGAGGAGAACCGGGGAACCACGCGAGAGGCCGTGCCGGACACACCGAGCGTGAGGACGTATTCCTTCACCTGCGTCCTGGCCTCGAGCTCGAAGTAGGGGTCGTTGCTGGCCGGATTGGCGAAGACGACCTTCCCCTTCGTGATGTCGTACCGGAGACCGCGCAGCTCCAGGCGTCCCCCTTCCGCCACTTCGACCGAACCGAGAAGGAGGGGCCTCCCGAACGTCCCGCGGACCGTCAGGTCGCCCGAGCCGCGCATCCGTGCGACGTTGTTGCGGACCTCCAGGGCGCTCGGCGGGATTGCGATCCGGACTTCCAAAGCCACGTCGTCGAACCGGGTCGGCTCGGCGAGGGCCCCGGCCGCGCCGCGTCTGCCGCCGAGGAGGGCCTGGATCGACAGATCGAGATCCTCGGCGTAGATCCCCCGGGTCATCCTGAGCTCTCCCCGGGCCGAGCGGACTTCGTCGTCCCCGAGGAGAACGAGGTCTCCGGATGTCGTCGTACGCAGGCCCGGGAACGGTTCGCTTCGGAGGTCTTCGAGATGAACGTTCAGCCTCAGGCCCGACATCCGGAGACCTTCGAGGGTGAGTGCCCCCGCCATGGCGACGTTCCCGTTCCACCGGAACGAAAGGTCGTCGGTCGTGATCCTGCCGGGCGTGAGCTGCAGCGTCCCGGTGATCCCCTCGATCGGCGACTCCCCGGGCGAGGTGACGAGCTCGAGGCCGTCGAGGCTGACCCGTCCTTCGAAGACCGGCCGTTCGAAAGTTCCGGAGGCCGACGCCGAGACGGCCATCCCCCCCTCCAGGGTCGCCCCGTCGAGGAAGGGCGTCAGGAGCGCCGCTTCGATCGTCCCGACAGCCCGGATCAGGAGCTTCTCGTCGCCCCCCGTCTCGAGGCTGCCGGTCAGGGCGAGCTCGCCCTCCGGAAGCGGTCCGGCGGTACCCGCGGCCCGATGCGCCGCAAGGCGGACGTTCTCCCAGGAGAGTCGGCCGTCCGCCCACGTGAAGGGCGCCGGGGCCGGGAGGGAAACGCTGTGCGGGCCGACGACGGCCTGAAGCGACAGGAAACGGCCGCGGGCCGAAGTCACGTTCCCCTCGGAGTCCCTCGACAGGTCCGCCTCGAGCGCTGCGGTCCCGTCGAGCTCCGTCTCGGGGGAGAACCCCAGGAGGGCCGAATAGGCCGCGATCGACTCGACCTCCAGGCCGACGCGAAGCGCAGCGCCGGTTCCGACCGCGGTGAGACGAGCCGCACCGGGCGCTTCGACTTCGGCATCGAGATCTCCACCGTGGAGCGCCAGGCGGAGCGTCATCTCCCGGCCCTGACGGGCGAGAGGCCTCTTCTCCCACTCCACCCCCGCGATCGTCGCCTTCGCCTCGAGATCCGGAACTTCGATCGTTCCCCGGCCGGTGAGCGAACCCGTGAGCCGTCCCGTCAGGCCGGGAATCCCTTCGGCGAGCGCCCCGAACCGCTCCACCGGCAGGTTCAGCGCCCCAGCTTCGATTTCGAACCCGTCGTCGGCGTACCGGTAGAAACCGTCGAGACGAGCCGTCCCGGATCCCAGCACTCCTGACACCGCCGAAAGCCGGAGGCGGTCATTCTCGAACCCCAAGGTCCCCTCGACGCGGTCGAAGGGCTGCCCCCAGAGGCGCGTCCCCTCGAAAACGAGACTCCCCTCGCCGATGACGCGTGGCGTCACGCCGTCGAGCGGGAGCCGGCCGGTGACGAGGCCCGTGATCGGCAGGTCGAGCGACAGGAACGAGAAGACCCTCTCTACGGGCCATCGCCCCGTCTCCGTCACGAAATCCGTCAGGCGGTACTCGGTGCCGAGCGCACCGCCCCATGCGATCTGCCCGCTCGCCCGCAGCCAGCCGCCCCCGTCGCGCGCCTCGAGCGGCTGCAGCGTCAGGACGTTCCGGTCGACGAGGAAATCGGCCGTCGTCTCGCCGAACGGCACGCCCCGCAGGACGAAGGGCGAGGCCTCGAGCCGACCCGAGATGAGCGGGTCGGAGAAGCTTCGCGACAGCTTCGCGACCAGCCGTCCGGAGCCGCCCAGCTTCAGCGGTGGAGAGAGCGGCTCTCCCTGGATCGCCGGGTAGAAGTTCGCCGCGAGCCTCTCCGCTTCGACGAGGTCGGGCGCTTCGATGGTCAGCTCCCAGTCCGGTTCCCAGGACCCGATCCTGAGTGTCCCGTCGAGCGTCGCTCGGAGCCCCCCCGCCGTGACGAACGGCACGCGCGGGAAAAGGATCGACCCGTCCTTCACGAAGAGCGGCCCCCCTCCGGAGACGGGAAGCGCGTGCCGCCCGCGGACGGCCGAAGGGACGCCCTGGGCGGCGACGAGTCGGATCCGACCCGAGCCGTCGGCGTGCGCGGCCCCGCCGGGACCGAACGTGAGCGTCATGTCGAGGTCTGCGCGGGCCATCAGGCCCGTCCCGGGGAGGCCGAGGTCCGAGAAGAAGCGCTCGAAATCGATGCCGGTACCCGACACGGCGATCCGCACCGGAAGAGGTGCTCCCTTGAGCCTCCCGAGCTGAACGAGAGCTTCGAGCTTCCCCCCGGCGTAGTCCGCGTGGGCGACGTGCGCGAGAAGGCCGTCGGGATCGACGCGAATCGACCCCTCTCCGGTCATCGGAAATGGCCCGAAGCGCCCGCCCTCTCCTATTTCGAACTTCCCCCTCACCCGGAATCCGCCGTGCGGAGGGACCCGCACGCTCGCGACGGCCGACACAGGACCGGAAAGCGGGATCCCTGCTCCGAAATAGCGGTCCAGGTCCTCCCCGCGCATCCGCGCCCGGGCGAGGATGTTCACCTCCGGTCTCGTCAGGTCGTCGATTCCGCCGAGGGCATCGACCGAGAGACCCTCGCCCCGAAGGCGGATTCCCCGGAAGCGGATCCGCCCTGGAGAGAGGACGAGGTCGGCCCCCACCTCCAGGTCGAGGACGTCCCCATCGTCCAGCTTGAGGCGGGCGTGCCGGCAGCCGAGGGAGACCCGGGTCGTCTTCGAGAACCTCCCGGAACGCGCGGTCAGCGCCGCGTCGGTGAGGATGACGTCGAGCCTCGACTTCCACTCGCGAAAGCGAATCGTCCCCTTCTGGAGGATCGCCTCCCGGATCCGGACGTCCCTGCCGCCGCCATCTCCCTTCGGCAGGGCCGCTGCAATCGAGGAGAAGTTGTTCGTCCCGTCCCCGAAGACCTCGAAGACGACGTGAGGCTCGATGAGCCGTACCTTGGGGAGGTCGATCCGTGTCTCCGAGACCTGCGGGACCCCGCGAAGGCTCACCTCCGCCGCCGAGAAACAGGGCGCGGATAGACCCCGCGGGTCGTTTGCGACGGCGACGTCCTTCACGAGGAACGCCGGAGGGACGAGGGCGAGATCGAAGCCTCCGATCGTCACCTTCCTCTTCAGCGCTTCCGAGAGGAGCGTCTCGGCCCGGCGCCTCATCAGGTCCTGGAACCGGGCGGAGCGGAAGACCGCGTACAGGACGAGAAGCGAGAAGAGGAACAGGAGCGAGAAGAGCCGGAGGACCCGGACGTGCTCGAGCAGGAGGTGGGGAATGTGGGGATGGGGGATCCGCCCGCCGAGCCCCTTCTTCGCCCCCATCGCGGCGGTCGCCTACTTCTTCTCGCCGCCGAACGACAGCTTCTTGGCGAGGACGTCGAAGAAGGTGCTCCCGTGCGCGCGGACGAGGAGCGCCGTCTCGCGCGCCCGGGCGATCCTCACGCGCGTGGCCGAGCCGATCGGGAAGCCTTCCTGCCCGTCGAGCGTCAGGTAGACGTCCGGCGGGTCTCCCTCGACCGCGAGGCCGAGACGGACGTTGTCGGGAAGGACGACGGGCCGGAGGGAGAGCGTGTGCGGACAGATGGGAGTCAGGATGATGGCTGGCATCGTCGGCGCGAGGATCGGGCCGCCCGCCGAGAGGTTGTAGGCCGTCGAGCCGGTCGGCGTCGCGACGATGACGCCGTCCCCGCGGTAGCGCGACACCGGCCGTCCGTCGACCTCGACCCGGATCGTCGCGATGCGCGACAGGGCCGACTTGCCGATGACGGCGTCGTTGACGATCCGGATCCGACGGCGCGGGCGGCCGGGCTCCACGACGTCGACGTTCAGCATCCGTCGCGCTTCCAGCGGCGCCGTCCCGGCGAGCGCGTCCGTCAGGAGCGGCTCCCAGGCGTCCGGAGGGCACGCCGTCAGAAAGCCGAACGTCCCGATGTCGATGCCGAGGATGGCGACGCCGGGCGACGGATGGCGGGCCACGGAGAGCAGGGTCCCGTCGCCGCCGAGAGTCACGAGGAGGTCGACGTGCCTCGAGATCTCCGCGCGCGGGACGCCCCCCATCGAGTGCCGCACGCCCATCGACTCGGCGTCGTGGAGGACCTCGATGCCGCGCCTCCGCAGCCACGCCTCGAGGCGCCGGGTCAGGTGAAGGGCGTCGCCGCTTGTGGTTCGAGTGACGAGGCCGACTCGGCGGACGGCCTTCCTTCGCGCCCTCGGTGGCGTGGACATTGGCCGATTCTAGCCGCTGGGGGCGCCGGGAACACCGAGGACGAACGCCGCGAGGCACTCGACGTTGCCGTCGGCACCGGTAATCGGCGATTCGACCGTCCCGCGGTGCACGAGGCCGAGCGCCTCGGCCGCCCCTACGACCCGCTCGACGGCCCGCCGCCGGACCTCCGGGTCGCGGACGATCCCGCCCCTGCCCACCTCGCCGCGCTCCGATTCGAACTGCGGCTTGATCAGGAGGACGGCGTCGGCGCCGGGGGCGAGGAGCGGGACGGCCGCGGGGAGGATCAGGCGCAGCGAGATGAAGGAGACGTCGGCAACGAGGAGGGAGCACGCTTCCGGTACGTCCGACCGCGAGAGGAGCCTCGCGTTGACCCCTTCGCGCAGGACGACGCGCGGATCGGAACGGAGCCTCGCGTGGAGCTGGCCGTGCCCGACGTCGATCGCGAAGACGCGCGCCGCGCCTCGCGAGAGGAGAACGTCGGTGAATCCTCCCGTGGAGGCGCCGACGTCGAGGCAGGTGCGGCCCACGGGGTCGACACCGAACGCGTCGAGTCCTGCCGCGAGCTTGACGCCGCCGCGAGAGACCCACGGGTGCTCCGGTGCCTGGATCTCGATCAGGACGTCGGGGCCGACGGACGTCCCCGGTTTCGGGCGCTCGACCCCCTTCACTTTCACGCGCCCCGCCAGGACGAGCGCCTCGGCTCGCGTCCTCGACTCGGCGAGCCCGCGCGCGACCAGGAGCACGTCGAGACGCGTCTTCGGCGTCGCCATCAGATCTCGACGACGACCTTCAGCGCCTCGCCTCCCGCTTCGGCCAGGGCGAACGCCTCGGCGGCACGCTCGAGCGGCAGGCGGTGGGTGACGAGGCGCTCGACGGGAAGGGCGCCGGAGGCGATCAGGTCGAGCGAACGCCGCGTCTCCTGCGGTCCCGAGGAGTAGCTGAATCGGAGCGTCAGGTCCTTGAAGTAGGGCGTGTGCGGCGCGATCGGCCAGACCGTGTCGGGCGCGACCGGGGAGAAGAAGACGACGCGCGCCGCGGGCGCGGCCGCCTCCATCGCCGAGAGCACCGCGGGCGCCGCCGTCGGGATGACGAAGACGACGTCCGCGCCGCCCGAGGTCTCCTCCCGCGCCCACTCGGCGACGCTTTCGGATCTCGGGTCGACGACGGCATCGAAGCCGAGGTCGCGGGCAAAACGGCGCCGCACGGCGTCGGGGTCGCTCCCGAGGAGGAGACGCGCCCCGGCGAGCCGCGCGAGCCAGCCGAGGAGGAGGCCGTTCGACCCGAGGCCGACCACGAGCACCGCGTCGCCCTGGCGGACGAGCGCCCGGTCCACGGCCTTCAGGGCGCACGCGACGGGCTCGACGAACGCGCCGCCCGTGTAGGAAACGTGCGGCGGGAGGAGCAGGGCGTCGCGGGAGACGGACGGGGCCGCGACCCTCACGTATTCGGCGAGGCCTCCGGGATGCAGGCGCGACGGCTTCCACTCCGGGCACATGACGGATTCCCCCGCGGCGCAGAAACGACAGGCTCCGCACGGGGCATGGTGGTGGACGAAGACCCGGTCGCCCGTTCTGAGATGCGCCACTCCTTTCCCGGTTTCGACGACGACCCCGGCGGTCTCGTGACCGAGGACGGCCGGGGCTTTCGTCGCCACGTACCAGGGATGGACGTCGCTCCCGCACAGTCCGACGGCCTTCATGGCGACGAGGAGCTCACCGGCGCCGGGCCGGGGCGTCTCCATCTCGACGATCTCGATCCGTCCCGGGGCGCGGGCGAGGGCGGCCTTCATCGTGAGCGGGTTCACGGCAGGAAGGCCACTTTCATCTCCATCCCGCGGGACAGCCGCTCCAGCACGAACGGGTACCGCTCGAGCGGGCTCTCGGCCGTCACGAGGCGGTCGATCGGGACCTCGCCCCGGGCGAGAAGGTCGAGCGATGCGCGCGCGTCGTCCGCGGTGTAGTGGAACGACCCGACGAGCGAGACCTCGTCGTAGTGGATCCGGTGCGCCAGGACGGCGAGTCGGGCCTCCCGCACGAGCCCGGCAAAGAGGAGGACCGTCCCCCCTCGTGCCGCGAGACCCGGCGCCTCGTCCGCGACCGACGGGGCGCCCGTCGCTTCGATCACGAGGTCCGCCCCTGCCCTGCCGTCAGGCCCCAGAGCCGCGCCACGAGGCCCTCGCGCGTCAAGATCGTCTCCGGCCCCTTGCGCCGCATGCGCGGCGAGCCGCCCGGCTTCCGCCCGGCCACGAAGACTCCTGCCGCACCCCGCCTCAGGAGGACGTGAAGAGAAGGGCGATCGGGCCGGCCCCGAGAAGGAGCACCGTCTGCCCCGCGACGGCACCGGCCCCGAGCCCGCGAAGCACCGACGCAAGGGGGTCCAGGAGCGCGGCGGCGGCCGGCGCCAGCCCGTCGGGGACGCGCAGGAGGCCGTAGCGGACGATCCGGGCGGGGACCTTCACGAGCTCGGCCCACGTCCCCCAGACCCGGTGGTCGAACGCGGTGCCGCAGAGGTTCGGATGTCCGTTGCGGCACTCGCGACAGTCGCCGCAGGCGCGCTGACCGCCGACGTCACCCGCTCCCCCTCGGAGAAGGGCGCCCCCGCGCCGACATGCAGGATCCGCCCGCAGAACTCGTGGCCGAGGACCGTCGGAAACGGGACTTTCGGGTGTCCACGCCGGACGAGCTTCAGGTCGGTGCCGCAGGTGAGCGTCGCCTCCACCCGGACGACGACCTCGCCCGGGCCGGGCTCGGGATCCGGGAGCTCCCGGAGCACGACGTGTCCGGGGGACTCGCAGACGAGTGCGCGCATCGGGCAGCCCGCGGGGTCAGCTCGCGACGCGCGCCCGGATCGGGACGACGCCGCCGCCGGCGGTCTTCGTCCGGAAGGTCCCGAGGAGCCCCTCCTCGTCGATTCCCATCTCGGCCCGCTGCTCGGCCTGCGTGGCGTGCAGGACGAACCGGTCGGGGATCCCGATCCGGTGGACCGGCGCCACGATGCCGAGGACGTCGAGCGCCTCGGAGACGGCAGAACCGAACCCGCCGGCGATGGCGTTCTCCTCCACCGTGAACACGGCCGTCCCGTTCTTGACGAACTGCGCCAGCAGCTCGGTGTCGAGGGGCTTCACCCACCGGGCATTGATCACGGTGAGCGACGCCCCCCCCTCCGCCGCGAGCCGCTCGGCGGCCTTCAGGGCCGGGAGGACCGGATCGCCGATCGCCACGACGACGCCGTCCTTGCCGACGCGAAGGACCTCTCCCTTTCCGACGGGAAGGATCTTCGGCTCGGGGTCCAGGGCGACGCCGTGCCCCGAGCCGCGCGGGTAGCGGACGGCGGTGGGGTGGCCGGTCGTGAACGCCGTCGCCACGAGGTTCCGCAGCTCGTTCTCGTCCTTCGGCGCGGCGACCATCATGTTCGGGAAGACGCGCAGGTAGGAGAGGTCGTAGGCGCCGTGATGCGTCGGCCCGTCGGACCCGACGACGCCGCCCCGGTCGAGGGCGAAGACCACCGGCAGGTCCATCAGGCAGACGTCGTGGAAGATCTGGTCGTAGGCGCGCTGCAGGAACGTCGAGTAGATCGCGCAGACGGGCTTCATCCCCTGCGTCGCCATCCCCGCGGCGAAGAGGACGGCGTGCTGCTCGCAGATGCCGACGTCGAACGTCCGGTCGGGGAACTTCTTCGCGAAGCGGTCGAGCCCGGTCCCGTCGGGCATCGCGGCGGTGATCGCGACGATCCGCTCGTCCCTCGCCGCGAGCTCGGCGAGCGTGTCGGCGAAGACCGCCGTGTAGCTCGGCGGGGCGGCCTTCTTCGCGATCTCTCCCGTCTCCACCTTGAACGGCGAAGGGCCGTGCCAGAAGACGGGGTCCTGCTCGGCGAGGGCGTACCCTTTCCCCTTCGTCGTGCGGGCGTGGATGAGGATCGGGCCGTCGTACTCCTTCGCTTCGCGCAGCGTCCGTACGAGGGCGGGGAGGTTGTGTCCGTCGATCGGCCCGACGTACTTGAAGCCGAGCTCCTCGAAGAGCGTCCCCGGGACGAGGGCCTTCTTCATTCCGTCCTCGATCTGCTCGGCGATCTCGGCGAGACGCTCTCCCTTCGGGAGCTTCTTCAGGACGTGGGCCACCTCGCCGCGCACCTTCTTGTAGATCTGGCCCCGGGCGATCCGGAGGAGGTAGCCCGACATCGCCCCGACGTTCGGGGCGATCGACATCTCGTTGTCGTTCAGGATGACGATCAGCTTGCGCTTCAGGTAGCCGCCCTGGTTCAGCCCTTCCATCGCGACGCCGCCGGTCAGGCCGCCGTCCCCGATGATCGCGACGACGTTGTAGTCCTCTCCCTTGGCGTCGCGGGCCGCGGCCATCCCGAGCGCCGCCGAGATCGACGTCGAGGCGTGGGCCGCCCCGAAAACGTCGTACTCGGACTCCGTCCGGCTCGTGAAGCCCGAAAGGCCTCCCTTCTGCCGGATGGTGTGGAGGCGGTCCCGGCGCCCCGTCAGGACCTTGTGCGGGTAGCACTGGTGGCTGACGTCCCAGACCAGGAGGTCGCGGGGCGTGTCGAAGACGTAGTGGAGCGCGACCGTCAGCTCGACCGTCCCGAGGCCGGACGCGAAGTGCCCGCCGGTCTTCGAGACGGAGTCGATGAGAAAGGTGCGGAGCTCGTCGGAGAGCGTCGCGAGCTCCTCGAGGGTGAGGTTCTTCAGGTCCCGGGGCCAGAGGACCCGGTCGAGGAGCGGGGTCGGACGACTGGTCATAGGACCCTTGATGATATCCGGTCAGCGGTCCCGGTGCCCCGCGTAGTCGGCCAGCGCCGCCAGGAGGCCCGGGGCCCCCTCCAGGACCCGCGCCAGGGAGAGGGTGGCCTCGAGGGCCCTCTCGCGCTCCGCCACCGCCCCGTCGAAACCGAAGACGGAGACGTAGGTGAGCTTTTCCTGCGCCACGTCCTTCCCGACGCTCTTGCCGAGGACCGCGGCGGTCGCGGTGACGTCGAGGAGGTCGTCGGCGATCTGGAAGAGGACGCCCAGGGAGTCGCCGAACCGGGCGCTGGCCTCCCGGCGCTCGGCGGAGGCCCCTGCCAGGACGGCCCCGAGCTCGCACGAGGCCGACAGGAGGCGCCCCGTCTTCTTCTCGTGGATCTCCTTCAGCCGCTCGGCCGTCCGGAGGTCTTCCCTCCCGTGTCCCGACGCCGCCAGGTCGAGCGCCTGCCCCCCCGCCATCCCGCCGGGGCCGATCGCCCGCGCCAGGAGGAGGACCGCCTCGGCCCGGCGTACCGCCAGGGCCTCCCCGTACGGGCGCGAGGCGAGGACCTCGAAGCCGAGCGACTGGAGGGCGTCGCCCGCCAGAAGCGCCATCGCTTCGCCGTGGACCACGTGGCAGGTCGGCTTGCCCCGACGAAGGGCGTCGTCGTCCATGCAGGGGAGGTCGTCGTGGATCAGCGAGTAGGTGTGGACCAGCTCGAGCGCCGCCGCAGCCTCGGCGACCTCGCCGCGAGGCGCGGCGCTCCCGCCGAGGACGTCGTGAACGGCGAGCGCGAGGGCGGGACGCAGTCGCTTCCCTCCCGCGAGCGTGCTGTAGCGCATCGCGTCGGCAAGGGCCTCTCCGGCCGGTGGAAGGACCCGTTCCAGGGCGGCCTCAGCCTCTCCTTTCGCCGCAGCGAGGAACGCCCGGAGATTCACTCCCCGTCCTCCCCCGCTTCGTCGTCTTCCCCGGGTGCGTCGAGGGGCTCCGTCACGAGGCCCTCGGGCGTCTCCTTCAGGACGACGTCGACCCGCTTCTGGATCTCCTCGAGCTTGCCGCGGCAGAAGCGCGACAGCGCGACTCCCTCCTCGAAGATCTCGAGCGACGCCTCGAGGCCCCTTTCGGGATCCTCGAGCTCCGCCACGATCTTCTCCAGCCTCTCGAGAGCCTTCTCGAACGTCAGCCCCTTCGGGAGCTTCGCCTTCGCCGTCATCGCACACCGTCCTTCGAGATGTCCGTCACGCGCGCTCTCACGGCCCCGCGCGCGAGGACGATCCGGAGGGCGTCGCCCGGGGCGACGCCTCCGCATCGACGAGGGGAGCCGACGTCCCCTCGACGTAGGTCACAGAGTAGCCCCGGGCCAGCACCCGGAGCGGGTCGAGAGCCGAGAGCGACGCGGCGAGCGCGCCCAGCCGCTCGCGCGAGGCGCCCAGGCGGCGCTCCAGCCGCTCCGTCACCGCCCGCTCTCCCGCCTCCACGCGCGCGAAGCCGAGGGGCAGGGCCGCGAGGATCGGCCACGACGCCACCGCCCCTTCGGCCCGCAGGAGCCGCTCCCGGTACGCCGCCGGCAGGCGCCGGACCGCCGAAAGGAGCTCCCGGGCCGCAGACGAGGCCTTCGCCGAGAGCGACGCCGTCCGCGCCGGGAACCCGGCGAGGGTGGGAGCGTTCAGCAGCCGGGCGGCGTCGGCGTGAGCTGCCAGGAGCCGGCCCTTCAGCGTCCGCTTCAGCTCGCGCCCGAGCCCGCCGATGCGCGCCTCGAAGTCGTCCCGGCGGGCCACGACGAGCTCGGCCGCCTGGGACGGCGTCGCGGCGCGCAGGTCGGCCGCGAGGTCGGTCAGCGTCACGTCGACCTCGTGGCCGACGGCCGAGATCGTCGGGATGCGGCAGGCCGCCACGGCCCGGACGACTTTCTCGTCGTTGAAAGCCGACAGGTCGTCCCGAGAGCCGCCACCGCGCGCCACGATGACGACGTCCGCGGCCGAATGGCGGGAGAACGCCTCGACGGCGCGGGCGATCTCGTCCGGCGCCGACGCCCCCTGGACGGCCACGGGCCAGACCGTGACGTGCGCGTTCGGAAAGCGGGCGGAGAGGACCTTCAGGACGTCGCGCACGGCGGCACCGTGCCGCGACGTCACGACCCCGATGCGGCGCGGGAGGAGCGGAAGCCTTCGCTTCCGCTCCGGGTCGAAGAGCCCTTCCGCCGCGAGCCGGGCCTTCAGCTGCTCGAACGCGAGCTGCAGCGCCCCGGCGCCGACGGGCTGAATCTCGGCGACGACGAAGGAGAGCTTGCCGCTCCTCGCGTAGACGTCGGGCCGCCCCCGGACGAGGACCTCCATCCCTTCCTCGGGACGAAACGGGACCCGCGCCACGTCCGACGACCACATGACGGAAGGGAGCGCGGCCGAGGCGTCCTTGAGGGTGAAGTAGGCGTGCCCCGACGACCAGATCCGCCACTCGCCGATCTCACCCTTCACCCACGTGTCGGGGAGCGAGGCGCGGAGCACCCCGTTCAGCTTCGCGACGAAGAGCGAGACCGTGATCGCCGAAGCCCCGGGAGGCCCATCTCCGAACGGGAGCGTCGGCCCCTGTGAGCGGCCGAGCGGTCCCCGCGGAACCCGATAGCGGAACGACATGGGTCGATTCTAGGAGACCGGTGGAGGCGCCGGGCCGGCGCGAACCGCGGCGAACGGGAGTGCGAGGACGACGAGCATCACCCGGAGAATCTCCACGTCGCCGAAGTTGTACTCGAACATCCCGGCCACGAAGAGCGCCGCGTTCGCCGCGAGCGCCCCGCGGGCCAGGGAGCGGACCTGCGGACGCGTCCGGTCCCGGGAGAGCGGCCAGCCGGCGGCGAACACCGCGACGACGATCGCCAGGTAGGCGAGGGCCGAGGGAATGCCGGTCTCCGCGGCGAGGTTCACCAGGTTGTTGTGGAGGTGGCCGACGCTCGCCTCCACGAACTCCGGCTGGCGGTAGACCGGGTAGAGCTCCTTGACCCGGCCCGGGCCGACTCCGAAGAACGGACGCTCCGAGATCATCACCGCGCCGGACGACCACATCGAGAGCCGGTCGCGCGCGGCGGCGTCGGTCCGGTCGAACGTCGAGGCCGCCCTCTCTCTCACTCCCGCCGGCAGGACGAGGAAGAGGAGGACGGCGAGGGGAGGGAGGGCGAGCGAGAGCCGGGGTCGCGCCGTCAGGACCAGGACGACCACTCCGGCGGCCAGTCCGAGGTAGGCGTTCCTCGTGAAGGTGAGGCCGACGAGGACGGCCGCGGCCACCGAAAGGCCTCCGTCGACGAGGCGCTCGCTGCGCTCTCGCCCGGCCGTCAGGGCGCGCGCCGCCAGGACGAGCGAGAGAACCATCAGGAGCCCGGCGTACGTCATGTAGATCGAGAGCCCGCCGGAGAGGCGCTCCCAGACGTTGTCGTAGCCGAGGATGAAGTAGTCGACGAGGCCCCGAAGGACGAGGTAGAGCGTCGTCAGCCGGAGAGCGTCCACGACGAGGTGGGCGTCCTCGACGCCGTCGACGAGCCCCGCCACGAGGACGACGAGCAGGAACGTGAAGAGGCCCTTGACCTCTCGGGCCGAGCGGATCGCGTCGGTCGAGTAGAGGACCGCCAGGAGCGACAGGAGGAGGAAGAGCGCGACGGGACCGTGGAGCGGCGACGTCCTTCGGAACGGCCCGAGGACGTCCTGCCCGGACCGCCAGGCGCCGAGGCGCCAGAGGCTCGCGGCGGCCAGCGCCAGCGCGAGGGCGACGTTGGCGACCGCCATCACGTGGGACAGCGCCGCGCAGAGGACGAGCGCAGCGAATGCCGTTCGCGGGAGCGGCGGCCGGCAAGAGAGAGAACCGGGAAGCAGGCTCAGGACGCGCGGGCCCCGGCGGGCAGGGCCTCTTCGACGAGCATGACCGGGATGTCCGAGACGATCGGGTACACCCGGCCGCAGGCGGCGCAGTGGAGGCCCTCGGTCACGACCGGCTCCTCGTCGCGGAACTTGTCGCGGTACTTCTCGACGACCTGCGCGGCGGCTCCGGCCTCCAGGGGGCAGAGGGTCACGGACGGTCGCGCTTCGCAGGCCGGGCAGGCGAGGATGGCGAGGAGCTCGGGATCGACGGCCATGCCCGGATGCTAGCAGGAGGCGCGGCCGGCGGGACGGATCAGGAGCCGAGCTTTTCCTGGATCGGGGTGATCGACCGGGCCTTCCCGGTCGCCTCGTCCACGTCGACGACGGCGCCGCAGAGGCGGACGTCGCGCGTGGCCGTCTCCATTCCCCGGGGCGTCTGGAACCGGAACCGCTCGAGGATGTTCTTCGGGTCGAACCCGATGATCCCCTCGTAGGCGCCGGTCATCCCGGCGTCTCCCTGGTAGGCCGTCCCCTTGGGCAGGACCCGGGCGTCGGCCGTCGGGACGTGGGTGTGCGTCCCGATGACGAGCGAGACGCGCCCGTCGAACCACCACCCCGTGGCCTGCTTCTCGGATGTCGCCTCGGCGTGGATGTCGACGACGACCACCTTCAGCTCCGGGCAGGCGGCCTTCATCTCCGAGAGGCAGACGTCGCCGACGCGGAAGGGCGAGTCGGTCGCGGCCATGAAGACCTGCCCCTGCAGGTTCAGGACGCCGACCGGGATCCCGGCGGGCGTCGACTGGATCGACCAGCCCCGTCCCGGGTTGCCGGGCGGGTAGTTCGCGGGGCGAATGAGGTTCGGGATGTCGTCGAGGAGGGGAACGAAGTCCTTCTTGTCCCAGATGTGGTTGCCCGACGTGAAGACGTCGATGGGGAGCTTCGAGAGATCCGCGAAGATCTCCACGGTCACGCCGAACCCCCCGGCCGCGTTCTCGACGTTGACCACCGTGAAGTCGATCGCCTCGCGCGCGATCACCTTTTCCAGCAGCCCGAGAGCCTTCCGGCCCGGCTTTCCGACGACGTCTCCGACGAACAGGAGCTTCACGACCTGGTCCTTTCCGGGGGCTCTGACGAACCCGCCCCGGGGATCCCCCGGGGCGGCGGGGGTGCCTGGTTCTTCTCGAGCCTACTTGGCGTATTCGACCGCGCGGGTCTCGCGAATGACGGTGATCCGGATCTGGCCGGGGTACTGGAGCTCGGACTGGATCCGCTTGGCGAGGTCCTTCGACATCCAGAAGCAGTCGGCGTCGGTCACCTGCTTGGCGTCGACGATGACGCGCAGCTCGCGTCCCGCCTGGATGGCGAAGGTCTTCTCGACCCCCTTCATCCCCTGCGTCATCAGCTCGAGCTTCTCGAGGCGCTTGACGTACGTCTCGATGATCTCGCGCCGCGCGCCGGGCCGGGAGGCCGAGATGGCGTCGGCGGCATTCACGAGGACCGCTTCGATCGTCCTCGGCTCGTAGTCGCCGTGGTGGCACTCCATGCCGTGGATGACGGCCTCGCTCTCGCCGTACTTCTTCAGCAGCTGCCGGCCGAGCTCGAGGTGCGTCCCCTCCTGCTCGCGGTCGATCGCCTTGCCGATGTCGTGGAGGATGCCGGCGCGCTTGGCGACGGCGACGTCGACCTTCAGCTCGCTCGCCATGTGGCAGGCGGCCCAGGCGACCTCCTTCGAGTGCTGCAGGACGCTCTGCCCGTAGCTCGTCCGGTACTTCAGGCGGCCGAGGAGCTTCACGAGCTCCGGGTGGAGGTCGGCGATGCCGAATTCGTAGGCCGCGGCCTCGCCCGTCTTCTTGAGGTCCTCCCAGAGCTCGGCGCGGACCTTCTCGACGACCTCCTCGATCCGGGCGGGGTGGATCCGCCCGTCCTGGATGAGCCGCTCGAGCGCGCGCCGGGCGACCTCGCGCCGGATCGGGTCGAACGAGGAGAGGAGGACGGCTTCCGGGGTGTCGTCGATGATGATGTCGACCCCGGTGGCCGCCTCGACGGCGCGGATGTTCCGCCCCTCGCGGCCGATGATCCGCCCCTTCATCTCGTCGCTCGGCAGGTCGAGGACGGTGACCGTCGTCTCGGCGACGTAGTCCGAGGCCATCCGCTGGGTCGTCATCGCCAGGAGGCGCTTCGCCTTCATCTGGGCGTTGTCGACCGCGTCTTCCTCGATGCGCCGGATGAGGCCGGTCGCCTCGAGCCGGGCCTCGTTCTCGAGGTCGCGGATGAGGTCCTTCTTCGCCTGCTCGGTCGTCAGCCCCGCGATCTGCTCGAGCTTGGTGCGCTGCGCAGCGATCAGCGAGTCGGCCTCCTTCTGGGCCTCCGCCTCGATCTCGTCGACGTGCTTCTCGCGCTTGTCGAGGTTCTTCGACCTGTTCTCGGCGTCCTGCTCGCGCTTCTCGGCGGTCCCGATCTTCCGGTCGAGCGCCTCCTCCTTCGTGAGGAGCCGCTTTTCGAGGTCGACGAGCTCGTTACGCCGGCGCGCCACCTCCTCGTCGACGGCCTCGCGGGCCTTGAGGAGATGCTCCTTGGCGTCGAGCTCGGCCTTCTGCGCCGTGGCCGCGGCCCGCTGGGCCATCGCCTCGGCCTTTCGGACCTCCGCCTCGGCCTGGAGCTTCGCCGTCTCGAGGACCTTCTTCGCCTCGAGGTCAGCGAGGGCCCGCGCCTGCTCGGCGTTGCCCTTCGTCTTCGTCGCGAGGACGAAGAACACGCCCGCCGCCACGAAGAGGATCGCGGCTACGGCGATGGCGACGTAGATGACTGGATTCACCACCTGTAGTCCCCCTCGTCTCGAATCTCGTCGAGGGTGACCCTGTGCCGGGAAGCGGGATCGAGAGACCGGGGTAGTACTGCCGCTAAGACGCCCTCGAGGGGAAAAGGCCCCCGCCTCGGCCGTGTGAGCTTGAGTCTTTGAACCCTCGGTAAACCAGGGCGAACGCCCCGGGGCGACCCGTCAGTTCCCCGGCCGGAGCCGGGGCGTCACAGGGTGGCCGGGCTTCGGGACGTTCAGGGTTCAAATATCGGTTCAAGGACATGCGCTCAATCACGCACCGCGCAGGGTGCCACGTCATTCTGTTCCGGCCCTCGCCGGGATCTCCGCAGGCAGGATTCCCAGGATCTCGTCCAGCTTCTCGACGAGGCGGCCCGCCACGGGGAGGAGCCGCCCCGGATCACCCATCCGGGTCTTCAATCGGTACTGATGAAACTCGTCGGAGACGTTCAGGGCCGTCAGGATGGCGATTTTCGTCGAGTCGACGGTCGGGGCGTGGGTCGCCACCTCCCGCATCTTCCGGTCCACGAACGCGGCGAGGTCGAGGATGTACTCCGCCTCTCCGGCCGCGCGGACCGAATACGTCTGTCCGAAGATCTCTACCTGGATGACGGTCGGCCTGTTCTCCATCCCGGCAGCTCTCCTTCTCTGCTGCCGATCGGGAGAATAGCACGCGCGGCCTCAGCCTTCGGCCGCTGGTTCCTCCAAGCTCTTGACCAGACGCTCGATACGGGCACGGACCTCTTCCCGCTCGACGGCCATCCGGGAGAGCTTCTCGTTCAGCTCGGCCACGTGGACGGCCCCCTCGCGGCTGTCGGTCAATTCGGCCTTCAGCCGGTCCCGTTCGGCGGCCGTCTCCTCGAGCGCGGCCCGGAGTCGGCCGTTCTCGGCGGCGTTCCCCTGCACGGCGGACAGGAGCCTCGCGACCCGCTCTTCCATCGCGGACAGAAGCTGCTCGAGCTCCGCGACCGCCGGAGCCGGCTCCTCGGCAGGGACTTTTTCCTTCTTTCCGCTCATCTCGTTCTCCTTCAGGCAATTCCGTCCACGGCCGTACCCGGCACGAGGAGAAGACGCCGGGCGGCTTCGTCGCGCCAGCGGTTGATCTCGTCCCTCCCGAGGGAGCGCTCCGGAGATCCGAAGGCGACCCTGAGGGTCGTCTTCACGAACCCTTCGGGTACGCCGGCTCCACGCCACAGGTACTTCGCGTCGACCCGGAGGAGCTCGGCCGGGGCGCCCTTTCGGACGGCCTCGTCGAGCGTCTCCCATCCGACCGACAGAGGATGCGTCACCGTCAGGTCGACGTCGCTTCCGGGGAAGCGCGACGGCATCGCCACGGACGAAGGGGGCGGCGGAACAGGGATCGCCGCGAGGTCGACGTCCGCGACGACCGCCTCGTCGAGGTCCCATGCGGCGGCGAGCGGGCCCGCGAGAACGCCGACCCAGCCGACGACCACGCCGCCCGCCACGATCTCGGCCGACCGGCCCGAGGCCAGGAACGGTACCGACACGGGCCGGAACCCCGGGGCCGCGGCGCCGAAGCCGGCGAAGAGGGCCGCGACCGCGCCCGAGCCGTCGTAGAAGTCCGCCGGGAGCGCCTCGGCGGCCCAGTGGGTCCCCCGGCGCCCGTGCAGGAGGACCGCCGCGCGCCGGCTCTCGACGGGATGCCCCTCGACCAGGGCGTACGACCGGCCGACCTCGAACAGGGAGAGATCGGAGAGTCCGCGGCGGATGTTGTGCCTTGCGGCCCGGAGCAGGCCGATGACCGGCGTCGCCCGCATCGTCGTGAAGGGCTCCCCGAGGGCGTTCGCGATCACCGGAGCCGAGCCGGAGACGGCGGATTCGAACGGGGCGTTCTCCTCGGCCGAGACGAACGAGTAGCTGCACGCTTCGACGAAGCCAGCCGCCGCGAGGACGTCACGGGCCCGATCCTCGCGGGCGAGGATCGGCTCGGCCCAGGTCGGGTTGAAGGGAGGGGGGAGCACCTCGGGGAGTGCCCCGTACCCGACGACCCGGATGACCTCCTCGATCAGGTCGCACTCCTGCTCGACGTCGACGCGCCAGGTCGGAACCGTCACGGCGAGGACTCCCGGCGCAGTTTCCGTCACCCCGAAGGCGAGGGCCGAGAGGATCTGGACGCAGCGGCCGAGAGGAACGTCCATCCCGAGGAAGGAGACGAGGCGCGCATGTCGGAGCTTCACGACCCTCGACGGGATCTCGCGCGCGAGGACGTCGATCACGCCCCTGGCGACTGTCCCGCCGCAGTCGGCAACGAGAAGCGCCGTGACCCGGTTCAATCCCTCGACCGTCGTCGCCGGGTCGGTGCCGCGCTCGAAGCGGTGCGAGGCGTCGGTGTGCATCCCGAGGAGCCGTGCCGTCTTCCTCACCGCCGTGGCGCTGAAGTGGGCCGACTCGAGGAGGACGCGCGTCGTCGACGGCGTGATCGCGGTGTGAAGGCCACCCATGACGCCCGCGAGGGCGACGGGCTTCTCGGCGTCGGCGATCACGAGGTGTTCCGGCGAGAGCGTCCGCTCGACCCCGTCGAGCGTGACGAGCGTCTCTCCGGCGCGCGCCCGCCGCACGACGATCGCGGGACGTCCGTCCGCGCCCTTCGCCAGCGTGTCGAGGTCGAAGGCGTGAAGCGGCTGGCCGAGGTCCCAGAGGACGTGGTTCGTCGCGTCGACCGGGGAGCTGATCGGGTTCATTCCCGAGGGCGCAGGAGCCGTCTCCTGGACGGCCGGGGAGGCCTCGCGGACCTGGACTCCCTCGACGATCCGCGCCGAGTAGCGCGAGCAGAGGGCCGGCTCTTCGATCGTCACCGTCGCCAGCGACGAGGCTTCGAGAGGGCCTTCGGCGGGCGCCGGTGCGGGAACGTCGCGGAACTCCCGCCCGAGGGCGCAGGCGGCTTCGCGGGCGAGGCCGCGGTGGTTCATCCCGTCGGGGCGGTTCGCCGTCAGCTCGACGTCGAGGACGGCGTCCCGGCCCTCCCCTTCCGTCCCTTCGACGATGAAGCCGACGTCGGTCAGCCGGCGGCGGAGCGTCGCGAGGTCGGGGAGCTCTCCGGGCAGGTACTGCCCGAGCCATTCGAGGCGGAACTTCATGGCGTCAGCTCCACGTCCGGTCGAGGAACCGGACGTCGTTCTCGAAGAGGAGTCGCAGGTCGGGGATGCCGTGGAGGAGCATCGCGATCCGGTCGATCCCCATTCCGAAGGCGAAGCCGGTGTAGCGCTCCGGGTCGATGCCGGCGTTGGCCAGGACGTTCGGGTGGACCATCCCGGCGCCCATGATCTCGATCCAGCCCGAGAAGGAGCAGATCCGGCAGCCCTTCTCGCAGAAGGTGCAGCTCACCGCGCAGTCGACGCCCGGCTCGACGAACGGGAAGAACGTCGGCGCGAGGCGCACCTCGGCGCGCCCCCCGAAGAAGCTCTTCGCGAAGGCCGCGAGCGTCCCGCGCAGGTGGGCGAAGGTGATTCCCTCGTCGACGACGAGCCCTTCCATCTGGTGGAAGACCGGCGAGTGCCGCGGGTCGATGTCGTCCTTGCGGTAGACGCGCCCGGGGCAGAGGACCCGGATGGGGGCTTGCGGCTCTCCATCGTCCGCATCTGGACCGGCGACGTGTGCGTCCGGAGGAGAAGCGCGTCGCGCCCCGTCCCGCCTCCCCTCGACGAAGAACGTGTCGACCGCGTCCCGCGCCGGGTGGTCGGGCGGGAAGTTCAGCGATTCGAAGTTGTACCAGTCCGTTTCGATCTCCGGCCCGTCGGCGACCTCGTAGCCGAGGCCGCGGAACGAAGCCTCGATCCGGCGCCTCACGACCGTCAGCGGGTGAAGGCGCCCGACCGGGGGGACGCGCGGCGGGAGCGTCACGTCCACGGCCTTCGCCGCTTCGGCGAGCGAGGCGGCGCGAGCCGCAGCCTCCGCCTCGAGAGCGTCGAGGCGGGCCTCGACCTCCTGCTTGAGGGCGTTCACGCCGGCACCGAAGGCGGCTTTCTCCTCCTTCGGCACCTCCTTGAGGCGCGCCAGGAGCGCCGTGACGACGCCCTGCTTCTTTCCGAGCCAGCGGACCTTCAGCGCCGCGACGTCCGCCGGAAGGAAACCGCCGCGAGGGCTCGCGGCGGCTTCCGACTCGGACAGTTCGGCGGCGAAGAGACCGCGGGCCTCCTCGACGGAGACCGGGACGGTGCTCAAGCCTTCTCCGTCCGCCTCAGGCGGCGGCGAGGGCGCTCTTGGCGGACGAGACGAGCGCCGTGAAGCCCTTCGGGTCCTGGAAGGCGATCTCGGCGAGGACCTTGCGGTTCACGTCCGAGCCGGCCTTCTTCAGCCCCGCCACCAGCTGCGAGTAGCTGATGTCGTTCATCCGGGCGGCGGCGTTGATACGGGTGATCCAGAGCCCCCGGAACTCGCGCTTCTTCTGCTTGCGGTCGCGCGTGGCGTAGGCGAGCGAACGCTCGACCTGCAGCTCGGCGATGCGGAAGCAGTTGTGCTTGGTTCCGTAGTAACCCTTTGCCAGATCCAGGATCCTCTTCCGGCGATCCTTCCTCTTTGTTCCGCGCTTGACGCGAGGCATGGCCTTATCTCCTCTTCCTTCTTACGCGTAGGGAAGCATCTTGCGGACGGTGTGCTCGTCCGCCTTGGCGACGAGACTCGACTTGGCGAGCTGGCGCTTCCGGCCGGAGGCCTTCTTCGTCAGGATGTGCCGCTTCATCGCGTTGCCGCGCTTGAACTTTCCGTTTGCGGTGATCGTGAAGCGCTTCGCGGCGCCGCGGTGGGTCTTCCTCTTGTGGGTGGCCATGGGCCGGGTTCTCCTTGCTCCAACTTGGTCCCAGGTTCGGTTCTGAGGCCGGGAAAGATCAGTGTTTCTTCGGCGGTCCGAAGATCAGGTGCATCCGGTTGCCGAGCATCTCGGGGTTGCCCTCGGCGTGGGCCTTCCCCTCGAGGTCCTTGGCGAGGCGCTGGAGGACCTTGCGCCCGTTGTCGAGGCGGGACATCTCGCGGCCGCGGAACTGGATCGTGGCCTTGACCTTGTCGCCCTCCTCGAGGAACCGGACGATGTTCTTGATCTTGAAGTCGTAGTCGTGGTCGTCGATGTTCGGGCGGAACTTGACCTCCTTGACCTGGGTCACCTTCTGCTTCTTCTTCGACTCGTGCTCCTTCTTCTTCTTCTCGAAGGTGAACTTGCCGAAGTCCATGATCTTGCAGACGGGGGGCTGGGCCTGCTCCGCGATGATCACGACGTCGAGGGCCACTTCACGCGCCTTCGCGAGCGCGTCCTGGGGCGTGACGACCCCGAGCTGCTCGCCGTCCTCGGCGATGAGGCGCACCTCGGGAAAACGAAGGATGTACTCGTTGATCGGGGAGTTTTTCTGGGGGGGAACCCGTGGACCGCCTCGAAAGAAAATGGCGTTTCCTCCTGTTCGTTACGACGACGCGTTAGTGATTCGCGGGCGCCGCGGCGCCCCACGTCGCCGCACGCGCGGCGACGGCCTGTTTCATCTCCGAGACGACGTCGGCGAGAGGCCGCGACCCGAGGTCGCCCGCCTGGCGCCTCCGGACCGACACCGTTCCCGCCTCGCGCTCCTTCTCGCCCACGACGAGGAGGACCGGGACCTTCTCCAGCTCCCCGTGGCGGATCTTGGCCCCCAGCTTCTCGTTCCGCTCGTCGATCGTGACCCTCAGGCCGGCGACGCGAAGCGCGTCGGCGACCGAGCGGCCGTAGTCGAGGAGCTTGTCGGAAACCGGGATGACGCGCGCCTGCTCGGGCGCGAGCCAGAGCGGGAAGTCGCCCCCGGTGTGCTCGACGAGGATCCCGAAGAAGCGCTCGAGCGAGCCGAGGACCGCGCGGTGGAGGACCACCGGCCGCTTCTTCGACCCGTCCTCGGCCGTGTAGTCGAGGTCGAACTGCTCGGGGTTGGAGAAGTCGACCTGCAGCGTCCCGAGCTGCCAGGCGCGGCCGATCGCGTCGGTCACCTGGAAGTCGAGCTTCGGTCCGTAGAACGCGCCGTCGCCCGGGTTGAGGACGTACGCCCGCCCGCGCCGCTCGAACGCGGAGGCGAGCGCCTTCTCGGCGATCTCCCAGTTCTCGATCGTCCCCATGAACTTCTCGGGGCGCGTCGCGAGGTGGACCTTCACGTCCGTGAAGCCGAAGGCCCCGTAGACCTCGTCGATCAGCTCGATGAAGCGGTCCATCTCGGCCGCCATCTGGTCGAGAGTGACGAAGATGTGGGCGTCGTCCTGGCAGAACGTCCTCACCCGCGTCAGCCCCTGGGTCACGCCCGACCGCTCGTAGCGGTGGAGGCGACCGAAGTCGGCGTAGCGGACCGGGAGGTCGCGGTACGAGAAGGCCTGCTGCGAGAACATGAGGAAGTGGCCCGGGCAGTTCATCGGCTTGACGCCGAACTCCCGCTCGTCCACCTCCGTGAAGAACATGTTCTCGTGGTAGTTCTGGTAGTGCCCCGACTTCTTGAAGAGCTCGACGTCGAAGACCTGGGGCGTCACGACCTCCTCGTAGCCGTACTTCGGGTAGAGGCTCCGCATGTAATCGACGAGCAGCGTGTAGACCGTCGCCCCCTTCGGGAGGAAGAACGGCGAGGCCGGCGCCCAGGGGTGGAAGAGGTAGAGCCCCAGCTCCTTGCCGAGCTTCCGGTGGTCGCGCGCGCGGGCCTGCTCGAGCCGGTGGAGGTGCTCGTCCAGCTCCTTCTGTGAGATGAACGAGGAACCGTAGATCCGCTGGAGCATCGGCTTCGTCTCGTCGCCCTTCCAGTAGGCGCCGGCGGCGTGCGTCAGCTTGAAGACGCCGAGCTTCCCCGTCGACGGGACGTGCGGCCCGCGGCAGAGGTCGACGAAGTCGGCCTGCCGGTAGCAGGAGAGCGAGCCCTCGGGGATGCCGGAGACGATCTCCACCTTCAGGTGGTCGCCCTGCCCCTCGAAGAGCGCGACGGCCTCGGCCTTCGACATCTCGAGCCGCTCTACGGCTACGTTCTCGGCCACGATCCTTCGCATCTCGGCCTCGATCTTTTCGAGGTCCTCCGGCGTGAACGGCCGCCCCGGGTCGAAGTCGTAGTAGAAGCCGTGCTCGATCGCCGGTCCGATGCCGATCTTCACGCCGGGGAAGAGGCGCTTGACGGCGTGGGCCGTCAGGTGGGCGGTCGAGTGGCGGTAGACCTCGAGCGCGTCGGGGTGCTTCGGGGTGATCACCTCGAAGACGCCCGAGGCCGTGATCGGCCTCTTCAGGTCGAGGATCTGCCCGTCGAGCTTCACCGCGAGCGCGTCCTTGGCGAGTCGCGCCCCGATGGAGGCCGCCACGGCCTCGCCGGTCGTACCCGCAGCCACCTCCCGGACGGAACCGTCGGGAAGGGTCAGGCGGACGACTTGTTCGGCGATGGCAGACATGGCGACAACCTCCTCCATTCGAGCTGGCGGGGGATTCGAGATCGAATTTCGGGAGGAGGAGGGAGCGGGATGGTAGGCGCTAGCGGACTCGAACCGCTGACCCCTTCCGTGTGAAGGAAGTGCTCTACCGGCTGAGCTAAGCGCCTGCGAACGCAGTGGAAAGCGAAATGGTAGGCGCGAGCAGGATCGAACTGCTGACCCCTACCGTGTCAAGGTAGTGCTCTCCCACTGAGCTACGCGCCTAAAGCTTCCCAGGGCTACCGGCAGGAGACCTCGTAGAGGTACTTTGAACCCCGCCCTCGACCCGGAACTGATTCTCAAAAGACCCGCTCCGACCCGAGGGCCGGAGCCGTGGAGGATACGGGGACCCGCAGGAAGCGTCAAGCGGTGTGCTCCGCGAGGGCCTCAGCGGCGCGGCAGCGCCTCGCGGAACCGCCGGACGTTGGCCGCGACGTCGCCCTTGAAGACGGCGGACCCGGCGACGAGAACGGTGGCGCCGGCGTCGACGACTTCGCGGGCGTTCTCCGGCTTGATGCCGCCGTCGATCTCCAGTTCCGCCTTCGAGCCGACCGCGTCGAGCATCCCGCGGAGCCGACGAACCCGCCCGGTGGCGCCCGGGATGAACGACTGTCCTCCGAAGCCCGGGTTCACCGACATGACGAGGACCTGGTCGACGTCGGGGAGGATCTCCTCGAGGGAGGAGAGCGGCGTTGCGGGGTTCAGCGTCACGCCCGCCTTCACACCCAGCTCCTTGATCTGCTGAATGGTCCGGTGGAGGTGCGGGCAGGTCTCGACGTGAACCGTCAGGACGTCGGCCCCGGCCTTCGCGAAGTCGGCGAGGTAGCGCTCGGGCTCGACGATCATCAGGTGGACGTCGAGGAGGGCCCCCGTCTCCTCGCGGAGGGGACGCAGCGCCTCGACGACGAGGGGCCCGATCGTGATGTTCGGGACGAAGCGGCCATCCATGACGTCGACGTGGAGCCAGTCGGCCCCGGCGGCGACGGCCTCGCGGGCGTGGGCGGCGAGACGGCCGAAGTCTGCGGAGAGGATGGAGGCGGCGAGCTTCGCCATGACCTCATCTTCTCCGAGAACCGTCTGCCGGGGAAATACCGGGAGAGGACGAGACGGGGCGGGCCGATGCCTCTGCGCGGACCCGCCCCTTCTGCCCCTCGCTCGGTCTTCCCGTGCGGCCGGCCTAGCTGGGCCGCCCAAAGCGGCCCGAGTGGGACGGAGGAACCAGGTCGCCAGTAGAGGAGCCTGCGTCAAGGGTTGCGGTTCCAAAGGAGCAGCTGACCCTAGGGGGGCTCGCCTCTGGCGGAGAGGTCCCGGCACCAAGGTAGGGCGGGTAGGTGTCGATGATCCGGAAGAGATGGCGTTCCACGAATCCCGCCATGGCGCGGACCATACGACGATCCCTGCGGGAAGCCGAACAGGCCGACCGTCGGCTATGCTCGCCGCTCGTGAAGCTCGTCATCCAGATTCCCGCGTGGGACGAGGAGGAGCAGATCGCGGCTGCCGTCCGCGAGCTGCCCCGGCAGGTTCGCGGCTTCTCGACGGTCGAGATCCTCGTCGTGGACGACGGCTCGACCGACGCCACCTCGCGCGTTGCGAGGGAAGCCGGGGCCGACCACGTCCTCCGGCTCGGCATCCACCGCGGGCTGGCCGTCGCGTGGCGGGCGGGCCTCGACCGCGCGCTCGCCCTCGGCGCCGACGTCATCGTCTCGACCGACGCCGACCGGCAGTACGCCGCGGCCGACGTCGTCACGCTGGTCGAACCGATCCTGAAAGGGGAAGCCGAGATCGTCGTCGGGAACCGGGGCGTCGCGACGAAGGCCGATTTCTCGCCCGGGAAACGGCTCGTCCAGAGGCTCGGGTCGTGGGTCGTGAGGCGCGCCTCGGGGACCGACGTCCCCGACGCCACGTCGGGGTTTCGGGCCCTCACGCGCGAGGCGGCGCTCCGGCTGAACGTCTACACCCGGATGACCTACACGACCGAGACGCTGATCCAGGCGGGACACAAGAACATGGCGGTCCGCTCCGTCCGCGTCGGCACGAACCCGCCGGTCCGCCCCTCGCGGCTCTTCCGGAAGACCTCGCGCTACGTCCTCGTGCAGGGAGCCAACATCCTCCGGATGTCCGCCCTCTACAAGCCGCTCCCCGTCTTCCTGGGGCTGTCGGCGATCCTCTTCGTCCTCGGGTCGGGGCTCTTCGGGCGCTACCTCTGGTTCCTCGCCACCCGGGAAACACCCGGCGCCCACCTCCAGTCGCTCCTTCTCGCCACGGTCTTCCTCGTAGGCTCCTTCCTCTCGTTTCTGACGGGCCTCCTCGCAGATCTCATCTCGATCAACCGGACGCTCCTGGAAGAGATCCTCCTTCGCCAGCGGCGCCACGAGGCGGCACGAGGCGCCGAAGACCGTGACGACGCCCGGGGTTGAGCCGGAGACGCGGACCCGCCTGCCCCTGCGGACTCTCTCGCGCCGCGCCGCGCTGACGCTCCTCTGGCTCGTCCTTCTCGGCCTTCTCGCCCGGCAGGTCGCCCACGCTCCCGCCGACGTCCTCGGCCGCCTCGCGAGCGCGCGCCCGGAGCTTCTCGCCGCGGGTGTCGGCATCTACGCGCTCGGCTTCGCCGCCCGCGCGGCGCGGCTCAACCTCCTCCTTCCCCCGGCCGACCGGATCCCTTTCGGCCGGGCCTGGGCCGTCTCGGGCGCGACGACGTTTCTCCTCCAGGTGCTTCCCTTCCGGGGCGGCGAAGTGGCGAGCTGGGCGCTCTACCGCCGCGTCCTCGGCACCGGCTGGGCACGCGCCGGGGCCGTCTTCGTCCTCGTGAAGACCCTCGACAGCGCCGCATTCCTCCTCGCCGGCCTGGCCGGGGCCGCGGTCCTCGCCCTCAGGGGCGGCGTCCCGGTCCTCGGCGGGGCGACGGCCGCAGCGGTCGCCGTGGGAACGATCCTCCTCGTCCTGATGCCTCGCCTCGGCGTTCCGCTCGTCGAATCCGCCGGGCGCCGCTTTTCGGCGCGGCCGCGGCTCGCGCGAGGGCTCGGCGAGCTGGCCGAGGGGCTGCGCGTCGCCCGCGAAGCGCCGCGCGCCTACCTGCTCGCGTTCGCCGGGGCCGTCGCGTTTCTCGCGGGGCATTTCGCGGCGCTGACGCTCCTCTTCTCAGCCCTCGGCCTGACGCCCTCGCTCCCCGCGCTCGCGCTCGCGTCGCTCGCGTCGGTCCTCTCGGCCTCGGTTCTCCCCTCGCCCGCCGGTACGTTCGGGCCGATGGAATCGGGCTTCGCGGCAGGGCTCGCGCTCGAAGGTGTGCCGCTCGTCCTCGGCGCCACCGTCACGGGCGCCGTCCACCTGATGACGACGCTCGCCTGCGGCGTCGTCGGCCTGCCGCTCCTGCTCCGGCGCGGCGACCGGGGCCTCAACCCGCCGGCTTGACGGAGGCGAGGCGCCGGGACCCGGGGGAGACGATCTCCTGGCCGAGGCGGCAATAGGGACAGTCGGTCTCGCTCCACGTCGGGACCTCCATCCGGAGGACCGAACGAAACGGCAGGCCCTCGAGACTCTCCGTTCCGCCCCCGGCGGCCGCACCCCTGCGGTCGACGACCGCAGCGCAGGCGACCGGCTCGGCTCCCAGGCTCCTGACGAGCGACAGGACCTCGCGCGTCGAGCCCCCCGTCGTCACGACGTCCTCGACGACGACGACCCGCTCGCCCGGCTCGAGCCCGAGGCCGCGACGGAAGGCGAACGCCCCCTCGACCCGTTCGGTGAAGATCGCCCGGCGCGAAAGGGCGCGTCCCACCTCGTGGCCGATGATGAGTCCTCCCATCGCCGGGGAGACGACGACATCGATTTTCAGGGGCTCGAGCACCGCACCGAGCTCGGCGCCGAGAGCGCCGGCGCGCTCGGGCCACTGGAGAACCTTCGCGCACTGGAGGTACTTGTCGGAGTGAAGGCCGGAGGAGAGCTTGAAATGGCCCGAAAGAAGGGCCTCGGTCTCCTCGAAGTGGCGGAGCGCTTCCGTTGCGTTCATGCCGTTGCGTCCTCGCGTTTCTTCAGGCCGTACCGGTCCATCTTCTTGTAGAGGTTCGACCGCGGGGTCTCGACGGCCTCGGCCGTCCGCGTGACGTTCCCGCCGTTCTCGGCGAGCTTGGCGACGAGGTAGAGCTTTTCGGCCTCGTCCTGGAAGTCCTGGAGCGTCTTCACGTCCAGGAGGCGGCGCCAGACCTCGTCCGGGGCCGGCGCACCGGCTCCCGCGGCCGCCGGAGCTTCGAAAGCCGCCTCCTCCGCAGCCGCTTCCGGCTCACCTTCGCGAACCACGCGTCCGCCCCGGACGACGACCGGCCCCTCGGGCCTCGCCTCGCCGGGGACCTCGACGTCGACCGAGTCGACGACGTCGCCGTCGGCCATGATCATCAGCCGCTCGACGTGGTTCTTCAGCTCCCGGACGTTTCCGGGCCACGGGCGTGCGGCGAGCGCCATGAGCGCGTCGTCGGTGAAGCGCTTCGGCCGGTAGTTGTTCGTCCGCGCGAAGAGCTCGGCGAAGTGGAGGACGAGGGCCGGGACGTCTTCGGGGTGCTCGGCGAGGGCGGGGGTCTTCAGCGGGATGACGTTCAGCCGGTAGAAGAGGTCCTCGCGGAACTTCCCCTGCCGGATCATCTCCGTCAGGTCGCGGTTCGTCGCGGCGATGACGCGCACCTTGACGCGGACGACCCGCGGGCTGCCGACCGGCTCGACCTCGCCCTCCTGCAGGACCCGGAGGACCTTCGCCTGCGCCGAGAGGGACATGTCGCCGATCTCGTCGAGGAAGATCGACCCGCCGTCGGCCTCGACGAACTTCCCCACCTGCTTTCGTTCGGCGCCGGTGAACGACCCCTTCTCGTGCCCGAAGAGCTCCGACTCGATGAGGGTCTCGGGAATCGCCGCGCAGTTCACCTGGATGAACGGGCCGCCCCTCACCGCCGAGCCCTCGTGGATCGACCGGGCGACGAGCTCCTTGCCCGTCCCGCTCGGCCCGACGATCAGGATCGTCGCGGGAGTCGGCGCGGCGCGGGCCACGTCGGAGAGGAGCTTCTTCACCACGGGGGCGTCGCCGACGAGGCGCGTCAGGCCGAGGCGGCTGCGCAGCTCGAGGTTCTCGCGGGTGAGGCGGGAAGAATCGAGGACACGGCGGAGGGCGTTGAGCACGTGCTCTGTTGCGAGAGGCTTCTCGAGGAAGTCGTTCGCGCCGGCCCGGATCGCCTCCATCGCCGTCCTCACGTCGCCGTGGCCCGAGATCATCACGACCGGAGTCGTGACGCCCCGCTTGCGGATCTGGGCGAGCGTCTCGAGGCCGTCCTGACCCGGCATCTTGATGTCGAGGAGGAGGGCGTCGTGATCGGGAGCCTCGGCGACGGCGTTCGGCCCCGCGGAGACGGCCGTCACGTCGTAGCCCTCGTCGAGCAGCATTTCCCGGAGCGACTCGCGGATGTCGCCCTCGTCGTCGCAGATGAGAATCCTCTGGGCCATCGGCGCGGAGGATACGACGACCGTCAGGGAGTTTTCGTGGCCGGCGCCGCCGCGGGCCTCCCGAGCTTCTCGAGCGGCACGTCGAGGAGCGGGTAGTCGCGCCAGTCCTTGAAGTCGAAGTGCCACCACTCCCACGGGTAGACGAAGAACCCCTCGCGCTCCATCGCGCCCCGGAGGAGTTCCCGGCGGTCGAGCTGCTCCTTCGTCCCGCCCTCCCAGGTCGCGTAGGACCGCGTGCTGAACTCGTCGTAGCCGGACCCCATGTCGGCGGCTTTGCCGGTGTCGAGGTGGTAGAGCGTCAGGTCGATCGAGCAACCCCGGTTGTGCCTCGAGCCGCGTGCGGGATTCGCGACGAAGAGCTTCTTTTCGTCGGGCGTCGCGTCCCAGAACGCCTTCGTCACCGCCCAGGGCCGGTAGCCGTCAAAGACCATCAGGCCGTAGCCCTTTTCGGCCAGCTTCCGGTGGACCCTCGCGACCGCCTCGGCGGCAGGACGCTGCAGGAACGCCCGCGCCTCCCTGTAAACGGGCACGCCCAGGAAGTTGTCGCTCCGCGCGTAGCGGACGTCGAGCCGGATTCCCGGTTCGAGGACCGTCAGCTCGGCCAGGTCGGGAGCCCGAAACGTCCCGGCCTCCGCGGGAGGCCCTGCCTGCGCGGGGGCGGGAAGCGCGACTGCGAGTACCAGCGAAGCAAGAAGACACGTCATCCTGCCTCGGATCCTAGTCCCGAAATGGGGTCAAGCCCCGGAATGGGGTCAGGTCTTGATTTTCTATTATACGGGAATCAGGCCCGCGGGAGCCTCTTCAGGACGAGAACGGTGAAGTCGTCGGCGTATTCGGCGGAGCCGCAGAACTCGGCCGTGGCCCGCACGACCTCCTCGATCAGACTCCCGCTCGGCAGGTGACGCGAGGCGCACACGACTCCGGCGAGGCGGTCGACACCGAATTCCTCGCCACCCGCCCCCTCCGCCTCGACGACTCCGTCGGTGTAGAGGACGAGGAGGTCGCTCGGCTCCACCGTGACCTCCCCGGCGACGTACCGGGCACCCGCGAGGAGGCCGAGGGGCGGCCCGCCGGTCGTCAGCTTGGAATACCGGCCGTCCGCGCGGACGAGGAGCGGTGGAGTGTGCCCGCAGTTGGCATAGTCGAGGTGCCCCCGGGCCGCGTCGAGGACGCCGTAGACCGCGGTGACGTATTCCGTCGGTGCCATTCTCTCGCGGAGGAGGAGGTTGGCGGCGGCCGCCGTCCGAACGGGTTCGGGCTCCCCCTCCACCTGGCTCCGCAGGATGGCGCGGAAGGTGGTCAGGGTCATCGCGGCCAGGCTTCCCTTTCCCGACACGTCCGCGACGACGAGCCCCAGCCTTCCGTCTGCGAGGGGGATGTGGTCGTAGTAGTCCCCTCCGATCTCGTAGCGCGGACAGGAGAAGCCCGCGGCATCCCAGCCGGGGATGCCGGGCCAGGCTCTGGCGCCCGTCTGCCCCCGGCTTCGAGCGCGAGGCGGAGCTGCTCCTCGAGACGCTCCTTCTGGACGAAGAGGCGGTAGAGGATCGCCTTCTCGACCGCGATCGCGGCCGCGTCCGCGAAGAGGCGCAGCGTCTCCACGTCTTCCTCGCCGTAGGCGCCGGGTTCGTCGCTCTCGAGGTTCATCGCGCCGACGAGACGCCCTCCCGCATACACCGGGACGGCCAGCTCCGACCGCGTCCCGGGACGCCCCATCACGTATCGCGGATCGAGGCGGACGTCGGGCGCCACGGCGGCCTCGCCGGTCTGGAGCGCATGTCCGACCAGCCCCTGGCCCAGGGCGAGGAGCCGGTCGATGTCGGGAAGCGGTCCGTCGAATCCTCGTCGAACCGTCGCTGCGATCTTCCTCCACGAGACTCCGTACCCCGGGAAGACTTCCTCCCGGTTCAGGACGAAGATCCCGGCGGCGTCGTATCCGACCGCAGCCCGGAGCGTGTCGAGGAGCCGGCCCAGCACTTCGTCGAGATTGAGCGTTCCGTCCAGCTCGTGCGCGATCCTCACCAGGAGCCGATTCCGCGCTTCCCCCGTCATCCCCCGCCCGGGTCGGATGCCCCCGTCGCCGCCGACTCCATCTCGGGAGATTATCAGGGTCAGGTCTTGATTTTCTATTCTAGGGCGGTCCCCGGGGCTCGGCTCCGGCATAATCCCCGGCTCACGAGGCCCGGCATGTTCGCTTTCGCCCTCACTTTCGCGCTCCTGCTTCCGCAGGCGGCGACGCCAGCAACGACGGCCCTTCCGACTCCCGCACCGACGGCGCGCGCTGCGCCGGCCCTCGGCCGCTCGAGCGAGGCGGCCCGGCCGAAGACACTCTCCGAGCACGCCGCTCTGATGAAGGCGAAGGGGACACCGGCGCGACAGGTCTCGTTCGACGACGTCCAGACCGTCGACCCGACGGAAGCTGCGGAGGCCTCCGCGTCCCACTCGGGCGCCCACACGCGCTCAGCATCCACCGCGTCCAAGGGGGAAGAATCCGCGGGCAGCGACCCCGAAGCGGCCCGAGCCCAGCGTCGCATGGACAAGGCCGTCGCGAAGGGCCTCGCCGTCCCCGAGCGGACCCGCAGCTCCAGCCGGGACCGCGCGCGCCGCGAGTGGGACGAGGCCGCCGACGCCTGCCGGAAGACGCCCGGCTGCACGCCGCAGTACCGCGACGACGCGAGCTACGGCGGCAACAAACCCCTCAAGACGGACCAGGAGCTCATCGAAGACGTCCGAAAGCGCGGCTTCTCCGAGCCGCATCCCCTCCCGAAATAGCCACGGGATCAGGTCTTGATTCGAAGGAGAAAAATTGGCGGAAGCGTGTGGGAGTCGAACCCACCCGCCGCTCCTCTCGGAGCGTGCACGCTGGTTTTGAAGACCAGGAGGGCCACCGGACCCCGTGCGCTTCCGCGCCGGATTCTACGCGGAGGAGGGGCAGCCAGGCCGTGACGCGAGTCCTTTTCGTCGAAGGGAAGGACGAGGCCGCCCTCCGGTCCTTCGCCCTGGGAATCGCTCTCCCCTGGCGCCTGCTCGCCCGCCCCGAGCAGGGACTCTTCCTCCTCGAGGTGACCCATCCCAGCCAGGAGACAGAGCGTGCCGCGGCTGCGCTCACGAGCGTCCGCGCCTGGACGTTCGAAGTCGTCGGCGAGCACCCCGGCGGCTAGACTGCGCCCCATGGCCGACACCGTTTCGCGCCGCGTCGTCGTCGGAATCTCGGGCGCCTCCGGGATCCCCTACGCCAGGGACCTCCTCGAGACCCTCCGCCGCCTCGCGGCCGTCGAGGTCCACCTGGTCGCGACGGACGGGGCGAGGCGCGTCGCCGCCGACGAGCTCGCGGTGCCCTTCGAGGAGCTCGCATCCCTCGCCGACGTCGTCCATTCGAACAAGGACGTCGGGGCCGCCATCGCCTCCGGCTCCTTCCGGACGGCCGGGATGGTCGTCGTCCCGTGCAGCGCGACGACGCTCTCGAAGGTCGCGTACGGCATCTGCGACAACCTCCTGACCCGCGCGGCCTACGTTCACCTGAAAGAGCGGCGCACCCTCATCCTCGTACCGCGCGAGGCGCCCCTCCCCCTCCCGAGCCTCGAGGCGATGGTGAAGGCTGCACAGGCCGGGGCGACGGTCCTCCCCGCGAGCCCCGGCTTCTACACGCAGCCGAAGTCGATCGAAGACCTCCTCGGCTTCGTCACGCAGCGAATCCTCGATCTTCTCGGAATAGAAGCCGCCCGCTCCCCCCGCTGGAAAGAGAGCTGACCTCCGTTCCGGCCTTCGCCCCCGTACACTGGGCGAGATGGCGGCGACTCCCGGCCACACCCTGTACGTCGGCGACTTCGCCTCCCTCGAGGCGCGATTCCTCGACGAGGTCCGCATTCTCAAGGCGCCCGATCCGCTGCGTGCCGTCGACGTACTCGTCGGCTCGAACCTCCTCGGCGTTTACCTGAGGCGGCGCGCGGCAGAGGCGTTCGGCGGCATCGCCAACCTCCGCTTCCTCACGTTCCTGGACCTCGCGCGCGAGCGGCTCGAGGGTCCCGACCCGCGACCGCCGCTGCCTCCCCTCGGCGAGGCGCTCCTCGCCCGCCGGGCGATCCTCGACACGCCCGAGGGAGACGTCTTCGACGTCCTGCGCGAGCGCCCCTCGACCGCAGCTCTCGTCGTGCGGACTGCCGCCGACCTGCGCGGCGCAGGCATCGCCGCCTCCCGGCTCGTCGAGCTCCTTCCCGCCGCCTCGAGAACGCCCGACCGCGCCGAATTCCTCGGGAAGGTCGCCGCGGTCCTCACCCGTTTCGAGGAGCTTCGTTCCGCCTTCTCCGACCCCGACTCCGTCCTCGAACGCGCCGCGGCCGCGACGGTTTCCTCCCGCCCCGACCCGCTCCTCGTCTACGGCCTCTACGACCTGGGCGGAGTCCGCGAGGCTCTCCTCTCGGCCGTCGCCGCGGGGAGGCCGGTCGTCGCCTTCGTCCCCGTCGACGGCGAGGCCGAGGAGACGGGCGACGGAATCCCTCCGGTGCGGGCGGTCCTCTTCTCCAGGATTCTCGGCGCCAGTCCGCGAGCACTGCCGCGGACGGCCGTCGAGAGCGGCGTTTCCGTCGTCGTCGCGCCCTCGGAGCACTCCGAGGCGCGCGAGGTCGTCCGCGAGATCCTCCGGGCCGTGGACGAGGGCGTCCCGCTCCACCGGATCGCCGTCCTCGTGCGCGACCCGGCCAGGCAGGAGCCAGCGCTCGTCGCCGAGCTGTCGCTGAGGAGGATCCCGTTCTTCCGGCCGGCCGGCGCAGGTTTCTCGAGGACTCCGATCGCCCGCGCTGCGACCGGGCTCGTCGAGCTCCCGTCCTCCGGCTTCGCGCCGGACGCGCTCCTCTCGCTCGTCGACGTTCTCGAGGGTCTCGCCCTCGTCACTCCCGGCACGCGCGCCCGCGTCGCGCGGGCCCTCGTCGAGCTCCGCGCCAGAGAGAGCTGGGAGGACCTGAAGCGGCGCCTCGACGACCGCCTCGGCCGAGCCGCACCCGCAGAGCCTGCGGAGGCCGAAGGGCGCCTCTCGAGAAGGGACACGAAGGTCCGGCTCGACCTGGAGGCGCTCCGTTCCGTCGTAGACCTCCTCTCCCCCGTCCTCCCCGACACCGCGCCGGCTTCCTGGGGCGCGTGGGCCGGCAGGATCGCCGCGGGCGGCAGCGCCCTCCTCGGCCACCTCGCCTCGGCGGGCGAGATCGCGATGGCAGCCGCGCGCCTCGAGGAGCTCGAAGCCGTCGATCCAGCCGCGACGGTCGCCGCCTCCGAGCTCCTCCCCCTCCTCTCCGCGGCCCTCGAGGAAACGCCCGTGCGGCAGGGGCGATTCGAGCGAGACGGTGTGTCCCTTCTGGCCCATGTCTCCGCGCGTGGCCTCCTCTTCGACGTCGTCCTCGTCCCCGGCCTCGTCGAGCAGTCTTTCCCTCGCGCGGGACGTCCCGACCCGCTCCTCTTCGACGACGAGCGGAAAGCCGTCTCCGCGAGGGCGAAGGTCTTCCTCGCGCCGCGGACCGGGCGGCGCCACGCGCGAGAGGAGCGCTTCCTGTTCCAGCTCGCCCTCGGCGCCGCCCGGCGCCGCCTCGTCCTCCTCGCCGCTCGCCGCGAAGCCGCGACCGACCGGCCGCGTCTCCTTTCGCCGTTCCTCCTCGACCTCCTCGAGAAGCGCGCCGGAAGCGCCGTCTCCGAGGCGTCCCTCGCCGACCCCGTGATGGCGGCGGCTCTCGACGTGAGGTGGATTCGGCTCGGCCGACGATCCGTGGCCGCCCCCTTCGTCGACGGAGACGAGGCCCTTCGGAGCGCCCTCGCCCGCGCGCCGCAGCTCGCCGCGGCCCTCCCTCGGGACCTCGAGCCGCTCGAGCGCTCTCTCCGCCGCGGACGGGCCCGCGCCGAAGCGCGGTACACGGAGTACGAAGGGCGGCTCGGGCGCGCCCCGCGAGCGCTTCTGTTCGAGGGGCGCGTCGTCTCGCCGAGCCGGCTCGAGCGGCTCTCCGCCTGCGCCTACAGGGCCTTCCTCGTCGAGGCCCTCGGCCTCTCCGCACCGGAAGAACCACCCGGCGCGCTCGTTCTCGACGGCCGTACCGTCGGCGAGCTGGCGCACGCGGCGCTCGACTCCATCGCGAAGGAAACGATCCGGACGGGCCGGGCGTTCGCCGACGTCCTCCGGACCCGCGGCGACGCCGAGGCCGAGAGGGAGCTCCGCTCATTCCTCGCCTCCTGGGAGATCGACCTCCCTCCCGTCCTCGCCGAGACCGCCGCCGCCCGTCTCTCGGCCCTCCTCCGCGCCGTCGCCGGTCTCGAGGCCGAGCGCGGGCAACCCCTCCCCCTGGCCGGATCGGAGGTCCGCTTCGGGTCCCCATCCGGGCTGGAAGTCACGGCCGGCGACGGGTGCGCGCGCGCCTCGCTCGCGGGGCGCATCGACCGCCTCGACCGCAACGGCGAGCTCGCCCGCGTCGTCGACTACAAGTTCGCAAGCCCGAAGCCGTTCGGAAAGACGAACAAGAAGGGCTGGCGGATCGTCGGCGGCGAGAAGGTGCAGCTTGCCGTCTACGCCCTTGCAGCGCGCGCCCTCGGCGCCACGGAGGTCTCGTCGGAGTACCTGTTCGTTTCTCCCGGGAGAAAGGGGGGTCCGCCCGAAGCAGTCTCCGTGACGTTCGACCCGGCCGCGACCGGGGAGGCCGTCGCCTCGTTCCACCGCGTCGTCGGCCTTCTCGACGCCGCGGTCCGGGAGGGAGATCTCCTGCCGCGCACGGCTTCTCTCTCCGCGGGAGCGACCCTCTGCTCGTACTGCGACGTCGCGGCCGTCTGCGGACCGGGACACCGGCGCGTCTACGACGCCAAGCGCGAGGCCGAGTCCGTCGCGCGGCCCGACGCGCCTCTCTGCGCCCTGGCGGAGATCCCGTGAGCGGCCTCGTCGACGACGCCGCGCGCCAGACCGCCGTCCGGGAGGTCCAGCGCTCGCTCCTCGTCGAGGCCTCGGCCGGGACCGGAAAGACGAAGACGCTCATCGACCGGATCGTCCACCTCGTCGTCGAGGAGGAGCGGCCGCTCTCTTCGATCGCCGCGATGACCTTCACGGAGAAAGCCGCCGGCGAGATGAAGGAGAGGCTCCGGCGCCGCTTCGACGAGGTCACGCGCACCGCGAGGGACCCCGTTCATCGCGAGAGGGCCGCCGCCGCGCGCCGAGAGCTCGAATCCGCCGAGGTCTCGACGATCCACTCCTTCTGCTCGCGCCTGCTTCGCGAGCGGCCCGTCGAGGCCCGCGTCGACCCCGAGTTCGTCACGCCCGAGGAAGGGGTCGCCCTCGAGCTCTTCGAGGAGGTCTTCTCGCGGTGGGTCGACGAGACGGCGCGCGCAGGAGGCCCCGCCACCGACGCGCTCCGGCGCGGCCTCGCTCCGGAGGCTCTCCGCGAGCTCGCCGCGACGATCCACGCGGAGCGGACCCTCGTCCTGTCGTGCACCGTCCCCGACGACCCGCTCCCGTTCGTGCGGACCGAGCTCGAGAGTCTCGTCGGTGCCGGAGAGCAGGTGGTCGCGGAGATCCCTCCCGACCTCCGCCGCGATACCAAGGTCCTCTTCATCCGCTCGGCGCTCGACGAGGTCCGCGCCCTCCTCGACCTCGACCTCGACGGGCTCGCCGGGTTCCACCCGCTGACGGAGATCAGCTTCCGGCCCGGCAAGCGCGGGCTCTTCGCGGGGGAGACGAAAGAGAGGGCCGAAGCGTTCCGCGACGGCTGGAAGGCCCTTCCCGCGCGGCTCGCCGCCCTGCCCGACGAGAAGCTCCTCGCCCGGCTCGTCGCTCAGATCCGCGACGGTTTCCTCCCGAGGCTCGCCGACGAGAAGCTCCGGCGTGGCCTCCTCGACTTCGACGACCTGCTCCTTGCGGCGAGGGATCTCCTCCGCAACTCCCGGGCGGCGCGGGAGCACTTCCAGGCACGGTTCCCCCACCTCGTCGTCGACGAGTTCCAGGACACCGACCCGGTCCAGGCCGAGGTCGTGATGCGCCTCGCCGCCCCCGAGGGGGAACAGGACCGTGTGGAGTGGGAGGAGCTCTCGCCGGCCGGGGGGGCCCTCTTCCTCGTCGGCGACCCGAAGCAGTCCATCTACCGCTTCCGGCGGGCCGACGTCGAGACGTATCGGCGCGTCGCCGGGAGCTTCGGCGCCGAGGCGCGCCTCTCGCTCGTCACGAATTTCCGCTCGGCCCCCCGGATCCTCTCGTTCGTCAACGCCCTTTTCGACCGTGCCTTCGTCGGCGCCCCGGACGAACCGTGGGAGGTGGAGAACGCCCCGCTCGTCCCGAGCCCGGAATCCGCGGCCGCGCACGGCGCGGGAGAGGTGGTCTACCTCGCGGCCCCGCCGGTGCCGGAGACTCCTGACGAGGGCGACGAGGCGGACGACGAGGACGACGAGGCCACCGAGGCGCACGCGACGATCCAGGAAGCGCGCGCGGTCGCCAACCTCCTGAGGTCGCGGTTCGCCGCGGGCGGGTACCGCGGAGTCGCCGTCCTTCTCGGCTCGAACGACGCGATCGACACGTTCCAGGACGTCTTCCGCGACGCCGGCATCCCGGCGGTCCTCGACGGCGGCGTCAGCTTCTATCGGCGCGAGGAGACGGCCGCCGTCGTCGCCGCGCTCAGGGCCGTCGACGACCCGTCCGACGGGATATCGACCGTCGCCGCCCTCAAGTCGTTCCTCTTCGCCCTGACCGACGTCGAGCTCCTGGACGCCGCCGAGACCGGCACGCGGTTCGACGACCCCACGACCGCTCCGGACTCCGGGCCCGTCGGCGATGCGCTCGCGTTCCTCTCCTCGCTCCGGTCGCGACGGCTCGAGCGCCCGCTCGCCGAGACGCTTCTCGAGCTTCTCGCCGTCCGCCGCGCCCTCGCAGCCGTCGAGAACGGCGCCGTCGTGAACCCTCTCCAGGCTTCAGCGAACCTCGAGCGGCTCCTCGTCCTCGCGCGCGGGCTCGACGCCGAAGGGCTCCCCTTCCGCGAGGCGGTCGCCCGCCTCTCCCTCCGGCTCGAGGAGAGGACGGCCGAGCCGCGCGCCTTCGAGGAGGACGAGGAGGCCGTCCGCCTCCTGACGCTCCACAAGTCGAAAGGTCTCGAGTTCGACACCGTCGTCGTCGCGAGCCTCGGCTTCCGCGACCGGGACAGGGCTGGCACCAACCAGAAGGTCTTCTACAACCGCGCCGGGGGAATGCTCGCCTTCAAGGTCCCTCTCGGCGGGGAGACGATCGGGACGCCCGGCCTGCGCGTCGTCGAAGGATGGGACGCCCTGCGCCGGCGCGCCGAGGAGAAACGCCTTCTCTACGTCGCGCTGACCCGGCCACGGAAGACGCTCGTCCTGTCCTGGTTCCGGAGGCGCAAGCGGAAAAGGGACGGCGACGTCACCGACCGCATCGGGAAGAGTCTCCTCGAGCCGATCGCCTTCGCCGAGGGGCCGCCGCCGGAGATCGCGCACCTCGTCGAGGTCGTGGCGCCCGACATCTCCGTCCCTCCTCCCCCGGAGCGGACCGCGGTGCCGGCCGACGCCGTCGACCTCGAGGTGGAGATCGCCGCGGCCGAGGCTCGCCTCGAGCGGGCTCGCGCAACCTCCTCACGACCTCTTCGTCGGTCGGGCGAGAAGGACGGTCATTGGCAGCCGGGCGCGTCCCCCGCACCGGACTCCCTCGAAGACCTCCCCTCCTTCGAGCGCAGCGAGGAGGTCCAGGCCCGCGCCGTGAGGCTCGGCAGCGCCGTTCACGAGGCGATGGAGCTGATCCTCGATCCGGCGCGCACGACTCCCGCCTCGGCCCGCGACGCGGTCGCCGCCGCGACGACCGTCCTGGACGCGGCCGCGACGGAGGAAGCGGTCCGGCTCGTCTCGCACCTCCTCTCCCGAACCGTCGTGGCCCGCGCCCGCGCCGCCGGGCGCCGCTTCGTCGAGCTCCCGGTCCTCTTCCGCGACGAGGCGCTCGAGGATGCTCCTCTCGTCGAAGGGAAGATCGACCTCCTCTTCGAGGAAGCCGACGGCTGGGTCGTCGTCGACTGGAAAACGGACCGGATCCCGACGGCCGCCGTTCGCGCCGAGCGGGAAGCCCTCTACGCCCCGCAGCTGGCGAGCTACGCGCGGGCCCTCGCCGCCGTCCTCGGGCCGGGAACGGTCGTGAAGGAGAAGATCCTCGCCTTCGCCCGGGGCTGACGGCCTTGGAGACTCAGCGCCCCGACGTCTCGTCCGTGGTGTTTCCCTGGTGCTTGATGACGAGCCCCTCGGCGATGAAGATCGTCTCCTCGGCGATGTTCGTCGCGAGGTCGGCGACGCGCTCCAGGTTCTTCGAGATCGACATGATCTCGATCGACCGGCTGATGAGCGCCGGGTTCTCGGCCATGTAAGTCAGGAGCTCGCGGATGAGAGAGAGGTTCTTGGCGTCGACGACGTCGTCGCGCAGGAGGACCTCCTTGGCGAGGACGGCGTCGCGGCGGACGAGGGCGTCGAGGGCGTCGCGGAGCATCCCGCGTACCACCTCGGCCATGTGGGGAATGTCGATCCACGGCTTGAAGGGCTTCGCCCCGGCGAGCCGCTCGGCCGCCTCGGCGATGTTCACCGCGTGGTCGCCGATCCGCTCGAGGTCCGCGTTGATCCGGATCGCGGCGACGAGGAGCCGCAGGTCGCTCGCCACCGGCTGCTGCGTGGCGAGGAGGTGGATCACCGCCTCCTCGTTCTTCACCTCGAGGTCGTCGACGACCGGGTCCCGCTCGCAGACGCCGCGGGCCTTCGCCGCGTCGCCCTCGATCAGGGCCTCGATCGCGACGCGGATCTGGCTCTCGACTTCCGCGCCCATGCCGATGAGCTGGCGGCGGAGCTGCTCGAGGAGATCGGTGAAGTGCTCTTTCATGAGGCCTCCTTCAGGGCGAGGTCGGCGGCCGCGGCGGCGGGGAGCGAGACGGTGAAGCGGCTCCCGCGCAGCGGCTCGGATTCCACGCGGATCGACCCGCCGTGGAGGATGAGAAGGTGCTTGACGATGGCGAGCCCGAGCCCTGTCCCGGGCGTCGTCTTCGACCGGGACGGGTCGACGCGGTAGAAGCGCTGGAAGACCTTCGCCTGCTCGCTCGCGGGGATCCCGATGCCACGGTCGATCACGTCGACCAGGATCTCCCCGCCCGCGGGGCCACGCCGCGCCCGGGCCACGATGTCGACCCGGGCGCCTCCCGGCGAGAACTTGACGGCGTTGTCGACGAGGTTCCGGAAGACCTGCGCGAGGCGCCGTCGGTCGCCCCTCACGGCGAGACCGGACCCTGCTTCCAGCGCCACCTCGACGGACTTCGCGCGTGCGGCGCCCTCGAGGTCCTTCGCGACGCCCGCGAGAATCCCCTGGAGGGGGACGTCCTCGAGCTGGAGCGTGACCGCGCCCGACTCGATCTGCGAGAGGTCGGTGAGATCCGAGACGAGGTCCTGCATCTGCCCCGCCTGCCGCTCGAGGATCGCGGCGAGCCGGGCGGCGCCCTCGTCCAGCGACTCCTCCCCGGTCAGCGCCTCGGCCGCGGCCCGAATCGTGGCAAGCGGCGTCCGGAGCTCGTGGGAGACGTCGGCCACGAACTGCCGGCGCATCCGCTCGGTCCGCTCCCGCTCCGTCACGTCGCGCGCCACTCCGATCGCGGCCGGCTCGCCGTCCACGTGCGCGCCCGGGACCGCCCGGGCCGCCACCTCCAGGAGCCGTTCGCCCCCCTCGCGCCCCTCGACCTTGACGATCAAGGGGAGAGGTGTCTCATCCCCCGCCCTGCCCGCACCGATGAGGGAGCGGAAGAGGCCGAGGACCTGCGGGTCCCTCACGACGTCGTGAAGGGCGGGGCAGGCGGCGTCCGGAGGCACGCCGAAGAGAAGGCGGGCCGCGGGGTTCACGTCGAGAACGGCCAGCGAGCGGTCGACGACCACGAGCCCGACCGGCACCTCCTCGAAGACGGTGCGGGCCAGGACGCGGGCCTTCTCGCTCCCTTCCCGCTCCCGGGCCACGAGGTCGGCGAACCGGTGGAGCGCGTGGAAGACGGGCTCCGTCTCCGGGGAAAGCCCGCGCCACTCTTCGGGCCGCGTCCCTCCGGCCGCCGTGGCGACGCCGTCGCGCACCCGGTCCAGCTCGCGCATCCTCCGCAGCCGGATCACGAAGAAGACCGTCGCCACGAGCGCCCCCGCAAGGAGCGCGCGCGGCTCCAGGCCGACGACGCCGACCGTGATCGCGCCCAGGACCAGCGCCTCGAGCGCCGGACGGGCCCGCCTCGGGACGGCCGGCTTCATGTCGGGAACCTGTAGCCGACTCCGACCACGGTCTCCACGACGTCGTCCCCGATCTTCTTTCGGAGCGAGCGGACGTGGACGTCGACCGTCCGGGTCTCGACGTCGGCGGCGTAGTCCCACAGGCGCGAGAGGATCGTCTCCCGGCTCACGACCCGCCCGCCGCTCCTGATGAGGAGCCAGAGGAGGTCGAACTCCTTCTTCGTCAGGTGAATGGCCCGGCCGTCTCGCTCCACGAGGTGGCGCGACCGGTCGACGCGGAGCTTCCCGTTGTCGAACACGTCGTCCGCCGCCGGACTGCCGCCGCCGCCACGCCGCAGGTGGGCGACGATCCGCGCCAGGAGCTCCTTCATCGAGAAGGGCTTCGTGACGTAGTCGTCGGCCCCGAGGTCGAAGCCGAGGAGCTTGTCGCGCTCCTCGGCCCGGGCCGTCAGCATGAGGATCGGCACGCGGCGCGTCGCCTCGTGGCGCCGCAGCTCGCGGCAGATCGTCAGGCCGTCGACGTCGGGAAGGTTGAGGTCGAGGAGGACGAGGTCGGGAGGCCGTTCCGTCATCTCGTCGAGCGCGACGAGCCCGCCGGCGTACCGCACCGGCTCGAACCGGCCGTCCTTCCGGAGGCTGTAGAGGAGGGTGAAGGCGAGGTCCTCGTCGTCCTCGACGACGGCGATCCGCCAGCGGGCCGGAGCCCCTCCGGCCGTCCGGCGCCTTTCGGTCCGCCCTGTCCCTCCGGGCCCCCGTCGCTCATCCGAATCTCCCGGTAATGTAATCCTCGGTCATCTTCTGCCTCGGGCGCGTGAAGATCACGTCGGTCTTGTCGAACTCGACGAGCTTGCCGAGCATGAAGAAGCCGGTCTCCTCCGAGACGCGCGCGGCCTGCTGCATGTTGTGCGTCACGATGACGATCGTGAACCGGTCCTTCAGGCTGAAGATCAGCTCCTCGATCTTCGCGGTCGCGATCGGGTCGAGGGCCGAGCAGGGCTCGTCCATCAGGACGACCTCGGGCTCGACGGCGAGGGCGCGCGCGATGCAGAGGCGCTGCATCTGTCCACCGGAGAGCGAGAGGGCGCTGTCGTCCAGCCGGTCCTTCACCTCGTCCCAGAGCGCCGCGCCCTTCAACGCAGCCTCGCACGCGTCGCGAAGCCGCGTCCGGTTCCGCTCCCCCTGGATCCTCAGGCCGTAGACGACGTTCTCGAAGATCGACTTCGGGAACGGGTTCGACTTCTGGAAGACCATCCCGAGCCGCTTGCGGACGTCCACGACGTCGACGTCGGCGCCGTAGAGGTCCTCTCCGTTCACCCGGAGCGACCCTTCGGAGCGGACCCCGTCGATCAGGTCGTTCATCCGGTTCAGGCACCTGAGGAGCGTCGACTTCCCGCAGCCGGACGGCCCGATGAAGGCCGTCACGGAGCGCTCCTTCACCGTCAGGTCGATGTCGAAGAGCGCCTGCTTCTCTCCGTACCAGAAGTTGAACTTCTTCAGCTCGATGAGGGCCGGGGGCGGGGCGGGCGAGGGCCCGGGACTCGATGGCGAGGGCGGGCGTCGGTGAGGTCATGATCTGTGTTTCCATGATGACGGATCTCAGATTCCCGACGAGCGGAGCTTCCTGCGAAGCCGGCCGCGGATGACGATCGCCGTGAGGTTGAGGGCGACGACGAGGACGATCAGGAGGATCGTCGTGGTGAAGACCATGGGCCGCGCCGCGTCGACGTTCGGCGACTGGAAGCCGACGTCGTAGATGTGGAACCCGAGGTGCATGAACTTCCGGTCGAGGTGGAGGAACGGCGCGAAGCCGTCGATCGGCAGGGCCGGGGCGAGCTTGACGACGCCCGTGATCATCAGCGGCGCCACCTCGCCGGCGGCCCGGGCCATCGCCAGGATCAGGCCGGTGAGGATGGAGGGCATGACGGCCGGGAGGACGACCCGCCACATCGTCTCGAACTTCGTCGCCCCGAGCGCGAGCGAGGCCTCGCGCATGCCGCGGGGGATCGCTGCGAGGCCCTCTTCCGCCGAGACGATGACGACCGGGACGGTCAGGAGCGAGAGGGTCAGCGAGGCCCAGAGGATCCCCCCCGTGCCCCACGTCGGCGTCGGCAGCGCCTCGGAGAAGAAGAGGCGGTCGATCGACCCGCCGAGGAAGTAGATGAAGAAGCCGAGGCCGAAGACGCCGTAGACGATCGACGGGACGCCCGCGAGGTTGTTCACGGCGATCCGCACGGCGCTGACGATCGGGCCCCTGCTTCGCGTACTCGCGCAGGTAGAAGGCCGTGAGGACCCCGAGCGGCGTCACGACCATGCTCATGATGAGAACCATCAGGACGGTGCCGAAGATGGCCGGGAAGACGCCCCCTTCGGTGTTCGACTCGCGCGGGTCCTCCGAGACGAAGGACCAGACGTTCGCCGCGTAGCGCGCCGACTTCGCGAGTGCCCCCATCTCGTTCGGGCGGTCGGCCCTCACGACCTGGAAGAGGGAGAGCTCCTTCTGCCGGCCTCCCGCCGTTTCGAGGACGAGGACGGTCGTCACGCGGGCGCGCACGGCCTGGAGCTTCCCGAGAAGCCGGTCGTACTCGGCATCGAGCCGTGTCTCCTCGATCTGGAGGGCCTTGATCTCGGTTCCCGACGACAGGCCCTCGCGCTCGAGCTTCTTCCGGGCCAGGCGAAGCTTCTCCTTCTCGAAGTTCACCGCTCCGATCCGGTCCTTCTCGAGGGTGAGCGCCTCCTCGTAGACGTCGAGCGCCTTCGGGAGGAGTTCGTTCATCGCCTTCCACGAGGCGTCGCGCCCCGAGGCGACGACGCGCTCGCCGTCCCGGACCTCCTTCACCCACCCGTAGAAGGCGCCCCACTCGCGCCGCTCGAAGGCGATCACGTCCGCAGGCCTCGACGTGGAGCGGATCGCGGACTCGTCGATCCAGATGAAGTCCTCGCCGGTGATGTCGCGATTCCCCTGCTTCACCTTGATCCGCCACCGGGAAGGAGTGCCCGGGGCCGCTCCCGGATCGGGGACTCTCTCCCGCGCCGCGACCGGGCCCGCCACGGCCCGCCCGTCCTCGAGGGTGTACTGGAAGACGTCCGCGGGCCAGAAGAAGCCGAGGCCGTTCCTGAGGACGAGGAAGAGGAGGCCGGCCACCATCAGCACCGCGGCCGCCAGGCCGCTGCCGGTGATCCAGACGAACGGCTCGCCGCTGCGGAAGAGCCCGGCCTTTCGCGTCGGGCCCGGACGGGCATTGCTGCTCATTCGAACGTCCTGTACTTCTTCCGGAGGCGGAGCCGCACCAGCTCGGCCGCCGTGTTCACGACGAACGTCATCAGGAAGAGAAGGAGGGCCGCCAGGAAGAGGACGCGAAAGAGCGTCCCGCCTTCCGGCGCCTCGGGCAGCTCCACCGCGATGTTCGCCGAGAGCGCGCGGAACCCGTTGAAGATCGACGAGTCCATCACCGGGGTGTTCCCGGTGGCCATCAGGACGATCATCGTCTCCCCCACGGCCCGGCCGAAGCCGATCATCACGGCGGAGAAGATCCCGGGCGAGGCCGTCGGGAGGACCGTCCGGAGGGCCGTCTGCCACCGCGTGGCGCCGAGGGCGAGCGACCCGGCCGTCAGGCCCGCGGGGACGCTGGAGAGGGAATCCTCGGCCACGGTGAAGATGATCGGGATGACGGCGAAACCCATCGCGATGCCGACGACGAGGGAGTTTCTCTGGTCGTACGTCAGCCCGAGAGCCGTCAGGAGGAAGTGCCGGTAATCGCTTCCCAGGAAGAATCGCTCGAACTCGAATCCGAGCCAGATCGCGAGCGCCCCGCCGGCCACGACGAGCGGCACGAGGAGAACCGCCTCCCAGCCGTTGGGAACCCGGGTCCGGACGCTCGCCGGCGCCTTCGCCCACGCCGCCGCCGCCAGGACGGCCAGGAGAGGGATGACGACCGGCATGAGGAGGATGCCCGGGACGATCTTCTCGACCTGCGGTGCGAGCCAGAGCCCGGCGATGAAGCCGAGGACGACGCTCGGGAGCGCCGCCATCACCTCCACGACCGGCTTGACCACCGACCGAAGGTCCGGGTGCATGAACTGCGAGGTGTAGAGAGCTCCGGCGAGCGCCAGCGGAATCGCGAGGATGAGGGCGTAGAACGTCCCCTTCAGCGTCCCGTAGATCAGCGGGGTCAGGCTGAACTTCGCCTCGAAGTCGTCGGTTCCGCCGGTCGACTGCCAGACGTAATCGGGCTGCGCGTACCCCTCGTACCAGACCTTCCCGAAGAGCGACTGCCACGACACCTCGGGGTGCGGGTTCCGAAGGGCGAACTGGTGGAGCTTGCCGTCCAGGGAGGCGGCGAGGACGGCATCGGCCTTCGGCGCGAAGACGACGGCACCGAGGGGGGCCGTCCCTGCGGCGAGTGACAAGAGGGACTTCCCGGTCGTGGCGTAGTGGACTTCGACGCCTCCTCTGGCATCCCCCGTCACGAAGCCCTTGTCCCGCCGCGAGGCCGAGAAACCCGTGACGGCCGCCTCGTGACGCCGGAACTCATGAATCCTCGCCAGCCGCCTGGAGTCCCCTTCTTCGGCCTGGACCACCTGCCAGGACGAGACCCGCCCAGCGGCATCGCCCGACACCAGGGTCCGGTCGCCGTTCAGGAAGCCGAGGACCGTGACAGCCGTCCCGGGCGCCGACGCGGCGACAGTCTCCTCCTGCTTCGGGTTCTGCTCGTCGCGGAGGTCGAACCGGACGATCTCCCCCGTCGAAGTGCCGGCGAAAATGTCCTGTCCGCGGACGTCGAGCGCCAGGGACGTCACGTCGCCGGACGCGGCAACGGGGAGGACGACGCGCACTTCCTCCCGGGTCGACTCGCCCATCAGGCTCGTCTTCTCGACGACCCTCACGAGAGTCAGCTCCCGCGGGCCCGTCGCGACGAGGGCGATCGGCCCGTCGGGACCGCGGACGTACTTGAAAACCCCGGCAGGCTTCCCTGCCGGGTCGACGATCACCGGAATCCCAGGCCGGACGGACGGAGCCACGCGCCTCTTTCCCTCGTCGTACGCGACCTCTGTCGAGACCGCGACGGGATAGAGGCGGCCGTCGGAAAGCCCGAGAACGATGAGTTCCGGCTCCGGGGCGACGGCCTTCACGACGGTGGCCTCGCCGAGGCCCGGGAGATCCGTCGCGGTCGCTTTGCCCCCCGCCACCGGGAGGACGAGGAGGCCGCTCGTCGTCGCGACGAAGGCCTCCTCCCGGTATTCGTCGACGGCCAGCGCGAGAGGAAACGTTCCGGCCGGCAACGCGCCAGCCGGAACAGCATTGGCCGAGGGGGGTCTCAGAAGCGGCCAGACCACCCCCACGATGACGAAGAGGATGGCCAGGATCGCGGCGATGATGACGACGCCCGAGAGCGTGACGAAGCGGGTGGCGAGCCGGTCCGCGACGTTCCTTCTGCTTGCCGACCGAGCGGCGGCGGCCCTTCGGCCGGGTGCCGGCGGGCCGCCCGAAGGCGCGCTCTCGAGCCTGGAAGACACGGCTTCGGTTCTCTACTTGAGGAGCTTGGCGAGCTCTTCCTGCTCGATCTTCGACGGCAGCGGGAAGTAGCCGTCCTTGACGACGACTTCCTGGCCCTCCCTGGAGAGGACCAGCTTCAGGAACTCGCCGACGAGCGGGTCGAGCGGCTTGCCGGGGGCGCGGTTCACGTAGACGTAGAGGAAGCGGGCGAGCGGGTAGTTGCCGGAGTAGGCCTCCTCGGCGGTCGCCGGGTGGCACTTGTCGCCCTGCTTCGCGGCGACCGGCACGGCCTTGACGCCTGCCGTCGCGTAGCCGATGCCGGAGTAGCCGATCGCGAACCGGTCGACGGTGACGCCCTGGACGACGGAGGCCGACCCGGGCTGCTCCTTCACCTCGTCCTTGTAGTCCCCGTTCTTCAGGACGTGCTCCTTGAAGAAGCCGTAGGTCCCGGAGGCGGAGTTACGGCCGAAGAGGCTGACGGGGCGGTTGGCCCAGTCGCCGGTCAGGCCGAGCTGGCCCCACGACTTCACGTTCTCCTTGTAGCCCGAGCGCCGGGACTTGGAGAAGATCCCGTCGACCTGCTCCACCGTCATGCAGGCGACGGGATTGTCCTTGTTCACGAAGACGGCGAGGGCGTCCACGGCGACCCGCACCTGGGTCGGCTTGTAGCCGTACTTCTTCTCGAACTCGTCGATCTCGCTCCCCTTCATGGCGCGCGACATCGGTCCGAGCTGGGCGGTGGCCGAGATGAGCGCCGGCGGGGCCGTCGAGGAGCCCTTCCCCTCGATCTGGATCTTCACGTTCGGGTACGTCTTGTTGAACTTCTCGGCCCAGAGCGTCATCAGGTTGTTGAGCGAGTCGGAGCCGATCGAGCTCAGGTTTCCGGAAACGCCGGGCACGGGCTTGTACGGCTGGATGGCCGGATCCACCTGGACGGTCTGGCCGACGGCCGAGCCGGCCAGAAGCGCGGCGGCGAGGATTGCGGGGGCGGTCTTCGTCATTCTGTTCCTCCTTCGGGAATCCAATACGGCGGCGAGTCTTCCCGAGGGCGGACGGGACACTGTTACGCCCAGGTTAAATCTGTGTGAAGCGAGCGCCCCGAGCCCGTCCGCGGGGGTCGCTCTCTTTACATCTCCTTCAAGCCATCTGAACCGTGCCCTCCGGTGGCTCTCCGAGACTCCCCCCGGTTTGTAACGATCTGAAAAGGAGAGACGGAATGCACCCGTTCAAGCTTCGACACATCATGGGAATCGCCCTCGCGGGCCTCCTGCTTCTCGCCAGCGCCGCCCAGGCCCAGGTGAACCTCCTCTGGTACAAGGAGGTCGCCAAGGAAGGCCGGATCTACGTCTTCAACGACCCCAACAAGTTCCAGGCGTTCGAGCTCTCGGGCGAGATGGGCATCTCACTCACGCGCGTCAACTTCGGCCCAGCCGGCGAGACCGTCGTCTTCGACAACGAGGCCGCGCTGGACCTCTACAACTTCAAGCACAACCGGGACGCCGAGGTCCGACCCTACAAGGCGCCGAAGGCGCCCACCTTCCCGCCCCCGACGACCCTCAAGGTCGCCGACGGTGAGCTGAAGTTCGGACTCCTCCTCCAGGCCTGGTACATCATGGACGACTCCGCGCCCCTCCACCGGCTCGAGCTCCTACGGCAACCCGACCGGCGTCAACGACCTTCCGCCTCCGCCGCGCGGAGATCAAGCTCGCCGGCAAGATCACCCCGGACTGGGGATTCGAGGTCATGTTCGACCCGGCCAAGGGGATCAGCCCGCAGACGTCCGGGACCGACGGCAAGGTCCTCCAGGACCTGGCGATCAGCTACATCGGCCTGAAGGGGCACGAGTTCACCCTCGGCCAGAAGAAGATCGCCCTGACCGAGGAAGGGATCCGCTCCTCCTCCGAGCTCGACTTCATCGAGCGCGCCCTCATCACCAAGAACATCTCCGACCGTCGTGAGACCGGCCTCTTCTACAAGGGCGAGTTCGGCGAGAAAGTCGGGGCGTTCGCCTCTATCACGAACGGCACCGCCTCCAACGTCAACAGCGACACGAACGACACCCTCTTCGCGGCCGCCCGGATCGACTTCAAGCCCGTCCACGGTCTCCTCGTCGGCGCCTCCGGCGGCACGGGCGCCGTCCAGGGCGGCGCCTCTCACCTCGGCCGCGAGCGCCTCGGCGTTCACCTGAGGTACGTCGGCACGGACCTGCCGATCATCCTCTCCGCGGAGTACGGGTCCGCCACCGACGGGCAGGCCGGAAAGGCCGACCTGAAGCGGGACGGCTGGTACGTGTCGGGCCTGTACACCTTCGCCAGGCAGTTCCAGTTCGGCCTCCGTTACGACGACTACGACGCCAACAAGGACGTCGACGGCAACAAGACCACGGCGTTCACCGCAGGCTTCCACTACCTGATCAAGGGAAAGAACATCAATCTGAAGGCCGACTACGAGAGCTTCAAGCAGGACAACCGGAAGGTCAACGGCGTCCTCGACGAGAGCTACAACCAGTTTGTCCTCGGGGCGCAGGTCGCGTTCTAACCCCCGGTCCCGGATCCCCTCGAAGGCCCCCGGCGCCCGTGGCGCCGGGGGCCGATTCGTCTTCCCGGGCGTCGCGATCAGCCCTTGCCCGGGCCGGCCAGCCGGTCAGGCCGCCTCGTCGACGAGGCGGCGCGACGGGAGCGACTCGGGAGCCAGGTCGTTGAGAAACGACGAGAGGTGAAAGGCAAAAACCGAGGGACGATCGACCATCGGGAGGTGGCCGGCCTCCAGTATGAAGAGGAGGCGTGCCTGGGGCAGGGCGGTCCGAAGGCGCCTTCCAACAGCGGGCGGCGTGATGGAATCCTCGGTCCCCCAGAGGAGGAGGACGGGCGCGTCGGCCCTGCCGAACCCGTCCCTGGGGTCGTCGGAACAGCCCGAGAGAACGACGCCCCCCACGCGCCCCCGATTACGGCGGGCGAGCTCGAGCGCGACGATGCCGCCGTGCGAGCTCGCCACGAGGACGAGGGACCGCATCTCGTCGCGAAGCTCGTCCTCGAGCCGGTCCGCGACCTGAATCGGAGATTCCGCGTCCGCGCGACCGTACGGCAGGTGCGGGACGAGGGATGAGAACCGCTCCGGAAGCCGGTAGAGGACGCTGTCGAAGTCGGAGGGCTGACCGAACGGCCCGTGGAGAAACACGACGAGGGGATTGCGTGAATCCATCATCCCTTTGTCCTCAGGCCGGTTCCGCAGAGCCGACGCATGGAATGTCCATCGCCCGGCCGTCAGGCATCGCTCATGCGTTTGCGAACGACTCCGGCCGCTCGACCTCGACGAGAACTGTCCCCTTGCCGATCCGGGCACGGTGGCCGTGCCAGACAACCGTCTTCGAAACGAATGGGACGGCCTGGGTCGCCAGCTGCAGGAGGTCCTTCAGGGGCAGGACGAGGAGCTCGACGAAACCCAGGGGCGTGCCACAGATCCGTCCCAGAAGGCTCGCCTGGAGCATGCGGAGGAGAAGTCCAGCGACTGCGAGCAAGGCGACCGCCCCCGCCCATGGCGAGCCTCCCGCAACGGCGATCAACGCGGCGAGGAGCGCGACAGGGAAGGGGTTCATCAGCAGCTCGCCCGCGAAGAGGGACTTCGAGAAGGCGTAGCGGATCTTCCCCCAGCGCACCTGCCGGTCGAGGGCGCGTGCGACGGTGCGCCGCTCGATGACGTTGGTGACGACGACCGGCGAGAGGACGACGCGGTAGCCTGCGTCGCGGACGGCGAGGCCGATAGCCTGGTCCTCGGCGAGGACCTCGCTGAAAGCGGCGAATCCGCCGATGAGGTCGTGGACGTGCCGCGGGAGCGCCATCGACTTGCCCACGACGCACGGCGTGCCGCTCCAGGCGGCGAGGACGTTGCCGGGAACGACGAACGTGAGGAGGTGGAGGCTCTCGACGGCGGCGCCGAGGTCGCACGCGCCGGCTCCGATGAAGAGGTTCGAGACGCAGCCGACGCCTGGATCGTCGAAGAGGGCGACCGTCAGCGCGACGTCGTCGGGTGCGACGCGGACGTTGGAGTCGGAGACGAGGAACACGTCTCCATGGGCGACGCGCGCAGCGGCGACGAGCCGCTCGACCTTCGGGTTTCCGATGCGTCCGGCAGGCGCGCCGCCCACCACCAGGACGAACGGGGCATCCGGGAAGCGCGCCCTCACGCGCGCGACGACCTCGAGGGCCGGGTCCTTCGGGTCGGCGACGGACAGGACGACCTCGTAGTCGACGCCGCGGAGAACGGCGAAGGAGGCGAGATTCTCCTCGAGGCCGTCGTCCAGGCCCCGGAGGGGCTTAAGGATGGAGAGCCGCGGCCGGGCCCCCGTGAAAGCGGCCGGCTGGGAAGAAGGCCGCTCGGCCCGCGCTCGCGGGCCGCGGCGGAAAGGGCGTTGCCTCCGCCTGAGCCGCGACAGGAGGAAGACCGGCAGAGTCGTGACGACGAGGCCCGCGAGGGCGAAAGCGGCGAGGACGAGCGCGGCGGGCGTCATGCCGAGGCCCTCGCGAAGCCGGGGAGGCCCTCGCACGGCTCGGGCTCCAGATGCGGCGCGGGGGCATGGGCGGGGGCGAGGAGGCGCGTCAGGCCGAGCCCCTTTCCCTTCCGGAGCGCCGAGAGGACCGCCTCGGGGCGCTTCTCGCAGTCGAGGAGCGTCTTCCAGGCCCACAGGTGCGGGGCGCGGTGGAAGTCGCTGTTGCCGAGGAAGGCGAAGCCCGCCTTGCCGACCTGGGGGAAGAGATCCCACCGGCAGGCGAGCTCCCAGAGGTGGACGAGGCCCTTGACGTCGTCCTTGCGGTTCCAGAGGTAGAACGTGTTGGCGAACCAGTCCGACTGCTCGTTCGGGTGGCACGCGACGGTGATGGCTCCGGCATCGCGGGCACGCGTGAGCATCTCCTCGACGCGGCCGTCGGCAGAGACGAAGTCGTCGAGGCCGAGGGCGAGGGCGTGCGCCGACCGGCCGCCCGTGAAGCCGTTCCGCGTCAGCTCGACGCCGGGGAGGACGAGCATCCGGTAGGTATCCCAGGCGCGGCGCGCCTCCCGCTCGATCTCGGAGCGGTAGGCGTCCCACTTCTCCTTCGTCACGGAGAGGCGCAGCCGGTGGGCCGCCTTTCCGAGGAAGGAGTCGGAGTTGACGACGTGGTCGGTGATGGCGATGACGTCGTGCCCGGAGCGGCCGAAGAGGTCGACGACCTCCGGCAGCGAATGCCGGCCGTCCGACCACGTCGTGTGGATGTGGAAGTCGCCGAGCAGCATTCCGAATTCCCCCTTTTCGGAACCCGACGATCGGCCTGGAGGCTGAGGGCGGCGTGTGGGGGCGGTTACGGGGCTGTTAAATCAGCGGCCCTGCCGTGAAGGAAGCGGCCGGCCCAGGTAGCCGGAGGCGAGGCGGCGGAAGGTCCGGGCCGACGGGCGCTCTCGACGCGCGAGGGTCTCGCGATCGAGCTCGAGGAGGCCGAAGCGCGGCTCCCACCCGTCGAGCCACTCGTAGTTGTCGACGAGCGACCAGTGGAGGTAGCCGTGGACGGGGAGACCCTCGGCCTCGGCTGCCTGAAGGACGGCGACGTGGAACTCGAGGAACGCGGCCCTCTTCGTGTCGGCGGCGTCCGCGAGGCCGTTCTCGGTGACGAGGAGGGGCTTGCCGAGCGAGGCCGCCTGGCGAAGCAGCGGCAGGAACGCCTCCGGGACGACCTCCCAGCCGTTGTCGGTGAGGCCGCGGCCGAGCGGGTCGCGGTAGGCGAAGGAGCCGATTCGCCCGCCGTCGCCGAGGAACCGCAGGTGCAGGCGCGAGTAGAAGTTCACTCCGAAGAAGTCGAGAGAGGCGGGAAGGCCGGGCCGCTTCCCGGCGAAGCGCGTGAAGGGAGGCAGGTAGGCGCTCCAGCGCCCCTCGCCGAAGGCGTCGAGGAGCGTCTGGTTGTAGAAGCGGTTGGCAACGCTGACGAGAGCCCGATCGAAGGGGTTTCGCGCCCGCTCCGGAGCGAAACCCATCATGTTGTGCGCGACGCCGATGGCGGCACCGGGGACCGCCGCGCGGATCTGGGCCGCTGCCGCCTCGTGCGCGGCGAGAAGGTGGTCCAGCGCGCGGGCTGCGTCGCTCGCGGACGCGATTCCCGGCGGGACCTGCCCGTCGAGAAAGCCGCCCAGGACGAGGACGAGCGGCTCGTTCAGGACGGTCCAGCAGCGCGCCTTCGGCCCGAGCGCCCTCGCCGTCCGCGCCGCGAAACGGGCGAAGGCGTCGACGGAGGCCGTCGAGGTCCAGGGCGTCTCGGCGTGGAACCAGCGCGGGTGGGTGTAGTGGAGGAGCGTGACGACCGGCTCGAGGCCGAGCGCGTCGAGGCGGACGACGAGGCGCGCGTAGCGTTCGAGAGCCGCCTCGTCGAACTTCCCCTTTCTGGGCTCGACGCGACTCCACGAGACCGAGAAGCGGAACGCGTTTGCACCGAGGGAGGCCGCGGCCTCGGCATCCTCCTCGTATCGCTCCCACGAGCCCGCGGCGCGGCCGCACGGCCCACCGCGGGTCCTGCCGGCCGACTCCCAGTCAGTCCAGTCGCACGGGTCGTTCCCTTCCACCTGGTAGTGCGACACCGCGACTCCGAAGAGACGGGGACGGTCGGCGAAGGGGAAAGGGGCGGGCACGGCGAGAGATGATCGCCTGATTCAGGCCGGCAGCTCGACGAAGAACGTCGCACCCTTCCCCGGTTCGCTCTCCGCCCAGACCCGTCCCTTCATCCTCTCCGCGGCCTTCTTCACGAGGGCGAGGCCGATCCCCGTCCCCGCGAACTCCTCGACCCGGTGCAGGCGCTGGAAGATCTCGAAGATCCGGTCGTGGTACGCCATGTCGAACCCGATCCCGTTGTCCCGGATTCTGAGACGTGTCGTACCCTCTTCCGCGCTTCCGGCGATCTCGATGCGGGGCGGGTGCGCTCCCTGGCTGTACTTGAGAGCGTTCCCCACCAGGTTCCTGAGGACGATGGCCAGTCCATCGTGATCGGCCTTCACGACGAGGCCGTCGACGTCGACGGCGACCTCCGCTCCCGACGCCAGGATCTCTTCATGCAGCTCTCCGAGGACCGACGTCACGGCGGCGGACACGTCCACGGTTCCCAGGTGGATCGCCCGACGCTCGATCCTGGAGTAGGCAAGGAGCGCTTCGACGAGCTGCCCCATGCGCTGGGCCCCGCGACGGACCTTGCCGAGGGTGGCCCGCCCGTCCGGATTCAGAGTCTCCGCATGCTCTTCCAGGAGTATCTGGCTGTGTCCGTCGATGGCCCTGAGCGGCGCCTTGAGGTCGTGGGAGACCGAGTAGGCGAACGTCTCGAGTTCCTTGTTGGCGGCTGCCAGCTCCGCCGTCCGCTCGGTCACGCGCCGCTCGAGATCGGCGTTCAGCCTCTGGACCTCCGTTTCGGCCCGCCGCCGCTCGGTGATGTCGTTGACCAGGGCGAGGAAGACGTCGCCCCGGTCCGTCCCCACGAGCTGGAGGTGAATCTCGGCGTTGTAGTGGGAGCCGTCCTTCCTGCGGTGCGTCGACTCGAAACGATGCACCTCGCCCGACCGGGCTGCCGCAGCCCGGAGGACATCCTGCAGGGACTCGGAGGTGAACTCGGGGGCGATGTCGAGCGGCGTCATCCCCAGCAGCTCCCCTTCGCTGTATCCGAGGTTCCGTACGGCACCGCGATTCACGAATCGGAACCGGTGTGACTCCCTGTCGAGAACGTAGACCTCGTTGAGGCTCCGCTCGATGACGTCCCGGAGCCAGGCCCGTTCCGACTCGGCTGCGCGCCGAGCACGCTCGAGCCGGCCCAGCTGCCGCCTCCAGCCCGCCGCAACGCCGGACCCGACGGCGAAGAGGAGCCCGGCCATCAGCAGGACCGTCAGCCAGAGACGCTCGCGAAGGGGAGCGAAGGCCTCGGAAACGTCGATCCGGGCGACGAGCCCCCAGTCGGATCCGGGAATGACGCGCGTCGCGGCCAGGACCGGAATTCCCCGGTAGTCCGTTCCGAGTCCGACGCTCTCCTCGCCGAAGGCTGCCCGTACGGCCGGGATGTCGGTTCGCGAAAGCGGCACCCGCAACGCGAGTGCGGGTCCTCGCGCGAACCGCAGCTCGTTCAGGAACAGGGCGTCGCTTCCCTCCTGCCGGACCAGGAGCGTCTCTGCGGTGCGGCTCGGCAGCGGCCAGTGGGCGATGAAGGGATAGAGGAACGTCCCGGGGTCGATGCTCAGGACCACGACGCCGATCCCGCTCCGCGCGCTTTCGTCACGAATCGGTACGAGGACACCCATGTGGATCGCTCCGCCCGGGCCGTCCCTGTGCAGGTCCAGCAGGAGAGCGTCCGACTGCTCGAGGACCTGCGGCAGCCTCCGCCGCAGCTCGGCGCAGGGAATCGCGCTCCCCCGCGGCACCCTGAGGCGCGAACTCCCGTCCGGCGCAAGCAGCTCGACGGACTCGTAGCCGTAGCTCTTCTGGATCGTCTCGAGCCACTCCTCCAGGAGCTCGGCGCTTTCGGATGGCGCCGACCCCTCGACGACACCTCGCGCCAGCTGCTCGAAGGCCCTGCTTCCCGCGAGCACCGAGCCGTCCCCGAGGCGCTCGCTCCTCCACCGGACCAGCTCCCCCGCCTTCAGGTCGGCGATGGCCGAGACCTCCCGATACGCCTGGGCGCGGAACCGGCGATCCTGCTCCCGGAACCAGTAGACGCCGGAGAGAACGATTCCCGCCGCGAGGCTCAGGAACAGGGCGATCAGGGCCACCTCTCCACCGGCCGGCAGGCGGACGCGATCCGACTGCTTCCTTTCGCGCGGCCGCGCGAGCGCGAGGATCCCGACCCCGAGGGCGGCAAAGGCGGCGCTCGTCGTGGCCGCCGGAGGAATGAACGTCCCACCGTAGAAGATCGGCTCTCCCGCGACGTAACCGAGGAGCAGGACTCCTCCTCCCGTCGAGGCAATGGCGGAGGCGGCCGCGGCGAGGCGGGCCCGGCCTCCGCGCCTTTCCCCGGCGAGGACGGCCGCCACGAGCGCGACGCTCGACAGGATGAAACCGGCGGCGGTGACGGGCGACATGAAGCCGACCGGTGAGCCCGATACTTCGCCGCCGATCGGGAGCCCGAGGTGCTCGACCTTCGACCGAACGCCCGCGAAACCAAGGGCGAGGAGCGCGGTCGCCGCCGCTCCGCCGACGTACGCGACGGACAAGGCGCCGATTCGCGTCCGCCGGCCCGCATCCGAGCGGCCCGCGGCGGCGAGCGCCACCCCGTAGGCGACGAGGAGGAGCGCCGTGCTCGGCGCCATCGGGATGTTCTTCGAGCCGAAGTCCGCGAGGTAAGGGATCCCGAGGGCCCAGCCGGCGAGAGCCAGACCGCCGAGAACGGCCGATACGACGCCGCACGGCGAGACGAGGAGGTCGAAACGTCTTCGTTCCGAATCGGGCATCCCGTTCACCGGACCGCTCCCGTCGTCGACGGCCCCTCGCCATCCATCGTTCGCTCCGGGGCCAGTATGCGCCCGCGTGAAGCCCCTCGCCGCCGCGAAACGGACCCTCTCAGGACGCGGGCAGAGAGAAGGAGAACGTCGCCCCCTCGCCCACCCTTCCCTCGGCCCAGGCCCGGCCCCCGTGACGCAGGACGATCCGCCTCACGAGCGCGAGCCCGACCCCGGTCCCTTCGAACTCGCTGGGAGCATGAAGCCGCTGGAAGACCCCGAAGAGCTTGCCCGAGTAGTCCATGTTGAATCCCGCGCCGTTGTCCTTCACGCGGTAGACGGCGCTGGGGCCCTCGACCTCCCCGTCGACCTCGATGACGGGCCACTCCCTGTTCGCCGTGAACTTGACGGCGTTCGACAGGAGGTTGACCCACACCTGCCTGAGCAGCGCCGGATCCCCCACGGCTCTCGGCAGGTCCCCCACCCGGAACTCGATCCGCCCGCGCGCCTCCGGCGCTTCGACGATCTCCTCGAATGCGTTCCGTGCGAGGGTGGCCATGTCGACCGACGTACGCCGCACCTCGCTGCGACCCAGGCGGGAGAGTCGAAGCAGGTCGTCGATCAGCTGAGCCATCCTCCTCGCGTTCGCGCTCACGACACCGAGGAGGCGGCGCCCCTCGGGATCCAGTCTCTCCCCGTGATCCTCCACGATCATCCGGGAGAAGCCGTCGATGGCGCGAAGGGGTGCGCGGAGGTCGTGAGACACCGAGTAGGAGAAGGCCTCGAGCTCCTTGTTCGCCTCTTCGAGCTGGGCCGTCCGCTCCGACACACGTCTCTCCAGCTCGGCGTTCAGCTCGCGGAACATCCCCTCGCTCCGCCGGAGCGCCGCTTCGGTCGCCCAGGCCTCCTCCTCGGCCCGCTTCCTCTCCGTGATGTCGAGGACCATCGAGATGTTCGTCGTGGGAGGCTCGCCGGGCTCCCACATCGGCGAGACGGCGAGCGACCCCCAGACGACGCTTCCGTCCCTCCGCAGGTAGCGCTTGTCGACCGTGAACTCGGAAATCCGGCCGGCGGCGAGCTCGTCCATCCTCGCGACGTCGCGAGCGACGTCCTCCGGATAGGTGACGTCCTGGAAGCGAAGGGTTCCCAGCTCCTCCCGGGAGTAGCCGACGATCTCGGCGTAACGCTGGTTGACCCGCAGGAACGCGCCCGTCCGCGTGTCCACCTGCGCGACCCCGACGACGGTCTGGTCGAAGAGAGCCCGGAAGAGGGACTCCCTTTCGCGCAGCGCCCCTGAGTCCCGCTCACGCTTCAGGCGGTTCGCCATGAGGAGACCGAGCGCCGCCGTCGCGGGCGGGTAGATCAGGAGGACCGGGAGGGTGATGTGAGAGAGCACCCGCAGGGCGCTCGACCAGGGAAGAGTGAACATCAGGCCGAGCATCACCACGTGGACGGCGAGACCGAGCGCGTAAAGCTCGAACCACGCCAGGTCAGCGAGCCGCGACCGTCGGCGGTACCGCCAGAAGAGGCCGATGCAGCCGGACGCCACGATGACCGACACGCCCGCGAACGTCGCCGCGCCCCCCATCCAGATCCGGAACGCCGCCGTCACCGCCATGGCGATGACGGCCGGCACCGTTCCGAAGTAGAGACCCGCCACCCCGAGGAGGATCGAGCGCGTGTCGAACACGATCCCGGGCTCGAGTGTCCAAGAGGAGAGCATCACCGCCACCCCGATGCCTCCGACCGCGAGGCCGACGGGAACCTGCCGCAGGCGGCTCGCGCCGGCCCTCCACCGCGTCGTGGCGAGGTCGTAGACGAGGGCCAGCGCCAGCAGCAGCGAGGCGTTGTGGACGAGCGCGAGAAAGCCGCCTTCAGGCATCTGTCCACCGTAATAGTAGACGCTCACGTGGCGTCCCGTCCGACGAGTCCTCCGGGTCGGGCATCTCCTTCGACCCCGGCCACCGTCTGAGCACCCGGCACCTCCTCGAAACGAGCGTGGGCTGGACATCCTCCCATCAAGAAACTATGATTCGTGTTCAACCGAAGCCAGCCCGACCTCGCCGGGCTCGGCGTCCGCGACGAAAGGAACCGCTCATGGAAACCGTCCCCTCCCACAGGAAGATCGAAGTCCTCGGCCCCGGCTGCACCCGCTGCAAGGAGACGTTCCGCGTCGTCGCGCACGTCGTGGAGACCGACAAGCTCCCCTTCACCGTCGAGAAGGTCGAGGGGATGGAGCGGATGATCGAGCTCGGCCTCCTCGCGACCCCGGGCGTCGCCGTCGACGGGAAGGTGATCTTCTCTGGCCGGATCCCGAAGGCCGAGGAGCTCCGCGCCGCCCTGTGCGCCCTCTGAGACCCCGCGACGGGGCGGGACCGCGTCCGCCGTGGAGCCCGCCCGGAGGCCATTCATGAAGGAGCGGACGAAGCTCCTCCTGATCGTCGGGGTCTTCCTCGGCGCGTACTTCCTGCCGATCGAGAGCGGCCGGGTCCAGCGGGCGTTGCCGGAGGGGTTCGTCCTCCTTCGCGACTACGCCCGCGAGCACGTCCTCCTCTGCCTCGTTCCTGCCTTCTTCATCGCCGGTGCGATCGGCCAATTCGTGAGCCAGGGCGCCGTCATGAAGTACCTCGGCGCCACGGCGAAGCGCCCGGTCGCCTACGGCGTCGGTTCCGTCTCGGGCGCGATCCTCGCCGTCTGCTCCTGCACGGTCCTGCCCCTCTTCTCGAGCATCTACAGGCGCGGCGCGGGTCTCGGCCCGGCCACGGCCTTTCTCTACTCGGGCCCGGCGATCAACGTCCTCGCGATGATCCTGACCGCCCGTGTCCTCGGCCTCCGCCTGGGCCTCGCCCGCGCAATCGGCGCGGTCGTCTTCGCCGTCGTCATCGGCCTGATCATGGCGTTCCTCTTCCGGAAGGAGGAGGCCGAGCGCGTGAAGAACGGCCCCGATCCGTTCGCGGCTGCAGGCGCCGCCGCGAGCGGCCGGACGCGCGAGGGCTGGCAGGACGCCTCCTTCCTCGGCGCGATGATCGCGATCCTGGTCTTTGCGAACTGGGGCGCCTCGAACCGGGCCGTCGGCTTCTTCGCAGCGGTCTACGAGGTGCACTGGGTCCTCGCCGGCGCGGCCCTCGCGGCCCTCGTCTTCATGATGGTCCGCTGGTTCGACCGAGAGGAGCTGCGGCTCTGGGTCCTCGGGACCTGGGAGTTCGCCAAGCAGATCCTCCCGCTCCTCCTCGGCGGCGTTCTCGTCGCCGGGTGGCTCATGGGCCGCCCCGGGCACGACTCCGGGCTGATCCCCGACGCGTGGGTCGCCGGGGCGGTCGGGGGGAACTCCCTGGCCGCGAACCTCTTCGCCTCGGTGGCCGGGGCGTTCATGTACTTCGCGACGCTCACCGAGATCCCGATCCTTCAGGGTCTCCTCGGGTCGGGTATGGGGAAGGGCCCCGCCCTCGCCCTCCTCCTCGCCGGCCCGGCGCTCTCCCTCCCGAGCATGATCGTCATCAACTCGTACCTCGGGTTCAGAAAGACCTTTGCCTACGTCGGCCTCGTCGTCGTCATGGCCACCCTCACCGGCCTCGTCTTCGGAGCACTCGTCTCATGAGCATCGAACGCAAGCACCTCGTCACGGGAGCCCTCCTCGCTTTCGTCGCCGTCACCGCCGTAACCATCGGCGTCAAGGAAACCCGCCACGCCCGCGCCGTGGCAGCGATCGAGGCAACTCGGATGGCCGAACCTCCGGCGCCTTCCGAGGCGTTCGTACACGTCCAGACGGCCGAGCCCACCGCCGCAGCCACGGCCGCCGCTGCTCCGCTCCCGGAGTTACCTGCGGCCCCGCCCGTGGCGGCGGCGGCCAAGGCCCTCCCGGCCCGGGCCCCGGCTCCAAAGGCCACGGCCGTCGTCGCTCTATCGCCGGCCGAGTCGCCGCCAACCGTCGTCGTCACCTACTTCCGCGCCACCGCACGCTGCATGTCGTGCCTGAAGATCGAGGACCTCACGAATGCGACGATGACGACCCGCTTCGCGGGCCCATCGCCGAAAAGCGGGTCGTCTGGCGAACCCTGAACGTGGACGAGCCCGAGAACAACCACTTCGTGAAGGACTACGGCCTCTTCACCAAGTCGGTCGTCGTCTCCGAGGTGAAGGACGGCCGGGAAGTCCGCTGGAAGAACCTCGACCAGGTCTGGAAGCTCCTCGGCGATCCGGAGGCATTCCAGGGCTACGTCGAGCGGGAGGTCAAGGCGTTCCTCCCGAAGTCATGACCCTGGAGCTCGCGTCGGTCGCTGCCACCGCTCTCTGGCTCGGCATCCTGACTTCCATCAGTCCCTGCCCACTCGCCACGAACATCGCGGCCGTCTCCTACATCGCCCGGCAGATCGACCGGCCGCGAAAGGTCCTCCTCTCGGCCGTCAGCTACTCCCTGGGTCGGGCCTTCGCCTACGCCGTGGTCTGCGCCGTCGTCGTCCTCGGCCTCCTCTCCATCCCGGGGCTCTCGCAGGCGCTCCAGCGGTACATGAACAAGGCGCTCGGGCCGCTTCTCGTCCTCGTCGGCATGTATCTCCTCGGTCTCATTTCCTTCGGGTTCTCGACGACCGCCGGAAGCGACGACCTTCGAAAGAAGGCGGCCGAGGGGGGTCCGTGGGGAGCGGCTCTTCTGGGAGCGCTCTTCGCCCTCTCGTTTTGCCCCGTTTCGGCCGCTCTCTTCTTCGGCAGCCTCGTGCCCCTGTCGCTCCAACACGGGTCGAAGGTCGTCCTCCCGGTCGTCTACGGCCTTGGGACGGCGCTTCCGGTCGTCCTCCTCGCTCTGGTCACGATGGGCGGCACCAAGGCCCTGTCGAGCGCGCTGAAGCGAGTCGGTACCTTCGAGGTCTGGGCCCGTCGCGTCACGGGTATCGTCTTCCTCGCCGTCGGGATCTACCTCTCGGTTCGCTTCGTCTTCCTGGGCTGACGGCCAGGTCGCCGGCCCCCCCGTCCCCTCACCCGTAGTTGATGAGGTATTCCCAGGAGATCGGACCTCGCCGCAAGGCATAGTTGTCGTCGTAAACGAGTTCTCCCGGGCCTACCGTCAAGGCCCCAAGGGGTTCCAGTCCCCGCGGGGTCAGCTGGGCCTGCCGGAGGATGGCGATCTGGCGTATCTGCTCGGTGAAGGAACCGTAGTCACCCGTCCCGGTCCACTTCTCCCTCTCGACGAACTCCAGCTCACGTCGACCGACCGAGTACCTCCAGAAATGGGTCTTGTCGTCGTGGGTGGCGCCGGTCCCGATCGTCGCGGCTTTGTCCATCGGCCTCCACGTCCCGGAGAAGTTGTATCCCTCCCCGAGGCCTTTGAAGAGTTCCGCCTGCGACTCGGGGTTCTTTCCGCTTCCGCCGACCACCGGCTTCAACAGCGTGATGCCCACCACGTCGCTGGGGTTGATCGTTCCCGGCCGGCTCCTCTGAGTAAGCTGGATCTTGCACCGCGAAAACACGATATGGCCCTCCTGCCTGTCCGATCTCTCGGGCGAGTCTCTGGGTATCTTAATCGCGACAGAGTCTCGCTCTGCGACAGAGACGGGTCAGCGGGGCCGAAATCGGCGGATTTTCAAGGCACCCTTGACATATCAAGAAACGTCAATATATTTACTGGCGTGCGCATCCCCGCTCTCCACCCCGGACCGACCCGTCCCAGCCGTTCTTCCGTCGAGGCGGACCGGGCGGTGCGCCTCGCCGACCTCTTTCACGCGCTCTCCGACCCGACGCGCCTCCGGATCCTCGCTGCACTGCGTAACGGCGAGCAGTGCGTCTGCAACCTGACGGGGCTCCTCGTCGCCCAGCAGTCCCGCCTCTCGTTCCACATGAAGACGCTCAAGGACGCCGGCCTCGTGAGAGACCGGCGCGAGGGGCGCTGGATCCACTACTCCCTCGTTCCGGAGGCCTTCGAAGAGGTCCGCCTGGCGCTCGAAGAGCTTTCGAAGGCGGCGAAGTCCTCGGCCGCCGCCTGCTGCAAGCGCTGAAACTCCCTTTTTTTGACTTACGTATCGAGAATTCTTGATAAGAAGGAGACCCCAATGAACGACGAGAGCATCCGCGACATCGTGAGAGAGAGATACGGGAAAGCGGCCTTGCAGGCGGCACAGGGCCGCACGAGCTGCTGCGGCCCGGCGCCCTCGTCCTGCTGCGGCCCGGCCCCGTCGGCCTCCGGCCTCTCGGGCGACCCGATCACCTCGAACCTCTACGCCGACCACGAGACGGTTCTCCTCCCGACGACCGCCGTGAACGCCTCGCTCGGATGCGGCAACCCGACCGCCCTGGCGAAGCTCGAAGAGGGGCAGATCGTCCTCGACCTCGGCTCCGGAGGCGGCATCGACGTCCTCCTCTCGGCCAGGCGGGTCGGCCCGACCGGCAAGGCCTATGGCCTCGACATGACCGACGAGATGCTGGCGCTGGCCCGCGAGAACCAGAAGAAGGCGGGCGCGACGAACGTCGAGTTCCTGAAGGGGACGATGGAGGAGATCCCGCTCCCCGACGCGAGCGTCGACGTCATCATCTCCAACTGCGTCATCAACCTCGCGGCGGACAAGGACCGGGTCCTGCGCGAGGCGTTCCGGGTCCTGAAGCCGGGCGGCCGTTTCGCCGTCTCGGACGTCGTCACGAAGGGGGCGATCCCCGCGCCCGTGAAGAAGAGCGTGGAACTCTGGATCGGCTGCATCGCCGGGGCCCTCGACGAGGACGAGTACGTCGCGAAGCTGACGGCCGCCGGCTTCACGGACGTCACGGTCGAGCCGACGCGGATCTACCGGGTCGACGACGCCCGCGAGTTCCTCACCTCGGCCGGGATCGACGTCGACGCCCTCGGGCCGGAGGTCGACGGCAAGTTCCGGAGCGCCTTCGTCCGCGCGGTCAAGCCCGCGCTCGTCTGATGTCCGAAGCCGTCTCGAAGAAGCTCTCCTTCCTCGATCGCTGGCTGACGTTCTGGATCTTCGCGGCGATGGCCGCGGGGGTCCTCGCAGGCAGCCTCATCCCGGGAGCCGAGGCGTTCGTCAACTCGTTCCAGGTCGGGACGACGAACATCCCGATCGCCATCGGGCTCATCCTGATGATGTACCCCCCCTTCGCGAAGGTGAGGTACGAGGAGATGGGCGACGTTTTCCGCGACCGGAAGGTCGTCGGCCCTGTCGCTCGTCCAGAACTGGATCGTCGGGCCCATCCTCATGTTCGTCCTCGCGATCGTCTTCCTGCGCGACCGCCCGGAGTACATGGCGGGCCTCATCATGATCGGCCTCGCCCGCTGCATCGCGATGGTCATCGTCTGGAACGAGCTGGCGAAGGGCGACACGGAGTACGCCGCCGGGCTCGTCGCGTTCAACAGCGTCTTCCAGGTCCTCTTCTACAGCGTCTACGCCTGGTTCTTCATCACGGTGCTGCCTCCGCTCTTCGGCCTGAAGGGAAGCCTCGTCGAGGTCAGCATGGCGGAGATCGCCAAGAGCGTCTTCATCTACCTCGGGATCCCGTTCATCGCGGGCGCGCTCACGCGTCTCGTCGGCGTGAAGCTGAAGGGGAAGGAGTGGTACCACCGCCGCTTCGTCCCGGCGATCAGCCCGATCACGCTCGTCGCGCTCCTCTTCACGATCGTCGTGATGTTCAGCCTCAAGGGGAAGCTCATCGTGTCGATCCCGATGGACGTCGTGAGGATCGCCATTCCGCTCGTCGTCTACTTCGTCGTGATGTTCGTCGCCTCGTTCTGGATGGGCCGGAAGATCGGGGCCGACTACGGCAAGACGACGACCCTCGCCTTCACGGCGGCGAGCAACAACTTCGAGCTCGCGATCGCCGTCGCCGTCGCCGTCTTCGGGATCAACTCCGGGGCCGCCTTCGCGGCCGTCATCGGGCCGCTCGTCGAGGTGCCGGTGATGATCGGCCTCGTCAACGTCGCGTTCTGGTTCCAGAGACGGTACTTCGCGCCGGCGGCGTCCGTCGCGTCCGCGTAGGAGGGCCGAACGATGCCGAAGGCCCTCGTCCTCGTCCTCTGCACGGGCAACTCCTGCCGTTCCCAGATGGGAGAGGGGTGGGTCCGCCACCTCCTCGGCGATCGCGTCGAGGTCCGCTCCGCCGGTACCCGGCCCTCCTTCGTCCACCCGAGGGCGATCCAGGTGATGGGTGAGGCCGGCGTCGACCTCTCGTCCCACACGAGCAAGGGCGTCGAGAGCCTGAAGGGGATCTCCTTCGACCTCGTCGTCACCGTCTGCGACTCGGCGCGCGAAGCGTGCCCTGTCTTTCCGGGCGCGAAGAAGACAATCCACCACGCCTTCGAGGACCCCGCCTCGGGCGAGGGAGACGACGCGCTCCCCGTCTTCCGCCGGGTGAGGGACGAAATCCGGGTCGCCCTGGTGCCGCTGGTGACGCGGGAGCTGGGGCTCGCGCAGGACTCCATCGGCCAATGAGCAGCGCTTGTCCCCTCCCGGTGCCGGCCCGGGCACCGGAGACGGACGAGCTCGCCCTGGCGCGGGCAGCTACACCGGGCCCCGCCCGCGGCCTGAGCACGCGAACGATCCTCCTTCACCTCCTGGCCCTGGCCGCCTGGGCCGGCGCCTACGCCTTCAATGGCGACTTCTCGGAGCTCATCACCTACGGCCTGCTTGGCCTCGCGCCCGGCACGCACCTGGCTTCCGCGGTCGAGTTCTTCGTCTTCGAAGTCCCGAAGGTCCTCCTGCTCCTGACCCTCGTCGTCTTCACCGTCGGCATCCTCCGGAGCTTCTTCACGCCGGAGAAGACGCGCAGCCTCCTCGCGGGACGGCGCGAAACGGCGGGAAACGTCCTGGCGTCGCTCCTCGGCATCGTCACGCCTTTCTGCTCCTGCTCGGCGGTCCCGATGTTCATCGGGTTCGTGACGGCCGGGGTCCCGCTCGGAGTGACGTTCTCGTTCCTCGTCGCCGCGCCGATGGTCAACGAGATCGCGCTCGCGCTCCTCTTCGGCCTCTTCGGCTGGAAGGTCGCCGGGCTCTACCTCGGCACCGGCCTCCTCATCGCGTTCACCTCGGGCTGGGTGATCGGAAAGCTGAAGCTCGAGGCGTGGGTCGAGCCCTGGGTCTACAAGATGCGGGGTCCCGGAGCAGCCTTCGTCGAGGAGCGAATCGGCTGGGAGCGCCGCCTCCAGATCGGACGCGAGGAGATCCGCGAGATCGTCGGAAAGGTCTGGATCTACGTCCTCGCCGGCATCGCCGTCGGCGCCGGGATCCACGGCTGGGTTCCCGAGAACTTCATGGCCGCGATCATGGGGAAGGGGGCCTGGTGGTCGGTGCCCCTCGCGGTCCTCATCGGCATCCCGATGTATTCGAACGCGGCCGGCATCCTCCCCGTGGTTCAGGCGCTCCTCGGAAAGGGCGCCGCGCTCGGAACGGTGCTGGCGTTCATGATGTCGGTCATCGCCCTTTCGCTCCCCGAGATGGTCATCCTCCGGAAGGTCCTCTCGCCGCGCCTCATCGCGGTCTTCGTCGGCGTCGTCGGGACCGGGATTCTCCTCGTCGGCTTCCTCTTCAACGCCGTACTCTGATTCGAGGGAGGGCCCTTGCCATGGTTTCGACGCGAGGCGAAACGCGGGTTTGAGCGAGACCTCCCGGACCCTCTCGCTGCGGGTCGACGCCGAGGGGCGCCTCGCCGTCGACCCCTCCGACGCCCGGCAGCTCGGCCTCCGTCCTGGAGATGCCCTCCGGCTCGAGACGGGCGACCCGCTCTGGGTCGCGCGCCGCCCGATCGGCGAGCTCGCGCGGGTCTACGTGGAGCCGACGAACGCCTGCAACCTCGCCTGCCGAACCTGCGTGCGGAACATCTGGAGCGAGCAGTCGGGCTTCATGGCAGAGGACACGTTCGACGCGGTCCTCGAGGGCCTCGCGAGCTTCGCGAGACGCCCATCGGTCTTCTTCGGCGGCTTCGGCGAGCCCCTCGCCCACCCCGCATTCTCTCGATGATCGAGGGGGCGCGGCGGCTCGGATCTCGGGTCGAGATGATCACGAACGGGATCCTCCTCGGCGAGGGTCCGCCGCGCGCTCGTCTCGCTGGGGCTCCATCGGCTCTGGGTCTCCGTCGACGGGGCGACTCCCACTGCGTACCGCGACGTGCGCATCGGCGATGCCCTGCCGGAGATCCTGGAGAACCTCGCCGCCTTCCGCCGGCTGCGCGAGGCTTCTCCTCTCCTCGCCCCGCGCCTCGGGATCGCCTTCGTCGCGATGAGGCGGAACATCGCTGAGCTTTCCGCCGTCGTCCGGCTCGGCCGCGAGGCCGGGATGGACCGGCTGCTCGTTACGAACGTCCTCGCCTACACGGCCGACCTGAAGGACGAGGTGCTCTACGACGAGGGGCTCGCCCCGGGCGATGGCGACACGCCGGACCGCCCGGCGATCCTCTTGCCGCGTCTCGACCTGGGCCCGTCCGGAGGGCGCTCGCGACGGTGATCGAGGACGCGCCGGTCGACATGCGCCCCCGGCTCTCCGTCGCGAAGGGCCGCAACTTCTGCCCCTTCGTCGAGCGCGGCACGACGTCCGTCCGCTGGGACGGGGCCGTGAGCCCCTGTCTCGCGCTCCTCTACGATCACGACTACTACCTGGGGGAACGCCTCCGGCACTCCTGCGCCTATTTCGTCGGGAACCTCCGGGAGCGGAGCCTCGCCGACCTCTGGAACGACGCCTCGTACGTCGAGCTGAGACAGCGCCTCCAGGCGTTCGACTTCTCGCCGTGCAGCTCCTGCAACACCTGCGAGATGGCCGACGACAATCGGCAGGACTGCTCCGGCTCTCCCCTCCCCGCCTGCGGCGGGTGTCTCTGGGCGCAGGGGCTCATCCAGTGCCCGTAGGGACACGCGGAGAACCGACCGATTCCAGCGAGCTTCGACTCTAGGCCGGCCGGGACACGGCCAGCTCCTCCGCCGTGAAGCCGCGCGACTTCGCGAAGGCCTCCAGGCGCCCGAGGTGGCCCCGGTCCTCGCTGCCAAGGCAGGAGAGGAGGCGCTCCAGCTCGGGGTTGGCGCTCTGCAGCGAGTTGCGGTAGTGGCTTTCCGCGGCGGAGGTCTCGAGCCAGAGGGCGGTCCGGACCGCTTCGGCGAGGGTCGGGGGGACGGGAGACTCCCGAAGGGCCCGCGTCTCCCGGAGAGCCTCTTCGATGACGGCGAGGTCCACGTCGACGTCTCCCGACAGGGCCGGGTTCCGCTGGATCACCCGGCGCTGGTAGTCGACCAGGCTCGCGTGCCCCTTCTCCTCGTTCGCCATCTTCACGAAAAGGAAGGCGGCCTCGCGGTCGTCGTCGAAGACGGACGCCCACTGGGCGTAGAGATCTCCGATCGCCTTCTCGAGGTCGGACAGCGGACGGAACACCGCTTCGATGTGCATCGCGGACCTCCCTGCGCCCCCAAAGTCTACGCTCCGCCCCGCTACCGGGCCTCTTCCTCCGGGGCGTAGCAGACGCGGTTCCGGCCCTCGTCCTTCGCCCGGTAGAGCGCGGCATCCGCCGCCGAGAGGAGGGCGTCCGAGGTCCCTCCGGCTCGCAAGTTGGCGACACCGATGCTCACCGTGACGGAAATGGCCCCTCCGGCGGTCGCGACGGGCGTCTGTGCAACGGCCCGGCGGACCCGCTCGAACACGCCGCCCCCCGCGGTCGGCCGGTGGCCCGGGGCGACGAGTAGAAACTCCTCGCCGCCGTACCGGCCGAGGATGTCGTAGGGCCTCAGGCAGCCCCGGACCACCTTCGCGAAGGCGACGAGGACGGCGTCGCCCGCCGGGTGCCCCCACGTGTCGTTGACGTTCTTGAAGTGATCGAGGTCGCAGATGCCGAGGCTCAACGCCCCCTTCTCGCGCGCCGCGCGCGAGACCTCCCGCTCGAGCGCCTCGAGCGCCGCCCGCCGGTTCGGGAGGCCGGTCAGGACGTCGTGCGTGGCCTGGAAGGCGAGCTCGTCCCGGACGCGTGCGAGGTCGGCCTGGAGCTCGAGCATCCGTAGCCCCACCCCGATGCGCGCGCGGAGCTCCCCGAGGTCGTACGGCTTGGCGATGTAGTCGTTTGCACCGGCGTCGAGACCCCGGACGATGTCGCTCTTCTCCCCGCGGGACGTCAGGAGGACGACGTAGGGCGGGCTCGAAGTCTCCCTGCGCCGGAGGCGACGGCAGACCTCGGGCCCCTCGAGGCCCGGCATGTTCCAGTCGAGGAGGACGAGCGGCGGTGCGTCCTCCTCCATGAGGACCGCCTCGGCCGCCAGCCCGTCGGCGACGACCGTCGGCTCGAGGCCCCACTTCGTGAGGATCGCCTCGAGGATGCGCCGCGACGTGACGTCGTCGTCCGCGACGAGGGCTCTCACCGCAGGAGCTCCTGCATGCGGGGCAGAAGAAGCGAGAAGGCCGCCTCGAGGTCGGGGACGAGCGCGGCCACCTTCTCGGCGCGGCCCGCGGCGCCCGCCGCCTCGACTTCGCCGGCCACGGCGCTCATCGCCACGGCGCCCACGTTCGCGCACGCTCCCCTGAGGGCGTGGGCCAGCCGTCCGGCCTCGGCCGGATCGCCCCGCCGCACGGCTTCGCCGAGCGCCGCCAGCTTCAGGGGAACGTCCTCGAGGAACCCCCTGGTGATCTCCACGATGAGCTCTGCGTCTCCCATCAGGCGGTTCTCGAAGCCGGCCCGGTCGAAGACGGGGAGTGCCTCCGCCGCGGAGGTCGCCCTCTCCGCGGCGGGGGGCAGGAGCGTCGGCCCCTCTTCGTTCGGCAGCCACTTCTCGAGGGCTGCGAGCAGCTCGGCCGGGACGATCGGTTTGGAAACGTAGTCGTCCATCCCCTCCGCCAGGCAGCGTTCCCGGTCGCCCTTCATGGCGTGGGCCGTCATGGCGATGATGGGAATCCCCGGCTTCGGCAGCCGGGTCGTCCCGGAGCGGATCGCCCTCGTCGCCTCGAAACCGTCCATCACGGGCATCTGGACGTCCATGAAGACGAGGTCGTAGGGCGCCTCCTGCAGAGCGAGGACCGCCTCCCGCCCGTTCGCCACCGCTTCGGCGCGATAGCCGAGCTTTTCGAGAATGCGCAGGGCCACCTGCTGGTTCGTCGTGTTGTCCTCGGCCAGCAGGATCCGGAAGCTCCGCCGCCTTGCCTCGCTGAGGGCATGACGCGTGAGGAGGGCCGCCGGTTCGATCCGCCCGGACCTCAGGCTCCGACCGAGGACCGTGGCGAGGCAGTCGTGGAGCTGGGACTGCTTCACGGGTTTCGTCAGGTAGGCCGAGAAGCCGATCTCCTCGAGGCGTCGCGCGTCTCCCCGGAGGCCGACCGAGGTCATCATGACGAGGAGCGCGTCCCGGAGCGCGGGATCCGCCTTGATCTCCCGCCCGAGCGTTTCGCCGTCGATCACCGGCATCTGCATGTCGGTGATGACGATCCGGAACGGGTCGCCCGCGGCGACGGCCGCGCGAAGCATGCGGAGCGCCTGCTCCGCGCCAGCGGCCTCCTCGTGCCTCACGCCCCAGGACGACAGCTGCTCCGAGAGGACGAGCCGGTTCGAGGCGTTGTCGTCCACGGCGAGGATGCGGACTCCTGTCACGTCGGCCCTCTCGAGCCCCTCGCCGCGGGAATGCTCCTGCTTGCGGAGAAACGCCGAGAACCAGAAGCTCGACCCCTCTCCCTCGACGCTCGTCACGCCGACCTCGCCCCCCATCAGGTGGGCCAGGCGCTTGCAGATGGCCAGGCCGAGGCCGGTCCCGCCGTACTGCCTCGTCGTCGAGGCGTCGACCTGCTGGAAAGCGCTGAAGAGGACCCCGAGCTTCGCCTGCGGTATGCCGATCCCGGTGTCTCTCACCTCGAAGCGCACCTCGAGCGTCGCCTCGGTCTCCTTTCCGGCCGCTGCCTCCACCACGACCTCACCCTTCGGCGTGAACTTGATGGCGTTCCCGATCAGGTTGACGAGGATCTGCCGCAGGCGCCCCGGGTCGCCGCGGAGGAAGGTGGGCATCTCGGGGTCGATCCGGCAGATCAGCTCGAGGTCCTTGTCCTGCGCCCGCACGGCGAGCATCTCCGCGACGTCCTCGAGCATCGTCCTGAGGTCGAAGTCCAGCTCCTCGAGGTCGAGCTTGCCCGCCTCGATCTTGGAGAAGTCGAGGATGTCGTTGATCACGGCCAGGAGCGACTCGGCGCTCGACCGGACGACCCCCGCGAAGCGGCGCTGCTCTTCCGTGAGGTTGCTGTCGAGGAGGAGGCCGGTCATGCCGAGCACGCCGTTCATCGGCGTTCGGATCTCGTGGCTCATGTTCGCGAGGAACTGGCTCTTGGCGAGGCTCGCGGCCTCGGCCTCGTGGGCCATGTGGTGGGCGAGGGCGCTCGCGGCCTCGAGCCTCTCGTTCGTCTCCGCCCTTTCCTCGAGCGCCTGCTGCAGCTCCTCCTCGGTTCTCTTCTTCTCGGTGATGTCCCGCAAGATCCCGACGGCGTGCCAGGCCTCCTCGATCCGGACGGCCGAGAGGGAAAGCGCGACGGCGATCTCCCGGCCGTCCTTGTGCAGGGCCGTCAGCTCGAGGGTCTTCCCCACCGCGGCGCCCTCGCCGGTCTCCAGGAATGCCCGGTAGGCAGGAAGATGCGCCGCGTGAAACCTCTGCGGCGCGATCAGGTCGTGGAGGTTCCTTCCGGCGACCTCCGCCGCCGAGTACCCGAGGATCCGCTCCGCGGCGGGGTTCCAGTACGAGACGTTCCCGGACCCGTCCATCATCAGGATGGCGTCCTGGGCCGACTCCGTGATGGCGTGGAGACGGGCCTGGCTTCCTTGAAGCGCCTCGGCCGCCTTCGCCTCTCGCGGTAGGCGCGCGCGCTCAGGGTCCGGAGCACGTACCCGAGGCCGGCGGCGCCCGCCAGAAGGAGAACCGCGGCGAACGCAGCCGCCATCCAGCCCCGTTCGCGAACCGGGGCGAGGACCTCGGCCGCGTCCACCCGTGCGACGAGGAACCAGGGAGAGCCCGCGACGGGCCGGACGGCCGCGATCACCGGGACCCCGCGGTAGTCGACCCCTTCGACGATGCCCCTCTCTCCGAGTGCCGCCTTCACCACGGGGACGTCCGCCCGGGAGAGGGGCATCCGCAGCTTCAGGGCGGCCCCCTTCCGGTACTTCAGCTCGTTGAGATAGAGGGCGTCGGCCCCGTCCCGGCGGATGAGGAGCGTCTCGGCCGTGACGCTTGGCGTGGGCCAGCTCGCGAGGAACGGGTAGAGGAACTTGTTCGGGTCGATGCGCAGGGCGACGACCGCGAGGAGGGCGTTCCCGGCGCCCTCGTCGAGGACGGGGGCGAGGACCTTGAGGTAGATCCGGCCGCTCGCGTCGTTGACGTAGAAGTCCTCGAGGACGGTGCGCCCCGCGCGCAGCTCCTTCTCCGACCTCGGAGAGACGAACGAAACCACCCGTTCCGGCCGGTCGGGGACGACGATCCTCTTGCGGAAGCCGGCGTCGAGCAGCAGGACGGCGTCGTAGCCGAAGGCCTCCTGGTACCGAGCGAGCCAGGCCTCGAGGTCCGCCTTTCTCCCGGCGTCGCCCGCGAGGAAACCCCGGACGAGGCGCGTGAAAGCCGGGTTCGCCGAGAAGACTCCCGCATCCCCGAGACGCTCCGCGCGCCAGCGCGTCAGCTCGGACGCCTTGAGGTCGACGACGGCCGTCAGCTGGGTTTCGACCTCGAGCCGATGGTTTCTCTCGAACCACCGGACGTAGCCGGCTGCCGCGAGGGGGACCAGGCAGGCGAGGAGTCCGAACAGCACGAAGAGGGCGAATTTCCCTCGACGCTGGATCGGGTCGCTGCTTTTCATGGAGCGTCCTCTCGCGACCGGAGACGAGGTCGACCCGAGACGTGAGCCGTTCTCCGGATTATGTCCCGCGCGCGCAGGGTCAGCCTGTCCCGTCGTCGCACCGGACAGCCCGGCCAACCTTGAGAGAGAATGAGGAATCAGGAGTCGACGGTGCAAGGACGTCCAGACCCACCGCGTAACGGGCAGCCCGAAGGGGAGGCGGCGGTGAAGGACCGGTCTCCCGGCGCCGCGCCCGGTCCCGACGACACCATCCTCTTCGTCGACGACGACGTGGACCTCGTCGAGCTCCTGACTCTCGGCCTCGGCGACCTCGGCTACCGGGTGAGCGCCTTCTCTGACCCGGCGAAGGCGATCGCCGCGTTCCGATCGGCCCCCGACGCCTTCGACGCCGTCGTATCCGACCTCTCGATGCCCCGAACGTCAGGCCTGGACCTGGCGAGGCAGGTCCTCGAGGTCCGGCCGGGTACACCGATCGTCCTGATGTCCGGGTACGTCCGCGAGGAGGACGATGCCGCCGCGAAGGAGATGGGGATCCTGGGGTTCGCCGCAAAAGGGATACTCGACCGAGGAGATCGCCCGCGAGCTGGACCGGATCCTCCAGGGCCGGCCGTCGCCTGAGGCTTCTTCCGACGACGGGCCGACCTAGACCCCGCCAGAGAGGGACGAGCGATGGACGAGCCTCTCCGAGCCCCCGCCCCGGCCGCTCCCCGCACGGCGCCGGCCTGGACGAGCGTCGTCCTGCCCGTGACCGGGATGACGTGCGCGAGCTGCGCCCGGTTGATCGAGTGGAAGTTCAGCGGCTCGACGGCGTCCGCTCCGCCCGTGTCGGAATCGCCACGGAAACGCTGCATGTGGACTTCGACCCGGCACGGGTCGAGGCCGGCCGCATCGTCGCCTGCGTCCGCAGGGCCGGCTTCGGCGTCGCCGGACCGGAGGGGGGCGCCGCTTCCGAGGCCGACGACGCGACCGAGGCCCTTCCACGACGGCTCGTCCTCGGTCTCGCGCTGACCGTCCCGCTCGTCGTCTACAGCATGGGACGCGACCTCGGCCTCGCGGCCTTCCCGCACGACCGCTTCGCGATGCTCGTCGCCGCGACGATCGTGCAGCTCGCCGTGGGTGCGCCGTTCTACGCGCGCTCGTGGCGGAGCCTCCGCACCGGGACGTCGAGCATGGACGTCCTCGTCGTGCTCGGCTCGACCGTCGCGTGGGGCGCCAGCGTCGGCGTCACGCTCGGCCTCGTCCCGGGCTCCGACGTCTACTTCGAGACCGGGGCGGCGATCGTCACTCTCGTCACCCTCGGCAGGTTCCTCGAGGCCCGCGCGCGGCGGAGGGCTTCGGCGGCGATAAGGGCCCTCTTCGACCTGTGTCCCGCCGTGGCCCGGGTCATCCGGGGCGGCGCCGAGGTGGAAGTGGGCGTCGAAGAGGTTCGCGTCGGTGAGACCGTCATCGTCCGTCCCGGGGAGCGGGTCCCGGTCGACGGCATCGTCCGCGAGGGGCGCTCCTCGTTCGACGAGTCGATGGTCACCGGCGAATCGATGCCCGTCGCCCGGGGACCCGGCGACGCGGTGATCGGCGCGACCGTCAACGCGGACGGTCTCGTCCGCGTCGAGGCCACGCGGGTCGGCGCGGAATCGACGCTCGCCCGGATCGCCCGACTCGTCGAGGACGCCCAGGCGCGCAAGGCGCCGACCCAGGAGGTCGCCGACGAGGTCGGCCGCTGGTTCGTCCCGCTCGTCCTGGCGTCTGCGCTGGCGACGCTCCTCGGCTGGCTCTTCGTCGCGCGCATCGACCTGCCGGGGGCACTGATGAACGCGGTGGCGGTTCTCATCATCGCCTGCCCCTGTGCGATCGGCCTGGCGACGCCGATGGCCGTGCTCGTCGGGACCGCTCGAGGCGCGTCGCGCGGGATCCTCTTCCGCTCCGGCGCCGCGCTGGAGCAGGCGGGCCGGGCGACCGTCGTCGTCCTCGACAAGACCGGGACCCTGACCCGGGGCGAGCCCGGGCTGACGGACGTCGTTTCCTGCCGGCCCGGCGAGGAACGGGAGGTCCTGCGCCTGGCGGCGAGCGCGGAGCAGGGTTCGGAGCACCCCGTGGGCCGGGCGCTCGCGCTGGCCGGGGCGAACCGGGGCCTCGCGCTCGCGCCTCCTCGGGATTTCCGTGCCGTGAGCGGCTCGGGAATCCGCGCGTGCGTGGAAGGGCGCGACGTTCTCGTCGGCACCGCCTGGCTGATGCGCGGCGAGGGGGTCTCCATCGAGGAGCTCGAGGCGGACGTCGACCGCCTCCAGGCCGAGGGAAAGACCGCGATGATCGTGGCCGCGACCCGGCCCGGCGGCGAGGGTCCGGCGGAAGCAATCGGGATCGTCGCCGTCGCCGACGCCGTGAAGCCCGGGGCCCGGGAGGCCGTCGAGGAGCTCCACCGCCTCGGGCTCGACGTCGTGATGCTGACGGGCGACAACCTCGCGACCGCCGAGGCGGTCGCGCGCGAGGTGGGCATCACGCGGGTCCGTGCGGAGGTCCGGCCGGGGGAAAAGGCCGACGCGATCCGGAACCTCCGGAATGCCCCGCGGCCGCCCGGCGTGCCGCCGCCCGTCGTCGTCATGGTGGGAGACGGGATCAACGACGCGCCGGCTCTCGCACAGGCCGACGTCGGCATGGCCCTCGGCACCGGGACCGACGTCGCAATGGAGGCGGCGGGCGTCACCCTCATGAGCGGCGACCTGCGAGGAGTCGGGAGAGCCATCGTCCTCTCGCGCGCATCGCTCCAGACCGTCTTCCAGAACCTGGTCTGGGCGCTCTTCTACAACGTCGCGCTGATCCCGATCGCGGCCTACGGCCTGCTCAGCCCGATGGTGGCGGCCGGCGCCATGACGTTCAGCTCCCTCTTCGTCGTCTCGAACAGCCTGCGGCTCCGCCGCGCGCCGCTCGAGTCTTCCGTCGCGCCGAATACGGGCTGGCGGCGGGGGCTCGAGCTGGCGCCGCGGGTCGTCGCGCCGGCGACGGCGCTCGCCGTCCTGATCGTCGTCCCGATGCTCGCGATGGCGGGAGGGGCGGAGATCCGAGGCGCCCTCGCCGGGACGATGTCCCCGGCCCTGATGATGGTCATGGCGATCGCGAACGGGCTGATCGCCGTCTCCTACGCGTCGATCCCCGTCTTCCTCGTGGTCTTCAAGGTCCGGCGGAAGGACCTCCCCTTCTCCTGGGTCCTCTTCCTCTTCGGCGCGTTCATCCTCGCCTGCGGGACGACGCACTTCGTCCACGTCATCGGCCTCTGGTGGCCCGTCGGCTGGTGGCAGGCCGCCGTCGATTCGATCTGCGCCGTCGTCTCCCTCGCGTCGGCGGTCGTCCTCTGGCCTCTCCTGCCGAGGATCCTCGCTCTGCCGAGCCCCGAGCAGCTCCGCATCGTCAACCGGGCGCTCGAGGACGAGAAGGCGGCTCTCGAACGGACGCAGGCCGAGCTGAGGAAGGCGTACGCGGAGGTCGAACGGCGGGTCGAGGAGCGAACCGTCGAGCTCGCCCGGGCCAACGAGGCCCTCGTCGCCGAGGTCTTCGAACGGCAGCGGGCCGAGGAGGAGCTCCGCCGGAACCGCAACATGCTCGCCTCGATCATCGACTCGATCCCGCAAGCGGTCTTCTGGAAGGACCGTACGGGCCTCTACCTCGGGTGCAACCGGCCGATGGCCCGGCGGGCGGGGCTGCCCGACCCGGAGGCGATCGTCGGGAAGAGCGACTTCGACCTGCCGTGGAGCCGCGAGGAAGCCGAGGCGTACCGCGCCGACGATCGGGAGGTCATCGAGAGCAGGCGGCCGAAGCTCCACTTCGTGGAGTCGCAACGGCAGGCCGACGGGACGACGATCTGGCTCGACACCTCGAAGGTGCCGCTGACGAACGACGCGGGTGACGTCGACGGCGTCCTCGGCGTCTTCGAGGACGTCACGGAGCGCCGGCAGGCGGAGGTCCGGCTCCTCGAGTACCGGAAGGTCATCGAGAGCTCGGGAGACCTGATCTGCGTCCTCGACGCCTCGTACCGGTACGTCCTCGCGAACGAGGCGTTCCTGTCGAACCTCGGGCTCGCTCTCGAGGAGGTCGCGGGCCGCACCATCGAGGAGGTGCGCGGCGTCGAGGCTTTCCACCAGCTGAAGCCCCACGTCGACCGGAGCCTCGCGGGGGAGGAACACGCGTTCGAGCTGCAGATGGCGCACCCGGGGAAGGGGACCCGCCACCTCTCCGCCCGTTACACCCCGATCGTCGAGGGAGACCGGGTGACGAGCGTCGCGAGCGTCATGAGGGACGTCTCGGAGGAAAGGCGCCTGGAAGGCCAGCTGCTCCAGGCGCAGAAGATGGAGGCCGTCGGGCAGCTCGCCGGAGGCGTCGCGCACGACTTCAACAACATCCTCTCCGTCATCCTCGGCTACTGCCACCTCATCCAGGCCGGGTTCTCCGGAGACGACAAGCAGCGAGAGCGGCTCGGGCTCGTGACGGCCGCCGCGGAGCGGGCCGCGCAGCTCACGCGCTCCCTCCTCGCCTTCAGCCGCAAGCAGATGATGTCGCCGAAGGCGGCGAACCTCGTCGACGTCGTTCAGCGGGTCCAGAAGCTCCTCACCCGGATCATCGGGGAGGACGTGCACCTGAGAACCGTCTCGAACGACGCGCAGCTCCCGGTGTTCGTCGACGGCGGCCAGATCGAGCAGGTCCTCGTCAACCTCGCCACGAACGCCCGCGACGCCATGCCTCGCGGAGGCCTCCTGACGATCGAGACCGGGAGGCACGAGATCGACCCGGCCTTCGTGGCCGCCCACGGATGGGGCCTGCCCGGCCGCTACGCCGTCCTGACCGTCTCCGACACCGGGTGCGGGATGGACGAGGAGACGAGGAACCGCATTTTCGAGCCCTTCTTCACGACGAAGGAAACCGGCAAGGGGACCGGCCTCGGCATGTCGATCGCCTTCGGGATCGTGAAGCAGCACCACGGCTTCATGAGCGTCTACAGCGAGCCGGGGACCGGGAGCGTCTTCAAGATCTTCCTGCCTCTGACGGAGGAAGGAAGGGCCGGTGAAGATTCGCCGGCGTCGCCCGCCCCTGCCCGGGGAGGGAACGAGACGATCCTCGTCGCCGAGGACGAGGCGACCGTGCGCGACCTCCTCGCGACGGTCCTGTCGGACGCCGGCTACCGGGTCGTCCTCGCCGAGGACGGGCAGGACGCCGTGCAGAAGTTCGCGGCGGACCCGGACCGGATCGACCTCGTCCTGATGGACATGATCATGCCGAAGAAGAGCGGCCGGGAGGCGTTCGAGGAGATCCGGGTGCTCCGGCCGGGGGCCCGGGTCCTCTTCTCGAGCGGCTACTCCCCGGACTTCATCGAGAGCCGCGGGGGCCTCGGCGCAGTCCCTGATCTCCTGACGAAACCGGTCCATCCGCTGGACCTCCTCCGGAAGGTGAGGGAGATCCTGGATCGCTGAGGGAGGCGAGGACTGGCGTCAGCTGCGTTCCGCCGGCTCGGGCCTTCCCCAGAGCCAGCCCTGGCCGTACTCGACGCCGAGGCCCCGGAGGATGTCAGCCACCGGGGCGCGTTCGACCATCTCCGCGACGACGGTCTTCCCGAGAGCGTGGGCGACCGCGACCATCGCTCCGACGAGGGCGCGATTCGTGGCGTTCGTCTCGAGGTCCCGGACGAAGGAGCCGTCGATCTTCACGAGGTCGACAGGAAGCGCCTGGAGGTAGGCGAACGAGGAGAACCCGGTCCCGAAGTCGTCGAGGGCGAAGCCGCAGCCGAGCTCCTTGAGCCGGCGTGCCCACCGCTGAAGGCCCGTGATGTCGGCGATCGCCGCCGTCTCCGTGATCTCGAACGTGAGGACGCCGGGCGGCAGGCCGCTCTGTGCGACGAGCGCCTCGAACTCCGTGAGGAGTGCGCGGTCGCCGAGACTCGTCCCGGAGAGGTTCACGAAGAGACGGCGCCCCGGCGTCGCCGAGAGGAGCGCGATGGCGCGCGTCACGACCCACCGGTCGAGGGCGGTCATCAGCCCGAACCGCTCGGCGGCGGGCAGGAACGCCCCCGGGGCGATGAGCCCCCCGGAGTCGTCGACGAGGCGGACGAGGACTTCCTCGTGCTCCGTCTCTCCGGTCCGAAGCGAAACGATCCGCTGGGCGAGGAGACGAAGGGTGTCCTTGCGGAGTGCGTCCCGCACCCGCGCCGCCCAACGGCCGAGGTCGTCCATGGCGCGCCGGCCCACGGGGTCCTCGCGGCACGTCACCCAGCGGTTCCGCCCTTCGTCCTTGGCGATGTGGAGCGCCGCGTCCGCGAGGGCGAGTGTCGCCGCGGCGGAGCGCGAGGGCTCGACGGGGACGACGCCGAGGCTCGCCGTCACGTCGAAGACGACTCCCTCGGAAGCGAAGCGCATCCCGTCGATGCTCGCCCGGAGCCCTTCCGCGACCGCCTCCGCCTCGGTCAGCTCCTCGCCGTCGAGGAGAGCGGCGAACGCGTCTCCCCCGAAGCGGAACAGACGGCCCTTCGACGGGAGGATCTGCGTCATCCGCTCCGTCAGCTCCACGAGAAGCCTGTCTCCGGCGGGGTGCCCGAGCGCGCCGTTGAGGACCGAGAACCGGTCGATGTCGAGCATGACGAGGCTCGCGGCCGGGCCGCCGTCCCCCCTGCCGACGATCTGCTCGATCTCCTCGCGGAGGACGGACTGGTTGGGCAGGCCGGTCAGGAGGTCCCGCGTCGCGAGGTTCTGGATGACCTCCTCCTGCCGCTTGCGGGCCGTCACGTCCTGCTTGATGGAGACGTAGTGCGTGATCTCCCCCTGCTCTCCGAGGACGGGGGTGATCGTCATCTCCTCCACGTAGAGGGTGCCGTCCTTCCTCCGGTTGTAGAGCTCGCCGCGCCAGACGCCGCCGGCCTTGATCGTTTCCCACATCTGGCGGTAGAACGCCTCGCGCTGGACGCCCGAGCGGAGGAGCCTCGGGTTCTTGCCGATCGCCTCCTCGAGCTCGTAGCCCGTCATCCGCGTGAACGCGGGGTTTGCCCAGACGATGGCGCCGTCGAGGCCGGTGATGACGATCCCGTCCGCAGCCGCCTCGAGCGCGGAGTGGCTGAGCCGGACCTCCTCCTCCGCCTTCCGGCGCGCGAGCCGGGCCGCCCAGACCTCGCGGGCCGCCCGGACCGCGTGCGGAAGACGACCGAGGCGCTCCTTGAGGACGTAGTCGTCGGCCCCGGACTTGATGCAGTCCGCCGCGGTCTCCTCGTCGATCGATCCCGTCACGATGATGAAGGGAAGGTCCGGCCTCAGCTCCCGGACGACCTTGAGCGCCTTCATGCCGTTCCAGGAGGGGAGCGAGTAGTCGGCGATGACGACGTTTGGCGTGAACTCATCGAGCGTCGCCCGGAACTCCGCCTCCGTCTCCACCCGGAGCCACTCGCCCAGGATCCCGGCTTGGCGCAGCTCGCGGATCTCGAGCTCAGCGTCCGACGCGACGTCCTCGAGGACGAGGATCCGGAGGTTCTCGGCGACCGGCGGGACGGGCGTCGTCATCGGCGTCTCACTCGGGCGGCTGGTTGAGGACGAGCCAGTAGAGACCGACCTCTCCCACCGCCGCGACGAACTTCTCGAACTCCACCGGCTTGACGATGTAGCTGTTGGCTCCGAGCTCGTAGGCGCGCTTCACGTCGGGCTCCTCCCGCGAAGAGGTGAGGACGACGACCGGGAGCGTGCGCGTCGATTCCTCCCTCCGGATCCGCTCGAGGACCTCGAGCCCGTTCACGCGCGGGAGCTTCAGGTCGAGGAGGACGACCCGCGGCAGCGCCGGCCGCGGCTCGCCGCCGAAGAGGAGCTCGAGCGCCTCGGCGCCGTCCCGGACGACCCGGACGGAATTCACGACGTGAGCCCGCCTCAGCGCGCGCAGGGTCAGCTCGACGTCGTCCGGGTTGTCTTCGACGAGGAGAACGTCGGAGCTGTTCTGGTGCCTCATTTGCTTCTTCCTTCGTCCGGCAGAGAGATGGTGAAGGTGGCCCCATGGTCGACCTCGCCGCGGGCGCCGACGGAGCCCCCGTGGCGCGCGACGATCCGTTCGACGAGAGCGAGGCCGACTCCCGTCCCCTCGAACTCGCGGCCGTGGAGCCGCTGGAAGACGCCGAACAGCTTTCCCGCGTATCGCATGTCGAATCCCACACCGTTGTCGGAGACCTCGTAGATTACACGCCCCGTCTCCCGGCGGCCCGAAACCTCGAGGCGTCGCCGCGGCCGTGTCGACGTGAACTTCACCGCGTTCGAGAGGAGATTCACGAAGACCTGCCGCAGGAGCGCCGGGTCGGCCTGGGCAGGAGGGAGGTCGCCGACTATCACTTCGCTGACCTCGCGCTCCGCCTCCGGGAGGACCTCCGCGAGGACCGACCTCACGAGCTCACCCGTCTCGACGCGGCTCCGCCGAAGGTCCTGCCGACCGGCCCTGGAGAAGACGAGAAGGTCGTCGATGAGCTGGGCCATCCTCCGAGCGTTGAAGCGGACGACGCCGAGGAGGCGCCGCCCCTCCTCGTCGAGGCGCGCGGCCTGCTCTTCCTCGATCATCCGCGAGAACCCGTCGATGGCACGGAGGGGCGCCCGGAGGTCGTGGGAGATCGAGTAGGCGAAGCTCTCGAGCTCTTTCGACTTGGCGAGGAGCTCCTCGGTCCGGCGCGCGACCCGCTCCTCGAGCTCGGCGTTGAGCCGCCGGACCTCGTCCTCGGCCCTCACCCGTGCGGAGACGTCGGCGAGGACGGCCACCGCGCTCGTGACCGCCCCCTCTGCGTCCGTCAGGGGCGCGGCCGCTATGGAAACGTCGATGGCAGTCCCGTCCTTCCTCTCCGGACGCACCTCGCGCCCCGTGACGGGAGTCCCGGAGAGGACCTCCGCGAGAATGGCGCGGATCTCCGCCTCCGCCTTTGGCGGGGCCACAGGCGGGAACCTTCCGATCACCTCCTCGGCGCTCCAGCCGAACACTTCCTCGGCGGCCGGATTCCACGAAGTGACGGTGCCGTCGCGGTCGAGGGTCACGATGGGCGCCGGGGACCCGGTGACGATGGCCTCGAGAAGGCGCGTCGCCGCCGCGAGGCGGGCCTCGGCCTCCTTCCGGTCCGTCTGTTCGAGGATGAACGCGACCGACTCCTCCCGCTTCTCGCCGACGAGGGCATAGCCGACGAGGACGGGGACACGCGTCCCGTCCTTCCGGACGTACTCCTTCTCGTAAGGCGTGCAGATGCCCCGTGCCTTCGCCTCGGCGATCCGCTCGGTGTCCAACGGAAGCCACTCGGGGGGCGTGATGGCGTCCCAGCGGAGCCTGCCGCGATCGAGGTCCTCCCGGTCGTATCCGACGATCCGGAGGAACTCGTCGTTGGCGGCGAGGATGTTCCCGTGGACGTCCCCGAAGATCGCTCCGACCATCCCGGAGTCGAAGAAGGCCCGGATCTTCTCCTCGGCCTTCGCTCGCTCCGTGATGTCGTTCGCGAGGGTGAGCCGCGCCGCGCGCCCGTCGAAGACGACGTCGTAGGTGACGATCTCGACGAGGAGCTTCCGGCCGTCCTTGCGGAGGTGGCGCCAGGGACCCGACGTCCGGATGCCCTTTCGTACGGCCCGAACGTCCGCTTCCACGATGGGAACGTCCTCCGGCGGCCGTATGTCGCGGAGTGTCCGGGCGAGCAGCTCCTCCTTCGAGTAGCCGTAGAGCTGCGTCGCCGCCTCGTTGACGTCGAGGAACCGCAACGTCTCGACGTCGAAGACCCACATGGGGGCGGGGTTCTCCTCGAAGAGCTTCCGGTAGCGCTCCTCGCTCTCGGCCAGCGACGCCTCGGCACGGGACTGCCGCTCCTCGGCGTCGACGAGGTCGAGGGCGAGGCCGAGGTCGCGGGCGAGCTCCTCCAGGAGAACGACCGCTTCGGGCAGGAAGACGCCCGGCTCGGAGGCGCAGAGGAAGAGGACGCCACGGACGGTGCCGCCGCACCGGACGGGGAAGGCTGCGCTCGAGCGATACCCGCGGCGCCGTCCCGCCTCGCGTAGCTGCGCGAGACGCGAATCGATTCCCCAGTCCTCGGCGACGACGGTCCGGTCCTCGACGAAGGCGGTCGCCGCCGGGCTTCGCTCCGCCGACGCTGCTTCGAGCGGAATGGGGACTTCCTCGAAGAAGCCCTCCACCCTCCCTGCGGACGCCTCCGCGGCGAGGAAACCCTTGTCGTCCGGTGCCCCGAACCACGCGGCCGTGAACTCTCCGTCCGCGACGAGCTCCTCGCACGTCCTGCGCAGGACGCCGCTTCGATCCCTCACCTCGACGAACGCCTGGTCCACGGCGCTGATCACCCGGTGGATCCGGTTCAGGAGGAGGACCCGCGCGAGCGCTGCGTCGCTCTCCGACACGTCGCGGACGACGGAGACGAGGAGCTCCTCGTCTCCGAGAACGACGGCACGCGAGGAGACCTCGACGGCGATCACCGTGCCGTCGCGGCGCCGGTAACGGGTGCGAAACAGCGCTCCCTCCGAGCGCGCCTTCTCGAGCTGGGCCCGCGCGGCACCCGCGTCCTCGGGAGGACGGAGGTCGAAGGTGGTCAAACCGAGGAGCTCATTCCGGCTGTATCCCCAAAGCCCCTCGGCGGCTCGGTTCGCCTCGACGATCCGGCCGTCCGCGGGCCGAATCCAGACGACGGCGTCCCGGACCTGCTGGAGGACGGAACGGTGCCTCTCGTCCCGCAGCCGCTGCTCCTCCGATGCCCGGAGCCTCTCCCGCCCCCGGGTCGCGCGGACGAGAGCGACGAGGGCGAGGACGACGCAGAGGAGGGTCGCCCCGGCCCACGCCCGTTCCCTGACGATGCCGGAGAGCGCCTCGTCGACGTCCACCTTCACGACGAGACCCCAGCCGGGCCCCCTCAGGTATCGGACGGCCGCGAGCACACGCTGCCCGCGGTAGTCGACGTACTCGCCGTCGCCTTCCCGCCCCTCGACGGCGTCGCGGGCCGCGATGTTGGCCGTCTCCAGGGGCAGCGTGCTTGGGCCCTCGCCTTGCGCACGGCTCCGGAGCGGAGAGAGGAGAACGAGGTCGTCGCCCGATCGCCGGGCGAGGACGACCTCGCCGGTGCGCGTCGCGACGGGCTCGCGGCGCAGGTATCTCCAGAGGCTCGTCCTGGCGTCGTCCACCACGACGATCCAGCCCGCCGGAGCTCCCCCGCCCGGCTCGCCGCCGACGGGCCCCGCGAAGACGACCCGAGCACCGGCCGGAACCGAATAGAGGCCAGTCCAGGCGGCCTTCGGAGCGGTCCGTCGAAGGAGGTCCGAAACCTCGGGATCGAGGGCCTCGCCCGCACGGAGGCGCTCCGAGAAATCCGGGCCGAGGAACGCGAGAGTGAGGCCTTCCCAGCTCCTGAGCCCCGCGTCGAAGACGCTCCGCACGTGCTCGGCGCCTTCCCATGATCCCCCGACGCTCCCGTGCCGGCCATCTCCTGGATGCTCGGGAACGCCGCGAAGACCTCCGCGTCCTGGGTCCTCTCCTCGAGGTAGTCGAGGATCGCGGACTTCCTCTCCTCGGCCGTCCCGGCGAGGCGGTCCCGCCACTCCCTCCGGACGGACGCCTCGCGCCGGACCAGGACGATCGCGATCACCGCGCCGACGAGGACGAGGAGGAGCACGACACCGACGGACGCCGTTCGCGTCGCCGCCGAGCTCGCCGGGACCGTCCCCAAATGCTGCGTGTCCGGCGAAGCGGCGTTCATCCTGCCTCGTAGAGGCGCGAGAGCGGTGCGAGGACCTCCTTCCGCCGGTACCCCTCGCCAGGCAGCCCGGCAGGCCCGACTCGTCGGGTGCCTCTCCCCACGTGAGCACCTCCACTTCGCCTGTCGAAGGGGAGGATAGTCCGGACCCCGGCTGAGGCGGCCCTCTTTCTTGGATCACCGACGGCGAGGCTCGCGGAGGTGATCGCCGTGGCTCCGGAGCGCGGCGAGCCGGCTTCCAACGGGTCGCCGGTGAGACAAATGCGCTTCGAATCGCGCGAAGGAGCGGTCCCGATGCCGACGACGGATCCCGACGGGCCGGCTGACGGCGCGGCTCGGTGCCCTCGTCATCCTGTCGTGATCCGCGTCGCCGACACCGGTATCGGATTTCTGGCGGAGCACCTCGAAGAGCTCTTCAGGCCATTCCGGCAGGTCGACACCGGGACGAGCCGCCAGCACGAGGGAAACGGCCTCGGACTCTCCCTTTGCAGGAGGCTCGCGGAGCTTCCCGGGGGTAGGATCGACGTCGCCAGCGAGCCGGGAAGGGGGAGCGCCCCGGTCGGCCGGCCGGGCCGGGAGCACGCGATGAGCCGCATCCTGATCGTCGACGACATCGCGGACAACCGCTACCTCCTCGAGACGATCCTCAAGGGGAGCGGCCACGACGTGACGTCGGCCACGAACGGGGTGGAAGCCCCTCGCGTCGGCGCAGGCGGACCCTCCCGATCTCGTCGTCTCGGACCTCCTCATGCCGGTCATGGACGGCTTCGAGCTCTGCCGCCGATGGAAGGCGGACCGGCGGCTCCGTTCGATCCCCTTCGTCGTCTACACGGCGACCTACACGGACGCTCAGGACGAGGCTTTCGCCATTTCCCTCGGAGCGGACCTCTTCCTGCTCAAGCCAATGGGGCCCGAAGAGCTCGCACAGGCCGTCCTCGGGGCGCTCGCCTCGGTCCGAGGTGGCTCGGCGGCGGCGGCGCCGGCCGGAGCGCAGGACGAGAAGGAGATCCTGCAGCAGTACAGCGAGGTCCTCTTCAGGAAGCTCGAGGCGAAGGTCGCGCAGCTCGAGACCGAGATGGCTGCCCGCGACCGGGCCGAGCGGGAGGTGAGATCGCTGAACTCCGAGCTCGAGGAGCGGGTCCGGCGGAGGACGGCCGAGCTCGAGTCGGCGAACCGCGAGCTCGAGGCCTTCTCGTACTCCGTCGCGCACGACCTTCGGGCGCCCCTCCGCGCGATCGACGGCTACTCCGCGCTGCTCGACGACGCCCTCTGCGACACGCCCACCGCGGAGTGCCGCAAGCATCTCGCGAGGATCCGGGCCAACGTGCTGACGATGGCGACGCTCATCGACCGGCTCCTCGAGCTCTCGCGCATGGGGCGGGTCGAGCTTCGAAAGACCCGGCTCGACATGAGCGGGCTCGCGCGGACCGCCTTCGCCCAGCTCGGGCCACCCGAGGAGGTTCAGCGGGTGGCCTTCCGCGTGGCGGAGCTGCCGGAAGCCGAGGGAGACGCCGCGCTCCTCGGCCAGGTCTTCGCGAACCTCCTCTCGAACGCGCTGAAGTTCAGCTCGGGCAGGGAGAAGCCGGTCATCGAGGTCGGGAGCCGGGACGACGAGGGCCGGGCTTTCTGGTTCGTGAGAGACAACGGGGCCGGCTTCGACATGCGGTTCGCGGACAAGCTCTTCGGGGTCTTCCAGCGGCTTCACGCCCCGACCGAGTTCCCGGGCGTCGGGGTCGGCCTCGCGATCGTCCAGCGGATCGTGACCCGGCACGGCGGGACCGTCCGGGCCGAGGGCCGGGTCGGCGAGGGCGCCGAGTTCTCGTTCTCGCTCTGAGGCTCACCGCGGCTCGCCTTCAGCTGTCCGGCACCAGAACGTCGTCGAGGGCCGTCGCCTCCTCCGGAACCACAGGCGCGCCCGCCGGCATCGCCCACGGCTCCCGCTCGCCGATCTGCTGGCGCCACATGGCGTAGTAGAGACCCCGCCCTTCCACGAGCTCGTCGTGGCTGCCCGTCTCGACGATGCGCCCGCGCTCGAGGACGTAGATCGTCTCGGCGTGCGCGATCGTGCTGAGCCGGTGCGCGATCAGGATGACCATGTGCTGGCGGCTGCCCGAGACCTCGCGCATCGAGGCCGTGATCTCCCGTTCGGTGATCGAGTCGAGGGCCGATGTCGCCTCGTCGAAGATGAGGAGGCGCGGGTGGCGCAGGAGCGCGCGGGCGATCGAGATGCGCTGGCGCTCGCCGCCCGAGACCCGGAGGCCCGATTCGCCGAGGCGCGTGTCGAGCCCCTGGCCGGAGCGCTCCAGGAGGGGCCCGGCCGAGGCCTGGCGGAGCGCCTCGAGCATCTCCTCGTCGGTTGCGTCCGGCTTCACGAGCTGGAGGTTCTCGCGGATCGTCCCGGAGAACAGCTGCGGGTCCTGGGTGACGAAGCCGATCTGGCGCCGCACGCGGTTGTAGCGCAGCTCGTTGATCGGGACGTCGTCGATCGTGATGACGCCGCCGGTCGGGGCGTAGAGCCCGACGAGGAGCTTGACGAGCGTCGACTTGCCCGAGCCCGAAGGGCCGACGAAGGCGATCGTGTCGCCCAGCCTCGCGCCGAAGCTGATGTGGTCGAGCGCGTCCTCCGACGCTCCGCGGTATCGGAACGACACGTCCTCGAAACGCAGGCTCTCTATCTCGCCGACGTCGACGGGATCCTCGACCCGCTGCTCGACCGGCGTCGCCATGAGCTGTCCGAACGCCAGGAGCGAGGCCTCCGCTTCCCGGTGGTTGAGGAGGACGTTCCCGAGCTGCTGGAGCGGGCCGAAGATCGTGTTGAGGATGAACTGGAAGGCGATGAGCTCGCCCGGGGAGAGGGCCTTGCGGAAGATGAGCCAGAGCAGGATGAAGAGGATCGACTGCCGGAGGACGTTGATGATCGTCCCCTGCAGGAAGGCCAGCGAGCGGACCTTCTTCACCTTCGCCATCTCGAGGTCGAAGATCCGCTTCGTGTAGCCGGAGAGGCGCCCGATCTCCGCGCGGGTCAGCCCGAGGCTCTTCACGAGCTCGAGGTTGCGCAGCGACTCGGTGATGGCCCCGCCCATCTGCCTCGTCTCGCGCACGACCTGCCTCTGAACGGTCTTGATCTTCCGGCTCAGGAGGCCCGTGAGCGACCCCAGCACGAGGACCCCGACTCCGAACGCCGGGATGAGGAGCCAGGACCGGGTGACGCCGTACCAGACGAGGAATCCGATCCCGACGAGCGAGGAGTAGAGGATCGTCACCGACGCGTTCACGAAGCGCTCGGTGTCGGTCCTCACCTTCGTCAGGAGCGCCATCGTCTCGCCGCTGCTCCGGTCTTCCATCTCCTGGAACGAGAGCCGGAGCGTCCGGCGCAGGCCGTCGTTGAACATCTCCATGCCGACGCTCTGGACCAGGAGCCGCATCACGTACTCCTGGAGGGCCGAGGCGAGGCGGGCGGCGAGCGCCACGGCGGCGGCGACGAGCAGCCAGCCGAGCGCGCCCCGGACGAGGTCGGCCTCGGCGCGGCCGCCCGGGGCGAGAACGTACCGGTCGACGATCCGGCCGAAGATCAGCGGGTCGACGAGCGTCAGGACCTGCGAGACCCCGGCGAGGAGGAGCGTGAGCGCCACGAGGCCTCGGTGCGGGCGCAGGTAGCTCCACAGGATCTTCATCGCGGCCTGGCCCTTTGGCGCCGTCTCCCGGTCGGCGGTCATCACCTCGCAACGTATCACCCGACGCGATAGACTCTCCGCATCTTCGACTCCTGGCCCCTAAAGGGGTTCCCCCACGGGACCAGGAGCGGCGGGCAGGACTCCCTTGAGAGCCCGGAGCCCCGAGGGTCGCCTCCGGAAACGGGACGGCCTCCCGGTTGGAAAGGAGATCGCTCGATGACCCGCGACGCGGGAGCCGCGACCCTTCGCGTCTCCGTCACCGACCGGTGCAACCTCCGCTGCGCCTACTGCATGCCGGAAGAGGGGGTTCCTCTCCTACCCCGGGGCGAGATCCCCTCGCTGACGGAACTGGCCTCTGCGGTCGCCTGGCTCGTGGCGAGGTACGGCGTCGATCGGGTCAAGGTGACGGGCGGCGAGCCGCTCGTGCGGGGCGGTGTCCCGGAGTTCGTCGCGAAGGTCGCTGCGATTCCAGGGGTCAACGAGATCTCCATGACGACGAACGGGACGCGGCTCGCGGGCACCGCAGCCGAGCTGGCAAAGTCGGGCCTGGCGCGAGTGAACGTCTCGCTCGACACGGTCGACCCGGTCCGCTTCCGGGAGCTGACCCGCGGCGGCCGCGTGGAAGAGGTCCTCGCCGGAATCGACGCCGCCCTCGAGGCCGGCCTGACGCCGCTCAAGCTGAACTCGGTCCTTCGCCGGAGCTCCTTCCGAGACGACGTCCCCGCCCTCCTCGATCTGGCTGCGGAGAAGGGTGTCGAGATCCGGTTCATCGAGCTGATGCAGACCGGCACGGAGGCCGCCTGGGCGATCGCGGAACGTGTGAACGGCGCCGACGTGCGTGACTGGCTCACCTCCGAGGGCGCCGAGATCGCACCGCTCCCCGACCGTCCGAATGCGCCCGCCCGGCGATCGGCGATCTCCTGGAGGGGACGGAAGGTCCTCGCGGGCTGGATCGACCCCGTCAGCCATTCCTTCTGTGACGACTGCGACCGGCTGAGGCTCGATGCCCGCGGGCGCCTGCGCCGCTGCCTGATGGACGACCTCGCCTTCCCGCTCGTCGATCTCCTCCGGCGGGGAGAGGCCGACGTGGCCGCGGCCGCTGCGAGCTACGTCGCCGGCAAGCAGCCCCCTGCCGCGATGACCATCGGCTCGACGATGGCTTCGATCGGCGGGTAGACAGCGTCTTTCGTCCCTCGGTCAGGCCGTCAGGCCGCCCGTTTTCGCCCTTCGACCGCCGACGCGGTCCACGCTGCCGCGACGGTCACGAGGCTTCCCGCGAGCGTGTAGAGCGGCCACGCGAGCTTCGTCCCGAGGACCACGATCACCATCACGCCGACGCCAGAGAGGAAGCCGATGGCGGCCGAACGTGAGGTCGTCTTCCCCCGCACTGCGAGAAAGAAGAGGCCGAGGAAGCCGCCATAGGTGAACGACGCGATGCTCAGAGCCAGCTCCACGACGGCCTGTCCGGTCCCGATGAAGATGAGCGCCGCTCCGGTCAGGAGGATCGCCCAGCCGAAGCTGACGCGGCGTGAGAGGCGGAGCTTGTGCTCCTCCGTCGCCGCCCGTCCCCGCTTCGTCGAGGCGTAGAGGTCGAAAACGGTGGAGCTCGAGATCGAGCTGATCGAGCCCGAGATCGTCGACATCGCCGCGGCGAGGAGCCCCGCGATGATGAGGCCCGAGAGGCCGGACGGGACCTGCTCGACGATGAACTTCGGGAAGACGGCGTCTCCCTTGAGCGGGAGGTCGCCGTAGTAGAGGAAGAGGAGCGTTCCGACGGCGAGGAAGAGCACGAACTGGAGGATGACGACGACGCCGCTCGCGACGAGGGCGCGCCGGCCGTCGCGCAGGCTCTCCGTCGCGAAGAGGCGCTGGACGATGATGTAGTCGGTCCCGTGGGAGGCCATCGAGAGGACGGCCCCGCCGAGGATCGCCGTCAGGACGTGGTACGGCGACGTGAGAAAACTCCCGTCGGTCTGAAAGACCGTGAGCTTTCCGGAGGCGGCCGCGGCGGCCAGCTTCGCCCCGAGCTCCGGGATCTTCGGAACGAGAACGAAGATGGCGACGAACCCCCCGAGGATGTAGACGCCGAGCTGGATGACGTCGGTCCAGATGACGGCCCTCACGCCGCCGACCTGGACGTAGATCACGGTGACGGCCGCGGTGAGGAGGATCGCCACCACGTAGAGCGTCGCGTCCGAGACGCCGGAGAAGAGGTTGTAGCCGCGGAAGATGATGACGAGCGGGATCGCCGTCGCGTAGAGCCGCACGCCGTCCGCGAAGATCCGGGTCAGGATGAAGGTCCCTGAGGCCATCCGCCGGACTCCCACCCCGAACTTCCGCTCGAGGAGCGCGTACGACGTCGTCAGCTCGCCTTCGAAGTAGCGCGGCAGGAGGAGCCACGAGATGACGATCCGCCCGAGGAGGTAGCCGAAGGAGAGCTCGAGGAAGCCCCAGGCCCCCTTGAAGGCCATCCCGGGCACCGAAATGAACGTGAGCGCCGACGTCTCGGTTGCGACGATCGAGGCCGTGACGGCCCACCAGCCGATCTTCTTCTCGGAGAGGAAATAGTCCTTCGCGGAAGCCTGCTTTCCCCCCTTGGCGAGGCCGAAGGCGGCGATCCCTCCCATGTAGAGGACGACGACGGCCCAGTCGAGCGCAGAGAAGCCGCTCACCTGGCCGTGCCACCCCTGTAGAAGCGGACGAACGCCTTCTCCAGCGTCGCGAGCCCCTCGGGAACGTGTCCCTCGATCTCTTCGAGGAAGGCTTCGAGCTTCTCGCGCACGTCGACGATCTCGACGATGACGGGCAGATCCTCCGATAGCCGCTCGATCTTGAAGGTGTGGAGCCGGCTGTGCGCGCCGAAACCCATGACCCCGCGGAGCACGGTCGCCCCGGCGAGGCCCCTTTCCTTCGCCTTCACGACGAGCCACTCGTAAAGGAGCTTTCCCTCGTGGCGGTCGCTCTCGCCGACGAAGATCCGGAGGAGTGCGCCTTCTTCCGGGAGCGTCATCGTCACCTCCAGAGGAGCTGGGCCGCCGCCCTTCCGAGCGCGACGGCGAGGAGGCCCAGAGCGAGCTGCCCCCCGGCGTTCGCGGCGGCGGCCAGTGCCTCGCCGCCGCGCAGGAGGTTCAGCGTCTCGTTGCCGAACGAGGAGAAGGTCGTGTAGCCGCCGAGGATCCCGACGAAGACGAACGTCCGGGCCTGGCCAGACGGCACGCCGCGCGTCTCGGAAAGCTGCGCGAGGAGGCCGATGGCGAAGCAGCCCGAGACGTTCACGGCGAACGTCCCCCACGGGAACGTGGCGCTCCTGGAGAGCGCCTGCACCGCGCCCCCGAGGAGGTGGCGGAGCGAGGCGCCGATCCCGCCACCGAGGAAGACGAGGGCGAGGGACTTCATCGGTCGGAAGAGCGTAGCACCGGCGCGCCTCGCTTCCGCCTCAGCGGCGGAGCGAAGCGATCCGGCTCGCCATTCCCGCCGCGAGGAGAAACGCCAGGATGGAGCTCGTCAGCCGGATCCAGGTCGTCTCCACGATGAAGATCCCGACCATCAGGGCGAGGATCGGCGCGAGGTAGACGAGCGCGTAACGGGCCACGTAGCCGCCGAAGCTCGGCATCGCCACGCCATCCGACTCGGCGATCGCCTTGACCATGAAGTTCGGGCCGTTGCCGATGTAGGTCATCGCCCCGCAGAAGACCGCGCCGAGGCTGATCGAGACGAGGAACGCCTCCTTCACTCCGGCGACGGCCGGCTCACCGCCGAGGGCCTTGGCGAGCTCGAAGAACGTCACGTAGGTAGGGGCATTGTCGAGGACGGATGAGAGGCTTCCGGCGAAGACGAAGAACGTCACCCTGTTCAACGGCAACGCCGCCGCGTTCTGGGCGAGGTAGGCCAGCGCAGGGACCATCGTCAGGAAGATCCCGATGAAGAGCGCGGCCACCTCCTGGATCGGGCCCCACTCGAACCGGTTGTCGACGAAGCGCGCCTGCCGGTCTCCAAAACGGAACGAGAGGAACGCGGCCGTCAGGAGGACGAGCTCCCGGAAGGGGATCCACGCCGCCACCGGAGCGTGACCTTCGTGGATCGCGTGGAGGTCGACGGACGGCACGAGCGCGACCGCCGCGACGATGACCCCGAGGAGGGCGATGCTCCCCTTCCCGTGGAGGGCGAGGGGCTTCACCGCGACCGCGTCGCGGACGATGTCGGATATCTCCTCGCTCTGGTAGGCGAGGCTGTCGATCCAGAAGTAGGCCAGGAGAAGCATCCCGTTGACGAAGAGCCACTCGGGGAAGAGCTTCAGCGTCCAAAGGAACGGGACTCCCCTCAGGAGGCCGAGGAAGAGCGGCGGGTCGCCGAGCGGCGTCAGGAGGCCGCCGCAGTTCGCCACGACGAGAATCGTGAAGACGAAGGTGTGGACCTTGTTCTTCCGCTCCCGGTTCGTGTTCAGGAGGGGCCGGACGAGGAGCATCGCGGCCCCGGTCGTCCCGATGATGGAGGCGAGGACGGCCCCCGTCGCGAGGAAGAGCGTGTTGTTGCGGGGGGTCGCCCGAATGTCTCCCGCGACGAAGACGCCTCCGCTCACGACGAAGAGCGAGAAGAGAAGCGTTATGAACGCGCCGTATTCGACGAGCGCGTGGGTCACCTCGGTCCGACCGCCGAGGCTCCAGCACCAGACCCCCATCGGCACGCCGAGGACGAGCGCCAGCAGGAGCTGGAAGCGCCTCTTCTCCCAGAGGTGCTTCGTTGCGTGCATGAGGGGAAACGTCGCGATCGCGGCGAGGAGCGCCACGAACGGCAGGAGTCCGTACCAGGGAACCGTCATCTGAACCTCGTGCCCGGAACCGTTACTTCAGGAGCGCGAGGAGACTACCAGCCGCCACCGCCGTGCCGATGACCCCGGCGACGTTCGGCCCCATGGCGTGCATGAGGAGGTAGTTGTCGGGGTCGGCCTCCTGGCCGACGTTGTGGGCGACGCGCGCGGCCATGGGGACCGCCGACACCCCGGCGGCGCCGATGAGCGGGTTCACGGGCGTCCCGGGGAGTCGCGACATCAGCTTGCCGAGGAGGACGCCGCCCGCCGTGGAGACGGCGAACGCGATGCAGCCCAGGACGAGGATCTTGAGCGTAGCGGTCCTCAGGAAGCTGTTGCCGTCCATCGTCACGCCGACCGAGAGACCGAGGACGATCGTGACGAGGTTGATCAGCTCGTTCTGCGCGGAGCGGTTCAGCCGCTCGGTGACGCCACACTCGCGGAGGAGGTTCCCGAACATCAGGAGGCCGATGAGCGACGTCGCCGCCGGAACGATGAGGGCGCAGATCACGGTTGCGATGATCGGGAAGGAGATCCGGAGCCACTTCGGGACGTCGAAGTTCGCCTCCATCCGGATCATCCGCTCCTTCTTCGTCGTGAGGAGCCGCATGATCGGCGGCTGGATGAGCGGCACGAGCGCCATGTACGAGTAGGCCGAGACGGCGATCGCCCCGAGGAGGTGCGGCGCGAGCTTGATCGTCAGGTAGATCGAGGTCGGCCCGTCGGCGCCGCCGATGATCCCGATCGACCCGGCCTCCTGCGGCGTGAAGCCGAGCCAGCCGGCGACGATGAAGGTGCCGAAGACCCCGAGCTGCGCCGCGCCGCCGAGGAGGAACGTCTTCGGGTTCGCCAGGAGCGGCCCGAAGTCGGTCAGGGCGCCGAGGCCGAGGAAGATGAGGGGCGGGAAGATCTCGAGCTGGACCCCCTGGAAGAGGTAGTGGAAGAGCCCGCCCGGCGCGCCATCCGCGGGGAGGCTCATCAGGCCGTTCAGCGGAAGGTTCGTCATGAGCGCCCCGAAGCCGATCGGGACGAGGAGGAGCGGCTCGAACTCCTTCTTGATGGCGAGCCAGAGGAGGAGGAACGCGACCGCGATCATCACCCCCTCGCGCCACGTCAGCGCGAGGAAGCCGGTCTGCGCGATCAGCTTCTCCATGTCACCCCTCCGGTACGTAGCGGATGAGGGGATCGCGGACCTGGACGGCCGCGCCCACCTCCACGCAGACCTCCGCGATCGTCCCGGTGCGCGGGGCGTAGATGTAGGTGTCCATCTTCATGGCGTCGAGGAGGACGAGGGGCGTCTTGGCCTCGACCGGCATTCCCTTCGTCACGAAGACCTTCTGGACGGTCCCGGCAAGAGGCGAGGCGATGGTGTTCGGGTCCATGCCGCCGGCGGGAACCGAAGCGGGAGCCGGGGCGCGGGCCGCGCGGCCTCCGGAATCGGAAGGGTGGCGGCCCCCGGGTACGGGAGGTTCGCCGGCGAGCCGATCGCCTCGTCGTCCTGGAGGACCTGGACTTCGACGTCGTAGACCTTGCCATTGACGGTGATGCGGAGCTTCTTCATCTCTATCTCTTGGGTTCCATTCGGTGGGAGCGCAGGATGTCGATCCGCCCGACACGCGACCAGGTCTCCTGGCCGGCGGGACGGAGGACGTGAATGCGACGGACGACGACGGCCTTGCCGAGCGCGGCGTGGGCCGCCGCGGCGAGGACCACCACGAGCTCGGGCGTGATCCCGTCCTCGGGAACGGCGGCCGCGCCGGCCGCGGTGGCCGCGGCTGTCTGCCTCCGGGACACGGCCTGGAGGGCGTAGAGGACGCCGACGAGGAGCGTCATGACGCACATCACGACGCTCATGCAGATGAGGGCGACGACGTAGGGCGACATCATCGCCGCCTCACATCGGGATGTTGCCGTGCTTCTTCTGCGGGCGCAGGTCGCGCTTGCCCCGCAGCGTGACGAGGCGCTCGATGAGGAGCCGCCGCGTCCACGACGGCCGGATCACGTCGTCGACGTAGAGCGCGGCCGCGGCACGGTAGGGGTTGGCGTGAAGCCGCCGATACTCGGCGGACTTCTCGGCGAGGAGGGCGTTCTTGTCCTTCGCGGTCTTCGCGGCTTCGAGCTCGCGGCGGTGGAGGATGCGTGCCGCCCCCTCGGGGCCCATGACGGCGATCTCGGCCGTCGGCCAGGCGAGGACGGAGTCGGCCCCGAGGTCCTTCGAGCACATGGCGAGGTAGGCCCCGCCGTAGGCCTTCCGGAGGATGACGGTCATCTTCGGGACCGTCGCGGCCGAGTAGGCGAAGAGCATCTTCGCCCCGTGCCGGATGATCCCCCCGTGCTCCTGCGCGACGCCCGGCAGGAAGCCCGGCACGTCGACGAGCGTGACGAGCGGGATGTTGAAGACGTTGCAGGTGCGGACGAAGCGGGCCGCCTTGTCGGAGGCGTCCATGTCGAGCGCGCCGGCCAGGTGCATCGGCTGGTTCGCCACGACGCCGACGACCATCCCGCCGAGCCGGCCGAAGCCGACGACGATGCTCTTGCCGAACGCGTCCTGGACCTCGAGAAACCTGCCGCCGTCGACGAGGCGGTTGATCACCTCGCGCACCTCGTAGCTCTTCCGCGGGTCTTCCGGAACGATCTCGTCCATGCCGTCGTCGTCGACGAGAGGAGCCTCGAAGTGCACGTCCGGAGGCGACTCGAGGTTGTTCGCCGGGAGGTAGGAGAGGAGCGCCTTGACGGTGGCGATCGCGGCCCGCTCGTCGGGTGCGGAGAAGTGGATGTTCCCCGAGACCTCCGCGTGGACGCGGGCGCCGCCGAGCGCCTCGTCGGAGATCACCTCGCCGGTGGCCGCCTTGATGACGTCCGGCCCGGCGATGAACATCTTCGCGCTCTCCTGCACCATGACGATGAAGTCGGTGAGGGCGGGCGAATAGGCCGCGCCGCCGGCGCAGGGGCCCGCGATGATGCTGATCTGCGGGACGACGCCCGAGAGGAGCGTGTTCGTGTAGAAGATCTGGCCGTAGCCGGAGAGCGCCTCGACCCCTTCCTGGATCCGCGCGCCGCCCGAGTCGTTGAAGCCGACGACGGGAAGGCCGACCCGGAGGGCGCCTTTCAGGCACTCGCAGATCTTCGCGGCGTGCAGCTTGCCGACCGAGCCGCCGCTGACGGTGAAGTCCTGGGAGAACGCGTAGACGGCCCGGCCGTCCACCCAGCCCTTGCCGGTCACGACGCCTTCCGCGGCGAGGGACTTGCCGCCCGGCTCGCCGGACGCCCCCTGGGCCCAGAGGCCGAACTCGACGAAGCTGTCGGGGTCGAGCAGGAGGCCGAGACGCTCCCGCGCCGTCAGCTTCCCCTGGCGATGCTGCTTCTCGATCTTCTCGGCGCCGCCGCCGAGAAGAAGCTCCCGCCTCCTTTGATCGAGGTCCGAAAAACGACTGGACATGTGCCTCCTCAGTGAGCCCCCCGTGCGGAGGGCGGAGGAATTCTACGCTTCGGAGGACGTCCGGCCGCCACCGGTGAAAGATGCAGGGAATCCAAGTCTCCGGTAATCTGGATTGTTTATGGACACTGCCGTCGACTTCGCTGCGCTTCCCCCGGACACCGATCCCGCGGCACACGTCCGGGTGCTCTGCGATGCCATCGAGGCCATCTGGGACGAAGGGCTCTACCCCCAGCTCGAGGCCGACCGCCCCTGGTCGCGCCACAATCCGGTCCTCAGGGGAGAGTTCGCGCGGCCCCGCGCCATCCGCTGGTACCTCGAGCGCGAGCTCGGCAAGCTCGCCTCGTACGGCGCGCGCATCTCCGTCAGCGGCTCGAGACCCCGCGTCCCGTTCGACGACCCCGCCCTCTTCGAGAACCTCGACGAAGACGCCTGGGACCTCCGCCAGAAGAAGCTCTTCCTCTTCCGCCCCGAGCGGATCGACCTCTCGCTCAACCGTCTCGAGCACTACACGGGCACGCCTCCCGAGCGTTTCCAGCGGCACGTCCTCTTCACGAACTACGAGATGCACGCGGAGGCGTTCCGCGCCCGCTACCCCGGCGCCGTCGGCCCTGGTCGCAGCGTCCAGATGCCCGCCTGGCACCACGAGCTCCCCGGCGCCGCAGGCCTGACCCTCATCAACATCGGCGTCGGCCCCTCGAACGCAAAGACGATCACCGACCACGTCGCCGTACTCCGCCCCGACGCCGTTCTCATGGTCGGTCACTGTGCGGGCCTCCGCAACCACCAGGAGATCGGAGATCTCGTCCTCGCGACCGGCCACATGCGGGACGACCGGATCCTCGACGACGTCCTGCCGACCAGCGTCCCCGTCTCCTCGAACCACTTCCTGAACGCCCTCCTGATCGAAGGGATGGAGGCGCGAGGCCTCACCTACCGGATGGGAACGGTCTTCACCACGTCGAACCGGAACTGGGAGTTCAACCAGGCGAAGGCCCTCGCCGCCATCCAGGCGAGCCGGAGCGTCGCGGTGGACATGGAGTCGGCCACCGTCGCCGCCAACGGCTTCCGCTACCGGATCCCGACCGCCGCGCTCCTCTGCGTGAGCGACAAGCCGCTCCACGGCCAGCCGAAGCTCTCCGCCGAGGCGCAGACCTTCTACCGCGAGAGCCGCGTGACCCACCTCGAGGTCGCGGCCGAAGCTCTGGAGAAGGTGCGTGACCGCTTCCCCGGCGGTCTTCCCGCCTCCGACATCCGCTCGTCCGACGAGCCGCTGCTCGGGTCGGGCTGACGCGTCCGGCCGCGGAGTCGGCGGACTGGCGGACGGGGCAGCGCCGGCCCGCCCTCGACGCGGCTCGCCGGGGTCCGGACCTCTGCTACCGGTAGTAGCCGCTGACGTCGACGATGAGGTCCACCGTGCCCGATTCCTGACGGTCGGCCACCGTCACGGTGCCGCCGACGAGACCGATCGTGGCGTTGTTGGCGCGCGTCCTTCCCGCGGCGAAGAAGACCGTGCTCGTGCCAGGGACCAGGCCTGTCCCCGGGTAGACCGTGAGACTGCCGGCCGCCGTCGGGTTCGTGACGGTGACGTTGAGCGCCACGGCGCCGGCATCCGCGGGGACCCCGCACTGGCCGGCGATCGCGAACGCGCGCGCCGTGCCCGCCTCGAGCGCCGGACCTCCGTACGGGCCCGCCGCGTTCCGCGTGTCGACGATGCGGCACGGGGTGAGGGTGTGGAAGCTGGAGCGGCCCGGCGGTCGGGGTCAAGCCACCGATCTGCGCCATGAGCCACCAGAGCGCTCTCGCCACCCGGACCGCCCCGGCGCTGCTCAGGTGCCCGCCGTCGCTCGTCCACTCCGGCTGCATGAGCTCGCGGCCGCTCGAGTCGGTGCGCTTCAACCCGGCGGCGTTGTAGCACTCGATGTCGGCGATGTCGAAGAGGAGCTTGCCGTTCGCGACGGCGTACGAGCGCACCTGGTCGTTGAACGCCTGCCGGGCCGTGTTGCCCGACGTCTCGATCGGAATCGTCCACCAGACGAAGCGCTTCGTCGGATAGGTCGCCTCGAGCCCGAGCAGGGCGTCGCGGTAGTAGGTGAAGCTCGCGTCCGGGTCGATGTAGCAGAACTTCATCGTCAGGACGTCGAAGCTCGAGGCCTGAAGAGCGGTCTGAGCCACGAAGTCGTCGACCTTCGCCTGCCAGCCCGGATTTCCTCTGTTCTGGAAGCTCCAGAGGCCCCGGTCGTACTTCGCGTCCTGTGTGTGCAGCGTGTCGAGGCCGGAGCTGATGTTCCCGCCGACCGACGCGTGACGGACGAGGAGGCGCAGGCCCGCGGCTGCGGCGATGGCGCTGTCGGGCACCGGTCCGAGATCTGTCGCCATGTGGTCCGCGACGATGGCCTGTCCCTGCGCCGGCGATGCGCAGCCGAGGAGTGCGAGGACGAGGAGTGCCCCTGGGCGAGCGTTCATCGTGGCCTCCGGCCGGACACTATCGACCCGAACGCCGACGGACCGCAAGCATCGAATCCGGCGCGCCTTCGGACCGTGCACAATGATCCGCATCTCGAAACCCCGGTACGGGAGGTCAACGTGTCGCGCTCTCGAATCGCCTTCGTTCCAGCGATCGCCGCCATCCTGGCGATCGCATTCCCGCCTCTCCTCTCGGCGGCCGGCGCGCCCGGAGCGTCCGCGCCGTCTCAGCCGGCAGCCGCTCCGCGCCGGACCGTCGCCGTCACCATCGACGACCTCCCGTTCGTCGGCTACGGCCTGCCGCTCGCGGCGGTCGCGCCACTCTCCAGCAAGCTCGTCGCCGCGCTCGCGGCGCGAAAGGTGAAGGCCGTCGCCTTCGTCAACGAGGACAAGCTCTTCGTCCCTGGAGAGGTCGACGAGCGGATCGCCCTTCTCACCGAGTGGCTCGACGCCGGGATGGAGCTCGGGAACCACACCTTCGGCCACCCGGGCCTCACGAAGACGCCGCTCCCCGCGATGCAGGACGCCGTGGTGAAAGGCGAGGTCGTCACGCGCGGGCTCCTCGAGAAGCGCGGGCAGAGGCTCAAGTGGTTCCGTCACCCCTACGCGCAGACGGGGACGTCGCGCGAGACCAGGGACGCGTTCGAGACCTTCCTCGCCTCCCGCGGCTACACCGTGGCTCCGCTCTCGATCGAGCACGAGGACTGGGTCTTCGCGTCGGCCGACGCGAAGCTCGCCGCGGACCACGACGAGGCGGGCCGCGCGCGCCTCCTTGCCGCATACATCGAGGACTTCGACGGCCGCTGCGCCTTCTACGAGGAACGCTCCCGCGCCCTCTTCGGCCGCGAGATCCCGCAGATCCTCCTCTCCCACGCCAATGCCCTGAACGCCCGCGCGATGCCGCTCCTTCTCGAGCGTCTCGAGAAGCGCGGCTACACCTTCGTCACCCTCGAGGAAGCTCTCGCCGACCCCGCGTGGAAGAGCGCGGACGGCTACTTCGGCCCCTGGGGCCCGTCGTGGCTCCACCGTTTCGCGGCGGCGCGCGGCGAGGACGTGAAGGCGCTCTTCCGCGCCGAACCGGAGGCCCCGAAATGGGTCGCCGACCTTGACGCGGCACGAAGCGCGGCGCCCGCCGCGCCCCGCTGACGCCCGCGTCCTCAGCCCTTGCGGCGGCCGATCAGCGCGAAACCGGCCTCGCCGCCGATCTCGTCCCAGACGCCGAGAGAGATCCGCGGCGCCGGAGCGTCGCTCTCGATCTCCAGCGTATACGTGAGGTGGGAGGCGCCCGCCTTGCTCTCTTCTCCCCGGCGGACCTCGAACGTCTGCCTCCGGCGCGTCACCTCGGTGAAGTCGCCGTTCGGCGTCGCGACGACGACGAAGACCGAGAACTTCCCGTGCGTCGAGGCCGGGCCGGGAACGCGGACGAGCGACCCGACGGGAATCCTGACCTCGATCGGGATGCGATACTTCTTCCCCTTCGGTTGCGCCTCGCCCGCGACGACCGAGATCGCGATACGCGACCTCTCGTCGGGAGCGAAGAGGTTCGCGAGCGCCCGGTCGCTCTGCTGCTGCTCCACGGTCCTCTCGGCGACGGTCGCCCTCGTCCGCGTCGTGACCCCGGGGCGCTTCACGCGAACCTCCACCGCTGCAGACCGCGTGCGGCCGGCCGCCGCAAAGCCTATCGAATAGAAGGAGCCGAGGTCCGTCCCCACCTGCTCGAGGAGCCGGTCCAGGACGCCCGGATGGCCGGCCGTCGTTCCCCCGGTCTTCTCGGTGACGAAGTCGAGGCCCGCCATCTCGTTCATCCAGATCGCGTCCAGGTCCGCACCGTACGCGCCGCTCGCGATCTCCGGGTTCAAGGCGGGGGAATCGGCCGCCGAGGACATCGCCACGCGGTCGTAGGGATAGATGCCGTAAAGCGTCACGCCGCTCGCGTTCGCCGCTTCGGCGAGCTCCTCGAGGAGCGGCCGGGCGTCTCGCTCGCGCGGCATCCCCGTCGGCGTGCTGCGCGGCCCGAGGCTGTACTCGCGCCCCGGGTAGCGCCCGAAGTGATGTGCGACGACGACCAGGGACTTCCGGCCCTCCATCCCCGCCATGAGGGCGATGAGGCCCCGGAGCGCCGTCGTCTTCGCCTTCATGACGTTGTACGCCTGCAGGGCGGCGACGTCGCGGGAGAGGTCCGTCGACCCGACGCCGCCGGGCAGACCGACCCTCGGGTCCCGGGAGACCTCCTCGAACCAGAAGTCGCGCGCGGCAAGCTCGCTCAGCTCCGCCGCCTCGCTTCCCATGCGCGCGGCCCTTCGGGCCACCGCGTCGATCGTCGCCTCGAGCTCCTCGAGATTACCGGTGAACGAGCGGACGACCCTCACGGAGTCGCCCCACGAGACGACCATCGCCTCGTCCCCCGGCCCGAGGGCCTGCGCCAGGAACTGCTTGAGCCCGTCGAAGAGCTGGTGCCGGCGGGCCGGCTCCGGAAGGTAGAGCCGGTCGACGAAGACGACGACGCGACGGGGAACCCGCACGGACGGCGGTGCGGCGGGCGAAGCGGCCGCCGGGGCCGCCACGGCGGGCGCGCCGGGCGCCGGCCCGAGGTCGCGCTCCTCGTGGAAGTTCGTGATCGCGACGGGCTTGCCTCCGTGGAGAATCTCGAAGTCCGCAGCCGAGAGCCCGTGGACGGGCCGACCGTCCTTGCCGGTCACCACGACTTCGACACCGAGGATCGAGACCTCAGCCGAGGCGGAGACCCGAGGAGCGTCCGAGGCGGGCTGGCCCGGCAACCGTCCCGCCGGGAGGACGGTCGCCAGGACGATCAGGGCGGCGAGGGCCGGCGCCGCCACGCCGCGATGCTGCGACCCTGCGAACAGGGGCCCTTTCGAGGACGGTTCCATGGCCTGCCCCTCCACGCCGGACTCCTATGCAGATGGCATACCATTCTCCTGTCGGGGGCGTGCACCCTGCGCCTCCCGCGCAGAAAGCCGAAGCAGGAGGCCTTCATGTACACGCTCGTCCTCGTCCGCCACGGTGAGAGCCAGTGGAACCTCGAGAACCGCTTCACCGGCTGGACCGACGTCGACCTCACCGAGAAGGGGCGCGACGAAGCCCGCGAGGCGGGCCGCCTCCTGCGCGACGGCGGCTACGACTTCGACGTCGCCTACACCTCCGTCCTCAAGCGCGCGATCCGGACCCTGTGGATCGCCCTCGACGAGATGGACCGTATGTGGCTCCCCGTGATCCGTGCCTGGCAGCTCAACGAGCGGCACTACGGGGCCCTGCAGGGCCTCAACAAGGCCGAGACCGCGGCGAAGTTCGGCGAGGACCAGGTGAAGGTCTGGCGCCGGAGCTACTCGACGCCGCCGCCCGAGCTCACGCCCGAGGACGAGCGCTTCCCGGGCCACGACCGCCGCTACGCCTCCCTGACGAAGGCGGAGCTGCCGCTCACCGAGTCGCTCAAGGAGACCGTCGCCCGCGCCGTCCCGTACTGGGAGAACGTCATCGCCCCCGAGGTGAAGGCCGGCCGCCGCGTCCTCGTCGCGGCCCACGGCAACAGCCTCCGCGCCATGGTGAAGTACCTCGACGGCATCTCCGACGACGAGATCGTCGGCGTCAACATCCCCACCGGCGTCCCGCTCGTCTACCACCTCGACGAGAACCTGAAGCCGCTGAAGAGCTTCTATCTCGGCGACGCCGAGGCGGTGAAGGCGAAGGCCGAGGCCGTCGCGAACCAGGGGAAGAAGGGCTAGACGATCCGTTCGCGGATCCGCGCCGAGACGAGGTCCATCACCCAGACGGCGACGGCGATGAGGAGGACGAGCGTCCCGACCTCGCCCCACTCGCCGAGGTCGACGCGGGGCTTGAGGATGTAGCCGATGCCGCCGCCGCCGACGAAGCCGATGATCGTCGACATGCGGACGTTGATGTCCCAGCGGTAGATCGTGAACGAGAGGAACGGCGGGATCACCTGCGGGACGACGCCGTAGCGCAGGACCTGGAGCGTCCCGGCGCCCGTCGCCTTGATGGCGTCCATCGGGCCGCGGTCGATGCTCTCGATCTGCTCGGAGTAGAGCTTCACGAGCGAGGCGACGGAGTGGACCCAGAGGGCGAGGACGCCCGCGAAGGGGCCGATGCCGACCCACGAGATGAAGATGAGCGCCCAGACGAGCGGCTCGACGGCGCGCGTCAGGTTCATGGCGGTGCGCAGGGCCGTGTAGACGAACTTCGCCGCGGGGCTCTCGCGCGTCAGGTTCCGCGCGGCGGCGAAGGCGAGGAGGAACGCCGGCGGGATGGCGAAGGCCGTCGCCATGAAGGCGAGGAAGAGGGTCTGGATGAGGAGGATGAGCCCCTCGAAGAGGACCGCTCCCGACGGGTGGAGGAGGCCGCGGATGACGCCCGCCGCCTTGTCGAAGTTCGTGAAGAAGGTCCCGAGGTTGACCTCGGTGACGAGCCAGCCGGTGAAGAAGGTCAGCTCGACGAAGAGGAGCGTGAACCAGCCCCGGAGCGTGAGGTCCCACGGGACCTCGGACTCCGCCTGAGGCAGCGCCCCCGCGAAGCTGAGCCCCGGCGTCCCGCCGAGGAGTCTCCTGGCCGCATGCCAGACGACGGCGATGAGGAGTCCCGCGCCACCGAGCGCGGCGTAGTGGAGACGCTCGAGGATCTCCTGCGCCGTCCGGAGGCTCCCCTCCTCGACCGGGAAGACGAGCGCGCGGCCGAGGAACTCGCCCATCAGCAGGAAGGTCGCGAGCAGGAGGGAGTCGACGAGGAGAGCGAGGAATCGCGTTCCCAGGCTGGGCGGGATCGGAGCCACCCGTTTCACGAGGCCGCCTCGAAGCCGAACTCGGCTTCCTGGCCGTAGATCGACTTCAGCGTCGCGAGGTCGAAGTCCTCGGGCTTTCCCTCGTGGACGAGCTTTCCCTCGCGGAGGGCGACGGCCCGCGTCGCGTAGCGCTTCATCAGGTCGAGGTCGTGGAGGGAGCAGATGACCGTGATCCCCTCCTCGCGGTTCAGCGCCTCGACGTGCCGCATGACCGAGTTGCGCAGCGCCGGGTCGAGCGAGGCGACCGGCTCGTCGGCGAGGATCAGCTTCGGCCGCTGCATGAGGGCGCGCGCGATGGCGACCCGCTGCTGCTGGCCCCCCGACAGGGCGTCGGCGCGGCTGTCGCCCCGGTCTCCCATCCCGACGCGGTCCAGGCACGCCTGCGCCTCGGCCCGGTCGGCGTCGGAAAAGAGGAGGAAGAGGCTCCGGAGCGTCCCGGTCCTGCCGAGGGCGCCGGAGAGGACGTTGTCGCGCACGCTGTGCCGCTTCACGAGGTTGAACTGCTGGAAGATCATCCCCGCCTCGCGGCGGAGGGCGCGCAGGCCGGCGCCTTCGGCGCTCGTCACGTCGCGGCCGAAGATCGAGATCTTCCCTTCGGTGGGGTCGATGAGCCGGTTGATGCAGCGCAGGAGCGTCGACTTGCCCGAGCCGGAGAGGCCGAGGACGGCGAGGAACTCCCCTTCGCGCACCTCGAGGGAGACGTCGTCGAGGGCCCGGATCCCGTCGGGCCAGACCTTCGAGAGCCTCTCGACGGTGACGGCGACCGGCGCGGTCACTTCTTCCCCTCGCGCTTCTTGCGGAGCTTCTCTTCCTCGGCCTCGAGGAGCTGGACGGCGCTGACGCCGGTGGCCCTCAGGGCCGAGCGGAAACCGTCGAAGGTGGCGTCGTCGGACGGCCGGGCCGCGACGGCCGCGACGAGGTCGAGGTAGGCGCGAAGCCCCTCGGGGGTGGCGATGAACTTCTGGAGGGAGCGCTCGAAGCGGTCCCAGGTCGACCTCGGAAAGCCGCGGCGAACGCAGCAGACGTCGTTCGGAATGGGATCGGTCAGCGCCAGGACGCGCACCTCGTCGAGGAAGGCGAGCCGCCCCTCGTCCGTCGGGATCCGCTTCATGACGAGGTGGCGCGCGTCGGCGACGTAGGTGTGCTCGATCTCGTTCACCTTGCCGGGCGGCGAGTAGAACGACGAGCCCCCGGCCACCTTGCCGTCGGCCACCGCCTGGATGACGTTCGCGTGGCCGCCGGCGAAGTAGACGTGCCCCAGCTTCACGGAGCTGGCGTTCAGGAGGTTGAGCGGAAAGATGTAGCCCGAGGTCGACGTGGCGTCGGAGAAGGCGAACGGGCGGCCGTTCAGGTCCTCGAGGCGCGAGACGCCGGAGTCGGTCCGGGTCAGGACGGAGCCGTAGTAGACGGTGACCCGCTCGCGGGCCGCCTCGCTCGTCTTGAAGGCGATGCGGGTCTTCTCGAGCGTCCCGGGACGGTCGTACTCGAGGAGCTTGCGCCCGTCACCGACGAAGTCTTTCGGGCCCGAAAAGACCCAGCTGGAGGCGGCCGCGTCGACGGCGTCGGCGCGGTCGAGGAGCTGCTGCACGGCGTCCTTGTCGTCGGCCACGGGGACCTCGACCCAGCCGGGGGCCCAGCGGTCGAGCTCCGGGAGGAGCGTCGCCCTCAGCTCCGGCGAGAAGCTCTTCGGAAAGGCGATCCTCTTCTTCGCGAGGTCGGCCAGGCCCGCGGGCTCGCCCGCGCCGCTTCGCGTCACGACGACGGCGTAGCGCTCGGCCTCGCGGACGACCTGCAGGCGCGCCTCGGCCCCGTAGCGGGCGTGGGCGACGACGTAGGCGAAGGCGGGGACCCAGGCGATGTCGGCCTGCCCGGTACCGAGCGCCTGGACGACGGCGGCGTAGCTCGTCGGGACGGCCGACCGGATGACGAGGCCGGCGTCCTTCCGCACGAACTCCGCCAGCTCGTTCCCGCGGCGGGCGAGCGTTCCCTGCTCGACGGAGGGGACGAAGAGCATCCGGATGACCTCTCCTCCCGCCCGTTCGATCCGGTCGCGTCGCACGAGGCCGGCAACGAATGCGAGGAAAAGAAGCGCGGCGAGGAGCCATCCGGCCCGCGGGAGAATCGCCCTCCGTTTTGCCGTCATGGGCGGTCTCCCTCCCAGCCGGCAGCTCCTCCGCTCCTCATGGCCGGGCGGGAGTCTAAGGCATCGGGATGAAGACAGGCGCCGGACGTCGAGGCTTCTGCAGGGACACGTCCCACCCGCTCCGGAACAACCCTGCTAAGGTCTTCCCCTGCATGCGCCTTCGGCCGCTCGTCTGTGCCCTGGTTGTTGGATCCGTTCTGGCCCTCGGAACGCCGCTCCTCTCCGAGACACTCCCTGCGCCTCCTGCCCGCGAGGTCCGCGTCGCCGCCGCCGCCGACCTCAAGTTCGCCCTCGACGCCGTCCTCGAGGCGACAGCCGCCTCGACGCGCGGAATCCGTCCCGCCGTCACGTACGGCTCTTCCGGCAGCTTCTACGCCCAGATCGAGAACGGCGCCCCCTTCGACCTCTTCCTTTCGGCCGACGCGGAGTACCCGAAGCGCCTCGCGGCGAAGGGCCTCGCCGACGGAGAGCCGTTCCTCTACGCGGTCGGGCGGATCGCCCTCTGGGTCCCGACGTCGTCGAGTCTCGACCTGCGCGCTCTCGGCCTGCGTGCGCTTCTCGACCCTTCGGTCCGCAAGGTCGCGATCGCGAACCCCCGCCACGCGCCGTACGGCCGGGCTGCAGCGGCCGCGATGCTAGCGCTCGGCATCCACGACGACGTGAAAGGGAAGCTCGTCCTCGGTGAGAACGTCGCCCAGGCCGCGCAGTTCGTCCAGAGCGGCGCCGCCGATGCAGGCATCGTCGCTCTCTCGCTCGCTCTCGTGCCGCAGATGCGCTCGGCCGGGCGGTACGTCGAGGTCCCGCTCGAGAGCTATCCGCGGATGGACCAGGGGGGCATCGTCCTGAAGGGGGCGCGGGAGCCCGCCGCCGCCCGGCTCCTGCGCGATGCCCTCCTCGGGGCGCGGGGCCGGGAGGTCCTGAAGGAGTACGGCTTCTTCCTCCCCGCACCGGTTCCGCGCCTGTGTCCGCGCCTTGACGAGGGCTCCGAAGGGGGACTACCGTCGTCCACAGATGGACAGCCCGCTGAACCGCACGCTCGGCGCCACGAAGGCTCTCGCAAACCCTGCGCGCCTGCGCATCCTCGCCGCCCTCGAGAAGGGCGAATGCTGCGTCTGCCAGCTGACGGCCGTCCTCGAGCTCGCCCCGTCGACCGTGTCGGCCCACCTCTCGGAGCTCCGGCGGGCCGGCTTTCTGCTCGACCGCAAGGACGGCAAGATCGTCTTCTACCGCCTCTCGGACCGGCCGGAGCTGAAGCCCTGGCTGAAGGCGACCAACACGGGAATTCAAGACGACGAAAGGATCGCAGCGGATCGCGCGTTCCTCGACCGGGTCAAGGCGGTCGACGTCGAGACGTTCTGCGCGGCCGGCCCTCGGTGGAAGCTCCTTCCCGCGTTTCGTCCCGCGCCGAAGCGGCCGTCGGTAACGCGGAAACCGGGCTGACGGCCGGGTCGCACATCAGCCCATCAGGCCCATCGGGGTCCTGATTGAAGGACGCCCCGCGCGCCGATCCGGGTAGTGACCACGGGCGCACCGACGCCATAAGGCACATGCCGCTGCACTTGCGTGCTGCGCACTCGGGCGGACGCCCGCGCCGGGATCCCGGAGCCATCGCAGCCTCGCCGATTCGACACGTCGCGAAATGATGAAAACTCATCGTTGAGCCGCCTTCTGTCCAGGGCCATCATTTCGACGACTCGCGAAATGCCGACCTCACCGCTCTCCCGCCTCCTCGATGTCTCCAAGGTCCTCGCGAATCGCGCGCGACTCCGAATCCTCGCCGCGCTCGAGGGCCGCGAGCTCTGCGTCGGCCAGGTCGCGGCGATCTTCGACGTCGCGCGCTCCACCGCCTCAGAGCACCTCTCCGCGCTCCGGCGGGTGGGGCTCGTCGCGGAGCGCCGGGACGGCAAGTTCGCCTACTACTCCCTCGTCGTCGACGAGCGTGCGCGGAAGTTCCTCGACGTCGTCCTTTCCGAGCTCTCCGCCGACGCCGCCGTCCGAAAGGACCGGGACCTCACCGGGCGAATCCTCGCTCTGCCGCACGACCTCGTCTGCGAACAGGGCCGTGCGGCCCTGAACATGCCGGTTGCCGCGGCCGTCCCGACGGCCGATCCGAGCTCATCGCCCTGCCCGAAACCACATACGAACTCCGAACGTCAGGAGGTCCCATGAAACACGCCCGGCCCTCCCCGGGAGGCCCGCCCCGCGTCCGGAGCTGGACGCGCCACGGCGGACTCCTCCTCGCGGCGGGCGCCCTTCCGTTCCTCCTCCAGGCCCCTGCCGCCAGAGCCGCCGAGAGCGCCTGCCAGCCCTGCCACGCCGAGCAGGTGGAGGCGGCCTCGAAGGGGCCGCACGCCGGCATCGCCACGCGCGAGCCGCGGTACTGCGAGAGCTGCCACGGCGATGCAGCCAGGCACCTCGAGAGCGGCTCTGCCGCCGACATCGTCGGCAAGGCAGCGCTCGGCAAGGCGGACGCGAAGGCCCGCTCCATGGCGTGCCTCACCTGCCACCGGTCCGGCTTCCCCGGTTGGGAGGGAACGCCCCACTCCCGCAGCGCCGAGGTCTCCTGCTGGAGCTGCCACGGGGATTCCTGGCACGACGCCAAGGGCAAGGCTGCGAAGAAGCGCGGCGAGGGCGCCTGCGCCTCCTGCCACGTCGAGCAGGTCTCCGAGTTCCGCCGTGTCTATCGCCATCCCGTCCTCGAGGGGCGGATGGGCTGCGCCTCCTGCCACGACGTCCACGGCAAGTCCGCCGGGGGCAAGAAGGGCCCCGAGGCCACCTGCCTCGAGTGCCACCCCGAGTCTGCCGGTCCGTGGGTCTTCCCGCACCGGGCGATCGAGGACGGCTGCTCCTCGTGCCACGTCCCGCACGGCTCCGTCAACCGGAGCCTGCTGAAGACCTCGGGCAACGGCGTCTGCCTCACCTGCCACGTCCAGACCAACTTCCCGGCCGCCGGCAAGGTCCCGCACAACCGCTACCTGCAGGGGGGCGGCAAGTGCCTCGACTGCCACAGCGAGGTCCACGGCTCCAACGTGGACGAGCTGATGGCACCGCAGTACCGCAAGCGCTGAGGAGGAGACGATGAAGAAGAGCTTCCTCCTCCACGGCTCGCCCTCGCCGCGGCCCTCGCCGCGGCCCTCGCCGTGGCCCTTCCCCTCGCCGCCGAGGACGCCCCGAAGCCCGTCCCCGCCAGCACCACCGACGTCACCCTCGCCGGCGTGGCCGGCATCGAGGACGGCGACGACGGCCGGCGCGACGACCACGAGGGCTACCGCAACGGCGTCCTCGTCGGCATCGAGCACAGGTCCAAGGGGCTCGAGATCGGCCTGCGCTTCGAGCCGACCACCGCCGGCTGGCTCGACCTGACCTACCGGCCGGAGAGCCCCTTCCGCCTCGAGCTGACGCTCGACCGGACCCGCCGCTACTCCGACACCTCCATCCGTCCGGAGACGACCCCTCTCGGTACCCCGGTCTCCACTCTCTACCCGAACACGAACACTCTCGTGCCGGCCTTCGGCGACGTCGACCCGGTCGCCACGCGGACCCGCTTCAAGGTCCGCGCGGCGTGGCTCCCCTCGGCGGGCGTCGTCGACTTCACCGTCCGCGGCGTCGACCTCGGCGGCGAGCGGGTCCCCGAAGCCCAGGGCTTCGCTTTCGGTGACTCGGGCGCCCCGGGCTTCTTCAGCCCGGCGCTGGCCGACCTGGACACGCAGCTGCTCGAAGGGGCGCTCGGAGCGCGGCTCCGCCTCCTCTGCATCGACTGGAACGCCCGCATCGCCCTCGGCAAGCGGACGAGCGACACCGTCACCCAGACCCCCGTCTGGGGCTCCACCAGCCTCCTCGAGATGTACCGCGGGGCCGAAGGGCACGACGCCGACTACCTCCAGGCCCACCTGACCGCCGCCAACCAGTACGAGCACGTCCAGCTGGCCGGCGGCGTCCACTACGACAAGGTCGAGTCGACCCCGACCTTCAGCGGCGGCGCGCTCGGCGCCACCCCACGCGACGTCCTGACGAGCGGCGTCTCCGACGTCACCCGCCAGGGAGCCGCCGGCGCCGTCTCCGTCCAGCCCTTCGGCGGCTTCGACGTGAGGGTCACCGGCCGCATCGGCAACGAGGAGACCGAGGCCTCGGCACCGAGACGGTCAAGAGCCGCACCTACCACCTCACGCAGACCCAGGACATCGACACCTGGGCCGTCCGCGGCGAGCTCGGCTACCGCACCGGCGGCTTCCGCGCCTCGGTCCTTGGCGGGCGCGAGGAGACCACCAACGACCTCCTCTTCGCCCGGGGCACCGGCCTGCAGCAGCAGGAGAACGAGCGGACGAGGGACTCTCTGCGCGGCGAGCTGCGCTACAAGGCGGGCGCCTTCCGCATCGCCCTGCAGGGCGGACGGACCTGGGACGAGACGACCATCGAGCTGGCCGACCTCCTCAACGGCTACGCCACGGGCCCGAAGGAATCGGTCTTCGACTCCGTCTCCGGCTCCCTCACGGGCAAGCTCGGCAAGGCCCCCTTCACCGTGATGGCGAGCTGGGGCCGCGGCGTGGCGGACCTCGAGGCGCCGTTCTACGAGCCCTTCTACGACCCCACCTGGGTCCTGGGAACGGCGCGCGCCGAGACCGAAGCCACCAGCGTCGTCCTGCACGCCGGCACCCCCGGCGGCTCGGCCTTCGAGCTCTGGGGCGAGGTCGGCTTCCGCAGCCAGCAGTGGGAGTTCCCCGACGCCGTCACCTTCCCCGGCTTCGTCGCGACCGACGAGAAGGTCAACGGCGTCACCGCGGCTCTCGGCCTCGACTGGACGCCGGGCGACGGATGGCGCGCCGGCCTCTCGGGCTGGCTCGACGCCCCGACCGAGTCCACCGACCACCAGGCGTGGCGAGTGGAAGGGCTGGTCGAGAAGAGCCTCTCGAAGACCTTCGACGCCCTCCTGAGGATCCAGTACCGCGACTTCGACGAAGCCCTCTACAGCCTGGACGACTACACCCTGACGGCCTTCACCTTCGGCGTGAAGGGCCACTTCTGAGAGAGGAAGGACCGATGAGCAGGAAAGCCACCTTCGTGGCCCTCGCCCTCCTCCCGCTCCTCGCCGTCGCCTCCGCGCCCTTCCCGGGCGCCGACGCGCAGGCGGTGAACGCGACGGCGATCCACGACCCCGAGAGCTCCTCCTACAGATCCGACTGCCTGACGTGCCACGCCGCGATCCTGAAGGAGACCTCCCAGGACCCGCGGGTGCAGACGTTCCACAACGCCATGCTCCCCTTCACCCCGGGCTACAACCCGCGCAAGGGGGCGCAGAACACCAACTGCGTCTTCTGCCACCGCGCCGCCGTCGACTTCACCCAGGAGTCGGGCGCCGAGCTGCGGCGCACCGTGAGCGTCGAGGCCTGCGTCTCCTGCCACTCCCGCTCGGGCCCCGGCCCGGTCTACTACAAGTAGGAGCAGAGGATGAGCACGTACGGATTCCTCGTCGACCTCGGGCTCTGCATCTCCTGCTCGGCCTGCGAGGCCGCCTGCAAGACCTGGAACAACGTCCCCACCGGCCGCAACGTCCGCTGGCGCCGGGTCATCGACCAGGTGATCGGCGTCTGGCCGCAGGTGAGCGCCTACGGCGTCTCGATGGCCTGCAACCACTGCGCCGACGCCTCCTGCGTCAAGGCGTGCCCCTCCGGCGCCCTCGCCGTCCGCGCGGCGGACGGGATCGTCCTCCTCGACAAGGCCAAGTGCATCGGCTGTCGCTACTGCGAGTCGGTCTGCCCCTACGGCGCGCCGCAGTACGACGCCACCGAGAAGAAGATGTCCAAGTGCACGATGTGCGTCGACCGGATCGACGCCGGAAAGCAGCCCGCCTGCGCCGACACCTGCCCCACCGGCGCGCTGCAGTTCGGAAAGCTGGTCGACCTCGACCGCAAGGGCGTCAAGCAGATCCCGAACTTCGCCGAGCCCTCGTACACGAACCCGTCGATCCGCTTCGTGCCGAAGGAGGGATGAGATGAACACGCTCGACGCGAACCGGCGCGAGTTCCTCAAGACCTCCGGCACGGCTCTCGCCGGCGCGGCCGTCCTCCCCGGTTTCCTCGACGGCATCGTCCGGAAGGCCTCCGTCCCCGGCGCGCTCGCCGATACGCCGACCACGCTCATCAGCGACTGCGCCTGGTGCGGCTCGGCCTGCGGCATGAAGGCCACTGTTACCAACGGCGCACTGACCTTCGTCGAGGGGCTCCCCGAGGACATCCAGGGCGGCGGGAAGATGTGCGCCAAGGGGAAGGCCGCCACCGGCTACCTCTACGACCCCGACCGTCTCAAGTACCCGATGAAGCGGACGAACCCGGTGAAGGGCGTCGGCGTCGACGCCGGCTGGGTCCGCATCACCTGGGACGAGGCGCTCGACCTCGCGACGGCCAAGCTGAAGGAGACGATCGAGAAGAACGGGCGCGACAGCGTCATGATCCTCGGTCTGGCCAACCCCGACGTCTGGGCCCGCTTCCAGAACTGCATCGGGACGTCGAACCGCTTCGACCACTGGGACGAGTGTTTCCTCGCGAACCGCGTCGTCTCCACGAACGTCATCGGCGGCTTCGTCTGGGGCCACGACTTCGCGAACGCGAAGTACATCGTCACATTCGGCTGGGACGTCGTCGGCAAGTCGAAGGTGGTCTGGGCCCGCGCCGTCACCGACGCCAAGAAGAAGGGGGCGAAGATCGTCTCCTTCAACCCCTACAAGGCGGCCGGAACTTCGGTCGTCGCCGACGAGGCGATCTCGATCCGCCCTGGGTCGGACCTCGCCGTCGTGAACGCGATGATCCACGTGATCCTCGCCGAGAACCTCTACGACAAGGCCTTCGTCGAGGGGCTGACGAACTTCCCGCAGTACGAGACCGAGATCCGCGCCCACTTCGCCCCTTACACCCCCGAGTGGGCCGAGGCGCTCTCCGACGTCCCCGCGGAAACGATCACGCGGATCGCCCGCGAGTTCGCGACCCACGGCCCGGCCATCGCCCCGATCCACAAGAAGACGCCGTCCGCCAACTACGCCAACGGCAGCGAGACGACCTTCGCCATCACGATCCTGAACGTCCTCGCCGGCACCATCGACCGGCCGAGCGGGCGCTACTTCCCGCGAACGCACACGATCCCCGGCATCGACGCCATCGTCCCGCCCCCGGCCTACCCGACCAAGAGCGGCGTCGACATCGTTGGACGCCATCGCCACCCGTTCCTCAAGGCCGTTGGAAGCGGCATGTTCTCGTGCCTGGCGGACGGCCTGCGCAAGAACCCCGGCAAGATCCAGATGGGGATCATCACCCGCTACTCGACGATGGCCTTCCCGAATCCGCCCGAGGTCGAGGCCGAGCTGAAGAAGATCCCGTTCACGGTCGTCTGCGACATCTTCCCCAACGAGATCATCGACCTGGCCGACGTCGTCCTCCCCTCGGCCCTCTACCTCGAAGTCTCGGACCTCGTCGCCCGCGACCACCACGCCCCCTACAAGATGACTGTCGTCCGCCAGCCCGTCGTTCCGCCGCAGTTCGAGACGAAGCCGCTCGGGTCGATTCTCCTGGCTTGGGGCCTCAAGGCTTTCCCCGAGTACTGGAAGAACCCCGACGGCACCCCGATCAACATGGGCTACGTCCTCGACGAGAAGACCAAGCGTGCCGGACTCGGAGCGAATTTCGCCGAGATGAAAGCGAAGGGATTCGTTAAGGAGGTCGCGCCCTTCGTCCCGCGGACGACCTTCCCGACGGCCAGCGGCAAGATCAACATCTACGTCAAGGCCTTTGCCGACGCCGGCTTCGAGCCTCTCCCGACGTGGAAGCAGAAGCGGGACGTCCCGAGCAGCCAGTACCCCTTCTACCTCCTCACGATCATTCCCCCGATGCACATCCGCAACACCACGGAGAACAACCGGATCACGAACGAGATCAAGGGGACGAACGAGGTCTTCATCAACGTCCAGACGGCGCGCGGCCTCGGGATCTCCGAGGGCGACACCATCAAGGTCCGTTCGCGCGTCGGCGAGATCCAGGTCCCGGCCCGCCTCACCGAGGCGATCCGGCCCGACTGCGTCCTCGTCCCGCACGGCTTCGGCCACCAGTCGCGCCTCATGACGGCCGCCTACGGCAAGGGCGCCAAGGACGCCATCCTCGTCCCCGGGCAGTCGATGGACGACATCCTCGCCCGCAAGGACGTCGGCGGCGCGGCCTGCATCATGGACGCCGTCGTCTCCATCGCGAAGGCCTGATCGTGACGAGCGGCGCTCCGGGTTCTCGCGGTCTCCTCCTGTCCCTCGCCGTCGCAGAGCCCGCGACGGGCGGGCCGCGGACCGCCGCGTTCGTCTCAGGTTTCCTCGCACGCCTTCTCATCGACCCGCCGTCCGAGGCTCTTCACGCCCTTCTCGGCCGGCGGGCCGATCCTCCTCTCGCGCACGACGGCCTCGGTGCTCGGGTCGAGGCCGTCGCCCGCCTCTACCGCGAGGCCGAACCGGTCGGGCTGGCGAAGGAATGGACGCGCCTCTTCGTCGGCCCGAGGGCGGCCCCCTGCCGCCCGTGGCACGACACCTGGGAGCACGAGGGCCCGCCCCGGCTGCGCGGAGAGAAGCACCTCTCGATGCTCGGCCACTGGCGCCGCGCGGGCCTCGAACCCGTGAACGCCGAGACCGAACCGGCCGACCACGCAGGGCTCGTCTTCGCCCTCTTCTCGGCTCTCTCCTCTCGGGCAGCCGAAGGCGAGGACGTGAAGCGGCTCCTCGAGGAGCTCTGGGCGGCGCACGTCGAGACCTGGCTCCCGCGATTCGCCGCCACGTTCGAGTCCGAGGCGAGAGTCCCCGCGCTGAAGGCCGCCGGCGAGCTGCTCCTCGACGCGATTTCCTGACCGCGGTCCTCCGGGAGGAGACATAGAATCGAGCCATCCCAGGCAGAACGGGGGGTACAGGCCCTGCGTCGGCTTTGGCGTCCGCCCGGAACCGCGGAAGGGCACGTCGCTGATTCCGGCGTACGTGTTCGGAGGGATCGGGCTGCTCCTCTTCTCGTACGGCCTGGTCCACTCGACGCGCCGGGCAGTCGTCCTCCTCACGTGGCCCGAGGCTCGCACGGTCGTGACCGCGTCGCAGGTCGAGAAGGCCGGCCAGAAGCACCGTGCGCGCCTCGAGGTCCGTTTCCTCGCGAACTCCGAGACGATCGAGACCGAGTCCGGGCACGACTACGAAGGGAAGGCGTACGCGTGGATCGCGGAGGCCGTAGCGCGCCATCCGAGAGGTTCTGAGACGGTGGTGCGCTACGACCGGAGCCATCCCGAGACGGCGCTGCTCGACCGCCGCTTCGACCTCCGGACGTTCGGGGTCCCGCTGCTCTCGGCATTCGCGGGGCTCGTCTTCGGAGGCGTGGGACTGCTCGCGTTCCGTTCCGCGAATCTGCACGCCTCTTCGCTCATGGCCGATTCGGAGCACGGCCGGCAGCGGGCCGCACGGCTCGAGTTCCTCGGCGTCGGCGGCTTTGTCCTGGCGATCGGCGTCGCGTGCGTCGTCGCGGCGCTCGCGGTCCTGCCGTCGCGCCTGGAAGCGCGCCGATGGCCGGTGGTCGAGGCGAGGTTCGACCACGGGGACGTCGTCTCCGAGAACGTGCAGGTCGGGAAGAGAGGCGGTACGGTCTACGTTCCGAGGCTCTTTCTGACGTACGTCGTCGACCGGAAGGAGTACGTCTCGACGATCCGGCTGCGGACGTCGTCGGGCCATCGTGAGAAGACGGAGAGGCTCGTCGCGAAGATTCCGAAGGGCCAGATCTACCGGATTCGTGTCGACCCCGGGCGCCCCCACCGGGTCGAGGCCGAGGATGCGTGGCCGCTCCTTCTACCCGGGGTCCTCTTCTTCGCCGGACTCGTCGTCGCGGGCGCCTCGATCCTCGTGATTCGAAGCACACCGGTTCGCCCGCCCGGCCGTCGCCGCAGGCGGTCTACCGGGACCCCCGCGCCCCGGTGACAGTCCGAACTTCGAGCATCCCGAGGAGCGACGCCTCTGCAGCCGGGACGACCGACAGTCCCCGCACGAACAGGATGTAAGCGATCCCCATCTGAACGATGCCGAGGAAGGCGATGACGGCGAAGCCCTTCAGGTCGAGGGCGAGGTTCCCCCACGCGAAGGGCAACGCGATCGCGCCGGCGAGGAGGTTCCCGAGGAAGACCGAGGACATGGCGTCGCGCGACTGGTCCCGCCGCAGGAGCAGGACGGTCAGGCCGAAGAAGAGGCCCGATACGACCCCCATCACGTTCCCGGCCAGGTGTCCGCCGTCCAGCTTCCCGACGAAGAAGAGCGACATCCCTCCGAGCGCGACGGCGATGGCGACCGCGTCGGCCTTCCGGAACTTCTCCTTCAGGAGCCACGGCCCGAGCGCCAGGACGTAGAACGGCCCCGTGTACTGCAGGAAGATCGCGTTCGCCGCCGTCGTCCACTTCGTCGCCGTGACGAACGTCAGGATCATGAGCGCGTAGACGACCGCCGTCGCGACGGACGCCCTCTTCCACCTCTCGAGGCTCGGCCGGAAGACGGCCACGAGGAAGGCAACCGTCAGCGCCGCCCGCCAGAAGACCACCCCGAGAGCGTCGAGCGGGACGAGCTTGATGGCGAGGCCGCCCGTCGACCAGAGAAGCGCCGCCGCCGCGACGTACAGCCGACCGGCGCGTTGGGAGAGAGTTGCGGGCATTCAGCGATTCAGGATGAGGACCGGAACCGTGAGGGCGAGCGCCCGCTCCGGCAGGCACGTTCCCTCGCCGCAGGCGCGGTAGCGGAGGGAGACCGCGATCGGGTGCTCGCCCTCGGTCGCCTCGGGGCGGACGTCGAAGACGAGCGTCACGTCGACGTGCCCCTCGTAGCCCGGCTCGGTCGTCCCGTCCTCGTGACGGACGATCCGGCGCGGCGGAAGCTCGACCGCCGCGCAGCGAAGGTCGGGTCCGCCCCACGCGTCGACCGCGAGCGGTCTCTCTCCCGTCAGCGACCATCCCGCGGCGAGGTCGACCGCGATCTTCACCTCGAGCATCTCGCCCGGTGCGACGCGGTCGGTCGAGATGGAGGCGGAGACGCGGACCGGACCGCCGGCCGGTTCCGGCTCCGCTCCCTTCGCCGGGCGCTCCTGGTCCTCCCCAGCCTCTCTCCTCCGGGTCGTCCTTCCCTGCCGCGGCGTCCCGCAGGAGGCCGCCCGCCCGGAGCTCCTCCCACGCGAGGTGCCACGACTCCGTGCCGTGCGGAGCGCGCTCCATGAGGCCCGACATCTCCTCCACCGCCGCGAGCGCCTCGGCCGCGAGGGACCGTGTCGCCGTCGCGCCGCGCGAGCCGCGCGAGGGCCCGTGCCGCCGCGCCGGGCCCCGACGGAATCGCCTTTGTCGAAAAGGTCGCGGGTCCTGACGAGGAGAGGCTCGTGGCCCTCGCCGGTGAACGTGAAACCGGGAACCCCGGACCTGGTGAACCGGCGCCGCATGCCGTTGACGACGCGGCGCGCCTCCGTCGCCCACCGCCGCGCTTCCGCCTTGTCGGGCTCGGCGTCGGCGAGGTCGAGGAGCGCGAGGGCGAGGTAGGCCTCGTCCTCGAGGAAGGCGAGGATCTTCGCCTCCCCGCCCTTCCAGGTCCGGAGGAGGCGTCCCTCGCCGTCGCGCATTCGCGTCAGGAGAAAGCGCGCGCACTCCCTCGCCGCCCCGAGGTAGCGCGGCTCGCCGAGAATCGACGACGCCACCGCGAGCCCGGAAATCGTCAACGCGTTCCATCCCGCGATCCGCTTGTCGTCCGTCGCGGGCGGGACACGCCGGCAACGCCGCTCGAGGAGCCGGGCCCTCACCGGGGCAAGGCGCGCCTCGTCCTCCGTCGACGGCTCCTCGGCGAGGTGGAGGACGTTCAGGCCCGTCGCCCGCCTCGTCGACTCGTCGTGGAAGTTCCCTTCCGTCCGCACGCGGTAGGCGCTGGCGAAGAGCGCGGCGTCGCCGCCCGCCACCTCGCGCACCTCCTCCTCCGGCCAGACGAAGTACTTCCCCTCCTCCCCTTCCGAGTCGGCGTCGGTAGCGGCGAAGAAGCCCCCTTCCTCGCCGCGCATCTCCGAGAGGAGCCAGTCGCCGATGCCGCGCGCCGTTCTCCAGTAGAGGTCGCGCCCCGTCAGGACGAACGCCCGCGCGTAGAGCGAGAGGAGCTGCGCGTTGTCGGTCAGCATCTTTTCGAAGTGCGGCGCGAGCCACCGCTCGTCGGTCGAGTAGCGGTGGAAGCCGCCGGCGAGGTGGTCGTGGATGCCGCCGAGGGCCATCTCGTCGAGCGTCTTCAGGGCCATCGACCGGGCGATCGAGTCCCCCTCGGCCCCCTTCAGGAGGAGCCACTCGAGCGCCAGGTGCGGCGGGAACTTCGGCGCGCCGCCGAAGCCGCCGTGCCGCGCGTCGAACGTCCGCTTCAGCGTCTCCGTCAGGACGTTTCCCGTCGCGGCCGAGAGCGGCTCGCGCCCGGCCCGCTCGGCGATCCGGTTCGCGTTCTCGACCTCGGCGACGATCTCGTCGGCTCCCTTCGCCAGCTCCTCGCGCCGCTCGCGCCACGCCTCGGCCAGCTTCTCGAGGATCGTCCGGAACCCGGCACGCCCCTGCCGGTCCTCGGGCGGGAAATAGGTGCCGCCGAAGAACGGCCGGCCGTCAGGGAAGAGGAATGCGGAGAGAGGCCAGCCGCCCCGCCCGACCATCGTCTGCACCGCGCTCATGTAGACGTCGTCGACGTCGGGCCGCTCCTCGCGGTCGACCTTGACGCTGACGTAGTGCTCGTTCAGGACGGCCGCCAGCTCCTCGTTCTCGAACGACTCCCGCTCCATGACGTGGCACCAGTGGCACGCCGAGTAGCCGATGGAGAGGAAGAGCGGCTTGTCTTCGCGGCGCGCCCGCTCGAACGCTTCCGCCCCCCACGGGTACCAGTCGACCGGGTTGTGCGCGTGCTGGCGCAGGTAGGGGGACGACTCCTTCTCGAGCCGGTTCGCGGAACGGGCGGGATCGCTCATGCGCCGGATTCTGCCGCACTCCCGTGGCGGGGCTCCGGGAATCCGTGCCAGGCGTGCAACCGTGTATTGTTGGAAACAATACACGGTTGCACGCCTGGCACGGCATGTCCGGCAACGGAGAGCTCCGAGCTCCGGGTTATCGGCCGCGCACCGATGTTCGATACGTCTCTGGCCGAGCTGGCTCGGCTCTTTCGGCGCCTCGGCACCACCGCCTTCGGCGGGCCGGCGGCTCACGTCGCGATGCTGCGCGACGAGGTCGTGAGGCGCCGGGGGTGGATGACGGACTCCGAGTTCCTCGATCTTCTCGGCGCCACGAATCTCATCCCGGGCCCGAACTCGACGGAGATGGCGATCCACGTCGGCTGGGCTCGCCGTCGCTGGGCCGGGCTGGCCGTCGCGGGCCTCGCCTTCATCCTCCCCGCGACGCTGATGACGGGCGCTCTCGCCTGGGCGTACGTCCGCACCAGCGACCTCCCCCAGGCGCGCTGGCTCCTCTACGGCGTCAAGCCCGTCATCCTCGCGATCGTCTTCCAGGCCATCTGGGGGCTCGCCCCGCTCGCCGCGCGTTCGTGGCCGCTCCGCCTCCTGGGCGGGGCGGCCGTCGCCGCGTCGGCCTTCGGCGTCCACGAGCTGGCGGTGCTGCTGGGGAGCGGGCTCCTCGTCGTTGTCGCACGCGCGGCCCGCGACCGCCACCCGCCCGCTCCCGTCGCGGGCCTCGCTCCCTTCCTCCCCCTCGCCGCCGGCGTGGCCGGTCTCGCGTCGGCGGGCGGGGCCACCCTCACCGGGATCTTCTGGCTCTTCTGCCGGACCGGCGCCGTCCTCTTCGGAAGCGGTTACGTCCTCCTCGCGTTCCTCAGGGCCGACCTCGTCGACAGGCTCGGGTGGCTCACCGAAGCGCAGCTCCTCGACGCGATTGCCGCCGGGCAGGTCACGCCCGGCCCCGTCTTCACTACCGCCACGTTCGTCGGCTGGCTCCTCGCCGGCCCCTCCGGCGCCCTCGTCGCCACGGCCGGTATCTTCCTCCCCGCCTTCGTCTTCGTGGCGCTCTCGGCACCGCTCGTCCCGCGCCTGCGCGCCTCGCGCACCGCCGCGGCCTTCCTCGACGGCGTCAACGTCGCGTCGCTCGCGCTCATGGCCGTCGTCACGGCGGTCCTCGCCCGGGCCGCCATCATCGACGTTCCCACGGCGGCGTTGGCCGCGGCGAGCGCATTCCTGCTCCTGCGCTTCCGGCTGAATTCGACCTGGCTCGTCCTCGGCGGGGCCGTCGCCGGGGCCATAATCGCACCATGACGTCCATCGGAGACGCATTCCGGCGGAAAACCGCCGAGGACGATGAATCGCTGACGCCCGCCGAGCGGGTCCAGCGCGCGTTGCGCCTCGGCGACGACGACGCGGAGGCCTTCCGGAGGGCCCGCGGGATCACGCGGGCCGCGGCGGAAGCCGAGCTCGGATCCCGGAGACGGGCCGGCCGGATCCCGAGCCGCGTGGCGGGGTCCGGGTGAGCCTCCTCGCGAGCGTCGCGAAGCACCTCGACCTCCGTCGGACGCCCTTCGCGACCGTCGGCGGTGTCGCCCTTGCAATCCGCGGCGTCGCCCGCTCGACCTTCGACGTCGACCTCCTCACCCTGGATGTCTCCGTCCTCGCCGACGCCTACTGGGCGCTCGTCACGAGGGATGGCGCGCAGATCGAGATCCGGCGCGGCGACGCGGACGACCCGCTGCGCGGTCTCGTCCGTCTCCTCTCGCGCGACGAACGCCCCGTCGACGTCTTCGTCGGCCGCGGCTCCTGGCTCGAAGGCGTCGTGAAGCGAGCCGAGCCGTTCTCGCTGCTCGACACGAGAGTCCCCGTCGTCCGTGCTTCGGACCTCATTCTCCTGAAGCTCCACGCGGGGGGAACACAGGACCTCTGGGACGTGAAGCAGCTCCTGGACGGCGACCGGGACGGCGAGGTCGCGCACGAGGTGGAATCCCGGCTCGGCGAGGTCCCTCGCGGGGCCGCGATCGCCTGGAAGCGGCTCCGGGAGGCGTGAAGGCGGGTGCGCAACCGCGTGCGGCACGGAATGCCGTGAGATATCATCGCCGCCTGAGACAGCCTCTGTTTACGGTCCTTGCCTGACGGGAAGGCGCGCCCCCTAGCGCGCCGGTGATCGAGACGGGCAACCTGCCCGGCGATGCTTCTTTCGCCGCGCGGCCCGCCTCTCCCTCCCCGTCCGCGACCGCTGCCTGACGGAGGCCCCGCAATGCCCCTGACCCGATTCGGGTGGGACCCTGACTTCGAAGCCCTTTTCGAGAACCACGCGCGCGAGGGGCTCGTCCCCGGCCGCGTCCTGACCGCGACCCGCGAGACATACCGCCTCGCCACGGCGCTCGGCGACCTCGCCGGCGAGCTCTCAGGCCGTCTCCGCTTCGCCACCGACTCCCCGTCCGACCTCCCGGCCGTCGGTGACTGGGTCGCCGCGCGGACCTACCCCGGCGACGGCCTCGCCGTCGTCGATGCCGTGCTGCCGCGCCGGACGGCGCTCGTCCGCCGCGCGGCGGGCCGCCGCGACGAGGCCCAGCTCCTCGCGGCAAACGTCGACCTTCTCCTCGTCGCGGCTCCCCTCGACGGGGACTTTCGCGCGCGCCGCATCGAGCGCTTCCTCGCCCTCGCACGCGAAGCAGGCGTCCCGCCCGCCGTCGTCCTGACGAAGGCGGACCTCGCGGCCGACCCGGCCGCCTCGCTCGCGGCCGCCCGCGAGATCTCCGGCAGCGCCCCCGTCGTGGCCGTGAGCGTTCCTCTGGGCCGCGGCCTCGACGAGCTGTCGACGCTGCTCGTCCCCGCCGTACCGCGGCCCTCCTCGGGCCCTCCGGCGCCGGCAAGTCGACCTCGTAAACGCCCTCCTCGGCGAGGCGCGCCAGGCGACGCGCGAGGTCCGCGACGCGGACCAGCGCGGCCGCCACGCGACGACGCACCGCGAGCTCTTCGCTCTTCCCTCGGGGGCGCTTCTCGTCGACACCCCCGGCCTGCGGGAGCTCGCGCTCTGGGACGCCTCGGACGGCATCGCCGCGACGTTCGACGAGGTCTCCGCCCTCGCCCCGGCGTGCCGCTTCCGCGACTGCCGCCACGAGGCCGAGCCGGGCTGCGCGGTCCGCGAGGCTGCGGACGCGGGCAGCCTCGACTCTGGCCGCATCGCGGCCTGGGAGAAGCTCCGCCGCGAGGAGGAAGCTCTCGAGATGCGCCGGACGCTCGGCCCCGCGCGCGCCGAACGCCTCCGCTGGAAGCGGATCATGGGCGGCGCGAAGGGACCGCAGAAACTCGGCTGAGGAGCGGGGTCTGGTCTACGTTCCACACTCTGCCGGGGTATCCGGACCGGCTCCAGCCCGCCGGTTCCAGGCCCGCTGGAGAAGCGGCGTCAGCACGACCGCGAGGCCCGCCGTCGCGATGCCGAAAACGACGTCCGTGACGTAGTGGAACCGCCCGTAGAACGTGGAGACGTAGAGCGAGAGGATGACCGGCGCGAGGATCCAGAACGTCGGGCGGTGGTACTTCCACGCCATGACCCACATGACCGTGGCCGCGGCGGCGTGTGGGCTGGGGAGAGAACCGCCCGCGAAGTGCGCCCGGGTCCGGATGAGCTCCCCCACCCACGTGAACAGCCACCCGTCGAGCGGAACGCGGAACCGGTCGGCCATCCAGTACATCGGGCTGGCGACCGGAAAGAAGATGAAGCCGGCGTCGCACAGGACGTTCGCCAGGCCCAGCGCGAGAAAGTACTCCTCGGCCGCCGCCCGACCCCGCCGGACCCACAGGACCGCGCAGAGGACGGGGTAGAGGGGAATGTAGACGACGTAGCAGAACATCATCCACTCGGTGAGGGAGGGCGTGACGAATCGCTCCAGCCACAGCGTGGGCTGGACTCCGAAGAGCCACGCCTCGAACGCCAGGACGAAGTCGTCGAGGAAGCGTCCGTGGAGGATCAGCTGCAGGGAGTCGACGGCCCCGAACAGGTAGGCGTACGAGAGCGAGACCGTCGCCGTGCGGAGGAAGAACGCGAGGACGGGGCGCCGGACCCGCGGCATCACGGCGGCCGCGGCCAGGACGGCGACCGCGACACCGGCGTTCTTCACGACCAGGAGAAGCCACCCCGGGACGTCCGTCCGGAATCCCACCGCGAGCAGGCTGAAGAGCGCGAGGGTCACGAGGATGACCGCGTCGGCCGCCCGCAGCTCCACCCTTCCGAAGATCCGCCGCGCCCTGTCGTCTCCCGTACGCCTGTCGGTCATCGCCTGTCCGCTACCGGCAGACGATGAAGAGGTCGAGGGAGAGGCCCAGTACCCAGTGGGTCAGGAGCGGGACGAGGAGGGACCGCGAACGGAATGCGATGACGCCCCACGCGAGACCGCCCAGCACCGCGCCGAGGGTCTCCCCGAAGGGCTTTCCGACGTGCAGGGCTGCCGAGAGGGCCGTCTGGACGAGGATGGCGTTCCAGTCCCCCATCTCCTCGCGCAGTCCGAACTGGACGAAGCCCCGGAAACCGAATTCCCAGCCCGCGTAGAAAGCCAGGTAGGCGAGAGCGTGGCCCGCGAAGGCGAGCGGACCGTCGCCCGCGGCCCGGTTGAGGGGGTAGACGGCGAGAAACTCCGGCATCCGGGATGCCGAGAGGCTCAGGAGCGCCATCACCGGAGCCACGACGGCGAAGGCCTTCCATCCGAAAGAGAGGTCCCCCAGCCGCACCCCGTAGGCCGAGAGCGGCTCGCGAAAAACGAACCGCACGACGAGTGCGGGAATCAGGCCGAGAAGGACGAACGCCGAAGAGAAGGTGAAGAGCCCTGCGGTCAGCTCCCTGTTTCCACCCAGGACGAAGGAGGAAGCCAGGTGCCGGAAGTAGAACGGCTTGCTTCCGAGATAGAAGAAGAGGATCCCGAGGACCGCCGCGCCGACGATGACGATGGTCGCCTTGCGGCTGATGGAAGGGAATAATCCCGCCATTCACGGGCGGTTCCGGGTGACGGATCACCGGGCACTCCCAGGACTGCAGCCATTCGAGGGTCCGGCGGGAGGCCCTCCCGGAGGGGAGTGATCCGGTAGCCGAGCTCGCGCTCGGCCTTCGCGCTGGAGTAGGCCCAGTCCACCAGGAACGTCTCCACCCACCCGGGCGTGATCCTGGGGTAGAGACCGAACCACTCGGCCTTGAGCCTCTCCAGGCTCGCGTACGACATCGCGACCGGCCTCGGCAGGCCGATCTGGATGTGCTTCTTTCCCGTCAGTTCGTCCACGAGCCGAAGGAGGCCCGAGAGCGAGACGTTCTCGCCTCCGAGGATGTACCGCTCCCCGATCCGCCCCTTCTCCATCGCAAGGAGGTGACCTTCGACGAGGTCGTCCACGAACGCGTAGTTCCCGACGTTCTCGCCCCGGCCGGGGACGACCGGGAACCTCCCGCGGGCCGTAGTCGTCGATCATCAGGGGAGACCGAGTTCCCTCGGTTCGCTTCCCGGGGCCGTAGACCCGTGTCGGGTGGACGACCACGATCGGGATTCCCGGGCAGCCAGCTCCAGAGCCTCCCTCTCGGCGACGGACTTGGTCTCTTCGTACTCCGTGAGAAAACGGGGCGTCGCCTCGGCGTCTCCTCGTTCCCGACGACACCTCGGACGTTGGCCCGAAGACGACGACCGTCGACGTGTAGACGATGCGCCGGACGCCGGCCTCCGCCGCCGCCTCGAAGACGTTCCGGGTGCCCTCGACGTTGAGACGGAAGAACGTCGAAGGGTCCTTCGCCCAGTTCCGGGCGTAGGCGGCGAGGTGAAACACCTCGGTACAGCCGGCAACGGCGCGACGGAGCGAGTCGCGGTCGAGGATGTCGCCCTCCACCCACTCCAGGCGCTCGGCGCCGGCGGCTCGTTCGCTCGTCGGTCGTGCCAACCCTCGTACGGATCGGCCCCGGGCCAGAAGGGATGCGACGAGCCGGCCACCGACAAACCCCGTCCCGCCCGTGACGAAGACCGGTCCAGGGCTCAGATCGACTCCCGCCTGCCGGGTGCGAGGCCGCTCCGATGCCGATTCCGGTTCATTCGCAACGAATGCTAGCACTCACACCACACCCGGCCTGACCGCAGGAACGATCAGTCCTCCTCCTCGCCCGCCTCCTCCTTCTTCGGCGCCTTCACGTCGAGCCGCGTCGTCGCCTTCTCCGTCCCTGCCGCGATTTCGACGGTGTAGCGGCCGGGCGGCAGGTACCGTTCGCGCGTCTTGCGGAGCGGGTCGGCGAGAAGATCGGCGATCTCGCGGGGCGTTGCCATCCGGCCCGCCTCGTCGGCGGCCTCGTCCTCGTCTGCCGCCGGATCCATCTCCGTCTCCCCGGATTTCTCCTCCGACTTCGGCGCGGCCTCCGCCGCGTCCTTCTTCATCGCCTCCTCGTTCGCGTCGGCGCGCGCGGGATCGGCCGAGAGGTCGTAGTCGACGGCGTTGAAGCCGGCGACCGACGGGACCGTCCACTCCTTCCAGAGGCGCCCCTTAGCGTCCCGGACGGCGATCGTCGTGCTGCCGGCGGCCGCTCGTCCCGCCCACCACGCGAGGCTCCGCGTCGCCGGGACCCGGTACCACGAGAAGAACTCGTTCTCGCCGTAACCGCGGCGGCGCTCCCAGGTGGCGGCCTTCACCTTGAAGGCGTGGAGGGTTTTCTTCGCCACCTCGGGCGTCAGCTCGCGCAGGCTGGCGGCCTCGGCGACGAACGCGCTCCGGCCGTGCGTCCCGAGGACGACGTCTCCTCCCCTGGGGTGAATGGCGAGGTCGTGGACGGGCACGTGAGGAAGGCCTCCGGTGAGCGCGCTCCAGGTGGCGCCCCGGTCGAGCGAGACGAACGCGCCGGCGTCCGTCGCGGCCCAGAGGAGGTGCCTGGCCTTCGGGTCCTCGCGGACGGAATTGACCGGCTCGTCCGGCAGGCCGGCGGCGATCGACGTCCACGTCGCGCCGAAGTCGGCCGACTTCCAGACGTACGGGGCGAAGTCGTCGTTCCGAAGGCCGCTCTGCGAGACGAAGACCGTCCCCTCGTCGTGCGCCGACGCGACGACGCGCGTCACCCAGCGCTCCTTCGCGAGCCCCTTCGAGAGGTCCTTCCAGGTGGCGCCGCCGTCCCGCGTCCCCCAGACCTTCCCCTCGTCGGTCCCGACGTAGAGGAGGCCGAACGTCTTCGGCGACTCGGAGATCGTCGTGATCGTCCCGAACGGCACGTCGCCCGGCTCGCGCGGCGACGTCAGGTCGGGGCTCACGGCCGTCCACGTCTCGCCGCGATCGAAGGAGCGCCAGAGCTTCTGCGTCCCGAACCAGAGGATGTCCCTCGAGTGGGGCGAGAGGAGGAACGGGGTCACCCAGTTGTAGCGCAGGGCCGGCTCGCCGAGCGCGTGGCGCGGCCGGAAGCGGACTCGCTCGCCCGTCTTCACGTTCAGCCGGCTCGCGTGACCGAACTGCGAGGCCGTGTAGACGACGTTCGGGTCCTTCGGGTCGATCTCGATCCAGGAACCGTCGCCGCCGAAGATGGCCTTCCACGCGTCGCGACTCGTCTTCCCGGAGACGTAGGTCGACGGGCCGCGCATCACGCCGTTGTCCTGCAGGCCGCAGACGACGTTGTACGGCTCCGCCGAGTCGACGGCGATCGTCGTGATCTGCCCGACGGGGAGATTGTTCACCTTCGTCCAGGTCTGGCCGCCGTCCCAGGAGAGGTTCAGGCCGCCGTCGTTGCCGAGGGCGACGTGGCGCGCGTCACCGGGGGCAAAACGGAGAGCATGGTGGTCGCCGTGAACGCCGAGGCGATCGAGACCGCGCCACGACTTCCCGCCGTCGTCGGAGCCGACGAGCGGCACCCCTGCCACGTAAACCTTCTCGGCGTCTTCGGGCGAGACCCAGATCTTCCCGAAGTAGTAGCCGTAGCTGTAGGCGACCTTCTCGAGGGAGACGTCGTGCGTCTTCTTCCAGGTGTCGCCCGAATCGCCCGACCGGTAGACCTCCTTGCCGACGGTCTCCACCTCGACCATCTGGCGGTCCGCGTCGTCGACGTAGGCGACGACGTCGGCGAGCTTCACCTTGCCCGATGCGACGTCCTTCTGGAGCGTCCGGGCCTTCAGCTCCTTCGGGAAGTCGTTCGCACGGAGGAAGCGTTCCACGACGGCCGTTTCCAGCCGGGCGAACTGCTCCGCGGAAAGCGCCTTCAGCCGGCGCGGGGTCAGCTCGCCGGGAGGAGTCTCCTCGTCCCTCTCGCCGGGCCTCCTCGCCTGGTTGTCGACGACGGCGTAGACGGTTCCGGGACGGGCGGGCGTGACGGCGAGGCCGATGCGCCCGACGACGTCCCCCTGCGGCAGACCGCCGGCAAGACGGGTCCAGGTCGTCCCTCCGTCCCTCGAACGGTAGATCCCGCTCCCGGGCCCCGACTCGAGGAAGTTCCACGGCTTGCGGTCGCGCTCCCAGAGCGCGGCATAGAGGAGCGACGCATCTTCCGAGTCCTGGACGACGTCGATGGCCCCGGTGCGTCCCGGCCCGCCGAGGACCTTCGTCCAGCTCTTCCCGCCGTCCGTCGTCCGGTAGAGGCCCCGATCGCCGCCGTCGGTGTAGAGCGGCCCGAGCGCGGCGACGAAGACGGTGTCGGGCGTGCGTGCGTCGACGAGGATCTTTCCGACGTGGTGCGAGTCCCGGAGGCCCGTGTTCGCCCACGTCTTCCCGCCGTCGACCGACTTGAACACCCCGGTCCCGGCGTAGGACGTCCGGCTGGAGTTCGCCTCGCCGGTCCCCGCCCAGAGGACGCCTTCCTCGGCGTCGCCGACGGCGAAGGCGCCGATCGTCATCGACGACTCGCGGTCGAAGAGCGGTGTCCAGCTCCCGCCCTTGTTGTCGGTGCGCCAGAGACCTCCCGAAGCGAACGCGGCGAAGAGGGTCGGGCCGGCTGCGCGGGCCGTCGAGGTCGACGATCCGCCTCCCCGGACCTCGGGCCCGACGTTCCGGAACCGCAGATTCGCGAAGGGAGTCGACTGCTCCATTGCGATTCGGCGCTCGTAGCCGGCGAGGCGTGTCGCAGAAGTCGTTCCCCTGGCGGGAGGGTGGAAACGCGCCGCCTCTTCGGTCTTGGTGGCGAGCAGGGCGGCGGAAGCGGGCACGGCCAGGAGGAGGGCCACGATCGGACGACGGGAGTGGTTCGGATCATCCCGGGAATCGTACAGGCCGGACGAGCCCCGGATTCCGGGCCGTGTCGTATAACCGCGGCCGATGAAGCTCATCACGTTCGTCCGCCCGGGGGGGGATTCCGCCGGCCTCCCCGGCCTCATGCTCCCCGGCGCGGGAATCATCGACCTCGGCCGGGCCTCCGAAGCCTTCCGCGGACTCTCGGTCCTCGACATCGTCCGGCGCAGCGAGGAGCTCTTCCCGGAGGCCCTCGTCCTGTCGACCGGAGAGGCTTCGCTCCCGAGCGGCAGCCTCCTCCGCGAGGACGAGGTCCGGCTCCTCGCGCCGCTGCCGCGCCCCGTCTCGATGCGAGACGGCTACGCCTTCCGCCAGCACGTCGAAACGGCCCGCAGGAACCGCGGGATGGCGATGATCCCCGAGTTCGACGAGTTCCCCGTCTTCTACTTCACGAACGCCCTCGCCGTCATCGGGCCGGGCGAGCTCCGCGTCGGCCGGCGCCGCCTCGAGAAGCTCGACTTCGAGCTGGAGTGCTTCGCCGTGATCGGGAAGCGGGTGACGAACCCGACGCTGGAGGAGGCCGACGACGCGATCCTCGGGTACGGCGTGATGAACGACTTCTCGGCGCGCACCCTCCAGATGGAGGAGATGAAGCGGAACGTCGGGCCGGGCAAGGGCAACGATTTCGCGACCGCCATCGGCCCCTGGCTCGTCACGAAGGACGAGCTGTCGAACCGGATCTCGCCCTCGCCCCGGGGCAACGTCCTTCACGCCCGGATGACGGCGCACGTCAACGGCGTCCAGGTCTCCGAGGGCAACGTCGCGCAGATGAACTGGACCTTCGCCCAGATCGTCCAGCGCGCCGCCGACGGGGTGACGCTCGAGCCGGGCGAGGTGATCGGATCGGGGACGGTCGGTACCGGCTGCTTCCTCGAGCTGAACGGCTCGGGAATCACGAAGGACCAGTGGCTGCGCCCGGGCGACGTCGTGGAGCTCGCCATCGACGGCCTCGGGGCCCTGACGAACAGAATCGTCGAGGACCCGGCGAGATGAAGGACGACCTCTTCGCGCTCCAGGACTACAACCTCTGGGCGAACAAGCTCCTCCTCGAGTCGCTCGCGCCGCTCCCGCACGAGGAGTACGTCCGGGAGATGGGAGGAGGCTGGCCTCGATCCGCGCCTCGCTCGTCCACCTCGCGGGGCGACCCCGCGCGTGGGCGGAGCGCTTCGACGGACGCGACGCGACGGCCCTGCCGGGTGTCGAGGACGTTCCTACGCTCTCCGACGCCGCGCGGATGCTGAACGACGCCGACGCGCGGATTTCCACGCCTTTCGCGACGCTGAGCCGGAGCGCCTCCAGGCGCCGCCTCACCTGGAAGAA
>JADJVF010000038.1 GCA_016716705.1 Holophagales bacterium
GCCAGACGTTAGACGCCGAGGAGAACATTGAGTCGCACTCGTCTTCTGATCTACGTGGCGCTCCTCAGCCTCTCAGCAGTCTCATTGGCCTGCGACCGGCTCGTCACGACCGTGGATCTCACAGTGCCTTCCCCGGACGGTTCCACGTCCGCCGTCGTGCTCGATCATCCATCCATCGATCCCCCCGAACAGAGCATCGGCTTCCGCCCTACTTCAGGCACCTTTCATCCCCTCCGTCGCCTCGCCCCCGACCAGGATTGGTGCCATCAGGTGTTCTGGTCCGCCGACAGCTCAACCGTCGTGTTCCTCATTCAAGACGCTCGCATGGTCGCCTACTCACGTACTGGCGACCTCGTTGCCGACCAGTGGCTCGTGAATCACTCCGGCTACCCTACCCCGCAGGTCGCGTGGCAGTTCCTGCTGTCCTCTGACGGCGCTACGGCAACCTTTCGCCCCTGCAGACGCCCCGGGCGTGGGGGGCCTCAGGGGTCCCACCCTTGCGAGCCGCAGGTCACCATCCCAGTCCGCCGACTCGGCGCTAACCCCGGCATGCAGCGGACTCGCTACGCTCGCCGCTGATGCCAGACGTTAGACGCCCCTCATGAAGCTCTTCCTTGCCGCCTGCCTTGTCTTCGGAGCAATGCTGCTCGCGGGCTTTTCCATCTCCGCTCTCGGTCCTCGTGCGCCCGGACCGATACAAGTACTGGTGTTCCTGCTCATCATCGGAGCTTCCGCCTGGATCGGGATGCGTCTTTTCAATCCAGCCGGTACCCATCCGCTCGGATTCCAGTCCCCGGAAGCCGTCGTGGCTGCCCTCGAACAGGAGGGCCTCCTCGTGTCCGAGCCGTACACCGCGGTTCGCGCTTTCTCAGTCGAGGAGTACGACGACGAAGGTTCTCACTACTTCCTTGAGCTTCCGGACGGCCGCGTCCTTTACCTCTCCGGCCAGTATCTCTACGACTACGAACCCCTTGAGGAAGACGGTGCCTCCCTGGAACGTCGCTTCCCCTGCTCAGCGTTCATCGTGCGTTCGCACCGCACCGAAGGTTTCACTGTCGACCTTGTCTGCGACGGCACGGCATTCAAGCCAGAGGCCGTTCTCCCGCCCTTTGCTCGCGAGGCCCATAGAAGCGGTCTCGTCCCAAGCGACCGCGCCGTTATCGCCGACCGGACCTACGATGCCCTCCGTCTTCAATTCAGCGGGGGCGTCTAACCCGGCATGCAGCGGACTCGCTGCGCTCGCCGCTGATGCCAGACGTTAGACCGCCTCGGGACACAGGTATCATCTGCAGGCCGTGCCGCCGCTGACCATTGCTCTGCTGCGCCGCCTTATCCGTTCGAGCCACTATGTCGTCTCTATCCACGCCGCCGACGAGCTCGAAGACGACGGACTCACCATCCTCGACCTGGAGAACATCCTCTTGACGGGCCAGATCATCGAACGGCAGCGGGATCGGGCTACTCACGAGACGAAGGTCGTCATTCGAGGTCAGGCCCTTCACGGTTCCTCGTGCTGCGCCGTCGCAAAGCTCGGCGCCACCGGCCGCGCTATCATCATCACTGTCTATGTCGAAGGCTAAGTCTCAACCGTGCCTCCACTGCGGGCGTCCTGGGCTTCAAACGAAGCTCGTCACCCGAAGCTATGGCAAGGGTGCGGCCCTTCTCCTCATCGAGGGCATCCCGATTCACTCCTGCCCCCACTGCGGCGAGACCTATCTAACGGCCGACACCCTCCACGAGATCGAGCGCATTCGGGCTCTCCGTAAGGCCGTCTCGGTCGTCCGCCCAGTCTCAGTCGCCACCTTCGCGTAGGGCGGTCTAACCCCGGCATGCAGCGGACTCGCTGCGCTCGCCGCTGATGCCAGACGTTAGGTGGCGCCGTCCTATTTACTTCCGTCCTTTCATCTGCTGTGCACCGGAGGTTCCTGATGCTGAAGCGTTCCGTCCTTTCAATCTTCTTCCTTGCCAGCCTTCTCGCGCCAGCCTACCCCGCTGCCACATCCGAACGTCCGGCGGTCCTCGCCGTGACCGTCGTGGGCGTTCAAAGCGGCGTCACTGTCATGGCGTACTGGCTCGAGAAGCCGCTGTTTGAGCGAGAGGTGCCAGAGGCGCATTCGGGAGATACGCCGTTCGTCTTCACTGCTGACGCCGTACCCGGAAAAGGCCACCTCAAGGTCTGGTCGTTTCATAAGGCCAGGGGTGGCGGTGGGGCCGCCGTTTTCAAGTCGGCCACGTTGAAGCCTGGCACGCCGTACAAGGTAGCCGTATCCCCCACGGACGGTTACAAACTGCGGTTCGACATCACCGAGAACTGACGACGGCCACTTCATTCGCGCCACCTAACCCCGGTATCTGAACTCCTCCTGTCAAGCGGAGAGTGGTGGGGCTCGGTCGCTACGGGCGGCGGCTTCCTCGGAAAAGGCGGCGAGATCAACGAGAACCGAGCGGTCGCGACAGCAGTCGTATCTCCGGCCTGTATGTGGAGCGGCATGCCGACTCCGGGCCATGATGAGGTTCGCGCACGGAGAGCCAATCGCATAGCACGGCTTCTTCGAGCCATCCGGGTTATCGGCTTTCCTCCGCGACGGTCGGACCGTTCTCATCATCTCGTTGGTTTCGAAGCGTTCGCCGGTGGGATCCCGAACCCGTTCTCACATTCTCAGAGGGCCTCTTCGGGTGCTCTGCCCTCGTAGGTCCTGTCCTTCAGCCACACCGCCCATGCGATTCGCGTCAGCTTGTTCGCCAGGGCCACCGTCGCCTTGTTGTGGCCCTTCCTCTTCTGCATCTCGAGTGCTCAGGTTCTGAGCCGGTCGTTCTGCCTTTTCACCGATGCCGCCCGAAGCACCGACCGCGCCCCGTGGGTCAACAGCATCCGAACGTATCCGTCGCCCCGCTTCGTGATCGCTCCCAGCCGTCGCCGGTCCCCGCTGGAGCTCTCTCTCGGCACATGGCCCAGGAACGACGCCAGATGCCGGCCCGATGGGAATCGGCCCGGCTCGCCGACCGATCCGATCAGCGCCGTCGCCGTCAGGAGCCCGATTCCGGGAATCGTCTGCAGCCGCACGGCGGCATTCATCTCCCGCGACATTCGCTTCAGGGTTCTCTCCGCCTCTTCGATCCGGCTCTCCAGGTCTCGGACCTCGTCCGCCGTCGTCCGCAGTAAGGCCTCGAGCGTTCCAGGCACTCGGCCCGTCTCCATCGCTCCCGCCAGGACCGGAAGGACCCGCGTGGCGCCCACGGGTACCGTCACTGCCAGCTCCCGAAGAAAGCCTCGAATCGCGTTCAGCCGCGCCGTGCGCGTCGCCATCCATCCCGACCGCAACCTGTGGACCGCCACCAGCGCCTGCTGCCCCACCGTCTTCACCGGCACCGGCACGATCTCCTCGTTGCGGTCCGCTTCCAGCAGCCCCTTCGTGTCCGTCCGGTCCGTCTTGTTCCGCAGTACGTAGCGCCTCACCTGCCCCGGCGGCAGCAGGACCATCTCGTGCCCGTACCCCTCGAGCTCCCGCGCCAGCGCGTGCGCCGCGCCGCACGCCTCGATCACCACTCGCGCCGGTTCGCGGTTCGCGAAGAACCTCAGCATCTGGCTCTTCGTGAACCGTCGCCGTTCCTTCACCCGCCCCGGCTCTGCCGAGACCGCCACCTCGAACACGTTCTTGGCGATGTCCATCGCGATCGTCGTATGCTTTTCCACGGACTCCTCCTTTCTGGTGCTCCCCAGAGCATCGGACGCCTTGGCACTCTGATGCCGTTCAGGCGCCCCGGAGGAGTCCATCGCATCACATGCAGCGGACTCGCTACGCTCGCCGCTGATGCCAGACGTTAGACGGCCATAGGGGGTCCGCTCAACTCATCGTGGAGGCATATGTTCATACCGCCTTCCCGCGCGTTCGTCACCTCTGTCCTCGCTTTCGCCACGCTCTTGGCCTGCGCGTGCGCGACTGTGTCGATCACCTATCGCGACCCCCGGACCTTTCCGTCGCGGACGCCCGACGCCGTCACTGTGCTCTCCGAACGTCCGCAGCGACCGCACCTTGTCATCGCGTCCTTTTGGCTCCGCACCGGCGGCCAAGCGATGACCCGAGACGAACTCATCGCGCGTATTCGTCTTGAGGCAGCGCGCCTCGGCGGAGAGGCTGTCTTCATCTATGCGCACGCAAATGCCGGGCTCCTCGTCGCACCTGGCCTCCTGCTTGGGGCCAGTTCCACTGCTCGCGAGGAGCAAAGGTTTGCCGATGTCGTCGTCTTCCCTGAGGCTTCCCTCAACCCGCCCGGAGAGAAGCACTGATCACGTCGTCCCACCCGACGGCAGGAACCAACCCGCGAGAACGTCCGGCCCGCTTGGGACACTGGCGCCAGACTCTACCCGGCCCCACATCACTTCTACCCGGATCGCGTGTGCGTCGCGATACGGAAGCGTCCCACGGTAACGAGCGAAACGGGCTACGGAGGTAGCGACAGGAAGACGCTCGCCATCGTCAGCAACGCGGCGTTCCCCGCATTCACGCTTCACGTCCTCGCCACCGATGGCCTTCCGACCGGCGCGGTCTACTTCCTGCTCACCGCATCCATGCCTCTCATTCCCGCAACGACTCTTGTCGGGCTCTTCACGGGCCGATCGAGTCGACGCCGCAATTTCGCACTGGCCACCTGTAATGCCGCTCTCTTGGCCGCGATCTGCGTGGCGGCAGCGCAGCCCCATTCATCAGAGCCCGGATACGTCCCCTACGTCGTGTTGGCGTTGCGCTCGCCTGGCATCGGGGAGCGGGGACCAAGAGCGCCGTCGAGCATCGGCATTCAGCGGACTCGCTCCGCTCGCCGCTGATGCCAGACGTTTGACCGCTCAGGGCGTTCTGACTCACATGCCACATTCATACGACTCGGTCGTGTCAACGGCAGCCGCCTGCGCCGACGCGCGTCTCGCCTGGGCTGATGCCGAACGGCAGACCGGCACCTGCGAGCGGTTTGCCTTCGACCAGACCACTGGCCTACTGACCTTCTCGAATGCAGGCGTGTCTGGCCCTCGCGGACCGGGGTCGCCCAGACCGAAACCCGGAAGGCACCGACGACCTATGGGTCGTCGTAGAAGGGCCGGGCGAGCACTCTTCCCTTCTTCGTCCGGAGCGTGAGCTCGATGACGTGTCGGCCGGGAGGACGCTCGGGTCGACCGAAGACGACGACGTAGCGCCCCTCTATGGCGCGGAAGGCGAGGTCGAGGGCCTGGGCCGAGAAGATGTGGGTCTTGGCGTAAGTGCCGCCAGTGAGGTCCGCGAGATTCATCAGCGTGACTTCGAGGGTGTGCCAGTCGGCGTCGGACACGTCGAGGGTGAAAACGTTGACCCGCGCCTCCTGGAGGGCGTTGACGGCGAGGGCATGCCACTTCCAGTCCGTCGGTTGCCGGTTCACGTGCAGCCCCCAGCCGAGGAAGAACATCACCTTGCCGCCCGGGATCTTCTGCAGCGCCCGCGCCGTGACCAGGAGGCCCCGCTCGATCGTCGCGGCCTTTCGCGCGGCATCGACGTCGAAGTGGGCGGCGAGCGAGGGGAACGGATTCGGGGGAGGCGGGTCGGGAGCGCCGCCGATCTTGAGCGTGTCGAAGAGCGCCCGGTGGATGGCCGCGCGGTCTGCCGTGAAATCGAGACGGAGCTTGAGGTGCGAGTCGTACGAGACGACGGCCACGCGATCCGTCGGGAGGAGACGGTCCAGGAACGCGACCGTCTCGTTCGCCATCCGCATGAGCCCCTTCGTCCGGTAGCGGCCGAAGTCGGCCTGGAAGAAGAGGACGATGAGCCTCCCCTCCGGGAACTCCGGCGTCCCTGACTCCTCTACGGCGGCCGGCGCTCTCGCCGGAATCTCGGAGCGCCCGGCCGGGATGAACTCGACCTCCTCGACCGGCACCTCCTCGCCGCCGACGAGAAGGCGGAAGTCGGAAGGGGTCAGGCCTGGGAGCACGCTTCCCCGCGGACCGATGACGTAGGCATCGACGAGGACCTTCTCGACGTCGGCGCTCGCGGAGATGCTCCCTCTCCTCGACGGCTCCTGCGGCCCGGCGGTGGCCGCGACGGGGCTCACGAGGGCCAGGCAGAGGCCAGCGAGGACGGCGCGTCTCACGACGTCCATTCTGCGGCTACGATCCCCTCCGGATGAAACCCGAGATGACACCGCCGGAACGCGAGCTCCTCGCCGGTCAGGTGGAGCGGGTGACGTTCCACTCGGAGGAATCGGGCTTTGCCGTCCTTCGAGTGAGGGTGCGCGGGAGACACGAAGCGGTGACGGTGGTCGGGCACGCGGCCGCGATCTCGCCCGGAGAGGAGCTGCGGGCCTCGGGAACGTGGGTGAGCGACCTGAAGCACGGTCCGCAGTTCAAGGCGGAGACGGTGACGACCGTGACGCCGACCTCGCCCGAGGGAATCGAGCGGTTCCTCGCCTCCGGACTCGTGAAGGGGGTCGGGCCGCACTTCGCGAAGAGGCTCGTGGAGGCGTTCGGCACGGCCGTCTTCGAGGTGATCGAGGCGGAGCCGGGCCGCCTTCGCGAGGTGCCGGGCGTCGGCCCGCTCCGGGCCGAGCGGATCGTCGCGAGCTGGGCGGAACAGAGGGGGGTGAGGGAGATCATGGTCTTCCTCCACTCCCACGGGGTCGGCACGTCGCGCGCGGTCCGGATCTACAGAGCCTACGGCGCCGACGCCATCTCGGTCGTCTCGAAGGACCCCTATCGCCTCGCCCGCGACGTGCGCGGCATCGGCTTCGTGACGGCGGACGCCCTCGCCCGGCGGCTCGGCATCCCCGAGGACGCGATGATCCGCGTCCGGGCGGGTGTTTCACACGTCCTGGCGGAAGCGCTCGACGACGGGCACTGCGGCCTCGCGCGAGAGACTCTGGTCCCGCAGGCTGCAGAGCTGCTGGGGCGGCCCGGGGAACAGGTCCGCGAAGCGCTCGAGCTGGAGCTGGCCGACCGCCACGTCGTGGCCGACGAGGCCGGCGGCAAGGCGTGCGTCTTCCTCCCGGCGCTCCACGCCGCCGAGCGGGTCATTGCCGAACGGATCGCCGCACTGGCTGCCGGCTCCCCGCCGTGGCGCCACTCGGATCCCGCGTCGGCGATCCCGTGGGTCGAGGCCCGGACCGGAGTCACCCTCTCGCCGAGCCAGCGGTCCGCGGTCGCCGCCTTTCTCCGCTCGAAGGTCCTCGTCCTGACGGGAGGCCCGGGCGTCGGGAAGACGACGCTCGTCGACGCCCTCCTCCGGATCGTCTTCGCCGAGTCGCTCCGGATCGCCCTGGCCGCCCCGACCGGGCGCGCGGCCCGGCGCCTCTCGGAGAGCACGCGGATGGAGGCGAAGACGCTCCACCGCCTCCTCGAGGTCGACCCGTCCACCGGACGCTTCCGGCGGGGGCGGGACAACCCGCTCGAGGCCGACCTCGTCGTCGTGGACGAGGCTTCGATGATCGACGTCCTCCTCGCCCGCTCGCTGCTGGAGGCGATGCCGCCGGGCGCCGCGCTCCTCCTCGTGGGCGACGCGGACCAGCTGCCGAGCGTCGGGCCGGGGCAGGTACTCCGGGACATCCTCGAGTCGGCAGCCGTGCCCGCGGTGCGCCTGACGGAGATCTTCCGCCAGGCGGCCGAGAGCCGGATCGTCGTCGGAGCGCACCGTATTCGCGACGGGCACCTCCCCGACCTGACGAACCCGCCCGGCACCGACCTGTTCTTCTTCGACGCGAAGGACCCGGAAGACGCCGCGCGCCGCGTCGTCGAGGTGGTCTCCGAGCGGATCCCGCGGCGCTTCGGCCTCGACCCGACGCGCGACGTGCAGGTCCTCGTCCCGGTCCATCGCGGCCCGCTCGGCGCTCGCGCGCTGAACGAGGCCCTCGGGAAAGCTCTGAACCCGGGCGGGACGCCCCGGGTGTCACGCTTCGGCCAGGAGCTGGCCCCGGGGGACCGGGTGATGCAGATCGAGAACGACTACGACAAGGAGGTCTACAACGGCGACCTCGGCGTCGTGACGGCGGTCGACCCCGACGAGGGGGAACTCCGCGCTACCTTCGAAGGGCGCGAGGTGCCGTACGCCTTCGACGAGCTCGACGTCCTTCAGCTCGCCTGGGCGACGACGATCCACAAGTCGCAGGGGTCGGAGTACCCGGCGGTCGTCATCCCGCTCGGTATGACCCACTACGCGATGCTGGAGAGAAACCTCCTCTACACCGCGGTGACACGCGGTAAGAAGCTCGTCGTCCTCGTCGGCGACCGGCGGGCCATCGCCATCGCTGCGAAGAGGTCGTCGGCTGGCCGGCGGCTCACCCGCCTCGAGGGCCTTCTGAGTTCCGCCAGCGCCCCGGGCCCACGGTAAACTGGCGCGGCACGAGGCCCGAGAAGGCCCGCCGTCCGGGCCCCGGCATCCGGGGCGCGCACGAGAGCCAGGAGAGAGGCGATCATGGGCCACCACCTCGTCAACCCCGATCGCCGCTACGACAGGCTCCAGGAGCGGCTCGACCGGAACGTCACCGGGGCGCCCGACTCCCCCGCTTTCCGCCGCGCGCTCGAGATCCTCTTCAGCCCCGAGGACGCAGACCTCGCCGCGAAGGTACCGACGAAGCCGATCCGGGTCGACCGCCTCGCCTCGCGCCTCGGCCTGGACCCCGTCCGCCTCGACGACCGCCTCTCCGACATGGCCCGGCGGGGCCTCGTTTTCGACCTGACGAAGAACGGAAGGCGGTATGTGTCGCTCGCCCCGGTCGTCATAGGTTTCTTCGAGCTGACGTTCATGCGGGCGGGCGACGACCTCCCCCGCGCCGAGCTGGCGAGGCTCTTCGAGGAGTATTTCTTCGAGGGAGACGCCGCTTTCGCCAAGGCCGTCTTCGGCGGCGACACGCAGATCGGGCGCTCGCTCGTCCGCGAGACCGCGCTTCCGGAGGACGCGACGGAGGTTCTCGACTACGAGCGTTCCACGCGGATCGTCGAGACGGCCCGCAGCGCCGCGGTCTCCCTCTGCGCCTGCCGGCACCACTCCGAGCACCTCGGGACGGCCTGCGACGCTCCCCGGCGCGTCTGTCTCTCCTTCGGCCCCGGCGCCGATGCGCTCGTCAGGACCGGCCACGCCGAGCGGATCGACCGTGCCGAGGCGCTCCGGATCCTTCACGAGGCGCAGGCGGCGGGGCTCGCCCAGACGGGCGACAACGTGAAGCGGGAGGTGGGCTACATCTGCAACTGCTGCGGCTGCTGCTGCGGGATGATGCGCGCCTTCAAGACCCACGGGATGACGAAGGCGATCGTCAGCTCGGGCTTTCTCATGGAGGTCGACCGCGAGAAGTGCGGGGGCTGCGGGAAGTGCGAGAAGGCGTGCCCCGTCGACGCGATCGGTCTCGTGGAGGTCGACGAGCGCGGCCGCCGGCGCCGGAAGGCCGTCGTCGACCCGGCGCTCTGCCTGGGCTGCGGCGTCTGCCACTCGGCATGCCGGCTCGGATCCATTTCGATGCGGCCCCGCGAGAAGAGGGTATTCACCCCGGAAGACACGTTCGAACGCTACGTCGCGATGGCGATCGAACGCGGGAAGCTCGCCGACCTCCTCCTCGAGGACGTCGAGAGCCTTCCGATGCAGGCGATCGGGCGGGTCGTCAAGCTTCTCGAGTCCGCGCCGCCGGTCAAGGCGGCCCTCGCCATCGCGCCGCTCCGCTCGGCCTTCCTCTCGGCCGCGCTCCCCCTCGCCCGGCTCGCCACGGGGGGCGGGGGCAGCTCTCTGGCCTGAGGGCCGGAAAGAGAGACGCGTGCGTGAACCGCTGCTAATCTCTCCACGGGAGTTCAAATGATGCGGTCCGCCGGAGTTCCTCCCCGCGGGGAGTGTCTGTGACGTCCGGGGGCGACCTCGTCGCCCAGGTCCTCGTCCGGCAGGGCGTGAGGTTCCTGTTCACGCTCTGCGGAGGGCACATCTCGCCGATCCTGGCCGCGGCGAAGGCGCGCGGCGTCCGCGTCGTCGACACGCGGCACGAGGCGACCGCCGTCTTCGCGGCCGATGCCGTCGCCCGGCTCACGGGAGTGCCGGGCGTGGCGGCCGTGACGGCCGGACCGGGCGTGACGAACGCGGTCACGGCGCTCCAGAACGCCCGCCTCGCGCAGTCGCCCCTCGTCCTTCTCGGCGGGGCGACGGCGACCGTCCTCAGGGGGCGCGGCGCGCTCCAGGACATCGACCAGCTCGGGTTCATCCGGCCCATCGTCAAGTGGGCGACGGCGGTGACGAAGGTGCGGGACCTCGTCCCTGCGCTCGAGCGGGCGTTCTCGGTCTGTCGCGAAGGGGTACCGGGCCCGGTCTTCGTCGAGTGCCCGGTCGATCTCCTCTACGACGAGGCGCTCGTCCGCAGCTGGTACGGCGGGAAGTCCGGCGAGCCGAAGGGGCTCGTCGAGGCGGCGACGAAGTGGTATCTCGGCCGGCACCTCGACTCGATTTTCGCCGGAGCGAGCGACGCGGCACCACGCGATCCCGAGCCGCTGCCTGTTCCGGCGCCGGAGGCCGGTAGCGTCGGGACCGCTGCGCTGCTCCTTGCACGCTGCGAGCGGCCCGTCGTCGTCCTCGGCAGCGGCGCGCTGATGACGCCCTCCGAGGCGACGAGCCTCGCACGGGCCGTCGCTGCGCTGAGCCTCCCTGTCTTCCTCTCGGGAACGGCCCGAGGTCTCCTTGGGCCGGCCTCCCCTCTGCAGATCCGCCACCGGAGGAAGGAGGCGCTGCGCGAGGCCGACCTCGTCCTCCTCGCGGGCGTCCCCTGCGACTTCCGCCTCGACTACGGGAGACAGATCGGCCGGGCCGCCACGCTCGTCTCCGTGAACCGCGACCGGAGCGCCCTGACGCTGAACCGGCGCCCCACGCTGGGCGTGCACGGCGATCCGGCCCTCTTCATCCGTGCGCTCGCCGCCGACGTTCCGGCCGGATTCCCCCATGCTTCCTGGATCGAGAGCCTCCGCGAGCGCGACGCGACCCGCAACGCCGAGATCGCCGCCTCGCCCGAGGGAGAGAAGGGATCGCTCGACCCGGTCACTCTGTGCCGGCGGATCGAAGAGACGCTCCCGCCCAGGAGCGTCGTCGTCGCCGACGGCGGCGATTTCGTCGCCACGGCGTCCTACGTCCTCCGCCCGCGGGGGCCACTCTCGTGGCTCGACCCCGGGGCGTTCGGAACGCTCGGCGTCGGAGCGGGGTTCGCGCTCGGCGCGGCCCTCTGCCGTCCCGACGAGGACGTCCTCCTCCTCTGGGGCGACGGCTCGGCCGGCTACGGGCTGGTGGAAGTCGACACCTTCGTGCGGCACGGCCTCGGCGTCGTGGCCGTCATCGGGAACGACGCGGGCTGGACGCAGATCGCGCGCGAGCAGGTGGAGGTGCTGAAAGACGACGTCGGCACCGTCCTTCGCGCGACCGATTATCACGAGGCCGCCCGTGGGCTCGGCGGCGAGGGGCTCCTGCTCGACGACCCCGCCCGCGCTCCCGCGGTGCTGGCCGAGGCGTTCCGTCGGGCCCGGACGGGCCGCCCGGTCGTCGTGAACGCCCTCCTCGGAAAGACCGCCTTCCGCAAGGGGTCCATCTCCCTGTGAGGCGTTTCTTCGTCGCGCTCCTCTTCGGGGCCAGCGTGGCGGGCGCCGCGGATCGAGACGATCCGGCGGTCCTCGCGCGGCCCTCGTTCCGGGTCTTCACGGACCGGGAAGGCCTTCCCCAGAACACCGGGCAGGCACTCGCCCTGGACCCCCGCGGATACGTCTGGGTCGGTACCCAGGACGGGCTCGGGGTCTGGAACGGTCGCGTCTTCCGGAACGTGAGGCTGCCCCGGGAAGCGAAGTCCCAGTCGGTGCGGGCGCTCCTGGCCGCCTCCGACGGAAGCCTCTGGATCGGAACGGAGGGAAGCGGACTCCTGCGCTACCGCGACGGAGGCTTCGACGCGAGCGTCCCGCCTCTGCCCGGCTCGGCGGAAGTCGTCTGGTCGCTGGCGGAGACCCGCGGACCGAACGGGGAGAGCTCGATCTGGGCCGGCACCGCGGGGTGGGGGCTCTACAGGCTGCGCGCCGGATCCTGGATGCGCTGGGAGACGAAGGACGGGCTTCCCGCGAATGCCGTCCAGGCGCTCACGCCAGCCCGGTCGGCAAACGACCCCGAGGCCCTCTGGATCGGGACGACGTCGGGCCTCGTCCTCCTCGAAGGGGGAAAGGTCACGGCCGTTCCGCCCCCTCCCGAAGACCCGCGCCCCGCCGTCAAGGCGCTCCTCGAGACACCGGCGAAGGACGGCGGGACGCGGCTCTTCGTCGGCACTCGAAGGGGCCTCTACGTGCTTTCCACGAGCGGATGGACGACGCCGGAGAAGGACGCTCGCCTCCCCCGTTTCACCGTGAACGCGCTTCTCGAAACCTCCGGACCGGACGGCGCGAAGCTCTGGGTCGCCACACTCGGCGGAGGACTCCACCTCATCGGCCCGACGGATGTCGTTTCGTACGGAACCGCCGCCGGCCTGCCGACCAACGGGGCGCTCGCCCTCCTTCGTGGCCGCGGCGCAGGGGACACGGTCTGGGTCGGCACGGAGGGGGGCGGCGTGGTTCGCCTCCGGCTCGGAGCGTTCCGGACGCTCGACAAGCTCGCGGGACTCCCGAACAACACCGTCAACGCCATTCGCGAAACACACGAGCCGAACGACCGGCACGCCTTCTGGATCGCCACCGATGCCGGCCTGGCCCGCTTCGCCGACGGCCGGTTCACCGTTCTGGACCGCGCCTCCGGCCTTCCGGACGCGTCCGTGAACGCCCTGGCGCCGGACCTTCGGGCATCGGGAGACGCTCTCTGGATCGGGACCGAAGGAGGACTCGCCCGCCTCGCCGACAGGCGCCTCAGGAGCTGGACGACCGAGGACGGGCTCCCGAGCAACCGGATCTGGGCGCTCCTTCCCTCGGGCGACGACCTCTGGATCGGGACTCACGGGGGCCTGGCGCGCCTGTCGGCAGGACGTTTCGAGACGTGGACGATGGCCAATGGCCTTCCGACGAACCCCGTCACGTCGCTGGCCGAGACGTTCGACGCGGACGGACAGAAGGTCCTCTGGATGGGGACCTTCGGGGGAGGCCTCGCGTGGCTCGAGGACGGTGAGATCCACTCCCTCGACAGTCGCGGCGCCTTCCCCGACGACGTCGTCGTCTCCCTCCATCTCCAGAAGCGTCCGTCCGGTGGAGCCTGGCTCTGGGCGGCGACGCGAGGCGGAGCGGTCCGCATCGACCCGACCTCCCGGCCGCCGCGCTTCGTCCACTTCTCCGACACGACCGTTCCCGCCCTCCCCGGACGTTCCGTGAACCGGATCGAGAGTGACGGCCGCGGCCGCATCTACGTCCTCACGAACCGTGGGGTCGCACGGCTCACGCCCCGCGCTCCCGGCGACGCCGATCCGGCGGCGTACGACGTTTCGACCTACGACGTCGACGACGGCCTTCCCGGGAACGAGTGCTTCGCCGTGCACATCGATCGACTGGGCCGCCTCTGGACCGGTACGGTCGGGGGGCTCGCCGTTCTCGACGTCTCGCGCGAGGAGGCGGACAGGACACCCAAGCCGCTCCTCCTCGAGGCCGCGCGCGTCGAAGGCCGCGACCGCGCCCTCGAGAAGGGCGAGCGGCTCCGGCACGACGAGAACCACGTCGTCTTCGAGTTCGCTCTCCTTTCCGACCATCGGGAATCGGGAACGCGCTACCAGACGCGGCTCGAAGGGCTCGACGAGGCGGCGTCCGACTGGCTCCCCGACTGGAAGAAGGAATACGCGTCGCTGCCGCCGGGCGACTACGTCTTCCACGTGAGCGGACGGGACGGTTCGGGCAACGTCTCGGGGCCAGTCTCGCTTCCGTTCTCCATCGCCGCCGCGCCGTGGCGGTCCGCCTGGGCGTGGGCCCTCTACGTGATGGCTACCGCGTTTCTCGTCGGCGCGGCGGTCCAGTGGAGGCTCCGGCAGCTCCGCATGACGGCGTCGACGCTCGAGCACAAGGTCGAGGAGAGAACCGCCGAGCTGAGCGAGGCGGTCGAGCGCCTCTCCGCCTCCGAGGAACGCGCGCGGCAGGCGAGCATCGCCAAGAGCACGTTCCTCGCTAACGTCAGCCACGAGCTCCGGACTCCGCTGAATGCGATCATCGGCTACAGCGAGATCCTCGAGGAGGAGGTCCACCTCGCGAGACGACCCGAGCTCACGGGCGACATCCGCAAGGTACGCGCCGCCGGACGTCACCTCCTTCAGCTCATCGACACGATCCTCGACCTCTCGAAGGTCGAGGCCGGGAAGATGGAGATCGAGCTCGAGACGTTTTCGATCCTCGAGCTCTGCGGCGAGGTCGACTCGCTCGTGAAGCCCCTCGCCCTCAAGAACCGGAACCGCCTGATGCTCCGTGGCGCCGAAGCCGCCGGCGCCCTGACCAGTGACCGGACGAAGGTCCGCCAGGCCCTCGTGAACATCGCCGGGAATGCCTGCAAGTTCACCGAGGACGGGAACGTCACGATCTCGGTCGTACGTGAGAACCGTGCCGAGCGCGCCGAGGCGGTCTTCGTCGTCGAGGACGACGGTCCTGGCATACCCGCCGATCAGCTCGAGAGGCTCTTCCAGCCCTTTACCCAGGCCGACTCGTCCACTTCGCGCCGGTTCGGAGGAACCGGGCTCGGCCTCGCGCTGACGCGGAGGCTCGTCTCCCTGCTGGGCGGGGAGATCAACGTGAGGAGCACCCCGGGCCTCGGGAGCGCGTTCACGATCCGCATCCCCGACGGTTCAGCCCCGCCCCGCTCGGGGGCCTTCGACGTGCCCCCGGGACCGCCCCCGGCCCAGGCGAACAAGGCCGTCTGACCCCGTTCTTCGGCAGGCGGGACCTGCGGACGAGCCGCTGTGCGACACTGCTTCAACGAGCCCCTCTCACCGCCGGCCGGAGGTGGGGCCGGACCGAAACACCCGATGCCATCTTCAGAAGCCCGTCGCGGCTCGAACCCGCTCTCGCTCGTCGTCATCGGTGCCGGTCCCGCCGGGCTGACGGCAGCGTGGGAGAACAGCCTTCACGGCGGGACTGCGACGATCCTCGAGCGGGACGGGCTCGTCGGGGGAATCGCCCGCACGGTCGAGCACGAGGGCTACCGGTTCGACATCGGAGGGCACCGGTTCTTCACGAAGGTCCGCGAGGTCGAGGAACTCTGGCATTCGATGCTGGACGAGGAGTTCGTGCGCGTTCCCCGGCAGTCGCGGATCCTCTACCGGCGGAAGCTGTTCTCCTATCCCCTCAAGCCGATCGAGGCCTTCTTCGGGCTGGGCCCGGTCGAGAGCATCCGGTGCGGGCTCAGCTTTCTCGCGGCCAACCTGCGCCCCCGGCTGCCCGAGGACGACTTCGAGACCTGGGTCTCGAACCGGTTCGGGAGACGGCTCTTCTCCATCTTCTTCAAGACCTACACCGAGAAGGTCTGGGGCGTCCCCTGCACGCAGATCCGGGCCGATTGGGCCGCGCAGCGGATTCGCGGGCTATCCCTCTGGAAGGCGGTCTGGCACGCGGTGAAGCCCGACCGCAGCGTGAAGACTCTCATCGACGCGTTCGACTACCCGCGCCTCGGGCCGGGCCAGATGTGGGAGACGTTCCAGCAGAAGCTGGAGTCGAAGGGATCTCGGGTCCTGCTGAAACGGCCCGTCACGCGCATCACGTGGGAGCCCGGAAGAGGCGTCACCGGCGTCGAGGCGGAGGGCCCGGCCGGCCCGGAGCGCCACGCCGGCGATGCCGTGGTCTCCTCGATGCCGCTCTCCGAGCTGGCCCTCGCGCTCGACCCCGCGCCTCCCCGGGAGGTCCTCGATGCGGCCGCGAGACTCCGATACCGCGACTTCATCCTGGTCGCCGTCATGTTCGAAGGAGAGCAGTTCTTTCCCGACAACTGGGTTTACGTCCACAGCCCCGAGGTCCGGATCGGCCGGGTCCAGAACTTCAACAACTGGTCCGCCGCGATGGTCCCGCGCCCCGGCGTCACGTGTCTCGGGCTCGAGTACTTCTGCTTCCAGACGGACCCGATCTGGACCATGCCGGACGAGGAGCTCATCGAGCTCGGCCGTCGCGAGATCGTTCAGACCGGGCTCGTCGGTCCCGAGGTCCGGACTCTCGACGGCGCCGTTGTCCGGATGCCGAAGACGTACCCGATGTACGACCCGGGCTATGGCGAGAACGTCGAAGTCGTCCGGCGTTTTCTCGAGACGTCTCTCCCGAACCTCCTGCAGGTCGGGCGCAACGGCATGCACCGCTACAACAACCAGGACCATGCGATGGTCACCGGCATGTACGCCGTCAGGAACCTCTACGGCGCAAAGCACGACCTCTGGGCCGTGAACGTCGACGACGAGTACCACGAAGAGACTCGCCAGCTTCGTCCGGGAGAGTAGGAGGACGGTTCCCCCGCCAACCGCGGCCGGGGGCCGAAGCGCCCGTCAGAGCGGCGCGAAACGCGCCGTGAAGTGCCTCAGGACGCTTGGAGCTTCGGTGATCCGGAGACCGCGCAGCTCCTCGCGCTTGCGGTAGACCTCGAGGACACCCTCCGCCGCGTAGTCGATGTGCGACTGCGTGTAGACGCGCCTCGGGATCGCGAGGCGGACGAGGTCCATCGCGCCGGGCTTCTCGGTCCCGTCCGGCTGCATCCCGAACATCACGGTCCCGATCTCGACGCCGCGGATGCCGGCCTCGACGTAGAGCGAGTTCGCGACGGCGATGCCCGGGTACTGGAGCGGCGGGACCTGGGGGAGCATCGCCCGAGCGTCGATGTAGACGGCGTGGCCGCCCGCGGGCTGGATGATCGGGACGCCGGCGGCCGTCAGCTTGTCGGCGAGGTAGGCCGTCGAGCGGATCCGGTAGCGCAGGTACGGCTCCTCGACGACCTCCTCGAGCCCGCGGGCGATCGCCTCGAGGTCGTACCCGGCGAGGCCGCCGTACGTCGGGAAACCCTCGGTGAGGATCAGGAGATTCCGGCAGGAAGCGGCGAGAGCGTCGTCGTTCATCGCCAGGAAACCGCCGATGTTGGCGAGGCCGTCCTTCTTGGCCGACATGGTGGCGCCGTCGGCGAGGGAGAACATCTCCTGGGCGATCGCCTTCGGGGTCCGGTCCGCCTGCCCCGGCTCGCGCTCCTTGATGAACCACGCGTTCTCGGCGAAGCGGCAGGCGTCGAGGATGAACGGCTTGCCGTACTTGTCGCAGAGCGCGCGGATCCCCCGGATGTTCTCGAGCGAGACGGGCTGGCCGCCGCCGGAGTTGTTCGTGACGGTCACCATCACGATCGGAACCCTCGCCCCGTCCTCGATCAGGGTCTTCTCCAGCTTCTCGAGGTCCATGTTCCCCTTGAACGGGTGGATCAGGGACGGGATCTTCCCCTCGGCGATGACGAGGTCGCGGGCCTCGGCCCCCTCGACCTCGATGTTCGCGCGCGTCGTGTCGAAGTGCGTGTTGCTCGGGATGACCATTCCCGGCTTCAGGATCGTGTGGAAGAGGATCCGCTCCGCCGCGCGCCCCTGGTGCGTCGGGATGACGTGCTTGAAGCCCGTCAGGTCGGTGACGACGTCGCGGAAACGGTAGAACGAGCGGCTGCCTGCGTAGCTCTCGTCCCCCTGCATCAGGGCGCCCCACTGCGCCGAGGACATCGCGCCCGTCCCGGAATCGGTCAGAAGGTCGATGAGGACGTCGTCCGCGCGGAGGAGGAAGACGTTGTACCCGGCTTCGACGAGCGCCTTTTCGCGCTCCTCGCGGGTGGTGAACTTGACCGACTCGACCGACTTGATGCGGAAGGGCTCGATGATCGTCTTGAACAGCATGGCAGCCGGGGATTCTACCCGGCGCCCCGCCTTTCCCGCGCCTCGCGAAGGCATTTTCCGACGGACTCCGCCGCGGCCGAAGGCCACGCGGACAGGAGAGGCCTCAGCTCGCGCTCGGCGAGGTCGAGGAGGGCGAGGGCCGCGTCGAGCGGGTCCCGCCCCAGGACGCCGTTCAGCTCGCCGCCGAGCCGCGGGTACGCCCTCTCGAATCTCCGGAACGGGTCGAGGTCATCGAGAGGCACGGCCGATTCGGCCGGGAGGTGCCGCGCGAGCAGGCGCAGGAGATGCCCCGTGGCGTACCCCGCCACGAAGAGGCGCGCCGAGAGGAGCTCGCCCCTCGCTGCGCGCCCGCCACCCACGAGGAGGTTTCCGAGGAGCTGGCCCAGGAGCCACCGGTCGGCAGGAGACTCCAGCGGCTTCGCGGCAACGAGTGCCATTCGCTCAGTCACACCGCCGCGGTCGAGGAGCACCGCGTACCGGTTCGCGCGAGCGACGTGCAGCTCGTCGAGGTCGAAGACGGCGAACTCGAGGAGGTGCCCGTCTTCGAGGACGACCTTGAGCCCGTGCTCCGTCTCGCGGTGGACGAGAACCGCACGACCCGACCCGGGCAGCCAGCCAAGGTCTGTCCGCAGGTCCTCCTGCAAGCCGGGCACCGTGATGACGAAGAAGTCGTGGTCCGAGAAGGCATCAGGCGGGACCCCGGCCCCCGACATCGAGCCGAGGGCTACGAGGCCGACGACCCGCGGGTCGGCAGCGAGGGCGGAGGTCAGGGTGCGGCTGAAGGCGTCGTAGGCCGGGCGGTCCATCAGGGGATTCTCGCCCGGCACGCCGGAAATCCTCAGCGCGCAGCGACGGCCGCGATTCATCCAGGTCCTGCCCGCCGCGGCCCGGATCGATCTGGCGCACACTCGGCGCGTGCCCGACCTCATCCTCTACGATGGCGAATGCGGCCTCTGCCACCGGAGCGTCGCCTTCCTGGCTCGGCGAGACCGGGACGGGAGCCGCTTCCTCTTCGCGCCGATCGGGGGAGAGACGGCCGCGGCCCGGCTCGGAGGCAACAGCCCCAGCCAGCACCCGGTGGGGACCGTCATGGTCCTCGACGAGAGTGGCGTCCTTCGGACCAGGAGCGATGCCGTCCTGCACGCTCTCGACCGCCTCGGCGGCGCCTGGCGAATCCTCGCGAGCGCCTCGCGAGTCGTTCCCCGTCCTCTCAGAGACGGCGCCTACTTCGCCGTGGCACGGATCCGGGGGCGGCTCTTCGCCCGACCTCCGGGGGCCTGCCCTCGCCTCCCTGAACGCCTCGCGGCGCGCCTTCTTCCCTGAGTCCGGTCCAGGCGCGGCCGTCAGCTCGCGGACCGCGCCCTCCAGGCGCTGGCGTAGGCGTCGAACGCCTTCTTCAGCCGCTTGCGATACTTCTCCTCCCGGCTCGGTCGGAAGGTCTTCTTGATCGCGCGAAGGACCGGGCTCGCCTCCTCCGCGATGGAGCTCCGATCGAGCTCGGCGAGGATCGAATCCACGACCGGCGCCAGCCGCTCGGGGTCCGTGGGCTCCAGAGGGAACGCCGAGACCCGAGCCAGGTGAGCCCTTGCGTACTCTCCAGCGGTGTCGCGCAGCGTGAGGCGGAAGACCTGCCAGCTGGCCCCGAGTTTCTTTTCCGGCATCGAGGACCCTCGAGGGCATTCTAGGCGCGGCAGCGCTGCCCTGCTCGTCCGGCTACGATGCCTCCCGTGCCGCGCCGTACTACCCCCGCAGCGCTCCTCTTCGTCGTCGGCCTCGCGTTCTTCACCGACTCGGTCCTGTACTACCTTCTCGTTCCGCTCCTCCCCCACTACGCGAAAGTCCTGGACCTTTCGCAGATGGAAGTCGGGGTCCTCTTCGGCGCCTACGCCTCGGCCATCCTCGCCGGTACCTGGCCCCTCGGTCGGCTCTCCGATCGGATCGGCCGCCGCAAGCCGTTCCTTTGGGGTCTCGTCGGCCTCGCAGCGACGACCGTCCTGTTCGCTTTCGCCTCCTCCTATCCGCTTCTGCTCCTCGCCCGCGTCCTGCAGGGGCTGGCCGCGGCCGCGACGTGGACGTCGGGCCTGGCGCTGCTGGCGGAGGGATTCCCGTCGGAGCGCCGCGGCCAGGCGATGGCGACCGCATTCGCCGCCGCGAACATCGGAGTGCTCCTCGGGCCGCCGATATCGGGCTTCCTCCTGGAGAGCTTCGGACCTCGCAGCCCGTTCCTGCTCGCCGCCGGTCTGGCCCTCGCCGATGCCGCCGCCCGCGTCGGATTCCTCCGGGACGCCGAGCCTCCGCCGGGGGAACGCGTCGGCCTCTCCGGGCTCCTCGCGAACGCCACGGTCCGCATCTTCGCCGGGGCGATGGCCCTCGGCGCCTCCCTGTGGGCGATCCTGGAATCGACGCTCCCGCTCCACCTCGACTCCTCCCTCGGGATGCGCGCCTCGGAGATCGGCATCCTCTTCGCCGCCGCGGCGCTGACACACACCCTCACGTCGCCCCTGATGGGCCGCCTCTCGGACCGCGTCGGCCGGCTGAAGGTGATGAGGATCGGCTTCGTCCTGGCGGCGCTCCTCGTTCCGGTTCCGGCGTTCCTCACGACGAAGTGGGCGGTCGCCCTCTCGATGGCGGCCCTCGGCGTCACCGCCTCCTTCGTGATGAGCCCCGTGAGTCCGGGCCTCGCCGACGCCGTCGAGGCGATGGGGACCCGCTCGTTCGGGAGCGTTTTCTCCCTCGTGAACGTCGCCTATGCTGTCGGCATGATGGTGGGCCCCCTCGCCGGCAGCGCCCTCGTAGAGGCTGTCGGTCTGCGGGGCGCGCTGGCCGCGACGGGCTTGGTCTTCGCCGTCTACCTCGTGCCGCTCGCACGCCTGAAGCCGGTTGCCGGGCCACCCGGGAGCCCCGCTACACTCCCCCCGCCGTGAAACCCGCCCTTCCGCAGCTGACGACCGCCGTCGAGGCGGCCGCGGTCGTCGTCGCGACGATCTCGGGGATGATCACGGCGGCGCGGGCGCGGATGGACCTGATCGGGACGTTCACCCTCGCCCTCGTCACGGCGTTCGGCGGCGGGACTCTTCGGGACCTCGTCCTCGAGAGGAGGCCCCTCTTCTGGGTCGCCAACGAGGGGTACGTCTTCCTGACGCTCCTCCTCTGCCTCGCCTTCGTCTACAACCGCCGCGCCTTCGCGCTCGCCGGCTCGCTCGACAGCAGGGCCGTGTTCATCGACGCCCTCGGCCTCGCACTCTTCAGCCTGACGGGCGTCCGGTACGCCCTCGAAGCGGGCCTTCCGCCGCTTCCCGCGTCGCTGATGGGGGTCATCACCGGAACCTTCGGCGGCGTTCTGCGCGACGTTCTCATCCGCGAGATCCCGGCCATCTTCCGACCCGGCCCGCTCTACGCCGCGGCGTCGTTCCTCGGCTGCCTCGTGATCCTGGCGGGGCCGTGGCTCGAGATCCCGCAACCGCTCGCCGACGCCTCGGGCTTCGCCACGATCGTCCTCCTCAGGATGGCCTCCGTCCGGCTCGGCCTCCGCCTTCCCGCCCCACACTGGCTCGGGAAGGCGGAAGAAGAAGAGGGGCCTACTTCGTGACCTTCGTGACCTTCGCGTCCTCGACGACGAGAGTGTAGGTGTAGCCGGAGCCGAAGTCCCGGTCGACGGCAACGGTCCCCTTCACGAGGACGACGTCTCCCTTGGAGACTGTGTCGTTCGTCGTGACCGTGACGTCGTGGTCCTTTCCTTCGGGCGTCCCCGACCCGTCCCGGAGGTGGATCCAGTTCTTCCCCATGATCCCGGCGTTGAACTTGACGACCTTGCCCCGGATGGCGACCGTCTTCCCCTTCAGCGTGGCGCGCTGGGCGACGACCTCGGCGACCGTCCGCCCGTCGGCGCCTTCGGCCTTCGCGACGGAGATCTTCTCGGTCACTTCCGGTCCGCTCGCCGCGGCTGCGTGCTGAGCGGCCATGGACGCCGGAACTGCGGGAGGAACCGCGCCCATCCCGGTGGTCGTGGCCGGTGCGGCCGGTGCGGCCGCGGACGCGGCGGAGCCCGCTCCGGGTGCAAGCGTTCCGAAGAGGATGACGTCGAACGTCCGGTTCAGCGTCTTGCTCTCGAAACCGTTCATCGGCATCGGGTTCAGGACGGTGACCGTCTGGCCCTTCTCGACCTTCGACTCGTTGACCGCGGCCCAGGTTTCCCCTTCGGCCGTCTTCAGCTTCAGGTAGGTGTAGCCCGCCGCGTCCATCGTCTCGAGGATCGTGCCGGTGACGGAGGTGGCGCCCGCGTTCGATGCCCCGGCTGCCGGCTCGCTGGCGTGGGCTCCGGCGAGGGCGACCTCGGGCTTGGCCGGCGGCGCTTCCGCGGCGGGAACCGCCGCCTTGCTGCAGCCGAGGGACAGGGACACCGCGAGGAAGAGGACGGCGAGGGACGACGAGTAGACAGGGTGCGTCTTCATGCCCCCCAATGGTACTTCGTCCGGGTTCCCCGCCGCTTCGATCGCCGTGTTCCCCTTCGCTATCTCCTCTCCGGCTCCTGGGGCACCGGGGTTGGCTCCGTCGCCTGCGTCGGTGCACCCCCCGACGGCCGCGCCGCCCGCCCCACCAGGTAGTCCACCAGCTCGTTCACGTTCATCGTCGAGACGTTCGAGCCCGGCACGATGAGGAACTTCTTCTGCGCGAACTGCTTGGCGACCTGCATCTTCACGTAGGCGTCGCCCCCCATCTTCCCGAGGGCCTCGGCTTCCTTGCGGATCCCCTCGGCCTCGGCCTGGGCGACGGCGACGACCGGCCTTGGCCTGGTTCGTCTTCGTCTGGAAGTAGCCGTCCGCCTCGTTGCGCAGCCGCCCCGCCTCGCCCCGGGCGTCCTCGAGCAGCTTGTTCCAGCCGGCCCGCCGCCCCTCGAGCTCGGAACGCTTCTGGACCTCCATCGACTTCTGCTGCTCCACGAGCTTCTGCTGGTCGGCCTCGGCCTGCTTCTGCGCGTTGATCGCGGCCTGGTAGGCCGGGTCGAAGCGGTGCTGCTGCACCTGGAGGGAGTCGATGAGGATCCCGTACGGCGAGAGCGAGGCGACGAGGGCCTTCCTCGTCTTCTCGGCCATCGCGTTCTTGATGGCGACCTGGTAGTACTCCTCGGAGGTGATCTCGTTGAAGATGTCGCGGATCACCGACCTCGAGATCGGTCTCACGATCCGCTCCCGGATCTCCTCGACCGTCTGGCCGACGTTCGTGATGAGGAATCCGGCCTTCTTCGGGTCGATCCGCCACATGACGTTGACGTCGATGTGGACGTTGTTGCCGTCCTTCGTCTTGAACGTGATGTCGTCGGGGATGGGGCGGTCCCCTTCCGCGGGGTTCGCGTTCATCAGGAGGTTCTGCTGGGCGACGGAGAGCGTCGTCCAGGAGTTCACGACCGGGAGGACCGTGTAGACGCCGCCCGGGGGATAGACCTCCTGCGCGCCCCGCTTCTCCAGCATGCCGAAGAGGTTCGTCCTCACGCCGACCTCGGTCGAGTTCGTGGGCCTGCACCCGCCGAGGCTGGCGGACGCCAGGGCCGCGAGGGCGGCTGCCGCCAGGCGCCTCACTTCTTCACCCCCGCCGGGGCGGCCACGGGCCCGGGAACGGACCCCGAGCTGACTCCGATGACGGCCCAGGCGTTCCGGATGAAGGAGATGTACTGCTCGGGGGTCATGACCGCCCCTTCGATGTTCTCGAACATCTTCGCCGTCTCGAGCGCGACGACGTACTTCCCGCCCGAGCTGTTCAGCGCGTCTGCCTTCAAGCGCTTGGCCTCGGCCTGCGCGACGTTGACCTCCTTGTCGGCCTTCGCGCGGGTTTGAGAGGCGTAGAGCTCGGCCTCGGCGCGGATCTTCGCGATCTGCGCGTTCACCTCCGACTCGGCGATCGTGATCGCCGCGTTCCCCTTCGACTGGATCTGCTCGAGCTTGGCGTGCTCCTCGTTGACGAGCGCTTCCTTGCGGTTCTTCTCCGTCGTCTGGACGGCGACCTTCTTCTCCTGGAGCGCCTTCTCGTAGTTCTCGGCGTAGACGTAGTTGCGAAGGAGGAGCGTCTCCACCTTGAAGCCCCGCTCGGCGAAGCGTGCCCTGAGGAACGTCTCGGCGTCCTTGACCGCCGCGATCCGCAGCTCCTCGTTGTAGAACGTCTCGGCGTTCATCTTCCCGATCGTCTGCAGGACGCCGTTTCGGAACGTGTTCACGGCGAAGCTGTCGACGTAGAGCGAGCCCCAGCCGAAGTCCTTCGCGATCCGCACCGGGTCGGAGATCGAGTAGAGGAGAGTGACGTCGCAGATGACCGCGTAGCCGTCGGAGGTCTGGACGTTGAAGGCGTCGATGACGCGGTGAGTCTCCCGCCCGAGAACCTTGTCGCGGCGCTGGAAGAACTTCTCGACCCCCTCGCGGACGTCCTCGGTCTTCGCCTTCCCGAGCGACTCGGTCTTGTCGAACGACGCCTCGAGGACGTGGATCTCGCGGGGGAAGTCGTGCATCGTCGTCCCGAACGGGACGAAGTAGAGGCCGGGCGTGAAGGCCCGCTCCTTGATGCCGGTCTTGATCCCGAACCGCACCTGCTCCACGCCCCACTCGTTCGGGTTCACCCGCGCCGTGCAGGCGCCGTAGAAGACGAGGACGCCGAAGACCGTCAGCCCGGAGAGAAGGCCGATACGCCGGATCGATCCGAGGAGCTTCCGGAGCGCCCCCTCCGCGCCTGCGACCGTGACCATGGCGTCACCCTTCCTTTCCTGCGACGCTCGCGGTGGCCCTCGCCCGGGCCGCTGCGCGCACCGCCTCGTCGGAGTCGAGCGCCTCGCGCTCGGCGACCGCGGTCGATTCGGTGAGATAGGCGAGGTCGACGCGGGCGATCTCCCGGTCGGCCCGGCCGACGAGCTGGTTGAGCTCTCCTTCGTACTGCCGGAGAGAGAGCCAGCGCCTCAGCTCCGGGAAGACGAGGCCACCTACCGTGAACGGCAGAACCCACTCCTTCGACCAGAGCGGGATGAACGGAGCCCAGACGACGAAGAGCCCGATCGTCATTCCGAGCACGGCCCACAGAGCCCGCTCGACGCCGTGGAGCGGCTCGGCGAGGGCGTAGAAACCGTTCCGCTCCCGCGACGTGAAGCGGGAGGCCAGCCGGACCCAGCCAGGGACGACGACCTTTCTCACGAGATCGTCCGCCTTCCGGAAGAGCTCCTCCCGCGCTTCGTGCGTCAGGTGGGGCTCCTCCAGGCGGATTGAGTCCCGGAGGCGGGGGACCTCCTCGACGTAGAGAGCCTCGGCCCAGCTCTCCACCTCGGAGGTTCCGCGGGAGAGTGCCTCGTCCGTCAGCCCCGCTCGGCAGTTTTCGAGCTTCTGGACGAGGGAATCGACGAACCCGTCGAAGGGTCCGGGGACCCGGGTCGATGATGGACGGAGGGCAAGAAGGGCGCGCCCCAGGAGAGAGCTCATGGAATTGCCGAGAGTATAGTAATGCGCCTCGGCCGGGAGTCTCTGATGCATCGGCATCATGGATCTCGGGGCGCGACAGGAAGAGACTCCGGCGACTGTTTGGGGGGCCGCGAGGCGGCCCGTGGAGGGTTCCGAGATGCCTACGAGAGACCTCACGCTCGCGATGATCGGCTCGGGCGGCGACGGCGTCGTGACGATGGGCGAAATGATGGCCCAGGCCGGCGCGCGCGACGGCCTGAACGTCATCAAGGTGGAGGCCTACGGGCCGCAGATCCGCGGAGGCGAGTCGTCCTGCACCCTCCGGATGTCGGCCGAGCCGATCTCCGCGCAGGGCGACGCCGTCGACGTCCTCGTCGTCTTCAACTGGGCCGACTTCACCCGCTTCAAGGGCGAGGTCGTCCCGAAGGCCGACGCGGTCATCCTCTACGAGGCGGCCGACCCGACCCCCATCTCGGACGTGAAGATCCCGGCCGCCGAGAAGGCGACGTGGATCCCCGTGCCCTTCATCGAGCTCGCCACGAAGGCGACCGGGACGAAGGCGGCAAAGAACATCGTCACCCTCGGCATCCTGGCCGAGCTCTTCGGCATCCCGCCCGAGTCGGTGAAGAAGGCCGTCGAGTTCAAGTTCGGAAAGAAGAAGGCGGGGGTCCTCGAGGCGAACCTGAAGGGGTTCACCGCCGGACGCGAGTTCGCGCAGGCCCTCGGAATCGACGTCTCGGCCCGCAGGCTCGAGTACACCGTCACCGCCCCCAAGCTCGTCATGACGGGGAACGAGGCCTGCGCCGTCGCGGCCCTCCACGCGGGCTGCCGCTTCTTCGCCGGCTACCCGATCACGCCGTCCTCCGAGGTCCTTCACTTCCTCTCGGAGTGGCTCCCCCGGTCCGGCGGCCGGATCATCCAGACCGAGGACGAGCTGTCGGCCCTGGGCGCCATCATCGGCGGCTCCTTCGCGGGTGTGAAGTCGATGACGTCGACCTCCGGCCCCGGCCTCTCGCTGATGGCCGAGATGCTCGGCCTCGCGTCGATGGCCGAGGTCCCGGTCGTCATCCTCGACGTCCAGCGCGGCGGCCCGTCGACGGGCCTGCCGACGAAGTCGGAGCAGTCGGACCTCTACCTGGCCGTCTTCGGCTCGCACGGCGACATGCCGCGCATCGTCCTCGCGCCGACGGACGTCGAAGACTGCTTCCACGCCACAGTGGACGCCTTCAACATCGCCGAGGAGACGCAGCTCCCGGTCATCATCCTCTCCGACCAGGCGGTCGGGCAGAGCCGCCAGACGGTCGAGAAGGCGAACCTCGTCCACGAGGTCATCGACCGCCGGACGCCGAACGCCGAGGAGCTCGCCGACTACAAGCGCTACGCCCAGACCCCCACGGGCGTCTCGCCGATGAGCGTTCCCGGGACGAAGGGCGGGATCTACCAGACGAACGGCCTCGAGCACGACGAGACGGCGCGCCCCGCCTCCTCGCACGTCATGCACGAGAAGATGAGCAGGAAGCGGTTCAAGAAGCTCGACTTCGTCGAGGAGAAGTACCCGCTCTTCGTCCACCTCGGTCCCGAGAAGGCCGACATCGGCATCGTCTGCTGGGGCTCGTCGAAGGGCCCCGTCGAGGAGGCGATGCGCGAGCTCGCTGCGAAGGGCGTGAGCGTCTCCGCGTTCGTCCCCCGCATCATCATGCCGTTCCCGAAGAAGGCCTTCGTCGAGTACGCGGCGAGCGTGAAGAGCTCGTCTTCCTCGAGGTGAACTTCGTCGGGCAGCTCTACCACTACCTGAGGACCCTCGTCGATCTCCCCGCCGGGACCCGCGTCTTCGCGCGGTCGGGCGGCATGAACCTCTCCGTGACCGAAGTGAAGAGCCGTATCGAGAGCGTCCTCTCGGAAACCGGCGCCCGCGAGGAGGTGACCGCGTGAGCAGCGTCGTTACGACCCCCGCCCTGCCCCGCTTCCAGCCGGGCGACTACAAGAGCGACCTCAAGCCCGTCTGGTGCGCCGGCTGCGGCGACTTCGGCGTCGTCTCCGCCATGTACCGCGCGATGGCCGAGCTCCAGCTCGAGCCCTGGAACACCGTCGTCGTCTCCGGCATCGGCTGCTCCTCGCGCCTTCCCGGGCTACGTCGAGGCCTACGGCTTCAACAGCGTCCACGGGCGCGCGCTCCCGATCGCCACGGGGATCAAGGTCGCCCGGCCCGAGCTGAACGTCGTGGCGGTGGGCGGCGACGGAGACGGCCTCGCCATCGGGGGCAACCACTTCCTCCACGCCTCCCGCCGGAACCTCGACATCTGCTACGTCCTGATGGACAACGAGATCTATGGACTGACGAAGGGGCAGGCGGCACCGACGACCCCGTCGGGCGACAAGACGAAGTCGACCTACTTCGGGAACCCCGAGCCGAGCGTCGACCCGTGCGAGCTGGCGATGTCGTTCGGCGCGACCTGGGTCGCCCGCGGCTTCTCGGGCGACATGAAGAGCCTCGTCGACCTGATGGTCGCCGGCATGAGCCACCACGGGTTCGCCTTCCTGAACGTCATGTCCCCCTGCGTCACGTGGCGCGGGGACGACCAGTTCAAGGTGATGAAGGCGAAGCTGAGGAGCCTCCCGGAGGGCTACGACCGGAGCAGCCGGGCCGCGGCCTTCCCCTACATGCGCGAGAAGGAAGTCCTGACGACGGGTGTCCTCTACGAGGTTCACGAACCCTCGCTCCTCGACAGGCTCGAGGCGCAACGCGTGAAGGCGATGCAGGGGTACGAAGGGCTGACGACCGAGCAGGTCCTGAAGGTCTTCAACCCTCCGTTCTGAGATCGGGAAGAAGCACCGCGTGATTCTTCCCGAGGGCTTCACGCAGGAGCTGCTCGACCACCTGAACGACGGCGTCTACTTCGTCGATTGCGACAGGAAGATCACGTTCTGGAACCGGGGCGCCCAGTCCATCACGGGCTGGGCGTCCCGCGACGTCATCGGCCGGGCCTGCCCCGAGGCGGTCCTCAGGCACGTCGACGCCGAGGGGAACGAGCTCTGCCGGAGCGGCTGCCCGATCTCGGCCGCGCTCGCCGACGGGAAGCCGCACAGGGCCGACGTCTTCCTCCCCCACAGGGCGGGGCACCGGGTCCCGGTGCGCGTCGAGGTCGTCCCGGTCCGCGATGCGTCGGGGACCGTCGTCGGCGCGGTCGAGGTCTTCACGGACCAGACCGAGCGGATGGAGGCGATCCGCCGCGTCGAGGAGCTGACCGAGATCGTCTTCCTCGACCCGCTCACGGGCATCGGGAACCGGCGCTACGCCGAGGTCGTCCTCGAGGAGAAGATGGCCGAGCTGACGCGCTACGGTTTCCGGTTCGGCGTCCTCTTCGTCGACGTCGACCGCTTCAAGGAAGTCAACGACTCCCGCGGACACGACGTGGGCGATGCCGTGCTGAAAATGGTCGCGACGACGCTCGCCCGCTCGGCTCGCTCACTCGACTTCGTCGGGCGTTGGGGGGGTGAGGAGTTCGTCGTCCTCCTCGCGAACGTGACCGACTTCAATCTCCCCCTCGTGGCCGATCGGGCCCGGCGCCTCGTCGAGCATTCGGAGCTGCCGCTGACGGATGGATCGCTGAAGGTCACGGTCTCGATCGGCGCGACGCTGGTGAGGAAGGGCGAGGAGATCGCCGACATCCTGAAGAGGGCCGACGGCCTGATGTACGAGGCGAAGTCGGCCGGGCGAAACCGGGTCGTCGTCCGCCTCTGACGGTCGACGACCCGGTCCCTTCCAGGTTCAGCGGATCTCGGCGCTCCGCGGGCGCCGCGGCGTGACCGGCAGCTCCGGCTCGCCGATGGGAACGGACAGCTCCTCGACAGCCGCCTCGAGCCCCTCCGGTCCGACCAGCTCGACGCGGAAGACCCCGATCGCGCCCCAGGCAGAGAGATCGTGGCGGGCTTCCTCGGCGGCGGCGAGTACGAGCCGCCGCTCGACGACGACGTTTCCGTCTGCGTCCAGAAGGCGCAGGAACGCCACGGCCTCCCCGCCACCGTCGAGGCGGCGAAGAAGAAGCGTGGTCCCGGGTTCCACCTCGACGCGGCCGAGCGCCAGCCGGCCGTCCCGCTCGCGGTCCAGCGACCGGACCGAGGTGCCCGTCGCCTCCCTCGAGGCCGAGGCCGGAAGGACGTTGATCGTCGTCGACTTCGAGGACGAACCAGAGCCATTGGAGGCGACGAGGACGACGACCTTCGGACCGGCGGCCGGGAACGTGACCGTGGGCGACTGGACGGTCGTCGCGGTCATCCCGTCACCGGGGAACCAGAGCCAGCTCGTCGCCTGCGGCGAGGACGTGTCCGTGAACGTCACTGCGCGGCCGGCAACGATCGAAGCGGGGACGGAGAAGCTCGCCACGGGCGCCGCGAGCGAGTAGACCGGGCTCGAGGCTTCCGCTCCCGGCCCCTTCTCGGGGTCGCACGCGTAGGCGCGGACGAAGAGCTGGACCGGGTCGATCGCCCCACGAGGCGGCGCCGACGCCGTCGTCTCCAGCGCAGACGTCCAGGCGCCTCCGTTGATCCTCCACTCGTAGCGCGTCGGAGGGAACCCGGAAGCCGGAGCACCCCATCCGAGGGCGAGGAAGTCCGTCGCCGTGACCGGTCCCTGCGGGTTTCCTCGCGGCGTCACGACGGGCGAGACGGGGGCCGCGGGCGGCCCGCAGACGGTGATCGTCGCGGACACGGCCATCGGCGAACCGCCTCCGGGCGACGGCGTGCTGCTCCCCGGGTCGAACGCGAACGAGATCGTCGTGGACCCCGGCGCGGCCGCCGAGGAGGCCTGGAACGAGAACGCCACCGGCGCGTACGCCGGTGCCAGGAGCACGGCCCGCTCCGGCGTGACCGTGACTCCCGGCGGGAGCTCGGACTTCGCCACGGTCACGACGATGTCGGCGGTCGGGGCGCAGGCCCCGGCCACGATCGACGCGACCATCGCGGCCGGCGTCCCGCCGGCGTTCAGGGTGAGGGCAGACGGTGTCACCACGGGGGTGATGTCGGGAGGCAGAACGTTGGCGACGAACGTCGCCTCGCCGCTGATGCCCCGCGGGTCGCTCACGAGAACCGTAAGGGTCATCGGACCAGCCGGCGCTCCCGGGGCGGCGCTGACCGTGAAGGACACGACGCGCGAAGGCGGCAGCTCCGGCACCGGGATCGTCGATGGCGTCACCGTCAGCGTGGGAGGGAGACCGGGGAACGAGACGGTCGGAGTCCCGACGTAGCCGTCGAGGGAGCTGATCGTCAACGTGTTGGAGCCCGAGGCTCCTCCCGGGCAGACATCGACCGCGGGCCTCTCGACCGCAACTCCGATCCGGCCGTTCCGGACGACGGTGACCGGGGTCTTCGTCGTCTTGGGCGCCCCCGTGGACGGCTGGAAGACGAACGTCGCCTCCACGGCCCCCGCGGGGAACCGAAGCGGCGGCGGTGAACGTGAAGACGACAGGAGTGAACGAAGGAGCCACGAGGTCGCCCGAAGCGGGCGTCACCGTGACGCCGGCCGGAAGGCCGGTGGGAGTGACGGTGATGCTGGAGGGCGGAGAACAGGCGCCGGGGGCCAGGGACGCCGTGACCGTGGCGGGTTCGCCGCCTGAAATGAGCTCGATCGTCGCAGGCGAGAGGACCGGAGCGAAGTCGGCGACCCTGACGTCGACGACGAAGGTCGAGGAGGCGGACGGCCCGTAGGGGTCCGACACCAGAACGTTCACGACCTGCGGGCCGGGAAGCGCCCCCGCAACGGCCGTGATCTCAAAGCCGATGGACTGCGCCGAGAGCAGCTCGCCGACCGAGATCGGGTTCGGCGCAATCCTGAGCGCGGTCGGCAGGAGCGGGAACGTGACGGTCGGCGAACCCGCGTAACCATCCAGGGGTGTGATGGTCACGGAGTTGGTCACTGCCGGCCCTCCGGGACAGGCGCTCAGGTTCGGGATCTCCACCGTCATCGACAAGGCTCCCGCCGAGCCGACCTCGACGGAGAGGGTTGCCGTCTTTGCCGGCCCTCCGTCGATCGAGAAGGTGAAGGTGACGGTCGCCGTCCCGAGCGCCGCCGATTCGGACGCGGCGATCGTGAAGTTCGCGGCCTGGAACGACGGCCCGGTGAGGAGGACTTCCGGCGGATTCACGGTCACGCCCGCGGGGATCGAGGTGGGAGTCACCAGGATGCTCGACTGCGGCGGGCACGGAGTGAGACCGACCGAAGCCGAAACGTCTGCCGAAGGACCAGTCCGCCAGAGGGAAACCCCCGACGGATTGATCGAAGGGAAGAAGTCCGCGACGCCCACGTTCACGGTGATGGTCGTCTGTACGCTGATCCCGGCCTGGTCCTGGACCAGGACGTTCACGGTCCTCGGGCCCGCGGTCATGCCCGCGGCGGCGGAGACGGCGAAGGAGACCGTCTGGGCCGGGGGAAGCATCGGCACGATGATGGGCGAGGGGGTGATCGTGAGCCCCGCCGGGAGGCCGGGGAACGTCACGGTCGGCGAACCCTGATAGCCGTTCACGGGCGTGATCGTCACGCTGTTCTGGACGGCCGGACCGCCGGAGCAGACCGACATCGCAGCGGCACCTGGTGCCACCAGGACGCCTGGCGGTGGCAGGACGGTCAGCGTGAACGTCGAGGTGCCGGCCGGGGCAGGAGAGTTCTGCACCGAGATCGGGTAGTTTCCGGGCGGGGTCGTCGGGCTGACGGAAATCTGGAACTCGACGATCTCGCTTTGCAGAACCTGGTCGGGAGCGCCGGGGCTTCGGCCCAGGGGCTGGTAGGTCACCGGAGACGGAACCGTCGTCACGCCAGCAGGGACCCCCGAGAAGCCGAGCGTCTGGGTTTGGTAGAACAGCTGAGGGTTGTACGGACTGATCCACGCCGACAGAAGGCCGGAGGTGGTACCGGCGACCACGTTCACCGTGCCCGGCGAAATGGTGATGCCCTGGACGACGAGCTGGAACTGCCAGCTGCCTGCTCCCGTCGGACCGTTCTCGACCAGGATCGGGTAGGTACCCGGCACGGTCCCCGGGCCGACCTGGAGCTGGAATGGAACCGTGATCTCCGCCTGGCCCGCGAAGACGGTATAGGAGAGCGGGGACGGAATCGTCGTCACGCCGGCTGGCAGGCCGGCGAACGTCAATGTCTCGGTCCCGTCAGGGGGAAGCACAGGGGGAACGCCGACGTCAAAGAAGACCTGCGCCTCCAGGTCAACAGGCGCGTCTCCAGGTATGACGGGGAGCTCGTAGACGTCATAGCCGTAGTACCCGGGGGTCCGGATCACGATCGTGGCCGCCGCAGGGGCCGCGGCAATCAGGCCGAAGGCAATCAGGACCAGACCGCGAAGCGCCGCTCTTTGCGACATCGTCGCTCCTTTCGTCGCTGGCATCCGCCTTTGGTGCTCTCGAAGCGGGTGCCGGATCAATGGGCCGGTGACTCGACTCTAGCAGCTTTTCATCGAGGCGGCGCAGATCAACGGGTCGGTTTATTCTCGTCGCGAATGTTCCTGAAACGCGGGTCCCCACCCCTCATCACGCTCCTCGTCGCGCTCCTCGTGACGCTGGGCCTTCCAGGCTGCTCCGTCCGGACGGTCGCCGTGAACGGCCTGGCCGGGGCGCTCGCCGCGGGGGGCGACATCTATGCTTCCGACGACGATCCCGAGCTCGTCGCGGCCGCCGTCCCTTTCGGCCTGAAGACGATCGAGGCCCTTCTCGCCGAGACGCCGAAGCACGACGGCCTCCTCCTGGCGGCGACCAGCGGCTTCACCCAGTACGGGTACGCCTTCGTCCAGGCGGAGGCCGACTTCGCCGAGGAGAAGGACCTCGCCCGGGCCACCGCGCTCCGCGACCGCGCCCGAAAGCTCTACTCGCGCGCTCTCCGCTACGGTCTCCGCGGGCTCGAGGTGCGTCACCCCGGCTTCGAGGCAGGGCTCCGGGACGACGGTCTTCGCGAGAAGACCCTCGCAGCCACGACGAAAGCCGACGTCCCTCTCCTCTACTGGACCGGAGCGGCCTGGGGCGCAGCGATCTCGCTCTCCAAGGAGAACGCCGACCTGACGGCGGACCAGGGGCTCGTCGAAGCTCTCGAACGGAGGGCACTGGCCCTCGACGAGGGTTTCGGTCAGGGGTCGATCCACGACTTCTTCATCGCCTTCGAGGGCGGGCGTCCAGCGGCCGCTGGCGGTTCCGTGGAACGCGCACTGGCGCACCTCGGGCGCGCCATCGCCCTCTCGGGCGGAAAGCGGGCGGCACCGTACGTCTCCTTCGCCGAAACCGTTTCGGTCGGAACGCAGAACCGCGCCGACTTCGTGACGCTTCTGAACAAGGCCCTCGCCATCGATCCTGATGCCGTACCTGAGCTACGGCTCGCCAACACCGTCTCGCGGCGCCGCGCCGCCTGGCTCCTCGCGCGCGCCGACGAACTCTTCCTGGAGTAGACCGATGAAAAGCCGCTCCCGCGCTGCCGCCTCCACGCGGCTGTTCCTTCCTTCGCTCGCCCTCCTCCTCGCGGGGGCCCTCCCCGCCCGCGCACAGGTCGTCGTGAAGATGGCGACGCTCGTCCCCGACGGCTCGAAGTACCACCTCATCCTCAAGGAAATGCTGGAGAAGTGGAAGACGTCGACCCAGGGGCGGGTCACCGCGCGTCTCTACCCCGGGAGCGTCGCGGGCGACGACCAGGACGTCGTCCGCAAGATGCGCCTCGGGAGCCTGAACGCCGGCCTCCTGACGAGCTCCGGCGTCTCGGCCGTCGACCCGTCGGTCATGGCCCTTCAGATCCCGATGCTCTACTCCTCGTACGAGGAGATCGACCACGTCCTCTCGGTGATGGGGCCGAGGCTCGAGGCCTCGATGGCCTCGAAGGGTTTCGTCGTCCTCGCCTGGGCCGACGGCGGCTGGGTCCGCTTCTTCACGAAGACACCGGTGCGCACGCCGGACGAGCTGAAGCCGCTCAAGCTCTTCGCCTGGGGGAACGACACGGACGCCCTCGAGATCTGGAAAGGGGCCGGCTTCAACCCGGTCCCGCTTCCCTCGACGGAGATCTCCACGGCGCTCCAGACCGGCCTCGTCTCGGCCCTCCCGTCGCCGCCGACCGCCGCCGTCCTCCTCCAGTGGTACCAGCACGCGAAGTACATGACCGACGTGAAGTGGGGGCTCCTGCTCGGCGCGATGCTCGTCAACAAGAGCACCTGGGACAAGATCTCGGCGGAGGACCAGGCCTCGCTCCGCGCGGCCGCCGCCGAGGCGGGCGCGCGCCTCCGCGCCGAGGCCCGGACCTCCGAGGAGCGCGACATCGCGGCGATGAAGGCGCGGGGCCTGAACGTCGTCGCCGTCGACGCGAAGGCCGAGGCCCTCTGGCGGACCGCCGCCGAGGCGGCCTACCCGAAGGTTCGCGGGAAGATCGTCCCCGAGGCGTCGTTCGACGAGGCTCGGAGGATCCTCGCCGACTACCGCGCCAAGAAGGCGACGGCGCCGAAGAAGTGAACGCCGGCGCCGTCCTTCGACGAAGCGAGCAGGGGCTCCTCGTCGCGGCGCTTGCCGTTGCGACGGTCCTCCCCCTCGTCGACGCACTGGGACGCCCGCTTGGCGGGTTCCACGTCCCCGGAGCAGGTTCGATCCTCCAGCTCGTCACGCTCTGGACCGCCTTCGTCGGCGGACTCCTCGCGACCCGCGAAGGGACGCACCTGACCCTGTCCACCGCCGAGCTCCTCGGCAGCGGCCGCGCCCGCCGGCTCGCGCGACTCTTCGCCCTCTCCGTGGCGGCCGCGGTCTGCGCGGTTCTCGCCTGGGCGAGCGTCGGCCTCGTGAGGGCCGACAGGGAGCAGGGAAAGATCCTCTCCTTCGGCCTGCCCGAGTGGGTCGCCGAGACGATCATGCCCGCCGCCCTCCTGCTGATGGCGGTGCGGTTCGCCTGGAGTGCGTCGGAAGGGACGCGAGGACGCATCGCGGCCCTCGTGACGCTCGCATCCCCCTTCCTGCTGTCGTTCGTACCCGAAGCGGCCGCCCCGAGGCTCGTCCTGCCGCTCGCCGCGCTCATCCTCCTCGCCGCACTTCTCGGAGCGCCGGTCTTCGTGGCGATGGGGGGCCTCGCGCTCCTTCTCTTCTGGAAGGACGCCGTGCCGGTTGCCGCGGTCTCCGCCGAGGTCTACCGCCTCATCTCCTCGCCGACCCTCCCGGCGATTCCACTCCTGACCGCCGCGGGGTACATCCTGGCGGAGGGCGGCGCCTCGACGCGCCTCGTCCGCTTCTTCCGCGCTCTCTTCGGCTGGATGCCGGGCGGCCTCGCGGTGATGGTCGCGGCGGTCTGCGCCCTCTTCACGACGTTCACGGGCGGCTCGGGCGTGACGATCATCGCCCTCGGCGGCCTCGTCTACCCGATCCTCCGCGACGACGGCTACCCCGAGGGGTTCTCCCTCGGCCTCGTGACGGCCTCCGGAAGCCTCGGCCTCCTCTTCGCGCCGTCGCTTCCCGTCATCCTCTACAGCGTCGTCGCGTCGGTCCCGGCCGACTCGCTTTTCATCGCGGGCCTCGTTCCGGGACTCCTGCTCGTCGTCCTGACGGCGGCGTGGGGCATCCGGCAGGGGCTCCGGCTCGACGCGGCGGGCCGCCAGAGGCCCCGCTTCCAGCTGCGCGAGCTGGCGGCCTCGTTCTGGCAGGCGAAATGGGAACTGGCGCTGCCGGTCCTCGTCATCGTCCTCTTCGCGAGCGGCTTTTCGTCGATGGTCGAGGCGTCGGCTGCGGCGTGCGCCTACGCCGCCGTCGTCGAGTGCTTCATCACCCGCGACATCCACCCCTTCCGGCAGCTCCCCGGGGTCCTCGTGAAGGCGGGAGCGCTCATGGGCGCCGTCCTCATCCTCCTCTCGGTCGCCATGGGGCTGACGAGCTGGCTCGTCGACGCGCAGGTCCCGACGGCGCTCCTGGACTGGGTGAAGCTCCACGTCTCCTCGCCGCTCGTCTTCCTTCTCGTCCTGAACGTGATCCTGCTCGTCCTCGGGAGCGTCCTCGAGATCTACTCGGCCATCGTCATACTGGCGCCGCTCGTCGCGCCGATGGGGGCCGCGTTCGGGATCGACCCGATCCACCTCGGCGTCATCTTCCTGGCAAACCTCGAGCTCGGCTTCCTCTTCCCGCCGGTCGGGCTCAACCTCTTCCTCTCCTCGTCGCGCTTCGGCGTCCCGCTGCCGAAGCTCTACCGCCACGTCGTGCCGTTCCTCCTGATCCTCGGCGCGGGCGTCCTCCTCATCACCTACGTCCCGGCGATGTCGACGGGGATCCTCTCGCTGCTCGGGAAGAGGTAGACGCGGTGGATCGGCAGAATGGACCGGACCGGTCGAAGCGGGAGGAACGCGAGGGGCCGCGGGCGCCCTGGCGCCCGCGGCCCTCCGGCAAACTCTGCTAGACGGTCCCCGACTTCGCCCGCGCGGCCTGCTGGGCCTGGATCGCGGTGAGGTTGATCGTGAAGACGATGTCCTCCACGAGGCAGCCGCGGGAGAGGTCGTTCACCGGCTTGGCGAGGCCCTGGAGCATCGGCCCGATGCTGACGACGTTCGCCGAGCGCTGGACCGCCTTGTAGGTGACGTTACCGGTGTTCAGGTCGGGGAAGATGAGGACGGTCGCCTTTCCGGCGACGGCCGACTTCGGCGCTTTGAGCCGCGCGACGTCTGGCATCACCGCCGCGTCGTACTGGAGCGGGCCGTCGAGGGCGAGGTCGGGGCGCAGCTCGCGCGCGATCCGCGTCGCCTCCTTCACCTTCTCGACGTCCTCGCCGGTGCCGCTCGCCCCGGTCGAGTACGACAGCATCGCGACGCGCGCCGGGACGCCGAAGGCGATGGCCGAGTCGGCGCTCTGGATCGCGATGTCGGCGAGCTCGGCCGCCGTCGGGTTCGGGTTCACGGCGCAGTCCCCGAAGACGAGGACCTGGTCGGGAAGGCACATGAAGAAGATGCTCGACACGAGGTTGCAGCCCGGGACGGTCTTGATGATCTGGAGCGCCGGCCGGATCGTGTGGGCCGTCGTGTGGATCGCGCCGGAGACGAGGCCGTCGGCCTCGTTCAGCGCCATCATCATCGTCCCGACCATGATCGGGTCCTGCAGCTCGGCCTCGGCCCGGTCGGGGGTCATCCCCTTGGCCTTCCGCCGTTCCACGAGCGCGTCGACGTAGCGGGGCGCGACCTCGACGGGGTTCACGATCTCGACCGAGGTGGGAAGGGTGACTCCCTGCCGGGCTGCGACGTCCCGTATCTCGTCGGGGTTGCCGAGGAGGACACACCTCGCGATGCCGCGGGAGGCGACGATCGCGGCGGCCGCCACCGTGCGCGGTTCAGCCCCCTCGGGAAGGACGATCCGTTTCACGTCTTCCCGGGCCGTCTCGATGAGGCGGTGGCGGAAGGCGGGCGGGGAAAGACGTGGCACGCGCGCCGGCTTGGCGAAGGCGCGGGCCCAGGCGAGGTCGACGTAGTCGGCGACGTAGCTCATCGTCTTCTCGACGCGCTCGGCGTCGTCGACCGGGATCGTCGGGTTCATCGAGGCGACGTGCGTGGCGGAGCGGTAGCTCGAGGTCTGCACCTGCAGGAGCGGGAGGCCGGCGTCGAAGACCTTCCGGCAGAGGTCGAGGACGCGCCGGTCGGGGGCGAGGCCGCCCGTCAGGACGAGGCCCGCGAGCGGCGTGCCGCTCTGGACCGTCATCGCGGCGGCGAGGATGATGTCGCTCCGGTCGCCCGGCGTGATGACGAGCGTCCCCGGCTTCATGGCCTTGAGCGCGTTCGGGACGGTCATCGCGCAGACCGCGACGTCCTTCACGCGCCGGGTCCGGGCCTCGCCCGGGAAGAGGACCTGGGCGTGGAGCGCGTCGCCGATGTCCTTCACGCGCGGCGCCATCAGGTCCGAGTTGCACGGGACGATCGCGATCGGGCGGAGCCCCTCGGCCTCGAGCGCCGCGCGGTGCTCCTTCAGGCACGCCTCCGAGAGCCCGGGAACGGCGCACCCCGAGCAGCCGGCGGAGCCCGGTCCGAAGGAATCGGTGTCGACCTCGCCGGGATCCCCCTTCCGCTCGCAGATCCTGTTCAGGATGCAGCCGACGATTCGTCCCTCGGAGAGGGCGCCGAAGCCCCGGGCCGCGATGGCGACCGTCTCGGCCAGCTCGACCGCCGTCTGGTCGGAAGGTGCGGCGACGAGGACGAGCTCGGCGTCGAGCGCCTTCAGCATCAGCGCATTCACGCGCGTGGAGTGGACCATTCCCATCTCGGGGTGCATCCCCTGGACGATCAGGACGTCGACGTCCTCGCCCGCCTGGTCGGCGATGGCGACGACGCGCTCCATGAGCGTCTGGTCGTCGCCCGCGGCGAGAAGGCCTTCGGCCTCCCCGCGCGGGACGGCCGGCGGAATGGCGAAGTGGGCGCCGAGGGAGAGGAGCGGGATCGTGTGGTCGGGCTCGCGGTTCGCGACCGGCTTGGCGAAGGCGACGCGGATTCCCTCGCGGTCGAGGGCGCGGACGATGCCGAGGCAGGCGGTCGTGATGCCGACGCCGCGGCCGGCGGGGGCGACGAGGACGGTCGTGCGCATGGTGTCCTTCTTTCCTTTCCGCTTCAGGCCCCGCGGGCGATCCGTTCGGCGTCCTCGGCGATCATCAGCTCCTCGTTCGTCGGGACGATCAGGGCCTGGGGCCTTTCGCCGGTCGTGATTCGTCCTCCCTGCGCGCGACCGTGGGTCGCATTCGCCGCAGCGTCGAGCGTCAGGCCGAGGAACCCGAGGCGCGCGATCGTCATCTGGCGGACCGTCGTCGAGTTCTCTCCGATGCCGCCCGTGAAGACGAGCGCGTCGAGACGGCCCAGCGGCACCACGAGCGCCGCGATCGCCTTGGCGAGACCGTAGCAGAAGAGGTCGAGGGCGAGCTTCGCCCTCTCGTTCCCTCCGGCCGCCGCCTCTTCGACCGTCCGCATGTCGTTCGAGAGCCCCGAGACGCCGAGGAGGCCCGACTTCTTGTTCAGGATGTCCAGGATCTCCTTCGGGTGCCTGCCCATCGCATCGGCGACGTGGCCGATGATCGCCGGGTCGATCGAGCCGCTGCGGGTCCCCATCATGAGTCCCTCGAGCGGGGTCAGCCCCATCGTCGTGTCGACGCTCTTCCCGTTCTTCACCGCCGCGCAGGAGCAGCCGTTCCCGAGGTGAGCCGTCACGATCCCGTGGTCGTTCGCGGGGAGCCCCAGGAGGCGTACGGCCTCGCGGGCCACGAAGCGGTGGCTCGTCCCGTGGAAGCCGTAGCGACGGACGCCGTACTTCTCGAGCCACTCGTGCGGCACCGGGTAGGTGTAGGCGACCGGCGGCATCGTCTGGTGGAAGGCGGTGTCGAAGACGCCGACCTGCAGGAGCCCCGGGAAGAGGTTCTGCGCGATCCGGATGCCGACGAGGTTCGGCGGGTTGTGGAGCGGGCCGAGGGGGATGCACTCCTCGACCTTCGCGATGACCTCCGGAGTGATCGCCATGGAGCCCGCGAACTTCGAGCCGCCGTGGACGACGCGGTGCCCCACCGCGAGGAGGCCGTCGGCGAGGCCGAGCTCGCGGAGAACGTCGACGATTGCGTGGAGCGCCTCGTCGTGGAGCGCGCCGGCGATCGGCTTCGAGCTCTTCGCGCCGTTGCGCTTGACGTCGAGGGAGGCCTCGGGGGAGCCGAGCCTCTGGGCGATGCCCGAGACGTGCTCGACGGAGGTGTCGGGGTCGATGACCGCGAACTTGAGGGACGAGGATCCGCAGTTGAGGACGAGTACGTTCATGCCCTTCTTCCCGTTCCGGAGGGTGTCGGCCGAGGCCGCCGGGAAGAGCTCTCCCCCGCGTTCGTCCGAGCAGCGTTCCGGCGTGTCGTTCTGGTTCTGATGGCGTCTCCGGTGTTGCCTCCCCACACCCGCCGGAAACCACTTCCGGGGCGCTTAGAAGGCCAGCGGGGCATCATAACGCGCTGCGTTGCGGCGGGCGAGCCTCGTGTCCTTCGCCGTCGAGGATTTCTCGGAAATCGCGGTTCCGGGAACCGGACGGCTCCGCGCGGGTCTCAGGGAGCGGAGGACTTCGATGAGAACGCAGATCGCCGCCGCCCTGACCTTCGCCCTCGCCGCCGCCGCCCCGGCCGATGCCGCGGCCCGGGGAGGGTTCGAGCTCTCCGTCCTCGTCGACGGCGCGCCGCGCCCCGAGTTCCACAAGGGCGGGACCGTCTACGTGGAGGCGCTGAGAGGGCGAGAGTACGCGCTCCGCATCACGAACCCCCTCGGAGTTCGCGTCGGCGTCGCCCTGGCCGTCGACGGGCTCAACACGGTCGACGCCACGCACCGCGACGCCGTCTCCGCGACGAAGTGGATCCTCGAGCCGTACCAGTCGATCGTCCTCGAGGGGTGGCAGGTGAACCTCTCCGACGCCCGCCGGTTCGTCTTCACGGGCGAGCGGGACTCCTACGGCGCCGCACTCGGGAAGACCGAGGACCTCGGCGTCCTCGAGGCGGTCTTCTTCCGCGAGAAGGCCTGCCGGCCGATTCCTGTGCTGCCGGAAGGATGCGGCTCCAGGGACGCCGCCGGGAGGCCTTCGAGCGGGGCTCCCGCGCCGAGGGCGAAGGGTGAGGCCGAAGCGTCGCGGCAGGAGAAGGCGGCGGCCTCGTCCCTCGCCGATGAGTACGCCGCGACGGGGATGGGCGACCGGACCCGCCACGACGTGACGCGCGTCGACCTCGACCTCGAACGCACGCCGGCGGCACGCCTCAGGATCCGCTACGAGTTCCGGCCCCAGCTCGTCCGGCTCGGAATCCTCCCCGCCGAGGACGACCGGCTCGCCCGGCGCGAGAGGGCGCGCGGCTTCGACCGCTTCTGCCCCGAGCCCGACCGCTGAGCCTCCCGCTCCCCTCGGTCCCCGGGTCCGCCCCGGAGCCTCGGCTTCGGGGCTCTTCTATTTCAGGTCGCCCAGAAAACGGGAGTACTCCTCGAAATAGCCACCCAGAGCGAGGCAGAAGCCGCTCCCTCCCAGCTCGTCCGCGAGCGCCAGCGGGACGCGGCGCACGCGGACGACGGTCCCGCTGCAGTCGATCTTCTTCCCGTTCGGAAGGTGCAGCGTCGTCCGGAGCTTTTCGCCGAGCTTCGGCACGTACTGGCTCGAGATGGAGAGACCCGTGTGGGAGATGTCCCAGGTGAAACCCGAGGCGGTCCGGCCCTCCACATGGATGTCGAGGAGGATTCGCTTCTTCCATCTCGAGAACGTCCGTTTCTCGTTCATGGTTCCCCCGACGAACAGCCCTGGAACCGCCAGCTGCCTGATCGAACTCGTCAGAGGATACAGAATTTCCCTCCAACTCCCTTGACCTCCGGTTTCGGCCTATATACCCTACTACTCCTGTAGGGATACATCTGAAAGTCTCCCAGCGCGGCCTCTATGCCCTCAAGGCGCTGATCCACCTCGCGGAGCGGTGGAACTCGGGGATCGTCTCGACTCGCGAGATCGCAGAGCACGAGGAAATCCCCGAGAAGTTCCTCGAGGCGATCCTGCTGGCCCTCAAGAATGCCCGGATCGTGAAGAGCCGCAGGGGACGGGAGGGGGGCTACGAGCTTCGCCGCCCTCCCGCCGAGATCGTCGTCGGAGACGTCGTGAGGCTCCTCGACGGACCGCTCGCCCCGTTCGGCGATGCCGCCGAGCTCGCCCGCCTGGTGAAGACCGAGCCCCGCCACGCCGGGCTCTTCGACCTCTTCCTCGACGTTCGGAACGCTGCTGCCGCCATCCTCGACAACACCACACTGGCCGACCTCCTCGAACGCGACCGGCGGATTCTCGTCGCCCGCCACGAGGAAGCGGACGCCCCACGGGAGCCGAAGTGACACTTCACGGACGACGCCTCTTCAGATCCGCCGGCGCCTTCGCCGCCGTCGTCGCACTCCTCTTCTCCCTGCACTCCTCCTCCGGGCACGCCGCCGGCGTGCCTCCGGACGTCGAGATACTGAACGCCTCCTACGACCCGACGCGGGAGCTCTACCGGGACGTCAACGCTGCGTTCACGAAGGGCTACCGGGAGCGGACCGGCACGTCCGTGACGATCCGGATGTCGCACGGCGGCTCGGGAAAGCAGGCGCGTGCGGTCCTCGACGGCCTCCAGGCCGACGTCGTGACGCTCGCCCTCGCCTACGACATCGACGTCCTCGCCGACCGCGGGCTCGTGAAGCCCGGCTGGCAGACCCGGCTCCCGCACAACTCCACGCCGTACACATCGACGATCGTCTTCCTCGTGAGGCCCGGCAACCCGAAGAAGATCCTCGACTGGACCGATCTCGCCCGCCCGGGAATCTCCGTCGTCACGCCCAACCCCAAGACGTCCGGGGGCGCGCGATGGAACTACCTGGCCGCGTGGGGAGCCGCCCTGAAGGCCGGAAAGAAGGAGGCGGAGGCCCGGGAGCTCGTGGCCGGGCTCTTCCGCAACGTCGCCGTCCTCGACACCGGCGCCCGAGGCTCCACGACGACGTTCGTCCAGCGCGGACTCGGAGACGTCCTCCTCGCCTGGGAGAACGAAGCCCACCTCGCCCTGGCGGAGACGGGGAAGGGCCGCGTCGAGATCGTCGTTCCGAAGACTTCCATCCTCGCCGAGCCGCCCGTCTCGATCGTCGACGCCGTCGTCGACCGGAGAGGGACGCGCGCCGTGGCCGAGGCGTACCTCCGCTTCCTCTACTCGCCCGAAGGCCAGCAGCTGGCGGCGAAGCACCACTACCGGCCTCGCGTTCCCGAGGCCGCAGCAAAGGCAGGGCGGGCCTTCCCTGCCGTCGCCACGTTCACGGTCGACGACCTCTTCGGCGGCTGGCGCGCCGCGCAGAAGAAGCACTTCGACGACGGCGGCATCTTCGACTCGTTCTTCGTCAACCGGTGAAGACCGCCCGCGTCACTCCGTCGCTCCTCCCCGGCTTCGGCCCGGCCCTCGGCGTGACGCTCCTCGGGCTCTCGCTCGTCGTTCTCGCACCTCTCGCCGTGCTCCTGGCGACGTCCCTGCGCGGCAGCCCCGGGGCGTTCCTCGCGGCCGTGACGACTCCCCGCGTCGTGGCGGCGCTGCGGCTCTCCTTTCTCCTCTCCCTCGGCGCCGCTGCGGTCTCCGCGCTCCTCGGCCTTCTCCTCGGCTGGGTCCTCGTGAGATACCGGTTCCCCGGCCGGCGCTTCCTCGATGCCCTCATCGACCTCCCGTTCGCCCTGCCGACGGCCGTCGCCGGCATCACGCTCACGACGCTCTACGCCCCGAACGGCTGGCTCGGCGCGCCGCTCGCCCGGCTCGGCATTCCCGTCGCCTTCACGCCGCTCGGCATCGGCGTGGCGCTCGTCTTCCTCGGCCTCCCCTTCACCGTGAGAACGCTCCAGCCCGTCCTCGCGAGCCTCGACGCCGAGGTCGAGGACGCTGCCGCGAGCCTCGGGGCGAGCCGGCTCGAGACGGTCCGGCGCGTCCTGCTCCCCGAGCTCCTTCCGTCGTTCCTCACCGGCGCGACCCTCGCTTTCGCCAGAGGCCTGGGTGAGTACGGCTCGGTCGTCTTCATCTCGGGGAACATGCCGATGAAGACCGAGATCGCCCCGCTCCTCGTCATGACGAAGCTCGAGCAGTACGACATGGCAGGCGCGACGGCCCTCGCCACCGTCCTTCTCGTCGCCTCGTTCCTCCTGCTCCTCCTCCTGAACCGGCTCGAGGCGTGGGCCGCGGGAGGAGGACGATGAGCGCTCCGCGCCCGCGAGAACCCCTCGCCGTACGCCTCCTCCTGATCGGTCTCGCGTTTGCGGCGATCGCCCTCTTCCTCGTCATCCCGCTCGCCGCCGTCTTCGTCGAGGCCTTTCGCCACGGCGCCGGGGCGTGGCTCGCCGCCGTCTCCGAACCCGACGCCCGGCACGCGCTGAAGCTGACCCTTCTCGTCGCGGCGATCGCCGTCCCGGTGAACGCCGCGTTCGGCCTCGCCGCCGGCTGGGCGCTCGGGAAGTTCCGCTTCCCGGGCCGCAACCTCGTCCTGACGCTGATCGACCTGCCGTTCGCCGTTTCCCCCATCGTCGCCGGCCTCGTCTTCGTCCTCGCCTTCGGGAGGTCGAGCCTCCTCGGCGGCTGGCTCGCCGGCCACGGGATCGAGGTCGTCTTCGCCGTTCCGGGAATCGTCCTGGCGACCGTCTTCGTCACCTTTCCCTTCGTCGCGCGCGAGCTCGTCCCGCTCATGCAGTCGCAGGGGACCGACGAGGAGGAGGCGGCGCGCGTCCTCGGCGCCGGCTTCTTCACGACCTTCCTCCGCGTGACCCTCCCGAACGTGAAGTGGGCGCTCCTCTACGGCATCGTCCTCTGCACGGCCCGAGCGGTCGGCGAGTTCGGCGCCGTCTCGGTCGTCTCCGGCCACATCCGGGGCGCCACGAACACGCTTCCCCTCCACGTCGAGGCGCTCTACAACGAATACGCCTTCCAGGGGGCGTTCGCGGCGGCGTCGCTTCTCACCCTGGTCGCCCTCGCGGCCATGCTTGCCAAGGCGTTCCTCTCCCGGCACGCCGGCGAGGAGGCTCCGTGAGCATCGAGGTCCGTTCCGTCTCGAAGTCGTTCGGGAGCTTCCTCGCCCTCGACGACGTCTCGCTGCAGGTCGGCGACGGCGAGTTCGTCGCCCTCCTCGGCCCCTCCGGCTCGGGCAAGACGAGCCTGCTCCGGATCATCGCCGGCCTCGAGGAACCCGACCGGGGCACCGTCCACTTCCACGGAGAGGACGCGACGCGGCGCGACGCCCGGGAGCGCCGGGTCGGATTCGTCTTCCAGCACTACGCCCTCTTCCGGCGGATGTCGGTCTTCGAGAACGTGGCGTTCGGGCTTCGGGTGAAACCGCGCGCCGAGCGGCCGCCCGAAACCGACGTGAAGCGGCGCGTGACCGAGCTGCTGAAGCTCGTGCAGCTCGACTGGCTCGGCGACCGCCTCCCGTCGGAGCTCTCCGGCGGGCAGCGGCAGCGGGTCGCCCTCGCCCGCGCCCTCGCCGTCGAGCCGAAGGTCCTCCTCCTCGACGAGCCGTTCGGGTCGCTCGACGCCCGCGTCCGGCAGGAGCTGCGCCGCTGGCTTCGCAGGCTCCACGACGAGATCCACCTCACGAGCCTCTTCGTGACGCACGACCAGGAGGAGGCGCTCGAGGTGGCCGACCGCGTCGTCCTCCTCGACCGGGGAAGATCGTCCAGGACGGCACCCCCCAGGAGCTCTTCGAGAAGCCCGCCTCCCCGTTCGTCCTCGACTTTCTCGGCTCGGTGAACATATTCCACGGCCGGGTCCAGAACGGCCGCGCGCACCTCGGCCCTCTCTCCGTCGACTACCCCGAGCACCCCCAGGCCGAGTCCGCTCCCGCCTCCGGCTACGCGCGCTCGTGGGAGATCGACCTGGCGCGGGATGGCGGCGAAACCGAGGGGTTCCTCGCGACGGTCCGGCACGTCTCGGTGGCCGGCGCCGTCGTCCGCCTCGAGCTCACCCCCGGCGACGGGCCGCCGCTCAAGGTGGAGATCTCGCGGGAGAGGTTCGAGGCGCTCGCGCCCGCGCCCGGAGAGCGGCTTCGGGTGACCCCACGCAAGGTGAGGGTCTTCGTCGGGGAACCGGGCCGGGAGTAGGCCCTCATCCCGTCCGGTGAAGCGCTCCCTCCAGGGCCGTGCGGGCGTCGGTTCTTCCGTCGCGGTACTTGACGATGACCGCCGCCGAGATGGACAGGCCCCGCACGTGCGCCCAGGAGCCGGGCGCGGGACGCGAGCCCGGAACCACGACGGCCCCCTCCGGAACCGTGAGCGTCTCCGCTCCCGTGGCCCGCAGCTCGCGCTCGTTCACGAGGTCGTAGATCACGCTCGACGCCGTGAGGATGACGCCGGCCGCGAGGACGGCGCGGGAGCGGACGCGGACCCCCTCGTAGATACCCACGCCCCCGCCGGCGAAGACGTCGTCCTCGATGACGACCGGGAGCGCGCCGACCGGCTCGAGGACCCCGCCGAGCTGCGCCGCGGCGGAAAGGTGGACCCTCTTCCCCACCTGAGCGCAGGAGCCGACGAGGGCGTGGCTGTCGATCATCGTCCCCTCGTCGACGTACGCCCCGACGTTGACGTAGGCCGGAGGCATGACGACGACACCCTTCGCGACGAAGGCGCCGCGCCGGATCGCGGAGCCACCGGGGACGACGCGAACGCCCGGCGGCAGCTCACCGCGCGGCGGCAGCGTGTCGCGGTCGCGGAAGGCGAACGGCGGGGCTGGGACGTCGGCGTCGATGCCGAGGCGGAAGGCGCGGAGGATTCCTTCCTTCACCTCCGGGTTCACGCGCCAGCCGTCGCCCTCGGGCTCGGCCGCGCGCAGCTCCCCGCGCTCGAGACGGTCCAGGAAGGCGAGGACCTCATCCCGCGAGAGCTCGCCGCTCACGACGCCTCCTCGACGGGGTTTCCCGCTTCGTCGAGGAGCCCGACTTCCTTCAGGGCCTCCTCCATCGGCTTGTGCTGCCCCTTCGAGAGGGGAACGAGCGGGAGCCGCAGGATGTCGTGAATCAAGCCGAGGCGATGGAGGGCCCACTTCACCGGGATCGGGTTCGACTCGCGGAAGTTCGCCCGCATGAGCGGGAAGAGTCTGGCCTGGAGGCGCGCGGCCTCGTCGCGTTCTCCCGTCAGGGCCGCCTCGACGAGAGCCACCAGGAGCGCAGGCGCCTCGTTCGAGACGACCGCGATCACGCCGTCGGCGCCGCACGCGATCATCGGGAGCGCGAGCGAGTCCTCTCCCGAGAGGACGGAGAAGCCCGCCGGGCGGTGCCGCAGGATCTCGCACGCCTGGTCGAGGCTCCCGGAGGCCTCCTTCACGGCGCACATCCGCGGGTCTTCCGCGAGCGCCAGGACGGTCTCGGGAAGCATGTTCAGGCCCGTGCGGCCCGGGACGTTGTAGGCGACGACGGGCAGGTGCCCCGCGTCGGCCACGGCCTTGAAGTGCTCGAGGAGGCCGCGCGGCGTCGGCTTGTTGTAGTAGGGCGTCACGACGAGCAGGGCGTCGGCCCCCGCCTTCCGGCACCTCTCCGCGAGCTTCTGCGACTTGCGCGTGTCGCTCGACCCGCAGCCGGCGACGACCCGGATGGCGCGGCGTGCCCCTCGCGCCTCTTCCACCGTGACCGCGACGACCCGTTCGTGCTCGTCGGGCTCGAGCGTCACCGCTTCTCCCGTCGTGCCGCACGGGACGACGCCGGCGACGCCCCCCGCGATCTGTCGCCTCACGAGCTTGCGGAGGGCCGCCTCGTCGAGGTCGCCCTTCTCCGTGAACGGGGTCACGAGCGCCGTGAAGACCCCCGAGAGGTGGATGCGGCTGGCCACCGGTTCCTGCGTTTTCATCGGGTCCTCCTGTCGAGGAAGTCGTCGAACGTGACCGGACCCGTGAGGCCGGACCTCACGAGCCACTCGGCGGCCTGGACGGCGCCGAGGGCGAAGATGGAACGCGACCGCGCGCGGTGGACGAGCTCGATCGACTCGTCGGGGCCCTCGAAGACGAGGACGTGCTCCCCCGGCTGGCCGCCGTGGCGGAGGGAGACGATCGGGATCTCCTCCCCCGGCTCCCGCCCCACGCCGACCGACTCGGCGATCGCCTTCGCCGTCCCCGACGGCGCGTCCTTCTTGGCGGAGTGGTGACGCTCCAGGATCGCGGGCTCGAACTCCGGGAAGCGGGCGAGCGCCCCGCCGAGGACCATCGCCGCCCGACGCAGCGCCGCGACGCCGATCGAGAAATTCGGGGAGTGAAGGAACGGCACGCGACGCTCCCCGGCGAGCGCCCTCATCGGCGCGACGTCCCACCCCGTTGTTCCGCAGACGACCGGGACGCGGTGCATCAGGAGCGCCCCGACCGTCTTCGGCGCCGCCTCCGGCGTCGTGAACTCGAACGCGACGTCGACGACGTCCGGCTCGAGCGCCTCGAGGTCGTCGCGCCGCCCGAACCGCGCGCGGACGCCGTGCCCCCGCTGCACGAGGACCGCCTCGATGGCCCGCCCCATCTTCCCCGGACCCACGACGAGAGCCTTCACGCCGCCTCCTTCTCGAACAGCTCGCGGTGGAGCCTCCGGAGCGCCTCGGACGCGTCCGGGGCCTGCACCACGAACGTCAGGTTCGTCTCCGAGGCCCCCTGCGAGATGAGGACCACGTTGATGTCGCCGAGCGCCGCGAAGACGCTCGCGGCGACCCGCGGCGTCGAGCGGAGCTTCCGCCCCACCACCGACACGACCGCCAGGTCGCCCAGGACCGACACTTCCGCGAACTCCGAGAGGTCGCGGACGAGATCGTCGATCGGCGCTCTCGCGTCCACGGTGATCGAGATGGAGACCTCGCTCGTCGCGATGACGTCGACCGGCGCCGCGTGCTTTTCGAAGACCGCGAAGACGCGCGCCGCATAGCCGTGGGCGAGGAGCATCCGCGGGTTTCCGACGAAGAGCGCCGCCACGCCCGTCCGCATCGCGAGCGCCATCACGCCCGCTCCCGGCACTTCGGCCCGCACCGTCGTCCCGGGAGCCTGCGGCCGGAACGTGTTCTTCACCCTCACCGGGATCCCGCGCGCGACCGCAGGCCGGATCGTCGCCGGGTGGAGGACCTTCGCGCCGAAGAAGGCGAGCTCCGCCGCCTCGGCGTAGCCCACCTCGGAGACGATCCGGGCCGTGGGGACGACGCGCGGATCTGCCGTGAGGATCCCGTCCACGTCGGTCCAGATCTCGATCGCCTCGACGCTCGCCCCGGCGTCCTGGAGCGCCGCCCCGAGGAGGGCGGCCGAGTAGTCCGACCCGCCCCGCCCGAGCGTCGTCGTCGATCCGTCGGGAGCGGCACCGACGAAGCCGCCGGTGACGACGACCCTGCCGGCGGAGCGCTCGGGCAGGAGCCGGCTCGCAGCCTTCGCCGCGAGGACCGCCTCGTCGGGCGTCGCGGCTCCGTGGCTCGCGTCGGTCGCCATCCACTCCCGGGGATCGACCCGCGCGACCGCGACGCCCCGCTTCTCGAGCGCGGCCGCCGTGAGCGCCGTCGAGAGGAGCTCTCCCGCCGCGCAGATCGCGTCGGTCGTCCGGGCCGAGAGCTCCCCGAGGAGCGCGACGCCGGTGGCGAGCCCTTCGAGCCTCGCCAGCTCGCGCGAGATCTCCTCCCTCAGCGCGCCGGCCGCCCCGTCCTCCAGGCCGAGCGCGTCGACCGCGGTGCGGTGCTTCTCGCCGAGCGTCGCGATCGCCGTGGCCGCCCCCGTCCGATCCCCTTCGCGTGCGGCGCGGGAGAGCGCGAGGAGAGCGTCGGTCACGCCCCCCATCGCCGAGACGACGACGAACGGCCCCTCCGCGAGCCGCGACGCGACGAGCTCCGCCACGCCCGCGATCCGCTCGCCGGTCCCCACCGAGGTGCCGCCGAACTTCATCACGAGCATGGCAGGGTCCTCAGAGCCGCCCCGTCGCCGCGAGGAGCTCGGCGTTGAGGAGAGCCGCTCCCGCCGCGCCGCGGACGGTGTTGTGGACGAGAAGGCTGAAACGGACGTCGTAGACCGGGTCGGGGCGCAGCCGCCCGACGGTGACGACCATCCCGTGCCCGGCTTCCACGTCGCGGATCGGCTGCGGGCGGTCCCGCTCGTCGCGGACGACGATCGGCCGAGGCGGGGCCGAGGCGAGACCGAGGCGCTGCGGTTCGCCGGTGAATCCCTCGAGCGCCTCCCGGATCTCCCCCAGCGAGGCCTTCCGCGAGAGCTTCACGAAGACCGACTCGGTGTGTCCGTCGCGCACGGGAACGCGGTTGACGGAGACGGAGATCGGGAAGTCCGCCGGGACGACCCGGCCGCCGTCGAGCGTCCCGAGGATCTTCCCCGGCTCGGTCTCGATCTTCTCCTCCTCGCCGTCGATGAACGGAATGACGTTCCCCTGGGAGTCGAGCGAGGGGACGCCCGGGTAGCCCGCGCCCGACAGCGCCTGGAGCGTCGTGACGCAGACCGCCTCGAGCCCGAACGCGCGGTGGAGCGGCGCAAGGGCCATCGCCAGGCCGACGACGACGCAGTTGGGGTTCGTGACGATCCCGCCCCCCGCGGCCGCCCACCCCTGCCGGTCGAGGAGGGCGAGGTGATCCGCGTTCACCTCGGGGATCAGGAGCGGCACGTCGGCCTGCATCCGGAACGACTTCGTGTTCGAGACGACGAGCTTTCCGCGCGAGGCCTGCAGGGGCTCGACCTCGTCGGCCACCTTCGCGTCGAGAGCCGAGAGGACGAGGCGCGACTCCAGCGGGTCCTCGACGGCCTTCACCACGAACCCCCGGGCTTCCTCCGGCACGTCACCCGGCAGGATCCACCGGGTCGCCTCGAGGTACGTCTTCCCCTGCGAGCGCTCCGAGGCCGCCACCTCCGCGAGCCTCAGCCGCGGGTGCCCGGCGAGAAGCGACACCATCCGCTGCCCCACCGCTCCCGTCGCCCCGAGGATCGCCACCGGGATCCGGCCGTCTCGTTCGTCCGTCGTCATCTCGTCCTCTCGTTCTCTTCCCCGGCGCTCCCGCCGGAAATCAAAGAGCCCGCCGTCGCCGGCGGGCCCTGCGTCTTCTCCGGTTCCGAGCGACCGTGCGTTACACGGTCGTCCGGTCCCCCGCCGGCCCGCCTTGCGGCGTGCGCTTCATCGTGGTCTTCGTCCGCTTTCGCGAGGATGCGGGGCTCATTGGCGGCGCAGGCTATTGGGTCGGAACGGGAGCTGTCAAGGAGGAGCTCCGAGGAAGAGCTTTGAGCGAGTTCCTCACCTCTCCAGCAGCGCGGAGGTTGCGAAGCGGCGGACGACGGCCCCGATCTCGCCGGCGAACGCCTTCCTGATCGCCCGCGGGTCGCGCACGGCCTTGCCCTCCCGTCCCAGCTGGAAGTCGCCAGAGAGGACCTGCCCGACGAGGGCTTCCAGGACGGCATCGAGATCTCGGGTCCCGTCGAGCAGCAGGAGCACGGCGCGCTCGAAGTCGGTCAGGTCGACGCTTCGGCGGCGGAGGTTCGTCACCCGCGCGACATTGGCGGCCTGAAGCCTCGCGAGCGGGCTCGAGACTGGCCTATGGGAAACCTCCGTGGCCGGGTTCGGCGGCCGGACGTGGAGCTCGGCGAGGTCGGACAGCGAGAGCTGCAGGAGGGCGGCGCGAACGCTCTCCCTCCCCTCCTCCTCGCGCGCGGGCAGGGGCTTACCGCTCTCGACGAGTCGTTCGCGGACCTTCGTCCAGAGGCCCTCGAAGCCGAGGGCTGCGGGCCGCTCCTCGAAGAGAGTCTGGAGGGCCGCCTTCACGAACGGGTTGTTCGTCCTGATGGAACCGGAGTCCCCCGGCTGGGCGAACTCGACGGTGGAGTCGTCCGTGACGACGGCGGCCTCATCGACCCGTTTCAGCGCGGAAGACACCCGGAGCCTCTCCACGACCTCCGGCGCCGGCTCCCCAGCCGGCGGACCCCCTGCACGGCGGAGAACCGTTCGCCGGAAGGCCCGATTGCAGACGAAGTCGAGATACTGCTCGCGCGAAATCGTGTCATCCGCCCAGCCGGCGATGGCCTGCCGCGCCGCCTCCGTCAGGCCGGACCTCAGCCCCGGCTTGCTGGCTTCGGCCAGGAACTCGAGGCCGTGCCGGCCCGCACGGGTCAGGAATTCGTGGACGTAGGTCGGCTGGTTCTCGTCCTCGAGGTAGTCGTGGAAGAGGTACGCCTCCTCCGCCCCACGAAGCACCTCCCCCTCCTTCCGAAGAACACCGGCGTACGGGCTCGAGGCATTCGTCAGTACGCCGGCCAGTTGGGTCGGAAAGGCTCTCGCCTTCTCGATCCGGCCCGCCGCGGCCGTGACATTCCGCGAATGAAAGAGCATGAGCTCCCGGACCATGCCCCGCTCGTGCCAGCCCGGATAAGTGTTGTAGCTGACGTAGGCGAGCCCGTTCGGGGCGAGGTTCTCCGAGCAGATCGCGAGGATCTTCTCGCGAACCTCGTCGGGCACCCACGAATAGACGCCGTGGCAGACGATGTAGTCGAAGGTCCCGAAGGACGCATCGATCTCGGTGAGGCTCATCGCGCGCAGGTCGACGTTCGAGAGTCCGAGTTTCGCCGCGATCTTCCGAGCCTCGCCGATCTGGCGTTCCGAGAGGTCGACACCGAGGAAGGAGGCGTCCGGAAGCTCCAGGGCCATCGGGAGGAGATTCCCTCCACGGGCACACCCGAGCTCGAGCACGCGGCAGCGCTCGACCTCGGGTGCGGGCACGCCGTGTACGAGGGCGAGCACCGCGAGGTGATCGGGGTGCGAGACGTGGAAACAGCTCTCGCTGTAGGGCACCTCGTCGTAGCTGTTTTTCGACCCGGTCGGCATCAGAGGCCTGGGGGGGGCATGGGATCCGGCAGGCCGGGTGGAGGCCTTTTCTTTTCCGGGAAGAACAGGGAGAAGAGGACGGCCATCGCGAAGGAGATGACGTAGCTGGCGAGCCTCTCCGAGACCCCGGTCGGCTGCTCGAGGAACGTCTTCCAGACGACGGTGGCCACCGTTCCGGTGATCAGCGAGGCGAAGACCCCCGCGCGGGACAGCTTCTTCCAGAAGAGGAGGAGGATGAGGGCCGGCCCGAACGACGAGCCGATGCCCGACCAGGCGTACGACACGAGGCTGTAGACGGTGTCCCGCATCGTCAGCGCCAGGACGATGGCGACCGCCCCCACCGCGACCGTGACGGCCTGGTTCAGGTAGAGCATCCCCTTCGGGGACGTGGCCTTCTTCCTGAGGTTCGTGAAGATGTCTTCGGTGAAGGAGGCCGAGGAGACCGTCACCTCGGAAGAGGCCGTCGACATCATCGCGGAGACCACTCCCGACAGGAGGATCCCCGCGAGGATCGGGCTCACGAGGGCGACGACCATGGCCGGAAGGATCTTCTCGGCATCGGTCGAGATCGCCGAGGCTCCGGCCCCGAGGAGCCCGCTCTTCACGAACGCCACGCCGAAAAGGCCTATCAGGATGGCCCCGGTGTAGGCGAAGAGAGTCCAGACGGTGGCCACCTGGATCGCCCGCCGGACCTCGCCCTTGCTGCGGATCGCCATCATCCGCGTCAGGAGCTGCGGCTGCCCGGTATAGCCGAGCGCCCAGCTCAGGCCGCTCAGGACGAGGATCACCGCCGAGGAGCCGGTCATCCCGCGGGTCAGCGACAGGTAGTTCGGTCCGGCTTCCCGCAGCGCGCCGGCAATCGAGATGTCGTGGCTGGCCGCGATGAAGAGGGCAATGATCGGGAAAGCGACGAGCGTGAAGATCATCAGGAGGGCCTGGAAGACGTCGGTCACGACGACCGCGATGAAGCCCCCCAGGCCGCAGTAGATCGTCACGACGATTGAGGCGATGACGACTCCCCAGAAGGGATCGAGGCCGAACGTCCCCTGGAGCACCTTTCCGGAGCCGCTGAACTGCGCGGCGATGTAGAGCAGGAAGAAGAAGATCAGGATGACGGACGAGAGCAGGGCGATCGGCTTCTCCGAGCCGGGAAACCTCCGGGCGAGAAGGCTCGACACGGTCATCGCGCCGGTCTCTTCGGTCTCCTGCCGAAGCCTTCCGGCCATGACCGTCCAGATGAAGAGGATGCCGAGGACGCAGCCCAGCGCGACCCAGACGGTGCTCAGCCCGTCGGCGTAGGCGTGCCCGGTCAGGCCGAGGAGCAGCCAGGCCGACTCGCCGGTGGCCCGCTCGGAGAGCGCGAGGGCCGTGCCGCCGAAACGGCCGCCCCCGAGGACGAACTCCCTGTGGGTCCTCGCTCCGCGCGAGTACCACCAGGCGATGAAGACCGTCGCCACCATGTAGAGGACGAAGACGGCAAGCATGCCGGCGAATATAGCGCGCACGGCCCGCGCGGCGGCCTCCAGCCCCGTCGGCCGGAGGCTCGCGCGGTGAGGTCCGGCCGGCTCCCGCTCAGCGGGTGAAGACGCCGTACGTGAAGCAGGGCGTCTCGTTCACCAGGGCGTTGTAGCTCTTCTGGAAGGTCCTCCCGACGTTCGGAGCCCAGGGGTCGTGGATGTGCAGAAGCGTGCCCAGGCCGGTCGGGTCGTCATCGGTATCGAGGCCGTAGACCACCATCCTGTGCCCGGAAGAGCCTCGGCCCGCAACGTACTCGCCCGCGTTCCACAGCATCGAGAGCATGACCGGGCTGCTCCGGACCAGGCCCTTCAGGCCGGCCACCGTCCAGCTCTGCGGTGCGTGATACCGCAGGTTGTGGGCCCGGGCGAACTCCTGGTTGCCGGTCACGTTGTCGGCGCGCTCGGAGAAGTTGGCCGTCCCGCCGCTCCCGAGAATCAGGTGCGGCGGAGTCGCGGCGATGATCGCCGGGACCGTCGAGCCCTTTAGCATCGCGGTGGCCGCCGCCCAGCAGGTGCTGGGCGTGGGCTGGGGGATGAGGCGCACGGTGTGAACGGTCGGTGCCTGACGCGGGCCGCCGCGCAGGACGCACTGGGTGACGGGGCCCACCACGCCGTCGACCGTGATCCTGCGCTGGGCCTGGAAGGCGCGCACCGCCGCCAGCGTGTTGGGACCGAAGGCGCCGTCCGGAGTCAGGTTGGGGCTCGGGACGAGAGCCCGGTTCAAGGAGTTCTGGAGTTCGACAACATTTGGACCGGTCGAACCGGACCTGAGTGTGGGAACGCTCATCGTGGTCTCCCCTCTGAAAAGCTAAGCGCCCTCGGCGAGAAGAGGGTGCGTGGTCTCTGTGATGGCCCGGCGGACGACGTGTGCCGCGGACGCTACAGGACCGGCCCGGTTCCGGCAAGACTTCGCGAGCCGCCTGCGTTTACGCGCCGACGTAGCGCTCCAGCGTCTTCCTCCACGGCCCTTCCGCGCGGAGGCGCGTCAGGTTCCCGAAGTGGCCGCCGACCGTCCGGTTGACGAAGACGATGTCGGGCGGGAAGCGGACGTCCCCCGCCTCGGCGAGGCTGCTGCGGGCCGCGTCGAACATGCGGGTCGCGACGGAGTCGTCCACGCCGAAACGGTAGGGCGGGGCGGAACGGAGGAGCTCGAGGACGAGCGTGGCCCAGGGCTCGACGAGGGCCAGGTCGAGCGGGCGGCCGTCCACCCGGTGCACTCCCATCTTCTTCAGAAGCTCGGGAAGCTCGTCGATCCGCCCGTCGAGCGCGGTGCGGCACATGCCGCGGTAGCCGCGCGCGAGCCTGAGAGGCACCTCCTTGATGCAGCCGAAGTCGAAGACGACGACGCGGCCGTCTCTGCGGAACGCGAAATTCGCCAGGTTCGGGTCGGCGTGGAGGAGGCGGTGCTCGAGGAGGCCGCGCAGGAGGAAGTCGAAGAGGACGAGCCCCCACTTGTCCTTCAGCTCCTGCGGCGTCGCGGCCGAGCAGGCTTCGTCGGGCGAAAGCCCTTCCTCGTACGTCGTCGTCAGGATGCGCGTCGTCGAGGCTTCTTCGATCACCCGTGGGATGACGATCTCGGGAACTCCGGCGTGGAGCTCGGTCATCCGGCGCATCCGCTCCGCCTCGTGGAGGTAGTCGAGCTCCTCGCGGAGCCGGGCCCGCAGCTCCTTCCAGATCGGCTCGAAGTCGACCTTCGAGACGAGGGCGACGACCGACTTCAGGACGCGGTAGAGGTTCCCGAGGTCCGCCTCGACGATCCGGTCGATGTTCGGATACTGGATCTTCACGGCGACGTGCCGGCCGTCGCGCAGGACGGCGCGGTGGACCTGCCCGATGGAGGCCGCCGCGAACGCCTCCGGCTCGAAGCTCGCGAAGATCTGGAGCGGGTCGCCCAGCTCCTCGGCGAGCTGATCCTCGACCATCGAGAGCGGCAGGCTCGGCGTCTCCCCCTGCAGCGACCGGAGGACGACGGCGACCTCCGGCGGCAGGAACGCGTCCTGAAGGCTGAGCATCTGCCCCACCTTCATCGCCGCCCCCTTCAGCTCCCCCAGCGTCGCGACGAGGCGATGCGCGTTCTTCACGAGGTCCGCCGTCCGCAGCGCCTCGCGCGCGGGGGCGGAGCGGCCGATTCCCGAAAGGCGCGACGCGACCGTCGAGGCGCCCGCGCGGGCGGCGAGGCTCCCCAGCTCGAAGAGCCGGCCGAGGGGTGAGGTCTTGGGAGGGCGGCGGGTCATCGGGGGCGAGTTTGACTCATCCGGGGGCGGTAGGCCTGACCGTTCGTGCACCACGCGAGGTGTCCGGCCACCCGGACGGACCCCTCGAATCGAAACTGACGGACCGCGAAATCTCCGGACAGCCTGGCGCTACTAGTCCTCGACCCAGCGCGCCAGCCCGATTACATAGCCGGTCCCCGGGTTCCGCCGGTAGGTGAACGACGGGAACCCCTGAGGGTCGAGAACCAGGTGCGTAAGCCAGTTGGAGGCGACCGTTTCGACGAGCTCGGTGGTCCAGGCCCCGGGACCGACCCGCCGGGCAAAGCGAACCTCCTTGTAGGCCGCGACATAGCTGACGATCGGCCCGGCCGAGTCGAAGGCAAGGCTCGAGCAGTTGCCGCTGGCAACCGTCTCGACGACCCAGCTGGAGCCGTCCCACTGGACGTAGCGAATCGTGCCGTTGCCGTGAACCATCACGGGGTTGCCCGAGGCGTCGAACGCAAGCGACGCGAAGACGCCGTACCCGACCACTCCCGTTTCCACGACCTCAGTCTTCCAGGCCGTTCCGTTCCACCGGGCCAGCTTCAACGTGTCGTACGAACCGTTCCGGTCCGAATCGAACGCGTAGGCAATCGCCGGACGGCCCGAGGGGTCGAAAGCGAGAGAGTAGTAACCACCCCCGTAGGCTGAGTCGACGACCTGGATGACCCAGGAGCTTCCATTCTTCTTCGCGAAGCGCGTACTCCCCTTCCCTGCCGTGGAGCGATAGGCGATCGCGGGTGTTCCGTCCGGCGCGTAGGCGAGCGACGCGAATTCGTTCGTCGCGTTGGATTTCTCGATCGTCTCGAGCTTCCACGCGGCGCCCGTCCAGTGCGCAAAGACGAGCTTCGTGTCTCCCCAGCTGACCGAGGGGTTTCGGTCGACAGGATCGAAGGCCAGGTCGATCCCGGTCCCGCCGCTGCCGACCGTCTCGATCGCCCACGACGCACCGTTCCACCGTGCGAGCTTCGCGAAGCCGCTGACGGAGAAGGCGATCGCCGGGTTCCCCGAGAGGGGGTCATATGCCAGTGCGTTGTAGTAGGCCCCCGTCACAGGCGTCGTGTGGAGCTCCCAGTGATGCCCGTCGGTCATCGTGACGTTCGCGGCGTCGGGGAGCCCGGCCACGGCGGCCGCCTGGTCCCAGGCTTCCGCGGATTGGACGCCGGTCATCGACGCGAAGAGCTTCTCCATCGTCTGCGCCTCCGCACCGCCTGCCGGGCCGGGAGCCGACGCCTGTGAGGCGGCGAGACTTCGGTTCGATACGGCGGACGGAGGTGCATCCGACCCCGCGAGCGCGAGGAGGCTCGCGGAAGCTATGCCAAGGGCGAGCAGTGATTTCTGGAAAGCGTTCATCTCGGACTCTCCTTTCCGGCAGAGGCTCTGCCTCTGCTGCCTTCGTGAAGCTCAGTACGACGTCGGGTGCGTGGTGTGGTCTGCGTCTCCAGGGTCATGCGTCTCCAGGGTCAGGTCCGTGTTCCGTGTCCAATGGAAGCGGAACGGGCGGCGCTCGCCTCTCGTTGTCGCCTTCGCGCCGGCCGCCGCCACCTCACTGGCACTTCCGACGGGCGAAACCGATGCCACGCACGCCCTTCACCAAGCGACTGTACGAGGCGGCCATCTGGCCCTCCGAGTCGCGCGCGAGCCAGGGGGAGGAAACAGAGTCCGTTTGGTCAAACGGCTCGGCGTGCCACTCGCCGTCCGTGGATCTCTCGGCCATCCAGAGCCTGCCGGCGCTTCCGAAGCTGACGAGCGGCCTCCCAGCGAGGTCGAAGACGAGGCTGATTCCCGTGATCGTCTTCGTTTCGGGCGCCACGATTTCCCGCTGCCATTCGTGGCCGTCCCACCGGATGAGCTCGACGCCCACTCCGTAGTTTCTGTGAGCGATCGCTGGCCGCCCTGACGGGTCGAAAGCCAGGTCCAGATACCAGCCCACTGTGCTCTCCCCCGGTTTCGAGACGAGGCGTTCGATCTGCCACTGTCCGCCGCGCTTTCGGGCGAGCACGACCTCCGTTCCACCGACGGAATAGGCAATCGCGGGGTTCCCGTCGGGGTCGTAGGCGAGGGAGTTGAACCAGCCCCCGCTCGGGTCGACGGCTTCGGTTGTCCAGGTCGATCCGGTCTTCGCCGCGAACCGAAGCCCGGCATCCCCGGGCGTGTAGCTCACGGAAGGAGCGCCGCCCCGTCCGAAAGCCGCAGAGGTGAAGTTGTAGAGGTCGAGCCTGTCGTCGACGGTCTCGACCCTCCAGCTGGAGCCCGTCCAGTGTGTGAGATCGAGTGTCCCAGAGCTGGTGACGCTCGAGCTGGAGATGAAGGACGGATGTGCGTCGGAGGGGTCAAATCCGAGGAACCCGCCTCTGCCCGGAATCGAGCCCTGGACGTTCCAGGACGAAGATCCCGGATCCCACCTGGCCAGTTTCGTCTGCGGCAAGCCTCCCGGCACCTCGTAGCCGATTGCAGGCCGGCCTTCCAGGTCGTACGCGAGGACGGGTGAGTAGGCCGAAGCGGACTCGTTCAGCGTCGAAAGCTCCCAGGTGCAGGACTTCGTTTCTGCCGTTGCCACCATCGGCACGTAGGCCCCGTCTCCCGTCCTCTCACCTGGGGCGCCGCCATCGTTGACGACCGCGTAGGCGACCCACGGAGCCGAGCCGGAGGTTCGCGTCACGCGCACCCACCCGTTCCCAACGCCCCGGCTCCCGAGGAACCCGGAGTACTGGTGCCAGGCCCCGGGCTCGAGAGCGATCGTCTCGGGGTCGCCGCGGGCAAGGCCTCCAGCATCACCGTCGAAGGCCTGAATCTCCAGTGTCACCGCTCCCCCGCCGTCAGCACCCGCATTCGCAACGGCCACGTTGGTCCGGTTTTCCGCATCGGCTCGCAGCCCGTACACATAGGACTCCGCCGACGCCTCCTGACCCGAGTAGATCCCCGGGGTGAAGAGCCCGAACTGCCCCCCGACCGAGCACTTGGCAGCCGTCCGCGCCCCGGCGAAGACGTTGGCCAGCGTCGTCCCTGCCACGCTGACCCGCAGCGTTCCTGCAAAGCTGGCCGCGCCTCGGGCGCCGATCTTCACGCCCTTGCCGCGCAGGTAGTCGAGGGCATCCGGGATGATGAGCTGCGTCGCGGGGCCGAGGTGACGGTGGAGGTGCCCCGGGCGAGGCACGTCGCGAGGCTCTCCACATAGCCCAGCGTCAGCGCCGGCCGGGAGGGCGCCCGGTTGGTCAGGACGAGCTCGCTGACGAAGCCAGAGGTGGTCTCCACCAGGACCGGAACGGTCATCAGGCCGCCGGAGGGTGCCGCAGAATCGCCGGGACGAAGGAGCCGTCACTCGTCCCGTTGCAGTTGACGACGGCGTACGCCCCGAACACGCCCGCTCCCCCGATCTTCTCGACGGTCACCCAGCCGTCACTGATCCCGGTGCCGTCGAAGACGAAGCTCACCTGCTGCCAGCCGAAGGCCGGCAGGTCCAGGGCCGCCTCCTTCACGAACGACGCGCCCGAGCCTTTGCCGGAGTGCACCGTCACCCTGACCGCGACGGGCTCCGACGCCGGGTTGTAGACGGCGACGTTCGAGCGGTCCCCGCTCGTCGCCCGAAGGCCGTAGAGCGTCGTCTCCGTCGTCGTGCCGGTGGACGGGAGGATGCCCGGATAGGCGAGCCCCGCGGCGCCGGACGGTAAGGGAGGTGCCGTTCGGGTCGTCGTCCGGACGGTCACGGCCGCGGCGTCCGGGGACGAGAGGCCGGTGAAGATCGCTTGAGGGTTCCGCCCCGGTCCGGCCCAGGAGGTATCGGAACCCCCGCGCCCGCGCAGGTAGGCGATCGCGTCGGGGATCACCTTCTGCTGGCCGGAGAGGAGCGTCTCGATGCAGCTCCCCTCCCCTCCTCCGAAGGCCGCCGTATACCGAAGCTCGACCGTCGCAGCGGTCGTCCCCCTGTTCGTCAGCGTCAACTCGGACGTGAAGAACGAGCCGCCAGCGCCGGAGCTCGACAGGATGATCGGGACGAACAGGGTCGCACTCGCGCACTCCGCAAACGCAGGAAGGGTCGCAGCTCCTAGGGCGGCCGCTACGGTGAGAACCAGGACTATGCGACTCAGAACCTGATGTCGGTCCGGATGTCCGCTTTTCATCGAAGTCATCCTCCTGGGCACCTGGCGCGCCCTCCGTCGGCTGGCAGCCGACGGGGAACTCTTCGTCTCCACCCGGACGCTCGGGCCGCCCAAGGGCGGCCGCCGCGGTTCGTGACAGGCCACGCCAGCGGCTTCCCGGGGCCGCTGGCCCCACGAAGAGTCCACGTTATGGCGTTATCGGTTTCCAGTCGGGATAGTCCACGAGGTACGGTTTGTTCGAGGCAATCAGCTTCAACGAGAACGGTGAGAGCGTGATCACCTGGATTCCGTCCATGTCGTCGACGAGTTGAGTGTCGTCCGCCGACCACTGGGGCATCGCAAAGCGGTACGAACTGCCGCTCACGACATACGACGACGAGGCGATTGCCTGGGTACCGAAGTCGACCTCGTATCGGATCAGGCCCGTCGTCCCGTCGGATGCGTTCGTCCTCAGGACCAGGGAGTCGCTCCATCGTGCCCACGAGGTCGGCCAGTAGGTCCCGAGGAAGGTCAGCTCCGGAGGCGCGAAGGGCCAACTCGAAACCACCGCGGGGACTCCGGAATCGAATCCGATATCGAGGACCATGAATGCCTTGGGTCGGTCCGGCAGCCCCAGTTGGGTGCGGAGGGCCGAGATATGGAGACCGTCCCGAGACCAGGCCGAAAGGTTCCCACGGTAGTCATTCTGCGGGTTCAGGTCGCAGCTGAGGCAGACGGGCGAACCGACGAGAACCGGGGAGACGCCCAGGCTCACGTGGACGGCCCAGAGGTTTCGCACGAGGGCGGTCGTCTCCCCCGGAGGCGGCGTCACGATGCACCCGTCCTGGTCGCGCGAATCGCTGTAGACGAGCCAGTACCCCCCGGAGGCAGGCGGCGTTCGCCATCCCAGGATCGACGATCCTGAGCAGAACGTGGCGACATCCGAGCTCGCCGAGCCGTCCGCCTTGATGACTCGGATCCTGCTGCCCGTCGAGGTGACGGTCGAGAACGCGATCCACTGGCCGTCCGGGGCCCACTCCGGGATCTTGTGAAAGACCCCTGTCGCGCCGGCCAGCAGGACCGTCTTGCTCGACCCGTCCTTCTTCATGAGCATCAGATCCTGGGGGCCGTTCGTGTAGTCCTTCGCCCGCGTGTAGACGATCTCGCAGGTCGTACAACTCGTCGGCGCAGGCGTCGGTGTGGGCGTCGGCGTGGGCTTCGGAGGCTTCGCCGCCACGGTGAAATCCAACGAGAGAAGCCCCGCCAGCAGCCCGACGCCGAGTGGGGATCCGATGACCTTTCGCATTTGGACCTCCTTGGGCCGGACGGTCGAGGTGTTCGGCTGGAACGTCCCCGGGCAACCGGGCCATCGCTCCCGGCGGAGGCCTGTCGTCGATCCGGCTCTTTCAAAGGCTGAAGTGGTCGACGGGCGCTGTTCGTGACAGCCCGGGCGCATATAATTCTGGAAGGACTTCAAACAAGGACGTGCCGGGATGGACTCCGTGGCACCTGCCGACCTCGCGAGACTGACCGAGCGAATTCGGTCCGGGGAAGGTGCGGCCGACGAAGAGCTGGCCACTCGCTTCCACGAGAAGGCTTTCCTGATGGCGCTCGCCCGCACGCGGGACCGCGAGGCGGCTCGTGACCTCGCCCAGGAGACGATGCTCATCGTCCTCCGGGCGGTTCGCGAGGGACGGGTACTCGACCCCGGGAGGCTCGCCGGCTACGTCTGCGGCACGGCCCGAAACCTCGTTCGGGAACACCTGCGGTCGAAGCAACCGCGGACCGATCCCGTCGGGCCCGACCCGCCTCCCGTCTCCGACCCGGAGCAGGAGGCCGTGCAGTCCGAGCGCCAGTTCCTCGTCCGGCGGGTCCTTCGGAGCCTCCGCCAGCCCGATCGGCTCGTCCTTATCATGACGCTGGTGGACGGGCTGGCCCCCGCCGAGATCGCCGATCGGCTCGGAATCCGGCCCGACACCGTCCGCCAGAGAAAGACGCGAGCTCTTCGTAGGGCCCGGGTGCTCCTCGAGGAAGTGTCACGAACCTCACCCTGAGCGCACGTTATTCCGAGAGGAGATTCGTGGACTGCGCCGAGATTAGGTCCAGCGAGGACGCCGAGCGGTACCTGCGCGGAAGCTTGAGCGAGGAGGAAGCGACCCGGTACGAGGACCACTTCTTCGCATGTGAGAGCTGCTTTGCGGAGCTGAAGGCACTCGAGGCTCTGCAACTCGAGCTCGCACGGACCCGGCACGCGGTCCAGGCTCAGGCTCGTTTCTCCCGCTCGATCCTCTGGATGGCTGCGGTCGCCGCCGTCCTCGTCCTCGGCTCCGGGGCGGCGCTCTATCTCGCACGCGGCGCGACGCCCCTCGCGGAGCCGGAGAGCGGGGCGAAGACCGCGACCATGGCAGAACTGGCCCGGGTCGATCCGCCCCGCTGGACGCCAACGCGCCTCCGGGGCGCCGAGAACGAAGCCGGCCGACGGTTCCGGGAGGCGATGGAGCTCTATGCAAAGGGCGAGTGGAGCGCGGCGCTGCCAGCGCTTCGAGAGGCGTCGCGCCTCGACCCGCAGGCCTCGCACGTTTCCTTCTATCTCGGCGCCTGCGCGCTCCTGGCAGGACACCGCGCGGAGGCTGTCGAGAGCCTTCGGCGGGTCGTGTCTCTCGGCGAGACACCTTTCCTCGAGGAATCTCGCTTCTACCTTGCCAAGGCGTACCTGGGCGCCAGCGACATCGCGGCTGCCCGGGCCGAGCTGCAGGCGACGGTGGAGCTCGGCGGCCCACGCCTCGACGAGGCCCGGAAGCTGCTCGAAGAGTTGGAGACGATTCGGCCACGATCGCCCTGAGCGTCTCCGGGGGAGTGGACATGAAGGTGCGCCGGTCCAGGCTTCTGGTGGTTCTGGCCCTGCTCTTCACGCTCGCCGGGCCGCTCCGCGGTGAGGCGCGCTCCGAGGAGAAACCCGGGCCGACCCCTTCCGCAGCTCAAGGCCCGGCAGCTCCCCCCTCGCTCGACGTCGTCCGAGGGCTCATCTGGAAGGACCGCTACGAAGAAGCCGAGAAGATGGCTCGCGAGCTCCTCCTCGCGGCCGAGTCGACGCATGGCTCCGACCCGGTCGAGGCTGCGGACGCGATCGACCTGCTCGTCGACACGCTCACGCGAGGCCGGAAGGCCTGGAGCGCGGAGGCGGTCGAGCTCGCGGACCGCGCAATCTCGATTCGCGAGAAGGCACGCGGGCCTGACGACTCGAGCCTCTCCACGTCACTCGCGGTCAAGGGGAACCTCCTCAAGGCGCGCGGCCGCTACGCGGATGCCCTTCCCCTCCTCGAGCGTGCGCTGACCCTACGGGAGAGGGAGTATGGACCCGAAGACATAACGGTTGGGCGAGCTCACGCCGACCTGGCGGCGCTCCTTCTCGAGATCGACCTTGACGCCTCCGAGAAGCACGGCAAGGAGGCGCTCCGCATCTTCGAGGTGGCCGCGGGGCCGGACAGCATCGAGGTCTCGGATGTGCTGAACAGTCTGGCGGTCGGCGCTACGGACCAGGGCCGATTCGCCGAGGCCGAGGAGCTCTGCCGGCGCTCACTCCGGATCTCGGAGGAGTTGCTCGGCCCCCGAAGCTCCCACGCCGCACTTCGCCACCACCGCCTCGGGGGTATCTACCTCGATTCCGGCGACTACGAGCGGGCACGGGAGGAGTTCGAGGAGGCCGTTTCCATCAGTGAGGAGGCACTCGGTCCCCACCATCCCGCGCTCGTTCGATCCCTCGCGAACCTGGCCATCGCCGAGGACCTGCTTGGCATTCCCGCGGCCGCCCGTTACGAGCGTGCGATCGCTCTCGCGGACGAGACGATGGGTCCGGATCACGATGTACCCGCGCGGATCCGGGCGAACTTCGCCGGCTACCTGGGGGATTCCGACATCCGGAAGGCCCGTCAGCTGCTCGAGGAGGCACAGGCCGTCCTGTCGAGGGCGCTCGGCCCCTCGCATCCCCAGTATCTCTGGGTGACGAGCTGTCTCGGGGATCAGGCAGCCCTGGTCGGCGACTATGGGGCCTCGGAGCGGTACTTCGAACAGGCCATTGCGGGATTGGAGAGGAGCGCGGACGCTCCTCCCGAGTTTCTCGTCTCCGCGCTCGAGGGACTCGCATCATGCCTGGCCGAGGCCGGCAGAACCGCTGAGGCGCAGGCACTCTACGAGCGTGCTCTCGCCCTCGGCGAGAAGAACCTCGGGCCTGACCACCCCAGGGTTGCGGTGATCCTCGAAAGTCTCGGCGACGTCCTTCGGCGGCAGGGCGCCCTGGGCGCTGCCGAGTCCACCTACACGCGCGCGCTGCGGATTCGCAGGAAGGGGTTCGGAGGGGAAGACGCGATCGCGGCCAACCTCTTCGCCCTCGCAGACCTGAAGGCCGAGGAGGGGAAACTCCGGCAAGCGCGGGACAACTTCGGGCGCGCCTTAACCATCCAGGAGAAGTCCCGGACGCCCGACGGTCCCCGGAACGCCGACGGCTACAGAAAGTACGCTTCGTATCTCATCCGCAGCGGTAGCCCGCGCGCTGCCCTGGATGCTGCACTCAGGGCCGAGTCGATCTCCCGACGCCACCTCCGGTCCACGATCGCGTCGCTCTCCGAGCGAAATGCACTGAGCCTCGTGGCGAGGACGCCGTCCGGGCTGGACCTTGCGATCTCGGCAGCCTCGACGCTTCGCGAGCCGGCCTCGGCGAAGGCCGCTCTGGACGCTCTGATTCGCTCCCGCGCCCTCGTCCTGGACGAGATGGGCGAGCGCCACCAGGCAGTTCGGGTAACGCACGACCTCGAAGTCTCCCGTCTCGTCGACGACTATGTTGCGGCGCGGGCACGCCTCGCGAACCTGACGGTGAAGGGAGGGGACGAGAGCTTCCCCGCGAAGTACCGGAAGCGCCTCGAGGAGGCACGCGCGGCGAAGGACGCTGCCGAGCGGGCGCTCGCCGAGAAGAGCGTGGGCTTCCGTCGGAGCCGGACCCAGGCCGGGGCCGGGCTCGCGGAGGTCGCCCACGCCCTCCCCGACGGCGCTGCGCTCGTCGCCTTCGTCCACTACGCGCGGTCCTCAACGGCCCCTGCCTCGAAACGCCAGACGAAGCCTTCTCCTCCCGTCGATTCGTACGCGGCATTCGTCCTGCGGCACGGCTCGACGGCACCCGAACTGGTTCCTTTCGGCCCCGCGAGCGTCATCGACGCCCAGGTGGCTCTCGCTCGAAGCTCCCTCGCCCGGACGGCCGCAATTCCCGGGAGCCTCGGGGGCGCCGGGAGCTTTGCCGAGACCTCCTACCGTCGAACCACCGCAACGCTGAGAGACCTCGTCTGGAAACCGCTGGAGCGATATCTCACTGGCGTGGGAACCGCATTCATCGTGCCCGACGGCTCGCTTGCGCTCGTCAGCTTCGCGGCCCTGCCCGACGGAGCAAACGGGTACCTCGTCGAGCGCGGACCGGTCGTTCACTACCTTTCGGCCGAGCGCGATCTCGTCGCCACCGCCCTTCCGCAGGGGACCGGCCTGCTGGCCGCCGGCGCACCGAACTTCGACGAGCGACCATCCGCCGTCCCGGAGCGGCCGGCCAGTGCCCAGGAACGGCGTCCGGCCGCCACGGTCGCGTCCGCCGTCTTCCGGGGCGCTCTCCCGTCGTGCCGCAATTTCGACGCGCTGCGCTTCGCGGCGCTTCCGTCCGCCGGGCTGGAGATCGAAGACGTCGCCGACGCGTGGAAGACCTCCGCGAAGAAATTGCGGGGGCCGACCACTTCCGAGGCGTTCGGGGCAGAGCCACTGCTGCTCTCCGGCCTGGCCGCCAGCGAGACGGCCGTCAAGGCGAGCGCCCCCGGCCGACGCATCGTCCACGTGGCCACGCACGGCTTCTTCCTCGGCGACTGCCCATCGGCTCCCGGGAGCGAAGCGGCCCGGCCGACCCGATCGGCCACCGTCTTCGCCGACAACCCGCTGCTCCTTTCGGGCCTCGCCCTCGCGGGCGCCAACCAGCGCGGCACGGCCCCACCCGGAGCAGAGGACGGAATCCTGACGGCCGAGGAGATCGCGGCGCTCGACCTCTCCGGGGTCGAGTGGGCGGTTCTCTCCGCCTGCGAGACCGGCGTCGGGGAGCTGCGCTCGGGAGAGGGCCTGTTCGGCCTTCGGCGCGCGTTCCAGATCGCGGGGGCTCGCTCGCTGATCCTGAGCCTCTGGCCTGTCGAGGACGAGGCAAGCCGTCAGTGGATGAAGACGCTCTACAGGAACCGCCTCGCCCGAGGAATGACGACCGCGAGGGCCGTCCACGAGGCGAGCCGGGAGCAACTCCTGAAACGGCGCGCGGCCGGACAGAGCACTCACCCGTTCTACTGGGCGGGTTTCGTCGCCGCGGGCGACTGGAGGTAGGGGCGACGGCCGTCGCGTCGCCTCATTCCGTGGTCAGAGCTTCTCCCACTCCTCGCGAGTCAGGTCCCGGCGCTTGACGGGCCCGATCGCCGGCATCAGGCGACTTCCCGGACCGCCAGCTCGATACCGTCGAGGATCGGGAGCGGCAGGTTCCGTGAAACGCGGAAGAGGACCCACTCCTCGAGTACCTCGGCCAGCTCGTCCCGGCACTCCTCGAGCGTCGTCGCCACGGCGTAGACACCCGGGCAATCGGGGATCTCACCGTAGAACCTCGAATCGTCTTCGAGAATCTCGTACCGCGCGCGCCTCAGGGCGCTCTGAAGGTAGCTGGACAGCATCCCGGCTCATTCTATCGCCGGCCGATTCAGCCGCTCCCGCTCCGTCCACGGTGCCCGGGCGAGGAACCGGCGGCCTGACGCATCCTGAGACGGTTTCCGGTAATGTCCGGCCGGGCTTTCGCCCGACGCCATGACCACCTCCCCCGAGCAGCAGAGAGACCTCTACCGGCACCTTCTTCTCACCCGCCTCCTCGAGGAGCGGATGGTGAGCCTCTACCGGCAGGGAAAGATGACCGGGGGGCTTTTCCGGTGCCTGGGGCAGGAGGCGACGGCCGTCGGGTCGGCGTTCGCTCTCGAGGAGGGCGACCTCCTCATCCCGATCATCCGCGACCTGGGCGCGACCCTGGTGCGCGGGGCGCGGCCGGTCGACATCCTCCGGCAGGTGATGACGAAGGCCGACGCCCCGGCCCGGGGCCGCGACGGGTTCCTCCACTTCTGCCTGCCGGAGAAGGGGCTCTACTCCGCGATCGCGATGCTCGGGACCGCCGTTTCGGTGGTCGCCGGAATGGTCCTCGCGGACCGGTATCTCGGGAAGAAGACCGTCGGGATGACCTACCTCGGCGAGGGAGGGACCTCGACGGGCGCGTTCCACGAGGGGATCAACTTCGCCTCGGTCCAGAAGCTGCCGATCGTCGTCGTCCTCGAGTTCAACCGGTACTCCTACTCGACGCCGTCGGAGATGCAGTGCGGCGCCGCGACGCTTGCGGACAAGGCCGCTGGCTACGGCGTCGCGAGCGCGATCGTGGACGGGAACGACGTCCTCGCCGTCGTCGAGGCGGCCCGGCGCGCCGTGGCCTGGGCGCGCGAGGGAAACGGCCCGTTCCTCCTCGAGTGCAAGACGTACCGCCGGAAGGGGCACGCCGAGCACGACGGGCAGGCGTACGTGGACCCGGAGGAGCTGGCCGAGTGGACGCGGCGCGACCCGATCGCGCGGTTCGAGCGGCACCTCGACGAGGGCGGCGTCCTGGACGCCGCGGCGCGGGAGGCCGTCCGCGCCGGCATCGACGCGGAGCTGGACGCCGCCGTGGCCGAGGCCGAGGCCTCCCCCGCCCCGATCCCCGATCCCGAATTCCGGGGCGTGCGGGCCGACGAGGAGGCCGTCGTGAAGCGGCGCGAGGAGACGTTCGTCGGGGGCCTGCGATGAGCGGAGAAGCCACCTACCTCGACGCGATCCGGATCGCCCTCGGGGAGGAGATGGAGCGCGACGGGCGGGTGATCCTCCTCGGCGAGGACATCGGCGTCTACGGCGGCGCGTTCAAGGCGACGGCAGGCCTTCTCGAGCGATTCGGGCCGCAGCGGGTCATCGACACTCCGGTCGTCGAGGAGGCGATCGTCGGCGCGGCCATCGGCGCCTCCCTCCGGGGCCTCAGGCCCGTCGTCGAGATGCAGTTCTTCGACTTCGCCGCGCGGGCGTTCGACATGATCACGAACTTCGCGGCGAAGCACCGCTACCGGACCGGCCTCGGCGTCCCGATCGTCATCCGCGGGCCGTCGGGAGCCGGCGTCCACGCCGGGCCCTTCCACTCGCAGAGCCCCGAGGGGTACTTCGCCCGGACACCCGGTCTCGCGGTCGTCGTCCCCTCGACCGCCGCCGACGCCCGCGGCCTCCTCAAGGCGGCGATCCGCGACGACGACCCGGTCCTCTTCCTCGAGCACAAGCTCCTCTACCGGCGGGCGAAGGAGGTCCTTCCCGAGGGCGACGGCGTCGTGCCGATCGGGAGGGCCGCCGTACGGCGCCCCGGCCGGGACCTGACGATCGTGACGTACGGGGCGATGGTCCCGCTCGCCCTCGACGCGGCCGCCGAGCTCGCGAAGGAGGGGGTCGAGGCCGAGGTGATCGACCTGCGCACCCTTCTCCCGATGGACGAGGAGACGGTCCTCGAGTCGGTGAAGAAGACGTCGAAGGCTCTCCTCCTTCACGAGGACGCCCGGACGCTCGGGATCGGGGCCGAGATCGCCGCCACGCTCGCGGAGAAGGCGTTCGAGTGGCTCGACGCGCCGGTCCTCCGCGTGACCGCCCCGGACACCCCGATACCCTTCGCTCCCAGCCTCGAGGCGGCGTACCTGCCCGGCCTCTCCACCCTGCTCGCCGCCGCGCGTAGACTCGCGGCCTACTGACCCGATGAAAGACTGACGGAGAATCGGACCATGCCGACGAACGTGATCATGCCGCAGATGGGCGAGTCGATCGCCGAGGGAACCCTGACCCGCTGGATGAAGAAGATCGGCGACAGCGTCAAGCGCGACGAGCCGCTCTTCGAGATCTCGACCGACAAGGTCGACGCCGAAATCCTTCCCCGTCCGCCGGGGTCCTCCTGGAGATCCTCGTCCAGGAGGGGACCACGGTCCCGATCAACACCGTCGTCGCCAGGATCGGCGAGGCGGGCGAGGCGACGGCGACCGCTCCGGCCGCGGAGGCCGCAGCGCCAGCCGCCCCCGCTCCGGCCCGTGGCCGAAGCCTCTGCGCCCGTGGCCGCTCCGGCTCCGGCTCCGGCGGCCCTCGTGGTGGTCCCGCCGCCCCCGCCCGCGGCCCCGCCGGCGGCCCCTCACTTCACGACCCCGCCCCAGGAAGGGGAAACGAAGGAAGACCTCCAGAAGCGCCGCTCGTCGCCGGTCGTGCGGATCATCGCCGAGGAGAAGGGTGTCGACCTGGCGCAGGTTCCCGGTACCGGCATCTCCGGTCGCGTGACGAAGTCGGACCTCGCCTCCTTCCTCGAGGCCGGTGGCGCTCCCGTTCCCGCTGCCGCTCCTGCTGTTCCTGCGGCCCCGGCACCTTCGCCGGCTCCGGCCCCCGCCGCCATCGCGGCCCCCGCCGCGCCGGTCGCCCCGGTCGCAGCGGCGGCTCCTCCCGCTCCGGCCGCCCCCGCCCGGCCCGCGCCCGCCACTCCCGTCATCGCCTTCCCCGCCGGCACGAACGTCTCGGTCGAGGCGATGTCGCCGATGCGGAAGAAGATCGCCCAGCGGATGGTCGAGTCGAAGGCGACCTCGGCCCACGTCGCCACCGTGTTCGAAGTCGACTACACGGCCATCGCGAAGCTGCGCGAGAAGGTGAAGGACCGCTTCGCCGCCCAGTACGGGACGAAGCTCTCCTACATGCCCTTCATCTTCAAGGCGGTCATCGCCGGCCTGAAGGCGCGCCCCTCCGTCAACGCGTCGGTCTCGGGCGACGACATCGTCTACCACCGCGACATCAACCTCGGCGTGGCCGTCTCGCTCGACTGGGGTCTCATCGTCCCCGTGATCAAGAACGCCGACGACCTCTCGCTCGTCGGCCTCGCCCGCGCCGCCAACGACCTCGCCGGCCGGGCGCGGAGCAAGAAGCTCCTCCCCGACGACGTGCAGGGGGGCACCTTCACCATCACGAACCCCGGCGTCTACGGCTCGCTCTTCGGCACGCCGATCATCAACCAGCCGCAGGTTGCCATCCTCAATATCGGAACGATCGAGAAGCGGGCGAAGGTCGTCGAGCTGCCCGACGGAACCGACACGATCGCCGTCCGGACGATGGGCTACCTGGCGCTGTCGTTCGACCACCGGCTCGTCGACGGGGCCGAGGCCGACGCGTTCATGGGCGTGGTCAAGGCCACCCTGGAGAGCGGGGCCTTCCCGGAGCTCGACTGACGGACGACGGCACGTTACGCCCCGGGAGACGGGATCCACGGGGGGCTTTCGAGCCCCCCTTTCCCTTTCCCTTTCCGCCCGCGGCAGCGAACAGATCAGAGAGGGAGTGATGAAGGGATTCGTTGGAACGAGCTACGACGACGTGCCCTACATGGCCGCCTCGTTCTCGAACACGCACCCCGAGGTGCTCGCGGTGACGACGCTGCTCCGCGGGCTCGACCCGCCTCCCCTGGCGAACGCGCGCGTCCTCGAGCTGGGCTGCGCCCGTGGCATGAACCTCGTCCCGATGGCCTGGAGCATGCCCGGCGCCGAGTTCGTCGGCGTCGACCTGTCCCGGAGGCAGATCGAGGAGGCGCGGGAGCTCGCCTCCGGGGCTGGCGCGACGAACGTCGTCTTCCACGCCATGGACCTGCGCGACCTCGACGAGAGCTTCGGTTCGTTCGACTACATCGTCGGGCACGGCCTCTACTCGTGGGTCCCTCCCGAGGTCCAGGATGCCGTCCTCGAGGTCTGCTCGAAGCGGCTGTCGCCGAACGGCATCGTCTACCTCAGCTACAACGTCTTTCCGGGCTGGCACATCGGCGTGATGTTCCGGGAAATGATGCTCTACCGGATCCGGAACATCCCGGATCCCGCGGAGCGCCTTCGCGAGGTCCGCGGGTTCATGCGCTTCCTCGCCGACTCCACGAAGTCCGACGGAAGTCTCTGGTCGATCATCCTCGACGAGCAGGCCTCGTACGTCGAGCAGGCGAAGGACTGGTCTCTCCTTCACGACGACCTCGAGGCGGAGAACAACCCCGTCTACTTCTCGGAGATGATGGAGCGCGTCGCCCGGCACGGCCTCCAGTACGTGACGGAAGAACGCTGGGGGACCCCGGACGAGATCCTCGCCCCCGAGGTCTGGGAGGCACTCGACCGATTCGCCACCACCCGGATCGAACGCGAGCAGTACCTCGACTTCCTCAGGAACGCCCGATTCCGGCGGAGCCTCTTCTGTCACGCCGGACTCTCGCTCGCCAGGGGCCCGGTTCCCGACCGGCTCGAGCGATGCCGATTCCGCGCGCTCGTCAGGCCCTTCGATCCGTCGGCCGACCCGTTCGCCCCGGGCGAGGAGCGTTTCGCTGCGGCCGGAACTCGCACCCTGACCACGGGAGACCCGCGACTTCGCGCCCTGCTCCACGCCCTTTACGACGTCTGGCCCGGAACTCTCGACTACGAGTCCGCGACGCGGGTCCTCGCCGAAGCCGCCCGCCGATCTGGCGGCGAGGTGCCACCGCTGCCCATCCTGGGCGAGCTTCTTCACAAGGCCGTCGTCGCGAAGACCGTGGCGCCGCATCTCCTCTCCGTCCCCATCGCCACCGTCCTTCCCGAGAGGCCCTTCGCCGTCCCGATCTCCCGCCACCAGGCCTCCCGCGGCGGGCTTGCAACGAACCTCCTCCACCAGCCGCTCGACCTCGAGCCCCTCGACCGGTTCGTACTGCCCCTCCTCGACGGTACGAGGACGATGGGCGACGTCGAAACCGCCCTTGTCGAAGCCCTCTCGGCAGGTCGCCTCTCGCCGACCGAAACAGGACGTCCGCTGGAAGCCGGCGAGCGGCCGGACTCTCCCGCCCATCTCGCCGACCTTTCCCTGAACCGGCTCCTCGCGGGCTGCTACCTTCTCGGCTGAATGCGCCGCGCACTCGACGTCGTCTCCCTCCTCCCGCTCGGGCCGCGGCCGTACGACGACGTCGTCGTACTCCAGCACGCCGCCAGAACGCGTGCGAAGGCGGGAGGAACCGAAACGCTCTTCCTCCTCGAGCACGAGGACGTCATCACCGTGGGGAGGAACGCGGGGACGGGCGACCTTCACTTTCCCGCCGACCAGCTCGCCCGCCTCGGCGTCGCGCTTCGCCCGTCGGACCGGGGCGGGAAGCTGACCTTTCACGGCCGGGGCCAGCTCGTCGCCTACCCGATCCTCCGCCTCGATGGGAGTGAGAAGGACGTGAAGCTCCTCGTGAGACGCCTCGAGGAGGTCCTCATCCTGACGGCCGCCGACTTCGGCGTCGTGGCGGCCCGCAGCGACGTCCCGGCCCGCTGGTCGTCCGTCTGGGTCGGGAACGACAAGCTCGCCGCCATCGGCGTCCACCTCTCCGACTGGGTGACGACGCACGGCGTGGCCCTGAACGTCACGACGCGACTCGAGCGGTTCGACCTCTTCGTCCCGTGCGGCATCTCCGACGGCGGCGTCACGTCGCTCGAGAAGGCGAACCCCGGCCGGACTCCGCCCTCCGTGGCCGACGTGGCCCGGCGCTTCGTCGTCCACTTCGCCTCGGTTTTCGACCGCGAGCCCGTCGACACGCCCTCCCCCGCCTCCGCGGACCCCTCGGCCGGCTGACCGCGTCCCCCTATACTTCCCGCCTTCGCAAAGGGGGTCCCCATGTGCCTCGGAGTTCCCGGCCAGATCGTCCGCATCGACGAGAGCCCCGTCGGGATGACGATGGGCGTCGTCAGCTTCGGCGGCGTCACGAAGGAGATCTGCCTCGCCTACGTCCCCGAGGCGGTGGTGGGCGACTACGTCCTCGTCCACGTCGGCTTCGCGATCTCGAAGATCGACGAGGAGCACGCCAACGACATCTGGGCGGCTCTCGAGGAGATGGGCGAGCTGGGAAGCTCCGAGAGCCCGACGAAGGCGGACGTCTCGTGAAGTTCGTCGACGAGTACAGGAACGAGGAGAGCGTCCGGAAGGTCGCCGACTCGATCCGCGCGCTCGTCACTCGGCCCTGGACCCTCATGGAGATCTGCGGCGGGCAGACCCACACGCTGATCAAGTACGGCCTCGACCGGATGCTCCCCGAGCTCGTGACCCTCGTCCACGGCCCGGGCTGCCCCGTCTGCGTCACGCCGCTCGAGCTGATCGACCGCGCGGTCGCCATCGCCCGCCGTCCGGAGGTGACCTTCACGTCTTTCGGCGACATGCTCCGCGTTCCCGGCTCCGAGCTCGACCTCCTCTCGGTGAAAGCCCGCGGCGGGGACGTGCGGATGCTCTACTCGCCGCTCGACGCCGTCCGCCTCGCGCAGAAGCTGCCGGAGCGGCAGGTCGTCTTCTTCGCCGTCGGCTTCGAGACGACGGCCCCCGCCATCGCCGGCGCGCTCCTCGAGGCGGAACGTCTCGACCTCCCGAACTTCTCGGTCCTCGTCTCCCACGTCCTCGTCCCGCCCGCGATGGAGGCGCTCCTCTCCTCACCCGCCTGCCTCGTGAAGGGGTTCCTCGCCGCCGGACACGTCTGTACCGTGATGGGGACGCACGAGTACGACCCGATAGCAGAGAAATACCGGATCCCGATCGTCGTCACCGGATTCGAGCCGCTCGACCTGATGGTCGGCATCCGGATGACACTCGCGGCTCTCGAAGAGGGGCGGCACGGCGTCGAGATCCAGTACTCCCGTTGCGTTTCGCCCGCCGGCAACCTCCCGGCGCAGAAGCTCCTCTCCGAGGTCTTCGAGACGTGCGACCGGCCGTGGCGCGGCATCGGCGTCATCCCGAAAAGCGGCTACGCCCTTACGCCCCGGTTCCAGCGGTTCGACGCGGCCAAGAGGTTCGACGTCGAGACCGTCACCGCCGAAGAGCCCGCTGTCTGCATCGCCGGGGCGATCCTCCAGGGGCTCGCAAAGCCGCGCGACTGCGCCGCCTTTGGCAAGGAATGCAGGCCCGAGAAGCCGCTCGGCGCTCCGATGGTCTCTTCCGAGGGGGCCTGCGCGGCCTACTACTCCTACGGCCGCGAGTGAGGATCGGACCAGGACGATGAGTGACGACCTCGGCGAGAAGCTTCAGGCGTTCTCCTGCCCCATTCCCATTTCCGACACCCCCCACATCCTCCTCGGGCACGGCGGAGGCGGACGCCTCTCCCAGATGCTCGTCGAGAAGCTGTTCGCGGCCTCGTTCGACAACGCGGCGCTCTCCGAGATGCACGACGGTGCCGTCCTCCCCGTTCCGGCCGGCCGGCTCGCCTTCTCGACCGACTCCTACGTCATTCGTCCGTACTTCTTCCCGGGCGGCGACATCGGCTCCCTCGCCGTCCACGGCACCGTGAACGACCTCGCGATGTGCGGGGCGCGGCCCCTCGCGCTCTCCTCCGCTCTCATCCTCGAAGAGGGGCTTCCCATGGAGGACCTCTGGAGGATCACCCGGTCGATGGCCGAGGCGGCGAAGGCCGCGGGCGTCTCCATCGTCACGGGAGACACGAAGGTCGTCGACCGCGGGAAGGGAGACGGCATCTTCATCAACGTCTCCGGCGTCGGCCTCGTCCCGGACGGCATCGAGATCTCGCCGCGAAGGGCCAGGCCCGGCGACGTGATCCTCGTCTCCGGCGCGATCGCCCAGCACGGAATCGCGATCATGGCGCTGCGCGAAGGGCTCGAGTTCGGAACGACGGTCACGACCGACTCCGCCCCGCTGAACGGCATGGTCGCGACCCTGCTCGAAGCCCTCGGCCGGGGCGTTCACGTCCTGCGCGACCCGACGCGGGGCGGCGTGGCCTCGGTCCTCAACGAGATCGCGAAGGCCGCCGGCGTCGGCGTCACGATCTCCGAGGCGGCGATCCCCGTCGCCGAGGAAGTGCGCGGTGCGTGCGAGATCCTCGGCCTCGACCCGCTCTACGTCGCCAACGAGGGCAAGCTCCTCGCGTTCGTCGCCCGCGAGCGGGCCGACGAGGCGCTCTCGCTGCTACGTGCGCACGCGTACGGCGCGGAGGCGGCGATCGTCGGCGAGGTGACGGGTGAGCACCCGGGACGGGTCGTCCTGAAGAGCCGCGTCGGCGGCCGGCGCATCGTCGACCTCCTGACGGGCGACCAGCTCCCGCGAATCTGCTAGCGGGTCTCCCTGCGAGTCAGCGCGCCCGGACGGGGAGTCCCGCTCGCTCGCGCTCTTCCCGGCGGGTGCAGAGGCCGTCGACGATCTCGTCGACCCGGGCCCTCGGCAGAGCCTTGGGGCCGCTTGCGGGGCCCGAGGCGGTCACGTGGGCATCTTCGAGGCACTCGTTCACCGAGCATCCCTCGCAGAGGTAGTACTCGATTCCCTCGGGAAGCCGCGGCTCAGGGGCGGCCGCCAGAAGCTGGACGCCCCGGCCAGCGACGGTCTCCCTCGTCAGCAGACCCGCTCCGACGAGGTCGTTGACGGACCGGGAGACGGTGGACCGCGTCCACCCCTTCTTTTCGAACAGCTCGGACAGCTCGGCGAGCGTGACGGGCGCACCCGCACGCTGGAGCCCCCAGAGAACGGCGATGCGGGGCGGCGTGATCGGAAGGCCCGCGAGCTTGAGGACTTCGCGAAGGCGAAGGACCTCGATCCGCGTCAGCTCGACTCCCCAGCGGGGTCCGGTGATCGCTGGAGGGCGCGTCCGTCGCGTCGGCACAGCAGAGGTGTAACATAGCCTGTTTGCCCGGGCAAGCGCCGTGATGCACGCGTGACGGCTTTCGTGCTCTCATTCCAGCCAGGGGTTCCGGATGGGTCGGGGGGGATCCCCTGGCGTCCTCCGAAGCCGATCGATCCGGTCCCGAAGTGCCGCGCGAACGGTTTCGTCTCATACCGCCGCCAGGGCCGCCTCCCAGGCGGCGACCGCCTCTTTCGGGCGCCCGAGCTCCATTTCCAGGTTCCCCAGCTCGAGCGCTGCCGCGAAGGCGCGCGGATGGAGGCGCGCCGCCTCGGCGAACCGGTCGCGGGCTTTCGCGGCGTTCCGCCACGGGCCGTGCGCCAGGGACAGCCCCTCGAAGTAGAGCCCTGCGCCTTCAGCCAGGGCAAGCGGAAGGTCCCTCGGTACGAGGAGGTTCCCTCGGCGGTCGACGGGCTCGACCCGCCGGAGGGGCTCGTAGTCCCACGCGCTGGAGGGTGCCACCTCCACGGCGGATATGAGAAACGTCCCGGTCAGGGTGCCCGAGCCGTCCGCGCTCTCCCAGGCGCGGCCTCGGAGGCCGAGCCGCGCGCTCTGCTCCGGCGCCATCGAGTAGGCGACGAAGGGAACCTCCGCCCTCGGCCGCAGGACTTCCCGCTCGTACCGGGCGAGCTCGCGGGAACGCTGCCCGAGGTCGATCCCCTCGTTGTTGAAGAGCTTCCAGGCATTTGCGGTCCCTCCCGCCAGCAGGTTGTGGAACTCCCACGGCCGCGGCACGAGGAGCGCGGACGCTGTCGCGATCGTGAAGAGGCCGGCCACGGCGACGCGGATCCGGCGGTCGCGCCCCCAGAGGTCCGCCGCGGCGGCGCCTGCGAGGGCCGCGAGCGCCGGAAAGACCGGCAGGGCGTGCCTGACGCCGGCATATCCGGCCCTCGCCACCGCCAGCGTCGCGAGGAACGCCCCGGCGGCAAGCCCGAGGGCGAGGAGCGTGTCTCGTGACGGCGACCGCGCCGCCCGCCCCGCCGCGGCCCAGGCGAGGCCACCGATCGCCAGCGCCAGGAGGCCGAGAGGGAGCTTCACGCCGAGGATTGCCGGGAAGTACCAGGCCGGCGTCGTCGAACGAATGCTCCCGAACGCGAAGAACGGGAAGCTCCTCCCCTCGACGGCCGCGCGCGTGACGTCGGCCAGCCCCCAGATGTAGGGACGCGGCAGGAGCCTCCACCGCTCGGCGGCACGGAGGCTCTCGCGGACCAGCGGGCTGCCGACGTCGTCGAGCTTTGAGGCGAGAGGTCTGTTGAACGTGTCGCCGGCGTCACCGCTCTCGCGGAAGCGGAACCCGTAGAGACCCCACAGGAAGACCCAGGCTCCGACGAGAACGAAAGCGGCGGCCGCCGCGCGCCGCCGGCGGGTCGGGCCTTCGGCCCGCTCGCGCAGGACCTCGAACAGGGCGAGACCGAGGACGACGGCCACCACCACGAGCGCCGAGTGCTTCGTGCCGACCGCTCCGCCGAGCGCGAGGGCCGCCTGGACCACGTCCCGGACCCTGGCCGTTCTCACCGCCCGGGCGCTCGCCAGGACGGCGATGGCCGAGAGGAGCGCGACCGGGAGGTCGGTCATCGCGACCGGCATGTGAGCGGCGACCGTCGGATCGATCGCGAGAAACAGGACCGAGAGCAGCGCGGGGATCTCCCCCATCCCGCGGCGGAGCTCGATTCCGAGCAGGAAGAGCAGCGCCCCGTTCAGGACGAGCATCGCCGCCCGCGCGCGCGAACGGACCGCATCCGGATCCGCGTCCGTGTAGACGGCGGATTCGGCGAAGGCCCTCTCGTCGGGCTTCTCGAACAGCGGCCGGAAAGGTGGGACCGGGAGAACGCTCGGTGGAAGGACGGCCCCCAGCCAGAGCTTCACCAGCGGCGGATGCTCGGGGTTGAGCCGGTAGTCGCCGAGCCGGGCGTAGGCCGCGCCTGCCACGAGGTGGTACGGCTCGTCGATCGTCAAACCGTCGTGGCGGGTGGCCCACGCCGAACGGAGGACCGTCAGGATCACGAGGACGCCGAGGCCGACGAGGCGCATCCGGGACCAGCCCGGACCGCCGGAAACGGGCGCCCCGGGCTGCCTGGACTCGGGAGGCCGGCGTGTTGCTCCGGGAGCCCGGATGGTCTACCCCTTCTTCGCCCGGTACTTCTTCGCGGCGAGACTCGGGGCGATCGTCTTCATGGCGTTGAAGAGCTCGAGCGGTTTCGAGCTCATCTCGCGCTTCCCTGCCGCGTCGCGAAAGCGAAACTCGGCGTCCGCGGTCTTCACGCCCCACTCGTAACAGCCGCTGTCAGAGGAGGCGTCGTCCGGACAGACGAGGAACTGCTCCTGGATGATCGCCAACGAAAGCACGACGTTTCTCGCCGCGTCCGCAGCGTCGAGCCAGCGGACCTCACCCTCGAGGAAAGAGAGCTTCCCGGGTTCCCACCGGGGCCGGAACAGGACGACTCCGGGGCTGCGCCGGACGAGACCGTCCCAGGAACGGTCGACCCAGGGGACCGGGCTCGGGACCGTCACGGCGGCGGGGGCCGCCGGCGGGGCGGCCACCACGGGCACGACAGGCGGAACAGGTGGCGCCGCTGGCAACGTTGGCACCGTGGGCGCAGGTGCCGCGGGCGGTGCCGCAGCTGGTACCGGCCGGATCTCCACCGCGGGCGCTGCGACGGCCTTCGCGGCCGGTGCCGGAGGGCCGCCCGTCTTCATCATCGCCTCGATGACCGACTCGGGCAGTCCCGCCGTCTTGCACGCGATGATGTCGTCGGTCGACAGCCGGTAGGTGACCTGCTCTCTCTCGATCTTCCTGAGGAGGAACTCCTCCGAGAGCTGCGCCTTCCACAGCTTGACGACCTGCTCGTAGGGCTTCGGCTCCGGCGCAGGGACAGATCCGGGATCCTGCCCGAAGGCACGACCCGCGAGCGTCAGGGCAACGACGAGAACGGCGTGCCGGATGGTTCCAGGGTGCATGGATCCCCTCCCGTTCCGGACGCGCCGTCAGGGCGCCGGCTCCAGCGAGCGCAACGAGCGCGGTCCACTCCTCGGGCGTCAGGATCCGCTGCAGGTCGCCCGCGGCGCCGACGACCGCGTTGTCGGACTTCATCTGGCGCTCTTCCAGCTCGTTCACGAGGTCGATGAAGTCGTCGCGAAAGGACTCGTAGCTCTCCAGGAGCTTCCAGAACTTGGTCGTGGCCTTCATCCGGGCCGCCTCGTCGCCCTTCGCGGCGGACAGGAACTTCGTCATGACCCCTTCCGCCTGCTTCAGACGCGCCGGATCCTGGACGACCGACGGGAGCGCCTTCTGGACCCTGCCGGTAAAGACGGCGGGCCTGGCGGGGGGAGTGAAGTAGCCCTCGGGCCAGAGCTCCTTCCACTCCTTGACAGAAACGAGGGGCCGCACCGCCAGGAGGGAGTCCACCACCGCCAGCGAGGCCTTCCGGCGATCGTCCCTGAGGAGGCTGACGGAGAGCTGGCGTTCGCCGACGGAGGAGGCCTGGTTCAGAAAAGCCGCCCTCACGTCCGCCTCGGACGACTTCATGACGTCGAGGGACGCCTGCCTCTTCGCGTCGTGCTGCCGTCCGGCCTCCACGACCTTCCGGGCGCGCTCGGCTCCTTCACCACCGTCGCGACTTTCTGCTCCCAGTCGGCGGGAAGGCGGCCCTGGGCGATGGCGAAAGACGGACTCCCGATCGCGAAACGCGACGGCAGAAAGACTTCGTTCTCATGCCTCGAGTATACCGGAGGGTGGGGTCAGGTCTTGATTTTTCCACTATAGCTCGCCCCGGGATCCCCTCTTCGGCGCGAAGGTCCGTCTGTCGGAATCGCGCGGTGGGCCGGTGCTCCTCTTCTTCTGGGCCGGCTGGTGCGGGGGCTGCAAGGCCGAGGCGGCCAGGCTCGCGCGCATTCGTGAGAGGTACGCCCCCAGGGGTCTCGCCCTCGTCGCGCCGGATCGAGGCGCTGCTGTCGGAATAGCCGAAGGCCGGATTCCTCCGGGAGTTCGGAGCTTGCCCGACGGCCCGCTGCGCCACACACTGCAACGTCGTGAACCCGTCCTGTCTCCATCCCTCAAAGTCGGTACTAGCCTGTTGGATCGTGGCGGCCGTCCACCTGGCCGCCTGCAGCGGCTGTTACAAGGTCGCCACCGATGAGTCGGCGTACGTTTCCGACTACGCCCCCACTCCGGTTCGGCCCCCTCACCATCCGCGGCGTCCCCGGCCAGGGCGAGAACGACGTGATCTCCTCCTCGGGCCGCCGGACCGCCGCGACGCCTGCCGGCACAAGCGCTTCTCGCTCCAGTGGAAGCGCTACAGCGGCATGGTGGTGACCCTCGACGCTGCCGGGCGGGTCACCGAGGTAACCCCTCGGAGACGCGGCTCACCGCCGGCGCCGACGCGGTCGTCCAGCACGGCAAATGTCGAAGCCGACGTCCGGCAGGTGCTCGGCAAGCCCGCAAGAACCAGGGCCACTACCCGGCCCTCGGGCTCGGGCGTCATCCTCCTTGGCAGGAAATGCACAGGCGGCACCCTCTGGTACCGCCGCGGCGAGCGCACGATCGAGATCACCCTGCTCGAGAACGGAGTGGCCTACATCCGCCTGACGCCCCCTGAAATGGGGTCAGGTCTTGATTTTCTCCTTCCTCCCAGCGCCGCGGGCGGGGAGTCGGACCCCGCCCGCGCGCGCCCGGAGGATCAGCCCAGGGGCTCGAGCGCCCCTGGAAGAACCGGAGCGCCGGCGGCTCGTAGACGAACCTCAGCCCCTTGATCGCCTCCCGCCGCTCGTACAGCCTCGCGATCCCGTCGGCCACGGCTCTCATCTGCTCGTTCGAGTAGACGCGCCGCGGGATCGTGAGGCGCACCAGCTCGAGCGCGGGACGGTAGTTCTTGCCGTTCGCGTCGCGCCCCTTCGACACGTTTCCGCGCTCCATGACGCGGACGCCCGTCTCCAGGTAGATCTCCGACGCGAGGCGCTGGGCCGGGTACTCGTCCTGGTCGACGTGCGGCAGGAAACGCTTCACGTCGATGAAGACCGCGTGGCTCCCCGTGGGCATCACCACGGGGACGCCGGCCTCGATGAGGCGATCCGCGAGCCACGCAGCCTGCTCGACGCGGGTCCGGATGTAGCGGTCGTCGAGCATCTCCTCGACGCCACGCGCCACCGCGAGGTCGGCCGCGGGGAGGCCGCCGTCGCGGACGCCCCCCTCGTAGATCCGGAGCTTCTCCTCCGAGGCGCGCGCCCACTCGGCGTTGTCCTTGAAAGCCAGGAGGCCGCCGATGTTGATGAGGAAGTCCTTCTTTCCGGACACGGTGCAGCCGTCGCCGTGCGCCATGATCTCGCGCAGGATGTCGCGGATGTGCGTGCCGTGGTAGCGCGCGTCGCGCTTCTGGATCATGTAGGCGTTCTCGACGGCGCGGGTGGCGTCGAACAGTACCGGGATCCCCTTGGGACGACAGTAGGCGTACACCTCGCGGAGGTTGTCCATGCTCACCACGGGGTCGTGCGCCTCGTCCACGATCACGTCGACGAACGTCCCGCCCGCGAGCTCCTGGTGGATCTTCGTGGTGGTGAAGTACATGTTGCCCGGGACGAACTGTCCAGGCTTGATCATCACCTCGCTCTGGATCTGCTCGGCGGCGCGACCCTGATGCGTGGGGAGGATGTACTCGTACCCGTAGATGTCCTTCATGGCCGCCACGAAGCGACGTAGGCGTCGCTGGTGGCCGGCGTGGCCCGGGCGCCGTCGTAGGCCGCCCACTGGTCGATGCTCATGGCCGTGGTGCCGGAGTCGGTCAGGAGGTCGATCGTCACGTCGGCCGAGCGCAGGAGGAACGTGTTCCAGCCGGCTTCGCGAATGGCCCGCTCGCGCTCCTCGCGGGTGGTGCGCGCGATGGGCTCCGTGGTGTGGATGACGAAGGGATAGCAGTCGAAGTCGTAGGTGACGAGGTCGGCGTAGACCGACCGGAACCGCAGCTGGTCGTTCCAGGCGCCGTCCTTCGATCTCGAGCGGAGCCACCTTCCGCGCTGCCTGGAAGCGGATGACGGCGTCGGCCACCTGGTCGAGCTGCCAGTTCGTCATCGCCAGACGCGGGATCTGGACCGGAAGGAGGTGTCGTCGCGGCCGCGAGCCCCGAACGACAGCCCGGACGCCGGCCGATCTGGTAGAAGCGCACGCGAGGGCGTGCTCCGGGAGGACTGTGACGTGCGGCAGGAACAGGTCGGCCCTCAGGTAGGCGCCGTCGCAGCCGCGCTCTAGCGGGATGCCGGCCGCGCGCAGCCGCTCCGTGAACCGCTCGGTCTGGTGCATCACCCACTGCACCTCGGCCTCGTCACACATCTCGGCGAGGCCCCGCGCCAGGACCTTGTGTGAGACCCTCGTACACCACGACCTCGTTCATGAAGCGCTCGTGGAGGGCGGGGTTGTCGGTCGCGAGGAGGCCGCCGGTGTTGCTCTTGGCGTCCTGCGCGCCGTCGAGCAGGATGACGTGGGCCGTCTTCGCGATCTGCTTCACGAGGTCGGCGATCGACCGCGTGCCTGCCCCGCCTCGTGCCGCTGGATGTACCAGGCGTTCTCGATGACGCGGAGACGTCGAGGACGAGCGCAGGCCGTGCCGGTCGGCCGAGGCCCGCGCACGCGCGGAGGTTCGCCAGGCTGAACGGGTGCTGCCCGTCGGCGAAGGCCTGCCCGCCGATCATCGCCGCCTTCCGCTCGGAAAGGAGGGCCTCGAGGCGCGCGAGGTCGAAGTTGCCGGTGAAGAGCTTCTCGTCGTGATCGCGGACGTCGGCGATCTCGATCCGCAGCGGCGCGAGGACGTCCACCCGGCCGCGCGCGTTGCTCGGGACGAGGAGCCGCTCAGGATGAGCGTGGCGACGAGGAGCTTCACCGCGCCCAGGCTGTTGTGCGTCGGGCACACGTAGGTGTGGCCGAGCACCCGGTTCACGGCGCTGACGAGCGTCCCGAAGTTCCGCGCGCCCGCGTAGGCCTCGTCGCCCGACGAGCTGGCTCCGGCGATCTGGTCCTGGCTCATCGCGCTCGTCCCGTACGAGGGCATGTCGAACGAGACCTGCGAGGGCGCGAGGTTGAAGGCGTTGAAGTGCGCCTGAGCGAGGTTGCGCTTCCGCTCCTCGAGGGTCGGGAAAGCGATCAGCCGGACCGTCTTGATCTTGTGAGGTTCGTGGAGCGGTTTGGTGGGCGGCACTTCTCGTCCTCCTGAACA